>JADCGA010000030.1 GCA_020249265.1 Roseomonas sp.
ATTGGTCTGAAGGACACGGTGAAGACGACGGTGACCGGCGTTGAAATGTTCCGCAAGCTGCTGGATCAGGGCCAGGCGGGCGACAATATCGGCGCGCTGCTGCGCGGCACGAAGCGTGAAGATGTGGAACGTGGCCAGGTGCTGGCCGCGCCGGGCTCCATCACGCCGCATACGAAGTTTAAGGCGGAAGCCTATGTGCTGACGAAGGAAGAAGGCGGGCGTCACACGCCATTCTTCACCAATTATCGTCCGCAATTCTACTTCCGCACCACGGATGTGACTGGCGTTGTGTCTCTGCCGGAAGGTGTGGAGATGGTGATGCCGGGTGACAATGTCTCGATGGATGTGGAATTGATTGCGCCGATCGCGATGGATGAAGGCCTGCGCTTCGCCATTCGTGAAGGTGGCCGCACCGTCGGCGCCGGCGTTGTCGCGAAGATCACGGCGTAAGAAGGCTTGCGGGGCGGCGGGGTTTTGGCCTTTCCGCCCGGTGCTATCACGGCTAGGTTAGGCCGTGTTGAGGGGTGTAGCTCAATTGGCTAGAGCGCCGGTCTCCAAAACCGGAGGTTGGGGGTTCGAGACCCTCCACCCCTGCCAGTTTAAGTAGTTTTTCTTGTCCGGGTGGGGGTCTGACAAGGCTGCCGCCCGGTGATGTTTTTCAGGGGAACCGATAGTGGCCAAGCTCGATCCCGCGCAATTCGTCCGGGAAGTCCGTCAGGAAGCCTCCAGGGTTACCTGGCCGTCGCGTAAGGAGACCCTCATCACCACAGGGCTGGTGCTGGGGCTTTCGGCCTTGGCTGCGATTTTCTTTCTGGTCGTGGATCAGCTGATTCAGTTGGCCATGCGGCTGGTCTTTGGTATCGGCTAAGCAAGGTTTTAAGGAGGTACGGCACCGTGGCCGATAAGAAGTGGTATGTCGTGCATGTCTATTCTGGCTTCGAGCGCAAGATCGCCGAGCAGATCAAGCAGCAGGCTGCGCAAAAGGGCCTGGCCGACAAGTTCGACGAAGTGCTGGTGCCGACCGAACAGGTGGTTGAGGTGCGGCGCGGCCAGAAGATTGATACGGACCGCAAATTCTTCCCCGGCTATGTGCTGGTGAAGATGGAAATGACTGATGACGCCTGGCATTTGGTGAAGGATACACCGAAGGTCACTGGTTTCCTTGGCGCGCGCAACAAGCCCCAGCCTGTGCCGGCGGCGGAAGCCGAGCGCTTGTTGAAGCAAGTGCAAGAAGGTGTGGACAAGCCCCGCAAGCCCGCCGTGATCTATGAGGTTGGTGAGCAGATTCGCGTGGCCGATGGCCCCTTCACCTCCTTCAACGGCGTTGTCGAAGAAGTGGATGAGGAAAAGGGCCGCCTTAAGGTGAGCGTTTCCATCTTCGGCCGTTCCACGCCCGTGGATCTGGAATACGGCCAGGTCGAAAAGCTGTAAGTCTGGTGGCAAGGGCCGCGTGGCCCTTGCCGTTCCGCCGCCATGCAGCCAAGCCGCGCCGCTGCCCTTGAAAGATTGGCGGCCTTTACGCCCCTGATGGGTCGCGCCTATGCCGAGGGGCGCAATTTCGACCCCGGCCCCGGCAAACCCGCCTATGTCTCGGCGCTTTCCCCCTATATCCGACATCGCCTGATCACGGAGCAGGAGGTAGTGGCCGCCGCCATCGCCGCCCATGGCGCGGAGGTGGCCGAAAAATTCATCCAGGAAGTGTTTTGGCGGAGCTATTGGAAGGGCTGGCTGGCACAACGCCCGGCAGTATGGGCCGATTATCGCACGCGTGTCGCGGCTGGCCTGCAAACGCCGCCTGAGGGTTATGCCGCAGCCATCGCCGGGAGCACCGGCATTGCCTGCTTCGATGCCTGGGTGGAGGAGCTGGTTGAGACCGGCTATTTGCACAACCACGCGCGCATGTGGTTTGCCAGTATTTGGATTTTTACCCTGCACCTGCCTTGGGTTTTGGGCGCGGATTTCTTTCTGCGGCATTTGCTGGATGGTGATGCGGCATCCAATACCCTTTCCTGGCGCTGGGTGGCGGGGCTGCATACCAAGGGCAAGCATTATGTTGCGCGGGCGGAGAATATCGCACGCCACACGGGCGGGCGTTTCGCCCCGCATGGCACCTTGAATGAAAAGCCCGAGCCCGTGCAGGAGCCTGAACCGCCCCCACCGCGCCCAGTGCCGGATTTGCCCGGGGTGCCGCCTGGCCCGGTAGTGCTGTTGCTGAATGAGGATGATTTGCACCCTGAAAGCCTGCCGCTAGCGGGGCTTCAGGTGCAGCGCGTGATTGGCCTTTGCTGTCCCGCGGCGCGTTCCCCGCTTGGTGCCTCGCCAATCGTGCAGCGCTTTGTGGCTGACGCGCTGGAGGATGGGCTGAACCGCGCCGCGCAGCATTTCGGCGTGCCGGTTGAGCGCGTGGCACTTGCTGATTTGCCTGATGTTTCAAGGCATGCAGCGGTAGTGATGCCTGAAGCGCCGGTGGGTTGGGTGGCAGATGCCTTGCGCCCTTATGGCGTTGCGCCGCTGCGCCGCGCTTGGGATGCGGCCTGTTGGCCGCTGGCTGGGCGTGGATTCTTTCCCTTCGCGCAGCATATCCCGCGGCTTTGTACGGAATTGATCCCAGGCTGAATGGTTCAGCGATCGAAATCGCAGAACTAATCCTCCTCTCTGCCCTTCAAATTTTCAAAAACCTCCTCGGCGCGCTTGAAGATTTCCTCAGCATTCTGGCGCTTCGCGGGATCAGTCTGCCGATCGGGATGATAGCGCCGGCGAAAGGCGCGGCGCACCTCCACAATCAGCCAAAGCGGTGCATTGGGCGTGAGGTACACCCGCGCATGGGCGCTGCCATCGGTCGGCGTTTCCTTGAACTTCTTCAGCTCCGTCTCCGCATCCTGCAAGCGCTTGCGCAGCACGGCGATTTCTTCGGCGGCAATCGCCAAATAGCGGCGCATTTCCTCAGGCGGCGCACCACGGCCTGGCACCTTGGTCAGGATATTCGCCAGCGCATTCTCAATCCGCCGCGCCATCAGCTTCGCACGCGCGCCCGGGCGACGTTCCGTTTCGATCAATAACTGGGACAACAGAACGCGATCACCCTTATGCTGCGCCGCATATTCGGCGAGCTGATCCAAGGGCCATTCCCTGAAGGGCCTGTCATTGGCCATAGCTGACAAGAATCCTCTTTGAGCGATGCATGATGGCCAATGCTGCCCCGGCTGAATAGGGGCGAGCGGCTTCGCAGAAGCGCCGCAATGGGCAAGACTGGCGCCATCGCCTTCCGGGAGACCATCCGATGACCCCTGCCCTGCCCCGCCGCGCCCTTTTGCTGGCCGCCGCTACAAGCCCGCTTGCCGCCCCCGCCCTGGCCCAGGCGCCCTGGCCCGCGCGGCCTGTGCGGATCATCGTGCCCTTCCCGCCCGGCGGGTCCAACGACGTGGTAGCCCGCCCCTTGGCCGAGCGTTTGCAAGCAAGACTCGGCCAGCCCGTGGTGATTGAAAACCGCGCCGGTGCGGGTGGTGCGATTGGCGCCACCGCGGTCGCGCAAGCAGCGCCTGATGGCTATACGCTCATGGTCTCATCTTCCTCCTTCGCCACAACCTCCATCACGCAGCGCGTGCCCTGGGGGGTCTTGGAGAATTTCACCCCCGTCGCCCTGCTGGCACGTTCGCCCTTCATTGTGCTGGTGCATCCTGATTTCCCCGCGCGCAGCGTGGGCGACCTTGTGCGCATGGCACGTGAAAGGCCGGGGGCGATTGATTATGGTTCCTCCGGTCCCGGCGGGATCAATCATTTCGTCACCGAGTATTTTTGCCTGCGCGCCGGCATTCAGATGAACCACGTGCCCTATCGCGGCATGCCGCCGGCGGTGACCGATCTGGTGGCGGGGCATATCCCCGTGCTGATCACCACCATGCCAAGCGCGGCCGGGGTGGTGCGCGAAGGCCGTGTGCGGCTTTTGGCCTATACCGCGCCAGGCGCGCCAGATGGCTCGCCCCCTGGCCCCACCGTCAAGGAAACCGGCATTGATTATGAAAGCGATATCTGGTGGGGGCTATTTGCACCGCGCGGCCTGCCGCCCGAAATCCTCGCGCGCCTGAACGCGGAGGCCAATGCCGCTTTGGCCGATCCGGAAATGGCGAAGCTGCTGCAAAGCGAAGGCGCGCGGCCATCCCCCACCACACCGCAAGCCTTTAGCGAGCTTCTTCGCGTGGAACTCGCCCGCTGGCGCGAAGTCGCGACAGCGGCGAATATCAAGTTGGATTGATCCCATGGCCGAAATGCACCGCAAAAGCTTCGACCCCACCGCCAAGGGCGCCATGGATGGCGTGCGCGTCATTGATCTTTCCCGCCTGGTCGCCGGCAATATCCTGACCAAGGTTTTTGCTGATCACGGCGCGGAAGTGGTGAAGGTGGAACCGCCCGAAGGCGATACGCTACGCGCCTGGCGCGTGGGCGGCGTTGAGACAAGCTGGAAGACCATTTGCCGCAACAAGAAAAGCATTTGCCTTGATCTGAAAAACCCGGAAGGCATCGCCGCCGTGCGTGCCTTGGCGCGTGACGCGGCGATGCTGGTGGAAAGCTTCCGCCCAGGCGTGCTGGAAGCCATGGGGCTTGATCCCGCTGGTTTGCTCGCCGCCAATCCGCGCCTGGTGATCGCGCGGGTTTCCGGCTGGGGGCAGGATGGGCCGTATCGGCATAAGCCGGGCTTTGGCACTTTGGTGGAAGGCTATTCCGGCTTCGCTGCGATCAATGGCTTTGAGGATCGCGAACCTGTGCTGCCGCCCATGTTCATGGGCGATGCCTTTGCCGGGCTTTACGGCGCCGCCGCCACCATGATCGCGCTGCGCCATGCGGAAGCCACCGGCCAGGGACAGGTGATTGATGTCTCACTGTTTGAGCCTTTGTTCAGCGTGCTGGAACCGCAAGTGGCGAATTGGCGCCTGACGCGTAAACGCAAGCCGCGCACCGGCAGCCGCAGCACCAATACATCACCGCGCAATGCGTATCGCACCAAGGATGGTGGCTGGGTCTGCCTTTCCGCTTCCACACAAGGCATGACGGAAAAGCTGCTGCGGTCCATCGGACAGGAAGCGCTGATCACCGACCCGCGCTTCGCCAATAACCCGGCGCGCGTGCAGAACTGGCAGGAATTGGATGCCATCATCGGCGGCTTCATTGCAGAGCGCGACTTGGCTGAAAACCTCGCGCATTTCGACAAGGCCGGTGTGACCATTGGCCCCATCATGGATACCGAAATGCTGGATAGCGACCCCTACGCCATTGAACGCGAAGCGCTGATCGAAGTGCCGGATGCCGATATGCCAGGCGGCTGGCTGCCGATGCATGGCATGGTGCCGCGACTATCAGGAACACCTGGCATTTTGGCACGGCCAGCGCCCAGGCTTGGGGAACATAATGCGGAAATCCTGGAACCCGCTTTGGGCACAGCACAGTTCCAGAAATTGCGCGATAGCGGGGTGATACGCGGATGAGCAAGATGTTTGATCTGACTGGTAAGATTGCGCTGGTGACAGGTTCCAGCCAGGGAATTGGCTATGCCTTGGCCAAGGGGCTGGCAGAGGCGGGCGCGCGTGTGATCATCAATGGCCGCGATGCCGCGCGCTTGGCGGCGGCGCAGGCCAAGCTGCGTGAGGCCGGCATTGAGACCATCAACCGCGCCTTTGACGTGACCGACCCGCAGGCGGTGGAACATGGTTTCACCGAAATGGAAAGAACGATCGGGCCAATTGATATCCTCGTCGCCAATGCTGGCATCATGCGTCGCGCGCCGGCGGTTGACATGCCGCCGGAGACCTGGCGGGAAGTGCTGGGCACAAACCTTGATGGCGTCTGGTATTGTTGCCAGGCCGCCGGCAAGCGCATGGTCCCCCGCGGCGCTGGCAAAATCATCACCATCTGTTCCGTACAAAGCGAATTGGGCCGCCCCACCATCGCGCCCTATGCCGCAAGCAAGGGCGCACTGCGCATGTTGACGCGCACGCTTTGCGCCGAATGGGCGAAGCATGGTGTGAATGTGAATGGCGTCGCCCCCGGCTATTACGCGACGGAACTGACCAGCGCGCTGGTGCAGAATGCGGAATTCAGCGATTGGCTCTGCAAGCGCGTGCCTGCCGGGCGCTGGGGCAAGGTGGAGGAATTGGTCGGCGCCACCGTCTTCCTTGCCGCCCCTGCATCAAACTTCGTGCACGGCCATCTGCTTTACGTGGATGGCGGCATGACGGCGGTGGTTTAGAGCGTTTCCGCCACGCATCCGCATGGCAGAGACGCTCTAAAGCATCGTTTGATCGCATTTTCCGAGCCGCCAAGTGATTCCACTTGGCTTGAAAATGCTCAACCCGCCCGCGCGATCAGTTTCTTCGCGCGCTCCACAATCGGCTTGTCAATCATATCGCCTTCAAAGGCGACCGCGCCCTTGCCTTCCGCCAGCGCGGCATCAAACGCCGCGACCAGGCGCTTGGCGCGTTCCACTTCCTCGGGCCGCGCGCCATATTCCTCATTGATGATCGCAACCTGCGATGGATGCACGCAGGACGCACAGGCAAAACCAATCGCACGAGACCTTCGCAGCATGGCGCGATAGCCATCCAAATCCTTCAAGCCCGCCACCGTGCCGATGAAGCCAAGCGGTAGAATGCCCGCTGCGCGGGCGGCTATCAGGCCAAGGCGCTTTGGCAAATCCAGCGCATCGGGTGTTGGTTCTGCGCCAAGATCGGTGGCCAAATCTTCCCCGCCGACGCCCAGCGCCACAATGCGCGGATCGGCGCCGGCAATCGCATCCGCCTGCCGCAACGCCGCTGCATCTTCGATCAGCACAATAAAGCGGAGCGACCCGATTTCGCGACCCGCCGCCACTTCTGATTCGCCCGCGAGTTCCGAGAGCAGCCGCACATGATCCGCGCCCATCATCTTGGTGCAGATCACGCCATCCGCGCCCGCTGCCGCCGCAGCAGCAATATCCTCGGCAGCCATGCGGAGCGGGCGATTGATGCGCACCACAATATCCGCGCCATTGCGCCGCGCACTGGCCGCCGAAGCCGCAAGCCCAGCCCGCGCGCGGGCCTTTGAATCCGGCGCCACGCCATCTTCCAGATCAAGAATAATCACATCCGCGCCGCGTTCATGCGCCTTGGCGACAAAGCGTTCCTCGCTGGCGGGCACGTAAAGCAAGGAACGCCAATTCGGCAGATTGCGGTTCATGGCAGCATCTCCGACCCCGGCACAATGCCCTTGGGCAGGCTGGCGGCATGGCGCGCGATCTCACCGGGGCGTGCCAGCCAAATCTTATCCCGTTGCGTCAAAATATGCTGCATGGCGCGGCGAAACGGGCGAAGCCGAAAGGGTTGGCCGATGATGAAAGGGTGCAGCACGATGGAACACACCAGTGGCATGTCGCGCGAACGATCCAGCATTTCATCGAACTGATCCACCACCATATCGGCGAAATCCCGCGCCGCTTGTTGGCGAAAGATCGCAACAGGGCTGTCATTCACTTCGATCGAGTAGGGCACGGAGAGCATGGGCCCGGCGCGGGTTGTCATCCAGAAAGGCTGGTCATCCGCCGGCCAATCCATGACATAGCCAAAACCTTCTTCCTTCAGCAGATCAAGCGTTGAAGCGGATTGCGTGATGTAGGGGCCAAGCCAACCATCCGGTGCCTTGCCGGTGTGGCGGATGATCGCCTCTCGGCTTTCGGCGATCAGCCGGCGTTCATCATCTTCGAACAGGATGTCCTGGCGTTCGGCATTGGTGCGGCCATGGCCGATAAACTCATCGCCGCGTTTGATCAAAGCCGGAGCAATCTCCGGGCAAGTATCCAAGACCAACCCATTCACATTATGCGCACAAGGCAGCACGTATTCATCGAACATGGCCAGCATGTTCCAAAGCCCGACGCGATTGCCGTAATCCCGCCAGGCGTAATTGCGCTGGGATTGCGGCGCGGCGGCGCCGGTACTGTCGCTGCCAAGCCCGGCGCGAAAGGCAAAGGCTTCGATATTATTGCACAGCACCACCGCAAGCCTGCTGCCATTGGGCCATTCATAGGTGGGGCGGTGCGGGATGGCGCTATGCTGATAGCGCCCATGGGTTGGCAGTTTCATGGCCGGTCTCCAAAACTTTGCCCGGGACGCTAAGCCCCGGGACTGGCCCCGTCAAAGCCGCCCGCCCCCTTTGCAGGGCCACCCCGCCATGCGCTACTCTTGACTCGAAAAGTGGAGGATCGGCGTATGCCAGATGGCAGCACAACGGATCGGATCGCCTATTCGGCGCCGATCGGCGATGAGGTGAAGACCACCACCTGCTATATGTGCGCCTGTCGCTGCGGGATTCGCGTGCATCTTAAGGATGGCCGCGTTCGCTATATCGAAGGCAATCCCGATCATCCGGTGAATAAGGGCGTGCTCTGCGGCAAGGGCAGCGCCGGCATCATGACGCAATATAGCCCGGCGCGCCTGCAAGCGCCCTTGAAGCGGGTTGGGCCGCGCGGTTCCGGCGAGTATGCCGAGATTTCCTGGGATGAGGCGATGGAAATCGCCACCAGCGCGCTGCGGAAAGTGCGGGAAACTGACCCGAAGCGCCTGGCTTTCTTCACCGGGCGCGACCAATCCCAATCGCTCACGGGATTTTGGGCGGCGCAATTCGGCACGCCCAATTTCGCAGCGCATGGCGGGTTCTGTTCGGTCAATATGGCCGCCGGCGGGCTTTACACCATTGGCGGTTCCTTCTGGGAGTTTGGCGAACCCGATTGGGAACGCTCAAAATATCTTCTGATCCTGGGCGTCGCCGAGGATCATGATTCCAACCCAATCAAAACCGGCCTCGCCGCGCTGAAGCAGCGCAACGCCAAGGTGGTTTCCGTCAATCCCGTACGTACTGGCTATTCCGCTATTGCCGATGAATGGGTGGGCATCCGCCCCGGCACGGATGGGCTTTTCGTCATGGCGCTGATCCATGAATTGCTGCGCAATGATTGGGTGGATTCCGAATTCCTGGTGCGGCATACCAATGCGCATTGGCTGGTGATCCGCAATCCGGGCGGCGCGGATGATGGGCTATTCGCCCGAGATGCCGATGGCAAGCCGCAAGCCTGGGATCGGGCGCGCGGTGCCATGGATGCGGCGGCGGCTGATCTTTCCCCCGTACTTGTCGGCGATTTCACCCTGCCGGATGGCCGCAAGGCGCGCCCCGTTTTCCATTTGATGGCCGAACGCTATCTGGGCGCCGAATATGCGCCGGAAGCGGTCGCGGAACGTTGCGGGCTGGATGCGGAACGCATTCGCCGCATCGCCGCCGAAATGGCCGATGTCGCCTTCAACCAGACCATTACGCTCGATCAGCCCTGGACCGATACGCTAGGCCGTCGGCATGAGAAAATGGTGGGCCGGCCTGTCGCGCTGCACGCCATGCGCGGCATCAGCGCGCATTCCAACGGCTTTCATACCTGCCGCGCCTTGCATATTCTGCAAATGCTGCTGGGTGCCATCGATACGCCTGGTTCCTGGCGCTACAAGGCGCCTTTCCCGCGGCCCATTCCGCCCGGCCCCGGCCCCGCGGGCAAGAATTCAAAGCCAAATACGCCGCTTGCTGGCAATATCCTGTCCTTCACCCATGGGCCGGATGATTTGCTGGTCAATGATGATGGATCCCCCATTCGCATTGACCATTCCTTTTCCTGGGAAGCGCCGCTTGGTCTACATGGCATGATGCATACCGTGATCGGCAATGCGGCGAAGGGCGATCCCTACAGGATTGAGGTGCTGTTCATGTTCATGGCGAATATGGCCTGGAATAGCGCGATGAACCCGCTGGAGACGATTGAATGCCTCACGGCCAAGGATGAAAGCGGCGACTACGTCATCCCAACCGTGATCTATTCCGATGCGTTTTTCAGCGAAACCGTGCCCTATGCTGATCTGATCCTGCCGGACACAACCTATCTGGAACGCTGGGATTGCATTTCCATTCTGGATCGCCCGATTGGGTCTTCGCATGGGCCGGGCGATGCCATTCGCCAGCCGGTGCTAAAGCCGGATCGTGATGTGCGCCCCTTCCAGGATGTGCTGATTGAATTGGGCGCACGTCTTGGTCTGCCCGCCTTCACCAAGGAAGATGGCAGCGCGCGCTTCAAGGATTACGCGGATTACATCGTCAATCACGAACGCATGCCGGGTGTGGGACCACTCGCGGGCTGGCGCGGGGAAGATGGCAGCGCGAAAGGGGTCGGCAAGCCCAACCCGGATCAATTGCAGCGCTACATCGAAAATGGTTGCTTTTGGCGGCATGATTTCTCCGCCGAGGAAAGCTATTTCAAGCATTCCAACAAGCTCTATCTGGAAAACGCCAAGGCAATGGGGCTGATTGGCAAGTCTGATCAGATCGTCTTGCAAATCTGGTCAGAACCCTTGCAGAAATTCCGCCTCGCCGCCGAAGGCCATGGCGAAAAGCAGCCACCGGAAGCCTTGCGCGAACGCGTGCGTACCTACTGTGACCCGCTGCCCATCTGGTATGCGCCGCTGGAACAAGTTGCGCATGATGTCTCAGACTTTCCTTTCTCAGCCGTCACGCAGCGCCCCATGGCGATGTATCATTCCTGGGGGTCGATGAATGCGTGGCTGCGGCAGATCCACGGCGCCAATCGCCTGTATATGAGCCGCACCAAGGGCGAAGCGATGGGCATCGCACAGGATGATTGGGTGTGGGTCGAAAGCCGCAATGGCCGGGTGAAGGGGCAAGTGACGCTGATGGAAGGCGTGAACCCCGATACGGTTTGGACCTGGAACGCGATTGGCAAGCGCGCTGGCGCCTGGATGCTCAGCCCCGATGCCGCGGAAGCGCAGCGTGGCTTTTTGCTGAACCATGTGATCAGCGAATGGCTGCCCGCGCAAACCGGCCCGCGTCTTGCGAATGCTGACCCCATCACCGGTCAGGCCGCTTGGTATGATCTGCGCGTGAATATCAAGAAATGCGCCCCCGGCGAGGAAGGCATCACCGCGCCGCATCCAAGCGCGCTGAAGCCGCCACCCAATATGCCGGAACCGCCCGATATTCTGCGCTTCAATGCAGGAGATAAAAAGCCATGACATCGCTGCCCAATCCTACGCCGGGGGCGAAGAAGCTCGGCCTTGTCATTGACCTTGATACCTGTGTCGGCTGCCATGCCTGTGCGACGAATTGCAAGGAATGGAACACCAGCGGGCATATGGCGCCGCTGCCGGATCAGCACCCTTATTCCGCCGCGCAGGAAGGTGTCTGGTTCAACCGCGTGCATGCCTATGAAGCCGGTGATGGTGATGAAGGCCGCACGGTGCATTTCCCGCGTTCGTGTCTCCATTGCGAAACGCCGGCCTGTGTCACGGTTTGCCCGACGGGCGCTTCTTACAAGCGCGCGGAAGATGGCATTGTGCTGGTCAATACCGATATGTGCATCGGCTGCCAGCTTTGCGCCTGGGCCTGCCCTTATGGCGCGCGGGAATTGGATGAAGACCAGGGTGTCATGAAGAAATGCACGCTCTGCGTTGATCGTATCTATAACGAAACTATCCCGGAAGACCGCCGCGTGCCGGCCTGTGTTTCCACTTGCCCGGCCAATGCGCGGCATTTCGGTGATCTTGGCGATCCAAACAGCGATGTCTCAAAGCTTGTCGCCGAACGCGGCGGGTACGAGCTGATGCCAGAGATGGGCTATCAGCCCGTCAATCGCTACCTCCCGCCGCGCAAGGCTTCCAGCCAGGTGAAGACGGCGCCCAAGGAAGCCGGGCCATTGCCCAGCCAAATCACCAATCCGCTGCTGCGCTGGATGGATAAGGTGCTGTCCCGATGAAACCCGCGCCTTCCATCATTTTCTTCACCGTCGCATCCGGCGCAGGTTACGGCTTGCTGTTCTGGCTTGGTGTGTTGAAGCCGCTTGGGCTTTTGCCGGCGAGCAGCCTGTTTGGCGCAACTGCGGCCATCATCGCCCTTGCGCTGATTGTTGCGGGGCTATGTTCATCGCTGTTGCATCTCGGCCGGCCAGAACGCGCCTGGCGCGCGCTCAGCCAATGGCGGTCTTCCTGGCTTTCGCGCGAAGGTGTCGCGGCAGTGCTGACCTTTCTGCCTGCCACGGTTTTTCTGATCGCGCTCGCGCATGATGAGGCAGGGTTGATCCTGCCCGCAGGTTTGCTTTCCGCCGCCGGCGCGGCGGTCACGGTTTACTGCACCGGCATGATCTACGCGTCGCTGAAACCCGTGAAGGAGTGGCATCACCCCATGGTTGCGCCGGGCTATTTGCTGTTCGCGAGCTTTTCAGGCGCGTCATTGCTCGCCATGCTCGCCATTTTCTGGGGTGGCGGATTTTTCCCTGCTTTGGTCGCGGCAGCACTCGGCATGGCAGCGCTCATGTTCAAACGCGCCTATTGGGCGAGTGTGGATGCCACGCCCGCCGCCAGCACGCGCGAAAGCGCCACGGGGCTTGGCTTCATCGGCAAGGTGCGCCCGCTGGAAAGCCCTCATACAGAAAGCAATTACCTGCTGCGCGAAATGGCGTTTCGCGTGGGGCGTGTGCATGCGGCCAAGCTGCGCATCATTGCCTTGCTGCTCGGCTTCGCTTTGCCAGCGCTGCTGTTTTGCCTTGCCATCATCCTCGGCGGGGGCGGCGCCGCCATGGCATTGGGCCTACTTGCCGCTGCCAGCGCCGTCGCCGGGCTATTGGTGGAACGCTGGCTGATTTTTGCCGAGGCCACGCATACCGTCTCACTTTACTACCCGACGCAGCGCTAAAAGTCCCCGCGCTACACCCCGCGCATCCGCCAAAGCCTGCCAAGCAGCGGCCACAATAGCCCAATAGCGGTGATGCACAGCAGCGTCATCGCGATGGGGCGTGTTGCGAACATGCTGACATCATCGCCGAAGATGATCAGTGATTGCTTGAGCGTTTCTTCCATCTTCCCACCCAGCACCAGTCCCATGATCAAAGGCGCGGGCGAAAACCCGGTACGGCGAAACAGAAAACCCACCACGCCCGCCACAAGCATGATGACGACATCACCCATGGATTGATCCGGCCCATAGGCACCGATAATCGAAAGCGCAAACACCGATGGCCACAGGATTGCGGGCGGCACCAAGGAAATCCGCGCGAAGAATTTGGCCATGTAAAGCCCAAGCCCAAGATAGAAAAGATTGGCCGCCAACATCGAAGCGAATACGGCGTACAGCAAAGTTGGCTGCTCCGTAAAAAGATGCGGCCCCGGCCGCACCCCCTGCACAATCAGCGCGGCCAGAATAATCGCCGTCGTTGCGCTGCCGGGAATTCCAAGTGCCAGCGTCGGCACCATGGAACCACCAACTGCGGCATTATTCGCGGCCTCAGGCCCTGCAACACCTTCAATGCTGCCCTTGCCAAATTCCTCCTTATGCTTGGACCAACGGCGCGTTTCATTATAACCAATCAGCGCTGCCGTTGTGGCGCCCAAGGCTGGCAAGGCGCCAATGAAGGTGCCAATACCGCTACCAATCCAGATGGCGCGATTGCATTTGCGAAATTCCGCCATGCCCGGCACGCGCGCCGCATCCATGGCAATGATCTTCGCTTTCTCCGCCCGGCGCACAACCTGATCCAGCATTTCACCAACCGCGAAAAGCCCGATCAGAACCGGCACAAACTTGATACCATCGGCCAATTCATCAATGCCAAAGGCAAAGCGTTCCGTACCCGTGGTCAGATCCATCCCCACAGTCGCCAGCAAAACACCAAGTGCTGCAGCAATCAAATTCTTCACCGCGCTATCGCCGCCAATCGCCGCGCACATGGAAAGCCCGAAGACGGCCAGCGCAAAATATTCCGGAGGCCCAAAGGAATAGGCCGCGCGCGCCAGCAAGGGGGCCGCAATGATCAGCACAAAAATCGAGAATATCCCGCCAATCGCCGAAGAAACCGCAGACATGCCAAGTGCCAGCCCGGCCTGGCCCTTTTCCGCCATCTTGTAGCCTTCAAGCGCGGTGGCACTCGCCGAAGGATCGCCCGGTGCATTCACCATAATGGCAGTGATGGATCCGCCAAAATTCGCCGCGCAATAGATTGCGCCTAGAAAACAGATAGCCGGAATAGGGCCCATGGTGATTGTCATTGGCAGCATCAGCGCGATGGTGGTGCTGCCCGAAATCCCTGGCAGCGCGCCCACAAAAATCCCTAGAACGGTGCCAAGGAACACCATGAACATGACCCAGGGATCAAGCAGAATGGCAAGCCCACCCAAAAAATCTTCCATCACTCAAAACCCCAACATGCTGCCAAGCCAACCCTTAGGCAGAGTCAGCCGGAAAATCTTCACGAATACCAGCCAGATGGCGATGCCCATGCCAAGTGCTGAAAGCACCAGCGTGGCCCAGGGAGTACCGCCCCAAAGCAGCCCTGCCACCAGCAAGAAAATGGGGATCGCCGGGATCATGCCGATGATCTCAACCAAAGGCAGAAACCCAAGACAGAGAGCAAAAATCAACCAAGCGCGGGATGAAATGCGCGGCGCATCATCCTCATTTGCAGGAGATGCCGCGGTCAGCCCCAGAAGCAGCGCCAGCAACAAAAGGATTGCCGATACCAGACGCGGAAATTCAACTGCGCCAAGCCCGGGCAGGCCAGGTGGCACAGGTTCAAAGGTGAAGGTCGCGGCAATGGCGGCGAAGGCCACCGCCGCGATACTGGCGGCGATGGCGTGGTTCGGGTTGCGCGCGCCGCGCATCAGCGCAGCAGGCCAAGCGCCAGTAGTGCTTCCCGCCCGCTATCATGGAAGGCCTGAAGCTGCGCCCCCCAGGCGGCGCGCCCCACCACGCTATCCGGTGATTGACCCGTGTTTTCCAGGTAGGTCTTGAAAATCGGGCCGGACATGGCGCGGAGCAACCCTTCCTCCAGCCGTGCCACGCGATCTTCAGGGGTTCCCCGCAACACACAAAATCCGCGCACGGTTGAAGCAACGCAATCAATCCCGGCCTCCATTGCTGTCGGCAGGTCAGGAAAGCCCGCAAGTCGCTTTTCAGAAAGGGCGAGCAGCGGGCGCAATTCACCAGAACGCAACTGCGCTTCCGCTTCCGCAGGATTGACCAGGGCAGAATCGGTATTACCGCCGACCAGATTGATCACAATCTCTCCACCGCCGCGGAAGGGCACCAGGGTTGGCTGCTGCAAACCTGCCGCGCGCCCGAAGGAGAAGATGGAGATATGGTCAACGCCGCCCACATGCGTGCCACCAAAGCGCAAGGAACGCTGCTTGCCAGCGGCCACAAGATCAGCGGCGGTGCGGAAGGGGCTTTCGCGCCGCACCAATACCAATTGCGGGTCATCGGTCGCGCGCACCAGCGGCACCAGTTCGGAAAACTGCGGTACGTTGCGATTGCGCAGCTGGGTCAGCAAATGGGTCTGCGTGACCAGGATAATCGTATGCCCATCCGCGGGCTTTGATGCCAGATATTGCAACGCCTGTGCGCCACTGCCGGCGGTGCGATTGACCACAACGAATTCCTGTTTGAATTCGCTTGGCGCCTGCACCATCATCATGCGTGCGGTGATGTCCGTGCCGCCGCCAACGCCGGCATGCGTCACGACTTCGACCACACGTTCCGGAAAATTGCCCTGCGCGCGCAGAATTCCTGGCGCAGCCAGAACAGCGCCAGCCCCGAAACCAAGACGCGCCATGGCGCGACGTTTCATCATGAATGTCATGAAGCCCTCCTCCGGCTTGGGGATCGCCTGCGTCCCCTTTCGGAACACCCTAGCCCTGATGCCGATACTCTCCAAGGGGTTGGCTTGCGCGCTACCCCGCGCCAAGACATGCTCGGCCTAATCAGCAAGGAGATCTCAGTCATGATCGCACGCCGTGCACTGCTTACCGCCTCTGCCGCCGCGCTTGCCGCGCCGCGCTTTGCCACGGGCCAGACCGCCGCGCGCACGCTGCGCTTCATTCCGCAAAGCAACCTGTCCAGCATGGACCCGGTCTGGAGCACCGCCGTCATTGTCCGCAATCACGGCCTGATGGTTTATGACACATTGTTCGGCCTGGGTGCGGATTTTCGTCCAAAGCACCAGATGCTGGCAGGGCATGAGATTTCGGCCGATGGCCTGACCTGGACCATGACACTCCGCCCCGGCTTGCGGTTCCATGACAATGAACCGGTGCGCGCGCGTGATTGCATCGCTTCCATCAATCGCTGGTCAAAGCGCGATGTGCTTGGCCAAAGGCTTGGCGTGCTGCTGAATGAAATGCGCGCGCTGGATGACAATCGCTTTGAAATTCGCCTGAAGCAGCCTTGGGCGGGCTTGGCTTGGGCGCTCGGCAAACCATCGGCCAGCATTTGCGCCATCATGCCCGAACGCATCGCGGAAACCGATGCCTTCCAGCAAATCCGCGATTTCACCGGCAGCGGCCCCTTCCGTTTCCGGCAGGATCTGTTCCGTTCCGGCGATATCGCAGTCTATGACCGCTTCGAAGGCTATCAGACGCGCCAGGAAGCATCGGACTTCATGGCGGGTGGCAAGCCTGTGTACTTCGATCGTGTCGAATGGCGCATCATGCCGGACCCTTCCACCGCATCCGCCGCGCTGCAAAACAATGAAACGGATTGGTGGGAAACGCCGCATGCGGATTTGTTACCACTATTGAGGCGGCATCGGGACATTGTGGTGGACCGCATCAATAACGCCGGCAATCTTGGCGTGCTGCGCTTCAATTTCCTGCATCCACCTTTTGACAATGTCGCGGTGCGCCGCGCGCTTTTGCCCGCGATTGACCAGCGCGTTTTCATGGATGCGGCCATCGGCACGGATCAAACGCTCTCCCACGTGCCGGCGGGTGTTTTCACGCCCGGTACGCCGCTTGCCAATGATGCCGGGCTTGAAGTGCTGACCGGCCCGCGCAGCCTGGATGCGGCGCGCGCCGCACTTGCGGCATCAGGCTACAAGAATGAACGCGTGGTGATGATGTCGGCCACTGATTTGCCGGTGTTGCAGAACTTGGCCGTGGTGGCATCGGATGTGATGAAGCGCATCGGCTTCAATGTTGATTTCATTTCCATGGATTGGGGCACGCAAATCCAGCGCCGCACCAATCGCGGCCCGGTGGATCAAGGCGGCTGGAGCGCCTTTTGCACCACCTGGGAAGGCTTGGATGTCTCGGTACCTGGCAGCCACATGCCCATTCGCGGCAATGGCGCCAATGCCTGGTCCGGCTGGCCCACCATGCCGCGGCTTGAGGAATTGCGCGATGCCTGGTTCGCCGCGCCCGATCTGGCGGTGGAACGCGGCATCGCAGAGGATATTCAGCGCGTGGTCTGGCAGGAAGTGCCCTTCATTCCGCTTGGCCTGGTGCTGCCGCCGCAAGCCTATCGGCGGAGCATCCGCGATGTGGTGAAGGGCGGCCCGGCACTATTCTGGGGGGTAAAACGCGCATGAGGAAACTTGGCATTATGGCTGCCATGCTGGCTTTGCTTGCCACTCCCATGGCAGCGCGGGCTTCCGATATCGCGCCCCCCAATCCGAAACTGCCTGAAGCAACAACCGCCGCGCCCCTGCTGCCGAAACACGCGCTGCCCGAAGCCCGCATGGGCTATGGCTGCCTGATCGGCCAGGCGGGCAGTGTGGCGCTTTCGCTGCTGCTCGGCTCTGGTCGCGCATGGGATGCCTTGGCGGATGCTGTTTTGGGCAACCCGCCCGGCGCGGAACAGCGCGCGGCTTGTGCGCTTGGTGAGGCATTGGCGCCGCATCTGGCCGGTGTGGCGGAGGGCATGGCACAGGAAGCCTGGGCCGCCACGCAGCGCCATGCGGAGGCCGCGCAAGAAATGATGGCCGCCGGCAGCGCGCAGATTGAAGAAGGCTGGGCGGGGCTGCGCGAGGGCACGGCTGGGCTTTGGTCGCGCCTTTGGCCCATGCGTTGAAGCCACGCACCAAATCCCACCACAAGTTTTCGGCAATGGTCGGAGCGGCGGGATTCGAACCCACGACCCCCAGTCCCCCAGACTGATGCGCTACCAGGCTGCGCTACGCTCCGACTTTAGGTTCTCTAGCATCCTAAATTGGCGCTTGCCACCCCTTGCGGCGGTTTCGGCTCAGGTGAATGGCGTTATGCGGCAAGCCGATGCAAGGCGCGCGCAATATCCTCAAGCTCAGCCAGCGCGGCCTTCAGCGCCATGGCTTCAGATGCCTCAGTGGCGGGCGGTGGATCGCCCAAAGGCAATTCCAGCGCAACGGGCCCCGGGCCTTCATCCGTGCCATCACGGAGCAACCGCTGCACCCCCTTGATGGTATAGCCCTGATTATAGAGCAAATCGCCCACGCGCTTCAGCAGCGCGATATCTTCGGGCCGGTAATAGCGCCGACCGCCGCCGCGCTTGAGCGGCTTCAATTGCGGGAATTTGCTTTCCCAGAAACGCAAGACATGCTGCGGAATATTCAAATCATCGGCGACTTCACTGATGGTGCGAAAGGCTGTCGGCGCCTTGCGCGGGCGCCCCTTGTCATCCGCATCATCGGTATCGCTCATGCTTCGTCTTCCACTTCTTCATTATTGATGCGCGCCTTCAACACTTGCGATGGGCGGAAGGAAAGCACCTTGCGCGGCAGGATTGGCACTTCAACGCCGGTCTTCGGATTGCGGCCAATGCGCTGGCCTTTCTGACGCACCAGGAAAGTGCCGAAGGAAGATATCTTCACCGATTCACCGGATTCCAGCACGGCGGAAATACGCTCCAGCACCGATTCCAAAAGATCAGCACTTTCGTTGCGCGAAAGCCCCACCTGCGCATAAATCGCCTCGGCCAAATTGGCCCGCGTGATGGTTTCCATTGACCCCGTCCCAGTTTATCCCTGTTACATACAGAAAACCGGCTTCCTGCGGCAACGTCAACCGCCTGCCTCATGAAATCTCAGAAACGTGCAACGGCCGACCCCCAGGTCAGCCCCCCGCCAATGGCTTCCATCACCACCAGATCGCCATTCCTGATCCTGCCATCGCCGCGCGCCTCGGCTAGCGCGAGTGGAATGGAAGCCGCCGAGGTATTGGCATGGCGGTCAACTGTCACCACCACACGCCCAGGATGCAGGTTCAATTTCTTGCCCATGGCTTCAATAATGCGCAGATTCGCCTGATGCGGCACCAGCCAATCAATATCAGCATGCGTCAGGCCATTGGCCGCCAGCGCCTCATCCACCACCGCCGCCAATTTGGAGACAGCATGGCGGAACACCTCCTTGCCGGCCATGCGTAACACGCCAGTGCCGCCGGTGGAACCAGCGCCACCTTCAACAGCCAGTATATCCCCATGCCGGCCATCGGCGTGCAAATGCGTTGAAAGCAGGCCACGATCCTTGTTGCTGCCGGCGCCCTCACTGGCGCTCAACAGCACGGCCCCGGCACCGTCGCCAAACAGAACACAAGTGCCGCGATCGGTCCAATCCAGAATGCGGGTATAAACTTCAGCGCCGATCACCAGCACGTGGCGGGCATGGCCCGCGCGCATCATCGCTTCCGCGACTGAAAGCCCATAGATGAAACCGGTACACGCCGCGGTGATGTCAAAAGCAAAGCCAAGGCCCGCGCCGATCTTGGCCTGCACGCGCGCGGCGGTCGCGGGAAAGCCGGAATCGGGCGTGGTAGTGGCGACGATAATGCCATCCACTTGCGCCGCCGGCACACCAGCATCGGCCAAGGCAGCGCGCGCGGCGGCGGCGGCCAGATCAGAAGCGGCTTCGTCAGGCGCGGCAACATGGCGGAACTTGATCCCCGTGCGTTCCTGAATCCACGCATCCGATGTTTCAAGCCCGTGTCGCGCCGCCAATTCATAATTGGAAAGCCGCAAAGGGGGAAGGTAGCCGCCGCAGCCGGCGATCAAGGCACGCATGACCATGGCGCTAAGCTACATCAGTTTGGCGAAGGCGCCAGCCTATTGCGGCCCGCGAGCCGGTCAAAACCATCCTTGATCCGATCATTATAGCCATGCGTCACCATATCCATGGCCACATCCACGGCATGGGCAAAGCCAAGCGCATCTGTCCCGCCATGGGATTTCACCACAACGCCATTCAACCCAAGCAGAATGGCGCCATTATAGCGGCGCGGGTCCATCCATTCGCGCAGCCGATCCAAGGCGGGCCGCGCCAGCAAATAGCCAAGCCGCGCCGGCACGCTGCTGGTGAATACCTGGCGCAGCAAATCGCGCATCAGCTTGAGCGCACCTTCGCCGGTCTTCAGCGCGACATTGCCGGTGAAGCCATCCGTCACCACCACATCCACCGTGCCCGCAGTGATATCATGGCCTTCGATAAAGCCGCGGAACTGAGAACCGACATGCGAATCGCGCAGAATCTCAGCCGCCGCACGCACACGGTCATCGCCTTTCAATTCCTCACTGCCCACATTCAGCAGGCCAATGCTGGGTGTGGTGAGGCCAAGCGCCACGCGCGCGAAAGCATCACCCATGATCGCGAATTCCACCAGGTTGCGCGCATCGCATTGCACATTGGCGCCAAGATCAAGCAGCACCACATCGCCGCGCGCGGAGGGACCAATCGCGGCCAGCGCGGGCCGATCAATTTCCGGCATGGTCTTGATGACAATTTTGGCGAGCGCCATCAGCGCCCCGGTATTCCCCGCGGAAACAATGCCCGCCGCCTCACCTGCCGCCACCGCATCAATGGCAAGGCGCATGGAAGACCCACGCATGCGGAGCGCCGCGGTTGGCTTCAAATCACCCGAAATCACTTCCGGCGCATGGCGCAGGCTACAGGCCCGCGCGGCCCGCTTGCGCCGTGCCAGCGCACCACCCACGCGCCCCTCATCGCCCACCAGCAGGAAGCGCGCCTGCGGGTGCCGCTCGGCGGCCAATTCCAGACCATCGAGCACAACTTCAGGTGCCGCATCCCCACCCATGGCATCAATCGCCAGGGAGAAAGCGGGCCCTATATCAGCCACTATGGGTGCCTCGGCGCCCTGAGATGCGCCGGGTCAGAGCCGGACGGCCGGCTTCAGGCGATCCGCCGCCACCACTTCACGGCCATCATAATAGCCGCAATGGGAGCAGACATGATGCGGGCGCTTCAATTCGCCGCAATTCGGGCATTCATGATGCGCGGAACTGCTGAGCGCTTCATGGCTGCGGCGCATGCCGCGGCGGGAAGGCGAAGTTTTCTTTTTCGGAACGGCCATGGCGCCGGGTCTCTTTCACTCAAGCGTAACTGTGGATTTGAACAAGGGCGGGCACTTAGCACCCCCTTCCGGGCGGCGCAAGCATGTCGGCGGCGCCCTGCCCGCTGCGGAAAGACCAATAGCATGAGGCGCGGCTTGCGGCACGGGGCTTGGTAACGCTTATCAACGCTTGGCCAAATTCATCATCAGGGCCCCTTGCCGAGGCCGCCCTTGGGCGCTAATACCGCGCCTCCTGCCGGGGGGCCATAGCTCAGTTGGGAGAGCGCTTGAATGGCATTCAAGAGGTCAGGGGTTCGATTCCCCTTGGCTCCACCATCCCTTGAGCAACGCTGAAATCACGCTGAAATACGGCTATCCGCGTCCCCCGCCGCGAAGGCTGCCATATAGCCAAGGATCAGGTCGCGGGATCGGAAGCGGCCGGCGAATTGCGCCTCCTCCTCCCGCTGGATGATCGGGAAGGTGGAAAGGATATAGGCGGCGTCATCCCGGTTCAGGCCATAGAGCAGGAAGAATAGCGCATCCAACCGGGCGCGGAGGTGCAAGCGTTCTTCTGCATCCCAGGCGAAGGCGGCGCCCTGATAGCCAAGGTCTTCGGCAAAGGGTTTCAGGTCATGCGCGTTGTAGGACAGGCGCAGCACATGGTCGCGGACCATGGCTTCGGCGGTGGTGGCGCCGATGGGGCGGGCGAAGGCGTCGAGGGGGATGACTGGAAGCTGTTCGACCAGATACCAGCTCAGATGATTGCCCTGGATTTTCTGTCGGGCGGCGTAATCCAGGGCAAAGGCATTCAGATTCGCAAGAATGAGCGGCGCTGCCCGAATATATGCGCGGGCCGCCGCATCTGGATCCTGCATACCTTCCGCAAGGCTGGCTGGCACAAGTAGCGGCAGCGTATGGCCAGCGCCGACTGCTGGAATGATTGTGGCAATCATGGAGCGGATGTTCGTCGTACTAGTTATGTCCTTAAAGCCGATAGACCAAGCACCTGGATAGGCTGCACGAACCTCAGCCGCATCAATCCAGAATTGCGGTTCGGGACACCAAGCTGGGTCTATATGCTGCTGGATAGTAGCCGGAATGGTGACTGCCCCGCGATAGCGATTGCCCGCTCTTACCTCAACGGATGCTGCGCGGTGATCGTAACTCTGCACAGTTTTACCTTCAAATAGCGGTACCCATTCCGTTTCTCCTAGCTTCCAGCGATTAGGCGCTACTCGGTAAGCCCCGCGTTGCTTCAATCCTGCTTCAGAGAGAAATTTTCCACTATCATTGGCCATGTGGAACATGGTCGCGTAACGCACCGGCCAAGCGTGAGCATTTGGTATACTCCTCCGGTCCACCACGACCGGCAGTCGCCGATGCAAAGTGGGCGTCAACTCCGCATCGCGCCTCGTCCGAAAGATTGGCGCTGTGCCGGTATTCGGATTGACAGCCGCGAAGTCAGACGGCGCCAAGGGCAGCGCATTTGCCTCAGCCTGCTCTGCGTCCAATTGAAAGAAGGCGCAATCAGCCGAGTCGAACCGCCGCTCGGCCCCGCCGACGATAAGCGCACAAAATTTGAACCGGTAATAAACATCCGGGAAAAACTGGCGACGCGTGGGTCCGTAAGGGCGGTTCTCAAAATCAAACAGCGCGCCTAAGCGTCCAGTGGTAGCCACGCTACTAAAGAATGCCGATGCGCCCTTGTCAGCGGCAATACCGGACGGCACCAGTAGCCCGACAATCCCCTGGGCCTTCACCAGTCGCAAGGCGCGTTCCACAAAGAGTGCGTAGAGATTGGCATCGCCGCCCGAAAGTAGCGGATAAGCACCACAAGTGCGCGCGACACGCATACTCGCTTCCGCAGTCCAGGATGCGCGTTCGAAGTCTTTGCCAAGATCACCGCCTTCTCGAAGGAGTTCTTCGATAAGGCGTTCACGGTCTGCGGCGCGCTCTGTCCGCGCGACTTCCGGCACGCGGGCCGCAAACCATTCGGCGGGCTGCAACTTCATCCGATCCCATGGCGGGTTGCCGATAATGGCATCAAAGCCACCTGCGGTGCGCCGCGCTTCCCAGCCGGTCCACACACCTGGGAAGGCCAATTCCCAATGCAGAAAATGACAGTCCCGGCTGAGCGCCTGCGCCTTGGCAAAGCTTTCGCTAGCCTCGCGGAAAGCTTCACTGGCCGGGATGCGCTTGTTCTTGCCCAGGCGAATATCAACCGCTTCCGGCCCAGGCGGGGCAAGGGGCACTTCGCCATTCGCCAAAAGCACGGGGTCCCCATAGGCGCCGGAAAGCAGATTCCCGCGCGCGATGGTATTCAGCTTGTCGCCCGTATCAAGCCACCTATCCGCATGCCACAGGTCCAGAAAGGCTTGCAGCCGCCGTGTCTGTTCCTCCATGGCATCGAAAAATACTTTGCTCTGCGTCACCTCGGCAATATCCGCATCGCTCAGCGTTTCGATATTCGCCATGGCGCCGGCGGCGCGTGACGCCTGGGTCAGCACATCGGCGGGCGGCAAAATGCCGTAGCGTTCGCTCAATTCTTCCAGGACGGGTTGCACAAACTCCCCAAACAGGCTGTCGCCCGCGCGCAAATGATGGTCCAGGAAGGAAAGCGGCGCGCCAACGGTGAAGGAATGCAGCCATAGCGAAAGCTTGGCCAATTCCACCGCCATGGGGTTCAGGTCTGCCCCATAGATCACGCGCTTCAGCACAATGCGCCGGACAAGGTGGCGGTCATCCAGATGTTCGTCGCGCACTTCCCAGCCATTGGCGGCAGCCTGGGCGCGAATATGGCCGCGAATGCTTTCAATCTTCACCGAAAGCGGGGAAGTGTAATCGCCCCATTTCACCAGCCCAGCGGCTTCCTGCTGGGCGGCGAGCGTTTCATCGGTCAGCCAATCCACCAGCGAAACCAGGAAATGCCCCGACCCCATGGCAGGGTCCAGCACGCGGAGGGATAGAAATGCCTCGGCCGGGTCATGCCGACGCAGATCGGCCAAGCGCTGGTCCTTGGGCCGGTGGTCGGACGCCAAGCGCAAGGCAGCTTCCCGGAAGGCGCTGCGCCGTTCATCCAGCAAGGGGCCAATGGTGCGGCGGATGATCAGGCGGACCAATTCTTCCGGCGTGTAATAGCTGCCCGAATTCTTGCGCGCGAAAGCGTTAAGCCGTGTGGTGACGCCCGCCCCTTCCGCCACCACATCAAATTCCAGCAGCCTTTCGTAAATGGACCCAAGCTGCTGCACCGAAAGATCACGGAAATTGATCAGGCGCCGCGCGCCAGCCGCACCCTCTCGGGAAAGATCATCCAACAGGTCGCCCATGGTGGCATCGGGCAGGCGCGCACGGCCCAGCAAGCGCGCGGCAGAGGCGGAAAACAGCCCGCCATTATAGGGGGGCAGCCCAAGTGAGGCATCGCCCACATCTATGGCGCGGCAAAGGGCGGCAAGGTCATCCCACCAGCGGGTGAAGCTGGCCGAAAGCGGGCGTTCCGCATCGCGCGCCGTGGCCGCCTGTTCACGCAGCCGCCGCAAGCCATAGGCAGCGTAACCGGCATGGCGCACCGGCAGCAGGTCTCGGTCTTCCGCGTAAAGGATGAACAGCAAACGATAAAGCAGGATCAGCGCGGCTTCGCGCGCTTCCGCCCGCCAGGCTGCATCGGCGGGCTTGGCCACCGGGTCATGTGCCGCGAGCGCCGAGACAAGGCGGGGGAAAACCCGATCAAACACCGCTTCCGAAAGGGCGGCGGTAATGCGCTGTTCGTAACGGCGCCCCTCATCCAAGGCGAGGTCGAGGAAGGTTTTGCCAGCAGGCCCGGAAGCCTCAAGCGCTTCGCGCCGGAACAGCAGCAGGAAGGCGCGCAGCAGATCGCGCGCTTCGCCATCCCCCTTGGCGGCACCTTCCAGCAGCGCCGGCAGGTCAAAGCCGACAAAGCCTTCCGCGCGGCTGCGCGCACCATGGAAGTAAAGCCGCCAGAAGCGCCCATTGGTCAGCAAGCCCCAGCGCACCGCCCCGCCCGAGGCTGGTTCAGCCAAGCCAAGGTAGCGGAGTATTTGCGAAGCCGGCGTGCCGCCCTTGCCGCTGCCCCGGTCTAGCGGGGTTTCGCGCGCTTCACTTTCCACCACAACGGCGGCAAGGCGGTAACGCTCCCCCGGTGCGGCGATGGCGGCGGCTTCGGTGTGATTGGCCGGGGAGGTGAAAAGCAGCGCATCGGGAATGTCTCGGTTCCCACCGCCTGCGGCCTGTTGCGGCAAGTGATACCAGCCCAGCAGGTCCAGCACCGGGCGGATGAAGGCTTGTTCGGTGGTGGCCTCATTCGGTTTGGCCATGGCGGCAAGCGAAAGCCACAACGCACTGAGCCTTTCGGCCTTGGCAGCCACCTGCGCGGCATCCATGGCCCGCCATTCCGGCGTTTCGCGCATGCCTTCGCGCAGAAAGAATTCCGAAAGCAGGCTACCCGCGATCAAGATTTGCTCCCCCAAGATTCGTCACGCCAGGCGGTGGCACCGGGCGAATCGGCAATAGCGGTGAACCGCAAGCCCAGCATCAAGGGGGACACTGGCTTGTACCGCGGCGGCGGTGCAAGCCTTATGATCCCTGGCTCGCCCCCAACTCCCGCAACCTTTCCCCCTCCGCCCGCGCCTCAGCCAGCAGGGCAGCCCAATCATTGGGCGGCTTGCCGCTTTCCAGCATGCGGCGAAATACCCGATACGCATCATCGCGGCTTTCGTAGGCGCGCTTGGTATCCTCATCATTCACCCAGGCAAGAACCAATAGCTTGCTCGCCGCGTGGAAGCGGAAGAACAGCCGGTATTGCTGAAAAAACTTGGCGCGCCGCCAATGCTTGTGCTCATCGCCAAGCGTGCCGCCCTGCCGATATTCTGTGCGGGCAGGGTCTTGCGGGATGACATCAAAGGCCAGCTTGGTGATCGCCGCCAACCGCTTGCTGGCATTCCTGTTCACGTAACCGACAGGGTCTTTTTGCCGTAGCGCCTCTATTTGCCGCGCCAGCACTTCAAGCTGTGCCAGGAACAGCGGATGGGCGAAGATTGTCCAGCCATGAACCACCAGCGGCGCAGGCTTGCCGGCATTCATTCATCATGGGCCGAAAGGGGGGCTTCCAGATCAACTTCCACATCTTCAATCAGGGCGTGAAGCCTTTGGAGAAGGTTTGCATGCACGGCCTGCAAGCGCTCTGGCTGCTGCGCGATATCGCGGGCAAGGAAGCTCAGGAATTGCCCAAGCAGCGGGTCGTTACCCTCGGTGGGCTCGGCGCGGGTCAGCACCACCTCGCCGCCCGGGCGGATGGTGTAGTGAAGCTTGTCGCGTTTGCCGAGACGAAGCGCGCGCCGCACGGTTTCCGGGACTGTGGTCTGGTAACGATCAGTCAATGTGGATTCGACTTCAAAAACGGCGGGCATGGCACTTCTCGGGTCAAGGGAAGGTCTATCGGCCAATGTAATGCACTTGCCTTTTTAGTCAATGCAATTGCATTACCGATGGCGCGTGTAGCGCTTGGTGTCGTATCGCTGGTCCTATTGCAGGGGCAGCCCGGCCCCTCACAAAGCCCCTACCCCCACAATCCTGTAATCATACACCCCCCCATCCACTTCCGTGATGGTCACATATTCCCCAGGCCGGATCGGGCTGGTGCCGGGATCGAAATGCGCCTCCGGCGCGTCAAAGCGCTCGGCCAGGCTGCCGCTGAAGCGAATGAACCAGCCATTATCGCCATCATATTGCACATCGCCCTGCTCAGGCGGCGCATCTGGGCGGTAGTGGCGCGCGCGCCAGGGTGCGGGGTCTTCGGCCCAGGCTACTGGGTCTGGGTGCCCCGCCGCATCCAGCGCTATTTCGATTTCATAGCGGTGGTCAACACAGCCAAGCGGAAAGCCCGGCCCCGCCGCGAGGGAGAGTGTCACCAGCATCCGCTCCATGGGCATCTCCTCAACCAGGGCAAAGCGATCAGGTCAGATCGCTACCTTCACGCCCAACTCTACCACGCGATCTGAGGGGATACGGAAGAATTCGGTCGCCGGCAGTGAATTGCGGCTGAGCACCACGAAAAGCCATTGCCGCCAACGCGACATTTTCGGCACCGCCGCCGCCACCACCGTCTCCCGCCCCAGGAAATAGGAGGTCTGCATGGGCTCATAAGGAATGCCCCATTCCGCCAGTGCTTCAAGTTCACGCGGGATATTGGGGCTTTCCTGGAAACCGTAGCGGAGCGCGATACGGTAGATGTTTGGCGCCAATTCCTCGACCGCACGGCGCCGATCGGCACCTACCTGCGGCACATCCTCATTCGCCACCGTCACGAACAGCACGCGTTCATGCAAAACCTTGTTGTGCTTAAGGTTATGCAGCAGCGCGCCCGGCAGAAACTCCGCCTGGCTGGTCATGAATACCGCCGTGCCGGGCACGCGCACGGTGCGCGATTGCGGCAGACGCGCAATGAAGGATTTCAGCGGCAGTCCATCCTGGCGAATGCGCGCAAACAGCAATTCCCGCCCGCGATGCCAAGTCAGCATCATTACAAAAAGCACAACACCAAGCACCAGCGGCACATAGCCGCCATCCGGGATTTTGAGCACGTTAGAGAGGAAGAACGCCAGATCAAGCGCCAGCAGCGGCAGGAAAACACCAAGCACACCAAGCAGGGGCCAGCCGAACTTCCGGTGAAACACAACGATGGCGAGCAATGTGGTGCAGAGAAAAGTGCCCGTTACCGCAATGCCGTAGGCCGCCGCCAGGCGTTCTGAGTCACGGAAAGTTATCACCAGAATCAGCACGCCGATCAACAGGGCGATATTCACCTGCGGCATGTATATCTGGCCTTCTTCCGTATCGCTGGTATGGCGCACCACCAACCGCGGCATGAAGCCAAGCTGCACACATTGCCGCGCAATGGTGTAGGCGCCGGAGATCATCGCTTGGCTTGCAATGATGGTGGCGGCGGTTGCCAGGAATACCAAAGGCAGGCGGAACCATTCCGGCGCCAGTAGAAAGAACGGATTTTCGAGCGATGCGGGGTCACGCAGCAAAAGTGCGCCCTGGCCAAGATAATTCAGCACCAGCGCCGGCAGCACAATCACAAGCCAAGCCCAGCGAATGGGTCGGCGCCCGAAATGCCCCATATCGGCGTAAAGCGCTTCAGCCCCTGTCACCGCCAGCACCACGGAACCAAAGGCGATGAAGGCCATCAGCCTGTAATGCAGGCAGAAGGTAATTGCCCAATGCGGAGAAATCGCCGCCAGCACGCCTGGGTTATGCATCACTTCCCAAAGGCCAAGCAGCCCCAGCACCAAAAACCAGGCCGCACAAATGGGACCGAAGATTGCACCCATTTTCGCCGTGCCGCGATATTGCACCAGAAACAGCGCCACTAGGATCACAACTGAAATGGGCAGTACCGCCTTTTCCAGATGCGGCGAAACCACCTTCAAGCCTTCCACCGCCGAAAGCACCGAAATCGCTGGCGTGATGATGCCATCGCCGAAAAACAGGCAAGCCCCGGCGATGCCAATCAGTGCCAAAACCCAGCGCATCCGCGCGTTTTCCACGCTGCGCTGCGCAAGGGCCATCAGTGCCAGGATACCGCCTTCGCCCCGGTTATCGGCGCGCAGGATGAAAGCGACATATTTGACCGTGACCGTCAGGATCAGCGCCCAGATAATCAGGCTGAGCAAGCCCAGAACCTCCCAGTCCTCCACCCCGCCTTCCTCAAAATGGCTGGCGGCTGCGCGCATGGCGTAAAGCGGTGAGGTACCGATATCGCCATAGACCACGCCCAAAACCGCGAGAATCAGGACAAGCGAAGGGGCGCCACGCTCGGTGGCGGCGGGATTGCTCATGGCGTTCTTGCCTTCCTCGGTGTCATTGCCGCGCAATGTGCCCCGTCAGCCAAGGATTGCAAGGCATTTGCCCCGCATCAAGCGCATGACGGCCCTTCAATGCCCGCGCAGGATCTGGCTCAGGAACAGCTTGAGCCGGTCGGTCTTTGGTGCATTGAAGACCTGATCGGGGGTGCCGACTTCCACAACCTCACCCTGATCCATGAACACCACGCGATCTGCCACCTGGCGCGCGAAGCCCATTTCATGGGTCACCACCATCATGGTCATGCCTGTGCCGGCCAGTTCCACCATCACATCCAGCACTTCCTTGATCATTTCGGGATCGAGTGCTGAGGTGGGTTCATCGAACAGCATGATCTTGGGGCGCATGCAAAGGGCGCGCGCAATCGCCACGCGCTGCTGCTGCCCGCCGGAAAGCTGGCCCGGATATTTCTTGGCCTGCTCCGGGATTTTCACGCGGGCGAGCAATTCCATCGCCAGTTCTTCCGCATCCTTCTTCGGCATCCGGCGCACCCAAATGGGCGCCAGGGTGCAGTTTTCCAAAACCGTCAGATGCGGGAACAGATTGAAGGATTGAAACACCATGCCCACTTCGCGCCGGATCGCATCCAAGGCGCGCACATCATCGGTCAGTTCGATCCCTTCGACCGCGATACGACCTTCCTGGTGAACTTCCAGGCGGTTGATGCAGCGGATCATGGTGGATTTGCCCGACCCTGATGGCCCGCACACCACCACGCGTTCACCCGGCGCCACAGCCAGGTTCACATCGCGCAGCACATGCAGCGCGCCGAACCATTTATTGACACCGGCCAATTCAATGGCGGGGGGCGCATCGGCCTTGGCGGCGGAAGCGACATGGGCAAGATCAGCGGAAGCGCTCATGATATTGTTTCCCGGATGTCAGCGGTGGCGATGGCGGTTCAACTCCGCCTCCAAACCGCGGCTGTATTTGGACATAGCGTAGCAGAAAACCAGATAGATGCTGCCGATAAAGACATAGACCTCAACGCCGAAGCCCTGCCAGGCAGGCTCCACAATCGCGGTCTTGCCGGCGGTCAGCAGGTCGAAAATGCCGATGATCAGCACCAAAGACGTGTCCTTGAAAAAGCCGATGAAGGTATTCACCAAGGGCGGGATTACCATGCGCAAGGCCTGGGGCAGAATGATCAGCCCGGTCTTTTGCCAAAAGGAAAGCCCCATGGCATCGGCCGCTTCATATTGGCCCTTTGGCAAGGCTTGCAGCCCGCCGCGCACAACCTCGGCCAGATAGGCGCCAGCGAATAGGATGATGGCGATCTGCGCGCGGAGCAGCTTATCAATATTCATCCCCTCCGGCAGAAACAGGGGGAACATGACGCTTGCCATAAACAGCAGGCTGATCAACGGCACGCCACGGATCAATTCCACGTAAAGCACGCAAAGCACCTTGATGGCGGGCAGCGAAGATCGCCGGCCAAGCGCCACCAGGATGGAAAGAGGAAAGGCAAAGGCCAGCCCGAAAGTCGCCAGGATCAGGGTGATAGGCAAGCCACCCCAGCGTTCCTGCGGCACATAGGAAAGCCCGAATACGCCGCCCCACATCAGAATGCCGATCGCAGTCAGCATCCCAATCCAGATTAGCGCCAATTCCCAGCGCCAGAAGCGCCGCATGGCGGAAATGATGTAGAGCAACACAAACAACACGCAGGCCAAGGCCGGGCGCCAATGCTGTTCATAGGGATAGGTGCCAAACAGCATGAAGCGGTGCTTTTCGCCAATCACCGCCCAGCAGGCGCCAGAACCCTGTAAATCCCGGCAGACTTGCGTCTGCGGCCCCTGCGCATTGGACGGCACCGACCAGATGGCATTCAAAAAGGCCCAGTCAACAAAGGAAAGCGTGAGCCTGATGAGCAGATAGCCCATGGCCAGCGTCACCGCTGTTGAAAGCCAGCCCGAAAACAGATTGGTCCTGGCCCAGGCAATCGGCCCCACCGCCGTGATCGGCGGCTTGCGCGGGCCAGCGGGAATGGCTGTATCGCTCATGGCTGGCCTCCTTATCGTTCAACCAGCGCGATGCGCGCATTGTACCAATTCATGAATAGACTGATCGAAAGGCTGATCGTCAGATAAACCGCCATGATGATGGCAATGCCTTCAATCGCCTGCCCCGTCTGATTGAGCGTGGTATTGGCGATGGACACAATATCCTGATAGCCAATCGCAACCGCGAGAGAGGAATTCTTCGTCAGATTCAGGTAATTCGACGTCATGGGCGGGATGATGACGCGCAAAGCCTGCGGCATGACAATGAGCCGCAGCACCGAGCCATGTTTCAACCCCAGCGCCTGCGCCGCTTCCCATTGCCCATGATTGACCGACATGATGCCGGCGCGCACCACTTCCGCAATGAAGCCCGCCGTATAGGTCACAAGCCCGATCAGCAGCGCGAAATATTCCGGGCTGATATTCAGCCCGCCGCGAAAATTGAAGCCGCGCAGCACGGGGTATTCAATTTCCCACGGCGCACCCAGGCCCCACCAGACCGCCACAGGCAAAGCGAGCATCAGCCCAAGCGCCACGGGCCAAACCTTGCGCGGCTGGCCATCCGCCATCTGCTTCGCACGCGCCATGCGCCCGTAGAGCCAAGTGCCGACAATACCCAACAGAAACGCGACAAGCGCCGCCGTATGCGGATTTTCCCAAATCAGCGCCGGCAGCTTCAACCCGCGATTGGACAGCACCACGCCTTCCATCGGCTTCAGCGCCTGGCGCGGCCCGGGCAGGCCTTGCAAAATCGTATACCAGAACAGCAATTGCAGCAGCAGCGGCAGGTCGCGAATGATCTCGATATAGGCACCCGCAATGCGCGACAGCAGGAAATTCTTCGAAAGCCGTGCAATGCCAATCGCGGTGCCCAGAATGGTGGCCAACACCACACCAATCACCGCGACCTTTAGCGTATTCAGCACACCCACCAGCAACGCGCGCGCATAGGTATTGGTGGGATCATAGGGGATCAGGCTTTCGGCAATCGGCAGCCCGGCCTCACGGTCCAGAAAGCCGAAGCCAGTGGCGATGCGCCGAACCGCCAGATTGTGGGAGGTATTGCTGTAGAGCCAATAAATCACACCCCCGACAGCAGCGACGACCACGATCTGCCAGAAAATGCCGCGCACCCGTTCATCCGACCAGGATAGCCGGAGCGGACGTTTGGGCGGGCGCCGCTTATAGCGCGGATCGCTCGTCGTCTCAGACATTATGAGCCTCTCCTGACCATTGGCCTGCCCCTTGGGGAGGGGTGCCGCCGCAGCGACATTAAGCCTGCCGCTTTGGGAGGCACTGGGTTACCGGATAGCAGGCCATCCCCGCAAGCGCCGCCCTTCAACCTGCGGGCACCGGTCTGCTTTGGCGAGGGAAGCTCGGCGGCTAATGGCTTGATCAAATGCGGTTCTCCGGTGGGGCGCGGGTAAGCCCATCTCAAAGTTTAGCAATTCCCGCGCCAAAGCTTCCCTTCGCTGCCGGGCAATGCCACATGCGCCAAGGGACTCGTGGAGGCAGATTCATGCGGCAAATGGACAAGGCAGCAATCCGGGCGGCGCTGCCCTGGGACAGGCTGATCGAAGCCTTGGCCGAGATGTTCCGGCAGGGCTGCGAAGCGCCGCTTCGGCACCGCCACGGCTGGGCGGATGGCGCGGGGGCGCAAAACACCCTGCTGCTAATGCCGGCCTGGCGCGCGGGCGGGCATTATGGCGTCAAGATTGTCCATGTCGCGCCCGGCAATGATGGGCGTGGCCTCCCTGCCGTCCATGCCAGCTATTTGCTTTCCGATGCCACCACCGGCCAGCCACTCGCCATGCTGGATGGCGGCGAATTGACGGATCGGCGCACGGCAGCGGCCAGCCTCCTCGCCGCGCGCTATTTGGCCCGGCCCGAGAGTTCGCGCCTGCTGCTGCTGGGCAGCGGCAAGGTCGCCCATGCCCTGGCTGAGGCTTATGCTGCCTGTTTTCCGATCACCGACATCGCAATCTGGTCGCGCAAGGGCGAAAATGCCGCGCGTTTGGCCGGGCAGCTTGCTGCGCATGGCCTGCCGGCGCGGGCGGTGACCCAGCCGGAGTTCGCCGCCGCCGATATCATCAGCGCCGCCACCTTGGCGACCGATGCGCTGATCCCCGGCGTGGCGCTGAGCCCCGGGGTGCATCTTGATCTGGTTGGCGCCTATCGCCCCGATATGCGCGAAGCGGATGCGCTGGCCATGAGGCGCGCCCTGCTGGTGGTGGATACCCGCGCCGGTGGCCTGGCGGAGGCCGGCGATGTGGTGCAGGCCATCGCGGAAGGCGCCATCACGCCGGCCCATGTGGTGGCGGATTTGGCGGAGCTTTGCCGTGGCACCCATCCCGGGCGGCAAAGTGCTGATCAGATCACCGCCTTCAAATCCGTGGGCTGGGCCGGGGAGGATTTGGCGGCGGCGGTGTTGGCTTATGGGGGGTGAGGCGCCATAGAGTTATCGGAAAATCTTCCGATATTCTACCGCCGCTCTATACTGGTCCGAAGAATGCCTTACCCACCGTCCCGGCGGCTCGGGGGATTGGTCGGAACAAAGGGCTCAGGTTCCTTTCGGAGACGCTTCTCCAAAAAGCGCGGTTCCACATCTCCGACTACAAATCTCTGCGCCTGAAGCGCCTGATCATGGTTGATACGAGCGGCTGCCGATTTGTCGTCCTCTGACAATATGCGGTCTCTGATCCTCTCATCAGAAACAGCGAAAAAGACCTCGTTGGGTGAAATTGGCAGGGCAATCAGACAGTTTTTTTCGTGTAACCCATTGACTAACGACACTGGGTCATCTGAAATGATAAGAGATCGCGCAAATTTTCGTCGGACAAACCACTTCAGTCGGCACATCGCGCTCACATGCTTCTCATCACTGATGATCTGCATTGTTGTATCCAAATGACAGTTGGCCAAAACATTTGGATGATGTTCATTTATGCAATGTGAGAGTGAAGAGAACCGCTCATCGGCGTTCAGACGGTCAAATTCTGGATCAGGTTTCTCAAATTCATCAATGAAAATATCGCGTGCCTTATGTCTCGCCCACGCAATCTTCGCGGGCGTTCGCGCCCGTTGTGCCAGAATGAACAAGGACCACGCATGGAAATCTTCGGTCACGAGCCGCGGCCGTTGCGGATTACGCAATTTCTCGAGAACCCGGGCAGCATTAGTTTCGATTCTATTCAACGTGTCTTCATAGATTGAAGGATTATCGATGTGTTGCGCCCTATATAATCGGGTTTCAGCCATGATGCTTTTCGTAGTCGGGGAAAATGCCTCAATTTTTTTGTCTTTCCATCGCCAGCATCGCACTTGATCGTCACTGTCGGCCCACTGCCGCAGAAGCAGGCGGGGCACAAAGTGCTGATTCTTCGAAATCGTCATTTCTTTTTGTATACCTGCGCAGCGGGCCTAATCGAAGGCGTTTATGTGGTGCAGGCCACGGCGCAGCGCAATTTCACAGCAGAACATCTGGTAATGGGTTTGGCCATGGTTTGGCGTGGCGGCGGTGCTGGCTCCTAGCGAGGGGTAAGCGCGTTTCACGTGAAACTATTCCTATTTCCTACCTTCGCCCAAACATCCGCTCCAACGCCGCGCGATCCAGCTTCAGCACCGTAGGCCGCCCATGGCTACAGGTCGCGGCGCGGGGTGTGGCTTCCATTTGCCGCAGCAGCGCGTCCATTTCCGCCGCGGCCAACCGCCGTCCGGCGCGAATGCTGCCATGGCAGGCAAGCCTGGCAATCGCCGCATCCAGCTTGCGGTCCAGCGCCGTGCTTTCCGCATCTTCGGCCAATTCTTCCGCCATATCGCGGAGCAGCGGCGCAGGATCAGCAGCGCCGAGCAAGGCCGGCAGGCTCCGCACCAGCACCGCCCCGGCGCCGAAGCCCTCAATTTCCAGGCCCAAGCGCGCCAGCGCATCCGCCGCGCCCAAAAGCCGCGCGGCATCGGCGGGCGGCATATCCACCACCGCTGGCACCAGCAATGGCTGGGCGCGCACGCTGCCTTCGCGGAGCTGCGCGGTCAGCGCTTCATGCGTCAGGCGTTCATGCGCGGCGTGCTGGTCCACCAATACCAGGGAACCATCGGCGGCTTCGGCCACAATGTAAGTCTCCAGAAGCTGCGCCACGGCGCGGCCCAGGGGATGCGCCGCATCAATGGGCTCCGGCGCAGGTGGTGGCGGCAGGCTGGGCGGGCGGAAACCCAAGGGCAGGCGCGGCTGTGGCAGCCCCGCCGGGCGCGGCATGGAATGGGGCAAAACGGGCAGGGCCTCGCTGAAGCCCGCAACCGGCACGGCGCCGGCCAGGGAAGGCACCGCCACCACATTCCCCGCGCCAATCGCCAAGGCCTTGCGCAAAGCCGAAATCACCGCGCCGCGCACCGCATCGCCTTCGCGGAAACGAAGTTCGGTCTTCATCGGATGCACATTCACATCCACGGACTCCGGCGGCACTTGCAGGAACAGCGCCGCGACGGGGTGGCGGCCCTGCGGGATGATGTCGCGATACGCCACACGCAACGCCACGCGCAGCAAAGGGTCGCGCACCGGGCGGCGATTCACCACCAAATGCTGGCCGAGCGTGGTCGGGCGGTGATGCGTCGGCAGGGCGGCCAGGCCGCTGATATCAAGCGTTTCAGAAACCGCTTCCACCGGCACCGCGGCGGCAGCGAAATCCGGCCCCAGCACTTGCCGGATGCGCCCTTCCTGATCGGCGGCGGGCAGGGAAAGCACTTCTCGCCCATCGCTTTCCACCCGAAACGCCACTTCCGGCCAGGCGAGTGCCAGGCGGCGCACCGCTTCCACCGCGTGCTCGGCCTCCGTGCGCGGATGCTTTAGGAATTTGCGCCGCGCCGGGGTGGCAAAGAACAAATCCCGCACCTCAACCCGCGTGCCAGGGGCGCCCGAGGCCGGCGCCACATCCCCCTTCAGCCCGCCCTCCACATTGATCCGATGCGCCGCGCCATCGCGCGGGCAGGATGTGATGGAAAGCCGCGCCACCGCGCCGATGGAAGGCAAAGCTTCCCCCCGAAAACCGAGGGTCGCGATGCGGAACAGGGTCGCTTCTTCCGGCAATTTGGACGTGGCGTGGCGTTCCACGGCCAGCGCAAGATCATCCGGCCACATGCCAATGCCGTCATCTTCTACCAAAATGCGGTCCATCCCGCCGCCTTCCAGCGTGACGGCGATGCGAAGCGCCCCGGCATCCAAGGCGTTTTCAACGATTTCCTTGAGCGCAGCAGCCGGGCGTTCCACCACCTCACCAGCCGCGATGCGGTTCGCGGTGGTTTCCGACAGCAGGCGGATGGCCGGGCGCGGCGGGCTGAGGGGGGCGGCGGACATGCGCCCTTATAGCATAGCGCGCGATTCGCCGCGCCAAGCCCTTCCCGCAACGCATAACAGCGGCTAGTGATCTCCGCGAAACGGCAAGGCATGAGGGCTGACCCCATGAAGAAAATCTATCCGGATGCCAAGGCGGCACTATCCGGCCTGTTGCGCGATGGCATGGTGATCCATTCCGGCGGCTTCGGGCTTTCGGGCATTCCGACCCTGTTGATTGAAGCCATCGGCGATTCCGGCGTGAAGGACCTGACCGTGGTGTCCAATAATGCCGGGGTGGATGATGCGGGTCTCGGCCTGCTGCTGAAGACCCGCCAGATCCGCAAAATGATCTCAAGCTATGTCGGCGAAAACGCTGAATTCGCCCGGCAATATTTGGCCGGCGAGCTTGAGATTGAATTCAACCCGCAAGGCACTTTGGCCGAGCGTATTCGCGCCGGCGGCGCTGGCATCCCGGCCTTTTTCACCAAAACCGGCGTTGGCACGGAAGTCGCCAAGGGCAAGGAAACCCGTGAATTTGATGGCGAGACCTTTGTGATGGAACGGGGGATTGTCGCCGACCTTGCCATTATCCACGCCTATATGGGCGATCATGAAGGCAATCTGGTCTATCGAAAGACCGCGCGGAACTTCAACCCCATGATGGCCACCGCAGCGCGCGTCACTGTCGCCCAGGTGGAACATCTGGTCCGCCCCGGCGAGATTGACGCGGACCATATCCACACGCCGGGCATTTTTGTGAAGCGCATGATCACCTGCCCGACTGGCTACGAAAAGCGCATTGAACAGCGCACTGTCCGCAAGCACGCGCCTGCCGCCGCGGCTGGCGCTGAGTCCCAGGGATAAGGAGAAAAACCATGGCCTGGAACCGCGACCAAATGGCGGAACGCGCCGCGCGCGAATTGGAAGATGGCTTCTATGTGAACCTTGGGATCGGCATCCCGACGCTGGTCGCCAATCACGTTCCCGCCGGCTTCAATGTGCAGCTGCAAAGCGAAAACGGCATGCTGGGCCTTGGCCCCTTCCCCTATGAAGGCGAAGAAGATGCTGATCTGATCAATGCCGGCAAGCAGACGATTACGCAATTGCCGACCAGTTCATTCTTCGATTCCGCGCAATCCTTCGGCATGATCCGAGGTGGGCATATTGACCTTTCCATCCTGGGCGCCTTGCAAGTGGCCGAAAATGGGGATCTCGCCAATTGGATGATCCCGGGCAAGATGGTGAAGGGCATGGGCGGCGCTATGGATCTGGTCGCCGGCGTCAAGCGCGTGATTGTGCTGATGGAACATACCGCCGGCGGCAAGCCCAAGCTGCTCAAGCAATGCGCCCTGCCGCTGACCGGCAGCCGCGTCGTGGATATGGTGATCACCGATCTTGGCGTGTTTGAAATCGCCCGGCGCGGGCCGGCCGTAATGAAGCTGGTGGAACTCGCCCCCGGCGTGACCGAAGCCGAAATGCGCGAAAAGACCGAAGCGGATTACACGGTGGCGCTCGCGAAATAGGGCGTTTCCCGCTGAAATTGCTGCCCGCGCCGGGGTCGCGCTTGACCCGGCGGGGGCATAGGATCATTTTGCGCCGCAATCTTAAACCCTGGCGCCCCGCGCGCCCTACCATTGAGGCCCGATGCCCAAAGAAGATATGATGGAGTTCAGCGGAGAGGTGATGGAGCTTCTGCCCAACGCCATGTTCCGCGTGAAACTGGACAATGAGCACATGGTCCTGGCGCATACCAGCGGGAAGATGCGCAAGAACCGCATCCGCGTGCTGGCTGGTGATCGCGTCAATGTTGAAATGACGCCCTATGATCTGACCAAGGGCCGCATCACCTTCCGCTTCAAGTAACGCAGCGCATATGGATGTCGCGCGCTTGCCGCTGGTATTGGCGAGCGCCAGCCCCCGCCGCCTGGATTTGCTGGCGCGGCTTGGCATTACGCCTGCGCGCGTGATCTCGACCGATATTGATGAAACGCCCTTGAAGGCCGAACAGCCGCGCGCCTTGGCGGCCAGGCTTTCGCGCACCAAGGCTGAAGCGGCGCTGCCCTTGGCCGAAGGCGCGTTGGTGCTGGCTGCCGATACGGTGGTCGGCGTTGGCCGGCGCATCCTGCCCAAGGGCGAAACCGAAGCTGAGGCGCGCTTCTGCCTAAAGCTTCTGTCAGGCCGGCGGCATTGCGTGACCACGGGCGTGGTGCTGGCGCTTCCCGATGGGCGACGCATCCAGCGCTTGATCGAAACCAATGTCACCTTCCAACGCCTGACCGAAGCGCAAATGGAAGACTACATCGCTTCCGGCGCATGGCAGGGCAAGGCCGGCGCCTATGCCATCCAAGGCCGGGCCGAGGCTTTCACGCGCTTCATCTCGGGCAGCCATTCCAATGTGGTCGGCCTGCCGCTGTTTGAAACCGCGCAAATGCTGCGGGGAATCGGGTGGCTGAAGCCCTGATCCTGGTGGAAGCCTCCCCGGGCGAAGTGCGGACCGCGCTGCTGCGGGGTGGCGTGTTGACCGAAGCCTGGGTGGAACGCCCTGCGCGGCCTGATGGCGTTGGCGATTTGCAGCGCGGGCGCGTGGTGGCGATCTCGGCTTCCATGTCCGGCGCCTTTGTGGCGCTGGCAGGCAATGAAACGGGCTTCCTGCCCGAAAGCACCGCCAGCGCACCGCGCCAGCCGATCAAACAGGCAGTGCAGGAAGGGCAGATTTTGGGCCTGCGCCTGACGCGCGCCGCGCAGGCCGGCAAGGGGCCAAGGCTTTCCGCAGTGCTGACGGAAGCGCAAGCCGCACGCATCGCCGCCGCCCCTGTCGGTGCGCCGCGATTGGTGGCGCGCGGTCCATCCGCCGCCGAGCGCTTGGCCGCGCAATATCCAGAAGCACCGCTGCGCGTTCATGGCGCGGCGATAGCGGCGAAGCTGCGCGGCGCGCTTGGGGATCGCGTGGCGCTTTCGCATAGCCCGGTTTTTGATGAGGTTCTGGAAGGTGAATTTGCCGCCCTGGCCGAAAGCGCCGCACCGCTGCCGGGCGGTGGCGTTTTGCATATCCAAACAACGCGGGCGCTGACCGCTTTGGATGTGGATAGTGCGGGCGCCGGCGATGGCTTGGCGCGTTTCAATGAAGCGGCGCTGCCGGAAATCGCGCGGCAGATCAGGTTGCGTAACCTCTCTGGTGCCATTCTGCTGGATGTGGCGGGGCTTTCGCCCAAGCGGCGCCAAGCCTTACTCGAACCGCTCCGCGCCGCGCTGGCGCCGGATAGGCTGGCGCGGCTGGTGGGCCTGACCGGGCTCGGGTTGTTTGAAATGGTGCGCGACCGCATCCACCCGCCCTTGGCCGAGGCGTTGCACTCACCCTTGGCGGAAGGCTTAGCGGCTTTGCGCCAGGCAGCGCGCGACGCTGCGGCACGGCCCGCTCAACGTCTGATGCTGGAAGCGCGGCCAGAGGTGATCAGCGCCTTGCGCGACCTGCCCAGCGCTTTGGAAGAATACGCCGCGCTTACCGGCCATGCGTTGGAATTGCAGAGCGCGGCGCACGGCCCACCCCAACTCCGCGAGGTGTCGCGTGACTGATGCCGAAAAACAACCGCGCCGCGCGCGCTGCCCAGTCTGTGGCCGCGCCCCGGCGCCCGATCAGCGCCCCTTTTGTTCCGATCGCTGCCGGCAGGTGGATTTGGGTCGCTGGATGACGGAAGCCTATGCAATTCCGGCCAGCGTGACGCCCGAAGAAACCGAGGATTAGCCCTTCCCCCGCGGCGATGCTCGGCCTAGCCTTTCTGAAAAGCTTGAAGAGGAAAGGTTCATGGAAGAATTCGACTATGTGATCGTGGGTGCCGGCGCCGCAGGCTGCGTGCTGGCCAATCGGCTGAGCGCTTCGGGCAAGCATAGCGTCGCCATTCTGGAAGCGGGCGGCAAGGACAATAACATCTTCATCAAAATCCCAGCCGGCTTCAACAAAACTGTCTATAACCCGAAGCTGAATTGGGGTTATGAAACCGCGCCCGGGCCTTACATTGATAATCGCAAAATTCCCTTCCCACGTGGCAAGGTTTTGGGTGGTTCCGGTTCCATCAATGGCCATCTTTATGTGCGTGGCCAATCCGCCGATTACGACATGTGGGCGCAGCTTGGCTGCCGCGGCTGGTCCTGGGATGATGTGCTGCCCTATTTCAAGCGCGCCGAGACGCGCGGCAATGGTGGCGGAGACCCTTCCGTGCGCGGCAATAACGGGCCGCTTTCCATCGAAGACCAGCGCGACCCGCATGAATTGTCGGAAGCCTATATCGCCGCGAATGAGGCGCTGGGGTTGCGCCGCACGCCGGATTACAATTCCGGCAACCAGGAAGGCACGTTTTTGTATCAGCAAATGATGCGCGGTGGCCGGCGCTGGAGCCCGGCGGATGCTTATCTGCGCCCTGCCCTGTCACGCCCCAATCTGAAGCTGATCCAGCGCGCGCTGGCTGAGGCGATTGTCTTTGAAGGCAAGCGCGCCATTGGCATTCGCTATGCGCAGGAAGGTGGCACCCCCATCACCATTCGCGCGCGACGCGATGTGATCCTTTCCGGTGGTGCGATCAATACGCCGCAACTGCTGCAGATTTCCGGTGTGGGTGATCCGGAATGGCTTGCCGATATTGGCGTGGGTGTTGTCCATGCGCTGCCAGGTGTGGGCAAAAATTTGCGCGACCATTACGCCACCCGAGTTTCCGCTTTGGTGAAAGGCGCGGGTTCGCTCAATGAACGTTCGCGCGGTGTGCGCCTGGCGATTGAGGTGCTGCGCTATGCCTTCACACGCAAGGGCCTGCTGACGGCAAGCCCAAGCCATGCCGGCGGCTATATGAAAACGCGTGAGGGGTTGGCGACGCCCGATATGCAGCTTTACTTCGCCCCCGCCAGCTACCCGACGGGGCGTTATGGCGTGACGGATTTGGATACGAAGGCGGGCATGACGCTTGGGTGTTCTCAGTTGCGCCCCGAAAGCAAGGGCTGGCTGAAGGCGCTATCGGCGGACCCGCGCGCGAAGCCGGAAATCCAGCCGAATTACCTGCAAGCGCAAATGGACCGCGACGCCTTGGTGGCGGCGATGAAATACATGCGGCAATTGCTGCATACGCGCCCCTTGGCGGATTACGTGATTGCCGAGAATTTTCCAGGGCCATCCGTACAAACCGATGATGAATGGCTGGCCCATGCGCGCGCGACGGGTTCCACCACCTATCACCCGATCGGTTCCTGCAAGATGGGGATTGATCCCATGGCGGTGGTGGACCCTGCTTCCATGAAGGTAATCGGGCTTGAGGGGCTGCGCGTGGCAGATGCTTCCTGCATGCCGACCATGGTTTCCGGCAATACCTATGCCGCCACGAATATGATTGCCGAAAAAGCCGCTGACCTGATCACGGCATAACATGCAGGGAGAATGCACATGAGATTCCAAGATCAAGGCGTATTGATCACCGGCGCGGCCAGCGGCATTGGCCGGCAATTGGCCATTGCCTTCGCTGAAGAAGGCGCGCGGCTGGCGATTGCCGATATTGATAAGGAAGCGGTGGAGGCAACGGCAGCTGAAATCCGCAAGCGCGATGGCGAAGCGCATCCCTTTGTTTTGGATGTCGTGAACCCCGATGCGGTGCGCGACTTCATCGCGGGCGCAGAAGCCGTGCTGGGCCGGATGAATGTGCTGGCGAATTGTGCCGGCGTGCGTGAAATCAGCCCTTTGCTCGATCTTTCATTTGAGGATTGGCAGCGCACCATGAGCATCAATGTGACTGGCAGCTTTTTGCCGTCTCAGGCTTTTGCGCGGCGCCTGATTGCGTTGGGTAAGCATGGGCGGATTGTGAATATCGCGTCCACGCTTGGGCTGGTGGCAACGCCGGAACGCGTGGCTTACGTCACGTCCAAACACGCGGTGGTGGGGCTGACGAAAGCCTTGGCGATGGAATTGGCGCCACACGGTATTCGCGTGAATGCTGTGGCGCCTGGCGTGATCCGCACGCCGATGACGGAACGCTATTTCCAGGATGCTGATGTCGCGCGGAGAATTCAGGAACTCCACGCCATGGGACGTTCTGGCGAAACCCATGAAGTGGCCAATGCCATGATGTTCCTCGCGAGTGAAGAAAGCTCCTTCACCACAGGCGCGGTGCTGACGGTGGATGGCGGCTGGACGCTCGGCAAGAAAATGACGTGATGCGGTAAAGCGGCGCTTATTTCACCAATAAGCGCCGCACCACCCAACCGCCCATGCCACATAGCGCCACCACAAGCGCCATGGGCAAAGCAGTGCCGTTTTGCAGCGTGCCCAAGGCAACCCCAACAAGCGCCCCCGCGCCGAATTGCAGCGTGCCCATGAGTGCTGAAGCATTGCCCGCAATCGCCCCATGCGGCGCCATGGCGCGCGCGGCGGTGAGTGGCAAGACTGCGCCGATCATAGAAACATAGACAAAAAGTGTGGCGACGATCGCGGCAAAGCCTCCAAATCCCGTGATAGTGACAGCAAGCAGCGCAAGCCCCGCCACAGCGCTGATGGTCAGTGCTGCAGTCAGCATCCGCGCCGGCGCCACCCGATCCACCAAGCGCGCGGTAATTTGCCCCGCCAGCATGATGCCAAGCGCATTGGCGCCGAAATAGAAGCCGTAATCCTCAGCGCGCACGCCATGCAATTGCATAAAGACAAAGGGCGATGCGGTGATATAGGCGAACATCCCCCCGATCACGAGGCCGCCCGCCAGCGCATGGCCCATGAAATAGCCATCGCCCAGCAAGCGCCGCCAGACGCCAAGCACCTGGCGCAAGCCATCACGTCGGCGGCGTTCGGGGGGCAGCGTCTCAGGCAGAAAAACCGCAATCACCAGCAGCAAAATCGCGCCGTAAGCCGCAAGGCACAGGAATAAGCCGCGCCAGCCAATCACGCCCAGAAGCGCGCCGCCGATAATGGGGGCGATGATCGGCGCCACGCCCATCACCAGCATCAGCTTCGCCATCAGGCGGATCGCGCCGCGTTCATCCGCAACATCACGCACAATGGCGCGCGCAATCACCATGCCGGTGCAACCACCCAGCGCTTGCAGCAACCGCGCGGCAATCAGGCTTTCGATATTGGGCGCGAGCGCACAGACCAGCGAGGCGACAGTATAAACCCCAAGCCCGATAAACAGTGGCAGCCGGCGGCCATAACGATCCGCCAGCGGCCCATAAAAGATTTGCCCCAGCGCCATGCCGAGGAAAAATACTGCCAGGCTTGCCTGCGCCGCACCTGCGGTGCTGCCCAAAGCCTCACCCAATGTGGGCAAGGCCGGCAGATACATATCAATCGAAAACGGCCCAATGGCCGCCATGGCGCCCAGAATGAAGGGCAGGCGCTTTTGCGGAATGCTCACGCCCTCAGGCTTCTGGTGCGGCGGAGAGCGCTTCCGCTGCGAGTGTGAGCGCGGCTTGCACTGCTTCGCGCCCCTCGGGTGAAAGTGGTGCTTGCGGCAGAATGGGATCGCCCACCGCGAAACCCTGGATTTGCAAGGCACCCTTGATGCAGGCGGCGAGTGAATGCGCGGCGAAAAGCTCATTCACGCGCCACAGCGCGCGCTGCAGCGCCATGGCCGCATCCCAACGCCCGGCGCGGCATAACTCATAAAGCCGCACACTTTCGCGCGGAATGGCGCAAGCCGGCCCCGCCATCCACCCCTTGCCGCCAATCATCATCACCGCCGCCGGAATATGGGCGGAGGCCGCAAAAACCCCGATGCGACCTTCCGTCCGGTTCAGGATGGACAGCAAGCGCCCGGTATTGGTGGAGGCATCCTTGATCAGGCAAATACGCGGATGGTGCGATAATTTTTCAATGGCAGGCAGCGAAAGATCTGAACGCTGAAAATTCGGATTCGTGTAGAGCACTGTCGGCAATTCAGTGGCATCGGCAATCGCCTTGAAATAGGAAACCACCGCCGCATCATTCAGCGGAAAATAGGCTTCCAGTATGGCCAGAATGCCATCCGCCCCCATCGCCGCGTAATCGCGCGCCTGGCGTTCGGCATCTACAATCGTGGTTGCCGCAACCCCAGCTACCACCGGCACGCGGCCTGCGGTTTGGGAGACCACAATTTCCACAATGCGCCGACGTTGCGCCGCATCCAGATAAGCAAATTCCCCCGTGCTTCCCAAAGGCGTCAGCCCATGCACGCCGGATGCGATCAGATGATCCACCAGGCGGCGCAATTCCGCTTCCAACACGCTACCATCCGGCGCAATGGGCGAGACGAGATAGGGAAAAACCCCATGAAATTCCTGCATGATCGGCTGTTCCCTACTACGCCCGAGCCTGCGCGCGCAGCACATGCTTTTGAATCTTGCCTGTCGAGGTTTTCGGCAATTCCGCGAAAATGATATGGCGCGGCAATTTGAACGCGGCCAAATGCTGGCGTGCGAAATTGATGAGTTCTTCCGGCGTTGCTGCCATGCCGGGCTTCAATTCCACAAAGGCGCAGGGTGTTTCACCCCATTTCTCATCGGGTTTCGCCACTACCGCCACCACGGCAACGGAGGGATGCTTGTACAGCGCATCTTCCACTTCAATACTGCTGATATTCTCACCGCCCGAGATGATGATATCCTTCGACCGATCCTTGAGCTGAATATACCCATCCGGATACTTCACCGCGAGGTCACCGGTATGAAACCACCCACCAGCAAAGGCGGATTGCGTGGCGGCGGCATCCTTCAGATAGCCCTTCATGACAACATTGCCGCGCATCATTACCTCGCCCATCGTCGTGCCATCAGCGGGCACGGGGCGCATGGTTTCAGGGTCCATCACATCCAGGCCTTCAAGCGCCAGATAGCGCACGCCCTGGCGCGCCATGAGCGCGGCCTGTTCCGGCGCGGGCTTGGCATTCCATTCGCTGTGCCATTCATTGACCACGGCGGGGCCATAGACCTCGGTCAGGCCATAGACATGGCAGACAGCGAAGCCTGCTTCCTTCATGGCGGCCAGCACGGCTTCGGGTGGCGGCGCGCCGGCGACGACGAATTGCACCTGGCGCGGCAAGGCGCGCTTATCGGCGGCGGGTGTGGCGAGCAAAGTTGCCATCACGATCGGCGCACCGCACATATGCGTGACGGCATGTTCGGCCATCAGCCGCCACATATCGGGGCCGCGCACGGCGCGCAGACACACATGCAAGCCCGCCTGCGCTGTCACAGTCCAGGGAAAACACCAGCCATTGCAGTGAAACATCGGCAGCGTCCACAAATAGGATGGATGCTTGCCCATGCTGACGGAAAGCACATTGCCGGTCGCCAAAAGGCAGGCGCCGCGATGGTGATAGACCACTCCCTTGGGTTTACCCGTGGTGCCGGATGTATAATTCAGCGTAATCGCGTCCCATTCATCGCGCGGCATTTCCCAGGCGAAATCAGCGCTGCCCTCGGCGATGAAGCTTTCATATTCCTGCCCGCCCAGGCTTTCGCCATGCATGGCTTCCGGCGCCAGCGCATCATGCACTTCAATCACCAAGGGCTTCGCTGCACATTCCGCAAGCGCCGCGCGCAGTACGGGCATGAATTCGCGGTCCACCACCACGGCCTTGGCTTCGCCGTGATCCAGAATATAAGCCACGGTCGGTGCATCAAGCCGCGTATTGATGGTGTTCAACACCGCGCCCGCCATGGGCACGCCGTAATGGCATTCCAGCATTTCCGGAATATTCGGCAGAATCGCCGCCACCGTATCGCCACGCCCAATGCCGCGCTTTTGCAAGGCATGGGCAAGCTGTACAGACCGGTTGCGGAGGCTGGCGTAATCGCGCTGCACCGCCCCATGCACCGCGGCGGGATAATCCGGATAAACCTGCGCGGCGCGTTCCAGGAACAATAGCGGCGTCAGCGGCTGATGATTGGCCGCATTCTGGTCCAGCCCGTTTTCGTATTTGCTCACGGCCATTTCCCCTATCTGTCTTCCCATTGCGGATGTCGCTTTTCCAGAAAGGCGCCAATGCCTTCCGCCGCATCACGCGCCATCAGATTTTCCGTCATCACCGAAGCGGCTTCGCTGTAGGCTTCCGCCAACGGCAATTCGATTTGCGTATTGAAGCCGCGCTTGCCCATGCGCACAGTGATTGCGGAATGGGAAGCGATGCGCGCAGCCAGGCCCAGCGCGGTTTCCATCAGGGCGTCACGCGGGGCCAGACGATTGACCAAGCCCAGGCGCTGCGCTTCCGCCGCCGGCACCATTTCACCCAGCAGCAACATTTCTATCGCGGCCTTGCGCGGCACGGCGCGCGCCAAAGCCACCGCCGGTGTGGAACAGAACAACCCAATATCCACGCCCGGCGTGCAGAAGCGCGCATCTTCTGCCGCCACCGCCAAATCGCAGCTTGCGACCAATTGGCAGCCGGCGGCGGTGGCCACGCCTTGCACCGCGGCAATCACCGGCTGAGGCAGACCCACAATCCCCTGCATCACCCGCGCACAAGCGGCCATCGCATCGGCGTAAAAGCCGCGTCCGCCATCGGCATCGGTGCGATGCGCGGTGATTTCGCGCAAATCATGCCCGGCGCAGAACACCGTGCCGGCAGCGGCCAGCACGACCACGCGGCAGCTTGGGTCGGCGGCGATCTCAGCCAGCATATCCTCCAGCGCCTGCAATAGCGCGCGGGAGAGGCTATTGCGTTGGTCCGGGCGGTTCAGCGTGATAATGCAAATCCCTCCCGCGCGGTCTTCGCGCAGCAGGATGGGGGCGTTTTGCAGCTCTGTCTTGGACATGGCGAAATGATCCTGCCCCGGGCGGGGGATTGCAAGGGATGGGAAGCGGTATAGCCTGACCCCAGGATGAATGATCAAGAAGAAAACGCGGGCGCTGAAACCTCCGCCGCGCTGGAAGCCAGGCTCGCCGCGGTCAAGGCCAAGCGTGGCTATCTGCTGCCGCATCACGGACTGCTGGCACTCGCCTTCCCCCGCCTGCTGGAAGGCTATGACGCGGCCTATTCCGCCATGGCTTTGGATGATCGCGTATTGTCGCATCATGACCGCGAATTTGTCTGGCTGGCCGTGCTGGCCGCCACCGATGAAGCATTGGCGACGCATCACATCGCCAAATTCCGCGCCGCCGGCGGGGATGATGCGCTGATTGGTGCCGCTTTCGCCGCCGCCGCGCTCGCCATCGGCGCTGAGGCATTTGATTTCGCCGCGCATCGCTGGGGCGCGCAGCTTGCGCCCTTTGATGCTCGCGCTGCCTATTTGGATGCGGTGGCGGCCATCGCGCCCGCCGCACCGCGCCGCCTGGTGCATCTGGCACAATGCGCGGTGCAGGTCTGCCGCGCGCGCTGGCGGGTGCTAGAATGGCAGATTGAAGCTGCCTATGCGGATAGCGTGCCGGAAGATGAGATTGCGGAGGCCATCACGCTCGCGATGTTCCCCGGCTCCATCCCGCGTTTCGTGGAAGCCTGCGGCGTTTGGCGCGGCATGATTGCGGCGGGGCGCGTTGCGGCATCGGAACGCTACCGCGCCTGGGCCGCCATGACCGGCCAGGGCGGTTTTAACGAAGTGCTCGCGAAAACTTCCAAGGATAAATGAGGAAACCAATGGCCTGGACAGCGAAGTATATCATCCAGAACGGCAAGAAGATCGCCTTTGATGAAGCGCGCGTGCATCCGTTTTCGGTGGGGCATGCCTATGGCGGTACGGTGTTTGAAGGCATACGCGCCTATATGAATTACAGCACCGGCAAGCTTGCCGTCTTCCGCCTGGAAGAACATCTGGTGCGGCTGGATCAGGGCATGAAATTCATGCGCTTCGACAATCCTCCATCCCGCGATGAAATGCGCCAGGCGGTGCTGGATGCTGTGCGCGCCAATGAACCGGATGATGATGCCTATGTCCGCATCCAGGTGCATATCGAAAGCCTGGGGTCCATGGCTTCCACGGGCAGCGTCGGCTGGGCTTGCGGCGCCATGCCGCGCGAACGCAATGCCAAGCGCAGCAGCGGGCTTTCGGTGCATGTCTCATCTTGGACCCGCATCACGGATACCACCATGCCGCCGCGCATCAAGGCGACAGCGAATTACCATGCCGGGCGAATCGCCATGTTGCAGGCCAAGGCGGATGGCTATGACAATGCGCTGCTGATGACGCGCGCCGGCAAGATTAGCGAAGGAACCGGCGCCTGCCTATTCATGGTTCGCGATGGCAAGCTGATTACGCCGTCGCGTGAAAACGACATTCTGGAAAGCGTCACGCGCGATACCGTGATCCACCTCGCCGCCGAACATGGCTTGGACGTGGAACAGGGTACCATTGACCGCACGGAACTCTACATTGCGGATGAGTTATTCTTCTGCGGCACCGGTCAGGAATTGCTGCCGATCACGAGTGTGGACAAGCTACCGGTGGGCGATGGCAAACCCGGCGCGATTACCATGCGCTTGCAGGAAGCCTATGAAAGCGTGGTGCGCGGCACCACCAATGCCCATGCGGAATGGCGCACGCCGGTCTAATCGCGTTCAGTCCCGCCCCTCATCGGGAATGGCGAGTCTGGTGCCGCAGGCCTTGCAATGCACCGCATCCACATCATGGCGTTGCAGGCCGCAGCTTGGGCAGGGAAAGCGCACCTTGCGTGGGCGGAATAGCGCCTGCGCCAGGCGCAGAAACAGCGTCACGCCGCAGATCATGATAAACACGGAAAGCAGCTTGCCGAATTTGCCTTCCAGCGTGATGTCGCCAAAGCCCGTTGTGGTCAGCGCGGTGACGGTAAAATAAAGCGCATCGGCGTAATCGGCAATTTTCGGATTGATGCTGCGCTGACTTTCGTAAACGATCGCGGTCATGACAAACACGAAGACCGTCAAATGCACGCCGGCAATCAGCGCTTCCTCATGCTTGCGGAAAAACGGCATATCCTCACGCAGTTCCATCAGCGTACGATAGGTGTGCAATAGCCGAAGCGTGCGCAGCACCCGCAAGAAGCCAAAACCCTCCCCGGTCAGCGGTGCCAGGAAGGAAAGGATCGCCACAAGATCAATCAGGCTGGAAAAACTGCGCGCATGGCGCCCTGGGTTACGATGCGCTGCCAGATGCGCGGCGTATTCCAGCGCCAGAATCAGCCCAATTGCGACATCAACGTAACCGATCCAGGGCTCCCTTGGGATGAAGGAAGTGCCAATCACGAAAATCAGCGTCAACAGATCGAAAAAAATAATGCTATAGCGAAAGCGGCGCGCCGCTGCGGTGCGGCCAAAATAAAGCTCCCGCAGCGTCAGGCGCCAGCCTTCAAACCGCGTAACACCCTGCATGGCACCGCCAAATCAGCGCGTGGGTGTCGGCGGTGTGGTGCTGTAATCGTAAAAGCCGCGGCCAGATTTGCGCCCATACCAGCCGGCTTCAACATATTTAGCGAGCAAGGGCGAAGGCCGATACTTGGAATCGCCCAAGCCTTCATGCAGCACCTTCATCACCGAATAGAGCGTATCCAGCCCCACAAAATCCGCGAGCTCCAAAGGCCCCATCGGGTGATTGGCGCCAAGCTTCATGCCGGCATCAATCGCAGCCACATCGCCAACACCTTCCATCAGCGCCTGTATCGCCTCATTGATCATGGGGCAGAGGATACGGTTGACGACAAAACCAGGCCAATCCTGCGCCATGACCGGCGCCTTGCCCATGCGCTTGGCAAGCGCTTCCACCGCCTGATAGGTCGCGTCTTCCGTCGCAAGGCCGCGAATGATCTCAACCAGCTTCATCATCGGCACAGGGTTGAAGAAATGCATGCCAATGAAGCGCCCGGGCCGATCCGTCGCCGCCGCCAACCGTGTGATGGGAATGGAAGATGTATTGGACGCCAAAAGCGCATCCGGCTTCAACACTGGGCAAAGGGCGGCGAAGATCTTCTTTTTGATTTCTTCGTTTTCCGTCGCGGCCTCGATCACCATGTCGCAATCGGCGAAGGCGCTATTGTCGGTCGCCGTCACAATCCGCGCCAAGGCGGCATCGCGATCAGCACTGCTGACACTCCCCTTGCTCACCTGCCGGTCCATGTTCTTCGCCATGGTCGCCAGCGCGCGGTCCAGCGCCTGTTGCTGCACATCCATCAGCACCACGGGAATACCCGAAAGCGCCGCCACATGGGCAATGCCATTGCCCATCAGCCCCGCGCCAATCACGCCGAGTTTATTGATTGCCGCCATGATGGATGCTCCTGTTTCAATACGAAACGGGGGCGCTGATGCAGACCGCGCCCCCGATCACGCAAATCACTTCTTGTCGAGTTCGGCTTCCAATTCCGGCATGGCCTTGAACAAATCAGCCACCAGCCCGTAATCGGCCACTTGGAAAATCGGCGCTTCTTCATCCTTGTTGATGGCAACAATCACCTTGCTGTCCTTCATGCCGGCCAGATGCTGAATGGCGCCGGAAATGCCAACGGCGATGTAAAGCTCCGGCGCCACAATCTTGCCGGTCTGGCCGACCTGATGATCATTCGGCGCATAGCCCGCATCCACCGCGGCGCGGGAAGCACCAATAGCCGCCCCCAGCTTATCGGCGACTTTTTCGACAATGCCGAAATTCTCCGCCGATCCCATGGCACGCCCGCCAGAGACCACAATCCGCGCCGCCGTCAGTTCGGGGCGTTCGCTTTTCACAATCTCAGCGCCCAGGAAGCGCGAAAGCCCAGGATCAGCCGCCGCCGCCACCGCTTCCACCGGCGCTGCGCCGCCTTCGGCAGGGACGGGATCAAAGGACGCGGCGCGCACCGTGATCACCTTCTTCGCATCGGCGGATTTCACGGTGGCCATGGCATTGCCGGCATAGATCGGGCGCACGAAGGTATCGGCATCAACCACATCGGAAATGTCAGAGAGAATCTGCACATCCAATAACGCCGCAGCGCGCGGCATCACATTCTTGCCACCGGCTGAAGCCGGGGCCAGCAGATGCGAATAGCCGGGGGCGAGTGCCACCAGCAAAGCGGCCATGGGCTCGGCCAGGCCATTGGCGTAGATGTCAGCCTCGGCGGTCAGCACCTTCGCAACCGATGGCAGCTTGGCAGCGGCGGCAGCGGCGGGGCCAGTGGCGCCACCTGCGATCAGCACATGCACATCGCCAAGCTTGGCGGCGGCGGCCACTGTGCTGCGGGTTGGCTGAGAAAGCGCGCCGTCCTGATGATCGGCAAGAACAAGCACAGCCATGGTCAAATCACCTTCGCTTCATTGCGGAGTTTATCAACAAGCTCCTGCACGGAACCCACCTTCTTGCCGGCCTGGCGCTTGGGTGGTTCTTCCACCTTCAGCACGGTCAGGCGCGGAGTGGGGTCCACACCCAAATCGGCGGGCTTCACGGTTTCAATCGGCTTCTTGCGCGCCTTCATGATGTTCGGCAGCGACGCATAGCGCGGTTCATTCAGGCGCAGATCGGTGGTGATGATCGCCGGCAGCTTCAGCGCCAGCTTTTCCAACCCGCCATCCACTTCGCGCGTGATGTTCAGCGTGCCATCGGCGATTTCAACCTTGGACGCGAAGGTACCCTGCGGCCAGCCCATCAGCGCCGCCAGCATCTGGCCCGTGGCGTTCATGTCATCATCAATTGCCTGCTTGCCCAGGATCACCAAATCAGGCGCTTCCTTGGCAATGATCGCCTTCAGGATTTTCGCGACTGCGAGCGGTTCCAGCACGCCATCATGTTCCACCAAAATGCCGCGATCGGCCCCCATGGCCAGCGCCGTGCGGATTTGTTCCTGCGCCACGGCAGGGCCGGCGGAAACCGCGATGATTTCGGTGGCGATGCCCTTTTCCTTGAGCCGCACGGCTTCTTCCACCGCGATTTCGTCAAAGGGGTTCATGGACATTTTGACATTGGCAGTTTCAACGCCCGTGCCATCCGCCTTCACGCGGACCTTGACGTTGTAATCCACCACCCGCTTGACGGGGACCAGAAGCTTCATGATGCAACCATAGCCTTCAGGAAATGGGGGGCCGTGTGGCGCCGGAATACCGAATGCGGGGGTTCTTCAGACCCTCTCACCCGGCCCTCTGACTATTAAGGCCCGACGCCGGGCGGGGCAAGGCAGGGCGGAGTATTTTCAAGCCAAGTGACTTCACTTGGCGACTCGGAAAATACGACCAAGTCAGCTTTTCAACAGCAAAAGCAGAATGACAAAAAGCCCCACCGCGATGAATTGAAAAATGATGCGCCAGCGCATGAGCCAATTGGCAGTTTTCGGATTGGCCTTGCCGCCCGCCATGCCGAGAATCCCGGCAAAGAGCACGCCAACCGTGGCGAGCATGGCCAGCGCAACCAGAATGGTGAGGATCGTCGTCATGCCTCAAGGTTACCCTGTTTCATGGGCGGGAGACAGCCCCATCACGCACAGACCAAGCCAGCGCCGCGCCAATCAGCGCCGTGATGATGCAAAGCGCGAATCCAGCCTCATAACCGCCGGTCAGATCCACCAGCAGGGAAAAGAAGGGCGGTGCCACCAGCATGGAAAGGCCAAAGACAAAGCCCGCCGCCGCCGTGGTGCCGCCCACCTGCCCTGCCGGGGCCAAGCGCGCCATCTCCGCCAGAAACACGCCATTCCAGCCAATCGCGGTGGCGCCCATCAGCATCCCGGCCAGAATGATGATCAGGCCCGGCCAGCCCGGCCCGGCCAGCAATAGCGCCAAACCGGCCACTGCCGCGCCAATGCCAAGCCCGGCGAAAACCGGCGCCGCGCCTGTGCGGTCCGCCACCAGACCCCAAAGCACCCGCCCCGCCACCCCGGCGGCCTGGGCCAGGGCCAGGCGCATGCCGGCCTCGGTCAGCGATGCCCCCAGGCTTGCCACCTGAAACACCACAAAAAACGTCGAAAAACAGAATTGGGAAACGCCGTAGAGCGCCGACATGATGGTCATGCGCCGCAGCACCGGGAATTGGCGGAGCAAGCCAAGGCTGGAAGCTGCCGCCCCCCAGACCTGCCCCAAGCCCCGGATGGCGGCCTTGGGATTGCGTTCCGCATCAAGCGCAGCGCGGAGCGGTTGCAAGCAAAGCGCTGAAAACGCGAGGAAAATGACCACCGCCAGCACCCCCTGGCGCCAGCCGGCGGCCACCGCAATGGGCGGCACGGCAGCGGCAAGCAGCATCGCACCCGCCGGCACGCCGCATTGCTTCAGGCTGAAGATCAAGCCGCGCCGCCGCGCCGGGGTGCGGGCGGCGAGCAAATGGCTGCCTGCCGGCGTCACCGGCCCATGGCCAAGCCCAGCAATCACTGCCGAGGCGAAAAGCGCCACCGGATGGCCCAGCATGGCAATCGCAATGCCAAAGGCAGAGATCAGCATCCCCGCCTGCAACACCCTGATCCCGCCAAAGCGATGAATGAAGGCCCCCGCCAAAGGCCCCGATACCATCGCCCCCAGATAAACCAGCGCGGTATGCACCCCGGCGAGCGAAGCGGCGATGCCGAGCTCTGCGGCAATCTCCGGCGCCAGCACCGGCACGGTCAGGAAAACGCCCATCCCTGCCAGATGCGTCCCCAAAAGGGCGATCATGACGGTCCAGACGGAAGGCGCAGCGAGCATGCGCGCGGTGTAACGGCGCCACCGCCTGCGGGCAATCGGCGCGCGGGAAAGACTTGACCCGCGCCCGGCAATGGGCTCCCAAGCGCTGCATGAGCATCTTCCAGGGATTTCGGCGCTTTATCCTGTTGCTGGGCTTCGCGCTGCTGGCGGGACAAGCCTTGGCGCAGCCGGAACCTGGTAATCCCGTCCACCACGCCCCCGCAGCCACAACAACGCCGGCCAGCAGCGCGGCGTCGCCGGAAGTGGAAGCGCTGCTCAAGATTTTGCAGGATGATGCGCGCCGGGCGGAGTTGATCCGGGCTCTGCGCGCCGCCGCGCCAGAAGCGGAAGGTGCCGCGCCCGCCGCCCCAGCCGGCACGGAACCAGCGCTGCTGGCGCCGAATACGCTCGGCGCGCAATTGCTCCAGGGAGCGTCGCAGCGCCTGGCGGGGGCTTCTGATCAGCTTGTTGCGGCTGTGCGCACCATCGCCGATTTGCCGGCGGTGCTGAGTTGGCTACACTCAATCATACGTGATCCCATCACGCAAAGACGCGTGTTGGATGCATCCTGGAAAGTTGTTCTGGTGCTTGGCCTTGGCCTTGTGGCCGAATGGGTCGCCGCGCGTTTCCTGCGCCGTTTCCGCGACCAGTTGGATGCCCATGCGCCGGCCGAGGCTGCAGGGTGGACAAGGCTGAAGCGCGTACCGCTGGTGGTGGGGCGGCTCGGGCTTGATCTTGTGCCCATCGCCGCCTTTGCGATTGTTTCCTATGGGTTGATCAGCGCGGTGCATCCGCTGCCGACCACGCAGCTTGTGATGCTGACGGCAAACAACGCCTATATCGCTTCCTGCATCTTGATGGCGGCAGCGCGGATGCTGCTTTCTCCCGCTTCCACACATTTGCGGCTATTTCCGGTAACCGATGAAACCGCCGCCTATGCCACGATTTGGCTGCGGCGTATCGTGGTTGTTTTGATCACGAGCTATGCGGTGGCCGAAGCCGGGCTGCAATTCGGGCTGCCCTGGTCGGCTTATGATTCCATTCTGCGCATCGCGCTGCTTCTGGTCACGCTATTCCTGGTGATTATCATTCTGCAGAACCGCCAGGCGGTTTCGGATGTGCTGCGCGCGCCGGAATTGGCGGAAGCGGAAGAACCGGATCGCGCGCGGCGCTTTTTCCGCATGCTGCGCGATCGCGCCGCCGACATCTGGCATTTGGTGGCGATTGCCTGGCTGATCGCGGCCTGGGCGGTATGGGCGCTTGAAGTCCAGTATGGCTTCTGGCGGCTGCTCAGGGTTTCCTTCAGCACCATCCTCATTCTCTCGCTTGCCAAGTTCGCCGACATGGCGGTCCGCCGCGTCATTCATCGCGGCTTTCGCATCACGCCCGATCTATCCACGCGCTACCCGGGCCTGGAAGCGCGCGCCAATCGCTATTTGCCGGTTTTGAAAGGCAGCGCGAGCCTGGCGATTGGCGGCATCGCCCTGCTATTCCTGCTGGAAAGCTGGGGCTTGGAGGCCTTTGCCTGGTTCGGCCATGGCAAGCTTGGCAATCGGCTGGTGTCGTCCCTGGTGTCCATCGCGCTTACGATCACGCTAGCGCTGGTGATCTGGGAGGGGATCAATGCCGCCATTCAGCGGCACCTTGAACGACTTTCCCGCGATGCCAAGGCGGCACAGAGTGCGCGTGTGCGCACGCTTTTGCCCATGCTGCGCACGGCGTTGCTGGCGGTGATCCTGATTTTTGTCGTGCTGTCCGTACTGACGGAAATCGGGGTCAATGTCGCGCCACTCATTGCCGGCGCCGGGGTGGTCGGCATTGCGGTTGGCTTTGGCTCCCAGCGCCTGGTGCAGGATATCATCACCGGGATTTTCCTGTTGTTTGAAGACGCGGTCGCGGTAGGCGATGTGGTGCAATTGGGTGGGCTGAATGGCGTGGTGGAACATCTTTCCATCCGTTCCATCAAGCTTCGTGCCGTGGATGGCAGCCTGCACATCATCCCCTTCAGCGCCGTCACCAGCGTGACGAACCAGACGCGCGACTTCGCCTTTGCCGTGATTGATGTGAATGTGGATTATCGCGAGGATACGGATAAGGTCTCCGAAACTCTGCGCCAGATTGCAAGCGAAATGCGCGAAGACCCGCGTTGGCGTCCCGTGATCCGTGATGATCTGGATGTGATGGGCGTGGAGCGACTTGCTGACTCAGGCGTGGTGATCCGGGTACGTCTGAAGACGGAAGCATCACAACGCTGGGCGGTTGCGCGCGAATTGAACCGGCGCATCAAGCGGCGCTTTGATGAGCTTGGGATTGAGATTCCCTACCCGCATCAGAAGCTGGTGCTGGAAGAAAAGCACCCGGCGCAAACCGCAAGCGCAGCGCCAGAGCCACCGGCAGCGACGGGTTAACCCCCCTCCACTGCCACTTCCAGCCTAAGCGGCGGCACATCGCGCCCGATCCATTGTTCTGAACGTATCAACACACGATCCGCGGCGCGGAACCAAAAGCGATTGGTGAAAAACACGGCACCTTCGCAAATCTCCACGCGTTTGATCACGCCGCCAATGGCGGGTTCCTCGGCCTCAATCCGGCATTGCACCACTTGGCCAAAGCGCATTTGTTCTGGGCGCCCCTCAGCGCCGGACAGATCCAGACTATGCGCCACCCGAACCGGTGCCGGGCCAAGCGACGCGGCGCGGCGCAGAGGGTCCTCGCCAATCGGCGCGCTGGCCAGCAGCATGGTCGGCAGCCCCGCGGTCGCCACCACCCGCGCGCCCTCGGTCACAAAGACAAAGCCCTGATCCATGCGCCAGAGGCGGCGCGGCCCTTCTTCGCGCACTGGGCGGGCGGGGCCGGCATCCTGGCCAAGTTCGGCCCAAAGCGCCCGGCCCGGGGGCGGCGCGGCCAGGGGCGCCAACTGATCGGGCTGCACCATTTGGCCCGCCGGCGGGGCGCTGCCAATCACCCCAGCCCCACCCAGCACGCCGCAACCGGCCAGCATCAGGGCCAATGACAAAGCTGCTACCTTCATGGGATCAGCTTCGCATATTCGCCCTTGTATTGCGAGAATTCTTGCATCATTGACCTGCGTCGAGAAATGCCCGAGCGAAATCGGCTATCCAGTTAACATAATCAGGAAGGATACATCATGTCCACACTCACCGCCCGCGATCTGATGACCACCGAACTTGTCACCGTGCCGCCCGAAACCCCGGTGATCGCCATGGCGCGGTTACTCTCGGATCGCGGCATTTCCGCCGTGCCCGTTCTGGCCAATGATGGCGCCTTGCTTGGCATGGTGACAGAAGCGGACCTTATCCGCCGCCTGGCCGGGGAGGAAGACAAGCCCGCTTCCTGGCTCAGCGGCCTATTTGGCGACCCGGCCCGCGGGGCGGAGCATTACGCCCGCACCCATGGCGCCAAGGCGCGCGACATCATGACGGAAAAGCTGGTGACCGTAGAACCCGACGCCACCGCCGCTCATGTCGCGCAGCTCATGGAACAGCATGGCATTCGCCGGGTGCTGGTGGTCTCAGAAGGGCGGCTCCGCGGCCTGATCAGCCGGGCCGATCTGCTGCATGCGCTGCTGCTGCCCCCGGAAAAGGCCGAGGGCATCCCGGATGAACGTATCCGCGCCGCCGTGCTGGCCGCCATGCGCAAGGAACCCTGGGCCGATACCTATTACATCATGGTGGATGTGAAGGATGGCGCGGTGACTTTCCATGGCTTCTCCCGCTCGGAAGCCATCAAGCGCGGCCTGAGGGTACTGGCGGAGGGGGTTCCCGGCGTGAAATCGGTAACGGATGAGACCCAGCCGCTGCCGGTATATCTTTACGCTGCAAGCTGAGGGGGTGGCGCTTTATTGCCGGAATCTTGACCAAACTACCCTCTCCAGCCTGATGCCTTCACGCTGCGGAAACGCAGTAATAAGGCCTCAGGCAGTGTTTTGATCGCATTTTCCGAGCCGCCAAGTGGTTCCACTTGGCTTGAAAATGCTCTAGGCCACCGTCTTAGCCTATGTTAAGGCGACGCTGCCGGGCGGGGTGGGGCACGAGTCCCAGGCCATCGGGCAGCCAGCCGCATTGTTTTGGGGAGAGCGGGCCAAGCCCCGCCAAATGGAGAGTTACGCGATGAGCGATACCGCCGAGAAGGTCAAGAAGATCGTTGTCGAACACCTTGGCGTCGAAGAAGCGAAGGTGACCACTGAAGCATCCTTCATTGATGACCTGGGCGCGGATAGCCTTGACACGGTTGAACTGGTGATGGCGTTCGAAGAAGCCTTCGGCGTGGAAATCCCGGATGATGCCGCTGAAAAGATCACGACCGTGAAGGACGCGATCGACTACATCGAAAAGCACAAGGGCGCCTGAGCGCCCCTTCGCTGATCCAACGGGGAATAGCGCGTGTTCCAAAAGGGTTTTGCGCCACGTCGCGTTGTCGTGACGGGCATGGGCATTGCCTGCCCGCTGGGGATTGGTCTTGAGCATGTGTGGAAGCGCATGCTCGCCGGCCATTCCGGCATAGGCGCCATTCAATCCTTTGATGTGTCTGGCCTGCCGGCGCGCATTGCGGGCCAAATCCCCGTCGGCGTGAAGGCGGAAGGCGGGCTCGACATCAATGAATGGATCCCCGTCAAGGACCAAAAAAAGATGGATCGCTTCATCCAATTCGCGATGGTCGCGGCGGATGAAGCAGTTACCGATTCCGGCTGGGTGCCACAAGATGAGGATCAGCGCTGCCGCACCGGCGTGATGATTGGTTCCGGCATTGGCGGCCTTGATACGATCCACGAAGCCGCTTCCCTGATCCTGCAAGGCAAGATCAAGCGGATTTCGCCGTTTTTCATCCCCTCAGCGCTGATCAATTTGGCATCCGGTCAGGTTTCCATCCGCTATGGCTTCAAGGGCCCGAACCATTCTGTGGTGACGGCCTGCGCCACCGGCGTCCATGCTTTGGGTGATGCGGCACGGCTGATTGCACTTGGTGACGCGGATGTGATGGTGGCTGGTGGCGCCGAAGCTGCCGTTGGCGAAATCGGCATGGCCGGCTTCTGCGCCGCGCGCGCCCTTTCGACAAGCTTCAATGATAATCCAACCGCGGCATCCCGCCCCTGGGATGAAGCGCGCGATGGCTTTGTCATGGGCGAAGGTGCCGGCGTGGTGGTGCTGGAAGAATTGGAACACGCCAAGGCGCGTGGGGCCAAGATTTACGGCGAAGTGATCGGCTACGGCATGAGCGGCGATGCCTATCACATCACCGCCCCGGCCGAGGGCCATGATGGCGCCTTCCGCGCCATGAAGGCAGCTCTCGCCAGCGCCGGCATTACGCCGGAGCAAATCCAGTATGTGAATGCCCATGGCACTTCAACGCCGCTCGGCGATGACCTTGAACTGGAAGCGGTGGAACGGCTTTGGGGCGATGCCGCGCGCGGGCTTGCCATGTCTTCGACCAAATCCGCGGTTGGGCATTTGCTGGGCGCCGCCGGCGCGGTGGAAGGGATATTCTCTATCCTTGCGATTCGTGACCAGGTAGCCCCCGCCACGCTCAATCTGGAAAAGCCTTCGCGTGAAAGCGCGATTGACCGCGTGGCGAAGGAAGCGCAGCCGCGCAAGATTGATATCGCGCTGTCCAATTCCTTCGGCTTTGGCGGCACAAATGCCAGCATCATCTTCCGTGGCGCCCCTTAATCTAGAATGAGTGAAACCAAGCCCGCACCGCGCAAACGCCGCGGGCGGGTGGCGCTTATCCTGCTTGGCCTCATTCTAGCCCTGCTGATCGGGCTTGGCGCCGCGGCCCAATGGGCACGCAGTATCTACGAAGCCCCCGGCCCGCTGGCCGCCGATAGGGCCTTGGTCATTCCGCGCGGCGGGACTGAGGCTATCGCAGGCGCCTTGCGAGAGGCTGGCATTATCGCCGATGCACGACATTTCCTGATCGCAAGCCAGATCACCAAGGGCGCGGGACCGCTGCGCGCGGCGGAATTCGCCTTTCCCGCCGGTGCCTCCCTAAAGCAGGTATTGGAGATATTGCGCGAAGCGCGCCCCGTGCAGCGCCGCGTGACTATCCCGGAAGGGCTTTCCGCCCTGCAAATCCAGGCGCTTTTGGACAAAACCGAAGGGCTGATGGGCGAGGCAGAGCCGATTGCCGAGGGCAGTATCCTGCCCGAAACCTACGCCTTTGAATGGGGCGATAGCCGCGCCGCGCTGATCAGGCGCGCCCAGGCCGCGATGAATACCGCACTCGCCGAAGCCTGGCGGGACCGCGCGCCCAATCTGCCGCTCCGCAGCGCGCGGGAGGCGCTGATCCTGGCTTCCATCATTGAACGCGAAACCGGCAAGGCGGAGGAACGCGCTTTGGTCGCCTCGGTCTTCATCAACCGCTTGCGGCGCAATATGCCGCTGCAATCGGACCCGACCGTGGTATACGCGGCCTTGGGCGGGGCGGCTTTGGACCGGCCCATTACGCGGACTGATCTGGACCGCGACAGCCCCTTCAATACCTATCGCAATCGCGGCCTGCCGCCGGGGCCGATTGCGAACCCAGGGCGCGACTCGCTCCGCGCCGCCACACGGCCGGCGACCAGCAATTTCCTTTATTTTGTCGCCGATGGGTCGGGCGGGCATGCCTTTGCGGAAACGCTTGAGGCACATAACCGCAACGTGGCCCGCTGGCGGGAGATTGAGCGGCAGCGGGGCGTCAGGCAATAAAACAAAACCCGCGGAAGCTGCCCCCCGCGGGTTAGAACGGTTCGATGAGGCTCAGCTTCAGGCGGCCTTGGCGGCCTGGGCGCGTTCCAGGCGGCGCTTCAGCACAATGGCATCTACCGTCAGCTTGCGGTCCGGCGTGCCGAGCAGGAAGGAATCAAGCCCTCCATTGTGCTCCACCGTGCGGATGCCATTGGTGGAAAGGCGCAGCTTGATCGGCGCGGCCAGGATTTCCGACCAGAAGGAGCTTTCCTGCAGATTGGGCAGGAAGCGGCGGCGGCTTTTATTATTGGCGTGGCTGACATTGTTACCCGTCAGAACACCCTTGCCAGTAATGACGCAGCGGCGAGACATAGCAGAAATCCAAATACAAAGGCGCGCAGGGGGAAGCTGCGCGCGGGTTCAACATGAAGACGCGCTTTTGGAGGGAAGCAGCGGCGGCGTCAAGCCTCGGGCGAGGGTGCTGCGCGAAATTCGCCGCTTTCAACCGAAGCCAGCGCTTGGCGCAGTACCCCTGCCACGGCGCGGTCATCCAAAGTCCGGGTCAGCACCCCAAGCGCCCCGCCCAGCAGGGCAGAGGCGATGGAAATCGGCTGGATTTGCTGCTCCAGCATATACTCAATCGCCTTGTCCACGACCGAACCGGCATGGCTCAAATCCTCGGGCGCGATGCCCTCCGGGTCCATCTGCATGGGCTACTCCTGAATGTAACAGCCAAATAGGGAGGCTCAGGGGCCAGGGGAAGGGGGAGCCGCATTGGGGCGCTGCCGGGGCATTTCCAAATCCGCCGCGGCTTGGGCGCGGGCCGCAGCCTCAGCCGCCGCCATGGCTTCGGATTGGCGGCGCCACATATCGGCGTAAAGCCCGCCTGCCGCGATCAGCGCGCCATGGGTGCCGCGTTCGGCAATGGCACCTTCTTGCAGCACGATGATCTCATCCGCCTCCACCACTGTCGAAAGGCGGTGGGCAATCACCAGCGTGGTGCGGTTGCGCGCCACATCGCGCAAGGCCGCCTGGATATCCTGTTCGGTGCGGGTATCAAGCGCGCTGGTGGCCTCATCCAAAATCAGCAAGCGCGGGTCTTTCAGGATGGTGCGCGCAATCGCCACCCGCTGCTTTTCACCGCCCGAGAGCTTCAGGCCACGTTCACCCACACGAGTCGCGTAACCATCTGGCAGACGCGTCACGAAATCATGCACTTGGGCAAGCTTGGCTGCGTTTTCGATTTCCGCATCGCTCGCCCCTGGCCGGCCATAGGCGATATTGTAGCGGATGGTGTCATTGAACAGCACGGTATCCTGCGGCACCACGCCAATGGCGGCGCGCAGGCTATGTTGCGTCAGGCCGCGCACATCCTGCCCATCCACCAGCACGCGCCCGCCGGTCACATCATAAAAGCGAAACAGCAAACGCGAAATCGTTGATTTCCCCGCCCCGGTTGGCCCCACAATCGCGAGCATTCGCCCCGGCGGCACGGTGAAGGAAATGCCCTTCAGGATTTCCCGATCCGGCCGATAGCCAAAGCGCACATCCTCAAAGCGGATTTCACCGGCCCCAAGTGCCAGCGGCGTTGCATCCGGCGCATCGCGCACTTCAGCCGGCACATCCAGCAGCGCGAACATCTGCTCCATATCCGTCAGCCCCTGCTTGATTTCGCGATAGGCAAAGCCAAGGATGTTCAAGGGCTGATAAAGCTGGATCAAATAGGTATTCACCATCACCAGATCGCCAATGCTCATGCTGCCATCGGCAATGCCGCGGCCTGCCAGCAGCATGGTGATGGTAAGCCCAACCGCCATAATGGTGGCCTGGCCGGCATTCAGCATATTGAGCGTGGTTTCGCTTTTGACATAGGCGCTTTCGTAGCGCGTCATGCTTTCATCATAGCGCCGCGATTCATGCGCTTCATTGCCAAAATACTTGACGGTTTCGTAGTTCAGCAGGCTATCCACGGCCTTGGTATTCGCTTCCTCATCCGTCTGGTTCATCTGCCGGCGAAAGCGCAGCCGCCAATTGGTGAAAATCAGCGTGAAAGCGACATAGCCGATGATGGTGCCAAGCATGGTGAGTGAGAAGGAAGCCGCGAACATCCACCAGAGAATGACAGCGACGAACAGAATCTCGACAATGGTCGGGATGATGTTGAACAGCAGGAAATTGAGCGATGTCGCGATGCCGCGCACGCCCCGTTCAATCACGCGCGAAAGCCCGCCTGTCGCGCGGTCCATGTGAAAGCGCATGGAAAGCGCGTGCAAATGGCGAAACACGTCCAGGGCCACGCGGCGCCCGGCGCGCGCCTGCACCTTGGCGAAGACGGCGTTGCGCAATTCCCCAAGCGCCGAGGACATGACGCGGAGCAAGCCATACCCCACCAGCAGCGCAACCGGCACGGCAATCACCGCGCCAGCGCCTGATTGCGGCGCCAGCGCATCCACGGCGCGCGCATAGGCGATGGGCACCAGCACATTCGCCGCCTTGGCCGCGGCCAGCAGCAGCAGTGCCGCCACCACGCGAAGGCGCAGCATGGGCTCGCCCACCGGCCACAGATGCGGCGCGATGCGGCCGAGGGCCGAAAAGGGAATGGCGGCGCTGGGGCGGTTTGGGGCGGGTGGCGGGGTCATGGTTGGCGCTTTCATGGGCCAGGGGAGGCATCCGGGGCAAGCCCCACGGCCTCCCTCGCATTGCCGTGACGCCCGGTGTTAGATGGGCGGATGGACCGCTTCGCCCGGCATATCGCCGCCTGCAACAACATCCCCTCCCCCGACGGTTTTCTTGCCTTTCACATGGGCGGTGCGCAGGTGGGCTTCATCACGCCGGATTTGGCCCGCGCGCTGACCTTTCGCCCGCGCGATTTCCACTTTGACCAGCATGGTGTGGCTTTGGCTGGCCGCTTGAAAACCAGCGGGGCGCGGAGCGATGCCCTCGCCGCCGCCCTGCCCAGCCTGGCTGAGGGTGGGTTTCTGCGCATCCGGCGCGAAGCCTTTGACGTGCGCCAAACCAGTGACGGGCCGGTGCTGGCCACGCTGGACCGCGGTGCCCTCCCCGCCTTTGGGGTCATGTCCCAGGGCGTGCATATGAATGGCCTAGTGCGCCGCGCCGATGGGCTGCACATCTGGGTTGGCATCCGCGCGCGCGACAAGGCGGTGGCGCCGGGGCAGCTTGATAATCTGGTCGCGGGCGGCATTCCGGCGGGGCTGACGCCGGCGGAAACCCTGGTGAAGGAAGCGGGGGAAGAAGCATCCCTGCCGCCCGAATTGGCGGCGCAGGCGCGGCCCGTCGGGCGGGTTTCCTATGTGCTGCTGAATAATGAGGGGCTCCGGCGCGATGTGCTGCATTGCTATGATTTGGAATTGCCCGAGGATGTAACGCCCAAGCCCAATGATGATGAGGTGGAGCGGTTTGAGCTTTGGCCAGCCCGCCGTCTGCTGGAAGCCGTGGCCGATTCGGATGACATCAAATTCAACGTCAACCTGACGTTGATTGACCTTTTCCTGCGCGAAGGGCTGCTGGCGGACCCTGATGGTTCCTTGCGCGCGGGGCTGGATCAAGGGCCAGCGTAGCGCGCCATCTGGACAAGCCGTATTTCCCTTTTACACATGGCCCCGAAGAAGGTTGAGGATTTCAATTGTCATGGTGGACCTGACACGGGTCTGGGATGTGCTGGTCGCGGGCGGTGGCAATGCCGCGCTTTCCGCCGCCATTACCGCACGCCGGGCCGGGGCCAGCGTATTGCTGCTGGAACACGCACCGCGCAGCATGCGCGGCGGCAATAGCCGGCATACGCGCAATCTGCGCGCGCTGCATCCGGCGCCCACCGATGTGCTGACCGAAACCTATCTGGAAGAAGAATATTGGGACGATCTGCTGCGCGTGACCGGCGGCAAGACGGATGAGCATCTGGCGCGCATGTGCATCCGCGCATCACAACACGCGCCGGATTTCCTGAAATCCTGCGGCGTGGTGTTTCAGCCATCGCTTTCCGGCACGCTTTCACTTTCGCGCACCAATGCGTTTTTCCTCGGCGGCGGCAAGGCGCTGGTCAATGCGCTCTATCGCACCGCGGAACAGCTTGGCATTGGCATTCTGTATGATACCGAAGTGCAGCATATTGACGTGCAGGATGGCTTCGCGACCGAAGCGGTGATTTCGTATCACGGCTTTCCGGAACGGGTGCGCTTCAAGGCGCTGATCGCCTCGGCGGGCGGCTTCCAGGCCAATCGCGATTGGCTACGCAAATACTGGGGCGATGCGGCGGATAATTTCCAGATTCGCGGCACGCCTTACGCACAGGGCCGCTTGCTGCGCGATTTGCTCGACCAGGGCGTGCAGGAAGTGGGCGACCCAACGCAATTCCATGCCGTCGCCAATGACGCGCGCGCACCGATGGAAGATGGCGGCCTTGCCATGCGCTTGGATTGCGTGCCCTTCGCCGTGGTGGTGAACCGCGATGTCGAGCGGTTTTATGACGAAGGCGAGGATGTCTGGCCCAAGCGCTACGCCATTTGGGGGCGCCTGATCGCGCAGCAGCCAGGTCAGGTCGCTTTTGCCGTCACCGATAGCAAGGCTTTGCATAATTATTTGCCCAGCGTCTTCCCACCCTATAAGGCCAATAGCATCGCGGAATTGGCCGGCCTGGCCGGGATTGATGCGGGCAAGTTGGAAAAAGTGATCGCGGATTACAACGCCGCCGTGCGCCCCGGCACCTTCCAACCCATGAAGCCCGATGATTGCCGCACAGAAGGGCTGACGCCCCCCAAAAGCCATTGGGCGCGGTTGATTGATACGCCGCCCTATTTCTGCCACCCGCTCAAGCCCGGCATCACCTTCACCTTCCTTGGCGTGAAGGTGAGCGACCGCGCGCGCATCATCATGGCCGATGGGAAGCCCTCGGCAAATATGTTCGCTTCGGGCGAGATCATGGCCGGCAATATCCTTGGCCAGGGCTATCTGGCCGGCTTTGGCATGACGATTGGCACCGTATTCGGCCGGCTGGCGGGTGAGGAGGCAGCACGCAATGTGCGGAATTGAACAAGGCGGGGCGCGCTGATGTTACCGGAGAACGAAACCCTGGCTGAAGCGCGCCGGCATATGGCAGTGTGCAATTCCTGCCGCTATTGCGAAAGCTATTGCGCGGTATTTCCGGCCATGACGATGCGCCGCGAATTTTCCGCCGGCGATCTGACGCATCTGGCTAATCTGTGCCATGGCTGCAAGGGCTGCTATCACGCCTGCCAATATGCGCCGCCGCATGAATTCGGCATCAACCTGCCCGTCACCTTCGCGGAAATTCGTGCGCAATCCTATGCGCATTACGCCTGGCCGCGCGCCATGGGCACGCTGTTTGAACGCAATGGCACGGTGGTGACTTTGGCCGCCGCACTTGGCGTGACGCTGGTGCTGCTGCTGACCATGGCCCTGGTTGATCCTTCCATTTTGTACACCGCGCAGCGCGGCGAAGGCGCCTTCTTCCGCGTGATCCCGATGTGGCTGATGGTGACGCTGGCAGGCGGCACTTTCGGTTATGCCATCATCGCCATGCTGATCGGCGGCATACGCTATTGGCGCGAAGTGGGTGGCGGCGCGCCGGCACCGGCGCCCATTGTTGATGCGGCGGTGGATATCCTGACGCTTCGCAATCTTGGCGGTGGCGGGCATGGCTGCAATGATGTGGATGACAGTTTCTCAAGCCAAAAGCGCTGGCTGCATCAGGCTGCTTTCTATGGCTTCATGCTATGCTTCGCCGCCACCACTTCGGGCGCTTTCTATCATCACTTTCTTGGTCTGCGTTCCCCGCATCCCTTCTTTTCCTTGCCGGTGCAGCTTGGCACTTGGGGGGGCGTGTTGCTCTGCATCGGCACTGCGGGGCTGATCCGCTTGAAAATCATCACAGACCCCGTGCCCGTCGCGAAGCGCCTGGTGGGCGGTGAATACGCCATGTTGTCGCTGCTGTTCCTGGTGAGCGCGACAGGGCTTTTGCTGCTGGTGTTGCGCCATACCGGCGCGATGGGCGTGATGCTGGCCTTGCATCTTGGCCTGGTTCTGGCGCTGTTTGTGGCGCTGCCCTACAGCAAAATGGTGCATGGGGTGTATCGCGGGCTCGCGCTTTGGCGGCATGCGCGGGAAAAACGCGGTAGCGTGATGGTGGCCGCAGAATAAGGACTTGTCGCGCGCCGCGCGCGCGCCATTTCAGCTACGATGAACGCCATTGCCCCTGCCCTGCCCGATATCGCCATCTCCGAGATGCCCGCTTGGTTGATCGGTGAATTGCGTTCCGACCATGCCGGCGAAACCGGCGCGGTCATGATCTATCGCGGCATCCTTGCCTTCTGCAAAGACCCCGCAATTCGCGACTTCGCCGAACGGCATGGCGCGACGGAACAGGGACATCTTGATTTGCTGGATGCGCTGCTGCCGCCGGAGCAACACAGCCGCCTACTACCCATTTGGCGCATCGCCGGCTGGCTGACCGGCGCCATCCCCGCCATCTTCGGCCCGCGCGCCGTCTATGCCACGATTGATGCGGTGGAAAGCTTCGTGGATCACCATTACCAGCAGCAATTGGATCGGCTGGAGGCTGAGGCGCTTTTCCCACCCCTGCAAGCGCTGCTGCGCCATTGCCAGGAAGAAGAAATCCATCACCGCGATGAAGCGCGCGAGGCGGGTGAAGGCCGCGCCTATGGCCCGCTGCTCGGCGCCTGGGCCTGGGTGGTGGGGGCGGGTTCCAAGGCCGCCGTGGTAGCGGCGAAGCGCATTTAAAAACGCACTACCGCCGCAGCAATTGCCTTTCCCGCCGCCAGACCAGCAAGCCGCCGGCCAGGATCACGCCTGTCCCCACCCAGGTCCAGAAATCGGGGAAGGTGTGAAACACAAGCCACCCCACCAATGCCGCGACAATAATCTGCACGGTGCTGAAGGGCGCCAAAAGCGAAGCCGGGGCGCGGCGAAAGGCTGAAATCAGCAAAAGCTGGCCGAGAAGATTGCACAGGCCCGCAGCAGCAAAGAGCGGGAGATCCGCCGCATCCGGCATGCGCCAGACTAGCGGCACAAAGGCTGCCGCCAGCAGAAGCTGAATCGCGGAAGTCCAGATCAGCGTCGTCATGGCGCCATCGCGCGGCATCATGCGCGTGATCACCAGCGCAAAGGCCCAAAGCACAGCCTCAGACAGCGGCCATAGCGCCGCCGGGCCAAAAACCCCCGCGCCTGGTCGCAGCACAATCAGCATGCCAAGAAAGCCGATCACCACCGCAACCCAGCGCTGCCAATCCACTTTTTCCTTGAGTAGCCAGACGGAAAACAGCACCACCACAAAGGGGGAGATATAAGTCAGCGCGATGCAATCCGCGAGATCAAGCAGGCTCAACCCCTGCACGAAAAGCAGCGTGCAGACAAAGATGCAGGCGCCGCGCAGCGTCTGCATCCCCGGATGGGCGCTTTTCACCACGGCGCGGCCACGCCAGGCGATGATCAACAGCAGCGGCAGCACCTGAAACACGGCGCGACCAAAGGCGACTTCAAGCGTGTGATATCTTTCCGTCAGCAGCTTGGAAGCCGCATCCACACCGGTGAAGATCGAGAAGCCGGCGAGCAATAGCCCAACCGCCAAGGCGCTATTTTGGGCGGGGTGACCTGACCCGGGCGCTGGTCCGGCCGACCTCACCTGCCGGCGCTGTCCATGGATACAAAGCGCATTCGCCCCATGGCCTGCAAAGCAACCATCATTGAAGCGACATGCGCCGATTGCAAAAAGGCGCCCGAGGCGATCAGCGCGGGCACCTCGGCCAAAGGCAAAAGTTCCACCGCGATTTCCTCGCCCGCATCAAGGCTTTGCACGCCATCAGCATAAGCGCCTTCCGCCAGCACGATATGAATGCGGTTGGTGTGGGTCGCTGAATTGGGGCTTAGGCTCGTGATATGGCGAAAGCCGCGCGCGGCAAAACCGGTTTCCTCACGCAATTCGCGCAAGCCCGCTTCAACCGGCCCGGCATCCGCCGCATCCATCACACCGCCCGGCAATTCCAGATGCACGCAACCCGCGCCATGACGATATTGGTGGTTCACCACCAGGCAATCATCTTCCGTGATCGCCACCACATGCACCCAATCGCGATATTCCAGCACGTAATAGGGATCAAGCACCGCACCTTCCGGCGTGATGCAATGATCCGCGCGCAGCCTGATCCAGCGATCCGCATGGATCAGCCGAGAACTGGCCACGCGCCAGGCCCCAGGCCGGCGCATGGCTATTCCGCCGCAATCTGTTGGGCGTAGCTTTCCAGCGGCGCACAAGTGCAGACCAGATTGCGGTCGCCATAAACATTATCCACGCGCTTCACCGGCGGCCAGTATTTGCGCGCCTTGACGAAGGGCAGCGGGAAGGCAGCTTCTTCGCGGCTATAGGGATGCGCCCAAACCTCTGCCATCACTTCGGCGGCCGTATGCGGCGCGTTTTTCAGCGGGTTATCCGCCTTGTCCATCCGCCCTTGTTCCACAGCACGAATTTCGGCGCGGATCGCGATCATCGCATCAATGAAACGATCAATCTCGGCCTTCGGTTCGCTTTCCGTCGGTTCCACCATCAACGTACCGGCCACCGGCCAAGACATGGTGGGCGCGTGAAAACCGTAATCTTGCAGGCGCTTGGCGATATCTTCCACCAGCACGCCGCCGCCTTGCTGGAAGCCGCGGCAATCCAGAATGCATTCATGCGCGACCATGCCATTCGCACCCTTATACAGCACCGGGAAATGCCCATCCAAACGCTTCGCCATGTAATTGGCGGACAGAATCGCAACCTCGGTCGCGCGCCGCAAAGCCTCAGGCCCCATCATGCGAATATAGGCGTAGGAAATCGGCAGGATGGAGGCCGAGCCAAACGGCGCCGCACTCACAGGGCCAAAGCCTGTCGCAGGGCCGGCTTCCGCCAGCATGGGGTGATTGGGCAAATGCGGCGCGAGATGCGCAGCGACACCAATCGGTCCCACACCTGGCCCACCGCCGCCATGCGGAATGCAGAAGGTTTTGTGCAGGTTCAAATGGCAAACATCGGCGCCAATCGCACCGGGGCTAGTGAGCCCCACCTGCGCATTCATATTGGCGCCATCCATATAGACCTGCCCACCCTTGGCATGCACGAGCGCGCAGATTTCCTTGATCTCCGCCTCAAAAACACCATGCGTGCTGGGATAGGTCACCATCAGCGCCGCAAGCTTGGCACCGTGCTGATCAAGCTTCACTTTCAGGTCATCAATATCCACATTGCCATCGCGGTCGCAGCCAACAACCACCACCTGCATGCCCGCCATCACGGCAGAAGCCGGGTTGGTGCCATGCGCGGAAGATGGGATCAGGCAGATGGTGCGGTCCGCATCGCCGCGCGAAAGATGCCAGGCGCGAATGGCAAGCAAGCCAGCATATTCACCCTGGCTGCCGGCATTGGGTTGCAAGGACACAGCCGCAAAACCAGTGATGCGCGCCAGCCAGGCTTCCAGCCGGCGGATCATGGTGATGTAGCCCGCCGCCTGATCCACCGGCGCGAAGGGGTGGATATTGCCGAAGCCCGGAAAGGTCACGGGAATCATCTCGGCCGTTGCGTTCAACTTCATGGTGCAGGACCCAAGCGGGATCATGCTGCGATTGAGCGCGACATCCTTGTCTTCCAGCGATTTCATATAGCGCAGCATGCCATGTTCGGAATGATGGCTATTGAAGACGGAAGCGGTCAGGAAGGACGAAGTACGACGCAACGCTTCCGGCAAATCTCCGGCCAGAGCCAGCGCATCAAGCGAAGGCGCGGGCTTGCCCGCAGCTTCGGCCAGCACCGCCACCAACCGCGTCAGATCGTCGCGGGATATGGTTTCATCCATGGCGATGGAAACACCGCCGTCATCCAAACGGCGCAGATTGAAGCCGTGCTTCAGCGCCGCCGCCATCACGGCATCGGCGCGCGCGCCGGCTTCCAGCGTAATGGTGTCAAAGAAGCCCTGATGGCGCAGGGTAAAACCAAGCCGCCCCGCCGCGTCACCCGCCAGCCGCGTCAGCAGGCGCACGCGCTTCGCAATGCGCGTCAGCCCTTCCGGCCCATGCCATACCGCATACATGCCCGCCATCACGGCCAGCAGCACTTGCGCGGTGCAGATATTGGATGTCGCCTTTTCGCGGCGGATATGTTGTTCGCGCGTTTGCAGCGCAAGCCGCATCGCGGGCGCACCTGCGGCATCCACGGAAACACCCACAAGCCGGCCCGGCATCAGGCGCTTATGCGCATCCGTCACCGCCATGAAGGCCGCATGCGGCCCGCCATAGCCCATGGGCACGCCAAAGCGCTGCGCACTGCCCACCACCACATCGGCGCCCATTTCCCCAGGCGGCTTCAGCAACGTCAGCGAAAGCGGATCAGCCGCGACAATCGCCAAGCCACCTGCCGCATGCACGGCGGCGATCTCAGCGGTCAGGTCGCGCACCTCGCCAGTCGTGCCGGGATATTGCAGCACGAGCGCGAAGGGCTTTTCGGCAGCGCAAGCAGCGGCAATGCCTGCCACTTCAGCCACCACCACGCGATAGCCAAGCGGCGCGGCGCGGGTTTCCAGCACAGCGCGGGTTTGCGGGTGCAGATCCGCCGCCAGCACAATCGCGTTGCTTTTGCCGCGCGTGGCGGCATGGGCCAGCGCCATGGCTTCCGCCACCGCGGTCGCCTCATCTAAAAGAGACGCATTGGCAACCGGCAGGCCCGTGAGGTCCGTCACCATGGTCTGGAAATTCACCAAGGCTTCCAAACGGCCCTGCGCAATCTCCGCCTGATAAGGCGTATAGGCCGTGTACCAGCCCGGATTTTCCAGAATATTCCGTAGGATCACCGGCGGCGTCAGCGTGCCATGATAGCCAAGCCCGATCAGGGATTTGACATCGGCGCCGTTCTGCTCGGCCAAGGCGCGCAATTCGGCAATCGCCTCAGCCTCGCTCACCGCAGGCGGCAGGGCGGAAAGATCAGCTTCCAGGATCGCAGCCGGCACGGTGCGCGCGGCAAGGTCCTCAAGGCTTTTCGCGCCGACCACGCGGAGCATCTCCGCGATTTCTGCTTCCGATGGCCCAATATGCCGCCGATCGAAGGCGTAATGCGCTTCAAGCGCAATCAGTTCAGCGGCGCTCATGCCAGGCTATCCACGAAGGAATGATAGGCGCCTTCATCCATCAACGCAGCGATTTCGCCGGCATCGGCGGGCTCAATCCGGAAGAACCAGCCGCCTTCGGTGGGTTCACGATTGATCAGGCCAGGGTCATCAGACAGCGCCGCATTCACTTCAATGATCTTGCCCGCAATCGGCGCATAAACATCGGAAGCTGCCTTCACGCTTTCCACCACGGCGCAGGCCTCACCAGCCGCAACCACGCGGCCCAGTTCGGGCAAATCCACAAACACCACATCGCCCAAAGCATTCTGCGCGTGATCGGTAATGCCGATGGTGGCGCCATCGCCATCGGTGCGGATCCATTCATGGTCTTTGGAAAAACGCATTTCAGACATGGGACAGGGCCTTTCAGCGAGCGTAACGATGGGGGGTAAAGGGCATGGGCGCGACACGGGCGGGAACCGCCTTGCCGCGCACCATCAAATCAAGGGCAGAGCCATCTTCGGCGAAGGGGCGCGCGACATAGCCCATGGCAACCGGCGCACCCACGGAAGGGCCAAACCCGCCGGAGGTCACTTCACCAATCACCGCGCCATCCGCCCCCGCAATGGGGGTATGGCCACGCGCCGGCTGGCGGCCTTCGGGGCGAAGACCAACACGCAACCGCTTCGGCCCATTGGCCAATTCTTCGCGCACGCGCTCAGCCCCCGGAAAATTCCATTCCATGCGCCGACGCTTGCCGATGCTCCACACCAGCCCCGCTTCAACAGCGCTGGTGGTTTCATCAATATCGCTGCCGTAAAGGCAAAGCCCCGCTTCAAGCCTGAGGGAATCCCGCGCCCCAAGCCCCGCCGGCATCACGCCCGGCAAACCGAGCAAACGGCGCGCGAAGGCTTCCGCCTGAACCGCAGGGACCGAGATTTCAACGCCATCCTCACCGGTATAACCGCTGCGGGAGATGATGGCGTGCACGCCGCCAATATCAAAGCTGCCAATCCCCATGAAGGAAAACGCGGCCAAGCCCGGCGCCAATTCGGCCAGCGCCGGCACGGCACCCGGCCCTTGCAACGCCAAAAGCACGCGATCTTCATGCCGATGCAGTGTGACACCTTGCGGCAAATGCGCCGCGATATGGCCGAAATCATGTTCCTTGCGGCTGGCATTCACGACAAGGAAAATCCGGTCACCCAGATTGGCGAACATGAAATCATCCAGAATGCCGCCGCTTGACGATGTCAGCAGGCCATAGCGCTGCCGCCCAGGCTTCAGCCCCGCCACATCGGCGGGCGTCAGGGCTTCCAGCGCTGCCGCGGCGCCTTCGCCACGCAATTCGGCTTGGCCCATATGGGAAACATCAAAAAGCGCGGCGGCGCTGCGGCAATGCAAATGCTCCGCCATGATACCCGCTGTGTATTGCACCGGCAGCGCATAACCAGCGAAACCCACCATGCGCCCGCCCAATTCGCGGTGCAGCGCGGCGAGCGGGGTTTCCGCCAGGGATTCGGATGACGACTCGACCACGCTTCCTCCCGCCGCTTCGCGCGGCGAAATGGGTTCTGAACGTGGTCCCCCTCTGTCTGATGACCTGAGAGATTCGGCGGGCGCTTACCTCGCCTTACTCCGTCGGTGCCATGGCTTGCGCCACGGGCTTTCCAGAGGCCCCTTCCCCGCGCGGCCCTTGTTGCCTGAGCGTTTCCGGGGACCGGTTGCGCCTTCGGCGGCAGGCAAGCCTGCTCTCTCCCGCGCGGAATCAAACGGGATGGATGGTGAATGGCAGATCGGGCCCGGGCGCGCAATACGGAAAAACTGCCCTGGGAACGGCCCTGATTTAAGCATTTGGTTAATCGGTTTCCCTCACTATATTCGGTATGAATTTCCCGCCCGGAGCAGGCATGGACGGTTATATCCCCGGTCAATCTCGCGCAGCGCACCACCCCCCGGTGGCGCGGTTCGAGGTTTGTGCCGATGCCCTGCTGGAAGCCCATGGCGGTGTGGTCTATCGCGACTCGGCTTTGCGCGGGCCTTGCCTGAATGGCATCAGCCTCGGCATGTTGAGCGCCTTTCTGGGCGAGCCCGCCAGCATTGGCCGGCTGATGCGCCTAGATGAGGCGCTGACGCGCCGCATTTACCGCCGCCTGATCTGGGACGAACTCGGCGCGGACCGCCTGCCGCCGGGGCTTGATCTGGCTTTGATGGCCTTCGCGCTGGAAGCCGGGCCGCATGCGGCGATCCTGGCGCTGCAGGATGCTTTGGGTGTGGCGCGGAGCGGCGCCTTGGATGAGCCAAGCCGCACCGCCCTTGAAGGGCTTGAAGCGGCGCCGGTGATTACCCGCGTTTTCGCCGCGCTTTCGGCGCATTGCCTGGCCCTCGGCCAGCTTCCGGGCCGCGCCTTGGATGAATTGCGCGACGCTGCGCTTGGCATGGCCGGGTCAGGCTGAGCCAGTCTGATCCTCCAATACTTGCCCAGCCCGGTGCCGGCGCAACAACCAAAGCCCGATCAGCACCGAAACCACGAAAAGCGCTGCCGCCAGGCCCATCTGCCAGGCACCATCCACCCGGATGCCCTTGCCGAGCAGCGCAAAAATCACCGTCTGTGGCACATACCCAATCGCCGAGGCCGCCAGGAACGCCAAAGGCGGCACCGCTGCCATCCCGGCCAGCAGATTGACCGCCAAATTATTGCCAATCGGCAGCAAGCGCAGCGCCAGCGTCGCGCCAAAGGGGCTGCCAATCAGCACATCCCGCATCGGGCGCAGCCTGTGGCCGAAACGCCCCGCAAGCTGCGCTTCTGCCCAGGGGCGACCAATGGCCCTCGCCCAGGCATAGGCCACAGCGCAGCCCAGGATTTGCGCTGCCATGGCCAGCGCCGTGCCCTCCACCGCGCCAAAGGCATAGCCGGCCAGAAAGGCGATCCCCTGGCGCGGCACGCCTGCGGCCGTCAGCGCTGCCCCGGCCAGCACGAAAACCACATCACCCAGCAAGCCCTGGCCCAGCACATATTGATCAACCCACTCCGTCCCCGGCGCGGCACCCAGGCTTCTCAGCAAAAGCCCCCCGGCCATGAGGCCAAGTGCCAGCACCAGCAACCGGATCAGCGCCGCCCGCCGCCGGGCGGAAGGCGCGGGGGTGGTCATGCCTCGGGCTCGATCACCGGGCGCTTGCCGCGCCTTTGCAGCCAGGCAACGCCGATCAGGTCCAGGATGCTGACCGCGAGCCGATCCAACGTGCCGTAATTGGATTTGCCGCGCACGCGCGGGCGATGATTGACGGGTTCGCTGATTACCACCCCGCCAGCGCGCAAGGTCAGCGCCGGCAGGAAGCGGTGCATGTGATCGAAATGCGGCAGGCTGAGGAACAGCGCGCGCGAAAACACCTTCAGGCCGCAGCCGGTATCGGGTGTCGCATCCCGCAGCATCCAGGCGCGGAAGCGATTGGCAAGGCGGCTCGTGAAGCGCTTCACCGTCGAATCGCGCCGATTGACGCGATGCCCGGCAATCAATACCGGGGCGCCTTGCGCTGCCTCGGCCACGGCGCGGGCCAGAAGGCGCGGGATATCGGCGGGGTCGTTCTGTCCATCACCATCAAGTGTGGCGATCCATTCGCCCCGCGCGGCCTTCACCCCTGTGATCACCGCCGCCGATTGCCCGCAGGAAGCGCGGTGGCGCAGCGCGCGCAAGGGCGCGCCTTCTGCTCGCGCCGCGGCCAATTCCTGCGGCGTGGTATCGGTGGAACCGTCATCCACATAGACAATTTCATGCGCGACACCGGCCAAAGCAGCGCGGATTTCGGCAATCAGGGGCGCGATATTGGGGGCTTCATTGCGCACCGGCACCACCACGGAAATCAGTGGCGTGGCCGAGGGCTGAACATTGTCTGAGGACATAAGAATTTTGCGGTAGCAGGGCCACCAAGTCACGGCAAGCAGGGGTGCATCGCCCCGCAACTGCCCCTATATGCGCGCCATGCCCTTCGACACACGCACCCTGCCCGCCGATATCGCCGCCGCCGAACAACAGGACGCAACCCGCGCCATTGCCTTTTGGCTGCTGGGCGTGGCCGGCATGGTCTGGTTCATGGTGGGCCTCGGCGGGGCGACGCGGCTGACGGGTTCTGGCCTTTCCATCATGGAATGGGCGCCGATTGCGGGCACGCTGCCGCCGCTGTCACAAGCCGAATGGCAAAGGCTTTACGATCTTTATCGCACCATTCCGCAATATCAGCTGGTCAATCAGGGTTTTGGCATCGAAGGCTTTAAGGAGATTTTCTGGCTGGAATGGGGGCACCGGCTTTGGGGTCGGCTGATTGGCCTAGCCTATGTGGGGGGCCTTGCCTGGTTCTGGCTGCGCGGGCGGGTGCCGGCTTCGCTCAAGCCCCGGCTTTTGCTGCTGCTGGCGCTGGGGGGGCTGCAAGGCGCCATTGGCTGGTTCATGGTCGCTTCGGGGTTTGAGGCGGATAGGACAGCGGTTTCGCCCTATCGGCTGGTGATCCACCTCGGCCTTGCCTTTGTGCTGTTTGGGCTGTTGCTCTGGACGGCGCTGAGCCTTTTGCGCCCGGCCCGAAGCGGCCCGGTTGATGCAGGGGCGTTGCGTGGCTTGGTGCATGCGACTGCCGGGCTCGCGGTGCTCGCCATGCTGGCGGGCGGCTTTGTGGCCGGCATCCGCGCGGGCTTCAGTTACAATACCTTCCCGCTGATGGATGGGCGGCTGGTGCCGGAAGGCTATTGGGATTTGACGCCGGCGCTCAAGAATTTCACCGCCAATATCGCCGCGGTGCAATTCAACCATCGGCTTTTAGCAACCGCCGTGCTGGTGGTGGCGGTGATTGCAGGCGTATTGGCCTGGCGTAGGCTTGCGCCCGGCTTCGCGCGAGCTGCGGTGCTGGCGCTGGCGGGCGCAGTCGCGCTGCAATATGCGCTTGGCATTGCGACGCTGTTGGCCGTGGTGCCGGTTTGGCTTGGCACTTTGCACCAAAGCATTGCGGTGCTGGTGCTGGCGACAGCCCTTGCCGCCATTCATGGCTTGCGCCGCCCGCGCGCAACCGCTTCTCTGAACGCCTGACCTTCGAGGTAAAAGCCCATGAACGCGCTCGGCATCACTGATGAATTGTTTTTCACGCTGCTGGATCGCGCCAGCGCCGAACGCCAATTGCGCGACGCGACAGCGGGCTGTGAAGATGGCGAGCTTTTCCTGGAATACCGCGAAAGCGAGGCGATTTCTTTGGATGATGGCCGCATCCGTTCAGCGAGTTATGATGCCACGCGCGGCTTCGGCTTGCGTGCCGCGGCCGGGGAAGCCGCAGGCTATGCCCATGCGGGGGAATTGTCGGATGCCGCGCTTTCGCGTGCCGCCGCCGCGGTGAAGGCCGTGCGCCAAGGCCATAGCGGGGCTTTGGATATCGCGCCACGCGCCACCAATGCGCGGCTCTACACCGATGCCAATCCACTCACGCAAATGGATTTCGCCGCCAAGACCGCTTTGTTGCAGGAAATTGACGCCTATGCGCGCGGACGAGATCCGCGCGTGGTGCAGGTAATGGCCTCCATCACCGGGGAATGGCAGGCGGTGCAGATCCTGCGCCCGGATGGGCAGCGCTTCGCTGATTTGCGCCCGCTGGTGCGCTTCAATGTCTCAGTGGTGGTGGCGGAAGGGGATAGGCGGGAGACCGGTAGCTTCGGCACCGGTGGGCGCCACGCCTATGACCGCGTGCTGGGTGGAGAAGCCTGGAAGCGCGGCGCGGATGAGGCGCTGCGCCAAGCCTTGGTAAACCTTGGTAGCGTGCCTGCACCGGCGGGCGAAATGGAAGTGGTGCTTGGCCCGGGCTGGCCAGGCATTCTGCTGCATGAAGCGATTGGCCATGGCTTGGAAGGCGATTTCAATCGCAAAAAGACATCGGCCTTTGCCGGGCTGCTTGGCCAGCGCATCGCCGCCCCCGGTGTAACGGTAGTGGATGATGGCACGCTGCCCGATAGGCGCGGCAGCCTGACGGTGGATGATGAAGGCACGCCAAGCGGGCGCACCACGCTGATCGAAGATGGCATCCTGGTGGGCTTCTTGCAGGATCGGCAGAATGCCCGACTGATGGGTGTGGCCCCCACCGGCAATGGCCGGCGCCAAAGCTACGCCCATGCGCCGATGCCGCGCATGACAAACACGGTGATGCTGGGCGGCGCCCATACGCCCGAAGAGGTTCTGGGCAGTGTGAAGCGCGGGCTTTACGCGGTGAATTTCGGCGGCGGGCAGGTGGATATCACCTCCGGCAAATTCGTCTTCAGCGCTTCGGAAGCCTATCTGATTGAAAACGGCAAGATCGGCGCGCCGGTGAAGGGCGCGACGCTGATCGGTAATGGGCCGGATGCGCTGACCAAGGTCAGCATGGTTGCCAATGACATGGCGCTCGACCCCGGCATTGGCACCTGCGGCAAGCAGGGCCAGGGCGTGCCGGTTGGCGTTGGCCAACCGACACTGAAACTGACCGGGCTGACGGTGGGTGGAACGGCGGTTTAGCGTCTGATCCGCGTAGGTCGAATGACCGAAGCGGTGAATCAGCCGCTCTAAATTGTATCAGCTTGCCTTCGCCGCCGTGCGCATCAATTCATAGGCGCCGCGCTCTCCCGCACTTGGCACCAGCCGCGTGGTGAGACCGAGCACGGTTTCCGCGCCACCCAGATAGACATAGCCATCCGGCTGCAATTGATTGGCGATATTGGCGAGCACCTGGGTCTTGGTCGCCGCATCAAAATAGATCAGCACATTGCGACAGAAGATGATGTCGAAGCGGCCAAGGATGGAGGGGCTTTCCAGCAGGTTGAAGCATTGCCAGCGCACCATGCCGCGCAGCCCATCGGAAATGCGCCAACGCCCCGCATCAGGCTTGAAATACTTCACCAGCAATTGCACCGGCAAGCCGCGCTGGACCTCAAATTGCGAAAACAAGCCTTCCTGCGCACGCGCCAGCACATCGCGGGACAAATCCGTGCCCACGATTTCCACACGCCGCCCGCCCAGTGCCGGCCCCAATTCATTGATGATCATCGCAACCGAATAGGCTTCCTGCCCTGTGGAAGCTGCCGCCGACCAGATGCGCAAAGCCTGCCCCGCCGGGCGTGCTGCGGCCAGCTTCGGCAATACCAGGCGCAAATGCTCAAAGGGTCTGCCATCACGAAAGAAGGAGCTTTCATTGGTGGTGAGCGCTTCCACCACCTCGGTCGCGAGCGGCAGGGAAGGCGCATTGCGCAACCGCCCGGCGAGCGCATCCAAAGACACCAGCCTTTCGCGCTTCAGGATCGGCGCCAGGCGCGTATCCAGCATATAGGCCTTGTCCGTATTCAGCACGATGCCAGAACGTGCCTTCACGAGACCGGTGAGAAATTGAAAGGATTCAGGGGTCATGTTTTTGCAACCGGCAATTTGAAGATTTCGAGAACCCGTTCCGCCAGCACTTCCGGCGGTGATTGCAGGCTGGCGATACCGGCGCGCGAAACCGCCCCCGGCATGCCCCAGACCACAGAACTTGCTTCATCCTGCGCGAAAACCGCGCCACCTTTGGCGACCAGACTGCGGCAGCCTTCCAGCCCATCCTGCCCCATACCGGTCAGGATCACCGCCAATACGCGCCCGGAACAAATGCGCGAAGCGGATTGCACCATGGGGTCCACCGCAGGCCGACAGTAATTCACCGGCGGCCCGGTATCGAGCCGCGCGATGAGCGTATCCCCAATACCGGCATCCACAGTCAGATGATGGTCACCAGGGGCAAGATAAATGCGCCCAGGCTGCATCACTTCGCCATTCTTCGCCTCGGCACAGGGCATGACGCCAAGCTTGTCCAAGTGATCAGCCAACATGGTGGTGAAGCCGGCTGGCATATGCTGCACAATCGCCACGGGAATCGGCAGTGGGCGCAGATGCTTGAAGAAGGCCGCCAAGGCTTGCGGGCCGCCGGTGGAACTGCCCACTGCGAGCAGGCGCGGCGGCAGCATGGGCTTGCCGATGGGGCGCGAAATGGGCCGCGCGATCACTGGCGCGGGCGGTGGCGGGCGCAGGGGCTTTTCAGGCGCGCGACGCATGCGCGCCCAACCCTGCACCTTGGCGATCAATTCATCGCGAAAGATTGGGCTAGCCGTACCGCCAAGTGACCCGGTGGGCTTTGGCACGTAATCCACCGCGCCCGCACGCAAGGCGGCCATGGCCGCTGCCGCGCCGCGCTGCGTCAGCGCGCTGGCCACGATAATCGCGGTGCCTGGTGCCTGCTTCAGGATCAGCGGAATCGCTGTCATGCCATCCATCACCGGCATTTCCAGATCAAGCAGCACCACTTGCGGCTTGGTCACCGCCAATGCGGAAAGCGCTGCCTGCCCATCACCAGCGCGATGCACAATCCTGATGCCGGGATCGGTTTCCAGAATGCGCGCCATGATGCCGCGCTGCACGGCGCTGTCGTCGCACAGCATCACGCGCACTGGTTCCGTCGTGGTGGCGGGTGCCGGAAAACTCACGCCGCATCCGAAAGCAGGCCGGCCTGGACGAATTTATCGTGCAGGATGCCAGCATCAAAAGGCTTCATGATGTATTCCTGCGCGCCAGCGGCCAGCGCTTCAACAATGCGGTCAATGCCGGCTTCCGTGGTGCAGAGCACGACAATCGGCTGGGAGGGGCCATGTTCCGCGCGACAATGCTTGAGGAATTCCAGCCCATCCATGACCGGCATATTCCAATCCAGCAATACGGCTTCCGGCATTTCGCTGCGGCAGGAAACCAGCGCCTCGGCGCCATCCTTGGCTTCACGCACGGTGAAGCCAAAGCCTTCCACAATGCGTCGCGCGGCGCGCCTGACCACCGGGCTGTCATCAACGATAAGGCATGAACGATTCTGCATGGTTTCAATCATCCGATATTGAGAAGACGTGCGACATCCAGCATGACAATCAGCCGGTCTTCTTCGCGATAGACACTGAGCGCTACGTCGCGCCAGAGCGCATCAAGCGTTGGTGGATTGGGGCAAACGCCCGCAGAAGGCAGGGGAATGACCTCACCGACCTGATCAACGATCAGGCTGTATAATTCGCCACCCTGTTCCACCACCACGCTCATTGCCTTGTCGGCATTGTCAGCCGAAGGCAGGCCAAGGCGCTTGCGCAAATCAATCGCGGTGACGATGCGCCCGCGCAGATTGAGCCCGCCGGCCACTTCGGCTGGCGCCAGCGGAATAGGCGTGATGGCCTGTGGCCCCAGCACATCGCGCACCAGCAGCACGGGAATGCTGCAGGTCTGTCCGGCAACAGTCAGGGTAAGAAATACCTCATCCTCCCGCTCGGCCAGGGCAAGCGCGGCAATGGCAGGGCCGGAACGCTGGGTTTCGCTGATGCTTTGCATGATCCCCTCCTCAGGCAGCAATCGGTGAGCTCAGGCATTCGCGCAGCGAAGACAGCAGCGCATCCCGATCATATTTCGCGACGTAATCGGTAAAGCCCGCTTCCCGCCCGCGCGTGACATCTTCCGGCTCTGCGCGGGATGAAAGGGCCACCAGCGGCAGCCGCATCCAGGCCCCCGAGGCACGTACATTGCGGGCAAAACTCAGCCCATCCATTTCCGGCATTTCGATATCGGAAATCAGCGCTTCGAATTCCACGCCCGCATCACGCAGACGCAGCGCTTCCGCTGGACCTTCCACGGCGGTCACGTCAAAGCCGGCAGCGGAAAGCGCGGGCACCACCAAATGGCGGAAGAAGGGGCTGTCATCAATCAGCAGCAGGCGCGACTTCTGGCTGAAAGAAGATGAGTTCCGATCACCGCGGAACCAATCACCGCCGGCATGGGAAAGCCAATAGACCGTATCAATCACATCCGTGACGCGTTCGGAAATGACCGCACTGCCAAGATAGCCAAGCCGATCCGACCCAGGTTGAATGACCAAAGGTTCTTCGACCACATCAAGGATCTGATCCACCATCAGCCCCATGCTGCGCTGACCTTCGGTGAAGACCAGCACCGCCTGACGGCCCGATGCAGGAGGCTCCCCATGCCCGGCAATCGGCACCATCGGCATCAATTGGCCGCGATACTGCACCACCGGCGTGCCGCCAGACATTTCAATGCGCTCGACCGGAATATCCTCAAGCCGCGCGACCAGGCCAAGCGGCACGGCCTTCGGCGTCTGATCCCCGGCGCGGAACAGCAACAGGGAGGTGCTGGAATCCGAACGGATGCCGGCAGCGGTGATCGTTGCCTGCTGTTCCTCCGCACGGCCTTCGGCGGTGATGCCGGCGCCGCGCGCAACACCATTCGGATCCAGGATCATGATGACGCTGCCGTCCCCCAGAATGGTATTGCCGCTGAACATGGTGATGTGACGCAGGATCGGCGCCACCGGCTTCACCACGATTTCTTCCGTGTCAAAGACGCGGTCCACCACAATGCCAAAAACATTGGCGCCCACCTGCATCACCACAACATAACCCTTGAGACCCCCAACCGGCGCCTCAGCCAGCCGCAACAAGGAAGACAGCGACACCAAGGGCAGCAGGCGATCACGCAGGCGCAGCACCGGCGCATCCTTGATCATTTCAATGCGCGTGCTGCCTTCATGTTCATCACCAACGCGCACCAATTCCACCACGCCGATCTGCGGAATGGCGAAGCGTTCACCACCCGCCTGCACAATCAGTGCGGAGACAATGGCGAGTGTCAGCGGAATTTTGATGGTGAAGGTGGTGCCGCGCCCTTCCTTGGAGCGCAATTCGATCGTGCCGCCAATGCGTTCGATATTGGTCTTGACCACATCCATCCCAACCCCGCGGCCGGAGACAGAGGTGATTTGCTGCGCTGTCGAGAAACCCGGGCGGAAGATAAAGCGCAGCACATCATGTTCGCTCATCTGCGCCAATTCAGCTTCGGTCGCGAGACCCTGGGCCAATACCTTGGCGCGAATCCTATCCACCGGCAGGCCACGACCATCATCACCGATTTCAATGATGATATGCCCGCCCTGGTGATAGGCGTTCAGCAGAATGCGCCCGGTTTCAGGCTTGCCCGCCGCGCGACGATCAGCGGGTTTTTCCAACCCGTGATCCCCGCTATTGCGCACCATATGCGTCAGCGGATCCTTGATCAGTTCCAGCACCTGCCGGTCCAATTCGGTATCGGCGCCACGCATCTCAAGATCAATCTTCTTGCCCAATTCATTGGCCAGATCGCGCACCAGGCGCGGCAGCTTGGCCCAGGCATTGCCGATGGGCTGCATGCGCGTCTTCATGACACCTTCCTGCAATTCGGAGGTGATGTGCGAAAGCCTCTGCAAGGGCACCGAAATCTGGCTATCGGATGAAACGCGCGCCAATTGCATGAGCTGATTGCGCGTCAGCACCAATTCGCTGACCAGCGTCATCAGATCTTCCAGCACTTCAACGGAAACGCGAATCGTCTGCTGCGCTGCGGCCGATTCGGCCTGCTGGGCTTCGGCCGGCGCTTCAGGGGCGCGCGGCGCGGGGGCAGTAACGGGGGCGGCGATGGGTGCCGCTTCAACCGGCGCTTCGGCCTTTATTTCCGGCTTGGGGGAGGGCACGACCGATTCGCCGCGCGCCGCCGCATCCAAAGCCGCGATCACCGCGCTGTCATCGCCTTCCGGTTCCTGACCATGCTGTTCCAATTCCAGCACAATATGCCGAATGGCATCCACCGCGGCGAAAATCAGCGTAATGCCCTGGGGGGTGACCTTCAGGCTGCCATCGCGATAAAGGCCCAGAATGGTTTCGGCCGCATGCGCCACCTTTTCCAAGCGCGACAGCCCAAGAAAGCCGCAAGTTCCCTTGATGGTATGCACCTGCCGAAAGATCTCGGCGAGAGTCGGCGCATCATCCGGGGCGCGTTCAAGGCGCAGCAATGCCTCATCTACCGCGCTCAGGCCTTCATGGGTTTCAGTGAGAAAATCAGCAAGAAGATCGTCCATAACCATCCCCAGGGACTGTGGTATGGGATGATTATGGGCCAGCGCTTGCGAATAAAGCGTAAAGCCCGCAGCCGATTCAGGCGGGCATTGTCAGAATCAAGGCAGGCGCCGCCTGACCGGGCGGCAAGGCAAGGCCCAGTGAAACGCCAGCGGCGCCCGCGCTGGTGCAAAGCCACAATGCAAGGGCATCGCGGCTGGAAATTTCGGTCGGCAGCGCGGCACCTGCCGCATGGCGAACCACAACGGGGCTCCAGGCCGCAGCGGCGCCAATCGGCAGAATCATGATCTCGCGCTGCAAATCGCCCGAAAGCCGCACCATGCCACCACGCGGCAAGGCCTCACCTGCCACCAAAAGTCCGCTCAGCAGCAAGGGCACCATGGTTTCAGACAAAGCGGTTTCTTCCGGCAAATCGCCGATTTCAAGATGCGCCCGCCCACCGGCAATCTGGCCCTTCAACAGGCCAAGCACGGCGCCCAAGGTGCGCGCTTCCCCGCTGCCCAGCACGGAACGCCACAGCAGCAGGCGCCGGCGCAGCATGTCTGCCGCCTCACCCGCCAAATCCGCTGCTTCCGCCCCGGCATCATTCAGCATTTCGAGCGCATTGCCGATGGTGCCGGCAAGGCCGCCCAGATCATGGCACAACCTCAGCCCGATCAAGCGGGTCAGGCGGAGATGCAAATCAGCGCCTTCGGCGCTATCAGGCTTAGGGTTCACTTGCGACATGGGATTGGACAGTATCCTCTTAGGCCTAGCGAGTGATTAACAACGACAGCGATTGGTGATGGCCTTGATAGAACCTGGCATGCGTGTGCGCCACCCGACCGAGGCGGATTGGGGCCTGGGCCAAGTCCAATCCGTGGCGGGGGATCGCGTCACGGTCAATTTCGAGCATGCCGGCAAGGTATTGATCAATGCCCGGCTGATTGAACTGATCATCGAAGCCCCGCCCGCCAGATGACAGATCTTATCAATGCCGCCCTGCCGGTGCTGAACGATTGGCGGCTGCTGGCCGCGGCACTCGCCACCGCCATTGCCGGGCTGATGCGCGGCTATGCCGGCTTTGGCACGGCGGTGATCCTGGCGCCGATCTATTCCGTGCTCTGGGGCCCCAAGGCCGGGGTGCCGGTGATGCTGCTGATGGAACTGATTGTTTCCATCCAATTGCTCCCCAGCGCCTTCAAGGATGCTGATCGGCGCGTGATTTTGCCGATTGGCGGCATGGCAGCGCTGATGACCCCCCTTGGCGCCTATATCCTGATCACCGCGGATGGAGAGGTTCTGCGCCGCGCCATTGGCGCCTTTGTGCTGGTGTTTGGTGGGCTGCTGCTGTCGGGCTGGCGCTATAACGGGTCCCGCCCGCTGCCGCTGAACATGGCGGTGGGGGCGGTCTCGGGCCTGCTCAAGGGCTCCACGGGCATGTCCGGGCCGCCGGTGATCCTTTACCTGCTGGCGGGGCCGGAAGCGGCCAAGACGCATCGGGCCAATCTGATCCTGTTCTTTTCGGTGATTTCGGTGATTTCCGTCTTCCCGCCCCTGTTTCTGGGGCTGATTGACCTGTCCGTACTGATCCGCACTGCGGTGCTGCTGCCCATTATGGTGATTTGCGTGCCCATTGGGGCGCGGCTTTTCCATGTGGTGCCGCAAAGCTGGTATCGGCCCTTTGCCCTGATTGTGCTGATTGGTGCAGGGTCCATCGCGCTTCTGGCGTGAAAGGGTCTTGCACCGGACCCCGCTTCGCCCCCAAATCGCTCCTTATGAACGCTCACTCTCCGCAACCCGCGCCCCTGATGGACCCTTTCGGGCGCCACGTGTCCTATTTGCGCGTTTCCGTGACGGATCGCTGCGATCTCCGCTGCGTCTATTGCATGGCGGAAGACATGACCTTCCTGCCCAAGGCGGAAATCCTGACGCTTGAGGAATTGGAACGCCTTTCCGCCGCCTTCATCGCAAGCGGTGTTGACAAGATCAGGCTGACGGGTGGTGAGCCCTTGGTGCGCAAGAATGTCATGTCCCTGATCAGGGGCTTAGGCCAGCGCATCGGCCCGGGCGGCTTGCGTGAATTGACGCTCACCACCAATGGCACGCAGCTGGTGCGCTGTGCGGATGAGCTTTATGCCGCTGGTGTCAGGCGCATCAATGTATCGCTCGATACTTTGGATGCGGATGCCTTCGCCGCCGTCACGCGCTGGGGCAAGATTGAACAGACCTTGGATGGCATTTTCGCCGCCAAGGCCGCTGGGCTTGCCATCAAGATCAATGCGGTCGCGCTGAAGGGCGTGAACGAGCATGAATATGACCGCATGATCGCCTGGTGCGGCGAACATGGCTTTGATCTTTGCCTGATTGAAACCATGCCGATGGGCGATATCACCGGTGATCGCACGGATCAGTATTTGCCGCTGTCGCTGGTGCGTTCCCGCCTCAAGCAAAACTGGACGCTTGAGGATACGGATTACTCAACGGGTGGCCCGGCGCGCTATATGCACGTGAAGGAAACCGGCCAGCGGATCGGCTTCATCACGCCGATGACTCACAACTTCTGCGAAAGCTGCAATCGCGTGCGGCTGACCTGCACGGGCACGCTGTATATGTGCTTGGGTCAGGATGATGCGGCGGAATTCCGCGCCATGCTCCGCGACCCTGGTGTGGATGACGCGGCGCTTTTGCAAGCGATCCATGACGCGATTGCGCGCAAGCCCAAGGGCCATGATTTCGTGATTGACCGCAGGCATAATCGCCCCGCCGTCGCGCGCCACATGAGTGTCACCGGTGGTTGAGGCGCTGCAAGCGCTCATTGCCGCCCTTACCTTTCCGGGTCTGCCTTCCTGGACAGGGTTGATCCTGGCATTGCTATTGGGGCTGCTGGCGCTGGCCTTCCTAGGCATGCCTTTCGCCGTTTATGGCGTGAAGTCGCGGCTGGAAGCGCTGGAAGTGCAAGTGGCGGAACTGCGCGCTGAACTCCGCCGCACTGGGCCTGTAGCCGCCCCGCGCGCGGCGGTGGAGCAGGATTGGGAAGAACCCGCAGGCTTCACCCGCCGAGAGGTTGAAGCCGGCCCTCGCCTTAGCGCGCCTGTGCCGCCGCCCCCCGCCTATAGCCAGCCCCCTTTGCGCGACCGTCGCGCCGAACCCAAGCTGGATTGGCGCCCGCCGCGCCCCCAGGGCAATCGCTTGAAATCATGAAGCCTGCATCCTGAGCAGCAGTGATGCCAGATACTCGTTATTCAGGGCGGCTTTTTTTCTTCTGACCTTGAGGCTGTGCGTGTCCTCTGCGTTGCGGATCATGTTCAAGGCCATGTGTTTGATGATGGCCATATTCTGGGGTCCGTTGCCTGTTCTC
>JADCGA010000031.1 GCA_020249265.1 Roseomonas sp.
CGCGCTATCGCGCGCTCCCGCAAATCCATCGAATAGGGTCTGGTCATCGCCGCTGGCCTCCAAACCAAGCCAGCAGCTTGAATCAGAAAATCACGCCCACGTGAATCCCAATTCGATTCAAGCAAACGTCATCCCGCTCTAAGATACTGAATGATCGCATATTTGTTCTCATAGTCGAACGAATCCGCGATATCGTCTACAACAATGAATGTCTGTTGATTGTTTTTTTGACGCGTCTCAATCTCAAAAATGACGTTCAAAATATAGAACGCCCTTCGCTCCCCTGTACTCAGGGATTTCAATAAATCGGCCTTCTGAATCTCAACTTTGTCCGGGCCATCAATGTAGCTAAAGCCCAATTCGATAATCGCAGTTTGGCCCAAAGTTACCTCCGCTTCATTCTTTGCCTCAAGCTTAAAAGGAACCATGAAGCGGTCGTTAAATGTTGCAATTGCACGTTTCCACTGGCTTTGTTGCGCACGCGCTTTTTCTTCCAACTCTACACGCCGTGCTGCCGCCGCATCATATTTTTTCATCCAATCGTCGTAGAGAGCTTCATGTGCCTTCAGATAAGATTTGATCACATCCTGGCGGAGGCGTTCTGGCGTGGCGAGCCTAGCTAAAAGCGCTTCTTCGTCCCTGATATAATCGCAGAATGCCCTCAACTCTGCATTCTTCTGCAATTGTTTTGCGACATCGTCAAACTTTCGGCGCAACTTTGAATCTGAAAGGATGGCTTCCTTCTCGCTGGCAATCACGGCCTCAAGATCAGCTTGATTTGTGATCTCGCGATTTCCACTTAGAGAGTTTAGACTAACTGTGTGTCTCGCCTCAAAAAATCCATTGTCAGTGAGACTTTTCGCGATCTGGCCCGCATTATAATAATCAAAGGTTCCGCGCTTAAAGTACGTGGACCCCGCAAGAAGGTCATTATACTGTCTCATGTAGTCGTAAACGGCGCTTTTCAGGTCCCTTGTATTGAGTGCGGAGAGGACTTTCTCATTGAATACCGTATCGTAAGGCACGCTGGAAAAGAGATTCTCTTTTTGCTCACTCACTTCTCTTTTGACGCGAATCAATGCCTGTTCGAAATCTGATGGGCTTTGCATAATAGCTAGCGAAATTTCCTCATCTAAGTTTTTCTTCGTACCAGATTGCTGCTTGAGGGCAGCAAGCAGAGCAGTCTTCGCCTCGGCTGTTGCCCGCAGGAGGTCGTCATATTCGTGCTTCATCTTCGGGTCGAGCAGAAGTGTGGATGCTTTTTCGGTTACACTAAGGTCCTCGTTGTAAGGGACCACGACAAGAACCCGATCGCCTTCGATCTCACTCCCCGTTTCGTCTCGAACGCTACGTTCGGTCTTGCGTGACTTGAAAATCCGATCTTCAGACGGCTTCTTGTCAACCACGTCTTGGAATGTCTTGGCCAGCGAAGATTTCATAAACCCGTTAGGCGCGTAAAGAGCATACGCGCTCGTCTTGCGAAAATCGAAATCGCACTTCAGCGCTTTGATCCCGTAACAATTCTTCAGGTCAACCGACACTCGCTCCATGACGAATCTCCTATGGGCGGATCCAACGGCATCATGCGATTCGCTCATCCGTTCAGTCAATGTGATTTCTCCCCATTTAAAGAGGGCCTTCGTCTGATCTACCCCCTTGCCCGAAGGCGCGCCGCGGGCCACAAACAGTCCATGTCCCTTGAAGCCGATCTCCTCGCCGAACGGCGCCACCTGTCCAGGCACGTCAGCTTTTGGCGTGCGCTTGCCGTGATTGGCGTGATCGCCGCGCTTGCGGTGATGTTCGGCAAAGGCAGCCTGAGCGGCCTTGCATCCAATGATCACGTCCTTCGGCTCCGCATCGAAGGCGTCATCTTGGAAGATCGCCGCCTTCTGGAAGTGATCGAAGAAGCCCGTCGCGACACCTCCGCCCGCGCCATGCTTTTGGTCATAGACAGTCCCGGCGGCAGCATGTCGGGTGGCGAGGCCCTGCATGGCGCGCTCAAGCGTTTTGCGGAGAAGAAACCGCTGGTCGCGCTGATGGGCGGCACGGCGGCCTCAGCGGGCTATATGATTGCCATGCCCGCGCAGCATGTGCTGGCGCGGGAAGCGACCGTCACCGGTTCCATCGGCGTCCTGCTGCAAAGCTTTGATGTTTCCGAATTGATGGCCCGGCTTGGCGTGCGGCCTGATATCCTGGCGACCGGCCCCTTCAAGGCGCAACCCAACCCCTTCCAGCCGCTGACGGACCAAGGCCGGGCGGAGATGATGCGCGTGCTTGAGGATTTGCACGGCCAATTCATCGCCATCGTCGCCACAGGCCGGCGCATGGATGAAGCGCGCGTGCGCCCGCTGGCCGATGGGCGGGTCTTCACCGGCCGTCAGGCGCTTTCCTTGGGCCTGATTGACGCCATTGGCGGGGAAGCCGAGGCCCGCGCCTGGCTCGCTGCCCAGAAAGGGGTGGCCGAGGCGCTGCCCGTGCGGGACCTTGAACCGCGCGACCGGGTGGAGAAATTCCTCAATCGCTTTGCCGGCAGCCTTATCCGTACGCTGATCACGGAATGGCTGGGCGTTGACGCCCCGCGGGCAGTCTGGCAGCGTTAAGCGGGGCAGTTTTCGTTTAGTGCATTCATATCGTGCGGCTTTGCGGGCTTTGCTCCGACAGGATGAGGTTTAGGCGCCCCCCTAATTCGGGCGCCGCATAAAAAAGCGCTTTGGGAGAAAACCCGGCATGACGAGATCGGAACTGATCGCGCAACTCGCGGCAAGCAATCCGCATTTGCGCCAGGGCGATGTGGAAGCGATTGTGGCGACCATTTTCGGTGAAATCACCGCAGCCTTGGCGCGTGGTGATCGCGTGGAATTGCGCGGCTTTGGCGCCTTTTCCACGAAATCGCGCGATGGCCGCACCGGGCGCAATCCACGCACCGGGGAATCCGTGCCGGTTGAGGCGAAATCCGTGCCCTATTTTAAGCCAGGCAAGGAATTGCGCGAACGCATCAATGCAAAAAAAGCCGCAGCGCCGGCCAAGCGGGCGGCAACACGCCGCGCGTGACGCACTGAGGCCGCCCGCCGTTTTCTGATTACCGACAATACTGGATTTTTCGCTCCATGCTCCTCGCGCATGGCACGCCTTGCGCGATTTTGCCTTGACGCGAAGGCGCCACCGGGGATTGTGTGACCAAGCTGATCCCCAAAGGCCCTGCCAATGCGCTGGTTCATTTTTCTGCCCCTCGCCATCCTGGTGGTGCTGTTCATGCTCTCCAACCCGCAGAGCATCGAATTGCGCCTCTGGCCCTTTGATCTTGCCTGGACTGCCTCGGCCGCGATTGCCGTGCTCTCCATTGCCGCTGTCGCCTTCATGCTGGGTGCCCTCATCGCTTGGGCTGCGGCCATACCTGCACGTCGCCGCGGCCGCGCCGCGGAACGCCGCGTGGCGGAACTTGAAGCGCGGATCACCGCGCTCAATGCCAGCGCCGCCCAGGAAGTCGCTGACCACAAGGCCCTGACCCAATCATGATCGCCCGCCCCCAAAGCGGCGCCGCCCGCATCATCCCCGCCCTTGATTCAGGGGATGCGGCGCGCGCCCAGGCCCTGGCCGCAAGCCTCGCGCCCCATTGCGGGCTGCTGAAGGTGGGGCTTGAGCTTTTCACCGCCGCCGGGCCCGGCATTGTCAGCGCCCTGGCACGACATCGCCCCATTTTCCTGGATCTGAAGCTGCACGACATCCCGAATACGGTTGCAGGGGCGGTGCGTTCCCTGCTGCCGCTGAAGCCCGCCATGATGACGCTGCATGCCGCGGGCGGTGCCGCCATGATCGCCGCCGCGCGGGCCGAGGCCGAGAAAGCCGGCGCCGATCGCCCCATGCTGCTGGCAGTGACCGTGCTGACCAGCATTGACGCCGAAACCCTGGCCAGCACGGGCGTCCCGGCCAGCCCTGCCGATCAGGTGCTGCGCCTGGCGCGGCTTGCCCTCGCCGCCGGGGCGGATGGGTTGGTGTGCAGCCCGCAGGAAGCGGGGGTACTCCGCGCCGCCCTTGGCCCCTCCCCCTTCCTGGTGGTGCCAGGTGTGCGCCCCGCCGGCAGCGCCGCGGGCGATCAGGCCCGCACCGCCACGCCCGCCGAGGCTGTGGCCGCCGGGGCGGATTGGATTGTGGTCGGTCGCCCCATCACCGGCGCACCGGACCCGGCCGCGGCCGCCGCCGCCATTGCGGCAGGGCTTTGAGGCGATGCTGGTCAAGATATGCGGCATCAAGGACGTGCCCGCGCTGGAAGCCGCAAGATTGGCCGGGGCGGACATGGTGGGGTTTGTCTTCTTCCCACCCTCCCCGCGCGCTGTGACGCCCACCGAGGCTGGTTTGCTCGCGCATTCCTATACGGGCGGCCCGAAGCGCGTCGGGCTATTTGTGGACCCCGATGACGCCACCCTGGCCGCGACCTTGGCCGAAGTGCCGCTCGATATCCTGCAATTGCAGGGCGAAGAAAGCCCGGCCCGGGTCGGCGACATCCGCGCGCGTTTCGGCAAGCCCGTGATGAAGGCGCTTGGCATTGGCAGCAAGGCCGATCTGGCGCGCCTGCCGGATTACGCGGATCAGGTGGATTACTTCCTGCTCGATGCCCGCCCACCGCCTGGCAGTGCGCTGCCTGGGGGCAATGCCCTGGCCTTTGATTGGGCGCTGATGAAGGGCGAAGACCCACCGCGCCCCTGGCTGCTCGCGGGCGGGCTGACGCCGGCCAATGTGGCCGAGGCCATCGCGGCATCTGGCGCGCCGGGGGTGGATGTATCGTCCGGCGTTGAGCGGGCGCGGGGCATCAAGGACCCCGCCGCCATCGCTGCCTTCATCGCCAATGCCAAAGCCGCCCGCGCGTGACGGCCAGCGAAGAAAGCGAAGCCGCCGAAAAGGCCAAGATGCGTCGGGTACTGGCGATTTTCGGCCCGGCGGTCTTCGCCGGCGCCTTTGCGACACGCGTGACCGACCCCACCGTCGCCGAAATCGCCGGCGAATTCAGTGTGACCGTGGCCGAGGCAGCCTTGCTCGGCACCGCCTATACCCTGCCCTTCGCCCTGGTGCAGCCAATTCTGGGGCCGGTGGCGGATTCCATCGGCAAGCGGCGGATCGTGATGATTTGCGTGGCAATGCTGGGCGTCATGCTGCTGGCGGCGGCGGTTTCGGCGAGCTTTGGCTGGTTGATGGCGTTCCGCGCGGCTTCCGGCATGGCGGCGGGGGGCATGATGCCGCTCACGCTTGCCATCATGGGGGATGCGGTATCGCTGAAATACCGGCAAGTGGCGCTATCGCGCATTCTGATCTTCGGCATTAGCGGGCAGATCGCGGGCGGTGTGGTGGCTGGCCCGATCGCCGCAGTGGCGGGCTGGCGCGGCGTGCTGGTGGTTTGCGCCGTCGCCGCTTTCATCGGCCTTGTCGCCCTGATGCTGGCCGCCCGAGGCGACCCGCGCGAAACCATGACGCGATATGACCCCATGGTGGCGCTGCAACGCTATCGCGGCATCATCGCCAACCCCGCCGCCCTGCCCTTATTCGCCGCCGTTGCGGTGGAAGGCGGCCTGGTTTTTGGCGTCTTCCCCTTTATCGCGCCGCTGCTGATCGAACGCGCCATTGGCAGCACCATGGAAGCAGGCTTTGCCATTGGCGCCTTTGGGCTTGGCGGGTTGGTCTTTGCCGCATTGGTCGCGCCATTGCTGGCGCGCTTCGGCCAGGGGGGCGTCATCCGCATGGGTGGTGCGACGGGCGCCCTGGCGCTGATCGGCTTTGCCGTGGCGCCTTCCCTGCTGGTGGCGACGCTGGCGGGCTTGGGCCTTGGGCTTGGCTTTTACATGATCCACAACGCCATCCAGACCCGCGCGACCGAGCTTGCCCCCCAGGCGCGTGGCAGTGTCATGTCGCTCCATGCCTTCGCCTTTTTTGGCGGCCAATCGCTTGGGCCGATCTTTTATGGGCTGGGCGCGATGGTCTTTGGCCTGCCGGTCACGCTGGGGCTGGCGGGCGCTGCGATCATGGTGCTGGCGCTGCTTTTGGCGCGGCGCTGAGGCCGCGTTTCGGCGCCCGATTCGCAACCCTGGAAGCATGCATCCTTGGGGAGCCTGAACACAAAACGAACAGCTTCGCCGTGCCCGCGAAAGCTTAGTCCATATTTTTCAGGGCATTACAGGCATAAACTGGAACAAAAAGAAAACGCGCGACTCGGGGCGAATCGGGCAATACGACTACCAATATATAGTGGCAGGGCTTTGGCCCCGGGCACAAGCGCGTTCGCTTCCCGTGCCGGGCGCAACATGGGGGCACCGGCATTGCCGCGGCCCCGCCGATATGGCCCAATGGCGGTCACCTTCCAGCAACAGGACCTCCCCCATGCCCAAGGCTTTCTTCATGGTGCGCGCCGTGGTCGCCGACCCAGCCGACCGCCCCGCCTTCGACACCTGGTATGAAAAGGAACACCTACCCGATGCGCTGGCCGCCTTTGGCGTTGCCCATGCCTGGCGCTGCTGGAGCAAGACGGACCCCTCACTCCATTTTGCCTTTTATGAATTCCCAAGCGTGGCCGCGGCTGAGGCGCTGCCGGGTTCACCCGCGCTCGCCAAGATGATTGCTGAGTTCGACCGTGTTTGGGGCAGCCGGGTCACGCGGTCCCGCGAAATCCTGGAATTCGCGGGCGAGTTGCGCCGGTAGCGCTCATCAACGGCTGGTCAGCGCTTCCGCCAGACGCCCACTCGCTTCGCGGATGCGTGCCTCGCTTTGCGCGAAGCAAAGCCGCAAATGGCCTTCGCCCCCCGCGCCAAAGGCCGCCCCCGGCGCGATGCCAACACGCGCCGAATGCAGCAGGGATTTCGCGAGGCCGAGGCTATCCGTGCAGCCTTCCACCTTCAGGAACAGATACATGGCGCCATCCGGGCGGGGTGCCGCGATGCCGGGGATGCTGGACAGCGCCGCATGGGCGATATCGCGCGCCTTCAAATACCGCGCGCGGGTTTCCGCAATGAAGCCATCCCCCTGATCGAGCGCTACCACGCCGGCATGCTGGATGAAGGTGGGCGCTGAGGACATGTTGAATTCATTGAGCTTGCCGATGGCATCCATCAGCGCCGGCGGTGCCACAATCCACCCCAATCGCCAGCCCGTCATGGCCCAGGATTTGGAGAAGGAATTCACCGACACCACGCGATCCTGTTCATCCGCGATTTCAAGGAAGGACGGCGCGGCATCGCCGGCGAAATAGAGCCTTTCATAGACATCATCGGCCAGGATCCATGTGCCGGTCTGGCGGCATTTTTCCAGGATGGCGCGCTGTTCCGCGCCCTTTAGCGTCCAGCCCGTGGGATTGCCGGGGCTGTTCAGGAATAGCAGCTTTGTCTCAGGCGTGATGGCCGCCAGCAATTCATCCAAATCCGCCCGCCAGATACCGTTCATGAGGCGCAGCGGCATATCCGCCACTTCCGCGCCCATCACGCGCGCAATGCCATCCATATTGGGCCAGGCGGGGGTTGGGATGACCACACGATCACCAGGCGAAAGCAGCGCCTGCGCCACCAGCATCAGCGCATTGACGCCAGATGCCGTGACAGCGACGCGCGATGTGGCGACGGGCCGATTATTGCGCTTGAGGTAAGCTGCGATGGCTTCACGCAGCGGCGGGATGCCTGGATTGGGCGCGTAGAAGGTTTTGCCATCATCCAGCGCTGCCTTGGCGGCTTCGCGCACGAAATCCGGCGTGACGGTATCCGGTTCCCCGAACCAGAGGGGGATGACATCTTGCATGTAACGCCCGGCTTCCGAGACTTCGCGGATGAGCGAGCCGGGGATTTCAGCAAGGGCGGGGCGGGGCGTGGGTTCGAAGCGCATGGTGGGGCTTTAGCGCGAGGGCCGCGCGTTGGACAGGGTGGGGTGGGGTTGCGAAGGGCTACCGCGCACACCCCAATCATCCCCGGCTGGCGGCTTGGGCTTTGGGCGCCTGGTAAGGCTTTACCTTGATCTGCCCCGCGCGCTGGCGGGCGCGGGCAATGTCAAAACTGCCCTGCATGCGCAGCAAAGTATCCATGGAAACACCGAAGGCTTTTTCGACCCTGATCGCCATTTCGGGCGAAAGGGCAGCGCGTTCATTCAGTAGCGCGGAAAGCGCGGGGCGCGTGACACCCAGCACCTTGGCCGCTTCCGTGACGGAAAGCCCGTGGGGGTCAATCACCTCATGCTTGATGAAGCCGCCGGGATGGGCGGGGTTTTTCAGGCGGATGGCTTGAGTGCTGGTCATTGGTGCATCCTTTTCAGTGGTAGTCTTCGTAATCCAGGTTGATGATTTCAATTTCCGCCTGATCTATGCGGAAGGTCAGGCGCCAGTTTTTGGTGACTGAAAGGCTCCATTCCCCTTTGCGATCACCGGTCAATTGATGCGCCTTCCAGCTTGGTATGCTGCGCAATTCATCTTCCCGCGCCATGTCTTGCAGGAAGGAAATCATACGCCGCAATTTAGGCACGACAGCGGGCTGAAGACCTGATGCGTCATCATCTTCAATGAAGCGCCGCAGGCCCTTGTGGATGACGTTGCGGATTTTCATTGGGCTTTCTTCTAACGCGATGGGTGGGGTTTGTCAAGTGTAACTTTACACTTTACAGACATGTGCCGCGTCTTCACGCCGTATAGCGGCCATCTTCCAAGTGGCGCGCTTGGCCGAGGGCGACCAGGGTTTGCAGCATGGCTTCCAATTGATCCGCGCGGCGGGGCGCGCCTTGGAAGCGGCGGGCGATGTCTCGGGCGGAGGCGGGCGGGCCGCGCAGCGCGGCGCGGAGTGCCACATATTGCGCGGGGGCTTCCTTGGGCCATTGCCTTGTGGCCTCCGCACTCGCGCCATCCACGGCCATTTCCGCTTGCACGGCGCGGCGTGTATCGCGTGGCGCCTGAAATTCCGGGCGGAGCCAGCGGATTTGCCCGCGCGCTTCTTCGGCGACGCGTTCCGCATTCAGCGCGACCAGGCGCGCGATGATATCGGCTTCCGGCAGATTGGCGGGCCAGCCATAGGCGGCTGCCACAGCTTCATCCAGCTTGTCGTGATATTCGCGCAGGATGGAAACCTGCCCGGCATCATGAATGTCGCGCTCCGTATCGGTAAGCTTGCGATTGGCGCGTAAGGCTTCCAGGCAATTATAGAGCGCGGTGAGGGTGAGCTCTGGATGCTTTGCCAGCCTTGCCTTGCGATGCGCGTCCAAGACTTCCGCGATTTCCGCAATGGCGGCGCGTTGCGCCGGGGTAGCATCGGGGAAGGGGAAGGGGTCGAAGCAGACTGATTTAAAGTATCTAACTGCGCCTTTGTATGCGCCTAGGGAACCTGCATTCGCGGTCGTCCAAAAGAGATGTATCTGAGAAGAAAGGACACCCAGAAAGAAAGCGTCATCTGAGGCAATGCACACCAATGAATTATCGGCCAGTATCTCGCTCGGGAGGAACTGAAAAATTCTATGCTTTGGCGTTTCAACTGTGGCTATAAAGCGTGGGAGATTTCTAACTCCATTCCGATGGATAATGACATTTTCTCCAAACAACCACCACTTATCGCGACGTAAGGCACGAGGGTTTTGATCGCGTTCAGGCTTCACGTGCAGCAAGATATGCTGATAAATCTCAGGGAACTGAGTTCGTATGCTGTCTTCAGAGAGCCCAAACAAATCCAGAACGCAAAGATCTCTAGTGCGCTGGAGGAAATCACGCCCATTCATGAAAGGACGGATATGCTTTTCTATATCGAGCCTTTTTCCTAATCCCACGTCGTGTGCAATCCGACGCGAGATAAGAAAACCCGCGCCGTGTAAAACTACTCCACGGCACGCCATTGCTTCATTCGCCTGCAGCGGCTTGGCAGATTTCACGTCAACACCAATGGAAAAATCCGCATTGATGCGGCCGGTATCCTCAGCAAAAACTACGCGCGGCACGCCATCACTGCCCGGTGCTTCGGAAATCACGCGCGCCAACACACCCTCACCTGCGCCGGCCTCGGCCACTGTCATTGCAATCCGCACCGCCGCCGTGCCGGCGCCATCCGTCCAGGGGTGATCGGGAATGGCATAGGCTAGATGTATGGGCTTTTCGCCCTGTAGTGCCTCTGCCACCACGCGCCGACAAAAAACCTGCCGAATACTGTTTGAGGTAATGAAGCCAAAGCGCCGCGTTACCGCCGCCGCCTTGCCCTTCACCAGCTTGCCACCCGTCAGCGCCTGCGCGGCCTTCCACCAGAAATGCAAGGCCATATCTGCGGATTTCGGCACATCGCGATAGGCTTTCCAAAGCGCCTCCGCATAGCCTTCGCCCAATTCCGCGCGCAAATCCTTGCCCGCGATAAAGGGCGGATTGCCGATGATGAATTCGGCATCCGGCCAGATGCTCGGCTTCGGGTCCACCGGGCGCAGCACGGGGATTTGGTCAGCCTCATCCGGCACCATCTCACCGGTGACGGGGTGCGGCTTGGTTTGCCCGCCCCAGCGCGTGATGGGCCGGCCCTTATCGTCGCGTTCCGGTTCTTCGCGCGTATAGGTCATCAACGCATCGCCTTCGCGGATATTCTTGAAGTCGCGCAAAATCGGCTCGGCCGGCGGGGCATTGCCGCGCGTGCGGAAATGCCATTGCAAATAACCAATCCACAGCACCAATTCCGCCACCGGCACGGCGCGCGGGTTTTTCTCGATGCCGAGGAATTGATGCGGGTCCACACTCGCCCCCGCCACATCCAGCCTATCGCCTTCACCGGGTTCAATATCCGCCAGCAGGTCCAGCACTTCGCCTTCCAGGCGCTTCATCAATTCCAGCGTCACATACAGAAAATTGCCGGTGCCGCAGGCGGGGTCCAGCACGCGCGTTGCGCAAAGCTTGGCGTGAAAGCCGCGCAATTCCGCCGCCGCGGCTTTCTTGTTCTCCTCATCCGCCAGCTTTACCGCTGCTGCTTTCACCCCATCCCATTCCGCGCGCAGCGGTTCCATAACGGTGGGCAAAACCAGCCTTTCGACAAAGGCGCGCGGCGTGAAATGCGCGCCCAGTTCCGATCTTTCCTGTTTTTCCAGGGCATTTTCCAGCAAGGAACCAAAGATGGCCGGTTCCACATCCGCCCAATCGCGCCGGGATGCTTCAATCAGCAATTGCAGCATATCCGCATCCACCGGCAGCGGTTCCGCCGGGCCATGCGGGCCGGGGGCGAATAGCCCGCCATTGAAGCGGCGCACCGTGGCGCGCAAGGCGGGCGAAAACCCGCCTGCATTCATGCTGCGCCATAAATCCCCAACCAGGCCCAAAAATGCGTTCGGGTCCTTGCGGCAATCTTCCAGCAATTCCGTGAAGGATGTGGGCGAAGGCAAAAGCCCGACAGATTGCGCGAACATGGAAAAAATGCAGCGCATGAGGAAAATGGCGACATGCTGCGGCGCGTGGCGCGCTTCCAAAGCCTTTGCCAAAAGTGCCAGAAATGCCGCGATATCGCGCGTGACGCGCACCCTTTCCCGGCTGGGGTCCAGCGCCAAAGGTTCGGTCCAAATGGCGCGCAGCCGGGCGCGCATTTCGGGCCGGCGCAGATCATCCAGATAAAGGCGGAAATTCTCGCGGTCCGGGAATTGCGCGTAGTGTTTCCCGGTACCGGAAAAATCCGCATAGATGTCGAAGCAAAAGCCGATATCGCAAACAATGACAAAGGGTGGCCAGCCTTCTTCGGCTGGCAAATCCCGCGCATAGCCTTCCGCCTGGCCCTTGGCCTTCAGCATGGCTTGCGCCCAGCCGGGGCTGCGGCGAATGCCGGCGCGGCGGTCTGCCTCGCCCAGGGCAAATAACGGGGTTTGCTTGGGGGCGGCGCCGGATTGCTTGGCTTCCAGAACGAAGCAGCCGCGCTTGTAAAGATCTATCCGGCGATTGCTGATGCTGCCATCGGCTTCCCGATGCGCGACACCGCGTTCATAGCGGTAATCACCGCCCGCACCCGTGGCGGGGTCTGGCTTCGGCACGTCAATGATGCGGCAAAGCTCATCCAGGAAGCGGGCGTAATTGGCGCGTTCCGCCTGCGCGGTGCCGGACCAACGGGCGATGAAGGCTTCAATTTCCGGCAGGGGTGGCGGGCTTGGCATGTATGGGGGGAGTGTAATGAAGCGCGCCCGCTTGGCAAAGCGTGATTGCCGGGGCTGGTGCAGGCCGCGCCTGGGGCGCATCATGCGCGGCCTCAGGGAACCCAAACCATGTCCGCCACCGCCCTTCCCGAACTCCGCGAAGCGGAAGCCCCGCCCGCGATTGCCGCGATTTACGCTGCGTTGAATGAGGGCATTGGCATCGGCCAGGTGAATTTGATCTGGCGGCACGCGGCGGCCTTGCCTGGTGTGCTTGATTGGCTTTGGGCGCAGGCGGCGCCGGCGCTGGCGTCGGGTGCGGCAGCGGCGGCGCGGGATGGCATTGCGGCGGCCATCACGCTGCCAATGCCGGCAACATCAGCGAAGCCGCAGGATCACGCAGCGATTGCGGCTTTGGTGGAAATCTACAACCGCGGCAATTTGACAAACCTCGCGTTGCTCTCGGCCATTCTGCTGCGCCAGCAAGGCGTGGCGCCGGGCGCGCCACTGGCCCCCGCGCCGCGCGGTGCGATGCTGCCGGCGCCGCCGCCGCTACCTCGGCTTGCTTCCTTGCCGCCCGCGCAACAGGCGCAGATTCGTATACTCACGGCAGCGCATGGGCTATCGGATGCGGCGGTGGTGCCAAGCCTTTATGTGCATCTGGCGTTATGGCCGGAATTTTTGGCGCAACTGCCGGCATTGCTGGCGCCCTTGCAGGCGGAACAGGGCTTGGTGCGCGCGCGTGGCGCCGCCGTTGAAGCCGCGCGCCTTGCCGCGCCGGGATTGATCGCCGCCCTTGGCACACCGCCCGCGCCACCTGCTGCCTTGCCCGAATTCCTGACGCGGCTTGAGGTTTTTGTACGGGAAGTGATCCCCGGCATGGTGCCGGTGGGGCTATTCCTGCGCCGCGCTTTGGGGTGACGGCACCAAACCGCGCCCCTCCCCATCCGTAAACTGCAACGCCGCCAACCTTGCATAAAGCCCGCCTTCGGCCAGCAGCGCCTCATGCGTGCCGGTCGCGATGATGCGCCCTGCATCCATCACCACAATCCGGTCCGCGCGCCTGACTGTCGCCAGCCGATGCGCCACCGTAATGCTTGTGCGCCCTTCACATAGCCGTGCCAGCGCCTTTTGCACCGCGAATTCGCTTTCCGCATCCAAAGCGCTGGTCGCCTCATCCAGCAGCAGCACCGTGGGGTCGCGCAGAATGGCGCGCGCAATCGCAATGCGTTGGCGCTGCCCGCCGGAAAGGGTCACGCCGCGCGTGCCGAGTTCTGTCGCATAGCCATCTGGCAGGGCGGCGATGAAGTCGGCTGCGGCTGCCGCCTCAGCCGCCGCTGCCACTTCCGCATCGGTGGCTTCGGGGCGGCCAAGCCGGATGTTTTCGGCAATGCTGGCGCTGAAAATCACGGGTTCCTGCGGCACCAGCCCCAGGCGGCTGCGCAGCGCGCGCGGGTCAAGCTGCGTGACCTCAGCCCCATCCAGCAGAATGCGCCCCGCGCTCGGGTCGTAAAAGCGCAGCAGCAAGGACAGCACGGATGTCTTGCCGGCGCCCGAGGGGCCGACCAGCGCAATCGCCTCCCCCGGTTCAACCGCCAGGCTGAAATCACTGAGTGCCGGAGTATCGGGCCGCGTCGGATAGCGCAGTGTCACCTGTTCGAAGACCACGCGGCCCTGCGCGGGTGGCAAGGGTAGCGGATGCGCGGGCGCCGCGATGGCGGGCGCAATGGCCAGCACTTCGCCAAGCCTATCCGCTGCCGCCGCGGCGCGCTGGATTTCGCCCCATAATTCGCTGACTGTCGCGCCGGAAGATGCCATCAGCACGGCGTAGAACACAAAGGCGGTCAGCTCGCCGCCCGAAATCCGCCCTTCAATCACATCGCGCCCACCCACCCAAAGGCTGAAGGTAACGGCGCCAAAGCCAAGCAGGATCACTGCCAGGATAAGCAAGCTGCGGGAGAAAACGCGCCGCAGTGCCGCACTCACCGCTTCTTCCGATCCAGCGGCAAAACGCGCGCGGGCGCGGCCTTCCTGCGTGAAGGATTGAATGGCACGAATGCCGCCCAGGGTTTCTTCTGCCTGCGCTGCCAGCGCCCCGATCCTTTCCTGCGCGGCCTTGGAAAGTCGCCTTTCGCGCCGGCCAAAAAATATCAGCGGCAGCACCACCAAAGGCAGGATCAGCGCAATCAGCCCAGCAAGCTTCGCACTGGTCAGCACCAGCATGACAAAGGCACCGACACCCGTGATGGCCTGGCGCACCCCCATGGAAATGGCAGAACCAATCAGGGATTGCAGCAGCCCAACATCCGCAGTCAGGCGAGACATGACATCGCCGATGCGGGCGGTTTCGAAATAGGCTGGCGAAAGCCCGGTGACGTGATCGAAAAAGCGCTGGCGCAAATCCGCCGCCACCCGTTCGCCCAACCAGGACACCAGATAAAAGCGCGTGGTGGTGCTGATCGCCAGGGCGGTCACCAAAATGCCCATGACCAGCGCGGCGCGATCAAGCGCGCCCGGCCCGCCGGCGAAGCCATCATCAATCAGGTGCTTGAGCCCCTGGCCCAAAGCGAGCGTCAGCCCAGCCGCCAGCAATAGCGCCGCAATCGCGGCAATGACACGCGGCCAATAAGGCTTCAGCAGCGGCAGCAGCAGCCCAAGGGCGGCCAGGCTCGTGCGCGGGGCGGGCGTCACGCGTCAAGGCGTCCTATACGTGCTGCCCGCCATTGATATGAATTTCCGCGCCATTCACATAGGAAGACGCCTCGGTACACAGGAAATAAATGGCCTGCGCCACTTCCTCTGGTCGGCCCAGGCGGCGCATCGGGATTTGTTCCTGCACGATTTTGTCCGTGCCGGGGGATAGGATGGAGGTATCAATCTCCCCAGGTGAGATCGCATTCACGCGCACACCGCGCGGGGCGAAATCCGCTGCCATTTCGCGCGTGAGGGCGGCCAGCGCCGCCTTGGAAGTGGAATAGGCCGCGCCCGCAAAAGGATGCACCCGCCCGCCGGCGATGGAGGTGACATTCACGACAGAACCATTGGCGCGCGCCAATTCATCCACCAGGCCACGCGCAAGCAGAATGGGGGCGAAGAAATTCACCTGAAAAACGCGGAGCCACCCATCCGTCGGCATGGTCAGCGTGCCAAGCCGCGCCCCACCCTCGCCCTTTGGTGAAATCGCGGCGTTATTCACCAGCGCATGCAGCATGCCGCCATCCGGGGCCAGGCGCGCGCGGATTTCCGGGATCATCGCCTCGGTCAGCGTGGGGTCACCCAGATCAAGCTGGATGTGATCCTCTGGCCCCATTTCCCAGGGGCATTGTTCCGGGAAGGGCTGGCGGGATACCGTGATCACGCGCCAACCAGCGGCAGAAAAGCGCTTCACTGTGGCATGGCCAATCCCGCGGGAGGCGCCTGTCAGCAACAGCACGCGGCGCGGTCCATTCGGCTTGCTTCGTTTTTCCATCATGGCACTGAAACTCCGGCCAATGGCCCAGGAAGCAGCCTTATAGGCGAGCATGTGCCTTTGGGAAACCAGCCCAAAATGAAAACGGCCCGCCTACCATCCGGTAGCCGGGCCGCCATGGGGGAGGCGTGAAAACTCAGGCTGCGTGCCGATCGGGCGTGGCGACGGCGCGGCGGGCAGCCGCGGCCCAGGCCGGGGCAGCGCGCAACAGGCGATCCAGCGCGGCTTCGGGCAGGGTTTCGGCATATTCAAGCGCCGTCACGGCCTCAGAATCCCAATGGCGCAGGATTTCGGCCACAGCGCGGGTGGCGTCTGAAGCGGGAAGGTGCAAGCCGGCGGCGCGGCGGGCTGCCGTCAGCACACGCGCGGCCGCTTCAAGGCGGGCGCGTTCCATTGGGCAGGAATCGGCCAGTTCCGAAAGAATACGCTCAAGCCCTTGGGCGGTAGCATTATAGGAATTGGTCATGTGTATCCCCTTTGAGAATCGCTTTGCGCAGCCCTCCCCGGTGCGCGTCGGAGAGACATGGTAAGCAAAGATGGCGATATCAAGGCTTGCGCTAGGTCAAATGGTCAAAATCTGACACACTCATTCCGGCTCGATCCCCGCTGCCTTGATCTGACGCGCCCAGGTTTCGATCTGGCTGCGGATGAAGACGCCGAATTCCTCAGGCGTTGAGGTCACACGTTCAATCCCAAAACTCGCCAGCCGATCAGCGGTTTCCTGCCTTTCCCATACCTTGCGCAGCGCCGCATTCCAGGCCGTCACGATTTCTGGCGGCATGCGCGCGGGGCCAACCGCCCCCATCCAGGACAGTAATTCAAAGCCGGGCAGGCCCGCTTCGGCGAGTGTCGGTTCATTCGGCAACAGCGGCGTGCGCGTGGCGGAAGTAATGCCAAGCGAACGCAGCTTGCCTTCCTGCAAGAAGCCGCGCGATGCCGCGACATCCACAATGATGCCGGTGACGCGCCCGGAAATCACATCCGTCATGGCTGGCGGGGTGGAGCGATAGGGCACGTGTTCCATCTGAATATTGCCGAGCGAGGTCAACATCGCACCGCCAACAACGCCCGTTGTATTGCCCGAAGCATAGGTCAGCTTGCCTGGCTGGGACCGCGCGAGAGCGAGAAATTCCTGCAGGTTGCGCGCCGGCACCTGGTCATTCACCGCAAGCACGAAGATGTAGGTGCCCATGCGCCCGATCGGCGTGAAATCATTGATGGCGTCATAGGTTGGGCGCTTCATCAGCGCCGGTGTCGCGCCATGCGGGCTATTGGTGGTGATCATCACCGTATGGCCATCCGGCGCGGCGCGGGCAGTGGCCACCGCGGCTATGGCGCCATTAGCGCCAGGGCGGTTATCCACCACCACCTGCGATCCCCATTCCTGTTCCAACAGGCTCGCCAGCAGGCGAGAGACGGAATCGGTCCCGGACCCGGCGGCGAAGGGCACTATCAGCGTCACGGGGCGTGAGGGCTTCCAGGCGGCTTGCGCGCGGGCCGCGAAAGGCAGGGCGGCGGCGGCGCCAATCAGGGCGCGGCGGGAAAGGGCGCATGAGGCGGCGTTCGGCATGGCGTTATCCTTTGGTTTTGCGGCGCTCATAAGCGCTGCTGGGGGGCGCTGTCCACCAGATAAAGGCTTTGGCGTTGACGGCTCAACAAGGCGGGCGATAGCCTCAAACCATGACACATCATGTAGTTATGGACTGGCCCGCTACCTCGATCCATGGTTGGGGCGTCTACGGGTTAAATTTGGCTCTTTCTTGGGCGCCAGATCCCGGTGTTGCGCTAGCCACCACACATGAAATCAGCAGCAATTCGGTCTTCATTGATCCGCTACGGTGGCGAGCCCTGTTCCCGTTCATTATCCGCTCCAGAGATTTGCGCCAGCGCCTGCTCAAGGAAAAGCCCACGGAGATGGTGCTCAATTCGGCGATACTTACTTCCTTGGGCAATGACTTGAAGTCCCAGCCTGGGCCGCATGGCGGCCCGCTTGGCGGCCAACCAAGCCTCGGCGTAGTGTTCTTTGAGACCGAGGATCTGGGCCGCGATGCGCGCAAAACCGTGGCACGGCATCATTGCATCATCGCGGGGTCAAGCTGGAATGCCGAAGTGCTACGCGCGCATGGCATCCCGCGTGTTGAAACCGTGCTGCAAGGCATAGACGCCACGCAGTTTCACCCGGCACCAAAACGTGGGCTTTTCCCTGATCGTTTCCTGGTCTTCAGCGGCGGCAAGCTGGAACCGCGCAAGGGGCAGGATAATGTCATGGCTGCCTGGCGCATTTTTGCAGCACGACACCCGGACGCCATGCTGATTGCCGCCTGGGATAATCTTTGGCCGGAAATCGCGCGGGGTATCAATTCGATAGGCCGCACGGCGCCGCTTCCCTTCACCCAGGATGGCAAGCCAGACATGAATGGCTGGGCCGCGGCCAATGGAATCAAGCCGGAGCAGTTTCTCAACCTCGGCTTGGTGCCTAATGCGTCCATGTCGACCATCTTGCGGGAAATGGATGCCGCGCTATTTCCCAATCGCTGCGAAGGCGGTACAAATCTTGTGGCGATGGAAGCCATGGCCTGCGGCGTGCCAACGATCCTCAGCGCCAATAGTGGGCATCTTGATTTGCTGCAGGATGGCACTGCGCTGGCGCTGACCGATCAGCGCCCGATCCCAAGTGTATCCGGCTGGCGGGAAAGCTCTATCGAGGAAATCCTCGCCGCGCTTGAAACCCTCTACACGGATCGCGCGAAGGCGCGGGAAATTGGCGCGGCGGGGGCGAAGCTGCTTGCGGGGCTGACCTGGGCCAAAACCGCTGCCGAGATGAAGCACATCATCAGCAAGCTGTAATTCGCGCGGCGTCGATCGCCACGCCAATCTGGAACAAGCCGCGCGCCGCCGCATCTTCTGTCTGCGTCACGCTTGGAATGCCGAAGGCGGCAAGTGCCGCGCCATAGCGCAGCGTCAGCGCCTCGGCACCGACCAGATGCACCGGCGGCGCGACACCGGCTTCCAAAGCCGCCGCTACCTCATGCCCAATCAGCAGGCCGGAGAGATAGGAAGCCGCTTCCATCTGCGGCATGGCACCAAACAGCGAAAGGCTGCGCAGGCCGAAAAGCTGATGCAGAAGCCCACCGCCCTGCCGTGCACGATCCAACCCACGCGCAAAGGCGCCCGGATGATGCGCCGCGCTGCGATGCAGGCTGCGCGCCAAAATCGTATGGGCCGACAGCGCGGCGAAGACCTCGCCCGTTATGTGCGTGGAAAAATCAAGGATCTGCCCGGACCGCGCGCGCACCCATTTTGAATGGCTGCCGGGCAGGCAAAGCGTTGTTTCCTGTTCGGGCAGGCGGTCAAGGACGCCCAGAATTTGCGTCTCCTCACCGCGCATCACTTCCGGCACGCCATCGGCATCACGCGCCTTCAGCCCCGGCACAAGGCGCACGCGGGTGGCGGGGAAAGGCACAGGCAGGGTCGCGCGGGCGATTTCAGCGACGCTGACAGGACAGGGCAGATAGGGCGCTTCCGCCCAGCCTTGCTTGCTGCCGGCCATGCCGGCAATCACCACCAGCTTTTCGCCGGCATCCAGCCAATCCTTGGCGATGTTGCGCAGTTCATCAGGAAAGGCGCCGGGCTTCACGGAAAGAATGCCCGATTTGCTTTCGCGCTTTTCCAGCACGGCCCCGGCCTGATCCAGCCGATAGGCGCGCAAGGATGTGGTGCCCCAATCCAGCCCGATCATGCCGGCTGCCCCCTTTCTGCGCCGCTTCCATGACGCGAAAAGCTTAAAGGCCCGATAACCGCACGCTGTAAGCGAAAACGATCACTTCACCGCGCGGGCAACAGCCCGATAATCTCCCGCGCCTGCTTCATGATGGGTTCAGAAATGGCGTGTGCGCGCGCTGCCCCCAGATGCAGCGCAGCATCAAGCGCGCCTGGGTCGGTCAGCAGGCGGCGCATCTCAGTGGCGATGGGGGAAAGATGCGCCACCAGCGCTTCCGTCAGCGTGCCCTTGAAGGCGCCGAAGCCTTGGCCCGCATGCTCCCGTAGTACGTTTTCCGGCAGCGTGCCGGTAATCGCCGCCATGATGCCAACCAGGTTGCGCGCTTCCGGCCTGCCCTCAAGCCCGGCCATGTGCTCGGGGATCGGTTCCGCATCGGTTTTGGCGCGGCGTATTTTCAGCGCAATGCCATCCGCATCATCGGTCAGGTTGATGCGCGATTGATCGGAAGGGTCCGACTTCGACATTTTCTTGGTGCCATCGCGCAGCGACATCACGCGCGCGGCAACGCCCTGGATCAGCGGTTCGATATTCGGGAAGAAATCCACCCCGTAATCATGGTTGAATTTCTGCGCGATATCATTGGCCAATTCCAGATGCTGCTTCTGGTCATCACCCACCGGCACCTTGGTTGCATGATAGGCCAGAATATCGGCGGCCATCAGGTTCGGGTAAACATACAGCCCGGCGGATGCCGCTTCCCGATCCCCCCCCGCCTTGTCCTTGAATTGCGTCATGCGATTGAGCCAGCCGATGCGCGCAACGCAACTGAAGATCCAGCCCAATTCGGCATGCGCGGGCACATGGGATTGCACGAATAGCGTACACCGCTTGGGATCAAGCCCGCAGGCAATCAGCGCCGCGGCCATTTCGCGGGTTTGGCGCGAAAGCTCCTTCGGGTCCTGCCAGACGGTGATGGCGTGCAAATCCACAATGCAGAAAATGCTTTCATGCGCATCCTGCATCGGCACCCAATTGCGGATGGCGCCAAGATAATTGCCAAGGGTTGGAACACCGGAAGGCTGAATGCCGGAAAAGACGCGCGTCATGGGCTTCATCACCGTTAAGAAAACACCGCCGCGTGATCCCGCGCCATGCCCGCCGCGTCAAGCGGCGGGTGCGTGATTAGCCCCGCGCGCCGAAAATGGCGCTGCCCACGCGCACATGGGTCGCCCCTTCGGCAATCGCTGCCTCAAAATCGCCACTCATGCCCATGGAAAGGATCGGCAAGCCATGCTTCGCGGCCAGATTGGCGAGGTAGGCAAAATGCGGGCGCGGGTCGCCTTCCACGGGCGGGATACACATCAAGCCCTTCACCGGCAGGCCGAAATCATCCTGCGCGGCGCGAATGAAGGCATCGGCTTCCGCCCGCGGGCAGCCGGCCTTTTGCGCCTCATCCCCCGTATTCACCTGCACCAGCAGATCAGGCCGGCGGCCTTCCTTGGCCATGGCGTCGGCAATGGCCTGGGCCAGCTTGGGCCGGTCCAACGTTTCAATCACATCCGCGATCCTGACGGCATCCCGCGCCTTATTGGTCTGCAAGCCGCCGATGATATGCAACTTAAGCCCCGGATTGCCCGCGCGGAGGCCCGGAAATTTCTGCGCCGCTTCCTGGACCCGGTTTTCGCCAAACACCATTTGCCCGGCACCGAGGGCGGCTTCCACAGCCTCCACCGGATTGGTCTTGGAAACCGCCACCAGCGTCACGGCATTTGCAGGGCGATTGGCGCGGGCGCAGGCTTCGGAGATTCGCGCCCGAATGCGGGAGAGGTTGTCGGCAATGGCAAGGGCATCGGTCATGGAAAGGGCAAATGGCAGGGAATCGGCCCCGGTTCCAGGGGCGCGCAAGGCCTGGGGCCGATTTGCGCGCCCAGGCCCAGGCGGCCTGCCCCGGCTTTGGCTACTCAGCGACCCCGTGCGGCTGCCGGACCCGCGCGCAGCCATGGAGCACCTGCCACGCGGCGCCGGGGTGGTAGCGCGCGGGCTGGCGCCAGGGCTGCTTCGGCCCGTCGCGCGGCTGGCCCGGCAGCGAGGGCTGAAATTGCTGGTGGCGGGCGATGGCCGGGCGGCGCTGGCGCTACGGGCGGGGCTGCATCTGCCGGATCGGCGGCAAAGCAAGGGCTTGCTGCCTTTTTTGGTCGCGCGCCGGTCGGCGCCTGGCCGCATCATACTGACCATGGCCACCCATGGCGGGCAGCGCAGCGCGGCGCGGGCACGGCGGTTAAGGCCCGATGGTATTTTCCTGTCGCCGCTATTCCCGACCCAGAGCCACCCCGGGGCGCCGGCCTTGGGCGCCTTTCGCTGGGCTGCCCTGGCGCGTAGGCTGCCCGCGCCCTGCATGGCTTTGGGGGGCATTACCGCTGCCCGGCTTGGCGCAGTTCCTCGGCGCGCGGCAGGGGTCGCGGCCATTGGCGGGCTGGCGCCCCCTGTTGCACGCTTGCCACAGTGATGTGGCCAAGTCGCGTCAACCGTTTCTGAGAGGTTGCGACAGCCGCTTTAAAATGATCATAGTCGGCAAGGCCTGAAGCCATGGGTGCCCGTATTGGGTGTTTCGGGTTTCCTTCCTGCCGGGGGCAGGGGCCGAAGATCAACGCCGGATGTTCCGGTAACGAGGAGGACTTGAATGCGTAAAATTCTTCTGGGGACAACGGCTGTTGTCGGCTTGGCGCTTCTTGCGCCAGTTGCCAACGCCCAGCAAGCCCGCCCGGCTGCTGCGCCGGCCGCGCCGCCGCCGCTACCTGCCACTTCCGTGGCGCCCGCCGGCACCGCCGCCGCCATTTTCCAGACCCCGGTCGGCATCACCGGCGCCGGTCCGCATGGCCCCGATGGCGTGCCGAACCGTCCCGCCACGCCGACGACCAGCGGCATCGTGGTGCGCCTTGGTGGTTTCTTCGACTTCTCCATGGCGAATATTTCTGACAGCGCTGACTCTGCGGTTGCGACCACCCGAGTTGGTGCGACCACAGCCAACCCTGGGACTGTCAATGCTCGCTTGGGCCGTCAGCGTAATGACTTCCGCACGGAAGCCGAACTGAACGTGTATGTTGATGGCGTTGCTGCCAACGGCATGCGTTACGGCGCCATGATGGAATTCCAAATGGACAACATCGGTGGCACCGGTGCCGGCGATGGCACGGGCGTCAGCCTGGATGAGCTCTACGGCTTCGCCAAGGGGTCCTGGGGGGAACTGCGCTTCGGCAATGAAGACAACGTCCAGGATCTGATGCGCGTTACCGCGCCCGGCACCCTGTGGATGGGCGTCAGCTCCGGCTGGGATGAATTCGTGGCGCAAAACTCCGCGCCGTATCTCATGACCTCATTCCAGGACGGTGGGGACGCGACCAAGATCGTTTACCTGTCGCCGCAATTCTTCGGCTTTGACGTCGGCTTCTCCTACGCGCCGCAAAACAATGAAGGTGAGCGTGCGGACATCCCGACCTCCACCACGATTTACCAGCGCGACCGCCAGGGCGTTATGAATGCCATGGCTGGCATCATCCGCTATCGCGGTACCTTTGGGGACTTCGGCGTGCGTGCCAGCTTCGCTGGTTTGAAGGCTGAATCTCCGCAGACCACTGGCGCGAATTCTGACCGGATCGATCCTCGCGCCCAGAACCTGACGATGTATAGCGCTGGCTTGCTCGTGGCTGCTTATGGCTTCCAGCTTGGTGGCGAATATGCCTGGGGTAACTACAGTGGCCAGATGACTAATACCATCAACCCGAAGCTGGACAACAGTGACCATTGGATCCTGGGCCTGACCTACACGCTTGGTGCCTGGCAGTTCGGCGGTCAGTACGGCGTCGCCAATCAGGATAACGGCACCAATGCTGCTGGCGTGAACTTCAAGGATCGTGAACAGACCTATTGGGGTGTTGGCCTGCAATACACCTTGGCCCCTGGCATGGTCCTGTTTGCCAACTACAACCAGGTCAGGGATGACAACATCCTGAATGGTGCGGCTGGCGTGCAGGGGACTGGTGTGAACTTGGGTGCTACTGCAACCGCCCCAGCCCGGAATGTGAATAGATTCAAGGGCAACAGCACCGAGCGTGAAATTGACGTGCTGATGGCCGGTGTGCGCATCGCCTTCTGATCTTCGGATCATTCGGCAAAATGGCGGCAGGGGAAACCCTGCCGCTTTTTTTGTGCCTGACGCATGGCCATGGCTATGATGGCGCCAACTGACGGAGGAAACGCCCCATGCTGCAATACCCGCCCGCCGAACCCGGCATGCGCGAAGAAGACATTGATACCCCCGCGCTGGTGATTGACCTGGATGCGTTTGAACATAACCTGGACACGATGGCGGTGCTGCTGGCGCCCACCGGGGCCAAGCTGCGCGCGCATGCCAAGACTCATAAATCCTCCGTCATCGCCAAGCTGCAAATGGCGCGCGGCGCGGTTGGGCAATGCGTGCAAAAAGTGGCCGAGGCAGAAGCGCTGGCCTGGGGCGGCATTCCAGATATTCTGGTCACCAACCAGGTGGTCAGCCCGCGCAAATTGGCACGGCTCGCCGCACTCGCGCGCATCGCCGAAGTGGCGGTGTGCGTGGATGACGCGGCGCAGATTGCGCTGATTGAAGCCGCCGCCGAAGCCGCTGGTGTGCGCCTGCCGGTGCTGGTTGAAATTGATGTCGGCATGGCGCGCGGCGGGGTGGAACATGGGCCGCCTGCCGTTGCCCTCGCGGAACGCATCGCCGCCAGCCGGCATCTGCGTTTTGGTGGCTTGCAGGCCTATCACGGTTCAGCGCAGCACAAGCGCGGACCGGAAGAACGCGCGGCAGCGATTGGGGAGGCTGTGGCGCGTTCCAGGCGCACCGTGGAACAGCTCCGCCAGCGCGGGCTGGAATGCCCGATTGTGGGCGGTGCCGGCACCGGGACCTTCCGGCATGAAGCGGCCAGCGGCGTCTATACCGAAATCCAGGCCGGGTCTTACTGCTTCATGGATGCGGATTACGCGGCGAATGAGGATGCACCGCCCTTCCGGCAATCACTTTTCGTGCTGTCCCAAATCATGAGCACCGCGGGGCCTGGCATTGCCGTGCTGGATTGCGGGCATAAGGGGGTTTCGGTCGATTCCGGCATGCCGCAGGTCTGGCAGCGCCCGGGGCTGCGCTACGCCGGCGCTTCGGATGAACACGGCAAGATCGTGATCGAAGATGGCAGTGCGCCGAAGCTTGGCGAAAAGCTGCGCCTGGTGCCGGGCCACTGCGACCCGACGGTTGATCGCTATGATTGGTATGTCGGCGTGCGCAAGGGGCGCGTGGAATGCCTTTGGCCGGTGTCTGCGCGCGGAGGGATGGCGTAACCCCATCCCACGCGTTCCTCACACGTCCAGATTGGCAACTTTCAAGGCATTGCCGACAATAAAGTCGCGGCGCGGTTCCACCAGATCACCCATCAAGGTGGAGAAGACCTGCTCCGCATCTTCCACATCCTCAACCCGCACGCGCAGCAGCGTGCGGATCGCGGGATCAAGCGTGGTCTTCCAAAGCTGATCGGGGTTCATTTCCCCAAGGCCCTTGAAGCGCTGGAAGGAAAGCCCCTTCCGGCCCTGGGCGATCAGTTTTTCGAATAGCGCCAGCGGCCCCACAACCTGGGATTCCGCACCATCAAGCGACAGCACTGCACCGCCCAGGAAATCGGCGGCCAGTCTTTCGCGCCGTTCATCCAGCCAGCGCGCCTCCGCACTACGCAGCGCCGTCGCGTCCAGCACATGGCGTTCACCCACGCCGCGCACAATGCGCGCCAGGGTCAGGCCATTATCGCCCGCCGTCGCCACCCAGCCGCGTTCGGAAGCCGGCGCCAGCACATCCAGCCGCGCGGCCAAAGCCTGCGCCGCCGCCAAAGCACGATCGCTTTCCATGGTCAAAGCGCCCGTGATTGCCGCCTGTTCGATGATATCCGCCGGCACCGCGCCAGCCAGGCGGCGAATACGCGCGGTGGCTTGGCGGTGGAAATCAAGCTCCGCCTGGAAAGCATCGCCGGTCAGGTCACGCCCATCCGGCAGACGCAAGCTTGCCGCGCTTTGTGCCTTTTCCAGCAGGTAATCTTCCAGTGCGCGATCATCCTTCAGGTAGCGTTCTTCCTGTCCGCGCTTGGCGCGATAAAGCGGCGGCTGCGCGATATATAAATACCCGCGCGTAATCAATTCCGGCATTTGCCGGAAGAAGAAGGTCAGCAATAGCGTGCGGATATGGCTGCCATCCACATCGGCATCCGTCATGATGACAATGCGATGATAGCGGAGCTTGCCGATATCAAACCCGCCTTCCGATGGATCACCGCGCCCAATGCCCGTGCCAAGCGCCGTGATCAGCGTACCGATTTCAGCGCTGGAGAGCATTTTGTCGAAGCGCGCGCGTTCCACATTCAGGATCTTGCCTTTGAGCGGCAAAATCGCCTGAAAGGCCCGGTCGCGCCCTTGCTTGGCGGAACCACCGGCGCTGTCACCCTCAACGATGAATAATTCGCTTTTCGCCGGATCACGTTCCTGACAATCCGCAAGCTTGCCGGGCAGCGATGACACATCCAGCACACCCTTGCGCCGCGTCAGTTCACGCGCCTTGCGCGCCGCTTCACGCGCTGTTGCTGCATCCAGGATCTTGCTGACCAGATCCTTGGTTTCCTTCGGATGGGTTTCAAACCAATGGGTAAGCGCATCGGCGCAAGCCACCTGCACCACGGGTTGCACTTCCGATGAAACCAGTTTTTCCTTGGTCTGGCTGCTGAATTTTGGATCCGGCACCTTCACCGAAAGCACGGCGGTGAGCCCTTCGCGCATGTCTTCGCCGGTGAGGGCCACCTTTTCCTTTTTGGCGATGCCATCAGCAACCTTCGCCACAACGCGCGTCAACGCCTGGCGGAAGCCCGCCAGATGCGCGCCGCCATCGCGTTGCGGGATGTTGTTGGTGAAGCAGAGCATGGTTTCATGGTAGCTGTCATTCCAGCGGAGAGAGAGCTCAACCTTGATGCCATCCTGTTCCCGCGCAGCCAAGCTGATTGGGGTCGCGAAAAGCGGTGTCTTGCCCTTGTCCAGCCATTCGACAAAGGCCGTAAGCCCACCATCGAAATGAAACTTGGTTTCCTGCACTTCTGCATGGCGTTCATCACGCAACACAACGCGCAAGCCGGAATTGAGGAAGGCCAATTCGCGCAAGCGGCGTTCCAGCACGGCGAAATCAAACTCCGTCCGCGTGAAGGTAAGTGCGGATGGCTTGAAGGTGACTTCCGTGCCATTTGGATGATCCGAAGGGCCAAGCGCCGTGCAGGGCACTACCGTGTCACCATGTTCAAAGCGCAGCCGATATTGCTGGCCGCCGCGCCAGATGCGCACTTCCATCCATTCGGACAGCGCATTGACTACCGCCGCACCAACACCATGCAGCCCGCCTGAGACCTTGTAGGAATTCTGGTTGAATTTGCCGCCGGCATGCAGCCGCGTCAGCACCACTTCAGCGGCGCTGATGCCCTCCTCCGCATGGATATCCACGGGGATTCCGCGGCCATCATCGCGCACGGTGACGCTGCCATCACCATTCAGCGTGACAGAAACGGCCGAGGCGAAACCCGCTTGCGCTTCGTCCACCGCATTATCAACAATCTCAAACGCCATGTGATGCAGGCCAGAGCCATCATCGGTGTCGCCAATATACATGCCCGGCCGTTTGCGCACCGCTTCCAGCCCGCGCAACACGGTGATGGAAGCGCTGTCATAGGCTTCAGTTTCGGCGCGCGGCTCGTCGCTCATGCCGGTTACGGGCTCCTGTTTTGGGGATGCGAAAACACGGAATTCTTATAGCGTTTTTAGGGAGAAAACGCGACCCCGGCGCGGGGAGATTCGGGGCTTTTCCGAAGGTGATCAGCCCATCGCGAAAAGCCTGCCATCAGCCACGCCAAAGCGCTGCCCAATACCAGCCAGCGGGGCGAAAACCTCGGCATCCGTGCCAGTCATGAAAACCTGCGCAGGCAGGGCGGCCAGCGCGGCGAACAGCGCTTCCCGCCGGACAGGATCAAGATGCGCTGCCACCTCATCCAACAGCAGCAGTGGCGCGAAGCCGCGCGCTTCGGCAATCAGGGCGGCATGGGCCAGCACGACGGAAACCAGCAATGCCTTTTGCTCGCCGGTTGAACAGAATTCGGCGCTGATCGCTTTCGGCATATGGATCAGGCTCAAATCCGCCTTATGCGCGCCGCGCGCAGCACCACCGGCTGCCGCATCACGCCGCCGATCCTGCGCCAGCCCCTGGCGGAGCGCATCTTCCACAGCCAGCGCCGGGGTTTCGGCCAAAGCCGCCAGGATGGGGCAGGCAATCTCCAGCCGCGCGGCCGGAAAGGCGCCCGTGGCGCGGCCGGCAGCAAGTTCTTCATTCAGGCGCAGCATCAGCGCGCGCCGGGCCGCCGCCACGGCCACCGCATGCCGCGCCATGGCATCTTCAAGCCCGGCAAGCCAGGCAGGGTCCGCGCGGCCTTCCGCCAGCAGCCGATTACGCTCGGCCATCGCATTGTCATGCGCCGCCACTTCCCGCGCATGGCCGGGCTCCAATGCCCAGACAAGCCGATCCAGAAAGCGCCGCCGCCCACTTGCCCCTTCCTGAAATAGCCGGTCCATTTGCGGCGTGATCCAAACGGCGGCCATGCGTTCAGCCAGCATCGCCTGGCTGCGCAACGCCTGCCCATCCAGGCGATAGATGCGCCGTTCTGTCGCGCCTTCCGGGTCTGTGCCGGTGCCGATATCCATGGGGCCACTGCGCGTTTCAAACCGCCCCGCCGCCGCCCAGGGCAGGCCCGCGCCATCTTCCTGCCGGCCAAGTTCACCCATGCGCGCGCCGCGCAAGCCTCGACCGGGGGCGAGCAGCGATATCGCCTCCAACAGGTTGGTTTTGCCCGCGCCGTTTTCGCCCGCGATGCAAATCAAGGATGCATCAAACCGCGCATCCAAGCCCAGCCAGGACCGGAAATCCGTCAGCCGAAGGCGCGCAAGAAAAAGCCCTGGCGCCGTCGTCACACCCGCATCGGCATCAGGACAAACAGCGCTTCCGGCCGGGACGCATCGCGCACAATGGTCGGCGCTGCGCCATCGGCAAACATGAATTCCAGCTTGTCTTCGACCAGATCAGTGATATCGGCCAGATACCGCGCCTGAAACCCAATTTCCAAAGCGCCGCTGGTATAGGCAACATCATCGCCTTCCAGATCTTCCTGCGCTTCGCCCTGATCAGGGCTGGCAGCCGAAACGCGCAAATGATTGGTGCCAAGGCTGAGCTTCACCGGGCGCGATTTTTCGCTGCTGATCGCCGCCACGCGCTTCACCGCATCGGCGAAATCCTTGCGGGGCACAACAAGCTTCTTGTCATTGCCGCGCGGGATTACGCGTTCATATTCGGGGAAGGTGCCGTCAATGAGCTTGCTGGTGAGTGTCACGGTACCAAGCGCGAATTGCACCTTGGTGTCCGAAAGCCGCACCACGATCTCATCCTGGGTTTCTTCGGCCAGCTTGCGGATTTCATTCACGGTCTTGCGCGGAATGATCACGCCCGGCATGGCCTTAGCGCCTTCCGGCAGCGGTTCTTCAACACGCGCCAGCCTATGCCCATCCGTCGCGACAGCGCGCAGCACCGGCTGGCCTTCGCTTTCCGTGGCGTGGATATAAATGCCATTCAGGTAATAGCGCGTTTCTTCCGTGGAAATGGCGAACCGCGTGCGGTCAATCAAATCCCTCAATACGCCGGCCTTGATGCTGAATTGCACCGGCATGCGCCCTTCGGTCATGGAAGGGAAATCATCCACTGACAGCACCGCAAGGCTGGTATTGAAGCGGCCAGACCGCAGCGTGAGCGGCCCATCGCCACCGCCATGGTCGAATTCAACGCGCGCCCCTTCGGGCAGGTTGCGAATGATTTCGTAAAGCGTTCCTGCCGGCGCCGTGGTGCGCCCCGCGCGCGCCACGGTGACACCCGCGATATCTTCCACCACCGCAATTTCCATATCGGTCGCGGTCAGTTTCAGCGCGCCGCCTGAACTCGCTTCGATCATGACATTGGCGAGGATGGGGATGGTGTTGCGACGCTCAACCACGCTTTGCACATGGGCCAGCGCCTTGAGCAGAACCGCCCTGTCAACCGAGAATTTCATCGTTCCGACGCCCCGATCCTGTTATGGCGATCTCAGCCGCTACCGGATGGGTCCCGGGGGCAAATCGCCAGTGAAATCCTGCCCGGGCGACAAACCTGCCGAATCGGCGCGGGAAAGCGCCCGGATTCGCTTCTCCATACCAGCCCGGACGGGGGCAGAAAAGCGGCTTTAACGCGCAGGAAGGCGCCTCAGGTTTCCAGCATGCGCCGGAGAAGCTCCACATCCTCAGCGAAGGACCCATCCGCCTGCATGAGCTCCGCCACGCGAGAGACGGCATGCATGACCGTGGTATGGTCCCGATTGCCAAAGCGCCGCCCGATCTCGGGCAAGGAGCGCGAAGTAAGCTGCTTCGCCAGATACATCGCCACCTGCCGCGGCCGCGCCACATTGCGCGCACGGCGGGCGGAGGACATGTCGGTCAGGCGGATATTATAGTGTTCAGCAACCTTGCGCTGAATTTCCTCAATGGTCACGCGCCGGTCATGGGCGCGGAGGATATCGTGCAAAACCTCCTGCGCGCCTTCCAGCGTAATCGGACGGCCAAACAGATTGGCCCAGGCGATCAGGCGATTAAGCGCGCCTTCCAATTCCCGCACATTGGAGGTGATTTTATGCGCCAGGAATTCCATGACACGTGACGGCACCGCAACGCCCGAAGACGCTGCCTTGGCCTCAAGGATCGAGATACGCAATTCATACGTGGTGGCATGCAAATCCGCCACCATGCCGCAGCCAAGGCGCGTGCGCAGCCGGTCTTCAATGCCGGAAAGGTCGGATGGCGATTTGTCGGCGGAAATCACAATCTGCTTGCCGGCGTCCACCAGCGCATTGAAGGTGTGGAAGAATTCTTCCTGCGTATTGTCCTTGCCGATCAGGAATTGCAGATCATCCACCATCAAAACGTCAACCGATCGTAACGCTTCCTTGAATTCCATGGTGGATTGGCTGCGCAGTGCGGCGATGAAGCGATACATGAATTTTTCCGCGCTCATGTAGGCAACATGACGCGCGGGGTGCTGTTCACGAATGGCCCAGGCAATGGCGTGCATCAGATGCGTCTTGCCAAGCCCAACACCGCCATAAAGGAATAATGGATTGAAGCCCGGCGTGGCCGGCTTTTCCGCCACGCGGCGTGCGCAGGCATGGGCGAATTCATTCGGCTTGCCTACAATGAAGGCATCAAAGGTGAAGCGCGGATCAAGCGGTGCGGACCATTCGCCACGCGGATCAGCGGCGCGCGGCGCGGCACTCGCCAGGCTATCCGCCAAGGGGCGCACGGTATTGTCCGAAGCCTCGGCGGCGGTGCGACGGCTGGCCGCAACGCGCAAATCAACCCGACGAATGGCAGGATTTTCCATCTGCCAGAAGGAACGAAGCCGATCCCCGTAATGGCCGCTGACCCAATCACGCAGGAAGCGTGTGGGGAGTGTGATGGTCACTTCATCGCCATCAACAGCGGCAAGGGTCATTTGCCGAAGCCAGCTGCGGAATTCCACATCGCCCACTTCTTCGCGCAGCTTGGCGCGGATGCGGGCCCATGCTTCGGCCCAGGCAGCGGGACCTGGTTGGGGCGTGTTATCGCTTAGCTTTCCTGTGCTGCGCAAAACGCTGCCCCCCCTGGCCCATCTGAATTCTCTTCCCTGTCGCCGGCATCATGCGGCGGCGCGAGACAAAAGATCAATAGCAAAAAAACCTGAACAGCAGATTTCGAAAATTTTCTGATGCAGCATCATTTTTTTCTTGACTAGGAGACTTCATTTGGTGGCTGAAAACCTGATATCTGCGCCGCTTGAAAGACATAGAAAAAGACGCGCTGCATAAGCAACGCGTCTTCAAAATCGCAAAAAAAGAAACTGTGCGCCGTCAGGCGCCGACAGATTTCACGCGCGCCGAAAGCCGCGATAATTTCCGCGCGACCGTATTGGCGTGCACCACACCCTTGGTTGCAGCACGCTGCATTTCCGGTTGCGCCGCGCGAAAGGCTTCCTGTGCGGCTGCCTTGTCGCCCGACTTCACCGCTTCTTCGACCTTGCGCAAAAAGCTGCGCACGCGTGACTTGCGCGCCTTGTTGCGCGCGGTGCGCTTTTCAGTCTGACGAATGCGCTTACGCGCGGAAGCGTTATTGGCCATGGGCTGTCTGTTCAAACCTGCATAAGGAAGGGTCGGCATCCCGCCGACGAAGGGCGCGTAACTAGCGCTGGAGCATGGTCCGCGTCAAGCGGGTCTGGCTAGGCCGCATCCAGTGCCACGACGCTTGGCTTTTCTTATCCGAATGACCCGTTAAAACACCACCCCATGAAGCGTTTCTGGGAAGCGGCGCTGGCCGTGCCAAGGCTTGAAGGTGGCTATGGCGTCGTGCTCGATGGCCGTCCGCTCCGCCTGCCGGGCGGCAATATCCTCACCACCGAATGCCGCCCCTTGGCCGAGGCGATTGCCGATGAATGGCACAAGGCTGGCGGCGCCAAGGGTGGGGAGATGGGTCAGGAAGATGTGCCCCTGACCCGGCTTTTGGGCGCTGCGCAGGAACGCATCGCGCCAGACCCAAGGCCAATGGTGGAAGGTATCGCCAGGTATGGTGAAACCGATCTGCTTTGCTACCGGGCACAGGATCACCGCCTGGCCGCCCGGCAGGCGGAAGCCTGGCAACCCGTGTTGGAATGGGCCGCGCGGGCGCTGCATGCGCCGCTCAGCGTCACCCAGGGCCTGATGCCCGTGCCTCAACCCCAGGAAAGCCTGGCTGCGCTTCAGGCCGCCGTTGCGCGGCATGATGCGGCGGGGCTGGCCGCGCTTGGCGTTGCGGTGCCGGCCTTGGGCAGCCTGGTGCTGGGCCTCGCGCTCAGCCTTGGGCGGCTTGATGCCGATGAAGCGCATCGCCTGGCCATCTTGGATGATCTGTATCAGGAAGAATTCTGGGGCAGCGATGATGAAGCCGAGGCGCGACGCGAAGATCGGTTGAATGAGGTCAGGCTGGCGGCACGCTTCATGGCGCTGACGGCCGGCTGAGCCCTTCGCGATGGAGCCCCTATCTTGAGACGAAACCTCCGCCACGCGCTGCTGATGCTGTTGATCGCCTTGCCGATCCTGCCGGCGCATGGCGAAACCGAAGCCCTGATGGAAGACCCTTTCGGCATCATCGGCGTGGCCCCCACCCCCGTTGGCGGCCAAACATTGAGCCTTGGCCTGGGGTATTCGCGCGCGCGGGAAGGCGCCAACCGCAATCTTTACGGCGGCGCGCTTGAAGGCGAAGCGGGGCTGGTGCGCGGGCTTGATCTGCGCTTTGCGCAGGCTGCGGAATATGGCCCCGCAGCGCCCTACCCGGCGGATGATGCGAAGCGGGTATGGGGCGGGCTGTCCCAGCTTGGGCTCCGCTGGCAAGTTCTGGAAGAAGATGGCTGGCGCCCGGCGATGGGTGTTTTCGGTGCGCTGCGCACCGCCTATGGGGAGACAAGCGGGCCATCGCAAAGCGGGCAGGTTGTCGGCCTGCTGAGCAAGACGCTGATTGAAGGCCCGCGGCCACTCGCCCTTTCATTCAATGCCGGCTGGTCCGAATTGTTCAATGCAGCACCAGGCGAAAGGGCGGGGCGTTATGAATTTGCCGCTGGGCTCACGCAAAGCGTCGGCCAAGATACCTCGCTTGGTTTCAGCTATCTACGCAATCAACAGGATCGTGGTGAGCAGGACCAGAATATCATCGCCGCTGGGATTTGGCATCGGCTTGGGCGCGCGGGGCCCATCATGGCCGCGGGCGCGGGTGCTGGGATTGGCGATGATTCGCCGCGCTTTCTGGTTTTCGCATCGCTCAAATGGCTGTTCGGCGCTGCGGTGCCGTGATGATGTTGCCTACTACGCTTCAATCGCCTGATAAGTCAGCATATTGATCAGGCGGCGATAGCGCTGGCGCAATTCGCCCGGCGCATGGGCCATGAAGACAACACTCAGCCGTTCCGCCGGATCGGCCCAGAAATACGTGCCCCAAACGCCGGACCAGCCAAAGGCACCTGGCGCGCCCATCAGGCCCGACCCGCCTCGTGCCAGCCGCACGGCAACCGTCAGGCCAAAGCCATAGCCTTCCAAGGCAGGGTCCATGCTGGCCACGCGATTTTCGATGCCCTGCAAATGATCGGAAGCCATCCAGGCCACCGTTTGCGGTGCCAATACGCGCACACCATTCAGCGTGCCCCCGGCGCGCAGCATTTCGGCAAAGCGCAGGTAATCAGCGGCGGTCGAAACCAAACCCGCACCACCTGTTTCCATTTTCGGCGCGCGCATCGGCGCTTCGACAGATTGCGCCGCGCCCGTGATGGGGTCCTTGGCGAAAGGCCACGCAAAACGCGTCAGTTTCTCGCGCGGCAGAACATAACCGGTTTCTTCCATGCCAAGCGGCACAAAAACACGTTCGCGCATCAGCGCGCCGAGCGAGGCGCCACCCGCGCGTTCAGCAACAGCGCCCAGCACATCGGTGGAAAGCCCATATTCCCAAACCGTGCCGGGATGATGGCGCAGCGGCAGGCCGCCAAGGGTCTGCGCAAAACTTTCCGTATCCATATTCTCGGCGACCCAGAAGGAACCGGGCGGGGCGATGGCATGCACGGCCGTACCATCGCGCCCGCCATAGACCAGGCCAGTGGTGTGGCGCATGGCATCCTGCACCGTCATAGGGCGCTCGGCGGCTTCGGTTTCGATAGGGCCTTCACCCGAAAGCATCGCGGGTGTTGGCTTCGCCACCTGCATCTTCATCAGCGGCGGCAACCAGGCGCCGACCGGGTCTGTCACCAGCAGCCGGCCTTCCTCGATCAGTGAAAGCGCCACCACGCCAGTCACGGGCTTGGTCATGGAAGCGATGGAAAAAATCGCATCCGCCTGCATCGGCGCGCGGCTTTCGGGATCGCGCCAGCCTATCGCTTCAAGATGCACAAGCTTGCCATCGCGTGCGATTGCCACAACACAGCCAGGCAGCCTTCCCGCCGCCATTTCGCGTTCCATCGCCGGGCGTATGCGCGCGAGCCGCGCGGGCGACATGCCAACCAATTCCGGCCGCGTCACCGGCAGGGGCGGTGTATCGGTTTCAATCACCGGCTTCATGACGCGCCTTCTCCGACAAAGGGATTGCTCTGCCGTTCCGCGCCGAAGCTGGAAGCCGGCCCATGGCCGCAGAGGAATTGGATATGGTCCCCAAGCGGAAACAGTTTCGTGCGAATGGCATGCAGCAAGGCTTCCGTATCGCCATAGGGAAAATCGGTGCGTCCGATGGAACCCTGAAACAGCACATCACCCACAAAGGCGATCCCCATATCCGGGTTCACGAAAACCACATGCCCAGGTGTGTGGCCCGGACAATGCAGCACAGCAAAGGCGATGCCCGCGATGTCCACCTGTTCGCCTTCTTCCAGCCAGCGATTGGGCGTGACGGTGCGGCATGCCAGCCCGTATTTGGCGCCTTGCTCAACCAGCCCTTCCAGCAGAAAGGCATCGGCGCGATGCGGGCCTTCAATGGGGATATTACCAAGCGCTTCAGCCAATTCCGCCGCACCGCCAGCATGATCCATATGGCCATGCGTTAGCAGGATGCGGTCAATGCTGATGCCGGTTTCGGCAACCGCAGCTTCAATCTGCGCAACATCACCGCCCGGGTCTATCACCACGCCGCGTTTGGTGTCCTGATCCCAGATCAGGGCACAGTTTTGCTGGAAGGGTGTCACGGGGATGATGGCGGCGGCAAGGGTCATGCGCAAAGGCTGGCCCGAACCGCGCCAAAGGTAAAGCCGCTGCTGGGCCTTATGGCTTCTGGCTGGGCACTACTGTGCTGCGCGCCAGCGCCAAGGCTTCGCGGAGCATCGCCATATCGCCAAGCTGATTGGCAAGGATCAGCACCAAAGCCGCGTTTAGATCTGCGCTTTGGCTTTCCGTGAGGCCACGATGCGCTTCCGTAATGGCGCGATAGGCCGCATCGGGGTCGGCGAAACGCGCCTTGGTATCCAGCCCTGTCATGCCGCACCTGCCTTCCTGAGCCCTGGCTTCAGCACGGATTCGCCATTCAATGACAGAGAAGCGCGGCAACCCGCGTAAAGGGCAACAATTCATTGAAATTATGGCGGACCCGAAAGGATTCGAACCTTCGACCTTTGCCTTCGGAGGGCAACGCTCTATCCAGCTGAGCTACGGGTTCTTCAAGCAACTCCTGCCTCCTGAAGCACGAAATTTGGCCTGCCAGTCTGAGCAATTCGCAGTATCTTGGCGCAACGCACCGCTATATCGGATACGTCGGATTGCGGATTAGTCCACAGTGTAATCTTCAGAAGCGTCGCTGTCGAAAGTACAACGCACTGAAGAGCCTGGTCGCCGCTGATTTCGTACAAAGCGGCTAACCGCCCGCCCAATTCAACATCCTTCCTTTGAAAGGGCGTAGTATGGTGTATTGCATCGCGATAGCGCTTACCAATCTCAATAAAGGCCTTGAACGGATCATCATTGCCACTTTCCGCACCTTCGGAGCAAAAACGTACGACGCGGTCAAGGCGATCCTTTAAGGACGCGCTCTCCTTGTTTGCAGCAAATCTGCTGAATTCCTCATCGCAGTGCAGACGACCGACTGATTTCAAATGAACTGCTGAAAAGAATAGTCCGCTGAGGAATGCCTCCGCTAAGCTGAAGGCAGCACTGATGATGCTCCGGCTTAGGAACTTCTCTTTTGCAACCAATGGAGCAACAATATCTCGGTCGCGCCTTGAGTTGAATTCTGGCCCGGCGAATGTGGCCAAGCGCGACCGCGTTTCAAGAAGTTCGGGAATTGATGTTTCTATGTCTTTCAAAAAGTGATGCTCCGGATACTCAAATTGTAATCCAAACGTCGAGATATTGACGTGCGCATAAATCGGCACACGACGCTTCACCAATTCGGCTAGTGGGAAGAATTTTTTCTCAAACTCATCCAAACGTATCGAAAGCCCACATCCCACGTCTATCTCGTCGAGCAAGCGGGCGAGTTCCTCATATCCGCAGCGCAGAAAATTGTTATCGATGAAAACTTTAATCTCCCCAGATAGTTCACGGTATCCACGGCCAATCTGCGACGAAACGCTCCTAGCAGCGCGTCGGTTGAATATCCGTCCAGCAGTACTCCGTTCGCTCTCAAAGGTGGCCCAAGAGGTGATATCGCCCATCATCAAGCGCGCGGCTACCAAAGCTTTCATTTTTGTCTGCGCGCCGATCATCCGTCTCCCCCAATCACTTCGGCTGGCTTAAAATATGCCTTAGGGGCTGATTCACGCATCATAATAGCGATTACAGTTTGTGCCACCAACAGATTTGCCCGGTTACCCGCCACTTGGCCTGTCAAGATTTGGCGGACCCGAAAGGATTCGAACCTTCGACCTTTGCCTTCGGAGGGCAACGCTCTATCCAGCTGAGCTACGGGTCCACAAACGAACTTCTAGCCTGACCATCCCCTGAGGGAAAGGCCTTTCACCAAGCGCCGCCCTCATTCCGCCGCGCTTGATTGCTCCAGCCGATAGGGATGCGCCCGATAAGCCCCCAGGATTTTCATGGAGGAGGAGAAAAACGCCAATTCCTCAAAAGCGCGGCGGAGCCCCGGCTGTTCGGGGTGGCCATCCACATCGCACAGGAATTGCGTCGCGGCGAAGCGCCCGCCGATCATGTAGCTTTCCAGCTTCGTCATATTGATCCCATTGGTGGCAAAGCCCCCCAGCGCCTTGTACAGCGCCGCGGGGATGGACCGGACCTGAAAGACAAAGGTTGTCACCACATTGGGCGCATCCACCGGCGCATCGGCCCGATCGCGGGACATCACGTAAAAGCGCGTGGTGTTATGCGCCTCATCCTCCACGTTCCGCTTCAGCACTTCCAGCCCATAGATTTCGGCGGCCAATTCGCTGGCAATGGCGGCGTCTTCCACGCCACCCCGTTCGGCGATCAGCGCCGCGGCACCCGCTGTATCGGCTTCAATCACCGGGGTCAGCTTCATGTCCTTCAACAGCCGCAGCACCTGGCCAAGTGCCACCGGGTGGCTATGGGCGCGCTTCAGGGTGGCCAGGCTCGCGCCCTTTGGGGCCAGCAGGCAGTGCTCAACACGCTGGAAATGCTCACCCACCACGAAAAGCCCGGAATCGGGCAGCATGCGGTGAATATCCGGCACGCGGCCCGCGAGTGAATTCTCACAAGGCAGCATCGCCAAGTCACATTGCCCATCGCGCAGCGCCGCCATGGCGGCTTCAAAGGATGGGCAAGGCAGGGTCTCTGAGCCCGGATAGGCGGCACGGCAGGCAAGATCGGAATAGGCGCCGAGGACGCCCTGGAAGGCAATGCGTTGCGCTGACATGGTTTTTTCCTTCAGGGGGCCAATAGCGCGCGGGCGCGTTCCAGATCTTCGGGCGTATCCACGCCAAAGGGTCCGTATTCCACGCGGGCAGCGCTGATTTTCATGCCGGCTTCCAGGGCACGAAGCTGTTCCAGCTTTTCGCGCAATTCCAAAGGGCTGGCCGGCAGGGTCACAAAGCGGTCCAAGGCGGCGCGGCGATAAGCATAGACGCCAATATGATGCCAGCGCGGCCCATCCCCCCAGGGGATCGGCAGGCGCGAAAAATACAGCGCCGGCGCGACCAGGGCATCGCCCGCAAAGGCGCAGGCGCATTTCACGAAGGAATCGGTGCGCGCTTCCACCTCATCCGCGATGGGGCAGACCAGCGTGCCGATATCCACCGCAGGGTCTTCCAGCGGTGCAAGCACGGCGCGGAGCGTCTCAGGTCGGATCGTCGGGAAATCGCCTTGCAGATTCACCACCACATCATATTCGCCATCGGGGTCCAGCGCCTTCATGGCGCGCTGCACCCGATCCGTGCCGGAAGGCACATCATCGGCCACCAATACGGCCTCAGCCCCTGCGGCGCGGGCGGCTTCGGCGATTTCTTCCTCGGCGCAGGCAACCGCCAGGGGGCCGATTCCAGCTTCCCGGGCGCGATCCAGCACATGGGCGATCATGGGTCGGCCATGAATATCGGCCAAAGGCTTGCCCGGCAGGCGAGTTGCCGCCATGCGGGCGGGGATAACGAGGATGGGACGCAAGGAAAAACGCTCCTGCCGCCTTGTCGACGGTTAGGGTGGTCTATATGTTCCGGGCGTCATAAAGAAGCGCGTGCCTGGGTGCAAACCGGCGGGCAGCATCCGGTGTGAGGAAGAACTGGGCTATGAGTAACAGTCTTGAAATGAACAAGGTTTTCGCTGCCGTGCTGACGGCCGGGATCACCTTCATGGGTGCCGGCGTGATTGGCCGCCTGATTGTGCACCCGACCCCGCTCAAGGAAAGTGCCATTCAGATTGGCGAACCCGCCCCGGCCCAGGTGGCCGCAGCGCCAGCCGCCCCTGCCCTTGATCCGATCACACCGCTGCTCGCTGCCGCCAATGTGCAGGCCGGTCAGCAATTGGCGCAGCGCCAATGCGCTTCCTGCCATAGCTTCAATGAAGGTGGCCGTTCCGGCGTTGGTCCGAACCTTTATGGCATTATCGGCGCCAAGCATGCCCATGCTCCCGGCTTCAATTACTCCGCCGCCATTCGTGCCATGGCCGACAAGCCCTGGACTTATGAGGATATGAACGCCTGGATCGCCCATCCGCGCGGCTATGCGCCGGGTAACAAGATGACCTATGCGGGCCTGGCGAGTGTGCAAAGCCGCGCGGATCTGATTGCCTATCTGCGGTCCATCTCGCCGAACGCGCCCGCGCCCTGATCCCGCAGAACTTCATCGCGGTGGCGGAAGCCGCCGCTGATCGGGCAGCGGCCGTGATCCGGCCGTTGTTTCGGTCTACGCTTTTGGTGGAAGCAAAGGGCGATGCCAGCCCCGTGACGCGCGCAGATCGTGAGGCTGAGGAAGCGGTTCGCACCCTTTTGGCCGAAGCCCTGCCGGACCATGGCGTGATCGGCGAAGAACACGGCTCAGAACGCCCGGATGCCGAATGGGTCTGGGTGCTGGACCCGATTGATGGGACGCGCGCTTTCGTCACCGGCAGGCCGATCTTCGGTAGTCTTTTGGGCCTTTTGCATCGCGGCAAGCCGGTGCTTGGCATTATTGACCAACCCATCACCGGCGAACGCTGGCTGGGTGTTTCCGGCCACCCAACGCGCTTCACGGGCCCCTTTGCCGGCACCGCGCGCTGCCGCCCCTGCCCTACCCTGGCCGAGGCCGAGCTTTCCTGCACCAGCCCTGATATGTTCTCCCCCGCCAATCGCCCCGGCTTTGATCGGCTGCGTCGGGGCGCGCGACGCGTCACCTGGGGCGGCGATTGCTACGCCTATGGGCTGGTTGCGCTTGGCCTGATTGATGTGGTGGCGGAAAGCGATTTGCAAATCTGGGATTGGGCGGCCCTAGTGCCGGTGATTGAGGGTGCCGGCGGGCGCGTGACGGATTGGTCCGGCGCGCCCTTGCACCCAGGCAGCGATGGGCGCGTGATTGCGCTGGGTGATCCCCGCTTGTTGCAAGACGCGGTTCATCTTTTACAAAGCTGAAACATTGCGCCATTGCCCCAGGCGCTCTGAAACCCCATCCTGAAGCTTATGCAACGTCGTGACCTTCTGGCGCTAGGCGCCGCTTTTGCCAGCCTTCCCATCGGCGCCCGCGCCGCCAATCCCGCCGGGGGCGACAGGCCCGGTGAGGTTGTGCGCACCCATGCCATGGCCCTGCTTGGGGAGCCCGCCTTGCCGCCGGATTTCACCCATTGGCCCTGGGTGAACCCGAACGCGCCAAAGGGTGGCGAAATCACACTGACCGCCATCGGGTCCTTTGACAGTTTCAACCCCTTCATCCTGCGTGGCACACCCGCGGTCGGCAGCAACCTGATTTATGACACGCTGCTGTCGCGCAATCTGGATGAACCGCTGTCCCAATACGCTCATCTGGCGCGCATCATTGAATTGCCGGCGGACCGCAAGGGCGTGACCTTCGAATTGCGCGAAGGTGCTCGTTGGCATGATGGCCGCCCGATCACCGCCGAAGATGTCGCCTTTACCTTCAACACACTCCGCGCCAATGGGCGGCCCTTCTTCCGTTCCTATTGGGCGGATGTGACGGAAGTGGTGGCGGAAGATGCGCGGCGCGTGACCTATCGCTTCCGCACGAATGAAAATCGCGAATTGCCGCTCATCCTGGGTGAGATGTCCATCCTGCCCCGGCATTACTGGGATGGGCGCGATTTCAACCGGCCAAGCCTGGATCTGCCCTTGGGGTCTGGCGCTTATCGCATTGAACGGTTTGAACCGAACCGCACCGTGGTGCTGCGCCGCTTTGCCGATTACTGGGGCCGGGATTTGCCGACCACGCGCGGCATGTCGAATGTTGATGCCATTCGCTACGAATATTTCCGCGATACCACTGTAGCGTTTGAAGCCTTCAAGGCCGGGCAGATTGATTTCCGGCAGGAAAATGTCGCGCGCGATTGGGCAACCGGCTATGATTTCCCCGCAGCGCGGCGTGGGCTGGCAACCAAGCGCGAAATCCCCCACGAAATCCCAACCGGCATGCAGGCCTTCGCTGTCAATCTGCGCCGACCCTTGTTTCAGGATGCGCGGGTGCGCCGCGCTTTGATTGAAGTGTTCGACTATGAATGGATGAACATCAACCTGTTCTATGGCGCCTATACGCGGACCGAGAGTTATTTTTCCAATTCGGATTTCGCGTCTCGCGGGCTGCCGGAAGGGCGCGAATTGGAAATCCTGAACCAATATCGCGGGCGCGTGCCGGAGCCCGTATTCACTGAGGAATATCGCCTGCCGCGCACAGATGGTTCCGGCAATAATCGCGAGGGGCTGCGCCGCGCGCTGGCGCTGCTACGTGAAGCCGGTTGGAATGTGCGGGACCGTCGCCTGGTGAGTGCGGAAGGCCGGCGCTTTGAATTTGAAATCCTCCTGCAAGGGGCCACTTTTGAGCGCGTGGCGCTGCCCTACGTGCAATGGCTGGAACGGCTTGGCATTTCAGCGCGGGTGCGCACCGTGGACCCCGCGCAATATCAGGTGCGGATTGATGCCTTTGACTACGACATGACCATTGACAGCATCGGCCAAGGCTTTCACCCAGGCAATGAACAACGCGATTACTGGACCTGCGCCAAGGCGCGGGAGAATGGCAGCCAGAATGTCGCCGGCATTTGTGACCCGGTAGTGGATGAGCTGGTGGAATTGGTGATCGCCGCACCCAATCAGGCCGAGCTTATTGCGCGCACCCGCGCCCTGGATCGCGTGCTGCTGCATCACAATTACATGATCCCGCATTGGCATAGCCGGAGCTTCCGTATCGCTTTTTGGGAACGCTTCGGCCTGCCGCCGCGCATGCCGCGCTTTGGCCTGGGCTTCCCCGCCGCCTGGTGGATAGACCCCGCGCGCGATGCCGCTTTGGCGGAAGCCCGGCGCAACCTGTAGCGATGGCCGCTTATCTTCTTCGCCGTCTGTTGCTGGTGATTCCGACTCTGTTCGGGATCATCCTGATCAATTTCGCCGTGGTGCAATTCGCCCCTGGCGGGCCGGTTGAACAAATGCTAGCCGAACTGCGCGGCGAAGGCCAGACCATGGGGCGCATCACCGGCGAAGGTGGTGGTGAAATCCGCACGCCCAACGCCCTGGAACAGCGCGGCATGGGTGGCGGCAGCGGCGATGGGCCGGTTGGCAATTATCGTGGCGCGCGCGGGCTTGATCCCGCCATTGTTGCGGAAATCGAACGCGCCTTTGGCTTCGACAAACCCGCAACGACGCGCTTCAAGGAAATGATCCTGGGCTATCTGACGTTTGATTTCGGGCGTTCGCTGTTCCGGGACCGGCCAGTTATTGATCTGATTATCGAAAAAATGCCGGTGTCCATTTCGCTTGGTCTCTGGTCCACGTTGCTGATTTACCTGATTTCCATCCCGCTTGGCATCCGCAAGGCCGTGCGCGATGGATCGCGCTTTGATGTCGCGACATCGGCAGTGGTGCTGATTGGCTATGCCATACCGGGCTTCCTGTTCGCGATTATCCTGGTGGTGTTTTTTGCCGGCGGTTCCTTCTTTCAATGGTTCCCGCTGCGTGGGCTGAACAGCCCAGGGTCCGAGACCTGGTCGCTTGGCGCGCGCATTCTGGATTACGCGTGGCATATGGTGCTGCCCACCATCGCGTTGGTGATCGGCGGCTTTGCCACGCTGACCATGTTGACGAAGAACGCCTTTTTGGATGAGATCGGCAAGCAATATGTGCTGACTGCCCGCGCCAAGGGTGGGTCCGAAAGCCGTGTGCTTTATGGCCATATCTTCCGCAATGCCATGATGCTGATCATCGCAGGCTTCCCCGCAGCCTTCATCGGTATTTTGTTCACCGGCGCGCTGCTGGTGGAGATTGTATTCTCGCTCGATGGGCTTGGGCTGCTTGGTTTCGAAAGCGCCATTCGCCGCGACTATCCAGTGATGTTCGCAACGCTTTATATCTTCACCCTGATGGGGCTGGTGATGCAGATCATCGGCGACTTTACCTATACGCTGGTGGACCCGCGCATTGATTTTGAGGCGCGGCGCTGATGCTCACGCCGCTCACGCAGCGCCGGCTGGCGAATTTCCGCGCCAATAAGCGTGGCTATTGGTCGCTGATCATTTTCGGCACGCTGTTCTTCATCACGCTTTTTGCGGAATTTTTGGCCAATGACCGGCCGCTGGTCGCGCGCATTGATGGGCGCTGGTATGTGCCGGTGCTGGCGGATTACGCCGAAAGCGACATCCTTGAAGATGGCCTGCCAACACTGGCCGATTGGCATGATCGCGGCTTTCGCGAAGAAATTGAGGCGAAAGGTGCCACGCTGATCTGGCCGTTGATCCCCTATTCCTATCGCACCGTGGTGCGTGATTTGGGGCGGCCAGCACCGGCACCGCCTTCAGCGCGAAATTGGCTCGGCACGGATGATCAGGCGCGCGATGTGCTGGCGCGGGTCATTTATGGCTTTCGCATTTCCGTACTGTTTGGCTTTACCTTAACCATCATCAGCTCCGTCATCGGGATCGCCGCCGGTGCGGTACAAGGATTTTACGGCGGCACCACGGATTTGCTGTTTCAGCGCTTCATCGAAATCTGGTCCGGCATGCCGCAGCTTTTCCTGCTGATCATCCTCGCCAGCGTAATCGAACCCAGCTTCTGGGTGCTGCTAATCTTTCTGCTGCTATTTTCCTGGATGAACCTGACCAGCGTGGTGCGCGCCGAATTCCTGCGTGGCCGGAACTTCGATTATGTGCGCGCTGCCAAGGCGCTGGGCGTTTCCGATGCGCGCATCATGCAGCGCCATATCCTGCCGAATGCGATGGTGGCGACGCTTACCTTCCTGCCCTTCATTCTGTCTGGCAGCGTGACGGTTCTAGCCTCACTCGATTTTTTAGGCTTCGGCCTGCCGCCCGGTTCGCCCTCGCTCGGTGAATTGGTCAATCAGGGCAAGAATAATCTGAACGCGCCCTGGCTTGCGCTGACCAGCTTCCTGGTGCTGGGCAGCATGCTGACGCTGCTGATTTTTGTGGGTGAGGCGGTGCGCGATGCCTTTGACCCGCGTAAACTCCCCGGAGGGCAGGGCTGATGGCGCTGCTTTCGGTGCGCAATTTATCGGTCGCTTTCCGTGGGCGGGAAGTGGTTCACGGCGTTTCTTTTGATGTGCAGCCCGGTGAAACACTGGCACTGGTGGGCGAAAGCGGCAGCGGTAAATCCGTCACCGCGCTTTCCTGCCTGCGCCTGCTTTCCAGCGCCGGCAGCAACCCGGCTGGGTCCATTACGCTTGATGGCGTTTCCGTGCTGGACGCGGATGATGGGCAATTACGCGCACTTCGCGGCGGTGTGGCTGGCATGGTGTTCCAGGAACCCATGACCTCGCTTAATCCCCTGCACACGATTGAGCGCCAGATTGCCGAAGCCATCACGCTGCATCGTCCCTTGGCCGGCGATGCGCTCCGCGCGCGCGTCATTGAATTGCTGCGCTTGGCCGGCTTTCCGCAGGCCGAGGAACGCTTGGGCGCCTATCCGCATCAGCTTTCAGGCGGGCAGCGCCAGCGCGTGATGATTGCGGCAGCCTTGGCGAATGACCCGAAGCTGCTGATTGCCGATGAACCCACCACCGCGCTTGATGTCACCATCCAGGCGCAGATTCTTGAATTGCTTGCCGCGCTCAAGCAAAGGCTTGGCATGGCGATGCTGCTGATCACGCATGATCTTTCCATTGTGCGCCGCCATGCGGATCGTGTGGTAGTGATGAAGGATGGCCACGCGGTGGAACAGGGCAAGGTCGCTGAAGTTTTTGCCGCACCCCAACACGAATATACACGCATGCTGCTGGCAACCGAACCGCGCGGCGCGCCGGCGCCCATTCCAAACGATGCCGCCATCGCACTGGAAGCGCGCGATATCCGCGTGCATTTCCCCATCCGTCGTGGCCTGCTGCGCCGTGTGGTGGCGGAAGTGAAGGCCGTGAATGGTGTGTCGCTATCGCTCCGCGCTGGTGAGACGCTTGGCCTGGTTGGTGAAAGTGGCTCCGGCAAAACAACGCTCGGCCTGGCGCTGCTCCGCATGGCCGATAGCCGAGGCAGTATTGTGTTTGCGGGGCAGGATCTCCAGGCGCTATCCACCCGCGCTTTGCGCCCATGGCGGCGGCGCATGCAGATTGTCTTCCAAGACCCTTTCGGTGCGCTCTCACCACGCCTGAGTGTCGCCGAAATCATCGGTGAAGGCTTGGAAGTGCATGAAGCCAGCCTGCCGCGCACTGAACGCTTGGCGCGCGTGGCGGAGGCTTTGCGCGAAGTGGGCCTGGACCCCGCCATGGCGGAACGCTACCCGCATGAATTTTCCGGCGGCCAGCGCCAACGCATCGCCATTGCGCGCGCCATGGTGCTGAAACCAAGCCTGGTGGTGCTGGATGAACCGACCAGCGCGCTTGATGTCAGCGTGCAAGCGCAGGTGGTTGATTTGCTGCGCGATTTGCAGGCGCGTCATGGCCTTGCCTATCTGTTTATCTCCCATGATCTGCGCGTAGTGCGCGCCATGGCGCATCGTATCGCGGTGCTGAAGGATGGGCTTGTGGTGGAAGAAGGCGAAGCCGCAGCGCTGGTGCAAGCGCCCAAGCAGCCCTATACGCGGCAATTGATGGCCGCGGCCTTCGAACTTTCCAGCAATGAAAAGGCAATGATCCCGCAGTGAGTGAATTGGAACGTCTGAAGGAAATGCTGGATGCCGAGCAGGTGAAGCTTGGCGTCAGCCTACGCCGAATGAATTCGCCAGGCTCCCCGGTCTATCGCACCTGGGAAAATGTCTGGCCCACAGCAACCATCCTGACCACGAGCTTCATTGCACTGAAATGGGGCGGCGCGCCATTGGAAGCGCTTGGTGTGCAGCAGGGTGGTACCTGGGCCGGCATGATCGTGCTTGGCATTGGCTGTTGGTGGTGGCTCAAGAAGATCATGCCGAAAATTAAGGATGGCGTTTTTGAACGCACCGCCGCTTTGGCTCTTTCATCGTCGCATCAATTTGATTTCCTCTGGTCTAAAGGCATCCTCAGCCTTTACGCCAAGCTGCCAGACGGCACGGAATGGGCGGCAACCAGGCGGGATGATTGGCGCGCCTTTGTGCGCCGGCTGGATGAAGCGCTTTCCAAGGAAAATTCGTGATGGCCATACTGCTTTCGACCAAGACGCATACCATGCAGGATTGGAAGGCGGCTTTGCTTGCCGTTGATCCCAGCTTGGATATTCGCCTGTTTCCTGATGCGGGCGACCCGGCTGAAATTGAAGCCGCAGTGGTTTGGACGGCGCATGACATGATGGAACTCCGCCGCTATCCGAATTTGAAGCTGATTGTTTCCATGGGTGCTGGCGTTGATCATTTGCTGCGCGCGCCCGGGCCGCCGCCGGGTATTCCGGTGGCGCGCTTGAAGGATGTGCTGCTGACCAGCGCCATGGCGGAATGGGTGTTGCTGAATGTGCTGCGCTTTCACAGGCAGGATCCGGAATACCGCGCTTTGCAACAACGCAAGGAATGGCTGGAGTTATCCGCCCCCAGCACGGCGGAACGGCGCATCGGTATTCTTGGCATTGGCGAATTGGGCAGTGCTTCGGCGCGTGTGCTGGGCTCGCTCGGCTTTCCGGTGATGGGCTGGTCGCGCAGCGCGAAGACACTGGCGGGCGTGCAAACCTTCCATGGCGCGGATGGGCTGATGGCCATGGCGGTGCAAAGCGATATTCTGATCTGCCTGCTTCCGCTGACACCTGAAACGCGCGGTGTTTTGAACACGAAGCTTTTGTCCGCCCTACCGCGCGGCGCCTATGTGATCAATGGTGCGCGCGGCGGGCATATGGTTGCGGAAGACATGCTGGCCGCGCTCGATTCCGGCCATATCGCAGGCGCTGCGCTGGATGTTTTCGAACCCGAGCCCCTGCCGACGGAAAGCCGCTTCTGGAGCCACCCGAAGGTGTTCCTGACGCCGCATGCCGCCAGCATCACCATCCCATCCAGCGTCGCGCCTCAGGTGGTGGAGAATATCCACAACATGCGCGCCGGGCGGCCACTGATCAATCTGGTGGATTTCAGCCTGGGCTACTGAGGCTTTTTCAAAGCGTGGCACCGCCATCAATGGCGACTTCCGATCCGGTCATATAGCTGCTGTCATCGGAAAGCAGGAACAGCACCAGCCGCGCCACTTCCTCGGCGGTGCCCTGCCGCCCCATGGGCACGGATTTGAGACGCGCGGAGTTTTCCTCTGGCGAACGTATATCCAGCATGGGTGTCGCAATCGGCCCCGGATGGACTGAATTCACGCGTATGCCACGCGGCGCCAGCTCAAGCGCGGCGGATTTCGTCATGCCACGCAGCGCCCATTTCGTGGCACCATAAGCAAAAGCGCGCGCCGAACCGCGCAGCCCGGCGGTAGAGGAGATGTTCACAATCGAACCACCACCCGCCCTTTCCATCGCCGGCACCACCGCCTTCATGCCAAGAAAACAGCCGAGTTGATTGATGCGCGTATGGCGTTCGAACAGCGCCGCATCTGTTTCCATCATCAGCTTTGGCACATAAATGCCGGCATTATTCACAAGCCCGGTCAGCGCACCGAGCGCTTCTGCCGCCGCTACGGCGCGCGCCCAATCCGCTTCTTCGGTCACATCAAGCTTGAGAAATTGCGCGGCAGGGCCAAGTTCGCGCGCCAGGGCTTCGCCCTCGGCCTCCAGCACATCGCCAAGAATAACGCGCGCACCTTCCGCAACCAGCAAGCGCGCTTCCGCCGCACCCTGGCCGCGCGCCCCGCCTGAAATCAGAATAACCTTGCCAACGAAGCGTGCCATGAACTGCCACCTTTTCTATCGATGGCATCATGGCATCCGGCCTGCGCCCTGGATAGCCAGGCCATGGCTTTCCAGGGTAATGCCAAACAGCGTCAGGCCGCGCGAATTTCGCCGAGGAAGCTGTCCACCTGCTTCTTCAACGCCGCACCATCCTTGCTGAGCGTTCCCGCCGCCGATAGCAGGGATGTCGCGGCGCTGCCCGTGACACTCGCAGCCTGACTGACCTGGGTGATATTGCCCGCCACTTCCGTCGTGCCAACCGCGGCCTGCTGCACATTACGCGCAATTTCCTGCGTGGCGGCACCCTGTTCTTCCACCGCCGAGGCAATCGCTGTTGAGCTTTGGCTGAGCAGATCAATGGTCTCTGCAATATGCGTGATCACCTGTGCGGAACGCTCGGTTGCTTCCTGCATGGCTTTGATCTGAGATGCGATTTCGTCCGTCGCCTTGGTGGTTTGGGAGGCCAGCGCCTTCACCTCAGACGCAACAACGGCAAAGCCCTTGCCGGCCTCTCCCGCCCGTGCGGCTTCGATGGTGGCGTTCAGCGCCAGCAGATTGGTCTGCCCCGCAATATCATTGATGATGCGCACAACATTACCAATACGCTGCGCCGCTTCAGTCAGGCCCTGCACTTCCTGCGTACTGCTGCGCGCCTGACCAACCGCTTCATGCGTCATGCGGCTGGACTCGGCCACCTGTTGCGCGATTTCGCGAATAGAAGCGGAAAGCTCCTCGGTCGCGGAAGCAACCGTCTGCACATTCTGCGTCACTTGTTCCGATGCCGCCGCCACCGCGGTTGACTGGCCTGAGGTTTCCTCAGCGGTACGGGCCATATCCTCAGCCGTTCCCTGCAAGCGGGAAGAGGCCGCCGTCACATTGCCCACAACTTCCCCGACGCTTTGCTCAAACTTGTCAGCGAGGGCGTTCATGGCGATACGACGTTCTTCTGCGGCGCGTTGCTTTTGCGTCTCCTGCGCCTTGCGGAGTTCTTCGGCTTCCATCATGCCATTGCGGAACACCTCCAAAGCTTCGGCCATGGTGCCGATTTCATCGCGCTTGTCGCGCCCAGGGATCACCGTTGAAAGATCACCGCGTGACAGGGCGCGCATCGCTTCTGTCATGCCGGTAATAGGGCGGGTAATGCCGCGCGCCAGGATGAAGCCAACAATGATGGCGGCCATCAGCATGGCCAGTGCGAAAGCGATGCTATAGCTCAGGATCTTCCATGCTTCAGCCGCATTCGCCTGATTGAGCGCGGCAAGATCACGCTGCAACACATCCTCAACCGTCTTCATCAGATCAATGCGATCAGTGGTCGCCTTGAACCAATCACGCGCTGTCACACCCGTAAGCGGCTTTTCCGACCCCGCTTCCACCGCAATCCGGCGCTGCCGCTCGGCCTCCACAATGATCGGGCCGCTCAGGGTCTGTTGCGCGGCATTGCGCTGCGACTCTGTCGCATAAGCCTGAAAGGTTGCAAGATAGGCAGCCTGTTCGGCAAGGACTGTCAGCAAGGTACGGTACTGCGCCGGCGTGAATTGCCCCGAAGCAAACCCCGCAGACCCGGTGGCCCTTTCCTGCCCCGCACGCTCCTTCGCGGCAAGGAAATTGTAATAGGCGAGCAGATTAGCGGTAACGGCAGGCGAATCGGAAACCTTCACCGATTCCTGTGGTACCGCGAGAAGATTGGTAATCAAGGAGGTATAGAAGCGGAAGGAGTCCGGCCCGACAATCCTGAGGCCGCTCACCTCCGCGCGCTTGCCTTCAAGATCACTCAGACCGGCAATCGCCTTTTCGACACTTTCGCGCAACTCCGCACTGTAATCCGAAAGCGTCAAGCCTTGCAGGGCTTGGCGCACAATGGCGATCTGTCCATCCGAATCGCGGCGCTGGGCCTGAAGTTCGTTGTCCATCTGCTGCCCACGACTGCCGATGAACAGCGCCGACATGCCGCGCTCCTTCTGCAATTCATGCACAAGGTCACTGATGCGGGAACTGAAATGGCTGAGCGCCTGAAGTTGATCCGCCTGACGCACCGTGTGCATTTGCTGCGAAATGACAAGGCCGCTCATGACCAGTACCGCCAGGATCGGCAGGGCGATGGCAAGCGCAAGGCGTGTTGCGATCTTCAATGATGATTTTTGCTCGGGCATTGGTCAGACCTTTCCTGGAGGGATGGCACAGACCCTGATGCCTAAGATAAAATCATGAACATAGAATTAGGCCGAGAGGGCCATAGTTTGCCCAAATAAGCGGCGTTCGTTTGTGAATTGTAAACAGAAATGCGTGTGTTAGCCTGATTGGCGTGAGATGAACGCCTGCCATGCGCGTCAATATCCATCCCTGATTTGCCAAATCCCAGGGTCGCTGGTCATAATCCATCAACCGTCAGTTATACCCGCGATATCTTTTCGCCATTTAGGATGTCGTGCGGTTTTCTTGATGCTTTGGAATGCAGGCGCAAGCAAATCCGGTGAGGTTCCATGGCTGAAATTCTCTTAATCAGACCGAATGAAGCGATCGCCGCCGATGCCGATGCCGTCATCATCGGTGCGGGTATTTCCGGCATGTATCAACTGATCCGGCTCCGTGAACTCGGCCTGAAGCTGCGCGTTTTCGAAGCCGGGTCCGATGTGGGCGGCACCTGGTACTGGAATCGCTATCCTGGTGCGCGCTTTGATTCGGAAAGCTGGTCCTACGGTTATTCCTTTTCCCAGGAACTGCTCCAGGAATGGGAATGGACAGAACATTTCTCTGCCCAGCCAGATACGTTGCGATATCTTAATTTTATCGCGGATAAATTCGATCTGCGCAAGCACATCACCTTCAATAACCGCGTCAAGGCCGCGCATTTTGATGATGCGACGAATCTTTGGACTGTAACCTTGGAAAACGGCGAAGAATGCCGCGCTCCGCTCATGATCACGGGGCTTGGCCCGCTATCGGCGCCAACACTGCCCAGTATTCCAGGCCGCGATTCCTTCCAGGGGCAGGCCTTCCATACCGCGCGCTGGCCACATGATCCGGTGGATTTCAAGGGCAAGCGCGTTGGCATCATTGGCACCGGTGCCACCGCCATTCAGATCATCCAAACCATCGCCAAGGATGTCGGCCACTTGACCGTGTTTCAGCGTACGCCGAATTGGGCCGCGCCCTTGCATAACCGCAAGATCACCCCGGAAGAACAGGTAAAGATCAAGGCGAGCTATCCGGAAATCTTCGCCCGCTGCCGGGAAACCGCCACCTGCTTCATCCATCAGACCGATCCGCGCAAGGCCCTGGAAGTATCCGCCGAAGAACGCGAAGCCTTTTGGGAAAAGCTCTATGCCGAACCAGGCTTTGGCATTTGGGTCGGCAATTTCGCCGATGTGTTGACCGATAAAGAAGCCAATGCGCTGGCGAGTGATTTCATGGCGCGCAAGATCCGCCAAAGGGTGAAGGATCAGACCATCGCGGAAAAGCTTATCCCGAAAAATCACGGCTTCGGCACCAGGCGCCTGCCTTTGGAAAGTGGCTATTATGAAGTGTATAATCAGCCCAATGTCCGGCTGGTGGACATCAACGAAACACCGATTGAATGCATCACGCCCACAGGTATCCAAACCAGCGCGGAATCCTTTGCCTTCGACATCCTGATTTTTTCCACAGGCTTTGATGGAGTCACTGGCCCTTATGACCGGATTGACATACGCGGCCCAGGCGGGCGTAGCCTGAAACAGGATTGGATCGGCACACCAAGAACCTTTCTGGGTGTGATGGCTGAAGGTTTTCCGAATATGCTCATGGTGCTTGGGCCACATACGGCGCGCGGTAACATCCCACGCAATATCGAAGAAATCGTTGATTGGGTCACCGGGCTTGTTATCCATATGCGCAAGCACAAGCTGAAGCGCGTGGAACCAAAGCCGGATGCTGTGCAATGGTGGGCTGACAAGGTGGAAGAAGCCGTGGCCGGCCTGCTGTTTGCCGAGGTCAATTCCTGGCAGACAGGCATCAATCGCAATGTTGAAGGCCGCGATGTCCGGCGCACGCTTGGCTATTATGGCGGCGCGGTGGAATATCGCCGCATCGCGGATGAGGTCGCTGCCGGCGTCTACCGCGAATTCCACTTTGCCTGAATGAGGGAGGAAAACCAATGACCAAGAAAACCACTCTGCCCCGCCGTTTGCTGATGGCATTGGCCGCGGGCGCAGCGCTTGCCACACCCGGTATTGCCCGCGCGCAGGAAGCGAATTGGCCCAACCGTCCGGTGCGCATCATCGCGGCCTTCCCGGCAGGCAGCGGCACGGATAGCCTGGCGCGGTTTTATGGTGAACGTCTGGGCCGCATCTTCGGCCAGAATTTTGTCATTGAGAATATTGGCGGCGCCAATGGCGCGATTGGTGCCCGCGCTGCCGCCCGTGCCGCGCCTGATGGCTACACCATCTTTTTCGGATCGGTTTCAACCCATGCCGCCAATCCGCATCTGATGCGCGAACCTGGCTATGATCCGCTGCGCGATTTCGCCCCACTTTCCATGATCAGCATCAACCCGCTTGGCGTGCTGGTGCGCGCGGATTTTCCAGCGCGCGATCTGCAGGCCTTCATCACCCATGCACGCGCTAATCCTGGCGCGCTGAATTACGGTATAGGCAATGCTGGCGGGCTTGCGGGGACGCATTTGCTGAGCCAAGCCGCCGGCTTCAAGGCGGAGCAGATTTCCTACCGCGGCACGCCACAGGCCATGGCGGATTTACTGGGTGGGCGTTTGCATTTTCTGGTGACCGATCTTGGGCCGGCGGTGGAGCATTTGCGCGCCGGCACCATTCGTGCGCTTGCCGTCACCACGGCACGGCGTGTTGATACCCTGCCTGATGTGCCAACCGTGGCCGAAGCTGCATTACCTGGCTTTGATTTTGCTTCCTGGAACGGTTCCTGGATGCCAGCGCGCACGCCCCCTGCGATCATCGCACGGCTCAATCGTGAAATTCAAATCATCGGCCAAGGCGATGAAGCCAAACGCCATATCGGGGCGCTTGGTATTGTCTCCACTACCAGCACGCCTGAAGCACTCGGTGAATTCAATCGCCGCGAATTAGAGCTTTGGGCACGCATCGCGGCAGAGGCGAATGTGGCGAAGGAATAGGCGTCGCCTGCCGGCGCTTCATTTCCGCCGGCTTGGCGGTACTTCGGAAATGCGGAGTGTCGCGGGCTGCGGAGACCCGCGATCCACCGTGCCGATCCAGATATTGTAATTCCCGCTGGCAGGCCGCTGGATAATGATGCCGGGGTTCAGCCCCTCCAAATCATCATTGCAAATCCACCTCCCCGAAGGATCATTGATGATCAGCGTCGTATCGGCTTGCGCAATAACGGAAATATACAAGGGCAAACTCCCCGCCTGATAATTCAAGTCAACATCGGGGCGGGCATAATCAATCCAGCCTGTGCAATCATTGCCAAGCCCTTGCACCTGGCGATCTCCTCCGGCTTCCACGCGCGTTTCATGCGGGTCTGGCGCGAAATCCGCACGCAGATTGACCGTGGCATAGCGCGGTTGCGCCGCCACATCAGGCGTCGCCTGCCGCGCAGGGGATTTCTGCTGCGCCAGAACTGGCAGAGCCACGGCACAAATGAGGATACAGGCGAAGGTCGCGAACTTCCGCATCGGATTCTCCCTACTGGCAAGCGGATGACATCCGGTCACTCATAATGAGGAAATCTTAATGCTTCGATATCAAATCAGCGCACCTTGCCTTGGTAAAGCATCACCCCGGCGTCGCGCCACTCGCACGCACCACTGGCGCCCAACGATCCACTTCGCGTGAGACAAAAGCCTGCACATCGGCAGGGCCATTGTCATTCATGGTGAGAACGCCAAGCCCCGCGATGCGGTCCTTCATGCCGGGTTCATTGATGGCGGTGATAAAGGCTTCGCGAATGCGCGCCACAACAGCATCGGCCAGGCCGACGGGACCTGCCAGCACAAACCAATTGATCGCGGTGGCACCGGGGAAGCCGGCTTCCACAATCGTCGGCACATCAGGGAAGGTGGACATGCGCTCGCCGCTGGTGACCGCGATGGCCTTCAGCGAACCGCCGCGTACGCTACCGGCATGCGCGCCGAGCGTATTCCAAAGCGACCCCAGGCTTCCGCCAAGCACTTGCTGTTCCGCTTCTCCACCGCCCCGGAAGGGCACGTGCAACAGCTGCACACCCGCTTCGCGTGACCAGAGCATGCCGGAAAGATGCCCGACCGAACCGATTCCGGCGCTGCCGTAGCTCATCGCCTCGGGCCGGGCGCGCGCGGCGGCCAGGTAATCCGCCATATTCTGAATGGGGCCATTGGGCCGCACGCCAACCACCATGGGCGCGCCACCCACCAACATCACATAGGAAAAGCTGCGTCGCACATCATAGGGCAGATTGGGGAAAAGCGTTTGCGCAATCGCCATGGGCCCGGCATTCGCCAGCACGAGTGAATAACCATCCGGGCGTTCACCCGCGATATGCGCGGTGCCCACTGTGCCGCCCGCGCCGGGGCGATTATCCAGCACTATAGGTTGCCCAAGCACGCGTTCCAGCGTGGGGGAGAGCAGCCGCACCACGCCATCCGAAGTGCCACCCGCCGAAAAGGGGCTCACCACGCGAATGGGGCGATTGGGGAAGGGCGCTTGGGCAAAACTGCCAGAAGGTAGCAGCGTAGGCAGCGCAAGCGTGGTGGCGGCGGTCAAAAGGCTACGACGATTCATTTTATACATCCCGGGCTTGATTGATTATGCGAAGCGGCGTTTTTCGCCTTGACGATAAAGCATAACGTCGAGCGTAACCGCCGCAAAGCCACCGCCTCTCAATAGCTGTGAAAAACAAGATGCGGCTGAAGCTTTTGCCGCCAAAACGCGCAATCTTGCGCGGCAACTGCCCCAACCGCGTTCACAACAAGCGCCAGCACGCACTGACACCCTACCTTGGCAGGGTGCTAGCCCCCATCAGGAATTCATCCACCGCGCGCGCACATTGCCGGCCTTCGCGAATGGCCCAAACCACCAGCGATTGACCGCGCCGCATATCGCCGGCGGCAAATACCTTGGGGACGGAGGTCTGATAGGCATCCGTATCCGCCTGCACATTGCCGCGCGCATCCAGCGCAACGCCGGAAGTTTCCAAAAGCCCGGCTTTGCGAGGCCCCAGGAAGCCCATGGCCAGCAGCACCAAATCCGCCTTCATCTGAAAGCCGCTGCCCGCCACTTCGCGCATCTGCATCCGCCCAGCTTCATGCACCCATTCCACGCGCACGCAATCAAGCGCCGTCACGCGGCCATTCTCACCCACCGCTTGCTTCGTCAGCACCGCCCAATCACGCGCGCAGCCTTCATAATGCGCCGGCGCGGTGCGGAGCTTATGCGGCCAATTCGGCCAGGTGAGGCCCTTGTTTTCATGCTCTGGCGGCTTTGGCATGATCTCAATCTGCGTGATGGAGGCAGCGCCCTGGCGCGCCGCGGTGCCGATGCAATCGGCGCCCGTATCGCCACCACCAATCACCACCACATGCTTGCCCTTGGCCGAGATGGTGCCGCGCGGCGCGGCGCGGTCTTCAGCATCGCCCGCCACGCGCTTGTTCTGCTGCGTCAGGTAATCCATCGCGGGATGAATGCCGGAAAGATTGCGGCCATCCACTTCCAATTCGCGCGGCCATTCGGCACCGCCCGTCATCACCACCGCATCATAACCCGCCAGCAGCACATCAAACGGCAGCGTGCTGCCGACTTCCGTGCCGGTGCGGAATTCAACGCCCTCGGCTGCCATCTGATCAACACGGCGGTCAATCAAATGCTTTTCCATCTTGAAGTCAGGAATGCCGTAGCGGAGCAAACCGCCGATGCGGTCCTGCTTTTCAAACAACGTCACCGCATGGCCGGCGCGCGCCAATTGTTGCGCCGCCGCCATCCCCGCCGGGCCGCTGCCCACTACGGCCACGCGCTTGCCGGTTTTGCGCGCGGCAATTTGCGGCTTGATCCAGCCTTCTTCCCACCCGCGATCTACAATCGCACATTCGATGGATTTAATGGTGACCGGCGTTTCGGTGATGTTCAGCGTGCAGCTTGCCTCGCATGGTGCGGGGCAGATGCGGCCGGTAAATTCCGGGAAATTATTGGTGGAATGCAGCGTGTCGAGCGCCGCCTGCCACTGATCCCGATAGACCAGATCATTCCAATCCGGGATCATGTTGTTCACCGGGCAGCCATTATGGCAATACGGAATGCCGCAATTCATGCAGCGCGCCGCCTGTTTGGTCAGCTCCGCCTCCGGCAGAGGCGTCACATATTCCTTGTAATTCTTGAGCCGTTCTTCGGGCTTGATATAGCCGCGTTCGGTGCGTTCGAATTCAAGAAAGCCAGTTGTCTTACCCATAACGCTATTCTCCCCTGCGGCTTATTCGGCCGCAACCGCGACACCGCCCGCTTGCTCGGCCTTCAGGTCGAGCAAGGCGCGGCGGTAATCCCGCGGCATCACCTTCACGAAGCGCGGCAGCGCATTGTCCCAATCTTCCAGAAGCGCGCGGGCACGCGCGCTGCCGGTCATCAGCAAATGACGCTCCACCAGAATGCGCAGACGCTCAGCATCGAAGCGCAGCATATCGCCCATGCCATTATCAAAGGCGGATGGGGCGCGCTGCTTCGGCCTGCCATCTTCGCTAGCATCGGCAGCGCCAATCGCTTCAAGGTCCACAATGCTGGTGTTGCACATATCGCGAAAATTGCCGTTGATATCGTAAACATAGGCAAGTCCACCCGACATGCCGGCAGCGAAATTCCGCCCCGTCGCACCCAGCACCACAACCACGCCGCCGGTCATGTATTCGCAGCCATGATCACCGCAGCCTTCCGCCACGGTTACCGCGCCGGAATTACGCACAGCGAAGCGCTCACCGGCGACACCTTCGAAATAAGCCTCACCAGCAATCGCGCCATAAAGCACGGTATTACCGACAATGATATTGGCCGAAGGATCACGGTTCACCCCGGCGGGGGGCTTCACCGCAATGCGCCCACCGGATAGCCCCTTACCCACGTAATCATTCGCATCCCCGGTCAATTCCAGCGACACACCGCGCGCAAGGAAGGCGCCGAAGCTGCCGCCCGCCGTGCCCTTGAAGGCGATGCTGATGGTATCTTCCGGCAGTCCCGCATGGCCATAACGCAGCGCCACCTCACCTGACAGCATCGCGCCCGTGGTGCGATTGAGGTTGCTGATGGCGCATTCAATGCGCACCGGTTGCTGCTTTTCCAGCGCATCCTTGCTGGCGGCGATCAGATCCACATCCAGGATGTGATCCAACCCGTGATCCTGGGTTTCGCATTGATGGATCGCCGCCCCTTCCACCAGCTTCGGCTGATAGAGAATGCGAGAAAGATCAACGCCCTTTGCCTTCCAATGGTCAATCGCGGGGCGCATATTCAGCCGATCCACGCGGCCCACCATTTCATTCACCGTGCGGAAGCCAAGCTGCGCCATCAGCTCCCGCATTTCTTCGGCGACGAAGAAGAAGTAATTGATCACATGTTCCGGCATACCGGTAAAGCGCGCGCGCAGCACCGGGTCTTGTGTGGCGATGCCGACCGGGCAGGTGTTCAGATGGCATTTGCGCATCATAATGCAGCCGGCCGCGATCAAGGGCGCGGTGGCGAAGCCGAATTCATCCGCCCCCAACAACGCGCCAATCACCACATCGCGCCCGGTGCGCAAGCCGCCATCCACCTGCACGGCAATGCGCCCACGCAGCCCATTCAGCACCAGTGTTTGCTGCGTCTCGGCCAGCCCAATCTCCCAGGGCGAACCCGCATGGGTCAGGGATGTCAGCGGCGATGCCCCCGTACCACCCTCATAGCCTGAGATCGTCACATGATCGGCCCGCGCCTTGGAAACGCCGGCGGCTACTGTGCCAACGCCCACTTCTGAGACAAGCTTCACGGAAATCCGCGCGCGCTTGTTCACGTTTTTCAGATCATGGATCAGCTGCGCCAAATCCTCGATCGAATAAATATCATGATGCGGCGGCGGAGAAATCAGGCCAACGCCAGGCGTGGAATGCCTGACGCGGGCGATGTTCTTGTCCACCTTATGGCCCGGAAGCTGCCCGCCTTCACCAGGCTTCGCCCCTTGCGCCATCTTGATCTGGATATCATCGGCATTGACCAAATATTCCGCGGTTACGCCAAAGCGGCCAGATGCCACCTGCTTGATGGCAGAGCGCATGGAATCGCCATTCGGCATGGGCGTGAAGCGATCCGCTTCCTCACCACCCTCGCCGGTATTGGAACGCCCGCCGATGCGGTTCATCGCAATCGCGAGCGTGGTATGCGCTTCACGGCTGATGGAACCGAAGCTCATCGCACCTGTCGCGAAGCGCTTGACGATCTCATTAGCCGGTTCAACTTCCTCAAGCGGGATCGGCTGTTCCGCGAATTTGAATTCCATCAAACCGCGGATCGTCAGCAAGCGCCGGCTTTGGTCATTGATGGTCTTCGCGAAATCCTTGTAGCGATCAGCCGAATTGCCGCGAACAGCGTGTTGCAGGTTGGAAACGCTCTCCGACGTCCAGGCATGATCTTCGCCGCGCAAGCGCAGCGCGTAATCACCGCCCACATCCAACAAATCGCGATAGATCGGGTTGTCACCAAAGGCCGCCTGATGGCGCTGCACAGCCTCAGCGGCAATTTCGGTAATGCCGGCACCTTCAATGGTGGTCGCGGTACCGGTGAAGTATTTCTCCACGAAGTTTGTGGAAAGCCCAACAGCATCGAAGATTTGCGCGCCGCAATAGGATTGATAGGTGCTGATGCCCATCTTGGACATCACCTTCATCACGCCCTTGCCGACCGCCTTGATGAAGTTCTTCTGCACCTCATAAGGCTTCAGCTTCATATCCACGCGCCGGCGGATTTGTTCCAGTGTTTCAAAGGCAAGATAGGGGTTCACCGCTTCCGCGCCATAGCCGGCGAGTACGCAGAAATGATGCACCTGCCGCGCTTCGCCAGTTTCCACCACTAGCCCGGTAGAAGTGCGCAGGCCCTGGCGGATCAGATGATGATGCACCGCCGCTGTCGCCAATAGTGACGGAATCGCAATGCGTTCAGCCGATACCGCACGATCAGACAGCACCAGAATATTGTGGCCCGCCAGCACCGCTTCCGTCGCGGCAGAGCACAATTTCTCCAAAGCCGGCGCCAGCCCATCCGCGCCATCCTTGGCGGGCCAGGTGGCATCCAGCGTCTGCGTGCGGAAGGCATCGCCCGCCAGCGCCTTGATGCCCCTGATCTTCGCCAGATCCTCATTGGTCAGGATCGGCTGCGCCACTTCCAAGCGGTAATGATGGCCTGCCTGCCGCCCAAGCAGATTAGGCCGCGGCCCGATCATGGACACCAGCGACATCACCAATTCCTCGCGGATCGGGTCAATCGGCGGATTCGTGACCTGCGCGAAATTCTGCTTGAAGTAATGGAACAGCAGCTTGGATTTATTGGACAGCACCGCAAGCGGCGTATCGGTCCCCATGGAACCGACCGGGTCATCCCCATCACGCCCCATCGGCTCCAGGAAGAAATTGAGGTCTTCCTGCGTATAGCCGAAAGCCTGCTGATCGCGCAGCAAGCCCTTGGCATCCTGCGTGCGCTCAACGGGCATTTCCGCCGGCAAGCCAGGCAATTCTTCCAGCTTGAACTGCGTGTTCTTCAGCCATTCAGCGTAAGGATGTTCGCCGGCCAGCTTCTGCTTGATTTCGGCATCATCAATGATGCGCCCGGCATCCAGGTCAATCAGCAGCATGCGCCCTGGTTGCAGGCGCCATTTGTGGCGAATGCTTTCTTCGGGGATTGGCAACACACCCACTTCGGATGCCAACACCACTTTGTCATCATTGGTGATGATATAGCGCGCGGGGCGCAAACCGTTGCGGTCCAGCGTCGCGCCAATTTGGCGGCCATCGGTAAAGGCAATCGCCGCCGGGCCATCCCAGGGTTCCATCAGCGCGGCGTGGTATTCGTAAAACGCGCGACGTTCCGGGTCCATCAGCGGATTGCCCGCCCAGGCTTCCGGGATCAGCATCATCATCGCATGCGAAAGCGAATAGCCACCCGCCACCAGGATTTCCAAGGCATTATCAATGCAGGCGGTATCCGATTGGCCATGCGGAATCAGCGGCCACATCTTGTCCAAATCCGGCCCGAGCAACGGCGAAGACATGGAACCGCGCCGCGCATACATCCAGTTTACATTGCCGCGCACGGTATTGATTTCGCCATTATGCGCCAGGAAACGATAAGGATGCGCAAGCTTCCAGGATGGGAAGGTATTTGTGGAAAAGCGCTGATGCACCAGGGCAAGCGCGCTTTCCGTCAGCGGGTTGCGCAAATCATCATAGAAGCTGCCAACCTGCCCTGCGAGCAATAGCCCCTTATAGACCACGGTGCGCGTGGAGAAGGACGGCATATAAAGGTCAGCATTCGCCGGCAGCCCCTTGGCGGTGGCCAATTCGCGGAACTTGTTCAGCGCCTGCTTGCGGATGGTGAGAATCTTGCGCTCGAAAGCGTCCTGATCCTTGATGCTGTCGCTGGCCGCGATGATCGCTTGGCGAATCACCGGCATGCTGGCGATAACGGCCTTGCCCAGGCCATCCAAAGTGGTCGGCACATCGCGCCAGCCAAGCAAGGTCTGCCGCTCAGCCGTCACATAGCCTTCAATGCTTTGAATGGCGACGGCGCGGGAAGCCTCATCCTGCGGCAGGAAGCACATGGCCACCGCATAGCGACCAGGCGCGGGCAGGGTCTTGCCCTGGCTTTCGGCCCAATGGCGGAGCAGCTTATCGGGCATCTGGATCAGGCAGCCCGCACCATCACCCATCAGCGGGTCAGCGCCCACCGCGCCGCGATGGTCCAGATTGACCAGGATTTGCAGGCCTTGGCGGATGATATCATTCGACTTTCGGCCCTTGATATCCGCAATGAAGCCAACGCCGCAGGCGTCATGCTCGTTCCGGGGATCGTAAAGGCCTTGCTTTTCGGGCAGTCCCATATCTTTCGCTCTTCAATGCTCCGCCGGGGTCAATACCCCTGGCCAATCCCCAAAACCGGGGCGAAACCGGGTCTTTAATAGAGAGTTCAGCTTTGCGCCAGCATGGTTTTCTGGGGCTCCCAGGGCCTGGGCCGCGCCATCTTTCGCTTGACGCCGCCCGCGCCGGGACGGAAAGCTTCCCTCATGGACAAGATCACCGCCGCCCTTCGGGCGAATCGCATCGTGCGCGCCGCCATGCGCCATTGCGCCCTGGCGGGCTGGGCGCCGGTGGCGCAAATGCCGCTGCCCGATAGCCACCGCCCGGACATCATCGCGCTCACGGATGATGGCAGCTTTGTTGCCATTGAGGTGAAATCCTCCGCCGAAGATTATCTCTCGGACGAAAAATGGCAGGTGTATCGTGATTGGTGCGACCAGCTCTATTTCGCGGTGGATCTGGATTTCCCGCATGAAATCCTGCCCGGAGATGTCGGTATTTTGGTAACGGATCGGCTGGAAGTAGAGGTGGTGCGCGAAGCCCCCTATATGCGCCTTTCGCCCCCGCGCCGCCGCGCGCTGCTGCACCGCTTCGCCGTGCTGGCCGCAGGGCGCCTGGCGGCCTTGCAAGACCCGGATGCGGCGCGGGAAGTGAATGCCGCGCTCAAGCTGGAATAGCGCGGCTTAGCTTTCTTTGATCGCATTTTCCGAGCCGCCAAGTGTCGCCACTTGGCTTGAAAATGCCCGTTATTACGATCGCATTTTCCGAGCCGCCAAGTGTCGCCACTTGGCTTGAAAATGCCCGTTGTTACGATCGCATTTTCCGAGCCGCCAAGTGTCGCCACTTGGCTTGAAAATGCCCGTTGTTACGATCGCATTTTCCGAGCCGCCAAGTGTCGCCACTTGGCTTGAAAATGCTCAG
>JADCGA010000032.1 GCA_020249265.1 Roseomonas sp.
ATGGCTTTGCTTCTTTATGTTCAAGAACCACTGACAAGGGAACTGCGGGCGATGCACAGAACACCGCCCGCAGCCAGGCCTTCAGGCCACTTCGACACGGAATTTCGGAATGGCCCAATTCGCCATGCCGAGTGAATTCATTGGGACGCTCTCCGGTTGCGTGGTACCGGCATTATCCGTGGTGCGGGTTTCGATCACATGCCGCCCTGCTGGCGCATCCCACGGCGTGGAGAAGCGGACCCAAGTGTATTTGCCAAGATTTGGCTGCCGGATCTCCGCGCGCTGCCAGGCGCCGCCATTGATCCTGACCTCCACCTGCCGCACCCCGTGTTGTGGCGCCCAGGCATAGCCGGTCAATTCCTGACGCCCGGCCGAAAGCCGCGGTAATTGCCCGCGCTGCAATGGGTAATTCGCCGGCACGGAGGGAGATTTTTCCAGAACCAGCGGAATGGTCAGGAAGGATTTCGGTGGCATCCAGGTGACCATCGGGCCCTGAATATCATCCGGGCCGACGCCAATGAATTCATCCTCAGTGGCGCTAAATTCCGGGCGCTGATAGCTCGGGCCGATGAACACCTCGCCGCGCGTATTGAGGCGGCTCCAGATACGCTTGTCTGAGACGCGGATTTCAGTCAGCCATTTGATGGAAGCCGTGCCACCCCAACCGGGGACCACCATGCGGACCGGCGCGCCATGATCCGGCACCAAAGGATTGCCATTCATCGCAAAGCACACGCCCATATCATGTTGCAGCGCGACCACATCGCTATAGGGCATCGGGCGGCCCATATCATTGCCATCCACACCGGACCAGAAAAGCACGGTGCGCGCGCCCGGCTTTATGCCAACGCGCGCAAAGATTTCGCTCATGGGCACATACTGCCACTCGGCTTGGCCAATCGCGCCTAGCACCCAATTGCCGCCTGCAACCTGCTGGCCCGTCAACCCATCCTGTTCCCAAAACAGGGTGCGGCCATTGCCGTGGCATTCCATTGTCGCAATGATCGTGCGGCTGCGCATGCCGATCAGGTCATTGTAGCTGAGCTCCACCGGACGTTCCACGGAAGCGCCATGGATGCGGAGTTTCCAGTTCTCACGCAACAAAACCGGACGGGCTTCCACAGTCGGCGTCGGGTAGTGGTTGCGGACGTAGAATTCCTCGATCGGCGTCATGAAAGTCTTGAAGTCCCAGAAATTCCCGGAACGCACCGTGGCGCCGATATTCAGCACCCGGCTGTCATCCTTGAGGATGGCACGGCGCGCTGGCGCGGCTGGGGCCGCAGGTGCTGCGGGCGCGGTCTGCGCCGAAGCGGGTGTTATGCTTGGCAGGGTCATGGCGGCCGCACCGAAGGCGGCAGCCGAGACGAAAAGTGACCGCCGCTGCGTATTGGTTCCGTGGCGTAGCACTTCGGTCGCGATAGCATCCGCCTCGGCGCGCTGCCGGGCTTCGCGCTTGACATCAGACATTGTGTTATCCTCCCTCTCGCAGCCGGACTTCCGGCTTTGCTAAGGACATAATGAGCAATGTCGGTGCCATGCTGCGCCGCAGGGCACGACGCGCCAAGGCATTGTTCTTCAAGGAAGGCCTGGTGTTGATGGTCCGGAATTTCGGACTCTGCCCCCGCAACCGTCCGATATTTCGGACTGGATCACACGCTGTCGCCGCGCAGGCCAAACCGACGCAGCTTTTCAAAAAGGGTTGAGCGCGACACCTGAAGCCATTCCGCCGCCCGGGTGACATCGCCTTGGCTTGCCGCAAGGGCCGCCGTGATGGCGCGGCGCTCAGCGGCATCACGCGCATCGGCCAGTCGCGGTACTGGTGTATCAGGCCCGGTCCGTAAGCTTCGCTCCGGAAAAAGATCGCCCGCCGTGATCAATTCCCCATCGGTCAATGCGGCTGCGCGTTCAATCCGGTTACGAAGTTCGCGCAGATTGCCCGGGAAATCGTGATTGATCAACGCATCCTCCGCCAAGGTCGTGAAGCCGCGCAAGGGCCGCGCAAAGCCGGCTGCGAATTCGCCAAGAAACCGACGCGCAAGAGGCAGAATATCTTCGCGCCGCTCGCGCAGCGCTGGCATGGTAATGCGAATCACGGCAAGGCGGAAAAACAAATCCTCGCGAAAACGCCCCTCGGCAATCCGCGTCTCCAGATCGGCATTGGTCGCCGCCACGATCCGCGCACGGAAGGGCAAATCACGTTCGCCGCCCAAGCGGCGGAAAACGCGTTCCTGCACCAGGCGCAGCAGTTTCGCCTGTAGCGGCATGGGGAGTTCCGCCACCTCATCCAGGAACAAGGTACCGGCGCCGGCCTGCTCAGCCAACCCCTCATGCCGCGCTGTGGCACCTGTGAAAGCGCCGCGTTCATGACCGAATATTTCACTTTCCAGCAGGTCCATTGGCAGGGCAGCGCAATTGGTCGCAACGAAGGGCAGCCGCGCGCGCGGTCCTTCGGCATGCAAAAGCCGTGCGGCAACTTCCTTGCCTGACCCGCTTGGCCCTGTCAGCAGAACTGTCGAATCAATCGGCGCCACGCGGCGGAGCGCGCGTTCCACGGCCAGGATGGCGGGGGCCTCACCCAGAACATAGCCTTGGCCACGCTGCCAGCGGGGCGCCAGCAGGGCCTCAAGCCGGCGCAGCAAGGCCTCGATATCGAATGGCTTGGTAAGGTAATCAGCCGCGCCAGCCTGCATAAGCCGCACGGCCTGGGCGATATCGCCATGGCCAGTAATGAAGATAATGGGTGCCAATCCACAGGATAGTGCAAGCGCGCGATAGACTTCCTCCCCATTCATGTCGGGTAGGCGTATGTCGCAAATCACGGCATCAGGCGCCGAACGCGACAAGGCGCTGATGGCTTCACTGCCCGAGCGGAACCAACTGGCTTGATAGCCTTCCACCGCCAGCCAATCCGCCACCGATTGGCCCATGACGGGATCATCTTCGATCAGCGCCACATGGGGCGCTGGATCAGGCAGCGGCGAGGCGGTGCGTGTGGCGTTCGTCATCTGGGATCCGGATAGAGATATGGGTACCGGGTGGATCAGCAAGCTGCAACTCGGCATTGAGTTCGCGCACCAGGCGCACCACCGTCCAAAGGCCAAGGCCGCCCGCCTGCGGTACTTGTTCCGATTGGCCATCCAGCAGCAGCCTGCGCGCCTCAGCCGGCAGACCAGGCCCTTCATCACCCACAAACAGGGTCAGCAGCCCATCGGCAGCGTCGGCGCGCACGGTAATGCGGCCACCCGGCGGCGAGGCGGCGCAGGCATTGAGCAGCAGGTTCAGCGCAATCTGGCGTACTGCCTGGGCTGGCGCAGGAAAGCTGCCCTCCATCGTCTGATGCCAATCAAGTACGAGGTCGCGGCGCCGCGCCTCACTTTCGATCAGCAGGCGAAGATCATCAATATCAGCCACCGAGACCGGTCGCGTATCCGCCTCTCCACGCCACAGAATAAGGGAGGCACGAACGATATTGTGGATGCCCGTGAGCCCGCGTTCCAGCAAGGAAGCCGCGCGCAGCCGCCGTTCCGGATCATCACCATGCCGCTGGATCATGCGCACCGCATTGAACAGGCCCCCCAAGGGGTTATTCACCTCATGCGCCATGGCCGAGGCATAGCGCCCCACCAGCGCGCGCCTTTCCTCTTCAGCAAGCCTGTTGAGCAGCGCTTCGCGTTCGGCGATGGCGGTGGCGGCGGCATTGTAGCGGCGGAAAGCACGGCCCGCTTCAGTATCCGCAGGTGGCAATTCGGCTTCCGGGATCGGGTCCAGCCGCCCATCTGTGGCGCGGCCAAGGTGTTCCGATAATCTTAGTACAGGACGCAGCATGCGCTGGACCAAGAGCCATCCGAGAATGGCGAAAACCAACGTGAGTGTTGCATTCACACCAAGAAGTGCAAGCAGCGTGGCCCGTCTTTCACTGGCGAGCGCGGTTATGTCCACTTCCGCCGAAATGTGCCCGATTGGCACGCCACCCTCACTCACTGCGCGATGAATCCAACTTGTCGCGGCACCGACTTGCAGAGGCATTGGTGGTGAAATGGCCTCCGCCGGTGCTGCCGCGCCAAGTGGATGGCGGATGGGGTCCGAAGACGCCAACACCGTAGCATCCGGCAGCATGACAAGCACACGCAGCGCCCCGACGCCACGATAGCGCGTGCGCGACCTGTCCAGCGCATCGAAGGCTTCCCAGGGGTCGCGGCGGATCATCGCCGGCAGCAGCGCGGTTGAAAGCCCATCGAGATAGGCACCGCTGAGTTCCTCAAAATGCGTAGCCTGGGTTGCTTCAAGCCGCAGCAGGACGAGTTTCGATATGGCGGCGGCAATGCCCATCATAAGCAGCGTAATCAAAAGAGGCACGCGCAGCGCAAGCGGCCAGCGGCGCGGCGTGGGCGCGCGTATCATCCAGCAGCTCGCGCACGTTTGCTGAGTGCCGCGATGCTGTCGAATAAATCCGGCGATGCGGCTACGAAGCCATCAAGCCGCAGGGTAGCGAGGATGGCGCGCCCATCGGGCGTTTCGGGCATGGTGAGCAACGCATCACGGATGGAGCGTGCCAAGCCCGGGTCGGCCTGGCGGGACGATGCGAAAGGTGGGAAACCCATAGGGGCGGAAGCCTGGACAATGCGTGTGGCACCAACCAGCGCAGGCTCAATCTCGGACATCACATCCCAGACATAGCCATCCACCGAACCCGATTGAGCGAGCCCAGCGGCAACCGCCCTAATCACATTGCGATGGCCATAGGTGAAGAAGCTGCGGGCAAAAAATGCACCCGGCGTTGTGCTAATATCAGCCAGCATGGCGCCCGTTACCAGAAAACCTGAATTGCTGTCCGGGTCGGAGAAGGCGTGAATATCACCGCGCAAATCAACCAAGGCTGCGGCGCCGCGATCCTGCCGCGCGATGAGATAGGCGCGGTACAAGGGCTGACCGCGATAGAGTGGCACCGCCAGGACATCCAGCGCTTCGCGGTACTGCACAAAAGGATAGCCGCAAATCCATGCAGCATCGAGTTGCCCTGCCACCAGCAGCGTGGTGACCTCCCGGTAGGTGCGGCGTTTGACGACCTGAACCGGCCTGCCGAGGCGGGCGGAGATATGGCTCTCGATATGCCGCACCAGGACAATATCCGAATCAAGAAAGACCGGTGTGAGTCCCAGGGTGACGGCACGGCTGGCCAGAAGCGGGGGCGCTGCGAGAGCCCCCGCCGCGGTAAGCAGC
>JADCGA010000033.1 GCA_020249265.1 Roseomonas sp.
ATGACAATTCACCCCATTGCGTAGCACTTCAGGCCGCGCGTGAACTTGGCTGCAAGCCGAAGTGACTCGCCAAGATTGCAAGCGCAGCAATGAGAATTCCGCCCGCGAAAGGCTGTGACACGGGCCTGCCACTCCAACCGCTACGCGCCGACCATTCGCGCACCGACATCTCAAGCCCCACAACAAACCAGATACAGGAGCCTGGCGGGCTATCGTCTCCACCAAGCGCATCCATGGCGGCAAACACGCGGCGACGCGCGTCAAGCTGACGGTTGGATAGACGATCAGCGGTTGATCCTGGGAGACGGATCAGCTGAGAGGTTGACATGCTATCGAGCGCAGCATTGCGAAATAGTGTGCGGAAAATGCAGCCTGCCTCGTGCATCTCTGGCGTGATGGTTCCGTTGGACAGCATCATGCCGAGTGTATCCACAGCGCGGCGGTGCCGGACCGGAGTGCCCGTTTCGGGATCTGCATCGCGGATTGGTGCGCCGACATCGCCATGCTGCAAGCGCCATTTGGACGGCGCTGACAAATCCTCACGCGGCTTGGCGGGATGCTTGGTCTTGCGCTTAGCGGCCATGGTTGCTGCCTCCATTACGCCGCCCCCAGCGGCGATTGGCTTCGTTGGTGATGGCTTGGCGCAGCCATGGGTCGGTGATGTCATCCACCACGATGCTGGCTACGCCATGCCGGTGCCATGCGGCCGCGCGCATGGCGTTCAATTCGGCGTCGTTGGTTGTGCTGCGCAGGCGCGTGATCGGGTTCTGCGCAAGCATTGGTGCGCCGTGCAGGCTCATGCCCGGCCTCCCTCTGCATCCGTCGCCCAGAGCAGCAGGGCCAGTGCATCGGCTTCGTTGTCATCCGCCGGGGCAAAGCCGCGAGCACGCATGGCAGCGACCATGGCCGCCTTGTCGGCATTGCCCTTGCCGGTGGCATAGCGCTTGATCGTGCCGACCGGGACGCCCTCATAGGCGATAGATTTCTGCTCGCACCAGGCTGACAGAATGGCGAGCCATCCGCCGTAGGCGTGTGAGGCATCGGTGCCGACATGTCGGCGCACCTGCTCATACACGATCATGCCGAGACCACCGGCGAGGTCAGTCACTTCGTCCAGCCAGCGCCGAAAGCGGAGAAACCGCATGCCGCCACCTTCGAAGCGGCTCGGCTTGAAAGTCACGGTGCCGGAAACGGTGCCGCCAGTGTTCAGACGCAGCGCCCAGCCGGTTGTGGTGCCGAGGTCGAGCGCCAGGACGGCCCGTCGCGGTGCGGTGCCGACATCGCAGTCGGAAATGATGGGCGGCCTGCTTGCCAGCGCCGCGGACATGGGGAGAGTCGAGAGATCCATGATTGTCTCCTGATGGGGATGGTGGTGGTGAGGGCGACGGCGGTGGGGTTCTTGGCGGAGCACACCGTCGCTGCCCGGCTTTGGGGTTCGGGCCGCGCGTGGCGGCCCGGTGCTGTTCGGGCGGCCCGTCACGGCACGCCTTCCAGCCAATGGGGGAGTTGGGGGGAGTCGGGGGGAGTTGGTTTTGCACTCCCCCATTCCGAAGTGTCTGAATTTATTGAGCTTTGGGGGAGTGGGGGGAGTGGGGGATGTTTTTCCGTATTCCCCTTATCATGTGCGTGTGCGCGCGCGTGTGTGGGGTATAAAAAACATCCCCCACTCCCCCCACTCCCCCCAAGCGGTTTGTTTTCAATGACATAGGGTATGGGGGAGTTGGAACACGACTCCCCCCACTCCCCCCTCACTCCCCCCTTTTCGGGAACCTCGACGGCGGGTTCGAGCTTCCAGCGCTGCGAATTGTGCACATGACCGGCGGCACGTACGTGAACAAGGCGCTCGCTGGTGCGGAAGGCACGATCGCGCAGCTTCCGGAAAGCCTTCCCGAGCGTGATGCTGAGCGCATGGTCGGTCTTGGCCGAAACCGGCAAACCGACCTGGGCGGACTGAGCGTGGCCAATCAAATCGCTGACGCTCACCTCGGCGCTGCCAAAGCGGTCCCACCAAAGCTGGATAAAGGCGCGCCAGCTACCGCCCTCGCTATCTGATGCCTCCATCACCTCATCCAGGTTGCCCAGAAAGCCGGGAACGCCCGTGACGTGCAGGATGCCGCCCAAGGTCTGGCTCCATGTCTCAAAGCTGCCCAGGCTTCGCGCGGCGGGCGGCCTGCCGGCGCTGGTCCAGGCCTGGCAGAGGGTCAGGCAAGCCGCCACAAGCCGTGCGCGATTGGCGCGCACCCAAATCATCAGGTCAGGGTGGCGAAAGCCCTCGCGGCGCCAGGGCTGGTCGCTGCGCGCGTCCAGGCGGATGCGCACCAGGCGCCGGGCGATTTCATGCGAGACGGCTGGGTTGTTGCCGGTAGCGACCCAGGTGCAGCGCACGGGCAGCCGAATGATGTCCGAGACACCGAGGATACGGTCCTCCCAGGCCGGGGCGGTCAATGCGGCGGCCAAGGCTGCGCTATCGAGTTCCTGGCGCAGGTTATCGATCAGCAGCAATACCGGCAGCTGCCGGAGCTTGGCCGTGAGCCGCTTGCGCCATTCATCATCATCGCGCCCCTCGGTCATGACGGAGGCGCTGGAGCCAGTCAGCACCGTCGCAATGGCATCGACCATCAGCGTGGCACCGGTGCCGGGCGTTGGCTTTTCGATCATATGCAGTGGCGTCGGCCCTTCGATCATGGGGCGCACAAAGCCGAGCAGCAGCAGGCAGAGCGCATGCGCGCGTTCCGCCTCTCCGGTGAACGGAAAATCGCCAAGCAATTCATCCAGCAATAGGCTGCGCGCTGCGGCGATCTCCTCGGCAGATGGTTTGGCCGGGATGGGTGGCAGCGAAAACCCTGGCGGCGGGTGGTAGAGTAGCCGCGCATCCGGATGATAGCCGGGCTCAGTCAGCAAGGAGCCGTTGCGGCCGAATACCGGTGCGGTGACGATGCCAGCAAGAACGGGCAAGGCCGGATCGGGCGTTGCCAGCAGCGATTTGATTACGTTGGACGGCGGCGGTGTCGCGGTTGTTTGTTCCTTACCAGTAGGTCTCCGCCAGTCAGCAAGGTTCGCCAGCATGTGGCGCATGCGTTCGATGTCGATTGTTGCGGCAGCAGGGCGTCCTTCATCATCGGGCACAACCCAGGTCGGTTGACCGCCAAGGCGGAAAATCCAAGGTGACCGGTTGGAGGCAATGAGCAGCGACCAGGCGCGACGCGTTGAATGGCGCAGATTGCCGTCAATGGAACTCAAGCTCGGCAGAGGGTGTGAAGGCTCAACAAAGCCGATCGGCAAATGCCGACCTGTCTCGGGTGCTTGAGTCGTGCCTTGCGCGTTGGCGTTGTCCTGACCGCTGATTGCATCCTCGATCAGCTTGACGATGGCGGGGCCACCTTCACGCTGCAGCATGTCGTTGAAATCCGTGCCGGGTGTTGGCGGCATGGCAATGCGCACCTCGCGCCCTTCAAGCTGCAGCTTGGCGGCGGTGGCTTCCGCGGCACGCAGCCCAGCGCCGGAGGGGTCGTGATCGGCGAGGATGACAATGCGCCTTGCCTCGGGCGGCAGCTGCGCCTGTTCCATGCCGCTGGTGGAAAGTGCTGCCCAGACTGGCAAGGTCGGGCAGGCGCGCATCACGGCAAGGCCGGTTTCGATACCTTCGCAAAGGCCAAGCAGACCTTGTGCGGTAATCGCGCCAAGCCGCACTGTGCCGCCGGCAGTTTTGCCGATCATCATGCGCGGCTTTGCGATGGCCGCCTTGGTCACCTTGTCTGGCTGTTCTGCAAGATAGGTCCGGTGCAGTGCCACCACTTCACCGGCCATGTTGCGAATGAGCCCGACCATCGCGGGATAGCCGGTGCGGGTTTCGTAATGCGTCAGGTCGGGGTGAAACAGCAGATCCGCATCGGGCGGGACGATCAGGCCGCGACCTTCAAGGTAGCGTTGCGCTGCCGTGCCCTGGATGGGTGCGGCGTTGTCGCGAATAAAGGCGATGTCCAGCGATGCATCGCGTTCCGGCTTTGGCGCTGCTGTCGGTTCCTGCCGCTTGGGGCCTTCGCCCTGCCAGCCGGTGATGCCAGCCGCATGGGCGAATAGTGCACGATCGGCAAGGCCGGTCCCTTGCGCCAAGGTGGCAAGCGGCCCACCGCCCTGGCCACCGTCGAAATCATGCCAATCGCCGGCATGATCACCGCGCAGCATGATGACGCAGGAGCCTGATTTGCGTGGCGGCTCACCTTGGATATTGGCCAGCCGCCATTCATCACCCTGGCGGCGGCCCTTTGGAAACAGCGCCGGCACCCAGCGCTCAGCGCTGCCGCGCAAGCGGCGCACGATCTCATCGAGATCGTAGCGGATGGGCGCCGGATCGATCTGGTTCAGGTCAATCAAGGATCACCAGCCCACGCTCTGCGCGTGTGATCGCGGTGTAG
>JADCGA010000034.1 GCA_020249265.1 Roseomonas sp.
CCTGGCCCTAATCAGTTTGCATATGTCTTTGATGGACATAATGGACAGCTCGTTGGAGCAAGCCGGAGTCGATCGTGGTCCGTACCTTCGATAAGCCTGGATAACCGACTTGGAGTGACGACTCTATCGCCCCAGGCGAATATAGTTCCTGATGAAGTTACCATTTTTAGCCTTCCGGATCTAAAAAAAATATTGAGTTTTCAAGCCCACCCTAGAGGTGTTGAATCCCTCGCGTGGTCGCCCAGTGGTGAACGTTTGGCAACTGGAGCCAGCGGCCTCACCCACCCGCGTGAGGAGGAGTCCATTCGGGTCTGGGATGCGTCATCTGGTGCGCGTTTGGCTGGATTTGTTGGCGAGTTCGCACCTGTTGTTTACTTGAAGTGGCACCCTAGTGGGAAGTTTTTTGTTACGTCCTCGGCTAAAGGAACTGGCGAGCAGGGCGCCCTAGTTCAATTTCTGCCGGCGCATGGAGGAGAGCCTATATTTCGGCATTTCGCGCCTGAACGTGTTGTTATTACTGGACCCTGCTTCTGCCCACGCACCGGCCTTTTGGCGTGGCATGATCGGGGACAAATACTCATCCACGAAATCCAAGGTCTCTGACACAGAGGCTCGAGACCGGGAGGAAGAAAAATGACAACAGTCGCTTTACTTAGGGAATTCGCTTCGGACGCCTACACCTTCCGGCCTGGGGGCGGCGCAGGCAGTGGAGGGCCAGCTGGTTCAACGGTTATTGATCAACGCACGGACGCATTTAGCGGATTTCAGGCGACAGCCTATCGAACGCAAGATGGCAATATAGTTGTTGCCTTTGCAGGCACAAACCCCCTTAGCGGAGCCGATTGGAGCAATAATGCCGAGTTGATGGTAGGCGGAATTTCTCCTCAGTTAGTACTAGGTCTCAATTTTGTTCGGCAGATACGTGCGGTTAATGAAGGTATCGAAATCAATGTTACGGGTCATTCCTTGGGAGGTATGATTACTCAATACGTTGTTCATAAAATTTCTGATTTGTTTGGCGCGACATTCGGTGCACCGGGAATCGGGCGCAATGTCTTCAATGAAGATGGCATGATCTCTGGCGCTGGGCGGCTCGTTAACATAATCAACCCCCTTGATCCAATCATTCGCTACGGAAATCCTTTAACTGGTGGCGATTACGTTGGGGAAGCCGTTTCGGTTGTTCCTTCACTCGGCTTCATACTGAGAAATCCCTCCTCCATTTATGGATCGGCTGGGTTGCTGCCTCATCACAGCAAAGATGGCGCTTACAAAGATATAGTTGAAAAATATCAAGATCGCGACAGACCAATCAGACCTCCCGGCAATGGAGGTGGTGATGCTGATGGTGATGGCGGTGGCGATGGTGACTCATTCAGCATGGAGGAAAGTGAAGACGGTTCCCGAATTCGCTATGTCTTCGAAAATGACGATGGCAGTAGTTTAGAAATTGAACATGTCTATGACATCCAAGGCGAAGAACCGGCATTGCAAAGCGCAACGGCGGTTTACCGCTCCGCCGACGGTCAGGTGGATATCGCCCAGGAATCATACGACGGCGATGCGCAATACTACCGTGCAGTAGCCGGCAATGATGGGCGCCCGACGTTGGTGGCGATTGAAGCGGATGATTTCTCCGCCCCCGATACCTCGCGTAATCAACCCGCCCTCGATATCGAAGCCTATGAAATCAATGCCAATCCGGATGGCAGCGGTTTTGAATTTACCGGCACGGATGCGCGCGGCGCCACCCTTTCGGTGGAAATAGACCCCGGCGCGGGCGGTGGTTCCAGCTTCTACCGGACTGAAGAAGTCACCTTCGCCAGCGGTGTTACTGTTACCCGCAATTATAACAATGAAGGCCAATTGGTCAGTACGCTGACGGGACAAGCCACCAGTGATGGCGGATACCGAGAGGTTGAAACCAACTCAAACGGGCAAAACATCGAACGCATCTATGATGCGGAAGGCACGATTGTCTCTCAAGGCCCAGTAGCTGATGGGTCGAACACCTTCCAAGGCGGCATGCAGGGGCTTGCTTCCTTCGTTGCGCTGACGCAGGCGATCCAAACTGGCCAGCCCTTGCCCATCGCCATCGCGTCCCTCGGCTTCACGGCAAATATTTTCGGCAGCACTGGCCCCAATGGCAATTGGGTGGCGCAGCCCGGATTGGCCGGCGCGGGGTCAATGCTCAGCGCTGTGGCGAGTGTGATGAGCCTGCAACAGGCCATCCGCACGCATGATGCCTTTGGCGGCCTGGTTGCGGGCGCCAGCATCATTTCCAACTCTGCCTCGGCCTTTGCAAACCTTGCAACGGACGTGCTGGGTAATGCGGTGGCGGATCTTGCTTCCTCAGCAGGGCAAATTGCGAGCTTTATGGGGCCTGTTGCGGCGATGCTGAGCATCGCGAATAGTCTCCGTCAGGGCAATTACGTCGGCGCCGCATTAAATGTCGTCGGCATGGTTCTCACGGCTAGCCTTGGACCTGTGGGCGCTGTTTTGGGTGCCGTGGTAAATATAGTTGGCGGTCAGATACTTGGCAGCCTTTTCGGCAAGAAAAAGAGAATTCCGGACGTTTGGGGTACCGGGCATTTCGAAGCCCAAGCCGATGGCTCGTTGGTCGCTGTAGCTGCCGGGGGTGCGGGCGGCGACCAGAACGTGCGCAACCTGATGAACAGCTTCATCAATGTGCTCGATTCCATTGCCGATAACGCGAATGCGAATGCGCCTAACGCCCCACCGGCTTGGCAGATTGGCGTTATCGCGCAGCGCCTGCCACGGGTGATCGGCAATTATACGGGGGAAGCCCGGGTCCGCCTGCAGGATAATGACCCAGTAACCGGCGCGGTGCGTGAATTGTGGTATGGGGGGGATGGCTATTCCTGGAATGAATTAACCGGTCAGCCCTACGCCTTCCGGAGCATGACGGAACAATTCGCCACTTCGGCGCTGGAAGCAGGCGCTTTCGCCCCAATGTGGGAAGTGCAAACGGCCTTTATGCAGTCTCAGGCGGGGCTTGCGGATGATGGCCTTTCGGAAATGCAGCGTGCGCAGCAGCATAACTACCGGGCGGCGGCACCTGCCGCGGGCGAGGTTTCGGCAGCCTGGCGGCCCATCATGCTGGATCTGGATGGCAATGGCCTGACGATCATCCAGCAGGCGGCATCCTCCACGTTTTTTGATACGCGCGGTGATGGTTTTATCCGCAAGACCGCCTGGCTCGGCGGCGGTGATGGTTTTCTGACGCTGGACCGCAATGGCGATGGGCGGATCACCTCAGCTGAGGAGCTATTCGCCAATCCCGGCGTCGCCACGCCATGGCAGGGGCTGGATAGCCTTGGTTGGATTGATGCGAATGGTGATGGGCGGATCACGGCGGCCGACCCTGTGTTTGCGGTATTGCGTGTGTGGCGTGATCTGGATGCCGATGGGGTCAATGATACCGGAGAGCTCTCAAGCCTGAGTGATCTTGGCATTACGGCCATCAATTACCGGCGCGGTAACTTTGAACGTCTTGGGCAGGGCCTGCAAGCCGGGTCGCTTGATCTGCAAACCGCCCTGGCGGGCACGCGGACCACTGGGGTTAATGGTGGGCTGTTGATTGAATCGACCGATGGCAACGTATCGGTTCTGGCGACGACTATTCAGAACCAGGACGCGGTTTCTCCGGGCCGGGATAGGGTCACGGGCGGCGTTGAAGATGTCGCGATTGATATTTTGATTGCTGATTTGCTGGCGAATGACAGGATTGGTGCGGCCACTGCGGGAAGCCTGTCTCTGGTTTCGGTGGGCAATGCGACCAATGGTAGCGTTGAAGTCCGCAATGGGTCGGTGCGTTTTACGCCCTTGGCGAATTTCAACGGCACCGGCGCCGGGTTTACTTATGTTGTGCGGGATATCTTTGGCCAGATGGCCACGATGGCCGCGGATGTGAATATTGCCGCGGTGAATGATGCGCCCAGGGTCGTTGGGTCTGTTTACAAGATGCAGGAAGTCGGCGTTGTTGATGAGAACGGTAACGCCATCGTGGTGTGGGATGCCGCCAGCGGCACCTACCGTCAGCAAACAACGCAAGTCGTCGCCGATTACCGTAGTGGTCGGATTTCGGTTGCTGACATTGATGATACCAACTTCACCTACAGCATCCGTTCCAGCCGCCCGAATGGCCAGACTCGCTACGGAACCGCCGTTGTCAATGCCGATGGTACCTGGTCCTACCACGGCGGGAATGCGGGGGGCGGTTTTGAGATTGTGGTAACCGATGCCCAAGGCGGCACGACGTCGCAGTTTATCAACATTCCAGATATCCCTTCCGACGAAGGTGGTGGCTGGAGTGGTGGTGAGGGGCAGGATTCCGGTCCGGGCGATGAAGCCGAAGCTGAGGACGGCGAGGACGGCTCAGAAGCAGAAGCCGAAGCGGAAGCTGAGAGCGAGGAAGGTGAAGAAGGCGAGGAAGGTGAAGAAGGCGAGGAAGGTGAAGAAGGCGAGGAAGGTGAAGAAGGCGAGGGTGAAGGCGAGGGTGAAGGCGAGGGTGAAGGCGAGGGTGAAGGCGAGGGTGAAGGCGGCGGCGGTGAAGGCGGCGGCGGTGAAGGCGGCGGCGGCGGTGAAGGCGGCGGCGGTGAAGGCGGCGGCGGCGGCGAAGGTGGCGGCGGCGAAGGTGGCGGCGGTGGTGGCGAAGGTGGTGGTGGCGAAGGTGGTGGCGGCGAAGGCGGTGGTGGCGAAGGTGGCGGCGAAGGCGGCGGCGGCGAAGGCGGTGGCGGTGAAGGTGGCGGCGGCGAGGGTGGTGGCGGTGAAGGCGGCGGCGGCGAAGGCGGTGGCGGTGAAGGTGGTGGCGGCGAAGGCGGTGGCGGTGGTGAAGGTGGTGGCGGTGAAGGCGGCGGCGGTGAAGGTGGCGAGGGTGCCCCAATCGTGCTCGACCTCAACAATGACGGCGCGGGCCTGATCAGCGCCGCGGCAAGCCAAGCTTTCTTTGACCTGAAAAATGATGGCTGGCGTTATCGTGTTGGCTGGGTGAATCCGCAAGATGCGCTTCTTGCCCTGGATACCAATGGGGATGGCCGGATCACTAATTTCTATGAAATCAGTTTCAAGGCACATCTGCCGGGGGCGCGTACGGACCTCGAAGGCCTCGCGGCGCTTGATAGCAATCGCGATGGCAAGCTTTCATCGCTGGACGCCCTCTGGGGCCGCCTATTGGCGTGGCGCGATGCGAACGGCGATGGGGAATCCACTGGAGCCGAACTCCAAACCATGGCGCAGCTTGGTATCACTGAAATTGGCCTGACAAGCGACCATCAATTCCAGACGGTTGCGGGCAATACAATCCATGGCCGCGCTACTGGGCGTTTCTCAAATGGAACGTCCTTCGGCGTCGCGGATGTTACCTTTGCCACAACCAATGAAGTCCTTATCGTCAATCCTGATGGGACAAGAACGGTTGGCACTCGTGCTTCGACCGGCGCTCAAAATGAAATGAACGGCACGACAGGTCGAGATCTTATTGTCGGGTCGATTGCGTCGGACGTCATCAGCGCTTTCGCTGGCGATGATATGGTTTTGGACGCACAGGGCAATAATGTCATCTCCGGTGGTGACGGCAATGATACGATCCAGTCCGGTGATGGGGTTGATATCCTTCAAGGTGGCAATGGCAATGACGCAATCTTCGCCGGAGGCGGTGATGATCTGATTGTTGGTGACAACGGTGATGACGCATTGCTGGGCGAAGAGGGCGATGATGTTATCTCGGCTGGTGACGGCGATGACCTGCTCGATGGCGGCAATGGTAGCGATATTCTGACCGGCGAAAGAGGAGATGATCTACTCGTTGGGCAAGGTGGAATAGATTTCCTGTTCGGCGGACCAGGAGACGATATTCTGCTTGGCGGCGCGGATAACGACCAACTTCAAGGTGATTCCGGAAACGATGTTCTGGATGGCGGTACCGGCGCTGATAGGCTGCGTGGTAATTCAGGCAATGACCGTTATCTGGTGGACAACCTAAATGATGATGTGCGTGAAGGAGCTGACGAGGGGCTTGATACAATACAGGCATCGGTCTCCTTCAGCCTTTCAGAGAATATTGAGGAACTGATCCTTGTTGGCGCTGCGATTGAAGGTATTGGGAACGCTGGAGATAACCGCATAACGGGCAGCGTTGGCGACAATTTGCTGCGGGGTGCAGCGGGTAACGATACGGTCGATGGCAATGCAGGTGACGACACTGTCGAGGGCGGTGCTGGCAATGGCAGCCTAGTAGGCGGCGCTGGCGATGATCTTGTGTCCTATGCTGGTGCGTCTGGCGCGGTGACGGTAAGCCTTGTCAGCAACCTCGCCACTGGTGCGGCGGGCCGCGATACTCTGTTTGGCTTTGAGAATGTGCTGGGTGGAGCAGGCGCTGATAGCCTGCTGGGTGATGCTTCGGCGAACCAGCTGATCGGCGGTGACAGTGCCGACTCGCTGGATGGTGGGTTTGGCAATGACAGCCTGATTGGCGGCGCTGGGATTGACCTTGCGTCCTATGCTGGTGCGACTGGTGCGGTGACGGTGAGCCTTGTTGGTGGCACGGCGTCCGGAGGGCTGGGTGCTGACAGTCTTGCTGGCATTGAGAATGTGTTGGGTGGTGTTGGCGCGGATAGTCTGGTTGGCGACGCAGGTGCGAACCTGCTGAGTGGTGGCGATGGCGCTGACACGCTCGACGGTGGCTCTGGTAATGACAGCCTGATTGGTGGCGCTGGTGTTGATCTAGTTTCCTATGTTGGTGCGACTGGTGCGGTGACGGTGAGCCTTATCGGCAGTCTCGCCACTGGTGCGGCGGGCAGCGATACGCTGTCTGGCTTTGAAAATGTGCTAGGTGGGGTTGGCGCTGACAGTTTGTTGGGTGATGCTGTTGCAAACCAGCTTAGCGGCGGCGGTGGCGCTGATACCCTCAGTGCCGGTGATGGCGCGGACACGCTCGACGGTGGCGATGGCGCTGACAGCTTGATTGGTGGCGTTGGTAGTGACCTAGTGTCCTATGCTGGTGCGACTGGAGCAGTGACGGTGAGCCTTGTCGGTGGCACGGCGTCCGGAGCGCTGGGCAGCGATAGCCTGTCAGGCGTTGAGAATGTGTTGGGTGGTGTTGGCGCGGATAGTCTGGTTGGCGACGCGGGTGTGAACCTGCTGAGCGGTGGCGATGGCGCTGACACGCTGGATGGTGGCGCTGGTAATGACAGCCTGATTGGTGGCGCTGGTAGTGACCTAGTGTCCTATGCTGGTGCGATTGGTGCCGTGACGGTGAGCCTTGTTGGTGGCACGGCCTCCGGAGCGCTGGGTGCTGACAGTCTTTCTGGCATTGAGAATGTGTTGGGTGGAGCGGGCGCCGATAGTCTGCTGGGTGATGCGTTGGATAACGTCATTTCCGGTGGGGCTGGTAATGATACCCTTAGTGCTGGCGATGGCGCTGACACGCTCGACGGTGGCTCTGGTAATGACAGCCTGATTGGTGGCGCTGGTGTTGATCTAGTTTCCTATGTTGGTGCGACTGGTGCCGTGACGGTGAGCCTTGTCAGCAACCTCGCCACCGGTGCGGCGGGTAGCGATACCTTGTCTGGCATTGAGAATGTGCTCGGGGGTAACTTTGCTGATAGCATATTGGGGGACACGGCGTCGAACCAGCTGAGCGGCGGTGACGGTGCTGACACGCTGGATGGTGGGGCTGGCGATGATAGTCTTATGGGCGGCGCTGATGTTGATCTTGTGTCCTATGCTGGTGCGTCTGCCGCTGTGACGGTGAGCCTTGTCGGCAACCTCGCAGCGGGTGCTGCGGGTAGCGACAGCCTGTCTGGCATTGAAAACGTGTTGGGTGGGGTTGGCGCTGACAGCCTGCTGGGTGATGTTGGCGCGAACCAGCTGAGCGGTGGAGACGGTGCTGATACGCTCAGCGGTGGCGATGGTGCTGACACGCTGGATGGTGGCCTTGGCAATGACAGCCTGATAGGTGGCGCTGGGACTGACCTTGTATCGTATGGCAATGCGTCTGGCGCGGTGACGGTGAGCCTCATTGGCAACCTAGCTCTGGGTGCGGCGGGTAGCGACAACCTGTCTGGCATTGAGAACGTGTTGGGTGGTGCTGGTGCTGATAGCCTGTTGGGTGATGCGGCGTCGAACCAGCTGAGCGGTGGCGATGGCGCTGATACGCTTAGCGCTGGAGATGGTGCTGACACGCTGGATGGTGGCCTTGGTAATGACA
>JADCGA010000035.1 GCA_020249265.1 Roseomonas sp.
GAGGGGTGTTCCCCCTCGTGATCCATTACCATCCGCACCGCGCGGGCACGGACTTCAGGGGAAAACTTGTTCGTCGTCTTGCTCATAACGGCTCCATCCTATTTGGAAGTTGGAGCCTCCGACAAACCCGGAGCGGTTCAATGCCTAGCTACGAGCCCACCGATGATGACCTAAGGCGGTTGGCCCGGCAAGGCGACTAATCGCGCAGAGTTGCGCGTTTTGAAAGAAGTAAATCATCGGATTTTTTCGAGCCAATTGCAACCCTTTGAAGGCTCAGAAAAAGCGATCCAACAAAGCTTGAGAGCGAGTGCCGTACACACAAGTGAACGGGACACGCTCTCAAGGGCTTCCGGCGGGGCTTGAGCAATAAACTGCTCGCCCCGACCGAAGGGGGCGGGTGCGGTTAACCCCTGAAACTGCGCCCGCCCCACCCCTTTGCTGCCACACAACCCGAAAGGGCGTGGCGTGCCTTCGCCTCACACCGGCCCATGGCGTCAACCGGCGCGGCGACTTTCCCCATAACCCCCAATGAAAGACAGGTAACCGCATGTCCGGAACCATTGAACAGGCCTTCGTCAAGCAATTCGAAGCTGAAGTCGCCGAAGCCTATCAGCGCCAGGGCAGCAAGCTGCGCCCCACCGTGCGCAGCAAGACCAATGTAAAGGGCGCTTCGACCATCTTCCCACGTGTCGGCAAAGGCACCGCCGCCGCCAAGGCGCGCAACGGCGCCGTGCCGGTGATGAACCTTACCTACAGCAATGCGGAATGCTTCCTGCAAGATTATTATGCCGGCGAATGGATTGATAAACTGGATGAAATCAAGACGAATGTCGATGAACGCAGCGTCATCGCCAATGCTGGTGCTTATGCACTTGGCCGCAAGACCGATGAATTGATTGTCGCCGCCCTTGATGCCGCGACCCAGGAAGCGGTGGGCACCGGCGTGGGCCAGGCCGACACGGATGGCCTGACCAAGCAGAAAGTGCTTCTTGCTTTTGAAATGCTGGGCGCTGCCGATGTGCCGGATGATGGCCAGCGCTTCGCCGTGGTCGGTTGGAAACAATGGTCAGAAATGCTGCAAATCCAGGAATTCGCCAGCACCGAATATGTCGGCGATGATGCTTTGCCCTGGAAGGGCACGCAGGCGAAGCGCTGGCTCGGCGCGCTTTGGATGCCGCATTCCGGCCTCACCAAATCCGGCACGCTGCGTTATTGCTATTTCTACCACAAGACCGCGATTGGTCATGCAGTGGCCAGCGAAGTGATGACCGATATCACCTGGCATGGCGACCGCGCCGCACATTTCGTGAACAACATGATGTCCCAGGGCGCAACCATGATTGACCCGACGGGCGTCGTGAGGATGCGCGCGAAGGAATAAGCGCAAGTACCGGCGCGGGCAGGCCCCTGCCCGCGCCCCCTTCCCCCAACATCGGAGAGCATCCCATGGCGCTGACCGCCATCACGCTATGCGCAAGCGCATTGATCAAGATTGGCGCGCAACCCATCGCTTCGTTTGAGGATGGCACCGCCGAAGGGGAAGTCGCGAAAAGCCTTTATCCTGGCGTGCGCGATGCCCTGCTTGCTTCCCACCCCTGGTCCTTTGCCACCACCCAAGCGGCCCTGCCGCGGCTCGCACAAAGCCCCAGTGCAGAATTCCGCTACGCCTTCCAATTACCCCCCGATTTCCTGCGCGCCATTTCCGCCGGAACGGCGGGGCGCGCGACTGGATTGCTGTATCGTATTCAGGGCAGCAAGCTGCTGACCGATGTGGAAAGCGTGGCACTCACGCATATCTTCCGCCCGGATGAAAGCAGCTTTCCGCCCTTCTTCGCCTCTGCACTCTTGGCGCGCCTTGCAGCGGCATTTTGCCTGCCGCTGACGGAAAACACCTCGCGCGCAGATTTGCTCTCGCGCCTGGCCGAGGCAGAACTCCGCAGCGCGCGGCGCGCCGATAGCCAACAGGCAAGCGCCACCGCACTTGGGTCGTTTCCGCTGATTTCGGTCAGGGGCTGATCCATGCCCGCCATCAAACGCACCAAAACAAGCTTCACCGCCGGCGAATTGGCGCCCGAATTGCTGGGCCGCGCCGATCTGCGCGCCTATGAGAATGGCGCGCGGCGTCTGCGTAATGTTGTGATCCAACCAACCGGCGGTGTGACGCGCCGGCCCGGGCTGCGCCATGTCGCGATGCTGCCTGGCGTGGCGCGGTTGCTGCCCTTCGAATTCAATACCGAGCAGACCTATCTGATGGTGCTGATGGCTGGGAAGCTTGCCGTCTATGCCGCGGATCTGAAAATCGCAGAGCTGATCGCGCCGTGGACCGAAACCATGCTGCCGCAAATCGGTTTTACGCAGAATGCCGATACGCTGTTGCTGACGCATCCCGATATGCGCCCGCAAAAGGTCCAGCGCAGCAATACGGGCTGGTCCATCACGCCCTGGTCCTTCATCCAGGATGCCTATTTCCGTTTTGCACCGGCTGAAGTCACGCTGACGCCAAGCGCGCTGAATGGTACCGTCACCATCAGCGCCAGCGCCCCGGTTTTCGCGGTAGAACACATCGGTGTCAGGCTTCGTATCGGCGGCAAGCGCGTGCTGGTCTCTGCCGTGAATTCGCCAAGCACCATTGTCGCAACCGTCGAACAACCGCTCGCCAGTACCACGGCGACCAAGGATTGGGACGAAGCCGCCTTCAGCACTGCGCGCGGCTGGCCCATCACCTGCGCCTTTCATCAGGACAGGCTGGTGATTGGTGGCTCGCGCGATCTGCCCAATCGGCTTTGGCTGTCGCGCACAGGCGATCTGTTCAATTTCGATCCCGGCACAGGCCTGGATGATCAGGCGATTGCCTTCAGCCTGCTCTCTGATCAGGTCAATGCCATTCGTGGTGTCTTCTCCGGCCAACATTTGCAGCTTTTCACCTCTGGCGCCGAATGGATGGTCACCGGCGATCCGCTGACGCCGGCCAATATCCAGATCAACCGTCAAACCCGCGTGGGCTCACCAGTGGATCGGCTTGTGCAGCCAGTGGATGTGGATGGGTCAACCATCTTCGTCTCGCGCGGTGGGCAGGGCGTTTATGAATTCGCCTATACGCAAGTCCAGCAGGCTTATCAGGCAAATGACCTTGCCATACTGGGCCGGCACTTGATCAAATCACCACGCGCCATAGCCTATGATCAAGGCGCGCGGCTTTTGCATCTGGTGATGGAAGATGGCGCGCTTGCGACACTCACGCTCTATCGCGCAGAACAGGTTACTGCCTGGACGCGACAGGAAACCAGCGGCAGCTTTCGTGCCATTGCAGAGGTAGAGGGCACGCTTTGGTGTGTGGTGGAACGCGCCGGCTGCCTGTCACTCGAACGTTTTGAAGAAGGATTGATGCAGGATGCGGCGCTGACCGGCACCTCCATCACACCAAAATCCACCTGGACCGGTCTCGCGCATCTGAATGGCAGGCAGGTCGCTGTCCTGGCCAATGGAGCGGTGCGTCCGGACGCCACTGTCTCGGGTGGCACTGTGACACTGGCCGCGCCGGCAACCCAGGTCGCAATCGGCCTTGCCTTTACACATGAAATCGAACCGCTGCCCAGTGATCTCATCACGCCCGCGGGTAGCGCCACGGGCCCATCGCGCCTGGTCGCGGTTACCTTCCGCTTGCTGGAAACGCCAGCGGTGGATGTGGATCTCGGCAAGGGTCCGCAAGCCTTGGCGCTGCGCCGCTTCAGTATTGATCATTTCGATGCGCCCCCGATGCCCTTCACCGGCGATGCCACGCTGCGTGGCATGGGCTGGCGGCGGGATCGCATCGCACCCCTATGGCGCATCACCGGCACAGCGCCGCTGCCGTTGACGCTGCTTTCCGTCACAACCGAAATCAGGATGAATGACTGATGGCTCAAATCGCGACCATCGCTAGCCTCGCCTTGGCGGGTGTATCCGCCTATGGCCAGGTTCAGCAGCAACGCCAACGCAAGGCTGAAGTCCGTGTGCAGCAGGAAGCGGCGCAACAGCAGCAGGTGGCCCAACAACAGGTCATTGCAACCCAAACCGCCGCGCAACAACGCGCCCGACAGGAAGTGATGGCGCGCACCATCGCTGCCACAAGGGCGCGGATGGCCGCAAGTGGCGTATCGCCAGATGAGGGCTCGGCTTCTGCGCTTACTGCCGGCATGGCAGCCGATGCAGCGCAGGATCAGGCGGAAAGCACTGAACTTTTGCGTACGCGCCTCGCTGCGGGTCGGCCTTCGTTGCTGACGTCCAATGGTGATTTCCAAGGCTTTGTGCGTGCTACGCAATCCTTCGGTGCAATTGCGCGCAACCTGCTTGACTGATCCAGGCCCCCCACGCCCCTCTATCCGCAAGGAACCGCAATGTCCGAACACATCACCATCGGCGATGTGTCGCCACGCGCGCAATATATCGCCAATGGCACGCAGCGCGTCTTCACCTTCGCCTTTCCTATCTTTAACGACAATGATCTTGAAATCCGCATCAATGGCCTGATCCAAGCCGCGGGTTTCTCCATTGCCGGCGCCGGCGAATCAGATGGCGGCACCGTCACCTTCCTGGAAGCGCCCGTGAATGGCGCACGCATCATGCTCCGCCGCCGCGTCATCCTGGCGCGCATGACGGATTTTCAGGAAAACAGCCTGCTCCGCGCCAGCGCCTTGAATGATGAGCTGGATTTTCAGATGGCCGCGCTGCAACAAGTAGCGAGCGATCTAAAGCAGGCAGTACGCACTGATCCCGCTGATGATGGCAATATGCTGCTGCCGCTGCGCGCCGCCCGCGGCAATCGGCTACTGGGCTTTGATTCGCTTGGTGACATCGCGATATTTGATCGTGACGGCCCGGAAATCACCCTGCCCTATCCGGGCGCCATTCCACGCTCTGTGGAAGACAAGCTGAATGAACGGCTTTCCGTGCGCGATTTTGGCGCGCTCGGCGATGGCGTCGCCGATGATGGACCGGCGTTGCAGGCTGCCATGAATGCCGCCGTTGTATCCGGGCGGTTTCTTGAAATTGGTGAGGGCAGCTACCGAACCGGCCAACCACTACTTCTGGGTGGCGGCGCCGCGGGCCTGACCATGCGCGGCAGTATTCTCTACGCCGGGCCGTCTGGTCAGACCGCGCTCACCATCGGTGATGGCGGCACAGTGCGCAATGCAACCAAGCTTTACATGGGCATTCGCATCATCCGCGCCAGCATTTCAGATTGGGAAAATGAAGCCGATATCGGCTTGGTGTTGCGGAATTTCGATTCATGCCAGGTTGAAATTCGCCAGGTGGAAGGCTTCACCATCGGCATTCGCACGCTCGGTGAAGAACGTGGTTTTGAGGATACCACGCTGACACTTGGGCGTATCGTCAACAACCGCATCGGGCTTGATGTGCGTACCGCGAGCGCTGCCGGCTGGAACACATCCGTGCGCTATTACGGCGGGCATTTCGCCATTTCTTCCAGCCTGCATACCAGCAAGGATCGCTTCGGCGTGCGGTTTTCTGCCGCCCCCGGCGCTTATGTTGCGCATAATCGGCATATCTTTGACGCACCTGGCTTTGAATTGCAGGCGCGGAATCGTCCCATCAGCGGCATCCCTTTTTTATGTGAGGTGAATAGCCGAGCGATTTGGGCACGCGCCATGCGTATGGAAGGCTGCAGCCCCTTTGTCGCGCGGCACACCGCCGGCGCGCAGGACCACGTCTATGAGATTGCCTGGGCCAGCCAAGCCTATCTTGTGGATGTGGATTACACACCAAGCGCCACACGCATTGGCGCCACCGTTCGGCGTTTCCACCAGGCTGCGGCCTTTCGTGATGCATCCCGAGAAATTGCCGCCGTGCCTAATCTTCGCGCCGCCAGGTTCCGCTGGTCGATTCAGGAATGGGGTTTCGAAAAGCTTGCCTGTCTTTCAACAAATGTTTCCTTCTCCCCCACACGGCTTGAGGATTTCGCTTTTCCGGGCCTTGATGATTTCACCTTCACTGATCGCGGTGTATTGCTGAATGGCGGGCGCGGGCTTGGCTTTGTGGTGGATACCCGCAATTGCCGAGAATTCGCCCTTGCCGTGGATGCGGATGGCGCGCGCCTGGTGGTGATGTGTTTTGACCATGATCGTTACCTGATCAGCGAAGGCACCACGCCCGTGGTGCGCGCTTCCGGTCAATCCCTGATGTGGAACGCAACCGCGCGTTGGTGGCAAAGCTCGGCTGATATGGATGATGAAACATTCACGCGCCCGCAGGTCATTCGGCTTGGGGACCAAGTCGCCTATGCAATCATTGGTGTGGCACGCATCGCGCGGGATTATGAAGTGCGTTCGCTGCGCCTGGCGTGTGATCCGCTTTACGCTCCGCCCTTGCTGTATGGCATGCCGGATCTCCCGCATGGTGCGCGCGAACTGGCCGCTGAATCGCCCTGGGATCCTGGCTCCATCGCGGCTGGTGCTTCGGCGCAAATCAATGTGCCGCTGCAAGGCGCGCGGCCTGGTGATTTCGCAACCGCCGCCTTCAGCCTTGCCACTTCAGGCATCGTCATGCTGGCGCAGGTGGGCGCCACCAATATCGTCACCGTCACCGCCTGGAATCGTAGCGGCATCGCCATCAACCTTGCCGCCGGTACCGTGCGCGCCCGGGTCACCAAGGCATGAGGCGGCGCAAAAGCACCATTGACCTCGGGCTTGATCTGCGTGAGGCCATCAAGCGCGTGAGCGCCAGCTATGAAGCCGTGCTCAGTCTTGATCCGCTGGTGGAAGATGAGGCGCTGATGCGCGCCCATCGCAACCATATCCAACTCTGCCGTGCTGCGCTTGGTCATTTGGAAGCGCTGCTGCGCCTGGCGCGCGCTACGCATCAGGCCGATCAGCGTGAAGTGAGCGAGGCCGAACGCCTGCTTGCGGAAGCGCGTCAGGCTTTGGCCAATGCCCCCATGCCCGATGATGTCCCGCATGAGGAATGATCCGGATTTCCTGGAATTTCTCTGGCTTTGGAATCAGCGCAGCGCCCAGGAAACGCCCGCCATTCATCGGCGCATCGCGCGTTGGCTGATGGCGCGGCGCGAAGCCAATGATCGGCGCCTGCTGCTGATGGCCTTTCGCGGCTGCGGCAAGTCGACGCTGATCGGGCTTTGGTGCGCCTGGCTTTTGCTCATCAATCCGTCCACGCGCATCCTTGTGGTGGCTGCAGATGCGCAGCTTGCCACGCGCATGGTCGCAACCGTTCGGCGCATTCTGGAATCCCACCCGCTTTGCGCCGAATTACTGCCCGATGTACCAGAAAATTGGGCGGCGGATCGCTTCACCGTCGCCCGCCCCGGCGCTTTGCGAGACCCATCCATGCTGGCGCAGGGCATATCGGGCAATATCACCGGCGCGCGCGCCGATGTCATCATTTGCGATGATGTCGAAGTTGCCGGCAATTGCGACACACCTGGTAAGCGCGAAGCCTTGCGTGAACGCCTGGCGGAGTTGGAATTCATCCTGACACCGGGCGGCACTATTCTGTTCGTCGGCACACCGCATTGTGAGGAAAGCCTCTACCGAGACCCGAAGCATGAGGACGCCTTCCTGCGATCCTATCGCCGCCTCACGCTGCCCATCATGAATTCGGCGGGTGCGAGCGCTTGGCCGGAACGCTTCCCAAAGGAAGCGATTGCAATGCTCCGCCAACGTGTCGGCGCGCTGCATTTCGAACGGCAAATGATGCTGAAGGCACTACCGGCTGAAGCCGCGCGGCTCGATCCCGCTGCCCTTATTCGTTATGCAGATGAACCGGAATATCGCGAAGCCGGCGGACGGGCGGAACTCAGCCTGCTTGGACGGCGCCTGGTTTCCGGCGGTGGCTATTGGGACCCTGCCTATGGCCGGCCCGGCAGCGGGGATTCTTCCGTGCTCGCGGCCTGTTATGCGGATCAGGAAGGCAATCACTTCCTGCATCGACTACGCTATCTGACGCATGACCCGGATGCGGCGGAAGACCCCGCCACGCAGCAATGCCGGCAAGTCGCGCATATCGCACGGGATTTGTTGCTGCCGGTTATTCGCGTGGAAACTAATGGCATTGGGCGTTTTCTGCCCGCACTGCTCAGGCGCGAATTGGCCAAGGCGGGTGCGGCTTGCGCGGTGGTGGAACAGAACAACCATCGCGCCAAGGCGGATCGCATTCTGGGTGCCTTGGAGCCAGCTTTGGCAGCACGTCGGCTGCATACGCATGAAAGCATCTTCCGTACCCGTTTCCCATCCGAAATGGCGGAATGGGCGCCTGGGGTCAGCGGCGCACGCGATGACGCCTTGGATGCGCTGGCCGGTTGCTTGCTGGCAGAACCAGTACGGCTGGCGCGCGCCGGCCCGCCACCCCGCGCAGCCTATTGGCGTGGCAGCTAAGCAGCCGGCTGCTTCAGGATTTCCAAGGCATGCCGCGCGCGGCCCGCATCGGTGATTTCAAACCGACCATCCGCGCGTTGCTGCGCCAAGGCCATGCCGGTCAGGCGCAGCAGGCACGGGCCATCCTTCAGCCCTTCGGGCCGCCCATGCGGGCCCACCAGCGTCAGCCGATGCAGCGCCGAACGGCAGCAGGTTTCCAGATACGGCTCATTCCACATGGGCCCGGCTTTCCTTTCCGGCGTCACGCCGCCTCTGTTTCTGGGGTGGCTGCGCCTGTTGTTCAAGCTTTCAGCACAAGGCCAAGCAGCATGTCCATGCAGATTGACCCCCAATGGTGGTTCACCGCCATCGAGGCGCCGGTGGTCGCCGCGCTTTTTTGGATGATCCACGGCCTCCGGCGTGAATTGCACGCGCGCATTCAGCGCGGCGATGAACGCGATTCGGATGCGCTGACCCGCACGCGGGAAGATTTAGCGCAATTCAAGCTGGAAGTGGCGCGCACCTATGTGCCGCTCTCGCTCATTCGCGATCTGGACCGAAGAATCTCAGACCATTTGGTACGGATCGAGGAAAAACTGGAAGACGTCTCACGCACCGGCATTGCCGCAGCGCAAGCCGTGCGCCGGATGGAGGAACGCGAATGACCAAATTACCCGCGCCACGCAGGATTGATATCGAAATCCTGGCCATGACGCTGTGGGCTGAAGCCGCCGACAAACCCGTGCGCGCCATTGAAGCCTTGGCCGCTTTGGTGATGAACCGTCTGCGCCAAGGCCGAGACCCCAATGCGCGCCACATCGCCGCAATCTGCCGCGCGCCTTTCCTGTTTTCCTGCTGGAACCGGCGGGACCCGCGCCATGCCGCTTTGCGCGCCATCCCGCCTGGTGATGCGGCACTCACGATCTGTCGGCGCATTGCGCAACGCGCCGCTTCCGGACTGCTGCCGGACCCGACTGGCGGTGCCACGCTTTGGCATGATGCCGCGCATCTGCCCGCCTGGGCGGTGGGGCAAGCCAGCATCACCGAAATCGGTGGGCTTTGCTTCTATCGCGCCGAGGATATCACCGCGCCACCGCCACGCGCCGCACGCCCAATGCTTGTTTTGGCCGAAGCCGTCTGAGATTTATCCAACCCGCACCACTTCACGCGGCGCCAATACTTCCGCGCCATCGCCAAGCCGATGCCAGGCGCCACTGATCAGAATCTCGCTCGGCTTGAAGCGCGCTTTGTAGGCCATCTTGCGGCTTTCCGGCACCCAATAGCCCAAATAGACATAAGGCAGGCCAAGCGACCGCGCGCGCCCGATCAGCCACAGCACGGCGAAGGTGCCAAGCGAACGCTTATCCTCATCCGTATCGAAGAAGGAATAAACGGCGGAAAGCCCATCGGCCAGCCAATCCGTGAGGCACGCGCCCAAAAGCCGGTCCTGCGCATCGCGAAATTCAAGGATGCCGGTGCTGATCGGCGTATCCTCGATCATTGCGCGGTAATCATAATAGCCCATGGCGGCCATATCGCCATCAGCATGGCGATTTTTCTGATAGCGCTGGAACAGGGTGAATTGTTCCGCCGTTGCGCGGGCTGGCATTTCTGAAATGGTCAAATCCGTATTGGCACGCAGGATGCGGCGCTGCGTACGGTCTGGCGTGAATTCCTCGCTCACCACGCGGATCGGCACGCAGGCCTGGCAGCCTGGGCAGACCGGCGCATAGGCAATATTATGACTGCGGCGAAAGCCGGCGCGTGAGAGGCGTTCATGCAAAGCTTCCGCCTCTGTGCCGGATAATTCGGTCACGATTTTCCGCTCCGTCCGGCCCGGCAAATAGGGGCAGGGCAGCGGCGCGGTCGTATAGAAAAATTGCGGTCGGCGGGGTGGGCGATGCAGCATGCGCAGGCATTTTCGCCTCAGAGCGCTTTGGAATCAACCACCTTGCAAAATCGCGTCAGGGAGTAGGGTTCAGACGGATACGCCCGGTCACCTCACGCGGTGCCGCCATGGGTAAAAGCGCGCCATCGCGCCAAAGCGGCAGCATATCGCCCCAATGCCGGCTGAAGGGGTGGCCGGATTGGCCAGTCGCGATCACGGCAAAGGCGCCATCCGGCTGGGCCAAATCCATCACGCCGCGAAACCCCGCGCCATGCACGGCGGCAAAGCCCGAGCCCCTGAAGGCGGCGCGCGCCACGGTTTCGCCATCCCCACCTGGCGCGGCGCGCAGGCCCACCCAATCGCGCAGATAGGGGATGAAGCGCAGAATGGCGTGGTCGAATTGCGCAATATGGGCCGCGCCCCAGCGCCATTGGCGCGGATCGGCGCCCTGCTGAAACGCCAGCGCTGCCACCGCTTCCGTCAAGGCTGCCGCCAGCAAGGGCGCGCAGCCCTCTTCCCCGCACCAGCGCGCCGCCGCATCGCCCCCTTGCAGCAAGGGCCGCAGGAATTCGGGGGATGGTGCGAAGCCATCCGGCGGGATGGCAGCGCGCTTCAGCAGCGCCTGGCCAAAACCGCGCATGGTCGCGTGGAAGATCAGCGGTTCTGGCCGCGTCGCCGCCATCTCGCCATCCCAGGCTTGCAGCAGGGCAAGCGCAGCCCCCGCCGCGCCTTCCATGGGCTGCAGGGCGCGAAAGGCGGGCAGCGCCTCCGCCGCGAAAAGGCTGAAGCGATCCATCTGCAAGGCCGCGAAATCCGCCGGCGTGTGTTGAGGCTGCGCGGCCAAGCCGGCACCAATGCGCCGGAAGCGCCAATCGCCATACCAATCTCGGCTGAGAAAGGCCGGATGATCCGCCGGCGCCACGCGGTTATTCGCATTTGCAATCACGCCGCTTGCTGGGTTTTCGACATGCGGCTTGGCGTCAAAAGGCAGAAACCCATCCCATCCCGCCGCACCATCCCAACCTGGGCGCGGCAGCGTGCCATCGCCACCACGGCGCTGCGGCACGCGCCCCACGACGAACATGGCAATCCCGCCCGCACGATCCGCCAGCATCAGGTTCTGCACCGGGCTGGTGATATCCTCGGCCGCCGCGCGGGCTTCCTTAATGTCGCGCGCGCCATTCAAGCGCAAAAAACCGCGCGCTGAAGTTTCGCCCGCCGAAAGGCTCGCCATGGCCAGCGCCAATACCGTGCCCGCCTTGCCTTGAAAACTTGGATCAAGATCAGAAAGCACCGGCCCATGGCGCGTTTCGCGAAAGCGGAAAGCCACGGGTGCAGCGCCACGCACCGCAATCTGCGTTTCATGCCAAATGAAATCACGCGGCCCATCGGGCGTTTCATAGCGCCCGTCATCGGTCAGTTTTTCGATGAAGATATCCTGCGTATCCGCATGCGTGGTGGTGAAGCCCCAGGCGAGGTTTTCATTCCGCCCAATCACAATTCCAGGCACGCCAGGCGCGGTGGCACCCATCAGCATGCGCCCATCCGGCAGGGTGATGCGCGCCAGATACCAAAGAATGGGCGCGCTATGCGAAAGATGCGGATCGGAAGCAAGCAAAGGCGCGCCCGACGCACTCCGCCCTGCCCCTACCGCCCAGGCGTTGGAAGCAATCTCCGGCAAAGGCGCATCTTCCGGAAAGCGCGGCAAATGCGCCGCCAAAGCTGCCAGCGCATCTCCATGTAGGCCTTCACCACGCAAAGCACCGCTTGCCTTCGCTTCAGTCTGCATAAGCGGTTCATCGGGGCGGCCCGCCGAACTATCCTCCGGCCATAAATCGCCAAGCTGTTCGGGCGAGAGCCGCTCAGCCAGCCGCGCGCGTTCCAATTCCATGCGCCAATTGCCGCCCAGCCAAAGCCCCATGATCTTGCCCCAGAGCAGGCTATCGACGGGCTGCCAAGGTTCCGGCACGCCGAGCGCGATGAATTCCGGCGCGGCAAAACGCCCGCGTGCTGCGATCCAGGCATTCACACCACGGGCATAGGCTTCCAGCATCGCGCGGGTTTCGGCATCAAGGGCCGCCAAATCCGCTGTGGCGCGTTCTTCCAGCCGCAATAGCCGCATGAAGCGATCAAGGCGCAGCGCCGCCGCACCCGCCACCGCAGCGCTTTGCCCGCGCGCGCCGCGGCGCATCAGTTCCATCTGAAACATCCGGTCACGCGCATGCAAAATGCCCAGCGCAGCCCAGGCATCTGCTTCCGATTGCGCCTCAATATGCGGAATGCCGCGTGTATCGAGTGAAATGGCAACTGGCGCGGCAAGCCCCGCCAGCGACAGTTCAGAATCGCGCGCGGGCAGGCTCCACCACAAAGCACCGGCAATGCCGCCCAGCAGCAGCAGGATCATCGCTGCCAGAAAAACGCCAAGGCGCTTTGCCCAAAACCCAAAGCCACGGCGGCGGGGGCGGCGGCGTTTCATGCGGCGGGGGGGATATTGCCGGTGCGGATCATAAACGCCGCACGCGCCGCCGCACCGCGCCAATCCGCATTGCCGTCCGGGCAGCGCACCAAGCGGACGGAAGGATACCAGAGCGTATCTTCCCGCCCCTGTTGCCAACGCCAATCGGAATTGCGCCCGTGGGTTAGCATCAGCGCAGGCCGCCCGAGCGCGCCGGCCAGATGCAAAACGGCCGTGTCCACCGTCACCACCAGGTCAAGCGCCATGATGGCAGCGGCGGTATCCAGAAACCAATCCGGTCCATTATCCATCTCTGGCCCCAAGCGATCGAGCGCGAAGGGCGCTTCTGCATCCTCGCCCGGTCCCTTTTGCAGCGCGAAAAGCCGCGCGCCACCCAGCGCTGCGATGGGTGCGAAGATGGCGAGAGGCACGGACCGATTGCGATCCACCGGCGCCTTGGGATTGCCCTGCCAGACAATGCCGATGCGATAGCCCTGATTGCCGATGCGCTGGCGCCAATGCGCCACACGTTCCGGTTCCGCCGCCAGATATGGAATGCGCCCCTGATAATGTTGCGGACGCAGCCCAAGCGCGCGCGGCAGATTGAGCAAGGGCAGCCAGGATTTAACGCCGTGCACCCTGCCCGCCGCACCACCAGGGCGCGCATCAATCCCTTCCAGCACCGGCGCGAGCAGTTTCATCACACGCGGGTCAAGCACCGCATGCACGCGCACACCGCGGGCGCGCAGCAAAGGCAGGAAGCGCGCAAATTGGATGGTATCGCCCAACCCCTGTTCGCCCATCACCAGCAGCGATTCCGGCAAAGCCCCGCCACGCCAGATCGGCATGGGTTCGGGACCATTCGGACCGGGGCGGGTGACTTTGGTGAAGACCTCCGGCATCAGATCGAAGCGCACTTCGTAAGCGTCCCAGGCTTCCTGCCAAAGCCCAGCGCCGAACAGCGCGCGCGCGAGTGCAGCCTTTACATGCAGGTTTTCCGGCTGAAGCTGCGATAAAACGCGCAAGGCGGCGGCGGCTTCCGCGCAGCGCCCGGCATCACGCGCATCCTCAAGCAGATTGAGGATGGGCGAGATATCGGGGGCTTCCGCCATGAAAACGGCTACCGTCGGCCCGAGGCGAAGCGCACCGCTTCTTCCGCCGCGCGGAACAGGGCGCGCGCTTTTTGGCGCGTTTCCTCATATTCCGCCTTGGGGTCGCTATCGGCCACCACCCCCGCGCCCGCCTGCACATACATCACGCCATCCTTAACCAGTGCGGTACGCAGCGCGATGCAGGTATCCATACCTCCATCGGCGCCGAAATAACCGACACCACCGGCGTAGAGACCTCGGCGGGAGGGTTCCAATTCCTCGATAATTTCCATCGCGCGAATTTTCGGCGCGCCGGTCAGCGTGCCGGCGGGGAAGCCCGCGCAATAGGCATCCAAAGCATCCAGCCCCGCGCGCAAGCGCCCCTGCACTTCTGAGCCGATATGCATGACCTGCGAATAGCGTTCCACCTGGAATTGCGCAGTGACTTTAACAGAACCGATTTCCGAAACACGCCCCACATCATTGCGCCCGAGATCGAGCAGCATCAGATGCTCAGCCCGTTCCTTCGGATCGGCCAGCAATTCCACTTCAAGCGCGCGATCTTCTTCCGGCGTGGCGCCGCGCCGGCGCGTGCCGGCAAGTGGGCGCACCGTCACCACCCCATCGCGCGCGCGCACCAGGATTTCCGGGCTCGCGCCCACCGCGGCAAAACCACCAAAGTCGCAGAAGAACAGGAAGGGTGCTGGGTTGATCCGGCGTAGCGCGCGATAAAGGGCGAAGGGCGGCAAAGCGAAGGGCGCCGAAAAACGCTGCGCCGGCACAATCTGAAAGCAATCGCCGGCACGGATGTAATCCTTCGCGCGTTCCACCGCCGCGATATAGCTTGCTTCGGTGAAATTGCTGTCAGGCTGGGGCAAAGCGGGCAGGTCCGCAGGTGGTGCGGGGCGCGGCACGGGGCGATCAAGTGCGGCCTCTGCCTCATCCAACCTGGCATTCGCCGCTTCCCAGGCGGTTTGCGGATCAGCACCTGGCCAGACCGGCGCGCAGAGCAGAAGTGTGTCGCGCACATGATCAAACACGGCCATCAGCGTCGGGCGGGTCATCACCGCATCGGGAATGCCAAGCACATCCGGCTTGGTGGATGGGAGTTTTTCGATCAACCGCACCAGATCGTAACCCAGATAGCCGAAAAGCCCCGCTGCAATCGGCGGCAAATTCGCCGGCACCACCATGCGGCATTCATTGATGATGGCGCGCAGGCTGTCCAAGGCGGGTGCTGCTTCCGGCACAAAACCATGCGGGGCGGAAAGCGCGTGGCGGTTGAGTTCCGCCTTGCCATTGCGGCAACGCCAAATGAGGTCCGGCGCCATGCCAATCGCGGAATAGCGCCCGCGCGCGGCACCGCCTTCAATGCTTTCCAGCAAAAACGCATTGGCCTGCGCGCCGCCAGTCAGTTTCAGGAAGGCGCCAACGGGCGTATCTAGATCAGCGACGCGTTCACGAACCAGGATCTGCCCCCGCCCCGCTTCCAACGCCGCGCGAAATGCCGCGAAACCACCGCCGCTCATCTGCCTATCACCTGTTCCAGCACGCGTTCATTGATGCGCACATTGGCGCGCACACGCAATGCCGCCTGGAATTGCTGTTCCAGATCATCGGCAACCGCCTGTTCTATTTCAACGCGCACACGGCCCATGCCAAGCGGATCGGTCGCCGGGTCAATACGCAGAATATCGGCGACCGAGGCCACGGCAAAACCGCCGCGAATTTCCGCCATGGTGGCTTCCCCGCGCCTGGCTTCAAACAAGGGCGGCAGCAATTCCGGCGGCACCGGGCTGCCCTGCGTGGGATCGCGCCCGAAAGGCGCGGTGCGGGTGCTGATCAGGCCCATTTCCTGCGCGGCTTCAACCAGGGTCTTGCCACCGCGTTGCGCCGCCAAAAGCCCCGCCGCGCGGGTTTCCGTGAAGCGCCGACGCGCATCCGCAATCACCGCACGGCGCAATTCCGGTTCAACCTCGGCAAAGGGGCGAAGCTGCGGGGGCGTGACAGCGCTGATTTCAATCGCCACAAAAGCATCGCCAATTTCCTGCAAGCGCGGCGCGGCACCCTGATCCTGCGTGAAAATCGCCCGCAGCACGGCACTGCGTTGATCCGCCGGCACTGGCAGCGCCACGGCCTCATTGGCGGGGCTGCGCCCGCCGGGATCGAGTGTCGCATTCACCAGCAACAGCCCAAAACGCGGCGCGGCTTCTGCCAATGTCATGCCACCCGCCAAAGCATCTTCCACCTTATTGCCACGCTCATACGCAAGATCGAGCGCGCGGTCCTTCGCGATATCGCGCCGCAGCTGATCGCGCAGCTGATCGAGTGTGAAAATTTGCGCGGGTTCCACCGCTTCAATGCCAATCACATGCCAGCCAAAGGGGCTTTGCACCGGGTCTGTCACGCTTTGCGGGAGCGCCGCGAAAGCCGCATCCGCCAAGGCAGGAATGGGCAGGCTTGCCTTATCGCCCATGGGCAGCGCCATGGCCTGACCGCCCGCAGCAGTCGCGGCGGCTTCCACGGTTTCCCACGCCGCGCCCGATTGCCAAAGCTGCGCGATTTCCCGCGCGCGTGCTTCATCGGCCAAAACTACCTGGCGAATCTGCCGGCGCTCAGGCCTATCATATTGGCCATGGCGGGCTTCAAAGGCTTGTTTGATATCTTCTTCCGACACCGCGATTTCATTCGCCAGTGTTTCCGCCGACAGCACCGCAATGCTGATCTGGCGATATTCCGGCGTGGAAAAACGCTGCGGGTTGTTTTCCAGAAAGCGCTGCAATTGCGCTTCCGTCGGTGCTTCCGGTTCCGGCGCGGCGGAGAAAGGCAGCAGCACCACATCCGCCACGCGCCGTTCGGTCTGCCAAACCAATAGCGGCGCGGTCATGGCATCCGGCGCGGCAGCGCCCGCGCGCACCGCCCCCAGCAATTGCTGGCGCAGCAAATCGCCCCGAATCAGGGACAGGAATTGCGGTTCGGTCAATTCATTGCTGCGCAATACCTGCGCCAGAATCTCCCGCGAAAAACGCCCATCCGGGGTGCGCAGACCGGGGATGGCGAATACCGTGTCGCGCACCATTTCTTCCGGCGCCACCACGCCCATGCGCTGCGCCTCCGCCACAATCGCGCGTTCGCCGATCAGGTTTTCCAAGGCACCCACGGCCACGGCGCGGCGGATTGCGTCATTCGGCTCAAAGCGATTGCCCATCTGGCGCGCGATTCGCGACATTTCGCGCCGCGCGGCCATCTGCGCTTCCTCAGCTTCGATCCGCTGATCTCCAACCCGCGCCACGGCCGTATCGCGGCCAAAATTGCGCACGACATCCTCAATCCCCCAGACGGCGAAGGAGAGCACGAGCAGGACGAAAAGCGCCTTGGCAACCCAGGTGGAGGCCAGGCGACGCATGAAGGTGATCATGAGAAAGGTGATTACCGCCACGCGGCGCCGCGCGAAAGGCCCGATGCTTGCCAAGCCCCCAAGTGGCGGCTAGCCACGCGGGGCAAAGCTCGCCCCAAGCCCAGGAGGAACCCCAGCATGACCCCCGGTGTGCGCCCGCTGATCGCCGGCAATTGGAAAATGCATGGGCTGGCCGCCGAGGCCCAAGCTTTGGCCCGGGCCGTTGCCGCCGGCGCCGCTGGGCTGAAGGCGGAAGTGCTGATCTGCCCCCCCGCCACGCTGATCACCCCCCTGACCCAGACTTGCGCCGGGGTGGTGGCGCTTGGCGGGCAGGATTGCCATGAGGCCGCGAAGGGCGCCCATACCGGGGATATTGCCGCCGCCATGCTGAAGGATGCCGGCGCCACCTACGTTATTCTGGGCCATTCCGAACGCCGCATGGCGTATCGGGAGACCAGCCACCGCGTCCGCGCCAAGGCCGAGGCAGCAATGGCTGCCGGCCTGATCCCGGTGGTGTGCGTGGGCGAGCCTGAGGATGACCGGCTTTTGGGTCGGGCCGAGGAAGTGGTGGCCGAGCAAATAGCGGAAAGCTTGCCGGATGGCTTTGGCGCCGCCGGCGGCGTGGTGGCTTATGAGCCGGTTTGGGCGATCGGCACGGGCCGAACGCCGACGGAAGCCGATATCACCGCCATGCATGCCATGATGCGCGCCAGGCTGGTGGCTTCCTTCCCGGCTGAAGGCGCGGGGCTGCGCTTGCTCTATGGCGGTTCGGTCAAGCCCGGCAATGCCGTGGCCATCCTGGCGCTGCCGCATGTGGATGGGGCGCTGGTGGGCGGTGCCAGCCTGGTCGCCGAGGATTTCCTGGCGATTGCGCGCGCCGCCGCTTAGCCCCACTTCCCGCCTTGTCGCGGCGCGCCTTGGCGCCTAACTTCGCTTTCTCAAAATTCCTCAGGAGGATGCCAGCATGTTCAAGGGTTCCATGGTCGCGCTGATCACGCCCATGCGCGCGGATGGGTCCGTGGACGAAAAAGCCTTCGTGGAATTGGTGCAGTGGCAGATTGCCGAGGGCACCGAAGGCCTGATCCCCGTTGGCACCACCGGCGAAAGCCCGACGCTTTCCCACGAAGAACACAAGCGCGTGGTGGAGCTTTGCGTGGAAGCCGCAGCCGGGCGCGTGCCCGTGATTGCCGGCACCGGCAGCAACAGCACATCCGAGGCGATTGAATTCACGCGCCACGCCAAGAAGGCCGGCGCCGATGCCTGCCTTGTCGTGACACCCTATTACAACAAGCCGACTCAAGAAGGCCTGTATCTGCATTACAAGGCGATTGCGGATGCCGTGGATTTGCCCATGGTGATGTACAATATCCCTGGCCGCAGCGTGATTGACATGAGCGTTGAGACAACAGCGCGCTTGGCAAAGCACCCGAATATCATTGGCATGAAGGACGCGACCGCGAACCTCGTGCGGCCTTTGCATACGCGCCGCGCCTGCGGGGCGGATTTCGCGCAGCTTTCCGGCGAAGACCATACCGTGATTTCCTTCATGGCCGCGGGCGGGCATGGCTGCATCAGCGTCACGGCCAATGTCGCACCCCGGCTTTGCGCGGAAATGCACAAGGCCTGGCGCGCGGGGCGCGTGGATGAGGCGATGGAAATCCAGGATCGCCTGGTGCCTTTGCATGATGCGCTGTTTGCCGAGACCTCTCCGGGCCCAGTGAAATATGCGGCAAGCCTACTGACCAAAAGCACCGATCATTGCCGCCTGCCGCTGGCCCCGGTGGGTGAGGCGACCCGTGCGCGCGTGCGTGACGCCATGGTTTCAGTTGGTCTGTTGAACTGAAAGGGATGCGCCCGCGCGGTGGGTGCTTGAGATATGGCTGAACCGCGCAAGAAGGGCATGATTTCCCACGGGATCGCCGCGCAGAATCGCAAGGCGCGGTTTGATTATAAGATCAATGAAACCATCGAAGCAGGGCTTGCGCTGGTGGGGCCTGAGGTGAAGTCGCTCCGCGCCGGGCGGGCAACGCTGACGGAAGCCTGGGCCGGCGAACGCGATGGGGAGATGTGGCTGTTCAACGCCCATATCCCGGAATGGCAGGCGGGTTCCTTCATGGCGCGGTTTGAACCTCGGCGCCCGCGGAAGCTGCTTTTGCACAGTAAGCAAGCCCGCGAATTGATTGGCGCCATCGCGCGCGATGGGGCGACGATTGTGCCGCTGGATATTCACTTCAATGAACGCGGGCGGGCGAAGGTGCTGCTGGGGTTGGCTGAGGGGAAGAAGAAGCATGACAAGCGGGCGGCGATTGCTGCGCGGGATTGGCAGCGGGATAAGGCGCGGCTGATGCGGGATAAGGGGTAGGGGGGGGCGGTTTTCAGTTCGGCAGCGGACGGAGTGCTTTGGTATTCTGTGGGAGCCGGACAACAACGGCCGTACTTGAAGCCGCCTGAGGCTGGCTTCAAATGCAATCACTGTCAGGGGAATATCGTGGTTGTACAACCAGGCATATCTGTTTCCTCCAAAGTTAAAATGGTATTTCATCATCTGGCTCCGGTACTGGAGGCTTATAGTGCTTCTCATAGTGATTCAGAAGAAATAGTCCGATGGTTGCGACCGAGTTGACAATCAGCATTGCGTAGTTCGGCTCGCTAATAACCTTACCTTCTATGCCATGAGCTTCAGTATGATTGCTTCTTATATTTTCGATTGCCTGCACTGCAGAAAGCAGCCCAGAGCCTAGGCCCCTTAAGTTTGAGTTCAGATTTTTATCGGGAAAAAAATTAAACTGCTTGAGAAGATGAACCGCTAACTTATAAGAAGTATCCTTTGGATTGCAGGACGCAATCGATCTATCCGTACATATACTTTTCACGATGCGCTCCAACGCGGAGTTGGCCATGATGATCGCGGTCGAGGGATCTGAAAAAAGTCGTTCATGTGCTTTGGCGAACGTAGCGCCAGCGTCTTCATATTTTTCAGCAAGAAGCCCCTTGATTTCTGCTACACTATAAATGAGTCCAGGAATTTCGATTCCTAAATCGACAGCGATCTGAAATAAAAGATCATCATTCATAGAATCCAGAGTCGCCGTAAGGTCAATCTCATCACTATTTTTTCTCGAAATTATGTTAAAATTCGCTCCGTCATAATTTCCCCTTCCATCATAGAACTCCTGATGCCATCGCGAGATATAGCGTCGCACATTTTGGTACTTGCGTGTCTCGAATTTCTCCCATAGCGCCTTCTCAATGCGGTCAATGATACTCATCATGATTGACGGTGAAATAGTGGCATTACCGACCATCACACGGCTCTGAGATTTTTATCTTTGGTCATTTTCGTGTAAATTTCGAAAAGTCTTTCCGGGCGCTCCGTATCATTTTTGAATCGGCGGCCAATATAGATGGGTTCGAGCTCTACAACTACGTGTACACCTACGATATTCCCCTCACAGTGACCGCGTTTGAAGCCGGCCTCAGGCGGCTTTGATAACGAGACATTATCACGCAGCATGTTCATCACGCTCCAAATACCGCCGCAGCGCATCGCTGACAACAGTGTTTAGGTTGATCCCCCGGCGCTTGGCGTAAAGCATCGCACGGCGATGCAATTCGCGCCCGGGACGCACATTAAAGCTGCCCTTCAATGGCACATCAGGCTTGCGGCCCTCGGCGTCGCAAAGCTCAAGATAATCATCCACGGCTTCCTGGAAGGCTGCCTTGATCCCTTTGGCGTCTTTGCCTTCATAGCTAACCAGGTCACGGATGAATTCAAGCCGACCATGCAGCACCTCATCCTCATTGCTGTATTCAACCGATCCGAGATACCCTTTATATTCCAGCATCGTGCTCATATCAGACCCCCTTCGGTCAGTACCCGCAGCACATCATCAATGACATACATTTTGACGATGTTGCCGGGGTGCGGCTTGTGCAACGCTATGGTTGGCGCGGTGGCATGGACGAAGCGCCGGCGGGAACCGCCTGTCTTGCCCCTCACGGCCTCGGCATAGCCGAGACCTTCGAGCAGCTTGAGGAGCTCATCCCAGGTAAAGTCTTTCGGCCTGCCCTTCAGCCGGGCAACCAGCTTGTCGCGCCGGGTCATGCCAACTTGCCACGCCAACCTTGTTTGCGGGGGGCATTATGCACATTCGGGCAGGATATCGCAACCGTTTTTAGTTGCACGGAGCTTTTCAAGCCCTGCCCCCCTACCCCTTCACCTGCGCCGCCGTACTAAACGCCCCCGCTTCCCGCAGCGCCGCCCGTACTTCCGCCGAAAACCCAAAAATCCTCCGTTATTCAAATCGCCAATTTGGTCCCATCGGTGCTGACGCCGGACACAAGCGCTTAGCCTCAACATTCCTGGGGCTGGCATCCATTCGCCTCATGCTCAGAAAGCTCTGTCAACAATAAGAATGTTTGCGGACGGACTCTTAGACGCCCAACGAAATCAGAAGCTTGGTTCAGAGCGTGATCAAGTAAGGAAGGTCGTCATCCGAAGATGTGATGTCCTTGCTCAACAAAAGAAGCCAGGGCACCCATCAACGGCGTCTCCATGCACCGTGTGCCTCATCTGTGGTTATACCTGCAAAGCATTTTAATGTTTCCTTATGCGCAAAGTCCAAAAAATTTACGACGCCTTCCTGATCAGGAGTTTCAGGGGCGCCACGCGCGGTCAGTTCGAGTTGCAGCAGCCGGTTCCCCTCCCTCTCGAATGGCGTAACGACCACATACAGGCGTCCGATAGGTCGACACCCTTCACGCTGAAGAAGATACTTCGCCTCAAGCTTTATTGCCTCTAGTGGGGTACTCCACTCAGGTCCATGATCCTCAGACAAAAGTCGAAAAAATCTAGCAGGATGCGGATTTTGTTCCGTCACTTTCCCGAGTACGATATGGCTGAAATAGGTAATCTCAATTTGGTTTGGAACAACCGGTCCCAACTGCGTGTTCGCTGCAAATTCTTCCAGTCTTGAGTATAAAACATCAAATTCACTTCGCATGCCCTGGTAACGCGGATACGCTGCCCCCTGCTCAGTCAACCGCCAGTTCAAGAGCAGCCGATCCCTTTGGACTTGGGCGATAAAGGCGCCATCCGACGAGATAAACCATGCTCGCGGCATATCGACCACGGGCCCATCCTCGAAACGAAAGCGAGATTGGCGAATAGCCAAAGTCCCGAACAGTTCTTGTACAGGCGTCAGTGGTGGGTGCGCTTCCACACTCGGGTACCGATCCGCGATTAGATTGTAGAACTGACCTGGATGAACCACAGAAAACCCGAGCGGCTCAAATTGAATGTCGTGCACCACCTCAATCAGCGGCGGCTCTCCAAAATCCGGCAGTTTCGGCAAATCGCTCACCGGTAGACTCCAAGTCCTCTGAATATGACATTCATGGCCCACTTCCGAATCAGGGGTAAATCAGTTTAAATGACGATCACGAAAATGCAACGCGGTCATGCACGCAAGTCTAAAGATTTCGTGCCATAGGCAGGCTCTTTCCACACAAGATAGAGTTAAGGCAAGGCTGATGCGGGATAAGGGTTAGGAATGGTCTCGCGGTTCGGCACTGGCCGCGCGTTTCGCGGCGGGCTGAGGAAGCCCGCCAAAAAGCGTCAAACTCATGGCCGCCCAAAGCCTGCTTCACATCCGGTCGCGGTCAGGGGAATATCGTTGTTGGACATAAATCCTTGGCCTTGGTTTGTGGGTCCAGTCAGTTTATTGTGAACCTATGGTTTGTTCCTTCCCGCCCCGCCGTCATTGGCTGCTGGCCGCCGCGCTGCTTTCCGCTTGTGCTGCAGGGGATAGTGTGGACCGCCCTGCCTTGCGCGGCGCCACGCCGGAAGTGACCGGCGCCTTTGGGTCCTATCTGGCCGGGCGCTTTGCCACCAATGAAGCCGATACAAAATACGCTGCCGATAGTCTGTTGCAGGCACTCAGGCGCGACCCGAATGAGCCCGAGGTCATTCAGCGCGCCTTCATCGCCAGCCTGCTGGATGGCCGTTCGGACGCGGCCAGATTGGCGCGCGCCATTCCCAATGAACCCATCGCTGCCATGTATCTGGCCGGTCAGGATGCCCAGGCCGGGCGCTTTGATCGCGCGGAACAGCGCTTCCGCGCCTTGCCCAATCAGGGCCTGTCCAGCCTATTGCGGCCCTTGCTGATCGCCTGGGCGCAGCAAGGCAGGGGCCAGACGGATGCGGCGCTCGCCACACTCCGCCCATTGACGGAAGCGGGCCGCCAGCGCGGCATCTATGCCCTGCATGCCGCCATGATTGCCGATATCGCCGAACGCCCGCGCGAAGCGGAACGCCTGGTGCGCCTGGCGCTCGCTGATGGGCCGGCGCCGAGCCTGCCGCTTGCGCGCACCATGGCCGGCATTCTGATGCGCGCCGGCCAGCAGGCAGAAGCCGAGCGGCTGTTGGATCGGCTGGGCCGCGGCCAGGATGATGCCGGGCTTTTCGCTGATACTGGCGGGCGAGAGGCCTTAGCGACTCGGCGCGTGGTGGCATCCGCAACTGAGGGCATGGCGGAAGCCTATCTTGGCCTCGCCACCGCCTTGCGCGGGCCGCAAGCCGGCGAGTTTTCGCTGGCACTGGTACGGCTTTCCCTGCAACTCCGCCCGCGCTTTGGCCCGGCGCTGCTCGCGGGGGCAGAGGCGCTGAGTGATGAAGGCCAATATGCGGCGGCGCTCGCGCTGATGGAACGCGCCGATCCCGCTGATCCCTTTGCCTCGGTGCTGGCGCTGCGCCGGGCGGGCCTGCTTGATCGGCTCGATAAATTGCCGGAGGCCGAGGCAGAACTCCGCCGCCTTTCGGCGCAATCCCCGCGCGCCTTCCAGCCCATGGCAAGGCTTGGGGATATGTATCGCGGGCGGCAGAATTGGCCGCCGGCAATCACCGCCTATGATGCGGCAATCGCCCGCATTGGGGTGCCCGCGGTTGCGCATTGGCCCATTTTCTACGCGCGCGGCATTGCTTTGGAACGCGCCAAGCGCTGGCCAGAGGCCGAGGCGGATTTCCAACGCGCCCTCAGCCTCAGCCCCGAACAGCCCTTGGTCTTGAATTACCTCGCCTATAGCTGGGTGGAGCTCGGGCAGAATCTGGTGGAAGCGCGGCGCATGCTGGAACGCGCGGTCGAACTCCGCCCGAATGATGGCAATATCGCCGATAGCCTGGGCTGGGCGCTGTATAAGCTGGGCGATATTCCGGGCGCGGTGCGCTGGCTGGAAAAGGCGGTGGAGCTTGAATCGCAAAGCAGCGTCATCAATGACCATTTGGGCGATGCCTATTGGGCGCAGGGCCGTCGGCGGGAAGCGCTGTTTCAATGGCGCCGCGCCCTGATGCTGGGGCCTGAGGGTGGTGAGGGGCCGAAGATAGAAGCCAAGATCGCAGACGGCCTGGCGCCTCAGCCGGCGGCGGAGACGCGGCGCTGAAAATCTCGGAAGCGGCCCCGGCCAAGGTCAATCTTTTCCTGCATGTCACGGGGCGCCGGGCGGATGGGTATCATCTGCTGGATAGCCTGGTTGTCTTCGCCGGCATGGGCGATGCGGTGAGCGCCTGTTCGGGGGAGATATTGTCCCTTGCCATTGAAGGCGCGGAAAGCAGGGCGCTGGCGGCGGAACCTGACAACCTGGTGCTGCGCGCGGCGCGCGCCCTGGCGGAGGCCGCCGGGCTTGAAGGCCATGCGCTGCTGCATCTGCTGAAGCGCCTGCCGGTCGCGAGCGGCATCGGCGGCGGCAGCGCCGATGCGGCGGCCAGCCTGCGCGCGCTGAACCGGCTTTGGGGCCTGGGTTGGGGGGAAGCTCGGCTGGCGGCCTTGGGTGCCAAGCTTGGCGCTGACGTGCCGGTATGTGTGGGTTCTCGCCCCGCCCGGATGGAAGGCGTTGGGGAGGTGCTGAGCGCCGCGCCCAGCCTGCCGCGCTTTGGGCTTTTGCTCGCGAATCCGCGTGAGGCTTTGGCGACGCCGGCAGTGTTTCGCGCGCGCCAGGGCGGGTTTTCGCCGCGGGCTGAATTGCCCGAAGCCTGGGGAAATGCGGCTGCCATGGCCGCGGATCTGGCTCGTTTGGGGAATGATTTGCAGGCACCCGCGATCAGCCTTTGCCCCGCGATTGCTGAGGTTTTGGCAGCCATCTCGGCAAGCCCCGGCTGCCTTTTGGCGCGCATGAGTGGCTCAGGTGCGACCTGCTTTGGCATCTTCCCCAATGTGGCTTCAGCGGCTTCAGCAGCAGCGGCGCTGCCGCCTGCCTGGTGGTGTTGGGGAGGGGGGCTTCACGGCGCGGCCCTTTGAGGGCTATTACGCGGCGTCCATCGCGTTCAAGCGCGATGGCGACATACTAAAAAAGTGTTTGGTCGCATTTTCCGAGTCGCCAAGTGTCGCCACTTGGCTCGAAAATGCTCCGGCTGGGGCGTCGCCAAGCGGTAAGGCAGCGGTTTTTGGTACCGCCATTCCCAGGTTCGAATCCTGGCGCCCCAACCATTTCCTCACAAGCCCAAGAAACAGCCCGCACCGCGCAGCCCGGGATTTCACCCCCGGCCCGCTTTGCGTTACACCCGCCCCCATGAACGCGAAGACCCGATATGACCCCGCCGCCGATGGCTGGACCGATTTCGTCTGGCATGAGGATGGCTTCCCCGCTTTGGTTGGCCCCTTCTGGCAGAAAACCGTGGATGGGCGGCGCCTGCATGGGCTGCTGGTGGAAGAAAAGCACAGCAATATCCACGGCATTGTCCATGGCGGCATGATCTCCACCTTTCTGGATCAGACGCTTGGCCATACCGTTTGGGAAGCCGCAGATCGCGGGCCGAATGTCACCGTGCAACTGAATGTGCACTTCATCTCCGGCGCCAGGCAGGGGGATTTCCTGGTGGCAGAAGGCGAAGTGATGCGCGTGACACGTTCGATCGTGTTTGTGCGCGGTCGGCTGACCGCAGGCGACAAGCTGATCGCCCATGCGGATGGGGTCTGGAAACGGTTGGGGGCGGGGTAGGTTGACAGTGACGGTCTTGGCATGATCTGGATGACCGCACCAAGGCGCAATCGGCCATATAATCAACCTATCGAAACAAATTCCGGGAATGCCTGTCGGGCTGTGGACAGGTCTCACCTGGCTTGAAAAAGCCCATCGCTTCCTGGGGCAGGCACCGGATCATGCAAAATGGGTCGAGCCGCCGGCCACAGAAAAATACCCCTCAAAACACCGCCCCAAATGGAAGCACCGCCACCAAATCCCCCGGCGCCACCGCCGTGATATCTTCCGCCAATTCCGCAAAAGCATCCGATTGCGTTAGCGATGTCAGCAACCCCGCCCCTTCGCGGGCGAATTTCCGAGCGCGCGGCAGGCCGCCCGTGGCATGCAGGCTGACGCGCACATATTCGCGCCGACCGGCTTTCTTGCGGTAGCTGAAATCCGCCTCCGCCACGAAGCGCGGCAGCACTTCCGGCAAGGCGCCGGCAAGCCGCAGCACCAAGGGCCGCGCCAGATGCAGGAAGGTGACTACGGCGGCCACGGGATTGCCCGGCAGGCCCAAAACCGGCGTGCCGCCCACCAGCCCCATCGCCGCGGGCCGCCCCGGCTTCACCGCCAGCCGCCAAAACACCAGCCGCCCGCCCGCTTCTATGGCGGCGCGCACATGGTCTTCCTCGCCTGTCGAAACGCCTCCGCTGGTCAGCAGCAAATCATGGCTGGCGGCAGCCTCTCGCAAGGCGGCTTCGGTGGCGGCGCGGTTATCGGGCAGGATGCCAAGATCATGCGCTTCCACGGGCAGCGCCGCCAGCAGCGCCAGCAGCGTGAAGCGGTTGCTGTCATAGCTCTGCGCCGGGCCAAGCGGCCCGCCAGGGCTCGCCAATTCATCGCCGGTCGAAAACACGCCAACCTTCAGCCTGGGCCGCACCGCAAGCCGCGCCTGACCCAAGGCCGCTGCCAAGCCAATCTCCGCAGGGCCGAGCCTTCTGCCCTCAGGCAGCGCCAAAGCGCCAGCGGCGATATCCTCCCCCGCCGGGCGGGCATTGGCCCCAAGTTTAAGGCCGGGGGGGATGAAAATCGCCGCACCATCGCGGCGCACATCTTCCTGCATCACGGCGGTATCAGCGCCGGGGGGCATGGGGGCGCCGGTGAAAACGCGCATCGCCTCACCGCCGGCCAAACCGCTTGAAGCGGTTTGCCCAGCGGCTATGCGGCCAACCTCGCGGAAGGTGGTTTCACCCCCCGGCGCCAAATCAGCATGGCGAAAGGCCCAGCCATCCACGGCAGCGTTGAAGAAGGGCGGCAGGGGCAAGGGCGCCAGCAGCGGTGCCGCCAGCACGCGCCCGCGTGCTTTGGCCAGGGGCACCATTTCCTCACCAGTCGCGGGCGGGATGCGTGCCAGGATCAGGGCCTGGGCTTCCTCCACCGCCATCAGCGCGCCGCCAAAGGCGAAGCAATCATCCGAAAGCTGCGCCATTACCCCTCCGTCCAGGGAATGTCTTTGATCGGGCGCGCATGGGCCAGCACCAGATCAGCAATGGCTTCCACCTCATCCAACCCGGCGCGGGGCAGATCATAGGGGGGCAGCGTATCCGATGCCACGGCGACAATGCCGGGCATATCGGGGTGCATCCAGGGCTTGGCATTGGCAGCGCGATGCACTTCAAGCTTCGGATGCGCGTCGCGCTTGAAGCCCTCCACGATCACCAGATCAACCGGGTCCATCCGCGCGATCAATTCCGGCAGGCGGGGTTCGGCAGCACTGCGGAGTTCCGTCATCAGCGCCCAACGCGCACCGGATGCCACCATCACCTGCTGCGCGCCGGCCTGCCGGTGCTGCCAGGAATCCTTCCCCGGCACATCCACATCAAAGCGATGATGCGCATGCTTCAGCGTAGAAACACCAATCCCCCGCCCGTTAAGGCAGGGGATCAGTTTCACCATCAAGGTGGTTTTGCCGGCCCCGCTCCAGCCGGCGAGGCCGATCACGCGCATGGGTTAAAGTCAGTCCGCGCCCGATGCCTTGGCGCCGGGCGGCGGTGAGGCCGTGCGGCCCTTGGCCAATTCTTCCTGCACCCAAAGCCCGTGATGCTGCTTGGCCCAGTTCAGATCAACCTGACCCGTGCCCATGGCATCAAAAGCGCCATCCATACCGATGGAACCGATATAGATATGCGCCAGCATCGCCGCGATCATCAGCACGGAAAGCAGGCTATGGATGATGTGGCTCAGCTGCATGCCAGCGACATCAGTGAAGAAGAAGGGGAAAACCAGCAGATAGCCGGAAACCGCGACCACCGCGCCACCCAGCACCGTGATCCAGAACACCATCTTCTGCCCGCCATTGAAGCGACCGGATTCTGGATGCTCATTCCCAATCAGCCCGCCACCCGCCTTGAACCAGGCGATGTCGCGCGCATTCGGAATGTTATCCTTCAGCCAGATCAGCAGCATGATCACCAGGCCCAGCGTGAAGGGGAAGGCCAGGAAGTTATGGGCGTATTTGCCCCATTGGCTGATGGCGGTGAAAGCCTCAGGCCCCACAATCGGCAGCAGGATATGCCGACCGAAGGTCAGGTTCAGGCCAGACAGCGCCAGAATGATGAAGGTAGAAGCCACCATCCAGTGATTGCCGCGTTCCAACACATTGAAGCGCAGAATGGTGCGCCCTGAACGACCACCCTCGATCGGGATGCGCCCCTTGGTCAGGCGGAACACCGTCAGGATCGCCAGCATGCCAAGCACGGCAATGCCGCCCACCCAGGCGAGCGTATAATTATGGAAGTCGCGCCATTCGCGCCCGACAGGCTGAATGAGCGTCGCGGCCCGATCATCCGGAATGGTAATGCGGCCCTGGATTTGGTTGCCGCGCAGCAGCGCCTGCACTTCCATTTCTTCCGCCATGGAAGGCGCGCGCGGCGCCGTTTGCGCCATTGCGGGTGCCGCCGCGCCGATCAACAGCGCGGCGAGCAGGCCAAGGATGCGGAGTTTCATGTTCCGTCCGCCCTTCAGATCGCGACCGTTTCGCGATAGGCGGTGCGCCAACCCCAGGCGCCCGTGCCATAGCCGCGGCGCTGCACGCGTTCACGGTAGATGGACGCAATGATCTGCCCATCACCCGCAAGCAACGCCTTGGTGGAGCACATCTCAGCGCAAAGCGGCAGCTTGCCTTCAGCCAGACGGTTCGACCCGTATTGGATATATTCCGCCTGGGTATTATCCGCCTGTGGGCCGCCGGCGCAGAAGGTGCACTTATCCATCTTGCCGCGAGAGCCGAAATTGCCCAGGCGCGGATATTGCGGCGCGCCAAAGGGGCAGGCGTAGAAGCAATAACCGCAGCCGATGCAAAGGTCCTTGTCATGCAGCACCACAGCATCGGCCGTGGTGTAGAAGCAGGAAACCGGGCAGACAGCAGCGCAGGGCGCATCCGTGCAATGCATGCAGGCCATGGAGATGGAACGCTCCCCCGGCTTGCCGTCATTGATCGTCACCACGCGGCGACGATTAATGCCCCAAGGCACTTCATGTTCGTTTTTGCACGCCGTGACGCAGGCATTGCATTCGATGCAGCGTTCCGCGTCCAACAGGAATTTCATGCGGGCCATGTTTCTGGTCCTCCCTTATGCCGCGCGGATCTGACAAAGCGTGACCTTGGTTTCCTGCATGAAGGTCACCGGGTCATAGCCATAGGTGGTTACTGCATTGACGCTTTCGCCAAGCACGATGGGGTCTGTGCCTGACGGATATTTGCGCCTTTGGTCTTCCTGCATGAACCAGCCGGCGAAGTGGAAGGGCATCCAGGCCACACCGGTCCCGACGCGTTCCGTCACCAAAGCCTTCATGCGGGTTGATTTGCCGGCGGGCATTTCAGGGCCCGTCACCAATACCCAGGCACCGTCCTGGATATTGCGTGCGGCAGCGTCGCGGGGATTGATTTCCACGAACATGTCCTGCTGTATTTCCGCGAGCCATTTATTGGACCGCGTTTCTTCCCCGCCGCCTTCATATTCAACCAGGCGCCCGGAAGTCAGGATGATCGGGAAATTCGGCGCCACCTGATGCGAACGGTTCTGCACCGTCTGCCCCAGATGCGGCAGACGGAAGCCGCGCCGATCTGGCAGCGTCGGATATTGCGCGATCAAATCCGTGCGCGGCGTGTAAATCGGTTCACGATGCACCGGCACGGGATCGGGCAGGTTCCAAGCCACCGCACGCGCCTTGGCGTTGCCGTAGGCCATCACGCCGTGATCCATGGTGATGCGAATAATACCCATGGAAAGATCAGTCGCCCAGGAAGCGGTACCACCCTGACGCGCGAGCGATGCGCGTTCGGCTTCGGTAAATTCCGCATCCCAGCCAAGGCGCTGCATCACCGCCGTGGTGAATTCCGGATAGCCATCGGTGATTTCCGAGCCTTTGGAATAGGACCCTTCGGCGAGCAGCGTCACGCCATTGCGCTCCACGCCGAAGCGCGCGCGGAAAGTGCCGCCGCCTTCCTTCACATGCAGGTTGGTGTTGTAGAGGATATGTGTGCCCGGATGGCGCATTTCCGGCGTGCCCCAGCAGGGCCAAGGCAAGCCGTAGAAATCGCCCTTGATTTCGGCCGGCGCATCCGCCTTGGCGCGCAAGGTCACCAGATCGAACTTGTCCTGATGCGCCATATGCGCCTTCAAGCGTTCCGGCGATTGGCCCGTATAGCCCGTGCTGATCGCGCCGCGATTGATTTCGCGCAGCACGCTCTCGGCCACGGGTTCCTGACCCTTCACTTCGATGTTCTTGAACATATCTGCCTGGAAGCGGATCGGCATATTGCGCTTCTCAGCCGCCCGGTCCAAGGCGCCGGTGAGGCGATACATCACCTCATAATCATTCTTGCTCTCGAAAATCGGCTTCACCACCTGATCGCCCCATTGCACGGAACGATTGGAAGCGGTGCGGCTGCCCGCGCATTCAAACTGCGTGCAGATCGGCAGCAGAAAAGTGTTGTCGCGCCGGTTCGCGAGGACCGCGAAGGTTGTCGGGTGCGGATCGGCCACCACCAGCAGATCAAGCGCTTCGAGGCCTTTCACAGCCTCCGGCATGCGCGTGACGGTATTGCCGCCATGGCCGAACACCACCATGGCCTTGAAATTATCACGCTGCTGCACCTGATCCCTGGGTAGCGTCACCGCATCGAAATAGCGTGTGGTGGGGATGCCAGGCGTGCCCATAATGGCCGGGCTATCAAACCGCGCCACCATGGATTCATAAGGCACGTTCCACACGCGTGACCAATGCCGCCATGCGTTCTCATCCAGCCCGTAATAAGCCGGCAGCGTCGTGACATCGAGCCCGAAATCCGTCGCCCCCTGCACATTGCAATGGCCGCGGAAGATATTGGCCCCCGTGCCTTCCGAACCGACATTGCCGGTGGCCAAAAGCAGGATGGAGAAGGCGCGCACATTGGCGGTACCGACGGTTTTCTGAGTCGCACCCATGCACCAGATCAGCGTGGCGGGCTTTTGCGTCGCGAACATTTCCGCGACCTTCTTCAACTGCGCGCCCGGCACGCCGGAAACGCGCTCGACCTCGGCCGGGTTCCACTTGGCGCATTCGGCGCGGATTTCATCCATGCCATGCACGCGCTGGCGGATGAATTCCTTGTCTTCCCAGCCATTGGCGAAGATGTGGTGCAGCATGCCCCACATCACCGGGATATCGGTGCCCGGGCGAATGCGCACAAATTCATTCGCATGGGCTGCGGTGCGGGTGAAGCGCGGGTCAATCACAATCAGATTGGCGCGGTTCTGTTCCTTGCCGGACAGCACATGTTGCAGGCTGACCGGATGCGCTTCCGCCGGATTGCCGCCCATGATGATCATGGTTTTGGAATTGCGGATGTCGTTATAGGAATTGGTCTGCGCGCCATAACCCCAGGTATTGGCAACACCCGCAACGGTGGTGGAATGGCAAATGCGCGCCTGGTGATCGACGTTATTCGTGCCCCAGAAGGCCGCGAATTTGCGGAACAGATAGGCCCCTTCATTGGAAAATTTGGCGCTGCCCAGCCAGAAGGTGGCATCGGCGCCGCTTTTCTGCCGGGTTTCCATCAGCTTGTCGGCGATTTCGGTGATGGCATTGTCCCAAGACATGCGCTGCCATTGGCCATTCACCAGCTTCATCGGGTATTTGATGCGCCGATCACCATGCACCAATTCGCGCACCGCAGCGCCCTTGGCGCAATGCGTGCCGCGATTGATCGGCGATTCCCAAGCGGGTTCCTGCCCGACCCAAACGCCATTCTGCACTTCCGCAATCACGGTGCAGCCGACGGAACAATGGGTGCAGATATTCTTCACACGCTGCACGGGCTTCGTGTGATCCACCGGCCCCGCTTCGGCGGGGCGCATGGTGGAAAGCGGAATGGCGCCAAGTGCCGCTAGCCCTGCCCCACCAAGCCCAGCCTGGCGCAAAAAGGCGCGGCGATCGAGCCCGCCAGCGGAAAGCCCCTGATAGGCGGAAGCAAGGCGCTGCTTGGCAGCCTTGCCATCGGTGCGTTTGATCAGCATGGGTGCTTCCCTTCTTATGAGTCGCTGGAACGATTAGTGCGATAAAATGCCTGCACATGCGGGCTATTAGGCTGGTAGCGCGCCTTCAGGCGATCCGCCTGGTTCTCCTTGCGCGCTGTGCCAGCCGGCACGGCATCGGCGCGGAGCGGGGCGGATGCTTCCGCCGCCGTTGCAGCCACCGCCGCGCCGCCAGCAAGCCCCAGGGTCTTCAGAAAGCCGCGGCGTTGCGCGACTTGTTTTTCATTCTCACTCATATTCCAACCTCCCAGAACTAAACATCAGACGGGCAATTCCTGCGCCGCCAATTCAACCTCAATGGCCATGCGGCCCAGCGCGCCGACAGCGCGGTAAAAACTTGCGGCTTCCGCCGCTTCCAGATCAGCGAAGAAGCGCCCCGCCCAGGGGCGAAGGTGGCGGGCGCAAAACGCCTCAGCCGCCGCGTCGCCGCCCGGAAACACGCCAGAAAGCAGCCCGGCGAAGCTTTCGCATTCGGAAGCGATATGATCCTCGGGCTCCGCCACGCCATCGGCGCGTTCAATGCCAAGCCGCGCGAGGTCGCCGCGCAGATCGGCCAAGGGCCGTTCATGGAGGAAGCCGGTGATGTAATAGGAAGCGAAGGGCAGCAATTCGCCACGCCCAAGCCCGATGAAGAGATCGTGGAATTCGCGTTGAACGCGCTGCGTATCGGTGGCAGCGGCGGCCCCCGCCAAGGCGCGATAGCATTTCCCAAGCGGCGAGGAATCACCCGGCAGGGCGGCAAGGGCGGCCAGCAGATGGGCATCGGGGGCAGCGACGAGCAAACGGCCAAGAAGCGCGAAAAGCCGCGCTCTTTCGGTCGCCATGGCATCCGGTGCCATATCTTTCTGCATCATGGGGCGCATTCTGGCCGCCGCTTCCTCTAACTCAATATCGAACCATTATGGTCTTGCCCTGCGCTCACCGGAATGAAAAATCGGTAACAATCCGACTCTTCCTGGAGCAAAACAGGAACAATTCCAATCACAGTATCCGATTCTAATACTCAATTCAGGCTCTCAATACAATGTTTTCTGAGGAAAAGCCTGGCGATCTCAAACGGGTAAGGCGCTGCCGTGGCGGCGGGGACGCTCAACCGGGGTCGCTGGCGCTGCCTCAGCCTCAGGCGCGGCTTCGGCTATGGCCAAGCCAGGGGCTTCGGGTGTCGTATCCGGGGCGGGCGCCTCTGCCATGGCGGGGGCTTCCGGGGCCTTATCTTCCTCAGGCTTTGGGGCCGGGGCATCCAGGCCCAGTGCGTGGGAGAGCAGCTTCATCGCATCGCCCCCCAATTCAAGCGCAAAGCCAGGCACGCCATCCGGCGCATTGAAATCCCAGGCGTAATCCGCGGGGCCGATGAAATCCCGGATGGCGGGGTCAAGGCTCCAGGCACGGCGGAGTGCGGCGCTACGGAGTTCCAGCGGCACCTTGCGGTGCAGGAAGGCGGTGAAATCGCTTTCGATGGTCAGGCTTTCCACCGGCGGCAGGCTGGTCAGGTCGAAATCATCCTCGGGCTCGGCGGGCAGCGTCTCGGGCTTCGCTTCAAGCGGGGCGGGTGGCGCGGCTTCCTCAGGCGCGCGGCCTTCCACCACGGCGCGCTTGCGGCGCGACCAGCGGGAAAGAAAGCCCTCCCCTTCCCCGCTCATGGGTCATCCACCCGGCCACGCCGGCCAAGCCCTTCAAGCTCTGGCTTGTCGCGCTTGCGTTTGTGAAAGCCGCGGTCGCGGTGGTGTTCCGCCACAAAAGCCTCCAAAGCGGCGCGGATACCGAGGGGCAGAGGCACGGCCTCCATCAGGTCTGAGCCCGAATCGGCATAGAGATGCGCCTCACCGGCATCCACCGTCACGCGTTGCAGCGCAAAGCCGGGGGCTGCTTCCACCGGGCGCAGCACCACCCAGATGCTGGGGCTGCTGCTTTCCAGATTGTGCTTGTAATTATCCGTGTCGGTCGGGTGCAAAGCCACTTCGGCATTGCCGGCGAAGAACAGGCTGCGCCCGGCTTCTTCGCGCATCAGCGTCCAAGGCGGCAGGACCGGTGCGTCTTCCAGCACCTCCACTGCGCGCCAGGCGTAATCCGCCCATGGCGTGACACCGGGGCGGCGTTCGACCACCACGCCAACGGGGATGGAGACAGTGCCGGGGATGATCAGGCTCATGCGCCCTTCTCCGCAGTCAACAGCGGCAGGCCGGCCACCAGGTTCTGCGGCTTCATGCGCAGCCGATTGGCGGCATCCATGGCAAGCGCCAGATAGATCGGCTTGCCCGCCACACGCGGCAGCATGCGCGCGGGATTGCTGAATTCCAGCACACCAAGCCACAGGATGCGCGCAAGCCGCGCCTGGGCAACCTTCTTGCCTTGCCAGAGATCATTGGTGATCGCGGTCGCTTCCGTATCCAGCCCGATATGCCAGCGCCAATCACGATCTTCGATGGTAGGCACGGCGCGGATCGTCACTTCCTCACCAAACAAATGCCGGATGAAGCGGGCCATCGCGCGCGCCAGCCCCTGCTGGCCGGGCCGGCCTTCCGCGATATCAAGCGCGAAATCATGCGCATCCGATCGCCCGTGATAGAGATGCCCATTGATGTCTGACAGCACATCAATTTCGACTTCGCGTGGCGGCGCGCCGGCTTCGACCAGCAATTGGCCGATGGCCCCAAAGCCACCATCGCGGCCGCGCATTTCCAGCACTTCCTCATCAGCCAACAAAAGCGAGCCCTGATTGATCGCCGCGCGTTGCGGGCGATAGAAAAGCTCAGCGGCACGGAGTGCGAAGGGATCGCCCTCACCTTCCATGGCGGCGCGGGCGACAAGATGCGTCAGCATTTGCAGGAAGATGGGCGGGATGCCGGCAACGTCACCGCGATAAAGCTGAAGCCAGGCTTCTTCCAGGCTGGGCGCGGCGCAAACGCGGTCCCGAAAGCCCAGGAAATGCCGCCAATTTTCCTGCGCATCGGCATCGGCAAGGGTGGCGATGCGCGCTGCGTCCACGGGTTGTTCCGGTGCGGCCAGCAAGGCTTCATGCAGCGCCACTTCAGCCGAGCAGGCTTCGTCTGGCGGCACCAATTCTGGCCGGGCGAGGAAGGCGCGCCATAAATCCGGCGTCGCACGCAGCCGGCCATGCGGCGCGGCCTCACATAAATGATGCCCGGAAGCGACCCAGAAATCGCCGGGGGAGAGCATGGCACTCATGCTTCGCGCTTTCCGATCTTGGTCAGATCAGGGCGAAGGATCGGTTCATCATCATCCTCGCCATGGGTTTCGACGCTGGCAAAAACCGGCAGGCTTTCAAAACTGCGATGCTGTTCCGCGCGCAGATGCAGCGTGCGGAAGCGTTCGCGCTGTTCGCCGCCTTCAATGCTGCGGGTCAAGGCGAGCACCGTGCCGGGCGGGTGATCACAAAGCTGTTCGGCAAAGGCCAATTCCTCCTCAGCCGCGGCAAGCGCCGCTGCCTCATCCGGCGCGCCATGGACCAGATGGATATGGGCGGCAAGCGCGGCGAGGGCCTCAGCACGGTCAGTGGCGCTGGCTTCCGCCACCTCAACCAAAGTGGCCCAGCCGAAGCTGCCAAGCCCAAGGAAACCGCCACGAAAGGCTTGCCGGCGCTTGCCGGACATGTGCGCCGGGTCTTCATCCCAGAAGGAAAAGCCACCGGGCACGGCCCATTCGCCGGGTTCCGCCGCCTGGTCGAAAATCACGGTGTCTGAGGCATCAAGCCGGATGGTGCGGGGCAGCCTTGTCATGCCAAAGCCTCCGCCAGGGAAAGGGTTTCGCGCCCTGCCCCACCTTCCAGCACCAGATCGCCGCTGGCCGGCACAATGCCACGACGCGCGCCGGTGCCAAGCTTGGGGTCAAGCCGCGCCAGATAGCGTTCTGCGAGCGTCTTGAAGCCGCGCCCCTGCCAATCGGCCACCGTCGCCATGAAATGCCGCGCCCAGGCAGCGACGAGTAGCGCGGGGGTCAAATCATCATAGCCTTCGCCCAGAAGGGATGTCCGGTCCGGGGTTTCGCCCGGTTCGCCATCGGCATATTCGGCGAAGCGCGCTTCCATGCCGACCACCAGCCAGGGCAAGGGGCCATCCGGCGGGGTCTCGGCGGGCAGGCCAAGGCGGGTTTGCCCGACCACGGCGCCATTCAGGCGCAATGTGCCGGGCCATTCAAAAATCAGCGGAATATCGGGCGGGCCATAGGCGCCCAAGGCATCGGCCAAAGCGACGCTGGCGGCATGCAACGCCAGGCGCGCGGCCGGCAAGGCTTCTTCCGGTTCCAGCACAATCGCGGCTTCCGCCCGCGCCCAAGACCGCACCCATACCAGCGTGCCCGCACCCTTTTCCGGGGCAATGGCGCAGGCATGGCGCAGCGCATCGCCACTTTCGCGCAGCGCGATGATCGGCGTGAAAACACTCGGTAATGCGGGTAATTCCTCTGCCACCCTGGCGCCATCCCTCGTCAGCCTCACTTGGCTGTCATATATGCCGCGCGCGGCAATCTTCACAGCGGGGGCGGGCTAAAGCATCATGGCGGATGAAAAGGGGCGGATCGCGCTGGTGTGCAGCTGCGAGGATACCATGCTGCTGGATGGCAAGGCGCTCACGCGCGGCTGTGGCGCTGGCGTTGAAATCCGCGGCGCCGAGCAGCTTTGCCTCGCCCAATTGGATCGGTTTGAGGCGGCTTTGGCAACTGGCCGACCGCTCACCATCGCCTGCACCGCCCAAGCCCCGCTTTTCACCCAGGAAGCTGAGGCCGCCGGCGCTGCCACCCCGGTTTTCGTCAATATCCGAGAGACCGCCGGCTGGTCCGCCGAAGGCAAGGATGCCGGGCCGAAAATGGCCGCGCTGATCGCCGCCGCCGCTGAGCCCATGCCGAAAATTCCCCTGGTTAGTCTGGAAAGCGCCGGTATCGCCCTGGTGTTGGGACGCGATGAGGTGGCGCTGACTGCCGCCGCGAAGCTGCAAGACAAGCTCGATATCACTGTTTTGCTGACGGGGGATGTGCCGGTGGCGCCGCCTCGGCAAGCGGCCTTCCCGGCGATGCGCGGGCGGGCACGCGCGGCCAGCGGATATCTTGGTGCTTTTGAAGTGACCGTGGACGGCGCGGCGGCACCGAGCCCATCGTCGCGCGCTGCCTATGCCTGGGGCAAGGGAAAGGATGGCGCGATCAGCCGCGCCGATATGATCCTAGATCTGACCGGCGGAGCGCCTCTGTTTCCGGCGCATGAGGTACGGCAGGGGTATCTGCGCGCCGATCCCACCGATGCGGCGGCACTGGAACGCGCCATCGCGGCAGCCGGCGAATTGGTCGGCAGTTTCGACAAGCCGCGCTTCGTTGCTCTCGACGGCAAGCTTTGCGCCCATGCCCGCAATAAGCGCGAAGGCTGCCGGCGCTGCCTGGATCTCTGCCCAACTGGCGCCATCACGCCGGGCACGGGTACGCTCAAGGATCAGGTGGTGATCAGTGCGGAGATTTGCGCGGGTTGCGGTGCCTGTGCAGCGGTCTGCCCGACAGGTGCCGCGACTTATGCGCTGCCGCCGACCCAGGCGTTGCTGCGGCGTTTGCGTCGGCTTTTGCTGACCTATGCCGATGCGGGCGGTGAGGCACCAGTGGTGTTGTTGCATGATGATGCGCATGGGGAGGCTTTGATTGATGCCCTCGCCCGCCATGGCGATGGCTTGCCGGCGCGCGTGCTGCCGCTGCGCGTCAATGAAGTTTCGTCGCTGGATTTGGCGGTTTTCGCCGGTGCCTTTGCCTGGGGTGCCACGGCGGTGCGGCTGTTGGCGCCGGCCAGGCGCGGGCATGGCGTGGATGGCGTGTTGCGCAACATTGATTACACGGCGGCGGTCTTAGAAGGGCTTGGGCTTGCCGGCCCCACGCCGCGCGCAGCGCTGCTTGAAACCGATGATCCGTTCTCGCTGGGGGAAGCCTTGGCCGCCCTGCCCCGCATGGCCTTTGGCTTCGCCCCCGCGCGGTTTGAGGCTTTGGGCAGCCCGCGGGAGATGGCGCAGCAAGGCTTCCGTGCCTTGCGCGAAGCCGCCGGCGCGCGGGCCGCGATGGTTGCCTTGCCGGAAAAGGCGCCCTTCGGGTTGGCGCTTGTGGATCAGTCGGGCTGCACGCTCTGCCTTGCCTGCACCAGCGTCTGCCCGACCAGCGCCTTCACCGCCAATCCGGATCAGCCGGAATTGCGCTTTTTGGAAGATGCCTGCGTGCAATGCGGGCTTTGCGCCGCGACCTGCCCGGAGAAGGTGATTACGCTGGAACCTCGGCTGAATTTTGCGCCTGAAGCCGCGCAGCCGCAGGTGGTGAAGGCCGAAGAACCCGCCGCCTGCCCGCGCTGTAATAAGCTGTTCGGCACGAAATCCTCCATCGCGCGGGTGAAGGCGAAGCTTTCCGCGCATTGGATGTTTGCTGACCCGGCGCGTCAGGCGTTGCTGGATTTATGTGAAGATTGCCGCGTTTTGGAAGCAACCAATGGCGGGATTGATCCCTACGCCGGCGCACCGCGGCCGGTGACGAAAACGACTGAGGATTATTTGCGCGAAGCGGAGCGGGCGAAGCGCGGGGAGAGTGAAACCTAGCGCCGCGTCCGGTTCACATTCGTTCAAGTTATTCCACTGCGCTGGAAAATGCTCAGCGTCTGGTCGGCAGGCGCGTATTGCCACCGATCTCATAAGGGGTGCGCAGTGGCGACATGTCTCCGCGCGGGGCTTCGGGGTCGTAGGATTGCAACCGGTCATTGGCCCGGTCGCGGTCCAATTCCTGCTGTAGCGTGGACATGGCGCGTTCTGTGCCCGCCTGGCCGGTAACGGGCAGGTTTGAAGGCGTTGGCGCCGGGCTTGCGGCAGCGCGCGGCGCCGATGTGCTCGGTGCGGGCGCAGGGGATTCAGCGCAGGCGGCAATTGCCAAAACGGCGAAGAAAACCCCGCGCCGGAACATTACAGACGCACGCCGGTGGTCGCGAAAGCGACGTCAGCGGTCTGCTGAATATTGCGGTCCAGATAAATCGCCGCGCCAATGGCAATTACGATGGCAATGCACACGCCGCTGATGATGCCGTTCATGGTTTTCTCCCGGAAACTTAGCCTGAACCTAGCTTATGGCTTCAGGGCTGATGCTTTGCAAGATTTTCTCGGCCTCGGCCAAATCCGCGGGCGCATTGGCATTGAAGAAGGGGTCATAAGGGCTGGCAGGCCAGGCGGCATCCGCACAGCCAAAGCGCGCGGTCCAGCGATCAATCTTGCGTTCCCCGGCCAGCAGGGCGGCGCGCAATTCGCCGCGCAAAGCCACGGGCCAAAGCGCCGCCGGCGGGTGGGATTGGCCACCGGAGAATGCCGCCGCCATGGGCACGCCCCCTGCCCGCCGCGCTGCATGGAGACGCGCCACAAAATCAGCCGGGATGAAGGGGCAATCCCCGGGGACCGAGGCCACCCAGGCCAGATCAGGCCGGTGCTCTGCCGCCCATTCAAGCCCGGCCAGAATACCCGCGAGCGGCCCGGGGTGATCCGGCAGCGGGTCCGCCACCACGGGCAGGCCATAACCCGCGAAACGCACGGGGTCGCCATTCGCATTTAGCGCCACCGCCGCAACCTGGGGCGCCAGCCGCGCCAGCACATGATCCAGCAGGGCTCGCCCGCCCAAAAGCTTGAGCGGCTTATCCCCACCCCCCATGCGCCGCGCGAGGCCACCCGCCAGCACAAGCCCCAGCGTTTCAGCCACCATCGCTCGCTTCCGCTTCGGCGCTATTCTTCCGCCAATGCTTCGCACTTTCTTCTTCAACGTAACGCAGATCAGCATCGAAAATGATGCGATCCTCACCCGCCAGCGCCACAAAGCGCTTGCCCTTGCAGCGCCCGATCAGCATCACGCCGGCTTCGCGTGCCAATTCCACACCCCAGGCGGTAAAGCCGGACCGAGACACCAGAATGGGAATGCCCATGCGCACGGTCTTGATCACCATCTCAGACGTGAGCCGCCCGGTAGTGTAGAAGATCTTATCGCCCGGCGCTTCCTTGTTGCGGAACATCCAGCCCGCGATTTTGTCCACCGCATTATGCCGCCCGACATCTTCCATATAGACCAGCGGTTCATCCTGCTGGCACAGCGCGCAGCCATGAATGGCGCCGGCTTCCAAATACAGTGTCGGCAAGGAATTGATCCGATGCAGCAGTCGATACAGCCAAGACGTGCGGAGTTCCGCGCGCGGCAGTTTCGCTTCCGCAAAACCTTCCATCAAATCACCAAAGGCCGTGCCCTGGGCGCAGCCTGAGGTGAGTGTCTTCTTCCGCAGCTTTTCCTCATAATCCGTCCGCCGCGCGGTGCGCACAATCACCACGCCAAGATCATCATCATAATCAACGCCAATGACTTCATCATCGGCAAGCAGCATGCCCTGATTGAGCAGATAGCCCAGCGCCAAATCCTCTGGCCGGTCGCCAATCGTCATCATGGTCACGATTTCCTGACCATTCAGGAAAAGCGTGAGCGGGCGTTCGACTGTGACGCTCGCTTCAATCACGGCCCCCGTATGGTCACGCCCGGTGACACGGCGCGTGAGGCGCGGATCGGCGGGGTCGGGGCGGATGATCAGTTGATCGGGCATGGCGAGCAGATGGGCGAGGGGCCGGTTTGGCGCAAGGTTCAAAAAGAAACCGCGAGCCCAATGGAACCGCCCGAGACATTCTGGCCGAACAGGTAGCGGCCCACGATCCTTATGCTTTGCATGTTGAAATCCCACACACCCAATTCATAGCGCCCGACATTCATCTCAATCCCGCCGCCCACCTTGCTAAGGTGATCAAAGCCAAGCGCCACCTGATCGCCGAAATAGCGCGAATGAGACAAATCCACGACCCAGCGCAGCGGGCGGCCAAACATTTCCCGATCCATCGGCCAACGCAGGCGGCCCCAGATATTGAAGGTTTTTGCCTCAGCCTCTCCACGCACGGCGCGGGAGGTATCGCCAAAGGTCGAAAGCCGGATATCCGTATAGCGCAATTCAAGGTCAATTTCGTAGCCGGGGCGCGGAATGTTCAAATCCAGCATCAGTGACCCGCCGAGCCCATAGGCATTCATCCGCCCGCGATCAAGAAAGGCCAAGTCGCGATCATATTTCAATTCCAGCAGGCGCCCCAAAAGGGACGCATCGGTTTCCACATGCCCAAGCGCGCCATTCAGGATGGGGCGGAAAACCAGCCCTTCAATGATGGGAAAATCCCAGCCGACCCCCACCGTGCCGGAGAAATTATTCCAGCGGGTCGGCAAGGGATATTTTGATGCGCCTTCGGAGAACACAAAGCGCGGATCGTAGCGCGAATAGCCCAAGAAGCCTTCAAGATAGAGCGGGAAATCCGGATCCACCGTAAAGCCCAGGCCGAATTGCGTGGTTTGCAGCCCGGTATCATCCTGCGAACCGCGGCTGATGCTGAGCGAGGATGCGGTGGTATCCGGCACCACATTATAGCCAAGCAAACCAAGCACCCCATTGGCGGTTTGTTGCAGGCTATAGCCCGGAATGCCGGTAATCACGCGGCCATTGCCCTGCGCGCCTGCGGGCAAGGATGCCAGCAGGCAGAACAGGAACAGCAAAAGGCGCGCGATAAAACCCATGGAGCACATGTTAGGCATTCATGCGCCGGGCAGCCAAATGCCGCGCCCGGCGAAAAACCGCGTGAAATCCGCAATCGGCACGCGCGCATCAGCCTGGGACGCCGCATCATGGCCGGATGGGTTATGCAGCCGCAGCACACCGCCTTCCGCACCAAAGACCAGCACCAGATGCCCCCCCTTCCCCGGCGCGGGCTCTGCCGGGCGGCGAATGGCGGGGTGGACGGAAGCGATGAATAACCCGCCATCGGCCAGCAAGGGCGGGATATCCTCGGCCATGCGGTCAAGAATGATCTCCGCGCGCACGCCATGCGCTTCAGCCAGCCAGGTAATGGCCGGCGCATAGATCAGGCCGCGGATATGGCCATCGGGCTGCTCCACATAGGCGCCATAGCCAGTCAGCACCTGCGCCAGATCGCGCGCGCGGGGTGGCGTGATACAGCGCGCGGCCAGCGCCATGCGCAAACACGCCACGCCGCAAAGATGGTCCGCCCAGCGCGCGTAATCGGCTTTGCTTTCCGCACCGGATTGCGCCCAGGCGGGATCATCCTCGGCCCGGCAGGCGCCGGTGATGATGGCGCCGATCAGGTCCGGCGTTTCCCATTGGCCGAAAAAAGGCAGGATTTCGGGGGCGGGCATGATGGGGGTATTACCCATGCGCGGGGGGCGCGGGCAATTCCGGGTCTTCCGGCAGGCGCCGCAGTTTCATTTCAAATAGGGTTTCGGTTTCTGCCGCTTCCACCATGCCGGAAATGGGCGCGGCGCTGGCAGGATCGGGCGCGGCGGCCAGCGGGATATGCCCGGCCCCCGCCAATAGGCCAGAGGTCGGATCAAGCCCAACCCAGCCGGCGCCTGGCAAATAGGCTTCCGCCCAGGCATGCAATTCCGCATCATCGCGCCCGAGCATATCCGGTTCGATCAAATAGCCAGAAACAAACCTGGCGCCAAAGCCAAGCCGGCGCAGCACTTGCACCAGCAACCAGCTTGAATCACGACAGGAACCTCGTCCTTCCGCCAATACTTGTTCGGAATCCCAAACGCCGGGTTCAGGGCGTTGCACATAGGCGATACGCTGATGCACCAGGGCGGTGATTTCAGTCAGAAGCTCCACCGTGCCACGCGGGTCACGCGGAATTTCCGCCAAAAGCGCGGCAAAGCGCGGCCCCAAATGATCCAGCCGCTGATAGGGCAAAAGCATGTCGACAAGCCATGGCGCGGGCGTGAAGGGCCAGCTTGCGGCTTCCGGTTCCACGAAAAAATCAAAGGGATTGATGATCGCGATTTCGGCCGTGAGGTCCACCGTAACGCTGAAGCGTGCGACCGGTTCGGTCATCAACACGCGCGCCATGAAATTGCCCAGCGGGTCCTGCTGCCAATGCAGCCAATGCGCCGCGGGTTCGATATTGAGCGCATAGGATAGAATGGGCGTGCGGCATTGCGGCGCCGGGCGCAGGCGGATCAGTTGCGGGCCAAGCGCCACCGCGCGCGCATAGCGGTAGGTGCTGCGATGGGTCAGTGAGAATCGAAGTGCCATGGGCAGTCATTCTACCCCAGCTTCGGCGGATCAGGCGATTGACCGCAAGGCAAGGACAGCCTGATGCTGGGCCGGCAAGGGAAGGAAACGCCATGACCGACCTGACCATTCGCGAAGCCAAAACCACTTTACTGCGAATGCCCTGGGCAGATGACCCATGGCTCGCCGGCCATGCGCTGGGGTCCATGCGTGATCTGGTGGTGGTGGAAATCACCACACAATCGGGCATCACGGGCATGGGCTATCTGCATCTGCTGAACCTGCCCTTGCAACGCACCATCGGCGCCTGCATCGCGGAAGCCATGGCGCCGCGTATCATCGGGCGTGATGCCACTGCTGTTGAAGCCATATGGCGCGACCTATGGCGCGCGGCACTGACGGGCGGGCGCGGCGGGGTTGCGATGATGGCGCAATCGGCGATTGACATTGCGCTTTGGGATATCCTCGGCAAGGCAGCGGGGATGCCCTTGCATCGGCTTTGGGGGCATTACAGGTCGGAAATTCCCATCTATGGCAGCGGCTGTTTCCGGGGCGCGCGCGGCGATGGCATGATCGCGAAAGCGAAGCACTACATCGAACAAGGCTATCGCGCCATCAAGATGCAGGTTGCGCATATTGGTGATCTCAACACGGATTTGGACAATGTGCGGCGCATGCGCGAAGCCGTCGGCCCTGATATTGATATCATGATTGATGTGAATATGGGCTGGAGTGCCGATATCGCCATCACCATGGGCCGCAAGTTTGAGGAATGTGACATCTACTGGCTGGAAGAACCCGTGCTGGCCGATGATTACGCAGGCTATCTCCGCTGCGCTGACGCGCTCGATATGCGCGTGGTGGGCGGGGAGACGCATTTTGGTCGCGCGGATTTGAAACCTTTCCTGGAAAATCCGCGCCTGCCCATTTTGCAGCCTGATCCAATGCGTGGCGGCCTGACGGAGTTGCGCAAGATTGCGACGGTTGCTGATACCTGGGGCATCACCATCGCGCCGCATCTTTTCCCGGAATCGAACGTGCATCTGCTGGCGAGCATCCCCAATGGCATTTGGGCGGAGCAGATGGGGCTTTTGGATGATGTCTTTATCAGCCTGCCGAAAATCGCCAATGGCATGATCACGGCGCCGGAAATACCGGGCCATGGCCTGGAATTCAAGCCGGAGGTGCTGAAGGATTTTGTTTTGAAATAAGAAGTGCCTTGGGTAAGAGGGTGTATTCTCCACCATCGCCCTACGAAAGGAGGTAGCAGTGCGTGTTTTCAGAGGTGGCTCGGGGATTCTGAACAGCTGGGATAAGTGGATTTTCTGCCTGACCGCGGCATGATGCCGTGAACAGGAGATACCATGACGAGACGACCACGCCGGAACCACAGCCCAGCCTTCAAGGCAAAGGTGGCGC
>JADCGA010000036.1 GCA_020249265.1 Roseomonas sp.
GGCGATCAGCATGATGCCTTCTCTATCGCCGCCTGGCTTTCCCAAGCAAACCGGGACGGCAGCCTTGCAGGCTTTCTGCAACCAGACCTGGCACCGCAGGAAAAGGTCATTGCGCAGGTGGAGGGATGGATTTTAGGTGTTGGTAGCTCTTCCGCTGAGTGGAGCAACTTGGCCACTGCGGAGGTTAAGGGCCATGCCTGAAGCGCTGGGCATCGCTTGATCGGATAAGCCGGCGCCGATAGCCTTTCCTTAAAACCATGAAGGTTGGGGGAAATGGGCATGGCACTTTCTGAAGCAATCAATGGCGCAGCGGTCACCCGGCGTGCAGTAGTGGCAGGCATTATTGCCTCGGCCTTCGCCGTGCGCGTTGCGCGCGCGGAAACCTGGCCGAGCCGGCCGGTACGCATCATGGTGCCCTTTGCCGCCGGCAGCCCGCTGGACCTACCCGCCCGCGCCATCGCCGATCAGCTTACGGAAGCGCTTGGCCGGCCTGTAATCGTCGAAAATCGAGGCGGCGCTGGCGGCGCCGTGGGCACGCAGGCCGTGGTCGCGGCCAATGATCCACATTTCATGATGCTGACGACTGGCGCGGTGGCTATCCATCCGGCACTGGTGCGCAACCCAGTTTTCGATCCCTTTCAGGATTTGAAGCCGATTACGCTGGTGCTCGATTCTTCACTTGTGCTGGTGGTGCGGCAGGAAAGCCCATTCAAGGACCTTTCGGCGCTGCTGAGCTTCGCCAAGACCAATCCCGGGCGCGTCAGCTACGGCACATCCGGAGTGGGCGCGACGACGCATTTGGCGAGCGCGCTTTTCGCGCATCGTGCCGGTATTGAATTGCTGCATGTGCCGTTTCGCGGCAGCAGCCCGGCCACCGCGGCGCTTTTGGCGGGCGATATTGATATGATGATCACCAGCACGAATGAGGGGATGCAGCATATCAGCGGCGGTCGCGTGCGCGCCCTTGGCGTGACCTCTGCCGGGCCGCTGCCCATGCTGCCAGGTGTGCCGCCGATTGCGGGCCTGGTGCCGGGCTATGAGGCCTCCATCTGGTACGCAATGCTCGGCCCACGGGCGATGTCAGATGCCGTAGTGGAACGCTTGGTCACTGGCATGGCGCCGCTACGTCAGGGTTCGCAATTGCAGGAAAGGCTGGCGGCAATAGGTGCGACGCTCAGGCTCGATGGCCCAGGGCCGCTCGCTGAACGGCTGCGCCAGGAAGTGCCGCAATGGCGCGAATTGGGGCAGGCGAGCGGGCTTGTGCCGGATTGAGGGGGGTGAGGCGGATAAAGTTCTATGAATCAATATCTTGACCAATGACCGGGGCGGGCACCCTCATGATCCTTCATCCATTTTCCCGCCTCATTGCCGCTTGCCCCTCCAGTCCATTTCCCAACCAAGCCGCACCGCAGCATAGCTAAAACTATTTCAGACCAAAGCGTTAAACCTTGTTGAAAAAATCGGCCTACCCTCAAGCTTTGGAGAGAATTCGCCGAGCCGGATAAAAAACGGCCGAAACATTCCGTTTGCGCACCATAAAGGTCGCCAGAAAAAGCTTTGTTTTCAAGGAGGTTCAGGTGGTCGCCAGGGGCGCTAACCCTGTTCGGCTAGGTGGCGACTGGAGCAGCAGTGGCGACCAAAAAGGCGAAACTCTCTGGGGGGAGGGGCCCTCGGACGCCAGTTTGGCTTTAACCGTCATACCGAGGCAACCTCAGTTGACCGCAAACAGCCATGGAAATCTGGCGCAGCATGGGTTATGTATATTACGTAATTTGCGGAGGTCTTCCCATGTCCGAGCCCATGCTCAAAGTCGGCGCTGCAGAAGCCCAGCGAAATTTCGGCCTCTACCAGGACAAGGCCTTGGTCCAACCTGTTGCTATCACTCGCAATGGCCGGCCACGGACGGTCATGATCTCCATCGAGGAATATGAGCGCCTAAAGCGCCGGGACCGCCAGGTAATGCGGAGTGAAGACATGCCGCAGGACCTCGCCGACGCTATCCTTCACGCTGAACCATCAGAGGAAAGCAAGCGCTACGATCATGAAGTCCGCTAGGCCGGTGCTTCCGGCTGTCGGCGATGTCATCCGCTACGCCTATCTTTGGAGTCATGAGAGTGGGGCCGGGCGCGAGGAAGGTACCAAGGATCGTCCTGCCGCTATTGTTGCGCTGCTGCGCGGGGATGATGGTCGTGACGAAGTTGTGGTTTTCCCGATCACCTCCTCGCCCGCGACTGACGCTGCTGCCGGTGTCGAGATACCGGCGGCGACACGCAATAGGCTTTGACTACAGGATGGACCCTGTTGGGTGATCGTGACTGAGGTGAACATCTTTGTCTGGCCTGGCCCGGATCTGCGCCGTCCCAAGAACGCGAATGATGGCTTCGTTTACGGTAGTCTGCCGCATGCGCTGATGCTGAGAATCAAGCAATGCTTCGCCGCGTGGCGCGCGCGTGGGCGTGTTCGCGCAATCCGGCGTAGTGAGTAGGGCCCTTTTCATTGAGACGCCCCTAGATGGTTCTCCGAGACAATGGAATGCGCAACTCTGGAATTGATGAACTAGCTCAGTAGCCGGCGCTCGGCGCAGCGATTGGGTAGGTCTCATGCGCTGAATTGGGCGCGCGCCACTATGCGTCATTGGGTCAATCGGTGGGATGGCAGCATAACTCAAATGCAGCAGCCGCCTACAAACCCAGAGAAAATCATCCCATGCGCCGCGCGCGCCCTTTTATCTTCGCAAGCCCTGCGGCCATCAGTTCTACCTCCGGCCGCATGCCAAGCTCTTCGGCGATGTCAGCCGCCTGCCGGTAATGTGATCCTGCCTCGCGCGGTGCTTCCGCCAAAAGTACGTCGCCCAAAACGCGCCCCGCCGCCAAGGCTTCCCCCGAAAGGCCCAGATGGTGCGTTGCCTCCGCGAGGCGCAGATAGGTATTGTCCTCGGCGGAATGATGCTTGCGCACGACACGGTGAGAATCGCGATCAGCTTTTCGGCTGGTATCCGGGCCGTGAGGTTCGAGGAATTCTGGCTCATCCTCACTCTGCTTGGGGTTACAATGAGCCAGAAATCCTCCGTACCTCAAACCATCAGTTTGGTCCCATAGGCGCCGACGGCGGACACGGTCTTACTTCAACCGCTTCCTCAGTGCTGCACCCAAGCTATCCACCACCACGACACAGGCGAGGATCGTGATAAGAATCGCAGCCACTTGATCGTAGGAGATCAGGCGCAGGGCAGCGATCAATTCAAAGCCAATGCCGCCAGCGCCAACAATGCCAAGGACAGTTGATGCACGGAAATGATATTCCCAGCGGTAAATCGTGATATCCGCCATTTGCGGCAGAACCTGCGGCAAAACAGCATGGGTGATCACCTGAATGCGGGTCGCCCCAGCAGCCCGCGCGGCTTCCAAGGGGCGGGGGTCCACATGTTCAATCGCCTCGGCATAGAATTTTCCCACCATGCCGACAGAATGCAAGGCCAGCGCAAGCACACCAGGCAAGGCGCCAAAGCCAACGGCCGCGACAAAGATGATACCCAGGATCAGTTCAGGCACGGAACGCAAGAAGGAAAGCAGAAGCCGCGCGACATAGCCCAAGGCTGGAAAAGGCGTGGTATTCGGTGCGGCAAGCAAGGCCAGTGGCAAGGATAGAATCACGGCCAGGATTGTGCCCGCGATGGACATCGCAAGTGTATCCAATAAGGGGCGCAGCCAATGCTGCCAGCGCGAAAAATCAGGCGGGATCATTTCCGAAAATAGCTGCGCCAGTGCCGGGATACCTTCAGCAAAGCGTGCCGCATCGAAGAAGCCCGTAATGGTCAGGGCTGCCGCGCAAACTACCAACAGGCACGCCACCAGCAATGCCTGGCGCATGCCTGCCTTTCGGTCAGCCGCGAGGATATGATCCTGCGTCGTAGTCGACATCAGCTCATGCGGCTCAGATCAAGATTGAGGATGCGTGCCGTCTCGCGCAGTACGTCATAGGCGGCGTCAGTGGTTGGCGCAAAGCCTTCCACGCGGAAATTGCGGAGCAACTCGGGATTATTCAGGTTGAGAAAGGCATCGCGAATGGCTTGCTTTAGCGTGGGCGCCAGATCGCCCTGCATCACCATGGGATAATTCGGAATAGGATCAGAAAAGGCAACATCCACCAAACGATCACGGCGGATGATGTTGCGCGCAAGGAGAGAATGGAAGATCGGCTCGGAAAGGGCGCCGGCCGGCGCGCGCCCTGCTTCGACCGTACGCGCAACGGCGTCATGCGTACCGACATGCACCACACGGAAATCCCGCTCTCCAGCAAGCCCGGTGCGTCGCAGGATGGTCGCGCGTGGCACAAGGTGTGAGGATGTTGATGCCTGATCACCGAATGCAACCGGATGGCCGCGCACGTCTTCAAGCTTCTGCACGGGCCCGCCGGCTGTCGCGATGATGATGGAACGATAGGTGGGGGAACCGCGTTCCACGCCAACGGCGAAGGGCTCTATACCCTCGGCCCGTGATTTGGCCAGCACATAGGAAAACGGCCCGAAGTAAGCGATTTCGATACGGCCAAAGCGCATCGCCTCGATCATTGAAGAATAATCGGTGGTGACGAGAACCTGCACATCGCGGCCAAGACTCTGGGACAAATGTGCGCGCAAAGGCTGGGCGTTCTGGACGATGGTCGACGCATTCTCATCTGGCAACAATGCCAGGCGCAAGCGGGCAGGATCGCGGGTTTGGGCCTGCGCCAGGGCAGGCAATAACAGCGGTGTTGCAAGGAATGCGCGGCGCTTCATGGGGTCATCTCCAGTTCGTATGCAGCAGAAGGGTTTTTTTGTGGGATGGAGGTGCCGTCATAAATACGGCGAATGGCGTCCTCACCAAGCCTGTCGGGTGGTCCGTCAAAAACGACATGACCGCCATTGATGCCGATGATGCGATCAGCGAATTGGCGGGCAAGTTCCACTTGGTGCAGAGAAATAATCGCGCTCAACCCATCCTGCCGACAAATCCCATGCAACAATGCCAACACACGTTCTGCGGTGGCAGGATCAAGAGAGGCAACAGGTTCATCCGCAAGGATCAGGTTGGGCGCTTGGGCTAGGGCGCGCGCAATGCCAACACGCTGCTGCTGCCCGCCGGAGAGTTGATCGGCCCGCCGCAAAGCATAGTCAAGCAAGCCAACGCGATCCAAGGCTTCCAAGGCCATGCGCTTCTCATCTACCGATAATGGTAACAGGCTACGCAATGTTGAATGGTGACCTAGCCGGCCCATGAGAACATTCGCGAGTGCGGTCAGGCGCCCGATCAACTGATGTTGCTGGAAAATCATACCAGTTTTGCGCCGGTGTTCCCGCCATTGGCGCGCATTTCGCAACACGCCTAAATGCGCGGATGCCACCTGCCCCTGGCTGAGTGGGACAATACCATTCAAACTGCGCAGCAGCGTAGATTTACCCGCGCCTGAAGGTCCAAGCAAAATCGTAAAGACGCCTTCGGCAAACTCCAAACTGGTTGGCTGCAACGCAACGGTCCCATTCGGATAGGTCACGCCGGCATCAAAAAGACGCAAAACAGCCATTCCTGACTTTTGAGTTCTAGGGTGCAAAGTTCCAACCTTCTGGATCGCTTTTTTTGGCGCTATACTGCCTTCTCACCGATGCTGGAGTTACATTTTGATGAAACCCGCCGTTCAGCCGCGTATCCTTGTGACACAGCCGCTTCATGCAACGGTTCTTGCGCGCCTCAAAGAATTTGCTGATATTGAAATGAATGAGGGTCCAGAACCTTGGTCAGCACAGGCGTTGCGGGACCGCGCTGCAGGGGCGGATGGCTTGCTCGCCTTTATGACAGATCATGTGGATGATGATTTCCTGGCTGCCTGCCCGCGGCTGCGCATGATTGGCTGTGCACTGAAAGGTGCGGATAATTTTGACCTCGCGGCCTGTCAGCGGCGCGGCGTTACTGTCTCGGTGGTGCCTGACCTTCTCACCGTGCCAACGGCCGAGCTTGCGATTGGCTTGCTGATCGGCCTTGGGCGCCATCTTCGCGCGGGCGATGCGCTGGTGCGCAACGGTAGGTTCGGCGGTTGGCGCCCGATTCTTTACGGTGCAGGTCTGGAAGGTGCGACTATTGGGTTGCTTGGTTTTGGCCGAGTAGGGCGGGCGATTGCGACACGGTTGCAGGGCTTTGGCTGCCGCTTGATTGGTCATGATCAAGCTGCCCCAGCGCCGGATGGTGTGATGCCGATGCCGCTTGAAGCGATACTTCCCTTGGCTGACGCGCTGGTGCTTGCGCTGCCGCTGACGCCAAGCACCAAGCACATACTGGATGCCGCGCGGCTGGCTACGCTGCCGCCTCATGCGCTGGTGGTGAATGTGGCGCGCGGTTCCTTGGTGGATGAAGCAGCGGTAGCCGACGCCCTGAACGCTGGGCGGCTAGGGGGCTTTGCAGCTGATGTCTTCGCCATGGAGGATTGGGCCTTGCCGCATCGCCCACCCGCAATCCCGCCGGCGCTTTTGGCCCATCCGCGCACCCTATTCACGCCCCATCTGGGATCGGCCGTGGCGGAAGTGCGCGAAGCGATTGAGATGTCAGCGGCAGAGTCTCTCGCTGCCTTCTTTTCTGGAAAACTGGTTCCGGGGCTTGTCGCACCAACCAAGTGACGCGGTGCTTCAAAGCCAGACAATTCCCTTTACGTTGTAGACACTTGCCTCAGTTGTCTAGCCATACTAGAGGGGGTCAGCACAGATCAAGAGGGACTTACATGTCTTCGCGTCAGCTTCGCGTCGGGCTTTTGAGTTTTGGGGCCTGGCGGTTCGAGGTTTTTGATCAAGCGGCAGGGGGCTGGAAGATTATTCTCCATCCAGCGCCCGGTTCTTCTGTTTCTCCGCAAACCCTTATCACCGACCAACCCAATGGTCTGGCTGAACTACTCCAAAAAGCTAAGACATGGGCGATGGCAGGGAATGAGTCTGTCAGGCTGAAAGCAAGCAACTAAGTCACCCTGCGGGGCTTGCCGATTGCCTGACGCGGCCTTCCTAAGCGCCTTGTTGCAAGGCGCGCCCGTCACACCCATCCGCCGCGAGTTGAAGATGCCGCAGGATGGTTGGGGCAAGGTCTATCGGGCTTGTCGGCGCGGCGCTTTCCACAGCGGATTCAAAGCCTGCCCCATTGATCATCAGGAAGGGGCTTTGTTCAGCCATGCCCAGCCCGCCATGCTGCCCGCAGCCCAGACGATCCGGCTTGCCCGCTGCGGGCTTGGCGGCAAAGGCAAGTCCAGCGACCCCGAATTCATTGGGCGCTGTGTCTGACGCCATTGAAATAGCGCAGAGAAGATGATCCTGCGCTGCATGCCCAATCTCGGCGAGTGCGTCACCAGCATGCACCGAACCGACCCAGGGCTGCTTCGCCAAAAAGGCAAGCACGGCATCGGCAAGCGATGCGCGATCCGGGTGCAGATAGACCAACGCCGATGTGCCGTTGGAAACCGAAACAAGGCCTGCGTCATCAATGCCATACTTCAAGCCAGCTGCCGCCAATTCGGCTTCTATATCCACAACAGCCTTGACGGTTTGGTGCCCGTGATCGGAACAAGCAATCAACAGAATGTCTTCACCTGCGTCGCGGCGCGCCTCCACAGCTGCCAGAACCTCGGCAAAACGCGCATCAGCGACGGCTAGTGCCGCCATTCCCGCAGGCGAACCAAGTGGCGCAGCATGCTGGCTTGCATCGGGTTCTCCCAGCCATAACACCGCGAGCGCGGATTCACGCCCCGCAAGGGCGCGTTCGAGAAAGGCCCGGGTCAATACTGCATCACCGGCGGCATCATGCGTGACAGATTCGACAGCCTCGGCACCCGTCAATTTTCGCAAGCCTGGGCCATGCGACCAGGCCCGATGCAGCACCCAGCCATGGCCATCAGGATCATGAGCGCGTGCCGCACCGGGGGAGACGTTGGAAAACAGCATCGCTTCTTGCCCGTTCTGCGCGAGCCTTTCCGACAATGTGGGCACCGCAAGGCAATAGCCACGAATGCGGCGCAAATCATCCATGAAATCGGGACGCCCGACATCATGGGGGATGAGCCTGCCATCTTCCATGAGCGCGACGCTATTTCCCGCAAGCCGGTGCCGAGCCGGCCAGCAGCCAGTGGCAAAGCAGGCAGAGACAACGCGGGTCGCCGACGGGAAAACGGATCGGTGAGCGGAAAATACGGTCGCCATCCCCGCGAAGCTCGCCAGCGCTGGCGTCGTCGCTGGCGAAATCATATCCCGCCGCAGGCCATCCAATACCACAACAACAACGCGCTTTTTCATGTCCATGCTACTTTCACCAAAATCCTTGGTTGTATTCGCTGCTGCGATGGCAGCGCGTGTAATCCCAGATCAATGCCGAAGCGCACTATTGATGCGCCATGAGAACCGTCAAAAACAGCCTACATGTCGAAAACTTCCGAAGCGTCCACATAATCATGTGTATGAACAACAACCTCAGTTTCTGTGATCCGCACAAGCGCATAGGCAGCCGGCTCGTGGCTCCCAAACACCTTTGTCTGCTCCGCAAAATCCAGAACCACCTGGTGATTCGTCCCGCGCAAGGACGTGAACGGAATGCCATGCCACGACCCTGCGAAGGGGCGATGCAGATGGCCATGGAAGATATGACGCACACGGGCCCGATGCGGCTCCAGAATATTCCAGAGCGCGTCGGCATCCATGAGCGGGATTTGATCCATGCCAACAATGCCACTTGATGCCGGCGGATGGTGCAGGAACAAGAATAGCGGAGCGTCGCTGCCACCGAGTACCCTGGCAAGCCAGGCAAGACGTTCGGGGCCAAGCTTTCCTGCATGCGTGCCGGCCTCATTGGTGTCCAGCATTACAAAAAGTCCGATCGGCGTCTGCAACACCTGTTGCACATGCCCATCCTGCGTTGTGGGGCATTCATTGAAGACGGAGAGAAACGCGCCCCTGTCATCATGGTTGCCGAGCAGAAGATGGCAGGGGAAGGGTAGCGGACGCAGGATATCTTTGAGCGCATCATAAGCCGCGACCTCACCCCAATGAGCGAGATCTCCGGTGATCACGGCAAACTCGGCAGGCGCGGCGCAACCAGGCCCATGGCGGCTGATGATGCTTTCAACCGCAGCCTGCAGCCGCTCCGCCGGATCAAGACCATACAGTTCTTCGCCGGGCGCAACGAGATGAAGATCGGTCAAATGAATGAATGAGAGAGAGGTCATGTCGCATATTCCTTCAAGGTGATGGGGACGGCGCCTCGGTAACAAGGCGCCGTCGCATCAATTCAGCTACGGCGCGGCAGAAGGGCCTGCACATCAGCGGCCATGCGCTGAAGCGTTGCATCTGCTTCCGCCCGCTTGCCAACGACATTCTGAAGGTGGTCATTGATGACATCGGTGATCCGCAAAGCATTCTGGCCGGGGAAGGCATACCAGCCAGTGATGGAATCAGCCTGCCGGAAGGTGGTGAGGTGGTTGGGGTTCTCGCGATAGAAGCGTCCCAGCATATCCTCGCGTTCGGCCGGGATGGTGGTGGCGGGCATATAGCCGGTGTGGTTCACCATCATGGTGCCGCCAATCGGCCCAGTTGCGAATTTGATGAATTCCCATGCCGCGCGCTGCTTTTGCGCATCACGCGTGAACATCATGGCCACGTTCCCGCCTGCTGGAACTCGCCCATTCGGTGCGGAAAGCGGATAGCGCCCAGTCAGCAATGGGAAGCGTCCGCCAATTTCGCGATTATATCGGCCAAGCTGTGCCGTTGACTGCATGGAAATGCCCAGGCGTCCGGAAAAGAAATCAGTAAACATCGTTGCCGGACGAATATCCGGCATCCGCCCTTCATCAACAAACCGACGCAACGTGCGGATGGCGCGAAGCCCCGGTTCTTGATTGAAGGCTACCTGGGTTTCCTCAGCATTCAGCATGGTGCCACCATGGCTGAAGACCAGACCTTGCCAGGACCAGTTGCCGGTGATTGTCCAATCGAAGAACATGCCGGCGGTATTGTCACTGAGGCCCGAGATCGCGCGCGAAAGATTGATTACCTCGTCCCAGCTTGAAGGCGGACGCGCAGGATCACCACCCGCGCGGCGCATCAGATCAACATTGTAGTAAAGGATTGGGGTAGAAAGCGCGAAGCCGATCCCGGTTTGCTTGCCGCCAACCTGGCCGAGAGAGAGCAGCGTCTCCGAATAGCCCTGCTCCGCAATCTTTGGATCGGCCGTCATGAAGGGGCGCAAATCAACCGGAATGTCGCGCTCCAGCAGCGTGCGCTGCCGATTGAGACCGTGAAAGGCAACATCAGGCAGCGAACGCGTAATGGAATCACGCAGGTTCCGCTGCATGATTTCCTCATAGCCCTGTTCGGGCGCGCGCCAATTAACGCGAATATTCGGATTTTGCTTGGAAAACTCCGTGGACACATCTTCCATGAGGCCGCGGAAAAGTTCCGGAATGGAATATTGTGCCGTGAGCTCCACGATATTGGATTGGGCGCGCGCGTAAAGCGGGGCCGCAAGCCCTGCAGCGGTGCCAAGAAGCATCTGCCTACGATTGATCATGATATTTCTCCTGAGGGGTTGGGGGGTCATTTGATGCCAGTCATTGTCACGCCTTCGACAAAGGCGCGTTGGGCAAGAAGAAAGGCCAGCACCAAGGGGGCGGTGACAGCAGTTGCCGCCGCCATAAGGGGGCCGAAGGAAGTGCCGGCTTCAGCGTTCGAGAAGAAGGCGATGCCGAGCGGCGGTGTCATCAAGGCCTCATCCTGGACCACCAGGAATGGCCAGAAGAATTCATTCCAATTCCAGATGAAAGAAAGACAGGCAAAAGCTGTCAGAGCCGGCATCGCTGTTGGCAGCATGATGCGCCAGACAATGGCAAACTCGCCAAGGCCATCCATCCGCGCCGCCGCAATCAGGTCATTTGGTACGGTGCGGAAGAATTGCCGCATCATGAAAATACCAAAGACGCTGATGGTGGATGGCAGGATGATGCCGACATAGGTGTTCAGAAGGTCCAGCTGCCACATGGCGATGTAGAGCGGTATCGCCGGCACTTGGGGCGGGATGAGAAGTGCTAGCACCACCAAGGTGAGACAGGTTTCCCGCCCTGCAAAGCGCAGCTTGGCCAACGCATAGGCCATGGGAAGCGCGGTAAGCGCTTGCATCACAAAGATGCAAAATGTCACCAGAAACCCGTTCAGAATAAAGCGCGCCAGCGGCACCCGGGTGAAGGCCGCCGTATAGTTTTCCACCGCGTACCATTGCTGCGGCAGAAGGGTGAATTGAGGCGCGAAGACCTCCCCTGGTGGCTTAAAGGAAATGGAGATCATCAGTACGAAGGGGGCAAGCATGATGCCGGCGCCAAGGATAAGAAGCGCATGACGCAAGAACATACTCAAACGCTTAGCCATAATGCGCACGCCGATCGAGAGCGACGGTCTGGAGCATGGTGAGGCATAGCGTCAGGATCAGGAAGATAACGGTAATCGCGGCCCCGTAGCTTGACCGCAGAAAGGTGAAGCCCTGCTGCACCATGGTATAGAGCAGCACTTCGGTTGCCTTGGACGGCCCGCCTTCAGTGAGCACAGCGACTGTATCAAAGACCTGAAAGCTGCGGATGGCCGTGATGGCCACGACAAAGACAAGGGAGGGACCAAGCATGGGCCAAGTCACGCGACGAAAGCGTTCCCAGGCGCCATCGGCACCATCCATGCCAAGCGCCTCATAAAGGTCTTTCGGGATTGCCTTCAGCCCTGCCATGAAAAGGATCATCGCAAGGCCAAGATTCTGCCAGACGCCAATCGCAATCAGGGCGAAAAGCGCCGTATCAGGATTTTGCAACCAATCAGCCGTGGGCAGGCCCAGCGCGCGGAAAAGCTGATTGATGAAACCAACCGTCGGGTGGAACATGAATTCCCAGACCAGCGCCATGGCGAGCAGCGTTGACGCGACCGGCAAAAAGAATGCAGCGCGGTAAAAGGCCCTGCCGTGACTTACACTTTCGATCAGCAGGGCCGCGAGAAGGCCAAGAAGCACCGTGGCAGGAACGGAAATACCCACATAGATGATGGTATTCTTGAGCGAGATCCAGAACACCCGATCGCCCCACAGCTCGATGTAGTTATCGAGTCCTGCCCACCGAAGGCTTGCCTCGCCAAAGTTCCAATCCGTGAAGGAAAGCAGCACAACGGAAACCGCGGGGCCAAGCAACATGGCCCACATCAGCAGAAAGGCGGGCAAGCTTAGCAGATAGGCCGTCAAGGCTTCCGCCCGTAACAGCCGCGCTGAAGGACCCGCGCTACGCATGAACAGACTCCGCTTCATAGAGCGGGCGCCGCACACCATCACCGTCGAAAAGAATGGCGCGTCTTGGCAGAATATGGATGGTGTCCTGACCGGAAAGGCGCTCAGCTGTCGCTGGGGGAAGGCGAAGAATTGTTAAGTCTGGTACGCCTGCAACCTGGCAATGCACCAGCGTTTCCATGCCAAGTTTTTCCATGCGTAATAGGCGCGCCTGAAGCCCATGGCGGTTCAATTCAAGCGCTTCCGGGCGTATCCCGAGCAGTGCAGGCCCTGAAAAGCCGCCCGCATGGAAGGGAAGATGAATGCCGCTCATTATCAGAGCGCCTCGCGCGGTAATATCAATTGGCCAAATATTGATGGGTGGGGTGCCGACAAAGCGCGCCACGGCAAGACTTTGCGGGTCATCATAAAGCGCCTGTGGTGCCGCCAATTGCAGCACGCTTCCCCCTTCCATGACAGCAATTCGATCAGCCATGGCCATGGCTTCCGATTGGTCATGCGTCACATAAATTGTCGTGACACCCAGCCTGCGCGTGAGCGAGACGATTTCAGCACGCGCATCTGCCCTAAGCCTTGCATCAAGATTGGACAGGGGTTCGTCCATCAGAAAGGCGGCCGGGTGCCGCACCATGGCGCGCGCCAAGGCCACGCGCTGTCTCTGGCCTCCTGAAAGTTGCGCAGGCTTCCGGTGCAGCAGCGCCTCAAGCCCCAAGGGCGCTGCAGTGGCCACTACATCCCGTGAAATCGAAGCCCGCAGGGGACGCGCACCAGGCATTAGCCGGCCAAGAAGCGGAAGGCGCTGAAGTGCAGACAAGCGGCGCATTTCCAGAGGAAGGGCGATATTCGCAGCAACCGTCATATAGGGGTAAAGCGCGTAAGATTGGAAAACCATCGCCAGATCGCGCGCCTTCGCCGGCAGGGCATCCACTTGGCGATCACCAATGAACACGCTGCCTTGGTCGGCCGTTTCAAGTCCCGCGATGATCCGCAGCAAGGTGGACTTGCCGCAACCTGAAGGACCAAGGATCGCGAGAAATTCGCCATCCCCGACCTCCATCGAGACATCACGCAGAACCTGCGTCGTACCGAATTGCTTCGCAATGTGCCGAAGCATTATTCCGGGCATGAGGCGCCCTCCAATCCATCGAGGTGTCGGGGGTTAGCCGCCTTATGTTTCAGTGCTGTGGCGCTTTGGTGAAGGATGATCGAATGCCCTGCCCTTCGCCGTTATGCGTCACCGTCACTTCTAAGTGTTTTTATGCGGATGCGCTGCGGCGGAAGCATTCGGGCGATCATGCGCTGATAGGGAAGCACTCTGAATTGGAATATTCATTTTTGTGTCATCAACCTGCAGCAATTGATGCCTCTTGATCAGTTTTTATTTGGCTCGAGAGTCGCACTCAGAGGTGCGCCAAGTTGGAGATTGTCTCATGAAACGTCGTCACCTTCTGATATCTGGCTTGGCCACCGGCATGGCATTCGGCCCTGCGGCCGCTCAGGCGGTACGCGCTGTCTGCTATAATTGTCCGCCGGAATGGGCTGATTGGGGTGGCATGCTGCGGCTTTTGCAGAGCCGGATCAGCCTGACGGTCCCGCCTGACAATAAGAATTCTGGCCAATCCCTGGCGGCTTTGATCGCTGAACGCGCGCGCCCCGTAGCTGATGTTGTCTATCTTGGTGGCCAGGTTGGCCCGCAGGCACGCGAAGCCGGCGTCCTCGCTCCATATAAGCCAGCCCGTTTTGACCGTATTCCCGCAGGACTCAAGGATGAGGAAGGCTATTGGTTCACCATCCATTCGGGAACGCTGGGCATTTTTGTGAATACGCGGGCGCTGGGCAATCGCCCCATTCCGCAAAGCTGGAATGATCTTCTCAACCCAACTTATCGCGGCATGGTCGGCTATCTTGATCCGACCTCTGCCGCTGTGGGCCAGGTTGGTGTTGTGGCCATCAATCTGGCGCTCGGTGGCAGCTATGAGAATTTTGATCCGGCGATGGCGTTCTTTAAGCGCCTGCAAGCCAATCAGCCGATCGTGCCGAAGCAAACCGCCTATGCCCGCGTGCTTTCTGGCGAAATCCCGATCCTGCTCGACTATGATTTCAACGCGTATCGCGCGCAGTATAGCGATGGTGCCCCGACGCGCTTCGTCATCCCGGCGGAAGGCACGCAAACGCTTCCCTATGTCATGGGCCTTGTCGCCAATGGGCCGAATCCCGATAATGGTCGGCGCATGTTAGACTTTTTGCTTTCGGATGAAGGGCAACGCCATTGGGCCGGCGCCTTCTTGCGTCCGGTTTTCCCAGAATTGATGCCGGAAGCCGCACAAGCGCGCTTTTTGCCAGCCGCGGATTACGCCCGGGCGCAACCATTGGATGTGCGCAAGCTTGCCGGCGCCGTCCGTGCCCTTGCTGATCGTTATCAGCGTGAGATCGGGTAATGCATGACCGCCTGCGTGCGGGATTGCTTATTGCGCCCGCACTGGCGGTTTTCCTCGCCTTCTTTCTTATACCACTTGGATATTTGGCGGTGGCGGGCGGTGCGGGTGGCTATAGCGCTATCCTCACCGAACCGCGCTTCCTGCGCAGCCTTGTCTCTACCCTTTTGGTGGCGGCGGCGACGACGGTCATAACGCTTTTCATAGCGACCATCATGGGACTGTTCCTGGCACGCGTGAGATTTCGTGGCAGGTCAACGCTTCTGGCGCTGCTGACCCTGCCTTTGGCTTTTCCCGGCGTCGTGGTGGGCTATCTTGTCATCATGCTTGCCGGTCGACAGGGTTTGGTCGCCGAGGTCTCCATGGCACTCGGCGGCGATCGCATTGTTTTTGCCTATTCGCTGGCCGGTCTTTTGCTCGGCTATGTCTATTTCTCGATCCCACGCACCTTGCTGACCCTGATGGCGGCGGCAGAGAAACTTGATCCGCGTCTTGAAGAAGCAGCGCGTTCCCTTGGCGCATCCCCTTTCGGCGTTCTGCGTGATGTCTTGCTGCCAGGAATGGCACCCGCAATGGCGGCTGCTGGAGCCATCTGCTTTGCCACCGCGACCGGCGCTTTTGGAACCGCCTTTGCACTTGCATCACGCATCGATGTATTGCCCATGGTGATCTATACGGAATTCACACTACAGGCGAACTTGGCAGTCGCAGCGGCACTTTCCTTCTTGTTGGGTATCGCAACCTGGGCTGTGCTGGCCCTTGCCCGTGGCGCAAGCGGCGGAGCCGCTGCATGAGGCGTGGTATCGGTTTCTGGACAGGCCTTAGCTTTACATTGCTTATTTCGGCCTTTCTGATTTTGCCCATATTTGCCTCCGTCATCGCGGGCGTCACGGCCAATCAGTTTGTGGGATTATCAAGCGGATTGACAACGCGCTGGATCCTGGATGTTTGGGCGAATTACGGCGGAACGGTTTTGCTCTCGCTTCAGATTGCCTTTGCGACCTTGGCGATAACGCTGCTGCTTGGTGTTCCTGCGGCCTATGTACTCGCGCGCCATGCTGGTGTGACTGCGCGGCTTATTGAAGAAGCTCTCGTGATGCCGGTTGCGGTACCAGGTCTGGCCACGGCACTTGGGCTTATCCTGGCCTATGGCGCGGTCGGTGGGCTGCGTTCCTCATGGTATTTCATTCTTGTTGGCCATGTTGTTTTCTGCCTTCCTTTCATGATGCGTGCGGTCCTCGCTGTCTTACTGGCAATTGACCTCAATCGGCTTGAGGAAGCGGCCCGGGCTTGCGGTGCGTCATGGGCGCAGCGCTTCTTTGGCGTGGTGCTGCCCAATATCCGTGGGGGCATTCTGGCAGGCAGCCTTATGGTCGTCACCCTTTCGCTTGGCGAGTTCAATATGACTCTCTTGCTCCACACGCCCTTTACGCGAACACTACCTGTTGGCTTGGCAGATGCTTACACCGCATTGCGTACAGAAATGGCTTCTGCATATACGCTGATCTTCTTCGCCTTGATTGTGCCCTTGCTCAGCGCCATGCAATGGGTTGTTGGTCGGATGGATCAGCAAGGGCGCAGCCGATGAGTATTGCGATCAGCCTCCGTAGCTGTGGCAAGACTTGGGCCGGTGGTGCCCGCGGATTGCTGCCAATTGACATGGACATCACCGCTGGCGAGACACTTGTGCTGCTAGGCCCTTCGGGATGCGGCAAGACAACGCTATTGCGATTGATTGCAGGCCTTGAGGTGCCGGATGCCGGTGGGCAGGTTCTGTTTGACGGCAAGGATGTAACCCGCCTGCCGATAGAACGGCGCAATGTTGGCATGGTGTTTCAATCCTATGCTCTTTTCCCCAACATGGATGTGACTGGCAATATCGGCTACGGGCTTCGTGTACGCGGCTTCGCAAAGAATGAGGTTCAAAACCGCGTCGCTGAAATGCTGGAGATGATGCAGCTTACTGAATTCAGAAACCGCTCGATTGATGCGCTTTCGGGCGGGCAGCGGCAGAGGGTAGCACTCGCCCGCGCGATAGCGCCTCGGCCGCAGGTGCTCCTATTGGATGAACCCCTGTCGGCGCTTGATGCACGTTTACGGGAGCAATTGCGCCAGGAAATTGATACGCTGCTGCGGGCGCTTGGTATCACGGCGATTTATGTGACCCATGACCAATCGGAAGCCATGGCGCTGGGCGATCGAATCTGTGTGATGGATGCGGGAAGAATTGCGCAGATGGGCTCGGGCCGTGATCTTTATCATCATCCAGCAAATGCGTTCGTGGCGGATTTTATTGGTGACGCCAATAAGTATGTAACCCAAACGGGAGAAGTGATCCTGCGACCCGAGGAATTGAGCCTGAGGCCCGACCCGAATGCCGCCTTCATGATCACGCGCGTGACTTTTTTGGGCCCCGTTCTGCGCGTCATGGTCCGCCACCCTGACGGGCAGGAACTGCGCGCCGATGTGGCCGATGACGTAACGCTTCAACCGGGAATGCGAGTTGAAGTATCGGTGGGAGGTGCCTCACTCATGAAAGCCGATCCGCCTGCTTTGGATTGAGGGTTTCCGTTTTTTGGTGAATGTGCCTTTCGTGATTCAAATCGCTGCTTGGGTGACCTAGGTGTTCACGGTGGCGATTGTGGCGCGCGCAGCGCCAACAGCGCCAGCGTGGCGGCAATGGCCAGCGCCGTGGTCATCAACAATACAGCGGTGGGACCTGCAAAATCCAAGCTCAGCCCAACAATCAGCGGGGCCGTCGCCGTCGCGATATTGGATGGCAGAGCGATCAAACCCTGGCGTCGGCCATAGCCGTTGGGGCCGAATAGGGCGAGCGGTAATGCACCTCGGCTGATCGAAAGCAGGCCCGAACCGCCGCCATGCAGCGCGGCGAAAAGCGGCGCCAAGGCAGGTCCGCCAAGTAACAACGCCACTGCCGCGGCTGGATGGGACATGGCGGCGATACGTGCGGAAAACAGCGGATGTAATCGGCGCATCAGCCCGAACTCGGCAACGCGTGCGGCCACTTGCGCTGGGCCTAGCAACGCCGCCGCGGCGATGGCGGCTGCGGGTGTGGCTCCGGCTTCCATCAAAAGGCCAGGCAAATGGGTACCGATGCCAGAATGCACCACACCCTGCGCAGCAAAGAAGAAGGCAAGCAGCATGATGGCGTTGCGCGGGCTTTCACCGCCGGCTGCATCAGGCGCTTGAGGCAATGCGGCAGCCTGTGACCGCGGCAGGCTGGCATAAACCGCAAGGCCCAAGACAATGTGCAGACCAGCCCAAGTCAGACAGGCCTCTCGCCAGCCCCAAGCATCTTCGATCCAGGCTGTTAGCGGCCAACCAATGGTGCTGGCAAAGCCAGCAATCAGCGTGATGCCGGTAATGGGGGCCGCGTGCGCCGCGCCCAAACAACCCGGCCAGCGTCGAGAACGCAACATCATACAGGCCAAAGGCCATAGCGATTCCAATTACTACCCACCCCGCCGCCATACCCCAAGTGCCGGTGGCAAGGGCAAGCAATAGCAAACCAACGGCAAACAGCACCGAGGAAGTGAGCAGGAGCGGACGGCCCCCATACGTATCCACCAGGCGCCCCGCCATGGGCGCCAGCGCGCCGGCAATAAGCAGTGCCGCGGAAAGACCGGCGAAAATGGCCCAAGTAGGCAGGGCAAGATCGCGCGCCATCGGCACTGCCAGAATGGCCGGCAGGTAGAAGCTTGATGCGTAACCAAGCGTTTGACCTATCCCCAAGGCCAGGACGACACGGCGGGTTTTTGGGGAAGCGATCACGGTTTGAAAGGCTGTCATGCCATCAGGCCGGATATGATGGCAGATATGCAGCGCCATGGTGCGGAGGCGTGGCCGAGCCGGCCTTTGGGATGTTGCTCTTTGTGTGGCGCCGGCGCCTGGGTCATGTTGGGGTAAATGGGACTTCTCCAGACATTGGTTCAGATGATCGCATGAGACTCACGGGCGGAAGTCGGCCTAAGGTTCATTACCCATGCCGTATTGCCGCAGGTTTTGCAACAAATGGCAGTATCACGCTTCATCGCTGGGAATGATACTTCCTTGCTTCAACCGTGCTGAGCATTGTTGGTGTCGGTGGTTTCGGCGTTGAATTGATCGCTGCCCCTCGGTTGACTGCCCATGATCAAGTCGCGGTCATTTTGCTCACCATTCTTGCCTGTGCCGTGGTGCTGTACAGCTTGGGCGCAATTCCAAGAGGGCCTATCAGTAATTTTGTGCGCGGGGTCAGCGTTGTTCATCAGACCGTGAACCTATCACCGAATAGGATGGCGAATTGGGTTTTGGCCTCGCACCACTCGCGCGGCGGTCGCTTCCAACCCTCGACCGCCCGATTGAGAACAAGCAATAGCAGCTTCATCGCTGCCTCGTCACCCGGGAAATGGCCGCGCGTGCGCACCGCCCGGCGGAGCTTCGAATTCAAGGCCTCGATCGCATTCGTCGTATAAATCATCTGGCGTATCGGCGGGCTGAACGCAAAGAATGGGATCACCTGGTCCCAATGTCGGCGCCAAGTTTGCGCGATGGCGGGATATTTTCGGCCCCATGGTCCGGCCTTCCAAGAAGCTGGCTTAAGTGAACCCGGGATGATGCGCCAAGCAGTGGAGCAAGGCCTCTGGCATAATTAGGCCCGCATTCCCTCCGACCGGTGTGCTTTAACCCGCAAACCCCGTGACGCTCAGCCTTCATACTACTGTCACGCTTCTGACACTGCTTCATCATCTAGCTAATCTACTCGACGCTCCTCTTATTTCTATTTGTTCGCATGATCTTCATCTGCACTTCTCCCAGCGATGTTACGACTCTCGTGTCCTGCAGGCCCCCTCCTTGGAGATCCCCCATGACTCAAATCCCCTTGCCGCTTCTGCGCCGTCACTTGTTGCTTGGTGGGGCCGCGCTGATGATGCCCGCCTCTGCCCTTGGCCAGGTTGCGCCGCGCGCCGGCACCCTGAAGGTTGCCTTTCTGGGTCTCGACACAGCCGACCCGCATCGCCACACCGGCTCCATCGCTGTCCAGCAGGTCTATGTCGAAGGTCTGACGTCAATCGCTGATGACGGCACCGTGAAGCCCTTCCTGGCCACATCCTGGGAGATAAGCCCGGATGGACGACGCTACGAATTCAAAATCCGCGAGGGTGTGCGCTTCCATAATGGCCGGCTGCTGACCGCCGAGGATATACGCGCCAATGCGGTGCGCGTACGTGACCAGGTGCGCGGTGGTTGGCTTTCTGCCCCCATGCGCCTGGTGGATTCGCTGGAGGCACCGGATGCGCGCACCTTCGTGATAACCATGAAGGAACCCTACGGCCCGCTGCTTAATCTCCTGTCGGAATTATGGATTGTCGCGCCCGAAAGCGAAGGCTGGGCGCAGACCATTCGCCAACCGATCGGCACCGGCCCATTCCGCTTCGGCCGCTGGCAGCCAAATGTCAGCTTTCATGCGCCGGCTTTCACGCAATACTGGCAACCGGGCCTACCGCGCGCTGAAGCGGTGGAATTCTCCTTGCGCGATGATTCCGATCTTTCATTGGCGCTGCGTGCTGGCGACCTCCACATCGGACGCATCGGCTACGATAAACTCGCCTCTGTGCGTGCTGATCCGAATCTCGAAGTGCAGTACATGAAGGATACCACTTGGTGGTTCTGGTCCTTCAACAATCGTAACCCACGCCCGCCCTTCAACGACATCCGCGTGCGCCAGGCGGTGAGCTTCATGCTCGACAAGCCCGCCTTCATGCGCTTCGTGGCGGGGGAGGCCGGCACCGCCACCAATCAGATGGCTGCCCCTGGCCAATTCTACTGGGACAAAGCCATGCATGATGCCGATGCGCATGCCGCCCCGAATGAAAACCGTGCCCATGCCTTGCTGCGCGAAGCTGGCGTAAACCCTGCGAATACTCCCTGCCGCATCGTATCCTGGCAGAGCGCCTATACCGAGATCGCGGTGCAGGCGATGCGCAAACTTGGCTTCCAGGTGGAACATCTCGCCCTTGACGACATCGGCGCGCAGCGCCGGCTCGGCCAGTATGACTGGGATCTCGCGCCTTTCTCTTCCGGTCCGCGTGCGGATATCTTCCTGCGGTTTGTAAGGCTGATGTCAGATGGGCCGAATGTCGGCCTGTGGGGCGGAACGCGCGATGCCGAATTTGACCGATTGGTGATCGCTGCCATCGCTGCTGTGGACCTGAATGAGCGCCGGCGCCTCTACCTCGCAGCCTGGCAGCGCGCGATGGATAATTACTACACCGTGGTCATCGGCCATGCGCCGGAGCCAATCGCGAACCGGCGTGAGGTCACGGGCTACTCACCCGGCTTCACCTGGGGTCAGCATCGTGTTGATGGTGGCCTGGCTTTCGGTGCTTTGACGGCACGCAGGTGAGCGTGCCGGGCGCTGCCTTGGCGATACCACCTCGTGCTGGCGGGGCGAACGGCTTCAGCTTCGGTATGGCGATCCTCGGCCTCGCGCTGCTGGTTGCCATCTTCGGGCCGAGCTTGGCCCCGCATGACCCGCTGACACAGGAACTGGCGGCGCGCAACGCACCGCCGGATGCGCTACACTGGCTCGGTTACGATCATCTCGGCCGAGACGTGCTGGCGCGTCTGGTCGCGGGAACGCGCATCTCTCTTGCAGTGGCGCTGTGTGCTACTCTGCTCGCGATGCTGCTTGGTGCAGGGCTTGGGCTTGCGGCAGAGGCGCTCGGGCGCTGGCCTTCCTTCCTGGTATTCGGCGCCTTCGACATGGTCCGGGCCTTGCCATCCATCTTATTGGCGTTGACGCTGATGGTGGCGCTCGGCATTGGCATCATACCCTTGATCATCGCCTTGGGCGTTGCCTATGCGCCACACATGGCGCTGGTCGCGCGCGCAGCGTGGCGGCGGGAAAGCGCGACAGGCTATGTCGCCGCCGCGCGAGTGATGGGGGCTGCGCCACTGGCGACCCTGTGGCGCCATGTGCTGCCCAATATCGCGGGCGCCCTGGTCACCCAGGCGGCCATCATCATGCCACGCGCCATCACCACGGAAAGCGTATTATCCTTCTTTGGCTTGGGCGTTTCGCCGGAAACGCCGAGTTGGGGCCGCATGATCTCCGGCGCCTCGCGCTTTGCCGAAAGCGCTCCGCATGCGGTGCTGGCGCCAGTTTTGGCACTCTGCGTGGTGACGCTGGGCTTTGCTCTGGTCGGCGATAGGTTGCGCCTTGCGCTCGACCCGCTGCGAGAGCGCGGGCGATGAGTTTCGCGCTCCAGGCCGGCCTTGGCTTTTTGCGCCAAGCGATGCTGCTGGCTGGGATTGCCATCGCGATTTTCCTGCTGATCCGCGTTATCCCCGGCGATGTCGTCGATTCAATGGCGCTGGAAGGCAGCCTTGATGATGATGCGATCGCGGCGCTCCGCGCTGAACTCGGTCTCGATGCGGGGACGTTGACGCAGTTTCGCATCTGGGCCTCTCGCGCGCTTGTTGGTGATTTCGGCAATTCACTGCGCTTTGACCGCCCGGCGTCGGAACTGATCCTGGCGGCGCTACCGACCACGCTGGGGCTGGCTGCGCTGGCCTTGGCGGCAGGGCTCGTGCTCGGCATCGTGATGGCGGCCGCGGCGGCGCTCTGGCCCGGCTCGGCATTTCCGTCCCTGGTGGAAATCCTGAACCTCTGGTCCATTGCCCTGCCCACTTTCTGCGTCGGCCTCGCCGCCATCCTGGTCTTTTCAGTCTGGCTCGGCTGGCTGCCGGTCATCGGCCAGTGGCTGTCGCCGGTACTCATCCTCGCGGTTGATATCGCAGGACAGGTCGCAAAGCCCCTGCATGAGGATTTGAAGGAGGCTGCGACAGCCAGCCATATCCGCACGGCGCGCGCCAAGGGGTTGTCGCCGGCGCGCATCGTACTGCGCCACTTGCTGCCCAATGCGCTCACCACGGTGGTGGCGCTGGGCGGGCTGATCCTGGCCGGCCTGATCGGCGGCGCGCTGACGATGGAGGTGCTGTTCGGCCTGCCTGGCCTGGGCACGCTCGCCTACCAGGCAATCTCCGGGCGCGATTATCCGGTCATCCAGGCTGTGGTGCTGGTCTTCGCGGCCGGCGTCGTGATGGTGAACTGGGCGACCGATGCGATCCAACGCAGCCTAGACCCAAGGCTGCGCCAATGAACGGGGTTCCGCTTGTGGCCCTGCGCGACTTCAGGGTGCGGTTCGGCGATGCAACCGCCGTTGATGGCGTTTCCCTGACGCTCCAACCCGGTGAGACCCTGGCGCTGGTCGGTGAGAGTGGCTCCGGCAAGTCGCTGACCGCGCTCGGCATCGCCGGGCTGGCCCCATCTGCGGCGCAGCTTTCGGGCAACCTCAGGATTGACGGCGTGGAAATGCTGGGCGCGTCAGAACGTGCCTGGCGCACACGCCGCGGGGCACGCATCGGCATGGTCTTTCAGGAGGCGATGGGCAGCCTCAATCCCTCGATGCGGATTGGCGCGCAGATCGCCGAGGCAATCAGCGCCCATCGAAGCCTGCCAAAGGCCGAGATCGTGTGCCGGGTAAATGACGCCTTGACCGAAGTCGGCCTGCCCGATCCGCACGGCAAGGCCGCTGCCTTCCCCCACCAGCTTTCCGGCGGCCAGCAGCAGCGCGTGATGATCGCCATGGCTTTGGCCGCCGATCCAGCGCTGTTGATCGCGGATGAACCGACCACTGCGCTGGATACAACCGTACAGGCGCAAATCCTGGCGCTGCTGGCCGCGCTGCAGGCACGGCGCGGGCTGGCGATGCTGTTCGTCTCGCATGATCTGGCGGTGGTCGAGGGCATCGCCCAGAGGGTGGCGGTGATGCGGCATGGCAAGGTGGTAGAGGCCGGGCCGACAGCGCAGGTTTTTGCTGCACCTTCCCACCCCTATACGGCGGCACTGCTCGCTAGCCGCCCCAGCCAGGCTCAGCGCATCAGCGCGGTGGATAGGCGATCCCTGCCGGCGCTCGAAATGGACGACCTCACGGTCATGTTCAGGCCACATCGTTTGGGGGGCGCGAAACTGCGCGCGGTTGATGGCGTTACGCTTAGCATTGCGGCTGGCGAAGCGTTGGGCTTGGTGGGCGAGAGCGGGTCGGGCAAGAGTACGCTGGCCAAGGCGGTTGTGGGGCTCGTTAGGCCCGCCACCGGGTCCATCCGCGTCTTCGGCCACGACCCAGCAGCGCCGGCCGACCGCAAAGCGATGGCGCGGGCCGTGCAGATGGTGTTCCAGGATGCTGCCGGTAGCCTGAACCCACGCCTGACCATCGCGCAAATTCTTGCTGAACCGCTGGCGGTCCATGGATTGGCCCCACCCGCACAGCGCCGCACCCATGCGCGGCGGCTGCTGGAGGAGGTTGGGCTCACGGCCACGCATCTGGATCGCTATCCGCACCAGCTTTCGGGCGGGCAAAGGCAGCGCGTTGCAATCGCCCGCGCCTTGGCCGTGGATCCCAAGCTGCTGGTCTGTGATGAGCCGGTCTCGGCGCTCGACATGACAGTGCAGGCTCAGGTGCTGGATTTGCTGGCCCGCATCCGGCGCGAACGCGGCTTGGCGCTGCTTTTCATCGGCCATGACCTTGAAACCGTCGGCGCTGTGTCGGACCGGATCGCGGTGATGAAGGATGGACGAGTTATCGAGATCGGCACTACCGAGGCCATTTTGCAACGCCCTGTCAATGCTTTCACGCAAGCCCTGGTCGCCGCGATGCCACGCCGCCTTGCGGGGCGGGGATGCGCCGCTGATTTGCTGGCAGTGGCCGAAGCTTGACCGCGTATAAGAGGGGAGATCCTACCTTGCCTATTGTGACCGTTCAGTTCTCCGATCCTGTGCCGCCTGGCGCGCCACTACTGCTGGCGCCGCTATTTCCGGATGCCTTCGGCTATCGCCTTGACAGCTTTGAGGTCGAGCATGGGGAGGTGGTGAACCAACTGCGCACCACCAATTCGGCGCAGGAAGCCTATGTCATTCGCCCGACCGCGGCGCCGATGCGCCCGATCCTGCATTATCGCCTGGAAGCCTTCGATGGTGATCCACCGGAGTGGATCTGGGCACCGCCTGCCACGCGCTATGTGATTCCCTCGGCCGAATTGCGGGGCTTCATCACGAAGCTGGTACAGGGTGCGTCGAATGAGGTGGAGGCGCTGCAGCGCATCGTTGATCATGCGGCAGATCACTTCTGGTACGGGCATGGGCCGGGCAGCCTGATGGAGGGGCGCGCCGATGTGCCGCTGCTCACCAAGCCAACGCGCGGGCATTGCCTGGACATGCATGGGTATTGCGTGGCCGCTTGCCGCGCCGCTGGGCTCACGGCTGCCTATACCGCCGGCTTCTGGTTCAAGGAGGGCAGCGACCGGGCGCCCGGCATGCATTGCTGGTTCGTGGCGAAGGTGGATGGGCAGATCGTGCACTACGACGTCGCGCACCAGTTGAAGCTGCCGACCAGGTCAGTGCTGCCCGGCCTCAATCCAGTCCCGGGCGTGCGGTTTTTGGCGGCTGTCGGGAAGGGGCTGCGCTTGCCATTTGCTGGCAGCGTGCTCGAATTAGCGCATTTCGCGAGATTCATCTGGCTGACGGATGACGGGCGAGAGCACCATCCGGCCCACGCTCTCCTTCTTCATGCCAAGCCATCTGGCGCCGACCGATTTTCGCCTGATGGCCCCAGTTGCTGATCGGCTGGCAAGCTGCTTCGTGCCAGCACTGCTGAGAGAAACAGCACCGGTGATGATAGGCTTGATGGCGGGGCGAAAGATCAGCCCGGATGAGCGCCGTAGAGTTCCTGAAAGGCGTTCTGATCAAAGGCATTGACGCTGGCATCAAGCAATTTGCGCCCACCGCGAAGTGCGACGACGCGATCAGCGTAGCGCCGCGCCAAATCCACCTGATGGAGTGCACAGACAACAGCGATCCCAGTTTCCCGCGCAATACTGCGCAATATGCCGAGGACATTCTCGGCCGATTGGGGATCTAGGCTAGAGACAGGTTCATCGGCCAAGAGAAGGCGGGCCTGCTGGGCTAGGACGCGCGCAATCGCCACGCGCTGCTGCTGGCCGCCTGAAAGCGAATCCGCACGCTGACCAGCACGTTCGAGCAATCCAACACGATCCAAGGCGGCTAGGGCCAATTGTCGGTCCGCGTGCGTAAATCGTCTTAACATTACCCGCAAAGTTGACGCATGCCCCATACGGCCAGCCAGCACATTATCCATGGCCGAAAGCCGCCCAATCAGGTTGAACTGCTGAAAAATCAATCCCACGTCACGTCTGGCCAGACGCAATTCCTGCCCACCAAGCGCAGACATATCACGCCCCAGCACCCGAACTACGCCTGTATCTGGCGCCACTAGGCGCGTGACACAGCGGAACAATGTGGATTTGCCGGCCCCCGATGGACCAAGCAACGCCACAAATTCACCAGGATCCACAACGAAGGATACGTCATCAAGTGCCAGTGTAGTACCGTAACGCTTGGTTACGGTCTCGATCACAAGTGAATGCATTTTCAATTAGACCAAACGACGCCGAAGCCATGCAGAAAATTGGTCAATCGCGGTCACCATGATAAGCACGATCACGGAAAGCGTAAAAAGCTTCGGAAAATCAAGAAGGTCAATCGCTGCCTTGATTTCAATACCGATGCCGCCCGCACCCACAATGCCGAGGATAGTAGAGGTGCGTACATTGGCTTCCCAAACATAGAGCGAGACGGAAGCCAGATTCGGCAGAACAGCGGGTAGCATTGCATAAGTTACGATCTTAGTCCGATTTGCTCCAGAAAGTGCTGCTGCCTCCAGCGGCGCAGAGGGCAGGGTTTCAATCGCCTCAGCATTGAGCTTTGCGATGACACCCATGGAATGCACGATCATTCCCAGCACGCCGGCGAAGGGCCCAAGGCCTACGGCAGCAACAAAAAGTAGCGCGAAAACAACGGTATCAATTCCACGAAACGCATTAACTGCCCAGCGTACCGGAAGAGAGAGTGCGGGCGAAGGCGTGACATTACGCGCAATGAAAACTGAGAGAGGAAAGGCCAGCAATGTGGCTACTACCGTGCCTACTGTGGCGATGGCGATCGTTTCAAGGCCACGGAGCGCAAAGGCATCAAGATCAATGAGCAGGGGCGGCCAAGCTTTTGCCGCCCAGTTGAACAAGCGTGGCAACCCATTGAACAGCGCTTCTGGGTCCACCTGAGCAAGCCGGATGCAAAGCGCCAGGAAACCCAGGAGCAAAACAGCCACGCAGGCACGCGCAATATTCGCGGCAGAAAAAGGACGAAACGGTGCTTCTACGTAGCTTCCGTCCGGCAGCCTGCGTGGAAAGTCAGACACGCCTCAGGCTGCGCGGAGCACGCCAAGGTCGCGGCCCATCTGCTCAAGCCCTTTATAGGGCTCATGCGTGGCCGGCACAAAGCCAGTATAGGGCCATGGCAGCGATTCCAATTCGGCCTGCGTCAGGCCAGCAAAAAGTTCGCCGATACGACGCGCCATTCCGTCTTCCATGCCACGCCGTACCACGACACATTCATTGGGGAGCGGTTCGGATTCCCAGATGATTTGATTGGATGTCGCGTTGATCGTCCCATTGCGGATCATCGTATTGCGATGCGTATCCCAGCCAGTGGCCAGATCAACCTGACCGTTGATCGTCGCCATTTGCGCGGCGGCTGCGGAGGCACCTTCGGCGTAGCGGCCGAAAAAGCTCTGCGGATCAATGCCCTTGCTGCGTAGGAAATGCGTGGGCACCAGCCAGCCCGAAGTCGACCCCCGATCCAGCATCTGCATGGATAGACCGCGAGCTTCCTCAGGGAAACGTGCAATGCTCAAGCCTGGTCGGCCGACGATGATGGCCTTGTATGTCGGAATACCATTGACCAGCATCGTATTCACGATACGGCTGCCACCATTCACATGGGCCAGGATGTAACCCCAAGGCCCCATCTGCGCGATATCAATCTGCTCATTTTGTAGCGCTACAGAAATACCAGCCCAGTCATTGGCGACATTAAGCGTGAGGCTTAAACCCAGACGTTCGGCGACCAAGCGATAGAGAGGCTCCCACACGCGGCGTGTATCAGCCTGGGTGGGCTGCTGCGGGCCAAGGCCCACACGCAATGTGCCGCGCGATTGGGCATGAATTGCTGGCGCAGACAGCGTGGCAAAGGCGGATGTGGCCAAAATCAGCGACCGGCGACCAAAGCGGTTCATGTCGATACCCTTCCCATGATTTAATTTTCCGATAGGCGAAGGGCATTTCACTAGGGTGACAATGGAATGACGTTTTCGTTTCAGCCGTCATCAAGCCCAATAAGGGCGGTTTGAGTCGGGTCTAAAGGGGTCAAGTGCTTTCAGCCGGACCCGGAAAAAAAGCGCGGAGGGCAGGCAAGTCGAGAGATTCAGGTAAGGCCACGGCATAGACATTTCCGCAAATTGGCGGCGCCTTGATTTGCACCGCGGCTAGGCGGGAGTCGTTGCCCATTTCGCCGTCCAGGACCACGCCAAACCCAATGCCCGCTGCAATTGCCTCCTTGGCAGCTTCACGACTGGCGACCTCAAGACAAATGTTTGGTGAAAGACCGTGCAGCGCAAAGGCTCGCTCAAGCATGAGCCGCGTCATGGAGCCTGCTTCCCTTACAATCAACGGCCCGGCCGCCAATTCCTGCAATGAAAGGCCATCGGGCACGCTTGCAGCGGGTACGCAAACCATAAGCCGTTGCTGGGCAATTTTTCGGCACGCCATGCCCTCGGGTGGATCTATCAAGGTCATGACCGCAACCTCGATCTGGCACGATGCCAGAGCATCCAGCAGTCCCGACGTATTTCCAAGCCTGCACCGGATGCTGATGCCCGGGTATTCGCGCATAAAGGCAGCGATCATTGGCATCGCAAAGGCGGGGGTGGAAAAGCCGACAGAGAGGCTGCCACGGCTGAGATCGCGAAAGGTGTTTATTGAACCTTCCAGTTCATGCATGCGGCTGAGCACAAGCCTAGCACGAATGAGCATATCGCGTCCGGCTTCTGTCAGGGCAAGCCGGGGACGACGATGCAGCAAGAGAGTGCCGCAATTTCGTTCAAGCCCTGCCAGGTTGATTGAAGCGGTGGGCTGACTTACGCCGAGCAATGCGGCCGCGCGCGAAAGGCTGCCCGTTTCGGCTACTGCGACAAAGCACCTCAAGGCGGCCAAGCTTATGCCACCCTCCTTACGACCTTTGTTTGCCTCTTCTGGGTCGGATGTCATTTACACCTCATTTTCCTGTCATTGAAGTGTCATCAATATCCATCAGTATATCCAATATGAACGATTTTGTCATAGAATTTTTCTATGGAGGGTGAGATGGTTGATTTTTCTCGTCGCACGGCCCTGGGTGCCGGAACCGCGTTATTCGGCGCCCTCAACGCTGCCCTTGCCGTGGCTCAGCCGGCTGCAACCCCGCGACGCGGTGGCGCCCTGGTCTATGCCCAGCTTTCGGGCAATCGCCGTGGTGGTGACGCCACCAATTCCCGCCATCCTTATTTCATGGTCGATCTGATCACTCGATCAGCCTACAACACGCTGGCATGGGTGGACGAAGAGCTAAAGCTTCAGCTTGAACTCGCCACCCGTATTGAACCCGCGGATGCCTCGCTCAAGGTTTGGGAAGTCACCATCCGTGAGGGGGTTCGCTTTCATGACGGACGCGTCATGACCGCGAATGATGTGGCTTCTTCCTTCGAATTGCATCGTCGGCGTAATTTTGCCTCTCAGCAAATACAACGTACCGAAGTGATGAACCCGACGACCATCCGCTTCCATCTTGACGCTGGTAATTCTGAGTTCCCCTTTGTTCTGGCAGAATATGACTGCGTCGTCATGCCAGCCAATCCCGATATTGATCGTATCGGCCTTGAAGGTATCGGCACCGGCCCCTTCCGCATCACGGGTAGCGACCCGCAGCGCCGTATGACCTTCGAGCGCTTCGATGATTATTGGCGCCAAGGCTTTCCTTTTCTTGACCGGCTTGAAGTGATCAATCGCGAAGGACAGTCAGAAGCGGCGCTGGCCGGTTACCGTGCGCGCCAATTCGATGCGATGTTGAATATTGATCCGCGCCTTACCCGCCAAATGGAGCGCGAACCGCAAACGGATCTTGTGCCAGCCGCTTCCGGCGACCAGGCGGTGATTATTCTGCCCAAGCATCCCGGCTCCCTTTTCAATGATGCGCGCATCCGCCGTGCATTTTCAGCCGCGATTGACCGCGAAGGGTTGGTGCGCATTGTTTACGGCGGTACGCGCTGGGGGTGGGTTGGCAATGACAGCCACCTTGCTGCTGCGGACCCAATGTTCGTGGCGCCAGAACGGGGGCGCGATTTGGCACTTGCCCGTCGCCTGCTCGCCGAAGCGGGCCACCCAAATGGCGTCACACTGCCAACGCTATACTACGCACCGCAATGGCCGGAGATGGCGCGGTATTTCCAATTCATTCAGGAAAGCGTGCGTGAAGCTGGCATCACGCTGCCAATCGAAGAAAGGCCGAATGATGGCTATCTTCGCTTCCGCACCGGTGACCCAGATGTCAGCAAGGGTAATTGGCACCGCTTTGCCTATACAGCCGTTGGTCCGCGTAATCCGGGCATAAGTCTTTTCCGCATGCGGCCCGCAAACAATGAGAGCGGCTATTGGTCTGGCCCTGGAGCGGACAGCTACATGGCGCTTTACGCGCGTGCGATGCTGACGGCCGAAGCCGCTGCGCGGCGCGCCATTTATGCCGAAATGCAGGCACTCCTGCGCGAAGAAGTGCCGGCCATTCTGCCGGCCGGGCGCAACAACGTGCTGATCAAGCGCAACACGGTCCAGAACCTGAAGAACCACCCGCAACATTGGTCCATCCGCTGGGATGAAGTCTGGCGCTCGGCCTGAGGAGGAACTTGCCATGAACATCACCCGACGCGCCCTCGCGGGCCTCGCCCTCACCCCCTTGGCGGCTGCCGCGCAAACCGCAACGCCACGGCGCGGCGGCACCATCATCGTCGCGCAATGCTCGGCCAACCGCTTCGTTGCCTCTGCGCAGACCGCCCGCCACCCTTATTTCACCGTCGATCTGACCACGCGCATTCCCTACAACGCGCTTGTCTGGGTGGATCGCGAAATGTGGCTTCAGCCCGAACTCGCCACCTCCTGGGCTCCCGCCAGCGCTGACCAGAGCGTGTGGGACATCACGCTGCGCCCCGGCGTGCGCTTCCATGACGGCACACCGCTGCGCGCGGAAGATGTCGTTGCCTCCTATGAGCTGCACCGTCAGCGCAACTTCGCTTCCGGCCAGATCCAGAAGATCGAGGCGATGGCCGATGGTCGGGTGCGCTTTACGCTCGATGCCGGGAATTCCGAATTCCCCTATGTCCTAGCCGAATACCAGAACATGATCATGCCTGCCGCACCGGTCGAGACCATCGGCAATACCGGCATCGGCACAGGCCCGTTCCGCTTCGCCTCGACCGACCCCAACCGCATCGCGGTCTATGAGCGCAACCCCGCCTATTGGCGCGAGGGCTTCCCCTATCTCGACCGGATCGAGTTGCACAACCGCGAAGGCCAGCAGGAAACGGCACTGGCCGGCCTGCGCTCCGGGCAGTTCGACATGGTCATGACCATCGATCCACGAAGCGTGCGCGGCTTGCAGCGCGACGCCGACCTGGTGGTGGACAGCGGCGGTGGTGGCCATCACTACGTCATCCAGCTGCCCAAGCACCCGGGCTCGCCCTTCGAGGACAAGCGGGTGCGCCAAGCCCTGGCGCTGGGCGTGGACCGCGAGGCGATCGTCCGGCTGGTCTATGGCGAGGGCAATGGTTGGGTCGGCAATGACAGCCACCTTGTCGCCGCCGACCCGAATTTCCTGGCGCTGCCGCGCATCCCGCGCGCCGAAGCCGTTGCGCGCGCCAGGGCGCTGCTGGCCGCCGCTGGGCACCCTAATGGCATCAATCTCGGCACGCTCTACTGGTCGCCGCAATCGCCCGAGGTTGGCCGCTATTTCCAGGTGCTCCAGGAAACCGCGCGCGAGGCAGGGCTGACGATGGCGCTGGAGCAGCGCCCGGCGGATGGTTATGTGCAGTTTCGCACCGGCGACAATGACTTCTCCAAAGGTAGCTTCCACCGCTTCGCGATGACCGCTGTTGGCCCGCGCAACCCCGGCATCTCGCTGTTCCGTATGCGCGACGCTTTTGTGGAATCCGGCCATTGGCGCGGGCCGGAGCATGACGCCTATATGGCGCTTTATGCCCAAGCGATGCGCGAGGGTGATGCAGCAGCCCGGCGCGAGATGTTCCACCGGATGCAGCGCATCCTGCACGAGGAGGTTCCGGCGCTGCTGCCAGCGGGAACCATGACCTTCTCGGTCCGCCGCCGCCACGTCCAGGGTTTTGAATTCCATCCGCAGATCTGGTCGGTGCGCTTCGACGAGGTCTGGCGTAGTTGATCTCGCTAATCCTGCGGCGAGGCGCGCTCTCCCTCGCCACGCTGTTCCTGCTGGCGACCTTCATTTTCTTCGCCACCGAAGTCTTGCCTGGCGATGCGTTGGACGTGTCGCTTTCGGCAGATGAGGTGGCGATGATGCCACCTGAAGTACTGGCGAGACGCAAGGCGGAACTCGGCCTGGACCGTCCCATCCTTGAACGCTATCTCGGCTTTCTCGGCGGGCTTCTGAAGTTTGACCTTGGACGCACGATCATCACGCGCGCGCCAGTGGCCGATATTGTTGCCATGCCACTGCGTAATTCCATGGCCCTTGCAGCGGTTACCTTGCTGCTTGCCTTGCCGGTTGCTCTTGGCATCGCCATGGCGGCCGCCCAGGCGAAGGGGCGTGGCCTTGACAATGCCGTCTCCGGCGCCGCGATCATTGGCTATTCCATTCCTGAATTCGTTACAGGCTTGCTATTGATTGCTGTCTTCGCGGTGTGGTGGCCCATTTTCCCGGCGACGATTACCGCAAGCACCGATGATCCGCTGAGCGTTCTGCTTGCCGCCGCGCCACTGGCGGTAATTACCACTATCATCGGCTCCATAGCCTATCTGGGGCGGATCCTGCGGGTTGGCATGATTGAAGTGATGGCGTCTGACTTTGTGGAAAGGCTTCACCTGTCAGGCATACCGCGCTGGCGGATTCTATTGGTGCATGCGCTACCAGCAGCGGTGATTCCGGGCCTTTCAGCTGCCGCGCTTTATGCCGCTTCTCTTGTTTCTGGCATTGTGGTGGTTGAAATGGTATTCGCCTATCCCGGTATTGGCGCCGAATTGGTCCGGGCCGTGACACGCCGGGAAGTCCATGTGGTCCAGGCCATCGCCCTTGCTGCCGCTATCTGTGTGGTAAGCTTCAATCTATTGGCAGATCTTGGCATAAGCGCACTTGATCCGCGGACGCGCGATGCATGAAGGCCCTGTTCCGCAATCCTGCCTGCCTGATTGGTGTCCTTCTGGTGGTGCTGCATTTGGTCGTGGCCATCGGCGCACCTTGGGTCGCGCCTTATGCGCCAACATCCTTACTGGATGCGCCGCTAGAACCCCCCAGCGCCACCTATTGGCTTGGTACAGATGATTTAGGCCGGGATGCCTTTTCGCGTTTGCTATGGGGCGGTCGGGTTGCAATGCTCGTTGCCTTTGCCGCTGGGATAATTGCTGTCGTTGGAGGCGCGGTGCTTGGGCTTTCTGCCGCCTTTATGCGTGGCGCTTTTGATGATTGCATGCTTCGCCTGGTTGAAATGAAACTCGCGGTGCCCACCATACTCTTTGTTGCCATTTTCGTGACTGGCTTTGGGCAATCAATCCCCATCCTGATCTTGGCGATAGGGATCATCCAAATGATGGGCGTCATTCGTACAACACGCGCCGCTGGCATTGTACTGATGGAACAAGGCTACGTGCGTGCGGCCCAACTAAATGGTGAAAGCGGGCCCAAAATAATCCTGCGTGAGCTTTTGCCCAATGTGGCAGATCTGATGGCGGTGGAATTCGCGCTTCGTGCCTCATCCGCCTTGCTGCTGGTTTCAGCGTTATCCTTTCTTGGGCTTGGCATTTCGCCACCGACACCGGATTGGGGGCTGATGGTGGAAGATGCCATGGCCTTACTGGATAGCGAACCACATCTTGTGCTTGCACCTGCGCTTGCGATCAGCACGCTTGTGCTTGGGATAAATCTGGCCGCGGAAGGTCTCGCCGAAGCAATGGGCTTGGATGCGGCCCGTGGGGGCGCCAGTGGTTGAGCCCTTGCTCAGCGTCCGCGGCTTGAACATCTCCTGGTTCAGCCAACAGGGCCGGCGAAATCATGTGGTGAATGAGGTGTCCTTCGATTTGGCGTCCGGTGAGACACTCGGTATTGCCGGTGAGAGCGGAAGCGGCAAATCCACCCTTGCGCGCGCGCTACTTGGCCATGCGCGGGGCGGCAGTAGGATTGAGTCCGGTTCCATTTTGCTTGGCGGGCGCGATCTTGTTTCACTTGCGCCGAAAGCTCTTGCCGCGCTGCGCGGGCGTGACGTTGCCATGGTTCCTCAGAACCCGCTTTCATCGCTGACCTTTCACCTGCGGGTTGGCGCTCAGGTGGAGGAGGTACTGCGGCACCGAGCCGGGCTTTCGCCCAAGGCCGCAAGCTTACGTTCACTTGAATTACTGACAGAAATGGGCCTGTCCGAGCCCGAGAAGATTGCACAGCGCTACCCACATCAACTCTCTGGCGGGCAACGTCAGCGGGTAGTGCTGGCTTGTGCGCTGGCCTGCGATCCGGCCTTACTGGTACTGGACGAACCCACAACCGCGCTCGATAAAACTACCGAGGCGCAGGTACTGGAACTGATCCAGCGACTGCGCAGGGCGCGTCGTGGTGCAATGGTCCTTGTCACGCATGACCTCAATGTCATCGCTGAAATTTGCCACCGCGTGATGGTGATGCAGCATGGCAAGGTGGTGGAGGAAGGCCCGGTTCAGCAGGTCTTTGGCGCACCTAGTCAGCCCTATACAAGACTGCTTTTAGGTTCGGCATTGCGCGTTGACGGCGCATCTGAAGCGCAGCCCGGCCGTCATGGAAGCACACTTCTTGAAGGCGCAGGGCTTGGGTTCAGCTATGCACGCCCATCCTTGCTGTTACGTCGCGCATCCACAACGACGCCGACATTGACCGATATCAACTTCAGCCTCGGCCGTGGTGAGGTTTTGGGGGTCATTGGCGAATCAGGCTCAGGAAAGACAACCCTTGGCGGCCTTGTGACTGGTTTTTTGGCACCGGAACGTGGCGTATTGCGCTTTGACGGGGCTGCACTTGCTGGGCGCGCTGCCGCACGAAGCATTGAACATCGCCGCCGTATTCAGATGGTCTTCCAGGATCCGCTTTCCTCACTCAATCCCAGGCGCCGGGTGGGAGACCAAGTTGCGCGTCCGATGCGTCTGTTTCATGGCCTTGACAAACGAAAGGCAGAAGCACGCACCGTCCAACTGTTTGAGGAGATGGGCCTGAACGCTGATCTTCTCACACGATTTCCCCGTCAATTGTCGGGGGGACAACAGCAAAGGGTGGCCATCGCGCGTGCCTTTGCTGCGGAGCCCGATTTGCTCGTGTGTGATGAAATAACCTCGGCGCTTGATGCCTCGGTACAGGCCCAATTGCTTGACCAGCTTGGAGCGATGCAGCGTCGCGCCGGGACCGCACTGTTGCTGATCACGCATGATCTGACGGTGATCTGGCGTATGGCAAGCCGAGTAATCGTCATGCGCAGCGGTCGTATTCTCGAACAGGGCGAAACGAACGCGGTTTTTCGCACGCCTTCCAATCCCTATACTGCGGCGTTACTTGATGCCGCCACACGTGCAACCCGAGTTGCCGAACCTGCTTTTGCCGGAGTTTGAAAGACCAATGACTATTCAAAGCCCCATTGATCCCACTTTTTCTGCGCCAGGTCGCTTTTGGAAAGGCAATATCCACACCCATTCCAATGCCTCGGATGGGGTGAGGTCGCCCGAAGCCGTGTGCGCGACTTATCGAGAGGCAGGATATGATTTCCTTGCGCTCACCGATCACTTCATGGCCAAGTATGGCTTCCCGATCGTGGATACGCGGCCCTTTCGAACAGGGCAATTTACCACAATCCTTGGCGCAGAATTGCATGCGCCCGCGACCCAACTGGGCGAAATCTGGCATATCCTGGCAGTGGGTTTGCCTACTGAGTTCGCACCGCTGCAAGAGGGTGAAACTGGTGCAGCCTTGGCTGCCCGTGCGGTTGCCGCTGGCGCCTTTGTCGCCATTCCACATCCGGGATGGTATGCCTTGACGGCCGAGGACGCGGCCACCCTGCCTGATGCCCATGCAGTGGAGGTTTACAACCACACTTCCCAGCTTCGCACTGAGCGTGGTGATGGTGTTTATCTTGCCGATCAGCTTCTTGCGCGGGGTCGCCGCATTGGCTTGATCGCTGTTGATGACGCGCATTTTGCTTGTATGGATGCCTTCGGCGGCTGGGTAATGGTGAAAGCCGAAAGGAATGAACCCGAGGCGCTGCAAACAGCGCTGAAAGCCGGTCATTACTATGCCACGCAAGGCCCATTGATCCATCATGTTGCCTGGGGTTCCGAAGAAGTGGAAATCACCTGCAGCGCTGCGGCAAGCGTCATGGTGCTGGGCCGCGGGTCTCGCGCAGCGCAATCAGTCCTGCACGGTCAAACCCGGGTGCGTTTGAACTATGCGGCGCACCGAGCGGGCGGTTTCGCGCGTATCGTGATTGCGGACGCTGCTGGTCGTCGGGCTTGGACCAACCCTGTTTATTTTGAGAATGGAAAGGGATAATCATGAAGAACGAACTCCTGAACGAAATCCAAGGCTTGCTTGAGCAAAAAGCCAGTGGCCGTTACGGACTGTCCCTGATCAATCAACAGCAGCACGCCCTGCAAGGGGCCTGGCTTGCCGAGCAGGAAGGTAAGGGCGATGCCATGATCGTCGCGGCCCTGCTGCATGATATCGGTCATATGGTACATGACCTTGGTGATAATCCTGCTGATAAGGGCATTGATGATCGGCACGAGGAGCTTGGCCACGAATGGCTCAAGGCGCATTTCGGCGTTGAGGTGACAGAGCCTGTGCGCCTGCATGTTGCAGCCAAGCGCTATCTCTGCGCCGTGGAGGCGGATTATTTTGCAAAGCTATCCCCAGATAGCGTGAAAAGCCTGACGCTTCAGGGTGGGCCGATGTCGCCTGAAGAAGTGCAGGAATTTGAAGCGTTGCCGCAATACAAGGAAGCGGTGCAACTCCGCCGCTACGATGAAAGAGCCAAGGTCAAGGGGCTTGAAACACCACCGGTTGCGCATTTCATGCCAGCCGTGGCGCGGTGCTTGAGGGCATAGTTCTTACGCTATCATGCTCGTCTGAATCGGAAGCGGGCAGAGCAGGCTACGGTCTGGCCGGGCGCGACGGTAGCGCCATGCCGCTTGTTGAGCGGTGGCGAAGGTCGTGCATGCTTGGCGATTTTCACGCGCGTATTGCCGGCTTGCGGGCGCAGGGAGGCAATCGCGCGGAGTTGGATCCGCTCGGCCATCCAGGGAAGCGTCATGGGGGGTATCCGGGAAAGGTTGGGCGATGCTGAGGGCGCCGATAGGTGCAAACCAAGTGCAAACCCTAGGGGGCGAGGTTTGCAGCTAAGCTATTGAAAGGGCGGGGCTATGGTGCAAACCGCAACCCATATTTTCGGCCTGGCGCTAGCGATGTCGAGCGCGTCTGCTCCCCGCATACAATAGCGCCAGGAAGGAACCATGAGATCAAAAGCCACAGTGGCTGATCATCCGCTGAATGGCTGACGAGCCACTAAGCTCGACGCGCCTTCTCGACGTCTCATCGTCATAGCAAACTCGATTTGCGCGCTGCAATGGGGAGAATTGTAACACAGCATCAGCACGACAATTCCCCCGATTGCGCAGCACTTCTGGCCGCGCGTGAGCTTGGCTGCAAGCCGAAGTGACTCGCCAAGATTGCAAGCGCAGCAATGAAAATTCCGCCTGCGAAAGGCTGTGAAACGGGCCTGCCACTCCAACCGCTACGCGCCGACCATTCGCGCACCGACATTTCAAGCCCCACGACAAACCAGATGCAGGAGCCTGGCGGGCTATCGTCTCCACCAAGCGCATCCATGGCGGCAAATACGCGGCGATTGCGTGATACCGGGGCGTCGCAGCCGCATTGGTGAATTACCCCGCATGAGCCACAATGACGGGACCATTTTTTTGCATGTGAATCTCTGAGGTTAAGTTATGGCCCCGCCCTGGCGGTGCCGGTTATGCCGCGGCCGGGTCTGGCTGGGCAGCTTCCATGCGTTTGAACAAGGTGGCCAGCCGGCCGCGGTCATGTGTGATCCGCTGCCGCAGCGCAGCGTCGAGCCGGGCGGCAAGCGCTTCGAGGCTTGCGCGAGCGCCGGCATGGTCCGGTGCGGCGGGATCAAGCCCGCCGGCATCAACCATCTCGAAATGCGCCATAGGTCCCAGTTGCCGTTCCAGCCACACCAGCGGTTCCGGTATCAGCGCAAGGTCGAACCGCGCGGTCCGATCCTTTTGGCCTGCACCTGCCGGGCGGTATGTCACAATCGAGGAGGAGGGGGACAATCTGCTATTAGAGAAATAACTATAATAGCAATTTGTCCCCCTCCTCTGATTCTGCTTTTTGGCAGCGTCACGGCTTGGCCAAAGGTCAGGAAAGGCCTTCGCCATGTCGGCCGCGTTTTCCAGGATGACGCCACGCGTGGCCATAACATCGTGATCTGATGGGCAGATATCGTCCCAAGGCAACACCGCATGCACCGCGATGGGCAGCACCACGTCTGTCAGCAGGTCAATTTCCAAAGGTGCCGCCGCGGTTCGGTTTACGCCGCGCCCACGCCCGATCGCCTGGATCAGTTCGCCCTCACAAATACTCCAGCGAATGGCCTCGGCAGTCGGATCGGCATGTTTCTCACCGGGCAGGATATGCAAGCCGCCATCGGCCAGCGCGATGCGCCGTTCCTCCCGCTCATACCACCAAGCCACGTCACCACGACTAGTCAGTGGGGGGCTGTTGGTCACGGCGGTCGCCAGTGCTTCGACTGTTGATGGCGTCGGCAAGGTGCGCCCCAGAACCATCAGCCCAGCCACGTTGCGCCAGCGATCAATGCCACTCAGGGCATTGAAATGTGCAGCCTGAACATTGCGTGGCAGGCCGGCTGCGCGCAGCGCATCGACTACCGCCTTCTGGGCGATGACCAGCAGGTCTGGCGCCGCGGTGCTGCGCCCGCGCAAGCTTGCGGCACGCAGCGCAATGAGCGCTGATATCTGCCGGAGATGTGTCTCGGCAGCATTCCGATCCCGCAGCATAGCATCCTCACCGGGCGTCAGTGCCTTTGCGCTTACTGGTGCACGAAGAATCTGCCGGACATGAACATGCGGCTCCGTCGCAACGAGAGCCTCAGCTATGGTGACATAGGAAATGAAGGGCGTGACGAGTTCGGGGCGGAGTGTTGCGTCCAGATGCAGGATCGGCCCTTCGGCGCCCCAACCATTTCGCAATTTGGCACGCCAGGTGAGCCGCAGGCAGCGGATTGTCCCGTTCTCCGTCATGGCATCGATGAGCTCGGCGCCAGCAACATCGTGATCGTTTTCCAACGCCTCGGCGATGAGCAGCCACATGACCGCGGCGCGGTTCGGTGGTGCCCAGGGCTCTCCCTCCTTGGGAAGCACGTCGGCAATGCGGCGACGGCGCTCTCCCGGATCCATGCCGGGAATGATGCCGGGATTACGCAGCCGGCGATGTTCCAGGCTGGCTGCCTGGTGGCACCGCTCCGGCGTCAGGCCAGCGGCCTTGAGCGCGGCCACCGAGAGGGCGCCATTAGGGGCGTTGGGGAGTACTTTCCAAAGCTTGTCGCGCTGGGCACCAAGATCCGCCGTGGCTTCCCAATCCTCGCGGTTAATAACTGTCCAGCATCGCACTGTGCCTTCGTCCGGGCGCAGCCCATCCAGTGTGAGCAGCGCCTTGCCATCCATGCCGCGCAGGCCAGCGTTCCAAAAACCTTCATCCAGGATCAGCAGGCCAACAGCTCCGAGTTCTTTCGGCGCCTGATGAAACAGCGTGTCATGCGCCGTCAGTACCACCTGCGCTGAATCAAGCTGTCGCTTCTGCGCTTGATAGCCACATGACTTGTAGAATGGACAAATATGCGTCGTACCTCTTTGGGTTACTTTGCAGCTTGTGGTCTCGACAATGCGTTCAACTTCCATTGCATCGAAGGGTGCCGAAGGATCGAGGCACATGAGCCGATCAGGGTTGTCCGGGCTTGGGTCAGGGGCGCTTCGGCCCTTCCAGACCATGGCGTCAACATCAAGCGACCAGAATGCCGCCCGCTGTTCCTCAGCGAGGTCGTGGCGCGGGACGCCAATAACGATCTTGCGGCCACCAAGCGCGTCACTGCGTAAAAGTCCGGCAACGGCGCGCTGCATTGCAGTGGTCTTGCCAATGCCCACGCCAACCGGCAGCGCCAGCCGCGGAGGGTGGGGGGTGGCGTTAAAGTTTAGCAGCATGCTGTACCCCGCGGCATCGTTGCCTCACTGGTTGATGACGCCGCCCAGGGAACCTGTGGCACCAGATCGGCATCAGGCTGGTTATCCCCCCAATACGTAGCGACATCGGCCATAAATTCCGCCATCTGGTCATCCAGCCGGCCGCGGACAGTCATTAGGTCGAGGGTAGGGAGGGGGTAGGTCGGGCTAAGCTTTGGCGGTGGTGCCGCAGCCCAGATTTCGCGGCGCACCGCATCAATGCCGCCGGCAGCCGCGAGATCATTGAAGTCACCCGGAATAGACGGAATGGCGATGAGGGCATTGGTCGCTCGCGCTGCCGTCATGGCGGCATTGACGCCCGGATTTGTGTCCCGTCCCGGCTTCAGATCATTATCGGCCAGGATGACTAGGGTCGCGTCAGGAAAGCGATCATGGATCAATGGAGCAACGCGCAGCAGATTGCCTGCATCCATCGCGGCAATCACGGGCAAGCCGGTCGCCTCGTGCGCGGTGGCGCCGGTGGCCCAGCCTTCGCACAGCAGGATGCCATGGGCGTTTTCCAAGGCCCCGCCGATCAGCGTGAAGTGGCCCGCCTTGGCGCCGCCGGAGAGAAAGCGTTTGGTGCCATCCTCATAGATGCGCTGGAGCGTATGGATGGTGCCATCAAGATCACGTAGCGGGACGAGCAGCACATCCAGCAATTCCATGCGAATGCCGTATGGCTTGGCTCCCTTGCGCTGCAGATATGGGTGGGCAGGATCAGCTGGCAGGGCTTCTTCCCAGGTCATTGTTGCAGCGCGCCGGGCATAGAAGCGTTGCTGTTCCTCCCATGTGCGCATGCATGATCGTCCTGTCTTGTGGGTGGCTGGGATATGGCGGCGACACGACTTGGTTGGTGGCCGCAATTTTTCGCGTACTTCAAAATAGCCGCTTATGATTTCCATTCAAGTGCATTTTTGTATCACCACAGCATGCAGAATGGTTGTGGCGTGTTTGCACAAAGACAAAGGAACTCGTGAGAAATACAGCGAAAACCTGATGAGTAAAATTTCGTATCCCTTTTTCCTGGGGAGTTATCATTGCGAACTATCTCTATCAGGTATGATAGCTGCGAAGCATTGATGATGGCAGGAGCGGATGTTCCAAAACGGCAGTGCGCCGAAGCTGAACAGGGAGAGGTCATTCATTTTCTGAGCAAATTTTGCTAGGTAGCGTTGATGCAAGCGCTCCGCTTGGTTGGAGCCATTCAGATTCGATTCGCGTGTTGGACTCAAACTATGCATGGCGATTTGCGCTCGAATGCTTTCTTTCTATCGCGTATGCGCGTGTTACAATTCTCCTGCTTCATTTGTGAAAAAGATGCGTGGATAAGTTGCGCATGCCGCTCGATAACGTAAGCATCTCGCCCAATCCCCACCTCCCACCCCACCTCCGGGAAATCTGCGACATCCTGGCCCGCGGCCTCGTGCGGCTGCGGAGCCGCGGTATGCAGGCAGAAAGCGCCGATACCGCCGACAGCAGAGATATTCCGCTACACTTCACCGCCCCCCAGCGCCGTCATGCGAACCCCAAGAGAAAGGGAACCGCATGAAACAACGACCACTCACCAAGAAGGCGCCAGCCGACCCGGACGCGCTGAAAATATCGCCAGCCCAGGTGCTGCCGCGCCTCGCGGCACTGCGCACCGCGCCGATCGCCGATCTGAAGGAGCAATGGCGCATGCTCTACGGCAAGGAGCCGCCAGCCTTCAGCAGAAGCTACATCGAAAGCAGGCTCGCCTATCGCATCCAGGAACTCGCCTATGGCGGGCTGCGGCCGGAAACACGCACACAGTCCTTCAATACCACCACCTCGATGGGGCGCCTTACGCTGAACATCCTGCTCAGCTTCGCACAATTCGAACGCGAGGTGATTGGCGAGCGCATCCGGGACAAGGTGGCAGCCTCCAAGGCGCGCGGCATGTGGATGGGGGGCAAGGTGCCGCTCGGCTATGAAGTGGCCAATCGCAAGCTGGTGGTGAATGAAGCCGAGGCGAAAAGCGTGCGACAGGTGTTTGGATTCTTCGCCGAGACAGCCTCCGGCACTGAGACCGTGCAACGCCTGCAAGCGAAGCGCGTCACCAGCAAGTCCGGGCGGCTGCTGAACAAGGGTGATGTCTACAAGATCCTAAACCTGCGCTCCTATGTCGGCGAGGTCGAGCACAAGGGGCGCATCTATCCCGGCGAGCATCAGGCGATCGTGCCGCGTGCGCTGTGGAACAAGGTGCATGCGCTGCTGCAAACCAGCCCACGGGCGCGCGTAGTGCAGAATCGCCGCCACCAGACAGCGCTGCTGAAGGGGCTGATATTTGGCCTGGATGGAAGGGCACTGTCGCCAACGCATTCGCGCAAGAAGGGGCGGATGTATCGCTACTACGTCGCGCAGCGCGTATTGAAGCACGAGCCCACC
>JADCGA010000037.1 GCA_020249265.1 Roseomonas sp.
AGCGCCACCTTTGCCTTGAAGGCTGGGCTGTGGTTCCGGCGTGGTCGTCTCGTCATGGTATCTCCTGTTCACGGCATCATGCCGCGGTCAGGCAGAAAATCCACTTATCCCAGCTGTTCAGAATCCCCGAGCCACCTCTGATCCCGCGCAAAAGAAAGGGTGATCCGATCATGCCTAGTCGTCGTAAACTCATAAAGCTCATTTTGGGTGCTATACCGGCGGGAACGGTGCCCGCGTACGCTCAAGCCTGGGCACCAAGCCGACAGGTGAGAATGATTGTTCCAGTCGCGCCGGGCGGTACTACCGATTTGCTAGGGCGCCTGCTTGGTCAACGCTTCACGGATACGGTGGGGCAGCCCGTAGTCGTGGAGAACCGCGCCGGCGGCGCAATGGTCGTTGGTACCGATTTGGTGGCGAAGTCAGCACCGGATGGTCATACTCTTGGCATTCTACTCAGCACCCACACGGTGAATGCGGTAGCCGTTCCGAATTTGCCTTATGATTCTGTCCGAGACTTCACACCCATCGCGCATCTTGCGAACTTCCCCGGCGTGCTCACGGTTCATCCGAGCGTTCCGGTGCGCAGTGTGGCGGAGTTCATCGCCTATGCACGGGCGAATCCGGGAAAGCTGAGCTATGGGATGCCTGGCCCTGGGACTTCCGGCCATTTAACCATGGAACTGCTGAAGCGGCGTGCGGGACTTGATATTGTAGGGGTTTCTTATCGCGGCGGTGGACCGGCGCTCAATGACTTGGTCGCGGGCCACATCCACGTGATGATCAATAGCCCGGCCTCAAGTAAACCACACGCTGAGGCTGGGCGTATCCGCGCCCTGGCGACCACAGGCAGCCGCCGCTCGGATGCCTTTCCTGATCTGCCAACCTTGGTCGAAGCTGGACAGCGGGATGTGCAGACGTATGAATGGTATGGGCTTTTCGCGGCGGCCGGCACGCCGGAGCCGATCGTCCGTTATTGGCATACTGAGACAGCGCGGACCCTGCTGGTACCAGAGTTGCGGGCGCGGCTTACGGCGCTGGGCGCTGAAGTCGGTGGAGGGACTCCGGAAGAGTTCGCGGCCTTCCTTGGCCGGGAGCGGGAATTCTGGGCTCCCTTGATCCGCGAGATTGGCGTCCGGATCGAGTGATGGCGTTGGCTTGCGAATAGGCCCCGTACCACCGGTTCGATTTTTCAGTACGGATTTCGTGCAAGTGCTATTCGAACCGCGCCACATTTCCGCCACTTGAAATTCTATCAATTTCAATAGCTTATGAAATCCGTACTAAATCGGCCAAGTCAACAGCTTCGGAGAGAATTGGCCCTCGGAGAGCGATTTTTGGGCTTTTCCGGGCGGAGCCGGTCAACAGGCCCGCCCCAGAAACCCCAGGAATCCTGCCATCCAGCGGGGGGATCGGACGGGCGGAGAGAGCGGGTCACTTTGAAACTGGCGGATGAGGTGGGATTCGAACCCACGATACGCTTTTGACGTATACGCACTTTCCAGGCGCGCGCCTTCGACCGCTCGGCCACCCATCCTTTCATAACACTCTTTTTCGCCTTGTTTGAGTTGCTTGTCCAGCCTCGCCAGGATTGCACGTCGCCAAATGGTTTGGGACCGAATGGCAGGGGAGTGAACCGCCCCGGTTTTGCCGGAGGCTCCAACTTCCAAATAAGAAGGAGCCGTTATGAGCAAAACGACGAACAAATTCTTTCCTGAAGTCCGTGCCCGAGCTGTACGGATGGTTTTGGATCACGAGGGGGAACACCCCTCTCGCTGGGCTGCGGCGTTATCGATTTCGGCCAAGATTGGGTGTTCGGCGCATACGTTGCTGGACTGGGTCAAACGGGCTGAGGTTGATAGCGGCAGCCGGTCTGGCGTGCCGAGCGATATGGCTGAAAAGCTGAAAGCGCGGGAACGTGAAAACCGCGAGCTGCGCCAGGCCAATGAGATCCTTCGCAAGGGGTTGGATTTTCTTGCTTGCGCGCAGCGCGTTTCACCCACACGGAGCTCGACCGCAGGTTCAAGCCATGATCGCCTTTATTGATGAAACTCGCGGTGTTCATGGCTTGAGCCGCAAAGCGGATCAAGGCCGATCTACAAGGTATTGCCGATTGCACCGTCGACCTATTTCGATCACCAAGCCAAGCGCGCCGATCCTGGGCTTTTGTCGGCTCGGGCCAAGCGGGATGCGTTGCTGCTGCCGGAAATCAGGCGAGTGCATAAGGCGCATTTCGAGGTCTATGGCGCGCAGAAGCTCTGGCGCCATTTAGGTCGAGAAGGTTTCAGTGTCGCGCGCTGTACCGTTGCGCGCCTGATGCGTGCGAATGGGATTGAGGGGGCGGTTCGCGGAAAGCCTCTGCGCACGACCTTTTCGGATAAGGCGGCGCCCTGCCCAAAAGATCATGTCAATCGGCAATTCCAGGCAGCGGCGCCAAACCGGCTTTGGGTCTCTGACTTTACTCACGTATCAACTTGGACTGGCTTTGTGTATGTCGCCTTCATCATTGACGCGTTTTCGCGCCGGATCGTCGGCTGGCGCGTCAGCCGCACGGCGCATACGGGGTTCGTGCTTGATGCGTTGGAGCAGGCTTTGCATGACAGGCGGCCCCGGTGCCCGCCGACAATCAAGCTGAGAGAGCAGCGACAATCAGGATGAGAAAGCGCCATTGGGGGCGGACCGTAGGGAGGGCGTAGCCCGACCAGAGGGCTGCCGCCAATGGCGCTGGGCTTTTTTAAGGCCTGACTTGCGGTTGGATGGGTTGGTGCAAGTAGTTGATTTGTCTCGATAGAGAGAGGATCGACGCTTTGCCCGGCCGCCACATCACCGACCGCCAGACGAGGCTTTACATGACCTACCGACAGACATTTCCGCCTGAGACAGCCGCTGCCAAGGCAGGGTTTTCCACGGCAAGCGCCTACCGGATCGAGGCCGATCCAAGGCTACCCTCGCAGAAAAAGGAGCCTCGGGGGCGCCGTCGCCCCGATCCCTTGGCGCCCTACTGGGACGCTGAGGTGCTGCCGATCCTGAACGCCGCGCCCGATATCAGGGTGATCGGCGTGCTTGAGGAACTGCGCCGCCGCCATCATGATCTGAACCCCAATATCCGGCGCACGCTGGAACGGCGCATCAATGCCTGGCGCGCCCTCAATGGGCCGGAACGGGATGTGATCTTCCGCCAGGAGCACGAGCCCGGCCGCATGGGCTTGTCGGATTTTACCGATGCAAGTGCCCTTGGCGTGACGATCGCGGGGGTGGCGCTTGATCACCGGCTTTATCATTTTCGGCTGGCTTTCTCCGGCTTTGAACATGCGGAAATCGTGCTGGGGGGCGAAAGCTTTGTCGCACTCGCCGCGGGTTTGCAGAACGCGTTATGGGCACTGGGCGGCACCCCGAAACAACATCGCACCGATAGCCTTTCGGCGGCCTTTCGCAATCTAGACGCCAATGCCCAGCAGGACCTGACCATGCGTTATGCTTCGCTCATGCGCCATTACGGCATGGAACCTTCACGCAACAATGCCGGAATTGCCCATGAAAACGGCTCAATCGAAAGCGCGCATGGCCACTTGAAACAGGCGCTTTTGGATGCCCTGCTGCTGCGTGGCACAAGGGACTTCCCCGATCTGCAGAGCTATCGCGCCTTCCTCGACGAAATTATTGGCCGACGTAACGCAAACAGGCGCAAGCGCATCGCCTTGGAGAAACAGGCGCTATCCGCCCTGCCCAAAGGCCGCACTGCCGATTTTGAGGAAAAGATCATCCCGGTCACTTCCTCGGGCGGGTTCATCCTGCGGCGCGTATTCTATACTGTGCCGTCACGGCTGATCGGTCATCGCCTGCGTGTGCGCATCTTTGATGATCGGCTCGAATGTTTTCTGGGCGCCACACCAGTCGTCACGCTGCAGCGCGGTCAAGCTGTATCGGACAATAAGGGTGGTCATGTTGTCGATTATCGGCACGTCATCCATGCGTTACGGCGAAAGCCCATGGCGCTTGCCAGTCTTGTCTATCGCGATCAGCTCTTTCCGCGCGAAGCCTATCGCAAGGCCTTTGATGCTCTGCGTGATCACTGTGACATAAGGCAGGCTTGCAAGCTGATGGTCGAGCTGTTGATGCTCGCCCATGAGCGCGCTTGTGAGGCCGAATTGGCCGAGGCCATTCAGGCCGATCTTGACGCAGGACGCTTGCCCGATCTCTCAGCCTTGCGCGCAGGTTTCAGGCCAGAGGCAACACCCATCCCAAGCGTTATTGTCGAGCTGGCGGCGCTCAATACCTATAATGAATTGACTGCTCTCAGCACGCCACAGCCACGCCCAGGTGCGGAGATCGCAGCATGACGGCCAAGCACAATAATGTAGATGCAGCCCGGGTCGAATTGCTGCTCAGCGAACTTCGCCTGCCGGGCGTCAAGGCCATTTGGCCAAAGCTCGCCGCGGTCGCAGATAAGGAGGGCTGGCCCGCTGCGCGTTTCCTTGCGGCACTCGCCGAACACGAGGCGGCTGATCGAGGCCAGCGGCGCATCGCGCGCCATTTGGCAGAGGCCCGTCTGCCCGCAGGAAAGTCCCTTGATACTTTCGATTTCGATACAGTGCCGGTGATCTCCAAGGCAAAGGTCATGGCGCTGGCGGCGGGCGATCTATGGCTCAAGGCTGGCGCCAACCTGCTGCTGTTCGGCCCGCCAGGCAGTGGCAAAAGCCATCTGTCCGCAGCGCTTGGCCTTGCCTTGGTTGAACAAGGCTGGCGCGTGCTTTTCACCCGCGCCTCCGATCTCGTGCAACGCCTGCAACTGGCCAGGCGCGAACTCGCCCTAGAAGGCGCCATCGCAAAGCTCGACCGCTACGATCTGCTCATCCTTGACGATATCACCTATGTCTCAAAGGATCAGGCCGAAACCAGCGTATTGTTCGAATTGATCGCCGCACGATATGAACAGCGTTCCATGCTGATCACCGCTAACCAGCCCTTTGGCGAATGGGGACGCGTCTTTCCAGATCAGGCCATGACACTCGCTGCCATCGACAGGCTGGTGCATCACGCTACCATCCTTGAAATGAACGTCGAAAGCTACCGACGCAAGGCAGCCATGGAACGCAAGCGCGGACCAGGCCGTGTGCCAGCCTTCGCAACAGCAAAAGAAACACAGGGTGATGACGATTGAAGAGCAGTGGACAGAGTTGATTGACGCTCCGCGTCAATCAACGTCAGCCCCAGCGTCAATCAGTCATTGCAAAAATCAGAAATAGCGACAATCATCCCGAAATCCAGCCGCGCCTTCTCATCCTGATTGACGCGCTCATCGCATCCTGATTGTCGCGGTACACCCCTGCATCGCGGCGGCCTGGTTGGACCTGTCACGGTTTTGTGCCGCTCCTTTGATCACATATTGTGCAGCAAAGGAGATGAACCATGAGCATAGGCAGGACGGATGAATTTCGCAAAGAAGCGGTGCGAATAGCGCTGACCAGCGGGCTTTCGCGGCGCCA
>JADCGA010000038.1 GCA_020249265.1 Roseomonas sp.
GTGGTCTTTCGTGTTTGAGGGTTGTGTCGCAACGCCATCAAACCCGCTTCCACGCGGTCCGGCCACCGCGAACCGGGCGCGCAGACTCTTGCGGTCCGCGCCCGGTTCCGTCGGTGGCCTATGTCAGGTGATTACCGTAGGGGGACATTTTGAAATCCCTCTCGGTCGTATGGGCGCCCCGTGATTTCTATAAACCCGTTCACCGCCTAGGACTGGGCAAAACCGCACTCGGCGGCTGGCCCGGCGCGCTCGTCACGCGAAACAGCCGATAGGCTTCGGCCTGCTGGCTGCCCCGGACGCGGATCAAGCGCCCCGCTTCGCCTTCAATCGGCACGGCGCCGGGCCAAAGCGGCGGCCCCTCGCCCCGTCTTTCGCTGCGGATCAGCAAGCCCGGCGCGTTTTCGGGCGGCTGCGGCAGGGTGAAGAAGCGCCAGCGCGGGTCCATCGCCACCACGGGCATCTCGCGCGGCACGCGGAAGGCCATGCCGGAAGCCAAACCATATTCCTCAGCGGCGATGAAGGCAGCACCTTCGCGCTTTGCGGCCCGCGCCAAATCCACCGTCAGCCCATCCCAGCCGCCAAGCCGCGCGAGCGTCGGGTCCTGGCGTCGCGGCAGGGGCAAGGGCGCGGCGGTGGCTTGCAGATAGGCGGCACCCGCCATGGCAAAGCCCAGCGCCAGGGCCGGAATGCGAAGCCTCAGCCAGCCCGCCGGCAGCAGCGCGGCGGCGGCGATGGCGGCACTCGGGTATAGGATCGCCGGCCAATTCCCTTGCACGCGGCTGCCCAAAGCCTGCCAGAGAAAGATCGCCGCCCCTGGCAGAACCAACGCCAGCAGCAGCGCCGCCCCGGCATCGCGCCTGCGCCAAACCTGCCGCGCCGCCATCGCGATGCCAACCACGCATAACAGAAAGACGAGCGGCGTCACCAAAGCCACCTGCCCACCGAGCAACTCACCAAGCCAGCGCAGGCTTTGCCCAGCGCCGCCAGCCGCCGTCCGCCCGCCCTGCTTGGCGAAGGATGCCCATTCATGCGTCGCATTCCAGAACAGCACCGGGGCGAAAAGCGCCACCGCCAGCGCGCCCCCTGCCCAAAGCTGCCAGCGCGTCAGCCAGCGCCGCGCTTCGGGCAGTAGCACCAGCCACAGCACCAACCCGAAGCCGAGCAAAGCCGCCGTATATTTGGACAGCAGCGCACCACCCGCGAAAACCCCGGCAGCAAGCCACCAGCGCGCATCGCCGTTACGATGCGCCCGCGCCACGGCCCATAGCGTCGCCACCCAGAAGAACAGCAAGGGTGTGTCGGGCGTCATGGTCACGGCGCCAAGTGCTGCGAAAAGCGTCGCATTCATCAGCGCCGCCGCCCAGGGGCCAGCGCCGCGCCCAGGGAAAAGATCCTCGGCGGTGCGCGCCAGCATCAGCGAACCGATGAACAGCGAAACTGGCCCCAATACCCGCACGCCGAGCGCGTTATCGCCCGGCAGCGCAGTGCCCAGCCAGATGAAGATCGCGACCATCGGCGGATGGTCCAAATAGCCGCCCTGCAAATGGCGCGACCAAACCCAGTAATAAGCCTCATCCGGGGAAAGCGGCAGGATCGCGGCCAGCACTAGGCGCAACCCCGTCAGCGCAACAAGTGCAATCAGCCAAGGGTTCACTTGGCGCGCCAGACCAGGGTGGCGGACACCGCGTAATTCCACACCACGGTCAGCGCCGCGCCTGCCGCCCCGGCCAGGCCCCAGGCCAGCACGCCATCGCGCAGCAGCAGATTGGCAATGCCGATATTGGCCACCGCGCCCAATCCGCAGACCAGATAGAACAATACCAAGCCGCGCAGCAGCGCAGGCCCACGCAGGCGCCGATCGCGATAAGTGATGCGGTTATTCAGCAGGAAATTCGCTGTCATGGCCACGAATGTGGCCGCCCATTGCGCGGCATTGAAGCCCACCCCGCCCAAGCCATGCAGCAGCCCAAGCACGGCCAGATGCACCAGCACACCAATCGCGCCCACGGCAGCGAAGGACAGGAAGCGCAGCGGCACAACGCCGCCCAAAGCCTTATCCGCAAGCAGGCCCGCGAATTCCAGCAGCACCGCCGCATCCAGCTTGCTTTCACCCGCCACACGCGCGCGGAAGGAATAGGGGATTTCCAGGCTCCGCAAGGGCCGCTTTGCTGACAGCAGAATATCCAGCAAAATCTTGAAACCCGTGCCGGTCAGCCGAGGTGCCACTTCCCCAAACAGGTCGCGCGGCAGGGCGAAAAAGCCACTCATTGGGTCGCTCACGCGCACCGGTAGCGCGGCATTCGCAAGTGCGGCGCCCGTGTCTGAAATCATTTGCCGCGCGGCAGTCAGCCCGCCTTGCTTATCGCCGCCTTCGATATTGCGGCTGCCAATCACGATCTCAGCAGCACCGCTTTCAAGCGCTTCCAACATGCGCGGCAGGATGGTTTCATCATGCTGCAAATCGCCATCAATCACGGCAAGAAAGGGCGCCGAGGTCGCGAGCATCCCTTCAATGCAGGCCGAAGCCAGGCCGCGCCGCCCGATCCGCCTGATGCACCGGATACGCTGATCTTCTACGGCAATGGCGCGCACGGCGGCGGCGGTGCCATCCGGGCTGTCATCATCAACGAAAATCGCTTCCCAGGCGATTCCGGCCAAGGTCGCATTCAGCCGCGCCACCATGGGCGCGACATTGGCGGCTTCATTGAAACAGGGGATCACCACGCAAAGGCGCGGCGGCGCCGTGGCGGTCACTTTTCCCCTTGCCAGGTTTGGCCCGCCTTGCGCACGGCCAATTCCATTTTCGGTTTACCAAAAAGATAGCCCTGGCCATAGCGCACGCCGAGTTCCAGCATCAGCGCTGCCTCTTCCTCGGTTTCAATGCGTTCAGCCACCACCTGGGCGCCAACCGTGCGGGCAAGATCAACCATGGCAGCGATAAAGCCCCGATCACGTTCGCTCTGCAAGGCATTGGCGACGTAAATGCCATCCACCTTCACATAATCCACCTTGAAGGCGCGCAAATATCGAAAGGCCGCTGCACCAGCGCCAAAATCATCCAGGCAGACGGGGATCTTATGCTCCCGCAGCAATTCGATCATGCGAACCGCCTCATCCTCCTGCTCGATTTCGGCGGTTTCGGTGATTTCAACCACCAGGCGTTCCGCCATGCCGGGGGTGTTTTCCAGGAGCGTTTTCATATCCTCGCGGAATTTCGGGCTTTGCAGGGACAGCCCGGAAAGATTGCAGGCCACGCGCGTGCCGCCGGCTGCCCCCGCCGCTTCACACACCGCACTCACCACCGCCCAATCCAATTCCTCGGTCAGGCCCACGGCCTCAGCCAGGGCAACGAATTCACCAGGATGAGACATGGCCGTATCATCCGCCTGAAGCGGGCGGATCAGGCCTTCGTAATGATGCGGTTCACGATCAGCAATCGAAACGATCGGCTGGAAGGCCATGCGGAAGCGCCGTTCCGCGATACTGCGCCGAAGCACGGCGGCGCGTTCAGAGGCGCTGTCCAAAAAGCCCGCCAACCCCCCGGCAAAGCCAGCCTTCTCAAGCGCATCATTGCCGCCGCGCGCAAAGGCCGACAGCGCGAAACGCAGCGCCCGTGTGGCCTGGACTTGGCTGAGCCCTTGCGCTTCAAGCCCCACCGCCATGGCGCCGACCGAGACATCATTGACACCGCGATCCTTCAAAATCTCGGCAATGGCCGAGGTCAGCGCCGGCAGATCGAAGGGGGTCTGGCCAGGCAGGATGCCGTAGCGCCCGGCGGCCAATTCCGTGGCCACGGCCCCTTGGCCTGCCTGCTTGTTCAATTCAACCTGAATTTCGCGATTGACCTCACCGCCCGGCACGAAACGGCCTGACGGGCTTTTCAATTCCAGAAAGCCGACAGGACCACCGGGTTCGCCGGAGCGCAGCAGCTCCTCAGCCGTGCTCGCCAGCCCGGGCCCGCCGGGCAGCGGCCCGCTGCGCAATTCCCGCGGCAGCGGGGCAAAGGTCAGCGCCAGCTTGGCTTCACCATCACCCAGCCTGAGCCCCGCCACGCTGAAGGCAGAGGACGCATCATCCGCCAGCTTGATCGCAGCGGGCCTAAGGCGGCCTTGCTCCAGCAAAAGGCCCAAGGCTGTCGCAAAGGCGGGCCGATCCGATGGCGCGATGAGGGAGGTGACAGGCTGACCCAGAAAATCCTGAGCCGGCCTCCCAAACCGTGCGCGAAAGGCACCTTCGGCGAAAGTGATGCGGCCGTGCAGATCCGCCTCAAGCAGCAATTCAGCGGCGGCAAAGGCAAAGACCACAAAGCGATCCCTGCTGCCGCGCGATGAAATCAGGCCCTGCAATGCCGTGCCGCTAAGCATTATACTTTCCGGAGGTGGGGGCCTCATTCGCCACCTTAAAGATTAACAGCCACTTAAGCGAAGGCGTTCTGCTAATAATTTTTCTTCTTTGAGGCTTTCGCCACGCCAGGGCTCCGGCGCCCCGGCGCGCGGGAAGATCACTTCACCGGCGAAAACGCCGTTGGCTTCATTTCCATCACCGTCTGCTGCTTGAGCGCGCCCAGCGGCGCAATCGCCTTGCCGAATTCCGCCCAACCCGGATCGCTCATCATCGCGGTGCGGCGGCGGTCACGATCCCCCAGGCTCTCATAGGCCCACATGAAGACCACCTGGTTGATCGGCCCAATCTCGGTCACCGCGAAAAGCAGCAGCTGGCCAAGCAGGCGCTTTTGCACGGGCAGGCCGTATTTTTCATAAGCTTCCAGCCAGCCGGCCATCTTGCCGGGGTGGAAATCATAGGTGCGGTGATCCACGAACATCCCCGTGCCACCGATTTCCCGCTTGAATTGGAAGCCCTTGGCCTGGGTGATCGGCGAAAATGGCACGGTTTTCAGGAATTTGACTTCCTGCTGGGCGAGCGCCCCGGCCTCCGCCGAGCGCTTGCGGAAGGCCTGCCAATCCGGATCGGCTTCGCGCGCTGCCAAGCAGGCTTCGCGTGTATCAATATCATCCCAGCCGCGGAAGAAGACGACGCGGTTGATGGTGCCGACTTCCACCTGAAAGAAGCCAAGCGATGGCCCCATATGCCGGCCCGAAGCCGGGCCGCCGAGGCTTTGATAGGCATCCATCCAAAGCGGCATCTTGCCCGGATGGAAAGTATATTGGCGCTGTTCGACATACATTGGGCTGTCTCCCCCCTCTGGTTGCTGGGCAAGCTTCCGACGAGACCGCCAAGCGCGCAAGCGGCCTACCGCCGCGCAATTTTGCTGCAACGCAAAAAATACTTGAATGCCTGCTGCTATAGGCGCAGGAAGATGCCCGAACAGGAGCCCATGCCATGTCACAAAAGCGCCCCATCCCCCCCGGTCGGGAATTGCTGAACAAGGGCAATGCAACCGCCCAGCGCGTGTTGGATCAATCCCGCGTCATGGCCGATGTGGTGGGCCGCCACGCCAAGGCGTTGCCAGAGGCGTTGAACCCCCAACCACCGTTGGAAAGCCTGGCCAAGGCAGGCCAGGGGCTCATGCAAAGGCCGCAGAACCTGATCATGGATGCGGCTTCCTACATGCTGGATGCAGCGCAGCGCAGCTTCCTGTTTTGGGATACGATGCGCGAAGCGGGCAATAACTTCGTGGCGCATGAACAGGCCGGCTGCCCACCCGTGCTGTTTTTTGACTATGAAACCGTGGTGGATGGCCGCAAGCTGAAGCGCCCGGTGAATTACGCGCTGGTGCGCATCACGCCGCCCGATGACATGCCGCCCAGCAATGATGCGCTCCGCCCCTTCCTGATTATTGACCCGCGCGCGGGCCATGGTGCCGGCATTGGCGGCTTCAAATCCGACAGCCAGGTGGGTGTGGCGCTGCGCCGCGGGCACCCGGTTTATTTCGTGATCTTCTTCCGTGACCCGGAACCCGGCCAGACCATTCTGGACATCACCGCTGCCGAAGCGGTGTTCCTGAAGCATGTGACGGATGCCCACCCCAAGGCGCCGAAGCCTGTCGTGATCGGCAATTGCCAGGGCGGCTGGGCGGTGATGATGCTGGGCGCGGCTTTGCCCAATCAGCTTGGCGCTTTGGTGCTGAATGGCGCCCCGCTTTCCTATTGGGCGGGCGAAAAGGGCAAGAACCCGATGCGCTATCTGGGTGGGCTTGCCGGTGGTGGCTGGCCGGCGGCGCTGATGGCCGATATGGGCAATGGCCGCTTTGACGGCGCCAATCTGGTTTCGAATTTTGAGGCGCTTTCCCCCGCGAATACCTGGTTCCGCAAATATTTTGACCTCTACGCCAATGTGGATAAGGAATCCGAGCGTTTCCTGGAATTTGAACGCTGGTGGGGCGGCTATTTCCTGATGAACCGCGACGAAATTCGCTGGATCGTGGAAAACCTGTTCATCGGCAATCGCTTCGCCGCCGGGCAAATCTCGGCGGGCGATGGGCAGAGCTTCAATATGCGCGAAGTGAAGGCGCCGATCATCGTCTTTGCCTCTGCCGGGGATAACATCACGCCGCCAGGCCAGGCCTTGCGCTGGATGGCCGATATCTATCGCGATGAACGCGAAATCAAATCGCTTGGCCAGACCATTGTGTATCTGTTGCATGAGGATATCGGCCATCTTGGCATTTTCGTCTCCGGCAAGGTTGCGAAGAAGGAACATAGCGAAATCGCCAATACGCTCGACATCATCGAATCCGTCGCCCCGGGCCTTTATGAAATGGTCATCACCAGCCATGAGGGTGAAGGAGATGGCGTATGGCAGGTGGAACTGGTGGAACGCACCCTTGCCCATGTGAAGGAAATTTCTGGTGAGGCGGAAAACGAAGCCTTCCCGGCCGTCGCGCAAATTTCTGAGTTGAACCAGCATCTTTACGATGTGCTGGTTTCCCCCGTTATTCGCCAATTCAGCACGGAAATGGGTGCTGAAACCCGCCGCCGCATGAACCCGATGCGCTGGCGGCGCTATGCCTTGAGTGACATGAACCCGCTGATGGGGCCGGTTTCATCCCTCGCTGGTCTGGCGCGAGAAAATCGCAAGCCAGTGGCTGCGGATAATCCCTTCCTGGCCTTTGAAAAAGCCTTTGCAGATTCGGTGGAATTTGGCCTGAACGCCTGGCGCGACACGCGCGATGCCATGGTGGAAATCGCTTTCCATGGTGTTTATGGCACGCTGAATGCGGCTGGCGTGACGGGTGAGGATTACGCGGCAGAGGCCGAAGCCGCGCGGGATTCCGTCGCCACCGATGCGCCGCAGCGTGCCGAGGCTGAGGCGAAGCTTGCAGTTGGTGGCTATGCGGAGGCTGTGATCCGCATGATGATCCTGCTGGCTGATGCGCGCGGCGCAGTGCGGCGGTCTCGGCTCGCGCGGTCCAATCAATTGCTGACCACCGAAGCGCCCTTCGCGCAAATGAGCGCGGCGGAACGCATGGGCGTTATTCGTGATCAAACCATGATCGCGACGCTTTTCCCGGAAGAGGCGATCAATACGCTCACCACGCTGCTGCCCGATGCGGCTTCTCGCCGTAAGGCGCTGAAGGCGGTGGAAACCGTGGCGGGGCCGGATGAGGAGCTTGGCGATAATGCGCGCGCGCGCTTGCAGCGTTTGCGTGAAGTGCTGGCGGTGCGTCCGCAACGCGCCGCGTGATCAGGGCCGGCGTTTGCAGCGTTGATCGCCGCCTGTACCGTGATTAACTGTTGCGCCATGCCATTGGACACCACGAAGCGCAGGGCAGCAGGCGCTCAGGCTTCCTCATCCCGCAGGATGCGGGCGGCGGCGAGCAGCGCCTTTTCATAACGTGCGCGTTCCTTGGCGGTTTTATCGGCGGGCCAGGGGCGAAAGCCCTCTCCGGTCTTGGGGCCAAGCTTGCCTTCCGCCACTAACCGCGCAAGGCCAGGGCTTGGGTCTGGGCTATTGTTGAGCGAGGGGTAGATGGTGCGCCCGGCTTCCAATTGAGTCTCAAGCCCCGCCAATTCCTTTTGCAGGATCGGCCCCGCCGCGACATAGCGAAAGCCGAAGGCGTAGCGCACGGCATTATCCACATCCTCAGCCGTCGCGAGCCCCTGATCAATCACAGAAAAGGCTTCGCGCATCAGCGCATGCTGGATGCGATTGGCAAGGAAGCCCGGCACATCTTTCGCCACCCGAATGACCTTGCGGCCAAGCCCCGCCATGATGTCGGCGAGTTTGTCGCAGACCACTGGGTCCGTGTATTCGCCGCGCACCACCTCCACCCCCGGTACCAGATGCGCGGGCAGAAAGAAGTGCAAATTCGCGCAGCGCGCCCGCCCCGGCAGATCGCCCGCGATATCCGTAATGCGATAGCCAGATGCGTTGGACGCGATGGGAATACCCGCAGGCACCAGCGCATCAAGTTCAGCAAAGACCTTGCGCTTCAAATCAAGCCGTTCCGGCACGGCTTCAATCACTGCCTCGGCTGAGGCGTAATCTGGCGCCTTCATGTCATCCAAAAGTGTCAGGCCGGAAGCAGCGGCAGCTTCGCCATCCAACTGGGTGATGGATTGCGCGACGCGCGCTCCTGCCGCCGGCCAGCGATCCCGCGCCGGTTCCACCGCGGTCACACGCCAGCCGCCATTCAGGAAAATTGCCGCAATATCGCAGCCCATCAACCCCATGCCGAGGATAACAACGTGGCGCGGGGCGGTCATGCCGCAGCCCTTGGCGTAATGCCGCCTTGCTGGACGATGAAATCAGCGATTTCAGAAACCCCTTGCAGTGCCTTCAGATTCGTGAAAATGAAGGGACGCGCATTGCGCATCTTGCGCGCATCACGATCCATCACGGAAAGATCAGCGCCCACCAAAGGCGCCAGATCAATCTTGTTGATGACAAGCAAGTCGCTCCGCGTAATCCCCGGCCCGCCCTTGCGCGGGATTTTATCGCCGGCTGAAACGTCAATCACATAGATGGTCAGGTCCGCCAATTCCGGGCTGAAGGTCGCGGCCAGATTATCACCGCCGCTTTCGATGAACAGGATTTCTAGCTTCGGGAATTTCGTCGCCATATCATGCACGGCGGCGAGGTTGATGGAGGCATCTTCGCGGATCGCGGTATGCGGGCAGCCGCCGGTTTCCACCCCCGCGATGCGTTCCGGGACCAAGGCGCCGGAGCGCGTCAGGAATTCTGCATCTTCGCGCGTGTAGATATCATTGGTGATGACCGCGATATCGTAACGGTCGCGCATGTATTTACAAAGGCGATCCACCAGCGCGGTTTTGCCGGACCCAACCGGGCCACCAATGCCAACGCGAAATGGGCCATGCTGCGATGTGCTCATGATCTGAACAACCTTGTGTATTGCGTCTCATGACGCAGGGAGAAGATATCAAGCATCGGCGCCGCCGTGCCAAGCCGGGCGAGATCGGCGGTCAGCGCGGCGTCAGCGGCGGCGGCCACGCTGGGTTGCAAGGCAGCGATCGCAAGCTGGCCATCGGTTTGGCCGAGCGGCACCAGCCGCACCCCGGCGGAGACCAAATTCGCCGCAAAAGCCGCCAAAAAGGCGAAGGCCGCTTCACGCGCCGCAATGCCCTGTTCCGCCGCCGCCGCACCAAAGGCCACCGCATGGGCAAGCTGGCGCGGGTGGCGCGCGGCAAAGGCGGCGAAGCGCGGCGTGGGCCAAGCAGCCAGTGTTACGCTGGTGAAGGCGGTGCCCTGCGCTTCCGCTTCCAAAGCGGTTTCCGCCGTGCCGCGCCAGGCCGCGCCCAGCGCCGCGACCTCATCCAAGGCAGCATCATCGCCCTTCTCCATGGCGCGATGCGCGGCCACCAGCAGCGCGCCATCCACGCGCCCCGCGCCGCGCTGCAAGGCAGTGCTGACATAGGCGATCAGCCCATCGCGCTTGGTGACAGCGCCCGCTTCCACCGCCGCTTCCAAGCCGTGGCTATAGGTATAGGCCCCCACCGGATAGGCCGGCGAAAGCCAAGTCAGCAGCCGATAGAGCGCCTGCTGATCCTCAGGCGCTTCGGGTTTTTTCCTAGTGGTGATGGTGGTGGTTTCCATCGCCATGGTGATGATCATGATCACCATCGCCGTGATGGTGATGATGGTGATGGCCCATATGGCGATTATGTTCGCCATAAGCGCCGCCTTCCGGATCAAAGGCCGCTTCCACATGGGCAAGCTCAGCGCCCAAGCCCTTCAGCATCGCTTCAATCACATGATCCTTGCGGATCAGAATGCGGCTGCCTTCAATCTGCGTCGGCAAATGCCGATTGCCGAGATGCCAAGCCAAGCGCGCCAACCGTTCCGGCGTTTCGGCGGTGACCTCAATCAAGGGCTCAGGCGCGGCCTGCACCAGAATGACACCGCCGCCTTCCAGCAGCAGCCCATCCCCTTGGCGGAGCGCGGTGGCTTCCTCCAAATCCAGCAGAAAGGCAAAACCATCTTCCGCAACATAGCGCTTGCGGCGGCGAAAACGGTCATCGAAATCCAGCGTCACGCGATGGCGCGCGGTGCGTTCCACCCAGCCGCCGGCGGGCAGCACTTGAATGGCGCGGGGGAGGGTTTCATGCTTAAGATCGTGCATCGCCTTTAATCCCTCGTGTACACCTACGATATTCCCCTGACAGTGACCGCTTTTGAAGCAGGCCTCAGGCGGCTTTGAGTTTGGCAGTTTTTGTCTGGCTGGTCACCTCCGTGTTGCTGGTTTTTGGCATGCCCTCTGTGAATGCGCGGATGGGTGTACGCCCATTCATGCCGCGCCCCTGATGGGGCCGCTTGGTGTTGTA
>JADCGA010000039.1 GCA_020249265.1 Roseomonas sp.
GCCGATGCGGGGGTGGAGGCGCGGCTGCGCATTTTGGCCGGGCAGATTGCGCGGCAGTCATCCAGCATGACGCTGGATGCCATTCGCCGTGGTGGCAGCGCTTATGAAACAGTGCGGGGGTAACAGCCATGGTTGAATATGCCTGGCCCGAGGCGCTGCGCCCGACGCGGCTGACATTTTATTTGCAGCACAATACCACGCGCTTTGTCTCGCCCATCACGCGCCAGGCGCAGGTGCTACGGCGTGAGGGTGCGCGCTGGGTGGCACAGGCGAGTTTTGAACCGCTGGATCGCAGGCGGGGTGGTATTCTGGAGGGGTTGCTGGCCGCGCTGGCGGGTTCGCTCAATACGGTCAGGATCTATGACTGGCGGCGGGAGTTTCGGAGCGGTGATCCGCGCAGCCAGGGCCAAGTGCCAAGCGGGCCATTCTCCTTTAACGACGCGACGATCTTTACCGATGGCACCGGCTTTGTGGTGGGATCGGGCAATCCGGCGCTGGCGGCGGGCGCGCCGCGCGGCGCGCTTTCGATCCAGACGCAGGGTTGGTATCCGAATGCGATTGCGATTGGCGCGGGAGATATGATCGGCCTTGCCGGGCGGCTTTATATCGCGACCGAGGCGATCACCGCATCCGGCACTGGCACTGCGACCATTCCAATCGCGCCACCCTTGCGTGAGGCATTGCTGGTGAACCAGCCGCTGGTGCTGACCAAGCCCAGCGTGCCGATGCGGTTGGTATCGGATGATGAGGCCGCGAACCCAACCCGCCCGGGCGGCTTTACCGCCATCACCATCCGGCTTGAGGAGGCGCTGTAATGTCCGGCAGCAACCCATCGCCACGCCTCACGCCCGCCGCCATTGCCGCCGCTGCATCGCCCATCGCGGCCCCGGTTGTGTTGGTGGAGCTTGATTTCGCCTCGGGGTTTTTCCGCGCCTGGACGGGAATTGGGCCATTGCATTGGGCCGGCAAGGTGTTTGAGGGGCTGGGCGCGATTGGTGCTGTCAGCGAAATTGAGGAGACCGTCGAACTCCGCGCTGTGCGGCTCACGCTCTCGCTTTCGCCGGTGCCGCAGGAGGTGGTGGATATCGCGCTGGCGGAGCGCAGCTTTCGGCTCCGTCCCGCACGGCTATGGGGCGTGCTTCTGGATGCTGAGGGTGCTTTTGTTGCTGATCCATTCCCGCTTTGGGCGGGGCTGATGGATGTCATGGAAGTGACGGACGGGACAGAGGCGCGCATTTCGCTGACCTGCGAAAGTCGGCTTGTGGATCTCGAACGCGCCGAGGTGCGTCGATACACCGATGCCGATCAGCAGGCGGAATATCAGGGCGACAGGTTTTTTGAATATGTGCCTGCCCTGCAGGAGGCGGAGATCCGTCTGCCGGCGCAGTGAGGGGCACGGTGACGAAACTAGTCTACCGGCATTTCTTGGGTTAGCCTTCCACGATGCGCAAGCTCATCATGCACCAAATCGACGCCTTCGCCGACAAGGTCTTCGGAGGCAACCCTGCCGCAGTTATAGTCCTTGAGGCAGATCTGCCTGACACAGAGATGCAGGCAATAGCGATGGAAAACAACTTAGCAGAGACTGCCTTCCTCAGACGTATCGGCGACGCTTGGACCATTCGATGGTTCACCCCTATCCACGAGGCTGCATTCTGCGGTCATGCCACGCTGGCAGCTGCCCACGCACTCGTCACTGAGCATGGCGTTACAGGCGAATTGGTGTTCAAGACCCGCAGTGTCGGGACATTAAGGGTGCAATCTGATGGTGGCGGCAGGTATTCGCTTGATGTGCCGTGCCTCATGCCCGAGCCATTGGAGCCATTGCCGGCTGCATTCGAGCTGCTGTTTCCTGAAGGCATCTGTTCGTCATTCCGAAATTTCGAGAATTTATTCGTGGAACTTAGCTGCGCCGCGGCAGTGACCGCATACGTGCCAGACATGCTCCGTATCGCCGACCTTGCGCCCTTCGGATTGGTGATCACTGGAGTGGGTGGCACGACACACACCGGCGAACCGGTGGACTTCGTCTCACGCTACTTCGCGCCCGCTGCTGGAATTCCGGAAGATCCAGTTACTGGGTCGACTCATGCGACTTTAGTGCCGTTTTGGTCGGCGCGTCTCGGGCGGACCAGCCTTAGCGGCTTCCAGGCTTCGGCACGTGGCGGACGGCTCAGCTGTCAACTCGAGAAAGAGCGCGTCATTCTCTCCGGTGGCGCAGTGACCTTCATGCAGGCGGAGATCCGACTTCCCGATTGAGCCCACATTTACGGTGCTCCTGACGGTTAGTCTCCGAAGCTGAGCGGCTGGCGGCAATGTCGGCCGCTCCGGGGGTGAGATGCGACTAGCCAACTGGCCCGAGCGACTGACAGCCATGCTGTCGGTGGCGGAAGCACGCGCCTTTGACGCCCGGCATTGGAACTGCGCCAGCTTTGCCATTGCCGCTGTTGAGGCTGTGACAGGCCACAAACCCAGCGTGCGGGTGCTGCCCTGCCTTGCGGCCTCAGCTGATAGCGCGGGCTTTCCGCGCATTGCGCCGGCCTTTGCGCGGGCGGGCGATATCGTCCTGGCCGGCGATGCGCCGCGCCTGGGCGTGGTGGTCGAAGCAGGCCGCGCTGCCTTTGTTGGGCCACGCGGCCTGACCACCGCAGCCATTACGGAATGCAGCATAGCCTGGAGGATCGGCTGAATGCCCGTCGCCATCCCGATCATCGCCGTCGCCGTTGGTGCGGTGGCCTCAGCCGCAGTCGGTGGCGGAATCATCGGCGCCTTGGTGGGTGCTGGCACTGCCTTTGCCATTACCAGCGTTGGCGGTTCGGTCTTTCCCTCACGCCCGCCCTCATCCCCCGCTATTCCCAGCCGCGCGGTCGATAATACCACCGCCCCCGGCGCGGGGCGCACGCAATCCTTTCGGCAACCTCTGACGGAACATCAACTCGTCTTTGGCCGCATCAAGGTGGGCGGGCCCATGGTGTTCATCCATTCCGCGACTGATGATCAGGGCCGCGCCGATGGCTATTTCTACACGGTCATCGTGCTCGCCGCGCATCGTGTGCAATCCATTGGCGATGTCTGGCTCGGCGATACGCTGGCGACCGATGCGAAGTTTGCCGGCTTGGTGCGGATTGATCGCCATTTGGGCGCGGCGGATCAGGTGGCGAATGCAAATCTGATCGCCGAGACCGGCGGCAAATGGACCGCCAACCATCGTGGCTGCGGGCGTGCCTATGTCGCGGTGCGCCTAAAGATCACCGCCCAGGCCTTTCCCTCCGGCCCGCCCAATATCGCGGCGCTGGTGCAAGGCGCGAATAGCATTCTGGACCCGCGCAGCAATACAACGGGATGGTCTGACAATCCCGCGCTCTGCCTTGCCTGGTATCTCACCGCGCCCTTTGGGTGGAAGGCATCCTGGGATGATATCGACATCCCCGCCCTGATCGCCGCTGCCAATATCTGTGATGAGCTAATCGGCACGCGCGCCGGCGTTTATGAAAAGCGTTACACGGTCAATGGCCGTGTCTCGCTTGGTGAGGGAAAGATCGCGATTACGCGCAAGCTGGTGGCCGCCATGGCGGGCGCGCTGGTCGTCTCGGGCGGGCGGTTTTTTATTCATGCGGGCGGACCCGCGCTGCCTGTCACCACACTTAATGCAAATGCGCTGCGCGGTGATGTTACCATCCAGGGCAGTCGCCCGCGCCGGGATCTCTTTAACGGCGTGCGTGCGGTTTATGTGGACCCCGCCAAGAATTGGCAGCCA
>JADCGA010000004.1 GCA_020249265.1 Roseomonas sp.
AGGTTATGGCGCATCCAGACACCGCGCACGCCGCCGGAGGAGACCTGCAGACCCTTCAACCGCAACTCCTGCTCGACACGCGTGGCGCCGTGGCAGGGATGGGCAAGGGCGTGGTCGAGGATCGCGGCCTCAATCTCGGCCGGAACGCGGTTCGGGTGAGGCCCCTTCGCGCCGGGGAGCCGGTCGATCAGGCCGTCCGCGCCGTAGGTCTGGAAGTTCCGCCGGATTTCGTAGAATTGCTGCCGGGAATAGCCGATCAGCTTGCAGGCGCGGCTCACATTGGACAGTTCGCTGGCGAGTTCGAGCAACGACAGCTTGCGTCGTGCTACCTTGTCTTTCGTGGTCATCGTCGTGGTCTTTCATGTTTGAGGGTTGTGTCGCAACACCATCAAACCCGCTTCCACGCGGTCCGGCCACCGCGAACCGGGCGCGCAGACTCTTGCGGTCCGCGCCCGGTTCCGACGGTGGCCTATGTCAGGTAATTACCGTAGGAGGACACCCCGAGAGGATCAGGAGTAGGGGCTAACTTGCCTTTACTCTGGCAGCTTGGCAGCCGCTTTATTTTTTGCGGCCTTTCACGCTTGACCTTCACGGTCAGCGCGCCTTTATCGGGTTAAGGAGGCGCTTCCCGCCATGCATATCCTGAAATTCCGCCGCTTTTCCCTGCCCGAGTCCCAGGTCACGCCCGAAGCACTGGTCTTTAACCGCCGCCAAGCCATGGCGGTCGGCGCTGGGATGCTCGCCGCCAGCCCGGCACTCGCCCAGCAAGCCGGATTGCCGCCCGCCATGCGCAATACGCGCTACGTCCCGGGCCGCGCCATCACCGCTGAACGCGAAGTCACCACCTACAATAATTTCTATGAATTCGGCAGCCACAAGACCATCAGCGCCGCCGCGCAACGCATGCCCATGCGCCCCTGGACGGTGAAGGTGGAAGGCATGGTGGAGAACCCGCGCGATTATGGCATTGAGGATCTGCTCGCGCGCATGCCTTTGGAAGAACGCGTCTATCGCCTGCGCTGCGTTGAAGCCTGGGCCATGGTGGTGCCCTGGACCGGCTTTCCGCTTTCCGCCCTGATGGCCGAAGTGAAGCCGCTTTCTTCCGCGCGCTATGTTGTGTTCCAGACCGCGACCCTGCCGAGTGTCATGCCAGGCCTTCGGCAAAGCTGGTACCCCTGGCCCTATACGGAAGGCTGCACCATTGCCGAAGCCGCCAATGAGCTTTCCTTCATGGTGGTGGGTGCCTATGGCAAGCTACTGCCGCCGCAAAATGGCGGGCCAATCCGGTTCCACCAGCCCTGGAAATACGGCTTCAAGGCCGGCAAGAGCATTGTGACAATCCGCCTGACCGATCAGCGTCCGGTGTCCTTCTGGGAGAAAATCCAGTCGCAGGAATATGGCTTCTGGGCCAATGTGAATCCCGCCGTGCCGCATCCGCGCTGGAGCCAGGCGCAGGAACGCATGCTCGGCACCGGGGAAACAGTGCCGACGCTGCTTTTCAATGGCTATGGCGAATTCGTCGCTGATCTCTACACCAATCTGCAACGCGAAAGGCTCTGGGCGTGAGGGCGTGATGCGCCTGATTGGCCTTAGCCTGTTGCTGCTGGCGGCAGGGCTTTTTGTGAGTTTTGGTGGCGATCCGTTGGGGGCGGTGCTGTTCAGGCTCGACCCCGGAATACTGAATTTGGCGCAGGCCGTGGTGCAGCGCTATCTTCTGCCCATGTTGTGGGATGATGTGTTGCTGCCTGTATTGGAAGCGCCGGCCTTTGTTGCGCCGGCGGTATTGGGCGGCGCCCTAAGCTTCTTCGGTTGGATGCGCGCGCGTGGCTGACAGAGAGGCGCGGCATCAGCTTTTGCTGGTGGAGGATTCACCTTCCCTCGCCACCGTCTATCAGGAGTATCTGCGCGCGGGGCCTTACGATATTCGCCACGCGCATTGCATCGCCGATGCGCTGAAATTCGCCGATCAGGCCATGCCCGATGGCGTGCTGTTGGATTTGCGTCTGCCGGATGGTGATGGGCTTTCCGTGCTCCGCGAATTGCGCGGGCGCGATCCTGATCTACCGGTAGTGGTCATGACCGCGCATGGTTCGGTTACGCTGGCGGTGGAGGCGATGCAGGCTGGTGCCTCGGATTTTCTCGTAAAACCCTTCGCACCAGAACGCCTGACGGTGACGGTTGCGAATGTGATGGAACGCGCGGCCTTGCGCCGGCAGGTGGCGGTGCTGGCGGCGGGCGCACCGCGCCAGGGTTTTGCCGGCTTCATCGGTGCCGCACCCACCATGCAGGCAGTCTATCGCATTCTTGAAAATGCCGCTGCGTCTCGTGCGACCGTCTTTGTCACGGGTGAAAGCGGCACCGGCAAGGAATTAGCCGCAGAGGCTGTGCATGGCATCTCACCACGCAAGACCGGCCCTTTCATCGCCATCAATTGCGCGGCGATCCCGAAGGATTTGATTGAAAGCGAAGTCTTCGGCCATGTGCGTGGCGCCTTTACCGGCGCGGTGGCCGACCGCATCGGCGCGGCGCGGGCTGCCGATGGTGGGACGCTATTCCTGGACGAGATTTGCGAAATGGATTTGGCGCTGCAAGGCAAGCTGCTGCGCTTCATCCAGACCGGCACGTTTCAGCCCGTGGGCAGCGGCAAGACCATGCAGACCGATGTGCGCTTTGTCTGCGCCACCAATCGCGACCCTTTGGAAGAAGTGCGCGCCGGGCGCTTCCGCGAAGATTTGTATTACCGCCTGCATGTCATCCCGGTGCCATTGCCGCCGCTGCGTGATCGCGGTGATGATGTGCTGGCTTTGGCCGAAGCCTTTCTGGCGAAAAGCGCCGCCGAGGAAGGCAAGCGCTTCTTGCGTTTTGACCCGGAAGCGCGCGCCACGCTGCTGCGCCACACCTGGCCAGGCAATGTGCGCGAATTGGAAAACGCCGTTCGTACCGCCGTGGTGCTGCATGATGGCGAAGTGGTGACCACCGCGATGCTGCCCGCAACCGTGCGTGAAGGTGGCGCTAAGCCCGCCCCTGCGCCCGCGCCACCACCTCCACCACCGGAACCCCCGAAAGTGCAAGCGGCCCCGCCACCGGTTGCACCAGCGCCGCGCGCCGTTGAATCCACCAAGCGCATCCGCCCCTTGGCTGACACGGAACGTGAGGCGATTGAGGAAGCCGTGAAGCTCTGCGGCGGCAATATCGCCAAGGCGGCGGCGTTTTTGGGCATCAGCCCATCCACACTTTATCGCAAGCAGGAAAGCTGGCGGCGGCGTTGAGGTATCAGCGCAAGCCGAGCGCCAGGCGCGCGGCGGCAATCGCCTCATGCGCGGCTTCGGTCAGATCATAAGCCACCAATTCATGCGGCAGCGCCCAGGCGACCTCACTCACATCATCGCCGGCACGCGCTTCGCCTTCCAGCCAATGGGCGGCGAAATCAACGATGGTGTAGTGATAGCGCGCGCGGCCATCCTCATCTTCATTTATGGCATCGAAAACATAAGCGAGTGCGAGTGGGCCCACTTCAATGCTGGCCTCTTCGCGCAATTCGCGCCGCGCTGCTTCTTCGGCCCTCTCGCCCACATGCTGCGCGCCACCGGGCAAAGACCATTGGCCGATGCGGGGTGGCTTGCCGCGGCGGACCAGCAGCACTGCTTCCTCACGGAACACAATGCAGCCAATGCCGACCCAGGGGCGGTCAGGATATTCGCGCGGCGCCGTGCTCACCTTGGCACAATCGGCGGTTCGGCAGGGGTGGCGGGGGCTTCTTCCTGGCGGCGCAAATCCTCAAGCCGGGGGATGAAGGCTTTTTCCTTCCATTGCCCGATTTGATAGACCCAGCCGCGCCAACGCGCATTCAGGCGCGCCGCCTCATCATCACCCTCAGCGGCCAAAGTTACCCAGATTTCCTCGCCCTGCTTGCGCGGGCGGGCGATGATCGCCAGCCGATCGGTCATTTCAAAACGCGCTTCGCCAAGCGCTTCACCGGGCGCATCGGCTTCGCGCCGTACATCGAGGAAGGTGAGGAATTCAAAGCTGCGCGTCACCTCATCCAGGCTGATATCATCAGCGGGGGGCGCATCGGCGGGCGTTGTGATGGCAAGCTTGCCATCGGGCTGGCCGCTATGCGTCAGCACCAGCGCTTCTTCGCCGGCGCGCGCAATCACCACGCGCTGGACGCGTTCGCGCGGCAGGTTCGCGATGTCGCGGTCAAGCCAAAGCTGCGGGTCGGCATCCACCGGAATGCGCCCTTCCGCGAGCCAAGCCTGGTTCTCATTGGGCCGCCGCACGTAAGCGCTTTCCGGCACATTGCCTTGCGTGCGCACGCGCCGCCGGCCAATCACCAATTCCACCAGCGCCGCGCCTTGCGCATCCACCACACGCAGCAGCGTGGAGGTCGCGCCCGCGCGCATCGGGTCTTCCAACCCTAGCCGATCAAACATCTCAGGATTGCCGGTGCGCGGTTCCATCAACCGCAATTCCGTGAGCCCTGTCAGCAATTCGCGTAGTTTTTCTTGCCGGATCGGATAATCCCCCTTGGTCGGCAGCACCCAAACATCACCGCGACGGCTGATTTCAAGCGCACCATCATGCCGGCGCACCTCAATCCGCGCAGCATTGGGCAGGCGCTGCGCAAGGCCCGGAAAGGCAAGTGCGCCCGTACCCACTGGCGGCGCTGGTGGCTGCGGAGGCTTAATCAAAAGCGCGCCCGCCATGGCGATAACGGCGGCGCTGCCAAGCAAAATTAGGGAACGTCTTTGCATGTCTGCTCCCCTTTTTCAGTGCCGAGCCGCGGCACGGCGGCGCGCCCGCAGAACACCCATGACCAGCGCGAGAATCGTCAGCAGCACCGGCACGGCGGCGATATTGAGGATACGGAGCCGTGTTTCCAACCCTTCAATATCGCGGCGCAAATCAAGCTGCACGGCGCGTAGTTGCTGACGGGTACGCAGGATTTCTTCCCGCGCGCTATCAATTTCCGCGCGCTGTTCGGCGCTGATCACGGCATTGGTCTGGCCGCGATCCCCGCCCTGCGGGCCTTGGCGCAATTCGCGCAAGCGCTTTTCGGTCGCTTCCAGGCGCTGAGTCAGTTCCCGTTCCGTCTGGCGGAAACGCGCTTCGGCATCGCGGCGGATATCATCCACCACTTCAAACGGTCGCAGCGATTCACCGCGAGACCGCAGCGAAATCAGCGCATCACCGCCGGCCATGGTATCCACAAGATTCGCAATCAGCGCGCCATTATCGCTGAAAGGTGTCGCAACCTGCTGGCCAAAGAAATCCTGCACGCGCACCCAAAAGCGATCTTCCAGCACATCCGCATCATGGATGACGATGATATTGGCCGCACCTTCGCTTTTCGCACGATGCGCCGGGAAATTCGCCGGGCGTTCCGCGCCTTGCGGTGGTGGCGGAGGGCCATCCGGAAAGGCCGTGCTGACTTCGCCGCGCAGCCGCGCCGCCAGCACGCGGGTTTGCCCATCGGGCCGGAAATCCGCCAGCAATTGCGTGGGGTTCGGATTGTCGCGGACCTTCGCCGCATCCGCTTCCATACTGCGCGGGCTTGAGGTGATCAGCGGCGTGAATTCCACCCGCGCGCCATCCTTGCGCCGTAGAAAGCCCGTCGAGGCAAAAGTCACCTGATTAAGCTGCGCGGTCGCAACTTCCCCCTGCGCGATGGAATCGCCCTGCGCATTGAACCACGCAACGTAATCCACCGCCTGCACCCTATCCTGCGGATTGGCGCGCACACGCCAGGCGCCGCGCAAATCCAGCACCACCTTGTCTGAAGGCGCTTCAATGCCCCAGGCATTGGTCAGGCGTTCCAGGCTGGATGCGGTATTGGCGGGCGGGCGACCTCCGGGCCCGGGGCGCGATGCCTGGCCTTCAGAATGCGGGTCAATCAGCAGGATAAGCTTGCCGCCGCGCAGCACGAATTGATCCACGGCATATTGCGCTGCCTCCGACAATCCTTGCGGATGCGCCAGGATCATCACCTGAATGTCGTTTTCAATCACCTGCGCATCCAGGGCCACATCGCGCAAAGTGAAGAATTGCCGAAGGCTATTCATCACCGCGAAAGGTTGGCCCATCGCGGCCTGGCGCATCATCATCGCGCGCGGATCACCATTCAAAGGCAAGGGCGACATGACGCCAATCACCGGGCGTCGCGGGTTGGAAAGCTCATAAACCAAGCGCGTCAGATCAAATTCCAGAAAGCGTTCGCGGTCCGGCTGGAAGAAGGGGATGTTGCGTTCATCATCCAGCAAATTCGCGCCAACCAGGCCGAAATAAACCTGCTCACCGGATTGATCCACCGGCACGCCTTGCAAGCCGAAAGCGAGCGCGCGGTCTTCGGTTTCGCTGAAGGGCTCCGGGTCCAGCACTTCAAGCCGAAGCTTGCCGCCAGATACCGCGACATATTCATCAAGCATCGCGCGCACGCGTTCCGCATAGGCCCCAAAGGCCGGGACGGCGGTGCCGAGCTTGCGTGAATAAAACAGCCGCAGCGTCACCTGGTCTTGCAAACCGGACAGTACGCTGCGCGTACCATCCGACAACGTGTAAAGTTTTTGTGCGGTGAGATCGAGCCGCGCCCGGGGCGCAAAACGCTCCACCAGCATATTGACGCCGATGGCCAGCGCCAGCGCCGCCACCACGCCAAGCGCGGATGACCAGATGCGCCGTGTGCCGGGCTTTGCCTTAATTTGATCAGCCATGGTCTAGTCAGCCTTCCGGTGGTCAAGCACCACCGCATTCACGAACAGCCAGAACCCGATGAAGGACGCAAAAAACACCACATCACGCAAAGCAATCACACCGCGCGTGAGGCCATTGAAGCGTTCCGTGAGCGATAGCGCGCGGGCAATTTCGGCCAGGACGGGGATGCGTTGGCTCAGGAAATCCGTCACCAAAGCGCTGCCGGCGACCGCAAACAGGAAGCAAACGGCAACGGCCAAAACGAAAGCTATCACCTGGTTCTTGGTCATGGCCGACATGGCGGAACCAATTGCAAGGTAGGCGCCCGCCATCAGCAGGCAGGCGCCATAGCCCGCAGCGATCACGCCATTATCGGGGCGGCCCAGAAAATTCACCGTCAGCACCAACGGGAAGGTCAGCGCCAGCGCAATGGCGCAAAACGCCCAAGCCGCCAGGAATTTTCCAAGGACTGCCTGCCATTGCGCTATGGGCAAGGTCAGCAGCAATTCGATGGTGCCAAGCCGGCGTTCTTCCGCCCAAAGCCGCATCGTCAACGCCGGCACCAGAAACAGAAAAAGCCAGGGGACGAAGCCAAAGAAGGGGCCAAGATCAGCCTGACCGCGATTGAAGAAACCGCCCAGGCTGAAGGTCATCGCACCCGCCATCATCAGGAAAATCACGATGAAAACGTAGGCAACGGGGGTCGCGAAATAGCCGGCCAATTCCCGGCGAGCGACCAGCAGGGCAGCGCGCATCAGGCAGCCTCCCGCTTCAGGGTCAAATCGCGGAAGACTTGCTCAAGCGTTTTGCCGGGCGATTCAAGCTGTTTCGGCGTGGCATCGGCCAGCACCTTGCCGCGCGCGATGATGATGGCGCGGGTGCAAACCGCATCCACCTCTTCCAGGATATGCGTTGAAATCACGATGGCCTTTTCGGGCGCCATGCGGCGGATCAATTCACGGACCTCATGCTTCTGGTTCGGGTCCAGGCCATCGGTTGGTTCATCCAGCACCAGCACGGGCGGGTCATGCAGCAGCGCTTGCGCCAAACCGACGCGGCGTTTGAAACCTTTGGAGAGTGTCTCAATCGGTTGCAGGCGCACGCCTTCCAACTGCGTCATGGCCATGGCGCGGGCCATGCGTTCATTGGCCTCGGCGCCGCCAAAACCGCGAATGCGCGCGATGAAATGCAAAAACCCCGTGACGGTCATTTCGGGATAGGTCGGCGCACCTTCGGGCAGATAGCCAAGCGCGCGTTTGGCCGCGACGGGTGCTTCAATGACATCCTGGCCGCAAATCCGCGCCGTGCCGGCGCTGGGTGTGACGAAGCCTGCCAGCATTTTCATGGTGGTGGATTTGCCGGCGCCATTGGGGCCAAGGAAGCCCACAACCTCGCCGCGATTCACCGTGAAGGATACATCATCAACGGCGGTGAAGGCGCCAAAGCGCTTGGTCAGGCGCTCAATTTCGATCAGCGCGGCCAAAGCCTATCTCCCATTATCCTGCCTCAACTCAATTCTTTGCAACGTGGCGCGGCGCGATTTGACCCTTCCCGCACCGCCTTGCAAGCCCCAGGGGGCAGCAGGTCACCCGGCATCCAAGGGCGCCATGGAAAGATCATGGCCGAAAAGCCTGAGCAGCAGCCGCGCCGCCTGCCCGCGCGGGGAGGAAAGCGCCGCATCGCGCGTCAGCAGGGCTTCCGCATCCCGATGGGCAATCTGCACCAGCCGCGAAAATTCGTCCGGGTCTTCCCGCGCATCAAACAGCCGGGCGCCGGGCAGGCCGGCCTGGCGCGCGCCCAAAGCATCGCCGCCGCCGCGCGTTTTCAAATCCTCCTCAGCGATCACGAAACCGTCTTCGGTGTCGCGCAGCACTAGCAAGCGCCGCCTTTCGCCGTCACTGAGGCCTGGTGAATGCACCAGCAGGCAGGAAGAAGCCTCCCGCCCACGCCCGACGCGCCCGCGCAACTGATGCAGCGCCGCAAGCCCAAAGCGTTCCGCCTGTTCAATCAGCATGATGGTCGCTTCCGGCACATCCACACCGACTTCGATCACGGTGGTGGCGACCAGGATATTGGTCCGCCCGGCGGCGAAATCGCCCAAGGCGGCTTCGCGCACCGCAACATCCTGCATGCCATGGGCCAAGCCAACCCGGCCCGGGAAATGGGCGGAAAGCTCGGCAAAGCGGTCCTCGGCCGCGACACTGTCATCCTTTTCGCTGCCGGTAATGGCGCGCACCACCCAATAAGCGCGCGCGCCGCGCGCCACGGCTTCATGCAGGCGGGTGACAATTTCTGGCAGGCGTTCCTGGCTGAGGATGCGGGTCGCGATGGGTTGGCGCCCGGCGGGTTTGCCGGCCATGCGGCTTACGGCCATTTCGCCCCATTGCGTCAGCAACAGCGTGCGTGGAATGGGCGTTGCCGTCATCACCAGCATGTCCGCGGCCTGGCCCTTTTCCGCGAGCATCAGGCGCTGCGCCACGCCAAAGCGGTGCTGTTCATCCACCACGGCCAGGCCCAGATCCTTGAAGGCGACGCCTTCCTGAAACAGCGCATGGGTGCCGACCACGATGGGCAGCGTTCCATCCGCCAGCCCTTGCAGCACGCGGCGCCGTTCCTTGCCCTTCACACTGCCCGCCAACAGCGCCACCGGCACGCCCGCGGCGCCGCAAAGCCGCTCAAAACTCCGCACATGCTGCCGGGCCAGCAATTCCGTGGGCGCCATCAGCGCGGCCTGGGCGCCGGCTTCCACGGCGCGCAGCATGGCCATCAGCGCGACCAGGGTTTTGCCCGCGCCGACATCGCCTTGCAGCAGGCGCAGCATCCGCCTTGGTGCCGCCAGATCAGCATCAATCTCGGCCATGGCCTGAAGCTGGGAAGGTGTCGGCGCATGGCCAAAGGCGGCCAAGGCAGGGCCACGCAGACGCTCATTGCCCATCAGTGCCCGGCCTGGCCTTTCGCGCGACCGGCGCCGAACCAGGCCAAGGGCGATCTGCCCCGCCAGCAATTCATCATAGCCAAGCCGGCGGCGCGGCGCCTCGGCGCTTTGTGCCTGAGGCGCGTGCAGGGCGCGCAAGGCATCGCCAAAGCCAGGCCAGGCTTCGCGCTTCAGCAGCGGGCCATCCACCCATTCCGGCACATCAGGCAGCGCTTTCAGCGCCCCGTCCAGCGCATCGGCCATATTCCGCCAGGAAAGCCCAGCCGTCAGCGGCCACATGGGCTGCCAAAGCGGGATGCTGAGCGGCGGTTCCACCAGCGGGTCCGCATCCAATTCCAATTGCCAGGCGCGCTGATAGGGTTTGAGCCGTCCCGCCACGCGCCGTTCCGCCCCCTGCGGGAAGGCGCGCGCCAGCGCCGTGCCGGCCCAAGTAGCGCGGGAGAAGGAAATCAGCGCCACCGGATCAGCACCGCAGATCGCCGGCACCGTCCAGGGCCCGCGCCCACCGCGCGCTGGGGCGCCGGTGATGCGGAGTTCCAGGGTTACTTCCTGCCCCTCAATCGCGCTCACCAACCCGCGCAAAACCGGGCGGTGTTGGACGCGCTCCGGCAGATGCAGCAGCAAATCCAGCACCCGCCCCCCACCCGCCGCGCGCGCCAGCAATTCTGCCTTGCGCAGCCCAGGCAGGCTTTCAATCGGCGCCAATAGCCGCGCGAGGGGGTCCTCGGCGGTCTCGGGCGGTTCGGGGCGGGCTGACAGGATTCCCATCCGCCTCTATATGCCAGCGCCTTGAGACTAGAGCGATATGTCAGACCCAACAGAACTTGACGCCCGGCGCCGCCGGCTTGTTTTTCGCGCCCAGCACCGCGGCACCAAGGAAACCGATATCCTGATCGGCGGCTTTGTCGCGCGCCATATCGGCAGCCTTTCGGATGCCGATGTGACAGCCTTGGAGGAAATCCTGGAACTTTGGGATGTGGATTTGGCCGATTGGCTTTCTGGCCGCCGCCCGATTCCGCCCGAACATGACCACCCGCTGTTGCGCCGGATCATGGCCGAAGCCGGTGGCGGGCGATGAAGCCCATCACCATCCATGGCGCGCCTGAGGGTTTCGATGCCCTGCTGGTCGCGCGTCGTCGCGCAGAGATTGAGGCACCCATCGCCCATGTTTGCCGCGATGATGCGCGCATGGCCCGCATGGCAGAGGCTTTGGGCTTCTTCGCGCCGGAGATTGAGGTCCTGCGCCTCCCGGCATGGGATTGCCTGCCCTATGATCGCGTTTCGCCCAATCCAGAGATCATTGCCGAACGTGTTGCGACGCTGACGCGCTTGTTGGAAGCGCCGAAGCGCCCGCGCGTGTTGCTGACCACCGTGAATGCGCTGGTGCAGAAAGTGGCGCCACCTTCGGTGTTTGAAGGCGCCACGCTATCGCTCGCGAAATCCGGTCGCATCCAGCCGGAAAAGCTGACCGAATTTCTGGAAGCCAATGGCTATCACCGCACGGGCACGGTGATGGAACATGGCGAATATGCCGTGCGCGGCGGCATTATTGATCTTTACCCGGCGGGTGAGGCAGAGCCATTGCGGCTCGATTTTTTTGGTGATGAGATCGAGGATATGCGCCGCTTCGATACGGCCAGCCAACGCAGCGGCAAGGTAGTACCCGCGCTTTCCCTGCGTCCTGTTGGCGAAGTGTTTTTGGATGAGGCATCGCGCACGCGCTTTCGCAGCGGCTACCGCGATTTATTCGGCGCGGCGGCGGCGGATGATCCGCTTTATGGCGCCATCAGTGCCGGGCGGCGCTATCCCGGCATGGAACATTGGGCGGGGCTGTTTCACGCAAGCATGGTGCCGCTGTTGGACTATTTGCCGGGTGCCGAAATCAGCTTCGATCACCAGGCGGAGGAAGTGCTGAAGGCGCGGCTTGAGATGATCACCGATCATTACGAAGCCCGCCGCGTGCCGTCCCGCATTGGGGAAGGCGATGTGCCCTATCGCCCCGTGCCGCCTGCAACGCTTTATTTGGATGAAGCCGGCTGGGTGGCGATGCTGGCCGATTGCCGCGTGCTGCGCTTTTCGCCCTTTGCGGTGCCGGATGGCATTGCCGCAGGCGGGCGCCCCGGCCCGCTTTTCGCCGAAGCCCGCAGCGCGGGGGAGAATGTTTTCGCGGCCTATGCCGCGATGGTGCAGGGCGAAGCCAAGGCTAAGCGCCGGCCCGTGCTGGCGGCGTGGTCACGCGGGTCTCGTGAAAGGCTTGGCAATCTTTTGCGCGAAAATGGTGTGCGTGCGGAGGCGGCCGAGGATTGGAAGGCCGCGCGCGCGCTGCCGGCGGATGTCGTTGCCCTGGTGGTCATGGGGATTGAGCGCGGCTTTATCGCGGAAGGCATCGCTGTCACGGCTGAGCAGGATTTGCTCGGCGAACGTATCGCCCGCCCGCCACGCCGCCGGCGCCGGGCTGATCAATTCATCGCGGACGCCACGGAAATCGCCGAGGGTGATTTGGTGGTGCATCAGGATCACGGCATTGGCCGCTATGAAGGCTTGGTCACCATCGAAGTATCAGGCGCACCGCATGATTGCCTGAAGCTGATTTATGATGGTGGGGACAGGCTGTTTGTGCCGGTCGAGAATATCGAGATTCTCTCCCGCTTCGGGTCTGAAGGTACTGGCGTTGCGCTGGACAAGCTTGGCGGCGTTTCCTGGCAAAATCGCAAGGCCAAGGCCAAGTCGCGTATTCGCGACATGGCGGCGGAACTGATCCGCACCGCGGCCATGCGGCGCATGAAGGATGGCACTTTGGCAACACCGCCAGAGGGCATGTGGGATGAGTTTTGTGCCCGCTTCCCCTTTGCCGAGACGGAAGACCAATCCCGCGCCATTGCCGATGTGCTGGAAGACCTTTCTGCCGGCCGCCCGATGGACCGGCTGATTTGCGGCGATGTTGGCTTCGGCAAGACGGAAATCGCGTTGCGCGCTGCCTTTGTGGTGGCGATGTCCGGCGCGCAAGTCGCGGTGGTGGTGCCGACCACGCTGCTGGCGCGCCAGCATCATCGCGTTTTCCAGAAGCGCTTTGAAGGTTTCCCTTTGCGCATCGCGCAACTCTCCCGCCTGGTGACGGCGAAGGATGCGGCGGAAACGCGGGAAGCCATGAAGCGCGGCGATATCAATATCGTGATCGGCACCCATGCGCTTTTGGCGAAGGGGATTGAATTTGCCGATCTCGGCCTGCTGGTGGTGGATGAGGAACAGCATTTCGGCGTGCGCCATAAGGAAGCGCTGAAGGCGCTGAAATCCGATGTGCATGTGCTGACGCTGACCGCGACCCCCATTCCACGCACGCTGCAATTGGCGCTGACGGGCGTGCGGGAGATGAGCGTGATCGCCACCCCGCCTGTGGACAGGCTTGCGGTACGCACCTTCATCATGCCCTGGGATGAAGTGGTATTGCGGGAGGCCATTCAGCGCGAACGCTTCCGTGGCGGGCAGATTTTCTGCGTGGTGCCACGCATTGAAGACATGGCGAAGCTCGCCGAACGTCTGGCCGCGATTGTGCCGGAAGCGCGCATGGTCCAGGCCCATGGCCGCATGACACCGACCGAACTTGAACGCGTCATGACCGAATTTGGCGATGGCAAGCATGATATTCTGCTCTCCACCAATATCGTTGAAAGCGGCTTGGATATGCCGGCAGTGAATACACTGATCATCCATCGCGCGGATATGTTTGGGCTCGCTCAGCTTTATCAGCTGCGTGGTCGCGTTGGGCGAGGTAAGCTGCGCGGTTATGCGTATCTGACCTGGCCGGAAGCACATCGGCTTTCGGCGGCGGCGGAGAAGCGGCTGGAAGTGATGCAGACTTTGGATAATCTGGGCGCGGGCTTCACGCTTGCGTCGCATGATCTGGATATTCGCGGCGCCGGTAACCTTTTGGGCGAGGAACAATCCGGCCAAATCCGCGAAGTGGGGATCGAGCTTTACCAGCAAATGTTGGAAGAAGCCGTGGCGGATATCAAAGCCGGCGCCGAGGGGCGGGAGAGTGAGCGGGAGTGGACGCCGCAGATCAATCTCGGCCTGCCGGTGCTGATCCCTGAAAACTACGTGACCGACCTACCCGTGCGGCTTGGGCTTTATCGGCGTATCGGCGGCCTGGCCACGGATGGCGAGAATGACGCCATGGCGGCGGAATTGGCTGATCGCTTCGGCCCCTTGCCGGCGGAGGTTGAAAACCTGCTGCAAGTGGTCGCCATCAAGCGGCTCTGCCGGGATTCGGGGGTGGAAAAGCTGGATGCTGGGCCGAAGGGGCTGGTGCTGAGCTTCCGGGGGCAGAATTTCGCCAATCCCGGCGGGCTGATCACCTGGATCCAGGGGCAGAAGGGGGCCGTGAAGCTCCGCCCCGATGCCAAGCTGGCGCTGATTCGCGATATGGACCTGGCGGAGCGGGTGAAGCGGGCGCGGGATTTGCTGCGCGTGCTGGCGCGGCTGGCGGGTGAAGCAAAGCGCGTTTGATTTCCCCGGCCTTGGGGCGCTATCAGGGGTGTTGATGGGCCTGTAGCTCAATGGTCAGAGCGGACCGCTCATAACGGTTTGGTTGCAGGTTCGAGTCCTGCCGGGCCCATTTTTGCCCGCTGCGCGGGCAAAAATCCCCCGGAGGGACGCGGCCAAAGGCCGCGTAGACAGACCCTCGCGCGGCACTGCCGCGCGAGTATTGGGATTTCGAGGTTCCTTCGATTATTCGCCTAACCAGCATCGGGCAAAAATCCCCCGGAGGCCGGCGAGATTGTTTTGAGCGGCTGATACGAAGCACCAAAGACCGAAACCATGGTCGGGGCGAGAGGATTCGAACCTCCGACCTCCTGTACCCAAAACAGGCGCGCTAGCCAGGCTGCGCCACGCCCCGAACGCGCGCAACCTATGAGGAGCCGCGCTGTGGGGCAAGCCTTATCACCGGCTTGCGCACATTTTTCACCGAAACCGATGGCATCAGCGGCGCGAAAGGCCGGGCGCTACAGCTTGCCCTGCTCCTTCAGCACTTCCTCTGCCACGCGCAGCGCATCAATCGCGGCGGGAAAGCCGCAATAGGCAACGGCATGGGTAAAAATCTCCGAAATCTCCTCTGCCGTGCAGCCATTATTCAGCGCGGCCACCAGATGGATACGAAGCTCATGCGGGCGATTGAGCGCGCAGATCATGGCGAGCGTGATCAGGCTGCGTTCGCGCCGATCAAGCCCCGGCCTTTGCCATAGCGTGGCATAGGCGAATTCTTCAGACAGCCGGCGCACCGCGGCGTTGAAGGGATTGGTGCCAGCGTCGCGCTTTTCCATATACGCGCGGCCAAGCACTTCATGCATCACCGCGCGACCTTCGGCGCGCAGCGCGTCATGGGCTTCTTGTTGGTCCATCATTTTGTCCTTTCAGGTAGTGCTGTGTTCAGGGTGAAGGCGGTGCCAAGGAAAACATCGTCGTGTCCTGCAAATCCTTGCCGAACCAGGAACGGATGCCTGCGCTATGGCTTGAAAGCGCGCGCGGCACGCCATTTTCCACCATCACCGGCACATCATGCCCTGGGATCAGCACGCAGCCCGGATGGGTGCGGCATATCTCCCACACCATTTCAATGGTGGCGCGGCTCACCGCCGCGTCATAGGTCATATCCGTTGTGCGGGTGGTGAGTTCCACGCGGTTCTTGACCGCATCCTGCAACAGCACCACTGCCTGGGGCGCGCCCGTAATCAGGAACAGCAAATGCCCAGGCGTGTGGCCAGGTGAAAGATGCGCTGTGATGCCAGGCAGCACTTCCTGCCCATCATCCATTAATTGCATGGTCGGCCAGCGGCTGAGCGCCTCCACGGTATGTTCCGGCACAGCGGTCTCACCCCAGCCTACACCCAACGCCCAAGCCAATTCCTTGCGCCCGACATGAATCTGCGCATCGCGAAACATGGGCCAATTCACCACATGATCATGGTGCAAATGGCTGACCAAAAGATCTGTCACATCGGATAGCTTCACGCCCTGCTTTCCAAGCGCTTCAACCAGCGGCTTGCGCATGCCATAGCCGCCACCATCCAGCACCACGATACGACCATGGCCGCGCAGCAGCGCCACCGTGCTCCAGCCCAAGCCGCCATGCTGTGTGGATTTGCCGGGGTAACCCTGGATCAGAACATCAATCCGCCAATCGCCGCTGGTGAAGTGCATGGCACTTTCTCCCTTGAATGCTTCGCAACAGCATCGCCAAAGAAGACAGCTTGGTCCAGCCCTACCCCGGCACCCTGATCCGCGCGCGCAAGCCGCCCAAGGGGCTATCTTCCAGAAACACATCGCCGCCATGCGCGCGGGCGATGTCGCGCGCAATCGCAAGGCCAAGCCCGGTGCCGCCGCCTGAAAGGCTGGTGAAAGGCTTAAAGGCATCTTCACGCGATGCAGCCGGAATGCCCGGCCCATCATCGTCAATCGCGATATCAGCCCAAATGCCATTCTGACCGCGTGCCTGTTTGGCAAGCGTCACGGTTACGCATGTGGCGTGCTTGCGCGCATTATGGAGCAGATTGGCAAAGCAGCGCCGCATCGCACCGGCGCGGAGTTCCATCAGCAGCGTCTCCGGCCCCGCAAAAGGTATTTCCGCACCACCGCGCGCCTGTTGCGCGACAACGTCCCGAAGCAAGGCAGAAAGGTCGGTTTCTTTCGGCTGTTCCAGACCTTCACCGCGTGCAAAGGCCAAGTACACGCCGATCAGGCGGTCCATTTCCTCCACATCTTCGGTCATGGCCGCTGCATCTTCGCGCGCCGCTTCTGGCAGCATGGCAAGCCCAAGTCGAAGCCGCGTCAGCGGCGTGCGCAAATCATGGCTGATGCCGGCCAGCATTTCCGTCCGACTATCCACAAAACGGCTGATGCGTTCTTCCATGCGGTTGAAGGCGGCTGCGGCCTGCCGGACTTCAGCCGCGCCTTCCGGCTTCATCGGCCCCACCGTGCGGCCCATGCCGAAAGCCTCAGCCGCAGCTGAAATCTTGCGCAGCGCGCGGACTTGGTTGCGCATGAAAATCGCCGCCACCAGAAATAGCAGCAAGGACGACCCGACCAGCCAGATCACAAAAAGATAAATCGTGCCGCTGAACAGCCGCTTGCGCGCCACTTCCACATGCAAAATCCCATCCGGCATTTGCACGCGAATGATCACGCTGCGCGGATCGCTTTGCCAATCTGCATCAAAGGGCAGGCGTACACGTTCCTGCATCGCCGCCGCCAAATCTTCCTCCAATGGCAACCAGGGCATGGCCGCAGGCCGCGCGCCCGTTAAGGCCAGCATCGCCCCCGCTTCGTAAGCAAGTGACAAATCAAGCCGCCAGGCAGCCTCACGAAAAATCCAGCTCCGATCCTTGGCTTCCGTTTCGCGGTCCAGCAGGCCGACCACCATGGCGATATCGCCCGCAACACCCGCCGCCAGGCGGCGGGAAATCACATCCAAATGGCTGCCATAGAAAAGCTGCAAGGCAATCGCCTGCAGGATCACTAGCGGCACCAGAATGATCAGCAGCGAACGACCCAAAAGCCCACGCGGCACCAGCCGGCGCAAGCCCCGGTCCAGCGGAGTCACGGCCCCGGCCTCAAGACATAGCCGCGATGGCGAATGGTCTGGATGAAACGCGGCTCTCGCGGGTCAGGTTCCACCTTGCGACGTAGCCTGGTGACCTGCACATCAATCGCGCGTTCGCCGGCATCAGGCGTGCCAAGGGCTTCGCCGATATCCTCGCGGCTGAGGATTTCGCCAGCGCGGCGCGCAAGCGCTTGCATCAAGGCGGCCTCACCACCCGTCAGGCGAATAATGCCATCCGGGCCGCGCAATTCTGCGCGTTCAATGTCAAACCAACGATTGCCGATTTGCATCGGCGCCAGGCTTTGTGGTGCGGCAGGGGCGGGCGCGGCGCGGCGCAGAATGGTGCGAATGCGCAAGGCCAATTCGCGCGGATCGAAAGGCTTGGCCAAATAATCATCCACGCCCTGTTCCAGCCCCGCGATGCGATCATCCGGCGCACCATTGGCGGTCAGCATCAGGATGGGCACTTCCTGCCCCTCAGCGCGGAGCGCGGCGGTCAGTTCCAACCCCGTCTCACCGGGCATCATCACATCCAGTACCAGAAGATCAAACGCCATATCCGCCAAGGCAGCCCGCGCCATGGCGGCATTTTCGGCGGCGCTGACGCGAAAACCCTGTTCGGTCAGAAAGCGCTGCAACAACGCACGCAGCCGCGCATCATCATCCACCACCAGAATATGCGCGGGGTCTTCCTGGCCGTTCATCGCCTGCTGCCCTCAGCCTCTGGCCCTTCCAGGCGGTTGAGGCTGGCTTGCGCATCTTCTCCCATCAGCCCGCGCATGACGCGGCGAAAGCCTTCCACCGCCGCAGGGCCGGCTTCGCGATAGGCGCGCATCACTGTTTCGCGTTGGCGTTCAAACAGGCGCCGTTCAAGGGCCATACCCTTTTCGGTCAGCGTCAGGCGCCTTTGCCGGCGGTCGCTTGCACCTGGCGCCTGCACCACATAGCCATCGCTCATCAGCGGTTGCAGCACGCGCCCCAGGCTTTGCTTGGTGATGCCCAAAATCCCGAGCAATTCGCCAACCGTAATCCCCGGCCGCCGCCCCACAAAATGCAGTACGCGATGATGCGCGCGGCCCATATCCAGGGTGGCCAGGATTTCATCCGCCCCTGCGGTGAAATCGCGATAACCGAAAAACAGCAAATCCTGAGCAAGGCGGAGTTCCTCCTCGCGCAGGAACAGCAGATTGCGCCCGGCTGGCAGGGCACGCGCCTCTACCATTTCTGCCGCCATCATGCTGCCCTTTGTCGGCATCGCCCCGATCCCCATTTGGTCAGCATTATTGACGCACCCATCGCCCCTGTCCAATGGCAAAGCGCAGCCGCGCTTGGCAAGCGGGCCCGGGACTTTCTATATGCGCGCCACGCCCCTGCCGGAGAAACCCCCCATGATCGCTCGTCGCCCCTTGCTGGCCGCTGCCCTGCTGGCCACACCTTCCATCGCCCGCGCCCAGGGGGAATGGCCGGTGCGCCCGGTTCGCATCATTGTGCCCTGGCCGCCGGGCGGGTCCACCGATGTGCTGGTGCGCATGTATGCCGAATTGATGCAGCCGATCCTGGGGCAGAATTTCGTTATCGAGAATCGCCCAGGTGCTGGCGGGAATATCGGCATTGACGCCACCGCCAAGGCCGCGCCGGATGGCTATACCATGGGCATCGCTTCCGTCGGGCATTTGGTGATCAACAACTTCCTTTATGCCCGCCTGCCCTATGACCCGGCGCGGGATCTCATGCCGGTCGGCATAGCCTGGGATTTGCCGAATGTCGTGGTGGTTTCTTCTCAACATAACCCTTCGCGAAGCCTGGCGGATTTCACCGCCTGGGCGCGCGCCAAGCGCGGCGGCTTTACCTATGGTTCCCCCGGTGTCGGCACCACGGGGCATTTGACCGGCGCGCTTTTCGCCGGGCGCGTGCAGGTGGAAGGCACCCATGTGCCCTTCCGTGGCGCGGCGCAGATCATCCCCGCCATGCTGTCAGGTGATCTCGATTCCGCGCTGGATAACCTTGCTTCCTATGTGCCGGTCATTCAGGAAGGGCGGATGCGGGCGCTGGCCGTGACCTCTGCGGCGCGCTGGCCGACCATGCCGGATGTACCGACAATGGCCGACGCAGGACTCGCGGATTTCGTCGTTTCCTCCTGGCAGGGCTTTGTTTTCCCGGCCGGCACGCCGCGCATCGCCATTGAACGCGTGAATGGCGCGCTGCGGCGCATTGTCGCCGATCCCGCCGTGAAGGAGCGCTTCCTGCGTGTGGGCGCCGAGGCTGTGTGGTCCACCCCGGAAGATATGATCGCGCGTGCCCAGCGCGAACGCCCCATGTGGCAGGAAGCGGTGCGGGTTTCCGGCGCCAGGCTGGAATAGCGGCGCGTGACGCCCACCGCCACCTGGGGCAATGCGCTTTTCATAGACCACGCCATTTTGCGCCTTGGTTGGCGCAATTGGGGCGTTGTGGCGCCTGGGCGGCTTTACCGGTCCAACCACCCGCTGCCCTGGCAATTGCGCCGGGCGGCGCGGCGTCATGGCATTCGCACCATCATCAATCTGCGTGGTAACCGTGCCGATTGCGGGGCCGATGCACTTAGCCGGGCAGAGGCCGCGCGGCTTGGCCTGATTCATATAGACGCGCCATTTGAAAGCCGCGGCGCACCGCATAAGGACCGTATTCTGCGCCTGGCCCGCATTTTCGAGGAAATTGATGAACCAGCGCTGATCCATTGCAAATCGGGCGCGGATCGCACCGGGCTTGCGGCCGGGATCTGGCTTTTGCTGCAAGGCCACCCGGCGCAGGATGCACTTGCCCAGCTTTCGCTGCGCCACGGCCATGTCGCAGCGGCGCGCACCGGCATTCTGGATGCTTTCTTCAAAAGCTTTGCCGCCTTCCAGCAGGACAATCCCGGCATCCCCTTCCTGGATTGGGTGCGCGATACCTATTCCGAAGCTGCTTTGCGGGAGAGCTTTTCGAGCAATCCCTGGGCGGATCGGCTGGTGGATCAGGTATTGCGCCGGGAATGATCTGGGCAGGCCCGCCTTGATTTTGCCCCTTTTTGCTTCGCACCACTTCAATAAAATCAGATACTTGCGGTGAAACATGCAGAAACAAGGCTTGAATCGCTTTTGTCAGATCGTCATGAGAAAGTAACACTGGGCTGATGACGGATGCGCTTCCTGCGTGGCTTTCAGCCCAGAAATGAAGGATGCGATGGACGGTTTTATTCCCGCGGAACATGGCAGGCGCAAGACGCTCAAGGCACCTATCGGGTGCGTGGGCGATGGGCTGCACACTGGCCGCAGGATTTCCCTTACGCTGCACCCGGCTGCGGCTGGCGCCGGCATCCAGTTCCGCCGCGTTGATCTTGGCGTTGATATCCCTGCCCGCTTCGAATTCGTGACCGATACGCGGCTTTGCACTGCCATCGCCCATCCGAAGGCGCCGGAAGTGCGCATCGGCACCATTGAACATGTCATGGCCGCTTTGGCTGGCGCTGGCATTGATGACGCCATCATTGAAGTAGATGGGCCGGAAATCCCCATTCTGGATGGTTCCGCAGCGCCCTTCCTGTTCCTGATTGACTGCGCCGGCATCGCCACCAGCGCAGCACCACGCCAGATCATTGAAGTGCTGCGGCCGGTCCGCGTGGAAGATGGCCGCGGTGCCTTTGCCGAATTGCACCCCAATACCGAAACCGCCTTCGATGCGGCTTTGGACATTGATTTCCCTAATACCGCCATTGGCCAGCAATCCCTAGCACTCCGCATCACGCCCGAAACCTTCCGGGGGGCATTGGCCGATTCACGCACCTTCACCCTGGCTGAGGAGGTGGAGCGGCTGCGTCAAGCAGGCCTAGCCCTGGGCGGTACCCTGGACAATGCCGTGGTGGTGGATGGCCCGGCCATTCTGAACCCCGGCGGGCTACGCCATGCCGATGAATTTGTCCGCCACAAGCTGCTGGATGTGGTGGGGGACCTGGCCCTGGCCGGCGCACCGCTTTGTGCCCGCTTCAGGGGCAATCGTTCGGGCCATGCGCTGAACAATCAGCTTCTCCGCGCCCTTTTCGCCGATAAAGACGCTTGGCGATGGGTTGGGGGTGCCGTTGCGCCCGCTCAGGCCGCCTCTGCGCGGGTCAAGCAAAAAGCCCCGGCCTTCGCCTGATATAGAGACTCTGCACCAAGGCGATTTCACCCGCGGCCAATCTGCCCTATATCAACCCCATCCTTCTGTTGATCCGGGAATCATGCGCCGCTTCCTACCGATAGCCCTACTCCTAGCCCTGGCGGCTTGTGGCAGTTCAACGCCGCAGCAAAGCACCGGTGCGGACCCCTCGCTCACGCGGCGCGTCACCGCCAATGCAGCCGATGAGGAACCGCAAATTCTTTATGCCCTTGGCATGCAGAATCTGCGCGCCCGCAACTACGCCCGCGCGGTGGAATACTTCGATGCCATTGAACGTGAGCATCCCTATTCCGCCTGGTCTACCAGCGCAAAGCTGATGGCGGCCTATACGGAATATCTGCGTAATCGCTACACGGAAGCCATCGGCGCGCTGGATCGCTTCATTCTGCTTCACCCGGCGCATCGCGACATCGCCTATGCCTATTACCTGCGCGCGCTGTCCCAATATGAACAGATCACCGATGCGCAGCGTGACCAGCGCCAGACCACCATCGCCATCGCGTCCCTGCAGGAAGTCATCAACCGCTTCCCCGATAGCGCCTATGCCCGCGATGCGCGGCTGAAGATTGACCTGGGCCGAGACCATTTGGCCGGCAAGGAAATGACCGTGGGGCGCTTCTATCAGCGCCAGGGCCTGCACCAGGCAGCCATCGGCCGCTATCGCCGCGTGGTGGAGGATTTCCAGACCACGAACCACGTGCCGGAAGCCTTGCATCGGCTGGTCGAAATCTACCTGAACCTTGGCCTGACCGAAGAAGCGCGCCGCAACGCCGCCGTGCTTGGCTACAACTACCCCGGCAGCGATTGGTATGCCGATAGCTACGCGCTGCTGGTCGCCGCTGGCGCCGAAGCCCGTGGTGAGCGTCCCGGCTTTGTCAGCCGGATGCTGAACCGTATTTTCTGAGCACGGGGCGGCGCGCCAATGCTCGCCTCTCTCGCCATTCGCGATGTGGTGCTGATCGAAAAGCTTGACCTGAGCTTTGACGCCGGGCTTGCGGTGCTGACGGGTGAAACCGGCGCGGGAAAATCCATTCTGCTGGATAGTCTTGGCTTGGCGCTGGGCCAACGCGCCGAAGCGGGGCTGGTGCGCGCGGGCCAAACACAAGCGAGCGTTGCCGCCGCCTTCCTGCCAAGCGCTGATCACCCGTGTTTCGAGATTTTGCGCGACCAAGGCATCAGCGCCGAAGATGAATTGGTACTGCGCCGCGTGCTGCAAGCCGATGGCAAATCCCGCGCCTTCATCAATGACCAACCGGTGAGTGTTGCCTTGCTCAAACGTCTGGGTGCGACGCTGGTAGAAGTGCAAGGCCAGCATGAACAAGTGGGCCTTGCGGACCCCGCCACCCATGCCGGGCTGCTGGATGCTTTCGGCGCTTTGGACGGCGAACGCACGGCGACTGCCAGCGCCTGGGCGGCCTGGCGCGACGCCACGCGCCGCCTGGCCACCGCGCGCGAAGCAATCGCCAGCGCGCAGCGCGAAGAAGAATGGCTGCGGCACGCCGTTGGCGAATTGTCTGATCTTGCGCCCGAAGAGGGCGAAGAAGATGCGCTGGCGGCTGAACGCCAAAGGCTGCAACAAGGCGAACGCCGGGCCGAGGCGATTGCTGCCGCGCTTGGGGAGCTAACGCCGCGCGACCGCCGCGCGGCCTCCCCAGCGCGTGCCTTGCGTGAAGCGGCGCGCGCCTTGGAACGCCTGCCGCCACCGAATGAGGAAGCGCAGCCCGCCATCCAAGCCCTTGCCGCCGCGCAGGATGCCTTGAGCGAAGCAGAAACCCTTCTCACGCGCCTCATGAACGAAGCCGGCCCCGATCCGCGCCGGCTCGAACAGGTGGAAGAACGGCTATTCGCGCTGCGCGCCGGCGGGCGCAAACACAGCGTGCCGGTTTCGGAACTGGCAAGCTTGCTCGGCAGGCTACGCACCCGGCTGGAAGCGCTGGACGCAGGCGCGGGCGAAGTTGCGACCCTTGAAGCCGCTGAAGCAAAAGCGCGCGGCAACTACATCGGCGCCGCCGGCAAGCTTTCCGCCACGCGACGCAAATCCGCCGCCGCGCTTGAAAAAGCGCTTGCTGAAGAACTGCCACCGCTGAAACTGGACCGCGCGCGGTTGGTGATAGACATCACCGCCCGCGACGAAAACGCCTGGGGCGCGGATGGGCAAGACCGCGTCAGCTTCCTGGTCGCGACCAACCCAGGGCAAACACCAGGCGCGCTCGCAAAAATCGCCTCGGGCGGGGAACTCTCGCGCCTCATGCTCGCACTCAAAGTCGTACTGTCACGCGGCTCGCCCGTGCCAACCCTGATCTTCGACGAAGTAGATAGTGGCATTGGTGGCGCCACCGCCGCCGCCGTCGGCGAACGCTTGGCGCGCGTTGCAGACCGTGTGCAAGTGCTGGTGGTGACCCATAGCCCGCAAGTCGCGGCGCGCGGCACACGGCATTTCCGCGTGGCAAAACAGGTAAAAGGGCAGCGCGCGGAGACGCGGGTGGAAATACTTGATAAAGCCGAACGGCATGAGGAATTGGCCCGCATGTTGGCGGGGGAGAAAGTGACCGAAGCGGCACGGGCGGCGGCGCGGAGCCTTTTGGGGGATAGCGCGTGAGACACAAAGAAAGGGCGGGGGAGCGAACTCCCCCGCGCCCCCTCCTTTTTTTATCCTTCCGCCCTCGCATGAGGGGCGCGGCATGAAGGCGCCTGCCATACAAAGTCTTTCGGAATTGGACGCAGCGATTGAGCTGGCGGAGCTTGCGCGTGACATCGCGCGGCATGACAGGCTCTATCACGCGAAAGACCAACCGGAGATCACCGACGCCGAGTATGATGCGCTGGTCGCGCGCAATCGTGCGATTGAAGCGCGCTTCCCACACCTGATCCGCAGCGACAGCCCATCGCGCCGCGTGGGTGCGGCAGTGGCGGAAGGCTTCGCCAAATCTCGCCACGGCGAGCCGATGCTGAGCCTGGACAATGTGTTTTCGCCAGAAGAATTCAGTGACTTCTGCAAGCGCATCCGGCGCTTTCTGGGGCTTGCTGAAGATGAAGCGCTGGCCTTCGTAGGGGAGCCCAAGATTGATGGGCTTTCGATCAATCTGCTCTATGAAAACGGCGTCTTCATCAAAGGGGCAACGCGCGGCGATGGCGCGGAAGGTGAGGATGTCACCGCCAATTTGCTGACCATCCCTTCCCTGCCGCGGCATCTGAAGCCACCCTTCCCCGCCAGCATCGAAATCCGCGGCGAAGTCTTCATGGAGAAGGCGGATTTCCTTGCCTTCCGCGCCACACAGGAAGAAGCCGCCGAAGCACGCGAAGCACGCCGCGCTGCAGGCGAAAAATTGGGTGAGGCGATTGTCATCCCCGCCAATCCGCGCAACGCCGCCGCTGGTTCGCTACGTCAGCTTGATGCGGGCGTCACGGCAACCAGGCCGCTGAAACTTCTCGCCTACGCCATGGGCGCGGCGAGCGAAGCACCAGCCGAAACGCACCATGATTTTCTTGATGAGCTCCGCCGCTGGGGCTTCGCGGTGAACCCACTCTCGCAGCGCCTGGAAAGCGAAGACGCGGCTGAGAACTTCCAGGCCGAGATCGGCACGGGCCGCGCCGCACTCGCCTATGATATTGATGGCGTAGTCTATAAGCTTGACCGGATTGATTGGCAGCGCCGGCTTGGTTTTGTGGGCCGCGCGCCGCGCTGGGCCGTAGCGTGGAAATTCCCCGCTGAGCAAGCGGTGACGAAATTGCTCGATATCGAAATCCAGGTCGGCCGCACCGGCGCGCTAACACCGCGCGCCGTCATGGAACCCGTGAATGTCGGCGGTGTCGTGGTGCGCCATGCAACCTTGCATAATGAGGATGAAATCGCGCGCAAGGATGTGCGCATTGGCGATACGGTCATGCTGCAACGCGCCGGCGATGTCATTCCGCAAATCTTGGGCGTGGTGCTGGAAAACCGGCCCGCCGATGCGAAACGTTACGCCTTCCCGCTTAATTGCCCCGCCTGCGGTAGCCACGCAATCCGCGACGGGGAAGATGTCGTCCGCCGCTGCACCGGCGGCCTGACCTGCCCCGCACAAACCACTGAACGCTTGCGGCACTTCGTCTCTCGCCGCGCCATGGATATTGAAGGCCTTGGAGAGGAAAACATCCAATTCCTATTCGATGCCGGCTTGATCAAGAGCCCCGCTGATATCTTCCGCCTGCACCAAAAGCGCGACACCCTGGCTGGTTTTGAAGGCTGGGGCGAACGCAAGATCGACAAATTACTGGAAGCGATTGAAGCCCGCCGCAGTGTGGCGCTGGAGCGTTTCATCTTCGCCCTCGGCATCCGCCGCATCGGCGAACAGAATGCAAAGCTATTGGCGCGGCATTACCACAGCCTGGAAGCCTGGCGCGCAGGCATGATCGCGGCGCACATCATCGGTTCAGAAGCGCGTGAGGAATTAGGCTCCATCCAGGGCATTGGCCCTGCGATTGCGGAAGAGCTGATGGAGTTCTTCGCCGAACCGCGCAACCTGGCCGCGCTTGATGACCTCGCCACTGAAGTCTCGCCCCTGCCGGTGGAAGAAACCAGCGCTGGTGATAGCCCCTTCGCTGCCAAGACCATGGTTTTCACCGGCACGCTTGAGCAAATGACGCGCGATGAGGCGGAAGCCCTTGCTGAAAGGCTTGGCGCCAAGGTGACGAAATCGGTTTCGAAAAAAACCGATTTCGTGGTGGTCGGCGCTGATGCGGGATCCAAAGCTGCCAAGGCCGCAGAGCTTGGCGTGAAAATTCTGACCGAAACCGAATGGTTGGAGCTGGCGGGCACCTGATCTGCGTAGGTCGCATGACCGAAGCGGTGAATCAGTTGCCCCAAACCAAGCCACACCTAAATGGGCGCGCAGGCGGCATGCAACCAGGCAGCGGTTTCCGCATCCAGCATCGGCGCCACTTCTGCGGCGACGCGCGCGTGATAGGCATTCACCCAATCACGCTCCGCCACCGTCAGCAGCGCGGGTTCGATCAGTGCGCGATCAAAGGGCGCCAGCGTCAGGGTTTCGAATTCCAAAAACGGCTTTGCGGCAGCGGCGATATCAGCCTTTTGCACCAGCAACAGATTCTCCAACCGAATGCCGAATTCACCGGTGGCGTAATAGCCGGGCTCATTGGACAGAATCATACCATCGGCCAAAGCCACCACACGCGCTGCACGGCTGAAAGCCGCCGGGCCTTCATGCACCGAAAGATAGGACCCAACGCCATGGCCCGTGCCATGATCATAATCCAGCCCCACATCCCATAGCGGGCGCCGCGCCAGCGCGTCCAAATGCGGCCCGGCAACACCGGCGGGGAAGCGCAAAGTGGCGAGCGCAATGTGCCCCTTCAGCACGCGCGTGACACATTCACGCAAGCGTTGCGGTGCCGCACCCGGCCCGGTCCACAGCGTGCGCGTGATATCCGTGGTGCCATCCAAATATTGCCCACCCGAATCAATCAAATAGCATTCATTGGGGTGGATAGCGCGATGGCTCGCCTCCGTCGCGCGGTAATGCACAATCGCACCGTTTTCGCCCGCGCCGCTGATGGCCGGAAAACTCTCGGCCTGAAACAGCGGCACATCGCGGCGAAAGGCCAGCAATTGCGCGGCGGCCGAGATTTCATTCAGCTCGCCCTTCGGCGCTTCCTCGACAAACCAGCGCAGAAACCGCACCATCGCCACCGCATCACGCCGATGCGCCGCCCGCGCGCCTTCCTGTTCCACTGCATTCTTACAGGCGCGCGGCATGCGGCAGGGGTCTTCTCCTGCGCGGATTTCAGCGCCCGCATCGCGCAGCCAATCCGTGAACCAGGAAGGGGTCGCTTCCCGGTCAATCCGTACGCGCTTACCCCTCAAGGCGCTAAGCGCCGCCGGCATGGCATCACGCGGCGCAATCGCCACCGCATTGCCCAAATGCGCGCGGGTTTCGTGGTCCAGCTTCGCCGGTTCCATGAATAATGAGACCGCGCCATCCGCAAACAGCAACGCAAAGCCAAGCGCCAATGGCGTATGGTCCAGATCGCCGCCGCGGATATTCAACAGCCAGGCGATGGAGTGCGCATCGGCCAGCACCACCGCATCTTCCCCCACCGCGCGTAATGCCGCTGCCGCTTCGCTGCGCTTTTCGGCGGATGGCTTGCCGGCATAGGAAAGCGGATGGGCGCGGGCCGGCGCTTGCGGCGCGCGCGGCCTGTCCGCCCAAATCGCGTCAATCGGGTTGGCAGGCAAAGCGCGGAACGTCACGCCCGGGCGCTTCAAGCGTTCCAACGCCGGTTCGCTATGCAGCCAGGGATCATAGCCAAGCACCAGGCCATCCGCATGGGCGGCCAGCCATTCGCCCGGCGGTTCTTCCGTGATGTGGCGCGGTTCCCAAAGAGCTACATCAATCTGGGTGCGAATTTGCAGCGTATAGCGACCATCGGAAAACACCGCCGCTTGCCGGGGCAGCACAATGGCCAGCCCCGCACTGCCCGTGAAGCCCGTCAGCCAAGCCAGCCTTTCGGCGGAACGCGGCACATATTCGCCCAAATGCTCATCAGCGCGGGGGATCAGAAAGCCCTGCACCCCCATCCGCGTGAGTTCAGCGCGCAAGGCGCCCAAGCGTTCAGCCCGATTCATGACCGCTTCCTTACCAAATATTTCTGAATTGTTGCATGACTTCCTGTGGAAGCATGCGTCTGGTGCATATCTCTGCTGTGGTCTTCGCGCATCACCTGTGCCCCAGAAGCCTCTATATGATCGCCTATCGGACAGGGTTGCTGCCCTATCGGCCAGCACCTCCGCAAAGGAAAGCTAAACATGAACCCGCATTTCGCCAATCTCGAAACCAGCCTCTCGGCCCGCGCCGCGACGATTGAGGCTATCCACCGGGAAGCCGCCGCCGCCCGCGCCACCGCACGCAGCCGCGCCTTCCGCCATGCCTTTACCATGATCGGCGCCGGCATCGGCGCGGTGCTTTCCGCCATCGCCACCTGGCCCACCAAGCGCGACACCTACAAGGCGCTGGACCAGCTTTCGGACAAGCAGCTTTCCGATATCGGCTTGGCGCGTGGTGAAATCAGCCGCGTTTTTGAACCGGGCTTCGCGCTGCAAGCCGCCAATGATGGCGACCTGCCCACGGGCCGTGCCGCCTAACCGCGAAAAATCCTGCGCAGCCAGGATTTCAGGCCGCCCCCGTCGGGCGGCCTTTTTTTTGCCCCGGGAGACTTTTGGTGCGTCACATGCGGGCGCCGCGCCGGGGGGGCGAGGGCCGAGGCTATGCTATGCCGGCCCGCATCTTCCGCCGCGATCAACCGCGCTTCCAGGGCGGAGACCTGCGCCACCGCCTCGGGCGGCTTGGTCCTGGTGAGTGCCGTGACTGCGGCTTCAGCATCAGCGAAATCCCCCGCACGGCGCAAAGCATCAATCACGCGCACTGATTGTTCGGCATCCAAAGCAGGCCCGCTCCGCCACAGCGCCACCGCTTCGCGCCGCCATTGCCGCGCCAAATCGTCGCGGTTCAGATCATCCGCGACCCAAGCCGCGTGCAAGGTGGCTTCCGCTGCCGCGTGCAAGGCGCCGGTTTCTTCCAGCACATGCGCCCATGCCAAAAAGCGCCGCGCCAAAACCGGGTGTGATGTATCGGCGATCAGCGCACGATAGGGGGCGGCGGCCACCGCCTCGGCCCCGGCGGGATGCGCTTCACTGATATCAGGCGCGGCATAGCCGCAATGCGGGCAGGCTTGCAGCCAGCGCGCCATGGTGGAGCGCACCGGCTCACCCGGCCTTAAATCGAGATCGGGCGCTTGTTCCGGCACGGGCGGGCGAAATAGCGCCTGGCGGCTTTCATGGCCGCAAACGCCGCAACGCTTCTCCCGCGCGTCAGATGCCCGCGGCGTTGCCATTACGCGGTGCGATCAGCCCCGCCCGATTGCAGCGCCGCCTGCGCCGCCGCCAGCCGCGCCACCGGCACGCGATAGGGCGAACAGGAAACGTAATCCAAGCCGACACTTTCGCAGAAATGGATGGAGGATGGATCGCCGCCATGTTCACCGCAAATACCAAGCTTGATATCCGGCCGCACGCTGCGGCCTTTCTCGACCGCGATGCGCACCAAAGCGCCCACACCGTCCGGGTCAATGGAGACAAACGGGTCCTTCGGGAAAATGCCCTTCTCGATGTAAAGCGGCAGGAACTTGCCGGCATCATCGCGCGAAAGGCCGAAGGTGGTTTGCGTCAGGTCATTCGTGCCGAAGGAAAAGAAATCCGCGACACTGGCAATGGCATCGGCAGTAAGGGCAGCGCGCGGCAATTCAATCATGGTGCCGACGCTGTAGACCACGTGATACCCGCCTTCAGCGAAAACCTCCTCCGCGACGCGATCCACCATGGCGCGGGTGATTTCCAATTCGCGCTTGGTCGCAACCAAGGGAATCATAATCTCCGGGACCGGGGCCTTATGCGTCTTGCGGCCAATTTCCGCCGCCGCTTCGAAAATCGCGCGCGCCTGCATTTCATAGATTTCTGGGAAGGAAATCCCGAGGCGACAGCCGCGATGGCCAAGCATGGGGTTTGCTTCCGATAATTCCTGCATGCGCCTTTGCATCGCCTCAACCTCGGTGCCGAGGGATGCCGCGACTTCCGCGATTTCATATTCGCTATGCGGCAGGAATTCATGGAGCGGTGGATCAAGCAAGCGGATGGTGACCGGCAGGCCGGCCATGATCTCAAACAGATCCAGAAAATCCTTGCGCTGGAAGGGCAGCAAACGCGCGAGTGCCGCACGGCGGCCTTGTTCCGTTTCGGCCATGATCATCTGGCGCACCGCGCCAATCCGCTCAGGGTCGAAGAACATGTGCTCGGTGCGGCAAAGCCCGATGCCTTCCGCGCCGAAGCGCCTGGCGGTTTCCGCATCTAACGGCGTTTCCGCATTGGCGCGGACACGCAAGCGGCGCACCTTGTCGGCCCAGCCCATCAATGTTGCGAAATCGCCCGAAAGCTGCGGTTCCACCATAGCGACGGAGCCAATGAAAACCTCACCCGTCGCACCATCCAGCGTGAGGATTTGGCCAGCTTCAATGCGTACGCCCCCAGCACTTAAATACTGGTTGTTGTAATCCACCGTGACGCCGCCACAGCCCGCCACACAGGGCCGGCCCATACCGCGCGCGACAACCGCCGCGTGGCTGGTCATGCCGCCGCGTGTGGTCAGCACGCCGCGCGCCGCATGCATGCCGTGAATATCTTCCGGCGAGGTTTCAATCCGCACCAGAATGACGCTTTCGCCTTTTTGCGCACGCGCTTCTGCTTCATCCGCGCTGAAGACAACAATGCCACACGCCGCACCGGGGGAAGCAGGCAGGCCCTTGGCAAGCAGCTTGCGCGGTGCCTTGGGGTCTAGCGTTGGGTGCAGCAATTGATCAAGCGCTGCTGGGTTCACGCGCCGCACGGCTTCGGTGTGATCAATCAAGCCTTCGCGCGCCATATCAACCGCGATTTTCAAGGACGCCGCGGCAGTGCGCTTTCCATTGCGAGTTTGCAACATATAAAGCTTGTTGCTCTGCACCGTGAATTCAATGTCCTGCATGTCACGGTAATGGCGTTCCAGCGTGGCGCGCACCTGCACCAATTCGGCATAGGCCGCCGGCATGGCATCTTCCATGCTGCGTTCGCTGGGTTTGGAGCGTTCCTTCGCCATGGGTTGCGGCGTGCGGATACCCGCCACCACATCCTCACCCTGAGCATTGATCAAATATTCGCCGTAGAAAATATTCTCGCCAGTCGAAGGGTCGCGCGTGAAGCACACGCCGGTTGCGCAATCTTCGCCCATATTGCCGAAGACCATGGCTTGTACATTGACCGCCGTGCCCCATTCGGCCGGGATGTCATGCAGGCGCCGATAGGTCACCGCGCGCTGGTTCATCCAACTGCCAAACACCGCGCCAATCGCGCCCCAAAGCTGCGTTTCAGGATCCTGCGGGAAGGGCCTGCCGGTGACTTCCGCGACCATTTCCTTATAGCCATCCACCACGCGATGCCATTCGGATGCGGTGAGTTCCGTATCCTCATTCTTCCCGGTGTCGAGCTTCACATGCTCGATAACTTCCTCAAAGCGGTGATGATCAACGTCGAGCACCACGGACCCATACATCTGGATGAAGCGCCGATAGGAATCCCAGGCGAAGCGCGCATCACCGGAAGCCGTGACCAGGCCTTCGACGGTCTGGTCATTCAGGCCCAGGTTCAGCACCGTATCCATCATGCCCGGCATGGAAACCCGCGCGCCGGAGCGGACGGAGACCAGCAGCGGGCGGTGATGATCACCGAAGCGATTACCCACCGCTTCTTCCACCCGCGCCAGGGCCGCACGCACCTGCTGCGCCAGATCATCGGGGTATTTCTGCCCATTATCGTAATAGGCGGTGCAAACTTCGGTGGTGATGGTGAAGCCAGGCGGCACCGGCAAGCCGATCGAGGCCATTTCGGCCAAATTGGCGCCTTTGCCACCCAGAAGATTCCGCATATCGGCTCGGCCTTCATTGTGGCCGGCGCCGAAGCTATAGACCCATTGTGTCATGGGGGGGTTCCTCAGGCTTCAATCTTGGAGAAATCCGCCACGGCATCCATGGCGGCACGAAGACGGGCGAGCAGTCGCAGACGATTGCGGCGAAGTTCCGGCGCGGGATCGTTCACGATCACTTTTTCGAAAAAAGCATCCACCGGGGCGCGGAGCCCGGCCATGGCTTCCATGGCGCGTTCAAAATCCTCGGCCTCGATATCCAGGCGAATGCGGGTGCCGGCTTCTTCAAGCGCGGCGGCAAGGGCGGCTTCTTCGGGTAGTTTCAGCAGATGCGCTTCATAGCCGGTATCAAAGGCGTGGCCGTCGCGCTTTTCTTCGATGCGGAGAATGTTCACGGCGCGGCGATGCGCCGCCAGCAGATTGGCGCCGGCTTCACTTTCCACAAAACCGCGCACCGCATCGGCGCGGGAGAGTAGGCGGTTGAGGTCATCATCCGGCGTGGCGCCAAACACCGCCGTCACCACATCATGCCGGGCGCCTTCGCCACGGAGTTGGACGCGCAGCCGTTCGGCGAGGAAATCGAGCAAGCCAGCGGCAAAGGCCGCGACCAAGGGTGGATGCGCGCTGCTGGGCGGGGCCTGCCAGCCGCTGGCACGCTTGGCTTCGGCAATTTCCACGCCGAAATCCGGCGCGGAGGTAGCATTGGTGGCTTGTGGGAAAATGAGGAAGGCTTCGCCCATCAAATCAGCCAAGGGCAGCCGCAAGCCATTTTCACGAATGATGCGAATGACGCCGAGCCCAGCGCGACGCAGCGCGAAAGGGTCACCACTACCGGTAGGCTTTTCGTCCACGGCGAAGAAACCGACCAATTGATCAATCTTATCCGCCAGCGCCACCGCAATCGCGATGGGCTCCTGCGGCACGGCATCTCCCGCGCCCACCGGGCGGTAATGCGCGGCGATGGCGTCCGCCACGCGCGCATCCTCACCCTGACCCAGCGCGTAATACCGCCCCATCACGCCCTGCAATTCCGGGAATTCGCCCACCATGCCGGAAGCAAGATCTGCCTTCGCCAACCGCGCCGCGCGCCGCGCCAGCGTCGCATCCGCACCCAATTTTTCCGCGATCAGCCCCGCGAGGTTTTCCAGCCGCGCCACGCGCTGGCCCTGTGTGCCAAGCTTGGCGTGGAATACCACGCTATCCAGCTTGGGCAGGAAGCTTTCCAGCTTTTGCTTGCGGTCCAAATCCCAGAAGAACCGCGCATCAGCCAAGCGCGCGCGCAGCACGCGTTCATTGCCGGCCACAATCGCGGCACCACCATCGGGCGCTGCGATATTCGCCACCAACGCAAAGCGCGGCGCTGCTGAGCTATCCATCTTGCGCAAGGCGAAATAGCGTTGATTGACGCGCATGGTTGTGCGCATCACCTCCGGCGGCAAATCCATGAAGGCATCATCAATCCGCCCGAGCAAAGGCACCGGCCATTCAATCAGGCCCGCGACTTCGGCAATCAAGCCCTCATCCGGCACCACTTCCAGCCCTTCGGCGGTGGCGAGCGCCGCGATGCCATCGCGGATCATCCGCGCGCGTTCTTCCGCTTCCAGCACCACATGGCGCGCGGCCAAAGCGGATTTGTATTCGGCGAAGCTGCGCACGGCAAAAGCACCAGGGGACATGATGCGATGGCCTTCGGTCAGATCGCCACTCGCCAAACCATGACCATCATCGCCGCCTTGCGCCAGAGTGAACAGCACCACTTCACCATTCAGCACGCACAGAATGCGCTTCAGGGGCCGCACCCATACCATGGAAGATGTGCCACCCCAGCGCATGGATTTCGGCCAGGGGAAGGCGCGGATCAGCATAGGCAATTCGCGCGCCAAGACGGATGCAGGTGCCTCGCCAGTCAGGGTTCGCCGCATGAAGACATGCGTTGCTCTTCCTGCCTGGGTAGCTTCGAACCGCAGTTGTGAAGGTCCGCCTACATCGAAGACCCCTCCGCTTTTTAGCGTTGCCAAGCCCTGTTTCGCCCAAGCCCTCGGGTCCTCGCCACGCGGCAAGTGGCTTGTAAGGAAAGCTAATAACGCCTCATCGGGAGCATCCAAACGAGGCCCCCGCTTTTCGTCTTCCCGTGAGGGGATCGCAGTGCGGATTTCTGCGCGATAGGTGATCCGCCTAGGCCCGAATGCGCGATGCTCGTGTCGGGGGGGTGATATGCTTTTTCCCAAGAAGTTACGCATTGAATCGCAGAAGCGGTCAGCCGCCGTTTCCTGCATACGCGCAGGTATTTCTTCGGAAAATAGTTCAATCAGCAGTTCAGCAAATTCAGCCATGGGGTTTGATCGCCGGCTCTATATCGGTTGCGGCGAAATCACCGCCCTTGAACAGCAATGTCTGCCCGCGGTCCTTGGCCAGCGCATAGGAAAAGCAATCGCCGAGGTTCAACCCCGCCTTGTGGCGGCCCTTGCCGTAGCGGCGCCAGGCATCGCGGGCGATTGCGGCATGCGCCGCTGTAAAAGGCACTATTTCCGGACGAATGGCGCCCATCAAGGCATCCAGCTTTTCCGCCATGCCCGGTCCTGTCCGACCCTCCGCGATAATGGCGGTTTCCAGCAAGGTTGGCGCGGCAATTGCCGCGGTATCTGCGTCGCGGATCATGGCAGCCAGGCGCTCTGCCTCAGGCTCCTTGAACAGGATTGCGACCAATGCCGAGGAATCAAGAATCATCGCGGCAGCCCGGTTTCGTCATAAAGATCGCGATGATCGCTGGTCACGCCGGGCGGGACCAGCTTGGAGGCTTCCTCGGCTATTGCCATGATGGCGTCGAATTTGCGCTGCCGCGCGGCCTTTTCCCGTGCCAGTTTTTCCGCCACCGCTTCGCGGACAGCCCCGGTCGCCGTGGTGCCGAGCATTGCCGCAAGCTCCTTCGCTTCGGCAATCAGCGCGGCATCCTTGATGTTCAACTGGCCCATGGCGCACCTTTGGTAGAAAGCGCATAGAATATGGTAGAAAATCCCCGAAAGCGCAAGATCAGGCCGCCTCGCCGGCCAGCCAGGCCTCGCAGCAGCCCTTCGCCAGCGTCCGCACGCGGCCGATATAGGCGGCGCGCTCCGTCACGCTGATCGCCCCTCGCGCATCCAGCAGGTTGAAGCGATGCGATGCCTTGATGCATTGGTCATAGGCCGGCAAGGCGAGCTTCCGCTCCAACAGCGCGGCGCATTCGGCTTCTGCATCCTCAAAATGGCGGAACAGCATTTTGGTGTCGGCGGCTTCGAAATTATGGGCGCTGTATTCGCGCTCAGCCCGCAGGAACACATCGCCGTATTTCACGCCTTCGCCGTTGAAATCCAGGTCGTAAACATTCTCGACCCCCTGGATATACATGGCCAGGCGTTCCAGCCCGTAAGTCAGTTCGGCGCTGGGTTTCTCACAGGCAATGCCGCCTACCTGCTGGAAATAGGTGAATTGCGTCACCTCCATCCCATCACACCAGACTTCCCAGCCCAGGCCCCAGGCGCCGAGTGTCGGGCTTTCCCAATCATCCTCAACAAAGCGGATGTCATGCAAGGCAGGGTCAATGCCAAGGGCGCGATAGCTTTCAATCAGCAGCGCCTGCGGGTCTGCGGGCGATGGCTTCAGGATCACCTGATATTGGTAATAATGCTGTAGGCGATTGGGGTTTTCGCCATAGCGGCCATCGGCGGGGCGGCGCGATGGCTGTACATAGGCGGCCTTCCAGGGCTTTGGGCCAAGGGCGCGCAAGGTGGTCGCCGGGTGAAAGGTGCCGGCACCCACTTCCATGTCATAGGGCTGCAGGATCACGCAGCCCTGATCCGCCCAATAGCGATGCAGGCGCAGGATGATGTCCTGAAAACTGGGCGGCTTGGCGGTCATGCTGGTTCTATGCTCTGGCGCGGCGGCAATGAGGGGTGCTCTATAGGCACCGCAGGCCCCTCGGGCAAGGAATCCCGCCATGACCAATGTGCAAGAAATCATCGCCGCTTATCTCGCGGTCTTTAATCGCGGGGATTGGCCGGGCATGCTGGCGTTGCTGGCCGATGATGTGGCGCATGACATCAATCAGGGCGCCACACAGCACGGCAAGCCGGCCTTCGCCGCGTTCCTCGACCATATGGCGCGCTGCTACCGTGAAGAATTGCGGGATATCGTGATCATGGCGGGGCCGGATGGTAGCCGTGCGGCAGCAGAATTTCGGGTTGAGGGGGAATATTTGGCCACCGATGAAGGGCTGCCGCCGGCAAAGGGCCAGCGCTATTCCCTGCCCGCCGGGGCCTTCTATGCGCTGCACGATGGCAAGATCACGCGCGTCACGGTGTTCTACAATTTGCAGGATTGGCTCCGCCAAGTGGGCGGCTGAACGCTTGCTTTCCGGCTGGCTGAAGTGCTTTCTGGTGGGATGAAGCTTTTATCCGGTCATGCCCGGCTCGCCGGGGTTTTCGGCTTTCCCGTCACCCATTCGCGCTCCCCGCGGCTGCATGGGTACTGGCTGCAACGCTATGGCATTGATGGCGCCTATATCCCGCTTGGCGTGGCGCCGGAACGCTTTGGGCATGCGGTGCGGTCTTTGGTGGATCTCGGCTTTCGCGGCGCCAATGTCACCATACCCCATAAGCTCGCGGCCTTTGAGATTTGCGATGGGGTCGCGCCCTTCGCCCGCCGCGCTGGGGCCGTGAATACACTGATTTTCCGGGATGGGCGGATTGAGGGGTCAAATACTGATGGCTTCGGCTTTCTGGAAAGCATCCGTGACGCTGCGCCTGGCTGGCGGGCCGATGCCGGCCCTGCGGTGCTTTTGGGCGCGGGTGGTGCAGCGCGGGCCATTGCCGCCGCTTTGCTCGATGCCGGCGCGCCGCGTGTAACGCTAGTGAACCGCACCACTGCGAAGGCCGAGGCTCTGGCGCGTGATCTTGGCGGGCCGATTCATGTGGCGGATCGGGCTCCGTTGGAAGACGCGGCTTTGCTCGTGAACACAACCTCGCTCGGCATGCAGGGTCAGCCGCCGTTGGAGATGGACCTGAGCCCCTTAGCCACGAGCGCCGTGGTTGCCGATATTGTCTATGTGCCGCTCGCAACCCGCCTTCTGGCGGCGGCGCGGGCGCGCGGCCTGATTGCAGTGGATGGGCTTGGCATGTTGCTGCATCAGGCGCGGCCGGGCTTTGAGGCCTGGTTCGGCGTGGCGCCACAGGTGGACCAGGCTTTGCGCGATGTGGTGGCGGCCGATATTCCAAAACGTGATGGCGCATGAAGATTATCGGCCTCACGGGGGGGATCGGGATGGGGAAATCCACGGCCTCCGCCACGTTTCGCCGCCATAGGGTGCCGATATTTGATGCTGACCGCGCTGTGCATGATTTGCAGGCGGTAGGCGGGCGGGCGGTACGGCCCATTGAGGCAGCCTTCCCCGGCACCACGCAAGGTGGCGCGGTAAATCGGGAAGCATTGCGTCGGGCTGTGCTGGGCAATCCAACGGCCTTGAAGCAATTGGAGCGGATTGTGCATCCCTTGGTGCGCGATGCTGAGAAGCGTTTTCTGGCGTCGGCGCGTCGTGCGGGGAAGTCCCTTGTCATTTTGGATATTCCCTTGCTGCTTGAAACGGGTGGGCAGAAGCGCGTTGATCTGGTGGTGGTGGTCTCAGCCCCCGCTGCCGTGCAGGCGGTGCGCGTGCTACGCCGCCCTGGCATGACGGCGGAGCGCCTGGCCGCTATTCGCGCGCGGCAAATGCCGGATGCGATGAAGCGTCGGCAAGCGGATGTGGTGATCCATAGCGGGCTGTCGCGGCACTTCGCGGTCTCAGCTATTCGCCGCCTGATGGTCCGGTTGAGGAGCACCCGCTGATGCGACAGATTGTGCTGGATACGGAAACCACGGGCCTCGATCCGCTGACCGGTGATCGCGTGATCGAAGTGGCGGCGGTGGAATTGTTCAATCTGCTGCCGACTGGTGAAGCGTTTCATACGCTGCTTGACCCGGAACGCGATATCCCCGCCGAGGCTTCGCGTATTCATGGCTTCACCAATGGTGATGTCGCCGGCAAGCCAAAATTCGCCGCGATTGCCGATCAGCTTTTGAAATTCTTGGGTGATGCAGACATCATTGCGCATAACGCGCCCTTCGATTTTGGCTTTCTGGATGCAGAGTTGTTCCGCTGTCAGCGCCCGCCCCTGGATCGCAGGCGCATGATTGACAGCCTGGCGATGGCGAAGGCGCGCTTTCCCGGCATGCCGAATAATCTGGATGCGCTGTGTCGTCGGCTTGGCGTGGATAATTCCATGCGTGGCAACCACAATGCTATTCTCGACTGTCAGCTTTTGGCGCAAGTCTATCTGGAAATGATGGGCGGCAAGCAGCCGGGCCTGGAATTGGCCGCTAAAGCCGCGCCACGTATGGTTGCCCTTGATGTGGAAGCGGTGGAGCGTGACGCGGTGGTGATCACCCCAAGCGCAGAAGCACTGGCCGCGCATGAGGTGTTCGTTTCGAGCAAGGTTAAGGAGGCGCTTTGGTTGAAGCCCCCCTTCACCACAGAAGGCAGTTCCTAGGGCGCCTTACCCGGTCCGAATGATGCGCATGAGCTGCGCGACATGTTCCGGCGGCGTTGGTGGGATTATGCCGTGGCCAAGATTAAAGATAAAAGGCCGGCCGCGCATGGCGGCCAGAATGCTCCGTGCCTCGGCTTCCAAAGCAGCACCACCAGCGACCAGCGCTAGCGGGTCCAGATTGCCTTGCAAGGGCATGGTTGCAGGCACCGCCTGGGCGGCCCAGCGAGGGTCCATGCTGGTATCCATGGCAACCCCATCCACCGCCGCCCGGCTGGCGTAATCGGGCAGCATGGGCCCCGCTAGGCGCGGGAAGCCGATAATGGGCGTGGTTGGGCAGCGCTTACGCACCGCGCGGGCGATGGTGGCTGAGGGTTCGATCACCCAGCGGCGGAATTGGCTGGGGGGGAGCAGGCCGGCCCAGGTGTCGAACAACATCAGCGCCTCGGCACCTGCTTCAACCTGGGCGACCAGATATTCGACGGTGGCATCCTGCAGAATGCGGATCAGTCGGCCAAAGCTAGCCGGGTCGTTGTAGGCCATGCCGCGGGTGGCAGCGAAATCCTTGCTGCCGCGACCTTCCACCATGTAGCAGGCGACGGTGAAGGCCGAGCCCGCGAAGCCAATCAGCGCTGTTTTTGGGTGATCTTGATTAAGCCCGGCCCGCGTCAGGCGCACTGTCTCGAAAATCGGTGCTGCTTTCGCAAGCAAGCCATCCAAATTGAGGGCGGCGATGCCCTCGGCCGAGCGGATCGGGTCCAGCAATGGCCCTTCGCCCTCGACAAAGCGCAGCCCTTGGCCGAGCGCCCAGGGTACGATCAGGATATCGGAAAAGAGAATGGCGGCATCCATGCCATAGCGGCGGATGGGTTGCAGCGTGACCTCAGCCGCTAGATCGGGCGTCGTGCAAAGGGAGATGAAATCCCCGGCTATGGCGCGGGTGGCGCGATATTCGGGCAAATACCGCCCGGCCTGGCGCATCAGCCATACGGGGGGCGGCCAGACGGGTTCTCCGGCCAAGACGCGCAAAAAGGGTTTGGCCCGGCTGGGCTCGTTTTCCATTTCCATGACCCTCACCTAAGCATTGAATCTAAGATTCTGAAAGATGAGGTAGCTTGTAGGGCCTGTGGATCATGGGGAGGCAAGTGATGCCAATTTCATCCACAGGGTTCTCCAGATAGCAAATCAATGGGTGTTGGTGATTCTAGCAGGGGTGAAGGGAGTTGCGCCTGTAGTTGGTCACGGCTCGGCAAAAGCGTCCAGGCTTGCGCGATGAGGGGGTTTCATCCCCATTATGGGCTCGCGCGGGATCGGTGCTGGAATCCACCCCCGTTATCCACATTGATTCACGGAATTCTACCGATATGCCCAACAGGCACATTGATTTGCATTTGGTATCCGATTCAACCGGGGAGACGCTGCAATCTATCGCCCGCGCGACGCTGGCGCGGTTTGATGATCATCATGTGGTGGATCATCGTTGGAGCCTGATCCGATCGCGCCTGCAATTGGATCGAGTCTTGGAGGGTATTCAGCATGAACCGGGGCCGGTGCTCTATACCTTGGTGGATTCAAGCCTGCGCCATGTGTTGGAGGAGGCCTGCCAGCGCATGGGTGTGACCTGCCTATCACCACTTGATCCGGTGATGGAGCTATTGCAGGAGGCAACCGGGGTTCGGGCACGCGAAAAACGTGCGGCGCAGCATGTGATGGATGCGGATTACTTCCGGCGTATTGATGCCATGCATTACGTGTTGTCCCATGATGATGGACAAGGCACGGTCGGCATTCGTAATGCGGATGTGGTGTTGGTAGGGGTATCGCGCAGCAGCAAGACACCTACCTGCTTTTACTTGGCTAATCGCGGGATCAAGGCAGCGAATGTGCCGATTGTGCCAGGCGCAAGCCTGCCCGAGATTTTGAATGATCCGCCTTGCCCCGTTGTCGGGCTTTATATTGAAGCGAATGCGCTGATTGATATCAGGCGCCATCGCTTGAAGATCATTGGTGGCCAAGGTGTGCGGCAAGACACTACCGATTACATCGACCCAGAATCAGTAAAGGCGGAGATCGTCGCCGCGCGCCGGCTTTGTACCAGCCAAGGTTGGCCGGTGATTGATGTGACACGGCGCAGCATTGAGGAAACCGCGGCAACGATTTTGCAATTGATGGAAGCCTGGCACGCACGGCGGCGTGAGACCAAGGCAGCCGCCCCGCCTGAAGACCCTGCCGCGGGTGTTATCGGGAAGGTCTGACATTGGTGATAGAAGACCAACCGCATATTGCTGCGCTGGAGCGCGCCTGCTTGACCGCTGTACCGGCGCAGCGTGTGGCCTTTGATGGCAGCTTTGTCGTGCGTGGCTTTCTGGGCGGCACGGGCCGCGCCAATGCAGCAAGCAGTTTGAGCCCAGAGGCTGACCCAGAATTATCGGCTCGCAGCGCGGAAAAGGAACGTGCGGTCAGCATGATGATGGTGCCGGCGACTTGGCTGGTGTTGTAGGAGGAGGTTATTACGCGCGAGGCGCGGGTGCTGCGACGCGAAGGTACGCGTTGGGCCGTTCGCTCAACATGGTCAGGACCTGTGATTGGCGGCGGGACTTCCGCAGTGGCGATCAGGTGCGGCGCATGAGTTGATGGCGGAGGCTGCCCCTGGAAGGCACCATGAGCATGCCGACCTGGCAAGCTGCCACGGCCGAGAGCGACCACGTCATCAAGGACGACGCAATGCAGTAGTTGTTGAAAAGGGCCGGGATGGAGAATGGCCGCCGCGGCAGTCCATCAGGACGAAAGCCACGCCACACCAGGATAGCTGTCCCTAAACCCGGACCGAAGCCGTATGCACCCGCTCCGATAAGTAGTTTGTCCGAAGTGCCCAAGTGCGCGCGTTATGGCGAGATCGGCTTGGCGCGAGCCAAGGCGCGGCAAAAAACTCGCCCAAGCACCCCGCGCCCCGCACTACTTTGTCAACGATATAGCCAGCGCGATACGAGGCGCGTGTAGCGCGGCATGATTGCGTAGACCATGAGCGCCACGATGACGGCCGCGACCACCGCCTTACTGGCCAGCAGCGGAACGCCATCCAGCAGCGGACCAAGTGCCCAGGGCACGAAAACGGTCAGCGGAAAGATCGCTGACAGGGTCATCAAATATTGCTTCCAGGACTTCGGTGGTTGGACCGTGGGCGGCGCAAACCAAAAGTCGAGCCCCGTTCGGATTGCATAGCGGTCGGCCCGTTCCAGCGAAGGTTCGATGAGCTGCAGTGCCTCGCGCCGTTCCGGCGATTCCGTCCAAGCGCGCAAGGCTTCAATGCCAGCAAAGCGGATGATGATGGTATAGTTGGGCTGGCTACCGACCGGGCGAATCACGTCAGTGGACAGATAGCCGGGAAACCTCCGGCATGTCTCGCTGATGTCGGTGAGCCACGCTTCGTACGCGGTACGGGCGTCAGTGCGAGGATGGTGAACGATGATCCCAGTGACGGTTTCGTCGGCAGCGGGACTAGCAGGCGCAGGGCTGCTCATGCGAGGGCGCTCCTCTCAATAACCGTACATGCTGCCGGAACGGGGGCGAGCAACGCCCAGCCCCCCGCTTCCTGCGGCTGGCCTACTTGCCGCCCTTGAACGTGAAATAGCTGGTCATCAGGTTCTTGTAGTCCGGGATGTGGTTGGCCAGCAGCGTCCCCAGGCCCTCGACGTCGTTGCGCCAGTCGCGGTGCAGTTCACAGGCCACAGCGAACCAGTTGACGAGTTGGGCGCCCGCCGCCGACATGCGATCCCAAGCGGAATCACGGGCAATCGCGTTGAAAGTTCCCGAGGCATCAGTGACGACGAAGACCTCGAAGCCGGCTTCGATTGCCGACAGCGCCACGAAGGCCACACAGACCTCGGTCACCACGCCAGCGATAAGAAGCTGCTTTTTGCCTGTGGCTTTGACTGCCTCCACGAAGTCGGCGTTGTCCCAGGCGTTGATTTGGCCGGGGCGGGCAATGTAGGGAGCGTCCGGGAAGAGGGCCTTCAGTTCGGGCATCAGGGGGCCGTTAGGGCCGTCCTCGAAGCTTGTTGTGAGAATGGTCGGGAGCCCGAAATACTTAGCTGCATCAGCCAACGCCAGGACGTTATTGTTAAAGCGCTCAGGCTCGATGTCGCGCACCAGCGAGAGTAGCCCCGCCTGATGATCTACCAGCAGAACGGCGGCATTGTTCTTATCGAGCTTAACGTATCGCTTGCTCATGATCTTCTCCCAAGAGTTTGTCTGGCGTTGGGAGGATTCTGACCTCGGCTTTAGCCGATTACGCAGATCCAGCAAGTCGGGCGACTAGGCCATCGGGACTTCGAGCACAGTCAAGGCATGAATAGAATAGCATGCCGCCATACTCTTCGTTCTTCGCTTGGCGAATGCATCTTTGGAAAATCGAGGTCCCGTTATTCAGACGGACGCTTGATGCCGACCAAACGTTCCATCCGCCGATCTGGCCGCAGCCAAACCAAGGCAAGGCCCGTGAACACTACAAAGCCCAACATCGGATAGCCGGCCAGAGCCGCACCGATTCCGAGAGTATAGGCCAATATCGAGCCTTTGCCCTTGGCATCCCGCCCAAGGACATCGCCGAAGCCGTGGAGTTCATCATGCGCGGAAGCGACGCAGGATTGCAGCAGGTTGTACGACAGCGCGGCGAGGAGAAGGTTCAGGCCGTATAGTATCACCGGCAGACGCGCGAATTGGTTCTCTCCCATCCAGCCGGTCGTAAATGGTATGAGGGAGAGCCAGAACAGCAGGTTCAGATTGGCCTGCAGAACACGCACAGTCACGCGCGGCGCCGCCTGCAAGAGGTGGTGATGATTCATCCAGTATATGCCAATATAGGCGAAGCTTAGGATATAACTCAGGAAGACCGGCCAGAGCGGCTTGAGCGCCTCCAGAGTAGCGCCATGGGGAACTTTCATTTCCAGGACCATGACAGTCAGCGCAACCGCCATCACACCATCCGTGAATGCCTCGATTCTTCCCTTGTTCAAGACGGTCCCCTCATGGTTCCGGTTCCAGCACCGGGGTTGCTGGCACAATCGGCCCCTTGCAGGCCGATGATGAGCCCGCAGACTACGCTGGAGTGAGGCGCGGGTCCGCCTCGATAGCGCACGCAAGCCCGAAATCTACCCTAGCCCGCCACGTTCTGCCGTCAACCGGCATGGCGCTGGCGCAGCACGGAATTCCCGCTGACCACTTCGGGCGCGACCGTGGACCGCATCATGAAAGCTGAACTGGCTATGGGCGCAAGTGGCTTCGGCCAATCAGGCTTCCTGCGCGGCGCAGCAAAGCCTCGGCATGCGGGAAGCCTATCGCTATGTTTATTTCGTCAGGCCGCAGGACAAGGTCGCGGCATTGCACTTCGGATAATGGTAGCCGCTTGGGCTTCAGGTTAAGCATCCTGAAGCCCAAGCATAGGTCTTACGGAATCAGAACGGTGCTGCCCGTGGTCTTGCGCGCTTCAAGCGCAATATGCGCGGAAGCGGCATCCTTCAAAGCGTAGCTTTGATTTACGCGAATCTTGACCGCGCCTGAGGCCACAACCTCAAACAAATCATTGGCACGGGCCACCAAATCCTCGCGCTGCGCCGTGTAGGTCGCAAGCGTGGGCCGGGTGACATAGAGCGAGCCCTTGGCGGCCAGAATCCCAAGATCAGGAATGGCAACGGGGCCTGAGGCATTGCCGTAGGAAATCATCAGGCCATAAGGCGCCAAGCAATCGAGCGAGGTCAGGAAGCTATCCTTGCCGACGCTGTCATACACCACGGGCAGCATGGCGCCCTTGGTGATGTCCTTCACGCGGGCGGGGATATCGTCGCTGGTGAGCAACGCGTGATCCACGCCATGTTCCTTCACCAGTGCTGCCTTTTCTGGCGTGCTGACGACGCCAATGACGGTGCAGCCAAGATGCTTTGCCCATTGGCTGAGAATAAGCCCAACCCCGCCGGCAGCCGCATGGATCAGCACGGTCTGGCCAGCCTTGGCGGCGTAGCATTTCTTGATCAGGAAAGCTGCGGTCATGCCTTGCAGCATCATCGCTGCACCCTGATCGAAGCTGATGGCCTCAGGCATTTTCACCAAACGATCAGCCTTGATAGCGCGCGCCTCGGCATAGGCGCCGATTGGCCCGGTTGCGTAGGCGACGCGGTCGCCAACCTTCACCTCGGTCACGCCCTCACCAATCGCTTCCACAATGCCAGAGGCTTCCATGCCGATGATCGCCGGCATGCTGGGGGCCTTGTAGAGGCCAGTGCGGAAATAGACATCAATGTAATTGAGCCCGACTGCCTTGTGGCGCACCAGCGCCTCGCCAGGCTTCGGCGCGGGAAGGGGCACTTCTTCCCAGACCATTTTTTTCGGGCCGCCGGTTTCATGGATGCGGATGGCGTGATTCATGGGGGTATCCGTCAGGGCCGCTCAAGCGGCGCCGGGAGGTTGAGGGAGGAAAAGAGATCGGCGTTCAAGGTCCAGAAGGTACTGCTTTGTAGCCGGTCCATCGCCGCCGGAATAGCCACCGAGCGATCCATCCGCTGCCACGACTCGGTGGCAGGGAATGATGATAGGTATGGGGTTGGCGCCATTGGCTCCCCCGATAGCACGAGGGGCAGAACCGATGACGCGGGCGATATCCGCATAGCTTCGGGTCTCGCCCGGCGGGATGGCGCAAAGCGCTGCCCAGACGCGTTTTTGGAATGCTGAGCCGTGGGGCGCCAGGGGTAGGTCGAAGGTCAGGCGCTTGCCATCGAAATAATCCTGCAACTGATCCCTGGCACGGCAAAGAAGGGGGGTTTCCTTCTGATCCCGCCCGCGACCCCAATCAAGCGCGACAATGGCGCCATCCTCCTCTGAGATGGTGAGGTCGCCAAGGTTGGTCAGGAGAGAAAGTTGCGGCATGACGCGGGGGCGAAGTGGCATTATGGCTGGCCAGCGTCAAGCGGTGGCGCCGTTGTTGAGAGGGGAATGGCCGTGGAAGAGATGAAAGCTGAGGCGCAACAGATGGCCGATCCACCGGCCTTTTTTCAGGCGCATGTCTTCGTTTGCTGCAATCGGCGGCCTGATGGGCATAAGCGCGGTTCCTGCGCGGCGCGGGGCAGTGAGGGCTTGCGCGATTACATGAAGGCGCGTGCCAAGGAGCTGGGTCTGGCCGGGGTGCGGGTGAATATGGCTGGCTGCCTGGACCGCTGCGAATTCGGACCCACCATAGTAATCTATCCCGAGGGAATTTGGTACAAAATAGTAACGACATCCGATATTGATGAGATTTTAGAAATACATCTGCGCCGAAAGGGCCGTGTGACAAGGCTGATGCTGACGGAACGCGATGTTCCGCCTGGGAAAGCTTGAGGCCCATCGAGTGTTTCACGTGAAACGAGGCGATTGGTGAGCGCAGCCGATACGATCTATGCCTTGGCGAGCGGTGCTGCGGCCGGTGCGGTCGCGGTGTTGCGGGTATCGGGCCCAGTTTCTGCCGCAGCCGTGAAGCGTTTGGCCGGCGACCTGCCGCCGCCGCGGTACGCGAGCCTAAGACGGTTGCGCACGGCCAATGGCGAGACGCTGGATCATGCTTTGGTGCTGTGGTTCCCCGGACCGGCTTCCTATACGGGCGAGGATGCAGCGGAATTTCACTTGCATGGTGGGAGTAGCGTTATTGCGGGCGTGATGGAAGCGCTGGCGGCGGCGGGCCTGCGCCAGGCAGAGCCTGGCGAATTCACCCGTCGCGCCTTTCTGCACGGCAAGATGGACCTGACCGCCGCCGAGGGTATCGCTGACCTGATTGCTGCCGAGACCACCGCGCAGCGCCGCCAAGCTTTGCATCAGGCAGGTGGTGGCCTCGCCAGGCTTTACAGCGGTTGGGCTGAGCGCCTGGCGTTGCTGCTGGCGCATCAGGAGGCTGCGATTGAATTTGCGGAAGATGGCCTTCCCACCGATCTGGACGCCAGGGCACGCGTCGGGGCCGGGGAGCTACGATCGGCAATTGAGGCGCATCTGGCCGATTCAAGGCGCGGTGAATTGCTGCGTGAGGGCCTGGTTTTCGCCATTATCGGCGCCCCAAATGCCGGAAAATCATCTCTTCTCAACGCCTTGGTAGGCAGGGAGGCAGCGATTGTCTCCGCCCGCGCTGGCACAACACGTGACATTGTGGAAGCGCGGTTGGATTTGGCGGGTGTGCCCGTAACCTTGTCTGACACGGCCGGCCTGAGAGAGGCTGGCGATGAGATTGAGGCAGAGGGCATCAAGCGCGCCGAGCGCCGGGCAGAGGAGGCGCAGCTTGTCATCACGGTCTTTGCCGCCGATCAGTTGCCCGATGCCGAGACGCTGCGCTGGGTGAGCCCTGATGCGGTTGTGCTGGTCAATAAATGCGACCTTCAGGCTGCACCAGCCGTGATTGGCGGCATTCCAGCCATGAGGGTCTCGGCACGCGAGGGTATGGGCCTGGACGCGCTGAGAAGCCGACTTGCCGAGGCGGCGCTACGGCTGACGGGCGCGGGCGAGGGCAACCAACTCACGCGTCCGCGGCATCGGGCCATTCTGACCGAAGCGGCGGCGCTGCTGGCCGACGCCGAAGCATCTAGTCTTCCGGAACTGACCGCCGAAGCGTTGCGAACCGCGCTTTTTGCTCTTGGCCGCCTCACAGGGCGTGTGGGCGTTGAGGAAATTCTTGATATTGTCTTCCGGGACTTCTGTATCGGCAAATAAAGCTGATATAGGCACCGTATGATGGGCGCGGATTTGACCTTTGATGTTGTGGTGGTGGGCGGCGGCCATGCTGGCTGTGAGGCGGCAGCTGCTGCGGCGCGCTGTGGCGCGCGCACCTTACTGCTGACCCACAAGATTGAAACCATTGGCGAAATGTCCTGCAACCCAGCGATTGGCGGGGTAGGGAAGGGGCATCTTGTCCGCGAAATTGATGCGCTTGATGGCATTATGGCCCGCGCGGCAGATGCGGCGGCAATTCACGTCAAGATGCTCAATCTGTCGAAAGGCCCTGCCGTTCGGGGGCCACGCGCCCAGGCGGACCGGCGGCTCTATCGTGAGGCGGTCCAGGCACTGCTGCGCGCTCAGCCGGGCCTCACCCTTATGGCGGGTGGTGCCGAGGGGCTGGAGCTTGACCAGACGGGCGGGCTTGCCGCGATCCTGACTGCCGATGGCCAGCGTATCCGCTGCGGGGCGGCGATCATCACCACAGGCACGTTCCTACGCGGCGAAATCCATATCGGCGAAAAGCGCTTCCCGGCAGGTCGGGTGGGGGATGCGCCGGCGATTGGCCTGGCGCTGGCCTTTGAACGGCTCGGGCTGCCGCTGGCACGGCTGAAGACCGGAACGCCGCCCCGGCTTGATGGTCGGACCATTGATTGGGCGGCGCTGGAAGCTCAGCCAGGGGATGACCCGCCAGAACCTCTTTCTTGGCTGACCGAGCGCATCACCAATCGGCAAGTGACCTGTGGCATCACGGCCACAACGCCGGAAACCCACGAGATCATCCGGGCCAATCTGCACTCAAGCGCGGTTTATGGTGGGCGTATCCAGGGCGTTGGTCCGCGCTATTGCCCTTCGATCGAAGATAAGGTGGTGCGCTTTGCTGAACGCGAGCGGCACCAGATTTTCCTTGAGCCTGAAGGGCTTGATGACCCGACGGTCTACCCGAATGGCATCTCCACCAGCTTGTCAGAAACCGTGCAAGAACAGGTCGTTGCCTCCATCCCCGGCCTTGGCCATGCCCGCATTCTGCGTCCAGGCTATGCGATCGAGTATGATCATATTGATCCCCGTGCGTTAACCCCCATGCTGGAACTGCGCGAGGTGCCGCGCCTGTTCCTCGCCGGTCAGATCAATGGTACAACAGGATATGAGGAAGCCGGCGCCCAGGGCCTTATGGCTGGGATCAATGCCGCCCGCCGCGCTTCTGGTGCGACGCCAGAAGCCGTCTTCACCCGTAGTGAGGCCTATATCGGCGTGCTGGTGGATGATTTGACAGTCCAGGGCGTTTCCGAACCCTATCGCATGCTTACGGCAAGGGCCGAGCACCGCCTGTCACTCCGTGCGGATAATGCGGGGCTCAGGCTCACTGAACGCGGCGTAGCATGGGGGTGTGTAGGCGCTGATCGGGCCATGCGCCACCGTGCCTTTGCCAATGTCGTGGCTGGAGCCCTGGCGCGCGCCCTTGCTGATGGTGCGACACCTGCCGCGCTTTCTGGTTCTGGTATCGCCGTCAATCAGGATGGCAGGCGACGGTCAGTCCTCGAGGTCCTTGCTTTGCCCGGCGCAGCGATGGAAAGGGTCGAAGCGGCCTTTCCTTGGTTGCGGGAAATTTCCCCTGCCATACGCACGCAGTTGGAAGCCGAGGCGCTTTACGCGCCGTATTTGCGACGCCAGGAAGCCGAGCGGCGCCTTCTGGAGCGTGAAGAGAAAGCGAGCATCGCTGAAACGCTCGATTTCGATGCGGTGGATGGGCTTTCCGCCGAAATGCGCCAGCGCCTGAAGGCTGCCCGCCCCGCGACCCTTGGCGCTGCAGGCCGCATCCAGGGCGTTACTCCAGCCGCCCTGGCGGCGCTTGCGGTTCATTTGCGGCGTGATACTCAGCGTTTCACGTGAAACACTTGCCTGAAACCTCTGCGCGGCTCGCTGACTATCGCGACCTGCTGCTACGCTGGAATGCCCGCATCAATCTGATTTCAGCAGAAACTGCCGCTCAAGCAGATCAGCGCCACATTGCCGATTGCGCACAATTGCAGCGATTTTTGCCTCAAGGGGGGCCAGTCGCTGACATTGGCTCCGGCGGCGGCCTGCCGGGTATGGTGCTGGCGATTTTGCAGCCGGATCGCGAATTCCACTTGGTGGAGTCCGACAAGCGAAAGGCTGCGTTTCTTGTCGAAGCGAGTGCCCGGTTGACGCTACCCATGGTTCGCGTGCATGTCTGCCGCGCCGAAAGCGCCAAGCTACCCCCACTTACCGCCATCACCGCCCGCGCCCTCGCGCCCCTTGCCTCACTGCTGCCCTATGCCGTCAAATTTCTGGCGCCAGACGGTGTTGCGCTATTCCCCAAAGGCAAAACCGCCGAGAAAGAGTTGACGGAAGCCGCTCAGGACTGGCACTTCACCCTTGAGCGCTTTCCAAGTGCTACCAGCCCCGAAGCAACCATCCTGCGCCTGAGCGATATCCAACGTGCAAAACCCTGATGCCGCCAGGCCTAAAATCATTGCTATCGCCAATCAAAAGGGCGGGGTGGGCAAGACCACGACGGCGATCAACCTTGCCACCGCGCTTGCCACCACGCGCAAGGTCTTGCTGATTGACCTTGACCCGCAGGGCAATGCCTCCACCGGGCTTGGTCTGCCGCGACAGGAGAGGGGCCAGGGCAGCTACGCTTTGCTGGTAGGGGCCGCGCCCCTGGCGGACCTCATCAAGCCTTCACGTATCCCGCAGTTGGATCTGCTGCCGGCTGACGCCGATTTGGCCGGCGCTGAGATTGAATTGATTGATGTCGAGGCCCGCGAAAGGCGCCTGATCAATGCCCTGGACGCCGCCAGCGACAGGCTGGCCGGCACGGACCTGATCATCATTGATTGTCCGCCATCGCTTGGCCTGATTACGCTCAATGCTTTGGTCGCGGCGGACGAGGTTTTGGTGCCATTGCAATGCGAATTCTTTGCGCTGGAAGGCGTGTCGCAAATCACCAGAACGATTGAGCGCGTCAACAAAACGCTGAATCCCAACCTCAAGCTTGGCGGCATAGTGCTGACCATGTTCGACAAACGTAACAATCTATCGGAACTTGTTGCCGCGGATGTCCGCAGCTTCTTCGGCGATAAGGTATATGAAACAGTAATACCACGAAACATTCGCATCACAGAAGCGCCATCACACGGCCTGCCGGTGCTGGTTTATGATCATCGCTCGGCGGGCGCCGAGGCCTATGTGGCACTCGCACAAGAATGGATCCGCCGCCAGAAGCAATTGAAGGAAACCACCCAATGAAAAAGCCCGTCCGGCTCGGCATGGGTCTTTCGGCCCTCATGGGTGATGCGCCACAACCGCCAAGCGCCCCCCAAGCCGGGCCGCCGCGCAGCCTCCCGATTGCCATGATCGAACCTGGGCCCTTTCAGCCACGGATGGAACCGGACCGTCAGGCACTGCAGGAACTGGCGGCCTCCATTACCGAGCACGGCATTTTACAGCCCCTGCTCGTGCGCCCGAAGCCAGGTGCCGCAGGGCGCTACCAAATCATCGGCGGGGAACGCCGCTGGCGTGCGGCGCAAATCGCCAAGCAACACGACGTGCCTGTTGTCATCCGCGAATTGGATGACCGCATGGCGATGGCCGCCGGCCTGGTTGAAAACCTTCAACGCGAAGACCTGAACGCGATCGAGGAAGCAGAGGGCTTCTCACGCCTGATAGACCAATTCGGCCTCAATCAAGAAAGCCTTGCGCGCGCAGTCGGCAAATCGCGCAGCCATATTGCCAACACGCTGCGCCTGCTCAACCTGCCGCCTGCCATACGCGAGCATTTGCGTGCTGGGCGCATCAGTGCCGGCCATGCTCGCGCCCTGCTGGGGGCGGAGGAGCCGGAAAAACTGGCGACCCAAATCCTGACACGCGGCCTTTCCGTGCGTCAGGCCGAAGCCATGGCTGCTGCGCAACCAAAGAACCCTGAGTCCCGGCGCGGCAATGCCAAGGATAGCGATACTCTTGCCCTGGAACGCCAGCTTCTGGAACGGCTCGGCCTGCAAGTGTCCATCAGGCATTTCGGCAAGGGTGGGCAGGTCACCATCACCTATAATGATCTTGATCAGCTTGATGGTCTGATTCGCCTTCTCATGCCTGACGCATGACGCCCCCTCACACCCGGGAGCCTGCCTTGTCGAAACTCAATGAACTGGATGCCACCGATCTAGCCATCCTCCGCCTAATTCAGGCGGATGCCTCGCTCTCGCTCGGCGATATTGCGAAGGAAGTCGGGCTGACGCAAACCCCATGCTGGAAGCGTATTCGCCGCATGGAGGAAGCGGGCATCATCACGGGCCGCGTGACCTTGGTGAATGCCGAAAAGCTCGGCCTTGGCATTTCGGTCTTCGTTGCGATTGAAACCGGTGACCATTCCGCCACCTGGATCGAAAGCTTTGCGAAAACCGTCGCTGAGATGCCTGAGATTGTCGAATGCTGGCGGCTTGGCGGCGATGTGGATTACCTGCTGCGCGTCGTTGTCTCCGACATGACGGCCTATGATGTCTTCTACCGCAAGCTGACGGCCCGTGTCGCGAGCTTGCGCAAGGTGACATCCCGCTTTGCCATGGAATGCGTGAAATCAACCACTGCACTACCACTCTGACCCGTTGTTTGGTTGCATTTTCCGAGTCGCCAAGTGTTTCCACTTGGCTTGAAAATGCCCCAGCAGCCTGATTGACCCGGAAGGGGCCGCGCCCTAGCTTCTCTCACCATTTTCAAAAACAGGGAGGATATGCCGGCATGACCGTGCATTTCTGTGTGCATGACGAAGGCGATTCCGTCGGCGTTGTGGTTGTGGAGGGGATCAAATCCGGCCAGGCGCTGAATGGCTGGATCATGGATCAGGACAAGATGATCACCTTCAACGCCAAGTCGGATATTCCGATCGGGCATAAGCTGGCCATTCGCGCCATCGCTGCCGGTGATACCATCATCAAATACGGCATTGATATCGGCAAGGCCGTGAAGGCAATTTCCGCCGGCGAGCATTTGCATGTCCACAACGTCAAGACGAAGCGGTGGTAAGCGCCATGGGCATCAATCTGAAGAACGCCGCTTTTGAAGGCTGGCGCCGCGAAAATGGCCGCATGGGTGTGCGCAACCATGTCATCATCCTGCCGGTGGATGATCTGTCCAACGCCGCTTGCGAAGCAGTCGCGAATAACATCAAAGGCGCGCTCGCGATCCCGCATGCCTATGGCCGTCTGCAATTCGGCGCGGATCTGGATTTGCACTTCCGCACGCTGATCGGCACCGGCACCAATCCCAATGTCGCCGGCGTGGTGGTGATTGGTATCGAACCAGGCTGGACCGGCCGCATTGTTGAAGGCATCGCCAAATCCGGCAAGCCGGTGGAAGGCTTCGCCATCGAACAAAATGGCGATATCAACACCATCGCCAATGCATCCCGCGCGGCTTATCGCATGGTGAAGCACGCATCGCGGCTGAAGAAGACCCGCGCTTCCATTCAGGAGCTTTGGGTTTCCACCAAATGCGGCGAAAGCGATACCACATCGGGCCTTGCTTCCTGCCCAACGGTTGGCAATTCCTTCGACAAGCTCTGGGAAAACGGCAATACGCTCGTTTTCGGCGAAACCACCGAACTCACGGGCGGAGAACATCTGGTGGCGGCACGTTGCCGCACGCCGGAAATCCGTGCCCAGTTCCAGGCGATGTTTGATCGCTACCAGCGCGTCGTTGAGGCCAACAAGACCAATGATCTTTCCGAAAGCCAGCCCACCAAGGGCAATATCGAAGGCGGCTTGACCACCATTGAAGAAAAGGCGCTCGGCAATATCCAAAAGATCGGCAAGAAATGTCTGGTGGATGGTGTGCTGGACAAGGCAGAAGAACCGACCCATTCCGGCTTGTGGTTCATGGATTCAAGTTCGGCCGCCGCTGAGATGGTGACGCTTTGCGCCGCTTCGGGCTTTGCCGTGCATACCTTCCCGACTGGGCAAGGCAATGTCATCGGCAATCCGATTCTGCCCGTGATCAAGCTTACCGCCAATCCGCGCACCCAGCGCACCATGTCCGAACATATTGATGTGGATGTGACAGGGCTTTTGCAGCGGCAGATGAATATGGATGATGCGGGGGAAACCTTGCTTGATTGCATCATCCGCACCGCTGATGGCGAATTGACCGCGGCTGAATTGCTCGGCCATCGTGAATTCAGCCTGACACGGCTTTACGAAAGCGCGTGAGTGAAAGGGGCGGCGCGCCAATCACTGCGCGCCGCCCTTCATTCTAATGCCGCTTGGCCAGCGCCAGCCCAGCGCCAAGCGCAATCATCGAAGCGCCCGAGATTTCGCGCAGCCGCCGAATGAAGGCGGGCCGCGATGCCGCACCTTCCCGGATACGGCTGGCACCAATCGCCACCACAATATCCGCCAGCGTATTCAGCGTGACGGAAATCACGCCCAGTAGAATGAAGGGCAACGCCACCGCGCCCGCGCTGGGGTTAAGAAACTGCGGAATGAAGGCCAGGAAGAAGGCTGCGGTTTTGGGGTTCAGCGCCTCCACCACCACACCTTCGCGAAAGGCACGTCGCGCACCCATGGCGGGGGCCGGCTCGGCGCCAGCCAAACCCTGAGCCGCATCACGCCGCGCGGCCATAATGGTGCGGAGGCCGAGCCAAACCAAATAAGCCGCGCCGAGCCATTTCAGCGCTGTGAAAAGCTCCGCACTCGCCAAGACAAGCGCGGAAACGCCAAGTGCCCCGGCCAGCACATGCACCAAGCCGCCGAGTGCGGTGCCGAAGCTGGAGGCGATGCCCTCAGCCCGCCCGCCCGCCAGGCTGCGCGCCGCGACATAGAAAATCCCGGGACCCGGCGTGACCGCCAACAGGAGTGCGGCCGCGAGGTAGAGGAAAAATTGTGTGATGTCTGGCATGGCGCCTTATTACGCCATGCCAGACACAAAAACGAGGAGGCGCGCGCCGCGCCGACGCCCTACCCCTCCCCCGGATCAATCCAGCCGATATGTCGATCGGCGCGGCGATAAACCACGTTCAGCCCGCCGCCCTTCTTGTTAAGGAACATCAGCGCCTGGGCTTGGGCCAGATCAAGGCGCATCAAGGCCTCACCAATCGTCAGGCGTTCAATATGCGCGGGGTGTTCGACGATGATGGCACCATGGTCACCATGTTCAGGCGCTTCCTCCTCACTTGGGGCTTCAATCACATAGCGGCGGCCAGAAGGCGCTTCTTCTGCGAGCGCTTCCCGATCTCCGGCGAAGGACCGCGCATGTTCATTCACGCGCCGGCGATAGCGGCGCAGCCGCTTGGCCAGATGCTCGGCTGCGACTTCAAAGGCGCGATGGGCATCGGCACCTTTGTCACGCGCCATCGGTTCGCGCCGCACGTCGCACATCCGCGGGGGTGCGCCCAAAGGCCCTGCGAAAGGCTAGGGTAAAACCTGATACCGAACGATACCCATACGCAACTGAAATGCGGGAGATACTGTCCCGGCCGGACTGTAGAGCGTTCGCAGCGAGACTTAATCTTAGCTTCGCCACATAAGCCATAGGGGTCAGGCCGATGGCTTCCCGAAAGCGCTCGGCAAAGCTGCTACGAGACGCACCCGCTTCTGCTGCCAGAGTGACGAGCGTCCAAGGCGCCATAGGGCGGGCATGAATGGCCGCCAGAGCGCGCCCAAGCGATGGATCGGCGATGGCTGACAACCAGGCGCCACGCAAAGGCAATGTCGTCACTGCTTCCCGCAGCGCTTGCACCAGAAGCACCTCCCCTAATCGGCGAAGAATTGGCGCGACGCCTACCTGTGCTGCTTGGCTCTCTGCCATTATCGCTTCGATGACCCTACGAATGCCTGTGGGGAAGCCGCCGTCAGTCGCATCAAGTACAATAATCCGTGGCAATCCCCGCAAAGCGACACCTTGGAAAAGGCCCTGGGCGGTGAAGCTTGCGGTGAGCAGCTTACAACGCAGGCCCGTACCGGGCATGCGGAAAGTCGTCATGTTTCGATCGCGACGGTCGAGCCCCTGCAGCAGCGTCACCGCCACTGGGGAGCTGGTGGCATCGCTGCGCAGCCAATGCCGCGAATCAAGCGGTAGCAGAGCCACGTCGCCAGTTTTGAGTTCCACCGCCTCATCGGTTCCCGGGATGTCCAACCGACAATGCCCCTCAAGCACGGCATGCAAAGCTACGAGCCGACCCCCAGGCAATTCGAACCCCCAAGGAGCCGCAAGATCGCTGCGGCAGAAGAACCAACCTTCAAAGCGGATTTCATTGAGAAGGCTGCTGAGCGCATCCATTCCGGATTTTCTCGATAAAAAACAGGATTTTTCTTCTATCGGAGTATCGCGGGCGATAGGCCAATATTCAAGCTGCAAAGCAACACAGGTGATCCAGATGTCCCCCATAACGCGACGGATGGCCTCATTGGGTATCTCGGTTCTTGGCCTTCTAGGTAGCCGTCAGGCTCTAGCCATGCCCCAACGGGACCCATCTGGACTGACCAGCGCTCAAAGCGGCCTCGGATGGCCGAGAGAAGCCAGCACTCCCGCGATGGCCAGGGACGCGTACTTGACACCAACCCCAAATGTCAGCCGCGGGCCGTTTTATCCTCCGGCGCCATGGGGCCTGCCCTTTTTGTCGGCACGGCCCCAACGCTGGCCGGAGCCGCCTGGCACCGACCTTACCCGCGGGACCGATCCAGCGGCTGCCCCCGCACGAGGGCAGCATATCACGTTGACCGGCCGGGTTCTGCGCACCGATGGGCGTCCTGTACCGCAAGCCCGCATAGAGATCTGGAGCGTGAATGCCGACGCGCTTTATCGCGCGGAAGACGATGGGGTTTCAGATCCAGGATTTACCGGTTATGGTATCACTGCTAGCAATGCTGACGGTGCCTATGTTTTTCGAACCATTCGCCCGCCAAGCTATACACGCTTTCTTGGCCTGATCAAACGCACCGCACATATCCATCTTCTGGTTCAACCACCCGGTGGAACCGAATTGACCACCGAAGCATGGTTTGCCGATGAACCAAAAAACGCGTCTGACAGCCTCCTGTCGCGCATCACGGATTCATCACTGCGGCAACGCATGATTATGGCGGGTGAGTCGGCCAACCCAGCAAGCGTGCCACTTTTTCGTTTCGATATCGTTCTAGCATAATCCATTTGCGGGTTGCCGTTCACCATCATTCGGCGCGTGCTCGCTCACACGACGGAGGTTTGAGAATGCGAATTGTTGTATTTGGTGCAAGTGGTGCGACGGGCAGGCATATAGTTACCCATGGTCAGGCAAGGGGCCTCGACATGGTTGCGGTTGCGCGCAATCCGGCAGTTCTGCCAACCGAGTTTAGGACCAGAGCAGCTTGGCCGGTTCTGCCGCTCGATCAGAGCAACTTGCAATATGGTATAAATGGCTTGGGGACTGACGGCTCGGTAAAAGCACAGCAAGAGACCCTATGCGAGATTTTGCGCGGTGCCGACGCGGTGGTTGTGGCGCTTGGCATTCGCCGTCGCACGCGCTCCCCCTTTGCGCCTCTTGTTTCGCCGAAAAATGTGTGCTCCGCAGCGACGGCTTTGATAATGCCGGCCATGATGGCAGAGCGTGTGCCCCGCCTTCTATATATCAGCGCCTACGGTGTAGGTCAGGCGTGGGGTAGCTTACCCTGGTGGGCCCGCGCTTTCATCGGAATCAGCAATGTGCGCTGGAGCTATCGCGACCATGCCGTTGCTGAAGCGGCCATAGAGAAAAGCGCGCTCGATTGGCGTATTCTGAACCCTACGCTGCTGACGGACGAAGCCGGTCCCGATGCGCGACCAATGACGCCGACTGACAACCCCTTACGCAAGATCTCACGAGAAGGACTTGGCGCTTACGTCATCACAAACATCACGGACAGCTCCCTGGTGCGCCAGCGAGTTACCTTGGCTGCTTGAAAACCAGAATAGCAGATAGCTTCCGCGCACCAGGCCACTCCGCCTGGCGCGAGAATATTGAGCAAACGCACGGCGTCCGACGGACCTGCTGGGTGGCTCAATAGGCGACGCCAAGCGGGCTGGCTTATCCCTCTCCCGGATCAATCCAACCGATATGCCCATCGGCGCGGCGATAGACAACATTCAGCCCGCCGCCCTTCTTATTGCGGAACATCAGCGCTTGCGCCTGCGCCAAATCCAACCGCATCACCGCTTCTCCCACGGTCAGGCGTTCAATATGCGCCGGGTGTTCGGCAATGATGGCACCGTGGTCGCCATGATCAGCCGCTTCCTCATCCGCCGGGGCTTCGATCACATAGCGCCGGCCACGCGGCGCTTCCTCTGTCACCGCTTCGCGTTCGCTGGCGAAGGACCGCGCATGTTCATTCACACGGCGGCGATAGCGGCGCAGGCGCTTGGCCAGATGCTCCGCGGCAACCTCAAAGGCGCGATGCGCATCCGCGCCTTCCCCTTCGGCGCGCATCATCAACCCGCGCCCGGCCTTCAGATTGATGTCACAACTGAACTGGCTTCGATGCTTGTGGAAGGTCACATTGGCTTCAAGCGCATGATCGAAATACTTGGCGGTGATCATCGCCAGCCCGTCACTCACATGGGTCTTCAGCGCTTCTCCGGTTTCAACCTGTTTGCCGGCTACCGTAATATGCATGGGCCTATGCCCTCCCTTTTTGCAAAGCGGAGGGGCCGCCCCAAGGCGACCGGGCGTGCGACCCTTGCCTTTCTCCCGGGTCGCCTTTCTGTCCGGATCAGGCCGAGGCGGCCTTCTCCCGTTTGCGCTGCACGGATGATGGAATGCGCAGCGCGTCCCGGTATTTGGCCACAGTTCGCCTGGCAATGTCCACGCCTTCTTCACGCAACCGGGCCACAATCGTATCGTCGGAGAGGATATCCTCCGGGCTTTCGGCATCCACCATGGCCTTGATGCGGTAGCGCACGGCCTCAGCGCTATGCGCTTCCCCACCGCGCGTGCCGGAAATGGCGGTGGTGAAGAAATACTTAAGCTCAAAAGTGCCGCGCGGCGTGGCAATTGCCTTGTTGGAGGTAACGCGGGAGACGGTGCTTTCATGCAGCGAAACCTCATCCGCCACATCGCGCAGGATCAGCGGGCGCAAATGCCCAACGCCATGCCGGAAAAAGCCATCCTGCCGGCGCACAATTTCGGCGGCCACTTTCAGGATGGTATTGGCGCGCTGCTCCAGCGACTTCACCAACCATGACGCGGTCTGGAAGCGTTCCGCGATCCAATTCTTGTCTTCCTTGCCGCGCGCGCTGACATTGGCGGAGGCAAAGAAGCCCTTATTCACGAGCACACGCGGCAGCGTTTCCAGATTGAGCTCAACAATCCAATCATCATCCGGCCCGCGCCGCATCAGCACATCCGGTATCAGGGTTGGCGCGGGTGGTGCATCAAAGGAAGCGCCGGGCTTGGGGTTAAGCCGCTTCAGCTCTGCGACCATCTCCACCATGTCTTCGGCATCCACGCCGCAAATCTGTTGCAAGCCCTTCAGATCACGCTTGGCGAGCAATTCCAGATTGGCGAGCAGCGCCGCCATTGCGGGATCATAGCGATTGCGATCCTGCAATTGCACCGCGAGGCATTCCGCCAAATCATGGCAGAACATGCCAACGGGATCGAAGCGCGCCATGGCAAGGCGCACGCGTTCCACCAGCGCTTCCGCGCACCCCAGCGCATCCGCAATCATCTGCGCGCGCACATGCAGCCGCCCCGCGGGGTCCACCAGCGCGAGCAGATTGCCGGCAATCAGTCTTTCCTGCGGTGAGGTGAAATTCAGCCGTATCTGTTCCGCGAGATGATCACGCAGAGAACGCTCCGGCGCTTCCATCGCTTCAATGCCGGAAAGATCATCATCAAAATCGCGGCTGCCACCACGGCCAATCGGCGGTAGGCCATTGTCGTAGACATTATCCCACTCGGCATCGAGCGGCGCAGCATTTTCCGAAGGCAGCGCATCAGAAGCGGCGGCGCTGGCGGCATCCGCTGGTTCGGGTGCGGCAGGCAAGGGATCAGTGCTGCGCCCGGCATCCGGGCCGGCGATGGGGCGTTCGTCGCGCTCCAGCAGCGGGTTGCGCTCAAGCTCATCCTCGACAAAGGCGGAGACTTCCATATTGGAAGATTGCAGCAGCTTGATCGCCTGGCGCAGCTGCGGCGTCATCACCAGCTGCTGTGATTGCCGCAGATCGAGACGCGGGCCGATCGCCATCAGCGCTGCTCACTAGGCTGGGCGGAAAGGAAGACAGGAAACATGCGGCGCCATTATCCAATTACAGGCTGAATTTTTCGCCAAGATAGACGCGGCGCACATCCTCATTCGCCACGATTTCCTGCGGGTTGCCCTCCATCAAAACCTTGCCTTCATGCAGAATATAAGCGCGGTCAATGATTTCCAGCGTTTCGCGCACATTATGGTCGGTGATCAGCACGCCAATGCCGCGGTCCTTCAAATGCTTGACCAGATCACGGATCTCGCCAACCGCGATGGGATCAATGCCGGCGAGTGGTTCATCCAACAGGATATAGGAAGGGTGGGTCGCCAAGGCACGCGCAATTTCGCAGCGCCGCCGTTCACCACCGGAAAGCGCCAAGGCGGGCGCGCGACGCAAATGCGCAATGCCGAATTCTGCCAGCAATTCATCCAGCATTGCCGCGCGGCGATCAGCTTCCGGTTCCACAACTTCAAGCGCGGCGCGGATATTTTGTTCCACCGTCAGGCCGCGAAAGATGCTGGCTTCCTGCGGCAGATAGCCAAGCCCAAGCCGCGCGCGGCGATACATGGGCAGCATGGTGACATCATGCCCATCCATCATCACGCGCCCTTCATCGGGCTGCACCAGGCCGGTAATCATGTAGAAGGTTGTTGTCTTGCCCGCACCATTCGGGCCGAGCAGCCCAACCGCTTCGCCGCGCTGCAAAGACAGCGACACATTGCGCACCACCGGCCGCTTTTTGTAACGCTTGCCGAGCGCTGTGGCGTGCAGCCCTCCGGCGCCAGGGACCACCTTCAATGGCGCGGTCTCGTTCATCGCATCGGCGCCCCAGGTCCTGGAAGGCCCTGGCCTTCACCTGGTACGATGATGCCGCGCACCCTTTCATTCGGGCAGGCCACAAGTCGCGAAATGCCGGTGTCCATATTCACAATCGCCTCACACCCCGTCAGTGTATTGTCACCGCGCACAATGGTGACATTGCCAAGCAGCCGCGCAAGACTATTGGGCGGCGTATAGACGCCAGAATCCCCGCGCACCACTTCGGTTGGGGTGCGGATTTCAATGCGCCCGAAAGCTTCGACCCTTTCAAGATTGCTGCCCGAACCTGGCGAAGCCCCGGACGCTGCACGCGTGGGCTGTGGGCGCGTTGCAGTTGCTTCCGTTGGCGCTTCGCGGAAATAGGCCACCAACACATCGGCGCGCACGCGCCTGTCATCCTTCGTCACCACCACCGCATCGCCGCGCGCCACCGCCATGCGCCTTTGCGGCCAATATTCGACACTATCGCGCGCTGTCAGTACATTATCCGGTGAGGTCAGGCGCAGGTTCCGCCCGGTCAGCACCATCACCGTCTGATCCAGATCGTAAATCGCACGCTCGCCCTCTGCCCGGTCTGTTGCCGTGGTGATCACGACATTGCCTTCGGCTTCCAGGCGCCAAATCTCACTCGCGCCGCCGGGGCCTTCACTGGGTGGGCGTGTTTCCGCCGGTGCCCCACCACGCGGGCGATAGCGTGCCAGCAGCAGATCAGCATCAATTGTGACACCGCCGCGCACGGCCCGCGCCGCACCGCGTGCGATCACCAATTGTTCATTCTGGCGCCATTCAATGCCATCCCGCGCGGTGACTTCAATCGGCCCACCTTGATTGAGCTCAGCCATTTGCGCCGAGGCCACGCCAGCAAGAACACATAACGCCAAGGCAAGGCGACGGATCATTGCCGGCCCTCCAACAGGGCGCGTGATTGACCGGTAAAGACCACTACCGCGCCCTTGTCATAAAGGCGGAAGCCCTCACTCACCAGCGTGCCGAAGGGGCCTTGCGCGGCCACGGGCTTGTCGCCGGAGGCCGCCCCTTCCTTCAATTCAATCGCAGCTTCTTCGGTGACCAACAGATTGCCGCCATCATGCCACAGCGTGACCTCGCCCCGCAGATCAAGATGATTGCGGGCCTTGTCCAGCCGGCCTTCGCGCGATTCCAAAAGCACCCAGCCATCGGTCATCAGCAAATCAGCGCGCGGTGCCTCAAGATCAACAATGTCCTGATTCTGCCCCTGAGTCGCGACCGAAGCCGTGACGGTATAGGGCCGGTTCTGTTCATCCACCCCCTGATAGCGAGGGGCGACGATCCGCACCGCATCGGGCGCGGTTTGCGTGACACGCCGGAAGGAAACCCGCGCGCGTTCTTCAGCGCCTTCCAATTTCGGCCAGATTGCAATGGCCAGCAGCACCGCCAAACCCGCGCCTGGCACCAGCCATTTCAGCGCGCCCAACATCACCCGCCTGCGTGCCATCTGCCCCGCGGAAGGGGACCAGCGTTCGCGCGAAGGCGGCGTGATGCGCCGCGGCGCGCGGGGGGCCGCGATCACCGATGCCTCAGGCGCACGGTTCTTCACGCCACACCTGCGCGTAACAAATCATGGATATGCAGAATGCCGATCGGCCGGCGCCCTTCATCTACCACGAAAAGCGCGGTGATGCCGTGCTTGTTCATCAGCCCAAGCGCTTCCGCTGCCAGCGCATCGCCCGTGATCGCACGGGGCTTACGTGTCATCACCTCACCGGCTGGACGCGCCAGCAAACCCACCCCGCCCGAGACTTCGAGCGACCGGCGCAAATCGCCATCCGTAATCACGCCGGCGAGCACGCCATCTGCGCCCACCACGCCAAGGCAGCCAAAGCGCCGCGCGGTCATGGCCAAAATCGCGGCTTCCATTGGCATATCCGGCGGTGCCAGCGGCAATTCCGCCGCGCCATGCATCAAATCCCGCACGCGGGACAACCGCGCCCCCAACTTCCCGCCCGGGTGAAACACCCGAAAATCGGACGCCGTGAAGCCCCGCCGCGTCAGCAACGCCACCGCCAAAGCATCCCCCAGCGCCATCTGCATGGTGGTGGAGGTTGTGGGGGCGAGGCCCATCGGGCAGGCCTCAGCCGCTGCCGGCAAAACCAGCGCCACATCGGCAGCGCGCGCCAAGGTGCTTTCCGCGCGGCCGATAATGCCAATCAGCGGCAGGCTGAAGCGGCGGGAATGCGCGATCAAATCCGCTAATTCCGGCGTTTCCCCAGAATTGGACAAGGCCAGCACCGCATCCCCGGCCAGGATCATGCCCAAATCCCCGTGGGAGGCTTCCGCCGGATGCACAAACAGCGCCGGCGTGCCGGTGGAAGCCATGGTCGCCGCAATCTTGCGCGCCACATGGCCCGATTTCCCCATGCCGGAGACAACAACGCGGCCCGTGACACCCGCCAGCAAACCCACCGCGCGCACAAAGCCATCATCCAAAACATCAGAAAGCGCGCGCAGCGCATCTGCTTCCAGGGCCAGCACGCGGCGGCCTTCGGCAAGGTCAGGATGGGGGCTAAGAGTGTTCACGCCACCTTGTATGAGGCGGCGGCCCTCAAGGGTCAATAAATTCTGGGGCTGGCCCTGCAAAAAAAATGCCAGCAGCAGTAGTGCGCCGATTAGTGATGGAAAATATCCGGGTCTTCATAGCCCAGCAGATCAAGCCGCCCGCGTGCCGGCAGGAAGCGGAAACAGGCCTCCGCCAAATCCAACCGGCCTTCGCGCTTCAACAACCCCTCAAGCTTCGCCCACAGCGCATGCAAATGCAGCACATCAGAAGCGGCATAGGCCATTTGTTCGGTGGTGAGTTCCGCCGCACCCCAATCTGACGTTTGCTGCTGCTTGGACAAATCCACGCCCAGCAATTCCCGGCACAAATCCTTGAGCCCATGCCTATCCGTAAAAGTCCGCACCAGCTTGGCGGCGATTTTGGTGCAAACCACCGGCGCCGTGACAACACCCAGCGCATGATACAACGCCGCGACATCAAACCGCGCGAAATGAAACAGCTTGGTGATGGCCGGATCAGCCAATAATTTCTTCAAATTGGGCGCATCCGCCCCACGCCCACCAAGCGATGCCGGGCTGATCTGCACCAGATGCGCGGACCCATCGCCCGAAGATAACTGCACCAGGCAAAGCCTATCCCGATGCGGGTTAAGCCCCATGGTTTCCGTATCAATCGCAACCACACGGCCCAAATCCAGGCCATCCGGTAGGTCGTTTCTATAAAGCCGGATGGTCACGCCGGCATGGGAGAATAAGGTGGAACCCATTGGTCTCGCCGCCTCATGAAAAGAAAAACTGGTGCCCAGGAAAGGACTCGAACCTTCACAGCCTTGCGGCCACAGGTACCTGAAACCTGCGCGTCTACCAATTCCGCCACCTGGGCAAAGGGGGCCGGCGCCTTTCGGCGAGACGCGCGCATTTACGCGCTGGGGGGTGGGGCGTCAAGGAGGTGTGATGAGGGGTAGATCGGGGGCGCTGCCCGCTGAAACCGGCCTTCGGAGCACTATTCATACAGGATTTATCAAGCATAATCCGCTTCTTAGCGTTTTTGTTGAGATAACATCAGCACGATGATACTAATTGAACGCGGGTGGATGACATGCTGGAAATAGCCGAAAAAGACATTCTGCAAAGCCTAGAACGTGACAACCCTTGGTGGGCTGATCACCGTGGCGCCATTGGCGCGGACTTTGCCCATACGCGGGCATATTTCGCGAATTTCAGAGAGCTCGCCCTGAACTGGGGCGTTCGCCGCGCGCTGATCCTTATGGGGCCAAGGCGCGTCGGCAAGACTGTCATGCTCGAACAGTTGGTAAGACATGCGCTGAAGGAGGGGTTTCCACCAAAGAATATCCTTTTCGCGTCTATTGATACCCCGCTCTACAGCGCCATGCCGCTCGGGCGGTTGATCTCCCTTTTTGAGAAGCAGACCGGCCATACGGCATCAGATCGTCGGATCATCATTTTCGACGAAATTCAGTACCTGAAAGACTGGGAAGTTCACCTGAAGGTGTTGACGGATAGGTTCCCGAATACACGCTTCATAGCCTCGGGTTCAGCGGCCGCCGCCTTGCGTCTCAAGAGTCACGAATCCGGCGCGGGGCGTTTCACCGACTTCTTCCTCCCCCCACTGACATTCGCTGAATTCCTTGATTTTCAGGGGTTGGAGAAGGAACTGATCCGCCCCAACCATCAAGGGCAGAACCGCCGGTTCATGACCACAGACATTGGCGCGCTCAACCGCGCTTTCATCGACTATCTGAATTTTGGTGGATATCCAGAAGCGGTCTTCAATCAGCAAATACGCGCGGATGTTCGGCGATATCTTGGCCGAGACATTGTAGACAAGGTGCTGCTACGCGACCTGCCAAGCCTATACGGTATCCAGGATATTCAGGAGCTCAATCGCCTATTCACAACCATTGCCTATCATTCCGGCCAAGAGATAAGCCTTGAAGGCCTGGCATCAAGCTCGGGCGTCGCGAAGAACACTATTTCCCGCTATCTGGAATATCTTGAAGCCGCGTTCCTGATTGTTCGCGTTCGCCGCGTTGATGATTCCGGCCGCACATTCCAAAGAATGCGCCAGTTCAAGGCGTATCTGACGAACCCATCCATGCGGGCGGCATTGTTTGCTTCGCTTACCGAAGATGATGAGGCGATGGGCAATATGGCTGAGACCGCCATCTTCAGCCAGTGGTTCCATTCCGACCAGTTGAGCAATATCCACTACGCGCGCTGGAGATCGGGCCGACAGGATAGGGAGGTTGACCTGGTGCGTGTGGACCCGGCTACCTTACGCCCGGCTTGGGCCTATGAAATCAAATGGTCGGATCGCTTTGTGGATAGCCCAGGCGAATTGAAGGGACTGATAGAATTTGCCAGAAAGAACCCGCGCCATCCTGTGCCTGTTGGCGCATCAACCCGCAGCAAGACAGCCGAGACGACTGTGGATGGCGTGGTGATACGCCATTTCCCATGTGCTTTGCATTGCTATCAGATTGGGCGAAACGTGATTGAAGGACGACCGGCGTAACCGCTGGGGCTTCAGGGCTAAGGGGGGTTGGATCGGGGGCGCGGCCCCCAAGCCCCCGCCGGGGTAACAGTGTTACCCCGGACCCCGCCGGGGGTTGGTGATTCGATGGGTACAACGCTTTACGTGCGGCCACTCCACAAATTCAGGGTTACTCCGGGCCGCGAACTGGTTCCCGAACTCATCGCCCTGTTGCGGCCACCCCACAAATTCAGGGTCACTCCGGGTGATGGGCCGATCATGTTCCCCATGCGTGAGTTGCGGCCACCCCACAAATTCAGGGTCACTCCGGGAGGTGGCGTTCAGCGCGCTTACCGTGCCCGGCTGCGGCCACCCCACAAATTCAGGGTCACTCCGGGTATCGCGATTACCGGCGCGCAGACGGTGACGTTGCGGCCACCCCACAAATTCAGGGTCACTCCGGGGGATCATGTGTAACGCCCTTGCCGCGTAATGGTTTTTTCCCGTTTTGACCTCTGAAAAATGTGGCGCCCCGCGCTGCGAGTACGCCCTTGCGGGCGTTTTGGTCGCCATGGGTGGTTTTCTGCTCCAGGCCGGGTAACTCCCCTTGCGGGGATGATACGCCCTTGGCCGTAGAAGCGCGGTCAGCAACGAACCCGCCAGCAGCATTCGCCGCCAACGGCCCAAGACCGCCATCGTCACGCAACCGAAGCTGCGCAACCATGTCCTGTTCACGAGGCGCGAGTTTATCGCCCTTCGTAATTCCAATCATCGCCACGCCGCGGCGGGCGATATTCACCGCACCCACGCTATCGGCATGCGCCGAAAAGCCGCAGGCGATGCAACAAAAACTTTCCTGGCTCGGCCGGTTTTTCTTATCCCGCGCCGCGCAGGCCGGGCAGGTTTGGCTGGTGCCACCCGCCACAACATCCCTTGGCGCGGGCAGCCCCGCCAGTTTCAGCTTATAGCCCAGCAGCACTTCCAACTTGCCAAGCTGCGCCTTTTTCAAATGCCGCCGCCAACCGCCACGCCGCGCGCCTTTGGGCCGGGCTTCGGTGATAGTGCGTTTCAGGCCATCCAGCTTTTCCAATACTACTTGTGCGCGATACGCCTTGGCTTCTGCCACAATGCGGTTTGCCAAACAATGCAGCGCCTGGTCCACACGTTCCACATGGCGGTGGCTGGTGGCGCCGCGCCGCTTTTGTTCCGCGCGCCGCCGCCGATCCGCCGCCGCAATACTGGCACCCACTTCCTGGCCCAGGGGTTCGGAAACCCGCAGGATGCGTCCATCACCGGCCACCACACTCAGCGCAATCGGATTGACGATGCCCCTATCCACACCAAGGCGCGCTTCTGAAAGTGCCGCCTTGCGTTCGGGCATTTCGAATTGCGCGCAATAAAACCATTCATCGCCCCGGCGCAGCAAAAGCCCGGAACGGAGGATGGTTTTGCCAGAAAGAAACTTGTTCTGATGCCAAAGAGAACATTCCAGCGGCAGGATGATCCTGGTTTTGGAAACGCCGCCCTTGAAGACTTCCCCGGTGGCGGCTTCCATGCCCGGTGCAAGCTGGGCGGGCCGCGCCTTTTCATCGGTGGCGCGCATGATGTTCAGCACCAGCGCCAGGGCGCCATTCGGGCTTTTGCGAATAATCAGCCCATCCCGTGCGCGGGCGATGGTAAGCGGCCTTGGCCCCGGTTTGCGCGCCACGCGCCCGAGCGCATCGCGCGCGGCGTTTTCTTCTTCCCGCGTGGTGGCCAGCGCCAGCGCATCAAGTGCGGCGGCGTGATCAGCTTCCGTGACGGTGATGCGCGCCGGGTATTCCGCTTCATGCCCCCCGGCGCGGAGTTCGATATAGGAACCAATGGCCATGACGATATCGCGACCAAGCCCCTGGGCGATGGGTTCATTCAACCCGGCCTTGGTGCCATCGCGGATGACCAAGCGATTGATTTCCTGTTCCAGCGCGCGGGATTGTTCGCGCCGCGCTTTCTTATCAGCCTCGGCGGCGATGGCATCCGCCCTGGGGCGTTTCTGCGCCAGGATATCCCAGAAAACATCCTCGGCCTTTGCGCGCAGCTTTTCCATGATCGCGGCCTTGCGGCGCGAGGGACGCAGCTTGAACACGGCGGTGAGGTACTGACCTGCCATGCTCTAGTAGCGAGCCCGGGAGTTGAGAGCGCGTTTCGAATCCATAAGGTTATTTATACCCGATTCGGCGCCACCTTTCATGCGGTTTTATCCTACATCGAAGAATCGCCGCCGGGTCTGTTGCTGCGCGTAGCAAGTTTTGGCAAAGCGCCTTTGATGTCGGCGCCAAGCAAACACACCGGGACCTGCCTTGACGCCTTTCTGCAAGAAGAAGGCGTGAGGGGCGAAGTTGCCGCGGCGGCGTTGCGGCGTGTGCTGGCATGGCAATTAGCGCAACCCGCCCCAGCAAATCCCCCGCTCAAGTCCAGGCGGGGTCCGGGGTAACACTGTTACCCCGGCGGGGGGCTCCGGCGGCAGCGCCCCCGCCTACCCCTTTGACGCATCCCTGCCGCTCCTCCACAACCCGCGTCCATGACTGTTCTGACCATCCGTGATCTCACCATTCGTCTTGGCGGGCGGGCTTTGCTCGAAGGTGCCGCCTTGCAGGTGGATGTTGGGCGCAAGATTGGCCTCATTGGCCGCAATGGTGCCGGCAAATCCACTTTGTTGCGCGCCATTGTGGGTGAATTGCAGCCGGATGGCGGGGAGATCAGGCTTTCGGCCCGTGCGCGCATGGGCCATGTAGCGCAGGAGGCGCCGGCGGGGGCGGTGAGCCTGTTGGAAGCCGTGCTGGCGGCGGATACTGAACGCGCGGCATTGCTCACGGAAGCGGATGGCGCTGCTGATCCTGGGCGGGTTGCCGAGATCCATGAAAGGCTGATTGCGATCCGCGCCGATAGTGCGCCGGCGCGTGCGGCTGCTGTGCTTTCCGGGCTTGGTTTTGATGCGGCTGCGCAGGCGCGGCCTTTGGCGGAATTTTCGGGTGGGTGGCGCATGCGTGTGGCGCTCGCGCGCGCCTTGTTTCTGGAACCGGATTTGTTGTTGCTGGATGAACCGACGAACCATCTGGATTTGGAAGCGACGCTTTGGCTGGAAGGCTGGCTCTCGCGGTTTCCGGGGGCGGCGATTGTGGTCAGCCATGATCGTGGGTTGTTGGAACGCTGCGTGGATGCGATTGCGCATCTCGATCATGGGGATATCACGCTCTATTCCGGGAATTTCGCGGATTTTCTGCGCATCCGGGCGGAACGTCAGGCGCAGCAGCAGGCGCAGAACGCGAAGCTGATATCGGAACGCGCGCGCATTCAGTCTTTTGTGGATCGCTTTCGTGCCAAGGCCACCAAGGCGCGCCAGGCGCAATCTCGGCTGAAGGCTTTGGAACGTATGCCGGCGGTGGAAGCGCTGGTGGAAGACACACCCGTGCGTTTCGCCTTTCCCGTGCCGGAGGCGTTGGCGCCGCCGATATTGTCGCTGAACCGTGCGTCAGTAGGCTATGGCGGGGCGCCGATTTTGCAGCATTTATCGCTCAGGCTGGATCAGGAAGATCGCGTGGCGCTGTTGGGTGCCAATGGCAATGGCAAATCCACGCTGGCGAAGCTGCTGGCCGGGCGGCTTGATGTGGCTGGCGGGGATGTGTTTCGCAATAACCGGCTGCGCGTTGGTTATTTCGCGCAGCACCAGGCCGAAGAATTGGACCTCAACGGCACGCCGCTTTCCCATATGCAAGCGGCGCTGCCGAAGGCCACTGAAACCGCGTGCCGCGCGCAATTGGCGCGTTTCGGGCTGGATGCGGATAGGGCGGATACCAGGGTGGCGCAGCTATCGGGTGGCGAAAAGGCGCGGCTTTTATTGTCGCTCACCACGCGCGATGCGCCGCAAATGCTGATCTTGGATGAACCGACGAACCATCTGGATATTGATGCGCGTGATGCGCTGGTGAAGGCGCTGGCGGATTTTGAAGGCGCGGTGGTGCTGATCACGCATGACCCGCATTTGGTGGAACTCGTGGCGGACAGGCTATGGCTGGTGGCCGATGGCACGGTGACCAGTTTTGACGGCGATCTGGATGAATATCGCGCGCTTTTGGCCGAACGCGCGCGCGGTGCCGCGCCGCGGGGTGAAGCCGGCGGGATGCGGGCAGAAGCGCGGCGCGAAAGGGCTGAAAACCGCGCGGCCCTGCAACCCCTGCGTGCACGCCTGAAGGCTGTGGAAGCCGCTTTGGAAAAACTGGGGAAGGAGGGTGCGCTGATCGAAAAGCGCCTGGCCGACCCCGATACCTATGCCCGCTTCAAGGCCGAGGATATCGCCTGGGCCAATACCCGCCGCGCCGCCATTGCCAAGGAAGTGGCGGGGTTGGAGGAGGAATGGCTGGAGCTTTCGGCAAAGCTGGAGGATGCGTAATCTGGCGCAATGTGGCGCGTGCGATTTACACAAAAGCATCACGTTGCTAGGTATCGGTCCGTCTCAAGTCATTGCCCCCGCGCGGAGTTCCCCCGGCATGAAGATTGTTGCCTGCAACAGCAACCGCCCCTTGGCCGAAGCTGTAGCCGCCGCTTGCGGTATTGCGCTGACCAATGCTTCCATCCGGCGCTTCGCGGATATGGAAGTGTTTGTCGAAATCCATGAGAATGTGCGCGGTGAGGATGTTTTTGTCATCCAATCCACCTCCTACCCCACCAATGACAATTTGATGGAATTGCTGATCACGCTGGATGCCTTGAAGCGCGGCAGCGCGCGGCGCGTCACCGCCGTGATCCCGTATTTCGGCTATGCCAGGCAGGATCGGAAGTCGGGCCCCCGCACGCCGATCAGCGCGAAGCTGGTCGCGAACCTCATCACCGCGGCGGGGGCGAACCGCGTGCTGACCATGGATTTGCACGCGGCGCAGATTCAGGGGTTTTTCGACATTCCGGTGGATAATCTTTTCGCCGCACCGCTGTATTCGCGCGATATTCAGGAACGCTATGCCGGGCGCGAATTGATGATCGTATCCCCCGACGTGGGCGGCGTGGTGCGTGCGCGTGCGATTGCGGCGCGCTTGGGCGTGGATTTGGCGATTATTGACAAGCGCCGCCCGCGCGCTGGCGTTTCCGAAGTGATGAATGTGATCGGCGAAGTGGAAGGCCGCGATTGCCTGCTGGTGGATGATATTGTCGATTCCGGCGGCACGCTCTGCAACGCGGCTGAGGCGCTGTTGAAGGATGGCGCGCGGTCCGTTGGCGTTTACGTGACGCATGGCGTTTTTTCGGGCGGTGCGGTGGCGCGGATTGGCGCGGCCCCGGTTGAGATGATGACCGTGACAGACAGTATTCAGGCGACGGAGGCGGTGCGCGTTTCGCGCAATATCCGCCAATTGACGATTGCACCGCTGCTCGCAGAAGCGATGAAGCGGATAAGTGAGGAAAGCTCAGTTTCGTCTCTGTTCAATTAGAATAATCATCGGAAGGGGTTGCGATCATGAAGCTGTTTTATGCGCCGGGGGCGTGCTCCATCGGTATCCATGTGATGCTGGAAGAAATTGGCACACCTTATGAGGCGGTGGCCGTGAACCTGCGCGAAGGTGCGCAATTCCAGCCAGGTTTTGTGGCGGTGAACCCGAAATCCAAAGTGCCGGCGTTGCAACGCGATGATGGGTCGGTGCTGACGGAATATCCCGCGATTGCGTTTTGGCTGGCGTCGCGCTTTCCCTCGGCCGGCCTGATGCCATCCGGCACGGATGCGCAGGCGCGTGCTTTGGAAGCGACCGATTACTGCGTGGCCACCATGCATATGCAGGGTTTTTCGCGCATGTTCCGCCCGGCGAATTTCGCGCCGACGGAAGCCGATCATGAAGCGGTGAAGGCGCGCGGCGAAGAAATTTTCCAGAAGGGCCTTGGCGTGATGGATAAGGCGCTGGAAGGCCGCGAATGGCTCGCCGGCACCTACTCCTTTGCCGATAGCGCGCTGTTCTATGTGAGCTTCTGGTGGGCGGCGCGGTTGAACAAGACCCTGCCGCCGAATGTCGCGGCGCATTATGCGCGCATGAATGCGCGGCCTGCCGTGCAGCGCACGATGAAGGCGGAAGGGCTTTCGTGAGCCTGAACCCGACCGCCTTCTGGTTCCTCCGCCATGGCGAAACCGATTGGAACGCTGAGGGGCTGAGCCAGGGCCATACGGATATTCCGCTGAACGCGGTTGGCATAACCCAAGCCCGGCGCGCGGCGCTGGCTCTGGTGGATCGCGGGATTGCGACCATCATCGCCTCACCTTTGAGTCGCGCGTTGCATACCGCGGAAATTGTGGCGGAGGCGCTTGCCCTGCCGGTCGCGACCGATGCGGGGCTGATGGAAGTGTGCTTCGGCGTGGAAGAAGGCCGGCCCATGGGCGATTGGTATGATAGCTGGATCGAAGGCAGCTTCACGCCGGAAGGTGCGGAGAGCTTTCAGACCCTGCATGACCGCGCCGTGGCGGCGGTGAACCGCGCTACCGTTCAACCAGGCCCGGTGCTGGTGGTGGCGCATGGCGCGCTGTTCCGTGCGCTGCGCCTCGCGCTTGGCCATCTGCCAAATGTCCGCACGCCCAATGCCCTGCCGCTGTGGTGTGAGCCTCCGGCGGCAGGCCCCGTCTGGTCCATTACGCCGAGCCATTTGCCTGCGATATCTTAGTAGATGGGGTTGACCCCCTTGAGACACGTATGAGGAGTAGGTCATACGACAGAGAGTGAGCGAGAGCCGTTGGTCCTCCCCAAACTTTGCGATTCGCGATAGCTTCGCGCGATTATCGAATGATGATGCGTGTCTTGCTCATTGTCATGGGCGTGCGGTTCGGTGGCTCCAAGTTTCTGTGCCTCGGCTGCGGCCCAGAAAACACGCGCCACCTACTTGATTTCGGTTAGCAGGCTGATCCGAGAAGAGGAATCCGCCAAAGTGCTCGTCCCAACCTTGGGAGACCTTACAGACGAAAGCAACGTGCAGGCATCTGGGCTGATCCAAATGTCCACACGTTGCATCGTCCGGCAGATTGAATGGCCGGAACCGCAGCTTACTTCTTCCTCGGTTGGGGTGAATTCCCCTTCCGCTCGTCCTGGCCAAGGACGGATGCGGCAAGCGACTTAGCTTGGGTGGGGGTTGGCTTCGCGCCAGCCAGCACCTTGCCGGCAATGGAGGAAGTGCGGCTACTCGATTGTTTTGTTGCCATATTTGGCTCCTATCGTGTGATTGGTTGACTGCTCTCTGACAAGCGTGCAAATCTCCCAACCGAAGGCGCCAGTGGAATTTCTCCTCTTAGCGCCATTCGGCTGGGCTAGCTCGCTAGCTCCGCTAGGGCTCTAGCCTTAACGGACTAAGCTGTTGGCACGGCGCATCTGCACGACGATTCCTTTCCCGGTCGCGGCCGGAGTTTGGGGTCACACGGGTCTTCGGGGTTTCGGTCGCCAAAACTTCTACCCTTTGGACTTCTTGAGAGCCGCACCCAGAGATGGGGGCGGCTCGATTTCTGATCATGCCGCTTCCGCCTCGTTCCCGTCCGCGCCAGGATGCGTATAGCTTGCCTCATCCGGATCGGACTCGCCGTCGGCTTCCACTGCTTCACTTTGAGATGCCGCTTTGGACGGCTTGAAATTCGGATACCAAGAACGCAGGCCAAATTTCCCGTTCTGAAGCCTTGCGAACGTTGTAGTGTTTTTCCGTAGCATCGTACGCAGCACGATAAGAGCGGTTGCGTCGTCTTTTGCCCCCGAAGCAAACCCGCCCTCTTTAAGAGCGTCGAAAATTTCTCTGCTAGTCGCGGGCGCATCGCCCCCAGCCTTCTTCCGCATGTCAAGATACTCGCGGACTGCCGCCGACAGCTTCTTCCCAGTAAAGGTATCGGAGTGAAGCTTGATTTTGAAGCCGCCGGAAGCCCCGCCGCTTTCTGAGCCCGGCTGACCAAAGCCGCTCTGCCGGGGAGGCATGCCGGCCCGCTGGCGGAGAAGATTGATGCTCACAAGCAGGCCATTCGCTTGGCGTTCTAGCTCCGCCAAATCGCCTTCCAGCATGTCGATAGCAGGTTGAAGCGCGCTCGCTGCATCTGCCATAGTTTGCTCCGTCTGGGCCGAAATTGGCCATGCGCAGTGATTTACAGCGATTCGGAACACGCCGTCAATACAAGAAACCATACATGAAACATATTGTTCTAATTATTTGCGCAATACCGCCAAGGTGATGCATTGTGCTAAGCAGCAAACACCTGCGTCAAAACAATCATGTCGAACATCATGGGCGCTTGCGCCCTGCCGGACCTTCCCCTAGAAGCCCCCTCAGCGCTGGCACCCCTGGAGGCCAGCGCTTGCTGTTTGGCGCGCTCTGCGCCGCACGGCATCACAAAAACCCGAAGGAGCACGGACAATGGTCCAAACTGTACGGATCGAAGCCGAAGCGCGCGGGCGGGCCGGTAAGGGGGCGGCACGCGCAACTCGGCGTGAGGGGCATGTCCCCGCTGTCATCTATGGTGCGAAGCGTGAGGCGACCTTGATCGCCCTCGACCCGCGCGATGTGATGAAGGAATTGCACAAATCCGGCTGGCAATCGCATTTGTATGAAGTTTCGGTGAAGGGCGGCGACACGGAACGCTGCCTGATGCGCGATGTGCAATTCCATCCTGTGACGGATCGTCCGTTGCATGTGGATTTTCAGCGCCTGGCGCCTGGCGCGCGCATTCGCGTGAAGGTGCCGGTGGCCTTCCTGCATGAAGATACCTGCCCGGGCCTGAAGGCGGGTGGCGTGTTGAACGTGGTGCGCCGCGAAATTGAAGTGCTGGCGGACCCGGATGCGGTGCCGGAAAAATTCGAACTTGATCTTGCCGAAGCGCAAATCGGTGCTGGCCTGCGTTGGTCCGCCGTGAAGGATCAGTTTGGCACCAAGCCAGCGATCGTGGGCCGCGACTTTATGGTGGCGTCCATCGCTGCGCCGACCGTGGTTGATGATACCGCGCCGGCGGCCGCCGCTGGCCCTGTGGAAGCGACGAAGCAGAAGGCGCCGGCTGGCGGTGCCGCCGCGCCCGCCAAGGCGCCCGCCAAGGCGCCTGCGAAGAAGAAGTGATCCGGGCGGGGGTTTTGCCCCCGCTTCCAAGCATCAAGGGTTCGGGGGAAGCCTTCCCCGGACCCTTTTTGGGTTCAGGATGCCATGATGTCCCGCGACAGCGCCCCGATGCTTTGGGTCGGCCTTGGCAATCCAGGGTCCGAACATGCGCGTCAGCGGCACAATATCGGCTTCATGGCGCTGGAGGAGATTGCGCGGCGCCACGGCTTCGGCCCTTGGCGCAAGCGCTTCAAGGGCGAAGTGGCGGAAGGCGCCATTGATGGCCAACGCATCCTGGCGCTGAAGCCGCAAACCTACATGAATGCGAGTGGTGATTCCGTGCAGCAAGCCGCGGCCTTTCTGAAAATCCCACCAGCGAATGTGGTGGCTTTTCATGATGAGCTGGACCTGGCACCCGGCAAGCTGCGGGTGAAGTTGGGCGGTGGTGTTGCCGGGCATAATGGCTTGAAGGACATGCGCCGCGCTTTTGGGTCACCCGATTTCTGGCGCGTACGGATGGGCATTGGCCATCCCGGCCATAAGGATGCGGTGACCGGCCATGTGCTGGGCAATTTCGCCAAGGTGGATCAGCCGTGGCTTGAAAAGCTGTTGGACGCGGTGGCAGATGCCGCGCCAATGCTGGCCGCGCTAAAGGCCGAGGAATTCATGACGCGCATCGCGCTGCTGACGCCGGGGAAGTGATGGAAGCCGAAGACGCCTTCAGCATGGACCTTATGGGACCAAGCGCGGAAGATCGCGCCAATGGTGCCGCGCTGCTCTCTGCCGCACTGGTGCGCGAAGCAGGCGCGCTGGCGCAGGCGGCGGCTGGGCTGCGTGCGACGCTCGATCTGGCCGATAGCGATGCGCAGCGTGATGAGGCGCGGCGCGCTGCCGCCATGGCCGCGGCACTGCTGTTGATCGCGCGCGCCTTGCGTTGCCATGCGCAGGATGCCGCGCTGGCCGCGCAAGTGAGCGTGGCGGCGCTGGCGCCGATCACCATTGCGTTGCCGGAAATTGCCGCAGCTTTGCGCGCGGCGGCTTTGATGCCGATTAGTGATGATGGCGCCGCGCGCATTGCCGCCGGCGTAGTGGCTGAGACATTCTGGAATGCGCTGCGTGCCGCCTGGCCCGCCGCGCCGGGAGCATAAAGATGGGTTTCAATTGCGGCATTGTGGGCCTGCCGAATGTCGGCAAATCCACGCTGTTCAATGCGCTGACGCAAACGGCGGTGGCGCAGGCGGCGAATTATCCCTTCTGCACTATTGAGCCGAATGTCGGGCGCGTCGCGGTGCCGGATGCGCGGCTGGATACGCTGACGCGGATCGGCAAATCGCAAAAAACCGTGCCGACGAGTTTGGAATTCGTGGATATCGCGGGCCTGGTGCGCGGCGCTTCCAAGGGTGAAGGCTTGGGCAATCAATTCCTCGCCAATATCCGCGAAGTGGATGCGATTGTGCATGTGCTGCGCTGCTTTGAAGATGGCGATGTGACGCATGTGGAAGGCAGCATTGATCCGCTCCGTGATGCCGAGACGGTTGAAACCGAATTGATGCTGGCGGATTTGGATAGCCTGGAGAAACGCGCCCAGGGCTTGGTGAAGCGCGCGCGTGGTGGAGACAAGGAAGCGCTGGCGCAAATGGCCTTGATTGACCCGATCAAGGCCGCTTTGGAGGCGGGCCGCCCGGCGCGCACCGCAGTGCCGGCGGGCGAGGAAGAAGCGGCGAAGCGGTTGCAATTACTGACGACCAAGCCCGTGCTTTATGTGTGCAATGTGGAAGAAGCCTCAGCCGCTACGGGTAATTCTCAATCCGCGCGCGTGTTTGAACGTGCCAAGGCGGAAGGCGCACAGGCGGTGGTTGTTTCAGCCGCGATTGAAGCGGAAATCAGCCAAATGGCGCAGGAGGATCGGGGTGAGTTTCTTTCCTCACTTGGGCTTGAAGATAGCGGGCTGGATCGTGTGATCCGCGCTGGTTACGCGCTGCTTGGGCTGATCACCTATTTCACTGTGGGGCCGAAGGAAGCGCGCGCCTGGACCATTCTGAAAGGCATGAAGGGGCCGCAGGCCGCCGGCGTGATCCATGGCGATTTTGAACGCGGCTTCATTGCGGCTGAGACGATTGGCTATGATGATTATGTGGCGCTGAATGGCGAACAGGGTGCGAAAGAAGCCGGCAAGATGCGCGTGGAAGGCAAGGAATATGTTGTGCGCGATGGGGATGTGATGCTGTTCCGCTTCAACGTTTAGCTTGCTTGGGCCTGCTGCGTATTGCGGCAGGATATCAGCATATTGCGCGTATGGGTGGTGGCGGCGAAGCCCCCGCCAGCGGAGCCTCGGCGGGAATAGCCGCCCGAACGATTGCGATCCGTATCGCGAGCCAGAATATCATAGCCTTTCGCGCCGCAAATCTCCCCGGCGCGCTCCATGCAGGCGCCCCAATCGCGCATCAGCCCGCCGCAATTCACCGCATGGGCGGTGCGGCCATCCGGCGCATAGGTTTGCGTGGCGGAAGCGCAGCCGAGCAGGAGGGGCAGGGCAAGCAACGGGGTAAGGCGGGGCATGACTGGCTCCCAGGCTGGTGACACACAACCCTTACTAGAAAATCAGCCGAAGATAATCAACCAAAAAGTTTAGTGACCCCACCCAACACAGCTTCAGTGAAAAATCCGCCCCGAATCAATCACAATGGTCTGCCCGGTCATGGTATCTATCCGGCACATGGTCACCACCATATCAGCGCAATCATCCTTATCCGCCGCTTTCTGCAAAAGTGACGAAGCGGCAGAACGTTCAATCTGTTCCGGGCGAAGATTGGCGGTGGCGCGGGTGCCTTCCAGCAGGCCGGGCGCCACGCAATTCACCAGGGTTTCTGGCGCCAGCGCCACGGCCATGCAGCGCGTCAGATGGATCAGCCCAGCCTTGGAAACCGCATAGGCGATGGAAGACCCGGTCGGCCCCAGCCCCGCGACTGAGGATATATTGACGATCCGCCCCGCCCCGCTGGCCTTCAGCGCGGGTGCGGCGGCCTTGATCAGCCGCATCGGCCCCGTGAGGTTCACCGCCATGATTTTTTCCCAGAGTTCGACGGTCAGGCCATCCAAATCCTGGAAGGGGACGGATTTATTGAAGGCGGCGTCATTGATCAGGATATCAAGCTGCCCGAAGCGCGCCGTGACCGCCGCAACCAGTGCTTCCACCGCCGCGCCATCGGTAATGTCGCAGCCGAAGGCGGCGGCGTTGATCTGGTAGGTGCTGGCAAGCTCTCGGGCCACGGCTTCCGCCTGATCCTTGCTTTGCGCATACATCACCGCGATATGCACGCCTTCACGCGCCAGCGCGTGGCAGATGCGCTGCCCAAGCCCGCCATTCCCGCCCGTCACCAGCGCGACCTTGCCCCTGAGTTCCATAGCCGTTTTCCCCGATTTGCTGTGCCGAGCTTGCGCCGTGCCGCCCTTGCCGGCAAGGCGGCAATTCCCTTTGCTGGACGACGCTTTTCCCTGGCCTATTGGGCGCTGGCTCTTTATCAATCGGCAAAACCCGAACCGGGAGACAGGCCATGGAATTTCAACGCCGCAACGCCTTGCTGGGCGCCGCCGCCCTTGCCGCCATGGGCAGCGCCCTGCCCGCCGCTGCACAGGCCAGCCCGCCGCCGCAGCGCGGCGCGAACCCGCCGCGTTTTTTGCGCCTCAAGCATGGCGATATGGAAGTCACCACCCTGCTAGATGGCGCCATGGGCGGCACCAACGCCAATATCCAGAATTTCTTCCCCGATAGCCGGCCAGAGGAAATCACCCCGCTCCGCGCGCGCGCCTTCGCCATTGAACGTGGCTTGCATCAACCGGTTGGCGCTTATCTGGTGCATACCGGGCGGAATTTGGTGATGATTGATTGTGGCGGGCATTCCAGCTTTATCCCGACCACAGGCGGCACGTTGGATGCGCTGCGGGCTTCCGGCTATACGCCCGAACAGGTGGATACGGTGCTGCTCACGCATATCCATCCGGAACACGCCCTTGGCCTTTCCTATGATGGCGTGACGCGCAATTTCCCCAATGCGGAAGTGGTCGTCACGCAGATAGACTATCAATTCTGGACCGACCCAGCGATGGAATCCCGCGTGCCGCAAGGCCAGCGCTTTATTGAAGCCGGGCGGCGCGCGATCCGCCCCTATCAGGGTCGCATCCGCACGGTGGAAATGCGCCAGGATCTGGAAGTGCTGCCCGGCATCTTCATGGACCCAGCGCCTGGCCATACGCCTGGCCATGTGAGTTTCCGATTGACCAGCCAGAATGAGACGATGCTGATCTGGGGCGATATTGCGCATCAGATGGTCATTCAGCTTGCCCGGCCACGCTGGCGCGTGGGCGTGGATGTGGATGGCGCGATGGGCGTGGAAAGCCGGCTGCGCACCCTGAACATGCTGGCCGATACCGGCATTCTGATGGGCGGCGTGCATGTGCCCTGGCCCGGCTTTGGCCGCATCATCCGCGATGGTGAGGGCTTCCTCTACGTTCCCCGCCCCCAGCAATTCAGCTGAGCGCGAAGGGGCTTTCAGCCCCGCCGCGAGACTTTGATTTTGCGTGCGGCGACCGGGCTTTCAGCCCCGCCGCACGACATAATCCCCCGCCTCAAGCGCCGCGATAATCGCATCCCCCTGGGCGGTGTCGCGGACTTCGATCATCAGTTCCAATTCGGCGCTTTGCACGCTGGGGGCTGCGAAAAGCCGCTGGTGGCTGACTTCAATCACATTGCCCCCGGCGGCTGCGACGCGGGTTGCGATATCGGCCAGCACGCCGGGGCGGTCTGGGATGTCCAGGTGCAGGCGCAGGATGCGACCATCGCGGAGTAGTTCGCGCAGCAGCACATTCGCCAGGATGCGCGGGTCTATATTCCCGCCGCAAACAATGGTGCCGACGGTCTTGCCCGCGAAGCGTTCCGGGAAAGCGAGGATGGCGGCAAGCCCCGCCGCGCCGGCACCCTCGGCCAGCACTTTCGCCCCTTCGGCTAGCAGCACAATCGCCTGTTCCACCGCGCGTTCCGGCACAATCAGCACTTCGATGCCGAGGCGCTTCAGGATGGCGAGCGGGGCCTCGCCCACATCGCGCACCGCGATGCCTTCCGCGATGGTGGGGCCGCCGACTTGCACCGGCTTGCCGGCCAGGCGTTGCGCCATGGCGGGGTAGAATTCTACCTCCACCCCGAAAACCGGCATGCCGGGGCGGAGTTCTGCGGCAGCGATGGCCGCACCTGCGCACAGCCCGCCGCCGCCGACCGGGATCACCAGGGCTTCGATGGCGGGCGCGTCTTCCAGCATTTCAAGCGCCGCGGTGCCTTGGCCGGCGATAACCGCAGCGTCGTCATAGGGGTGGATGAAGACCAAGCCCTCATCTGCGGCGAGCGCATGGGCATGGGCGGCGGCTTCGGCGAGCGTGGTACCGTGCAGCACAACCCGCGCCCCCCAGGCTTCCGTGCGCGTCACTTTGGTGGCTGGGGTGAATTTCGGCATGACGATGGTGGCGGCGATGCCGGCGAGTGAGGCATGGCGCGCCACAGCCTGGGCGTGATTGCCCGCCGACATGGCGATGACGCCGGCGGCGCGTTCGCGTGCCGAAAGCAGCGCCAGCCGATTGGCCGCCCCCCTTTCCTTGAAGGCGCCTGTGGCCTGAAAGTTATCCAGCTTCAGGAAAACCCTGGCCCCGGTCGCGCGGGAAACCGCCTGACTTTCCAGCGTTGGGGTGCGCAGCACGGCGCCCGAGATACGGCCGGCGGCAGCGCGGATATCGGCCAAGGTAATGGCGCGGCCTTCGGCCAGCGCCGCGCGCATCGGCATGGGGATGGCCTTATTTAGACGAAGCGAACCGCGGCGATTTCGACCGAACGGGAACCGCCGGGGGCGGGCACTTCCACCGAATCCCCCACCTTGCGCCCCATCAGCGCCTTGGCGAGCGGTGAGGAGACCGAGATGGAACCCTGCTTCATATCGGCCTCATACTGGCCCACGATGCGGTAGTTTTTCTCATCATCGGATTCTTCGTCAACGATGGTGACATAGGCGCCAAAGCGCACCTGGTCCCCGGTAAGCCTTTTGGAATCAATAACTTCGACGGAAGGTATCACTGATTCCAGCTCCGCGATGCGGCCTTCAATGAAGGATTGGCGTTCGCGCGCCGCGTGGTATTCGGCGTTTTCGGAAAGGTCGCCATGCGCGCGCGCTTCCGCAATCGCCCGAATGATCGCGGGGCGTTCTTCCGATTTCAACTGCTTTAGTTCCTCCTCCAAGCGCGCGAGGCCATCGGCGGTCATTGGGAACTTTTGCACAGGCGTCTTCCTTGGCTTCATTCCGTCCGGCTGGCGCCGGGCGGAAAACATTAAGGGGCCGCTTTAGTGCGCCCCCCGTTCACATTCGTTCACTGGGCGCGCACCAAATACTTGTTTGGTCGCATTTTCCGAGTCGCCAAGTGGGTCCACTTGGCTTGAAAATGCTCCGCACGCCCCAGTCATCAGAACGATTTCTCAAAGTATGACTGAAGGGGCGCAACATCAAGGGTTCCGGCGCGTAAAGCCGCAATGGCATGCACGGCGGCCCGGGCGCCGGCCAGGGTTGTGTAATGCGGCACCCCCTGGGTCAGGGCGCTGCGGCGGATATCGAAGCTATCGGCAACCGATTGCCCACCCCCGGTGGTATTGATCACCAGTTGAATATCGCCGGACTTGATCGCGTCCACACAATGGGGGCGGCCTTCCAGCACCTTGTTCACCACTTCACAGGCGAAGCCCGCTTCCCGGATGCGGGCGGCCGTGCCGCGTGTGGCGACCACGCGGAAGCCCATTTCTGAAAGGCGGCGCGCCAGGGTAACCGCCGCGCCCTTGTCTGATTCCTTGACCGAGATGAAGGCAGCGCCGGATTCCGGCAGCTTCACCCCGGCGCCAAGCTGGGATTTCAGGAAGGCGCGCTCAAAAGACACATCAAGGCCCATGACTTCCCCGGTGGATTTCATTTCCGGGCCCAGGATCACATCCACATTCGGGAAGCGGTTGAAGGGGAAGACCGCTTCCTTGACTGCGACATGGCGATAGATGGCGTCATCATCCAGCTTGAATTCGGCAAGGCGGGCGCCGGCCATGACCCGCGCGCCGATCTTGGCGACTTCCACCCCGGTCGCCTTGGCCACGAAGGGCACGGTGCGCGATGCGCGAGGATTTACTTCCAGCACATAGATTTCGCCATCCTTCACCGCGTATTGCACATTCATCAGCCCTTGCACTTTCAGCGCACGAGCCATTGCAACGGTTTCCGCCTTCAATTCAGTGACGATCGCGGGCGGCAGGGAATAGGGCGGCAGGGAACAGGCGGAGTCGCCGGAATGAATGCCGGCTTCTTCGATATGTTCCATCACGCCGGCGACATGCACATTGCCATCGGAATCCGCGATGCAATCCACATCCACTTCAATCGCATCGACCAAATATTGGTCAATCAGGATGGGGTTTTCGCCAGAGACTTTCACAGCCTCCGCACCAAAGCGCATGAGTTGTTCGCGGTTATAGGCAATTTCCATCGCGCGCCCGCCCAGCACATAAGAAGGTCGCACCACAACGGGGTAGCCGATGCGTTCCGCTTCATCCGCCGCTTCTTCCAGCGTACGCACTATGCCATTGCGGGGCTGCTTCAGCCCAAGCCCCTTCAGCAATTGCTGGAAGCGTTCGCGGTCTTCGGCGATATCAATCGCCTCCGCGCTGGTGCCGAGGATCGGGATGCCCGCCTTGTGCAAAGCCTGGCTGAGCTTGAGCGGCGTCTGCCCGCCATATTGCACAATGCAGCCGAGCAATTCGCCGGATTCCTGTTCCTTGCGAATGAGCGAAATCACGTCTTCCGCCGTCAGCGGTTCGAAATAGAGCCGATCTGATGTGTCGTAATCCGTGCTGACGGTTTCAGGGTTGCAATTGACCATGATGGTCTCAAAACCCGCTTCCTTGAGCGCGTAAGCGGCATGAACGCAGCAATAATCGAATTCAATACCCTGGCCGATTCGGTTTGGCCCGCCGCCCAGGATGATGATTTTCTGCCGCGCGGTGGGGCGGCTTTCGCAAATGGGCGTGCCGAAACCGCCTTCATAGGTGGAATACATATAAGGCGTCTCAGACGCGAATTCGGCGGCGCAGGTATCAATGCGTTTATAGACCGGCGTGACACCAAGCTTGATGCGGAATGCCGCCACGTCAGCTTCGGTGCTGCCGGTGAGCACTGCCAGCCGCTTATCGGCAAAGCCCATGGCCTTGATGCGGCGCAGTGCGGTGGCGTCTCGCGGCAGGCCATTGCTGCGGATATCGGCCTCAATATGCACCAGTTTTTCAATCTCACGCAGGAACCACGGGTCGAATTTGCAGGCTTCGTGAATCGCTTCCACGCTCATGCCCGCGCGCATGGCCTGCGCCGCAATCAGAATGCGATCAGGCTGCGGCGTGGCGAGTGCTGCATGGAAAGCCTGCGGGCTGCCATCGCCAGGAATGGGCACTTCACCCAACCCGGAATATCCAATCTCCAGCCCGCGCAGGCCCTTTTGCATGGCTTCCGCAAAAGAACGGCCAATAGCCATTGTCTGCCCCACTGATTTCATGGAGGTGGTGAGGGTTGCTGGCGTGCCGGGGAATTTTTCGAAGGTGAAGCGCGGGATTTTCACCACCACATAATCAATGGTGGGTTCGAAACTGGCCGGCGTGACCTTGGTGATGTCGTTCGCCAATTCATCAAGCGTATAGCCAACGGCAAGCTTCGCCGCGACCTTGGCGATGGGAAAGCCTGTGGCCTTGGAAGCAAGCGCGGAAGAACGCGACACGCGCGGGTTCATTTCAATGATCACCATGCGCCCATCGGCAGGATTGATGCCGAATTGCACATTGGAACCGCCGGTATCCACGCCGATTTCCCGCAAGCAGGCGATGGAAGCATCGCGCATGCGCTGATATTCCTTATCGGTCAGCGTCAGCGCCGGGGCGATGGTAACCGAATCCCCCGTATGCACACCCATCGCATCCAGATTTTCAATGGAACAGATGATGATGCAATTATCCGCGCAGTCGCGGACCACTTCCATTTCAAACTCTTTCCAACCCAGCACGCTTTCTTCCACCAGCACTTCACTGGTCATGGAGGCAGCGAGACCAGCCGAGACGATTTGTTCGAATTCTTCCCGATTATAGGCAATGCCGCCACCCGTGCCGCCGAGCGTGAAGGAAGGCCGAATAACGCAAGGCAGCCCCACAATTTTCAGCGCATCCCAGGCTTCCGGCATGGTATGCGCGATTTCGCTTTTCGGGCTTTCAATGCCGATTTTGGTCATGGCATTGCGGAATTTCTGGCGGTCTTCGGCTTTATCAATCACTTCCGCCTTCGCACCAATCAATTCGCAGCCGTATTTTTCCAGCACACCCGCTTCCGCGAGTTTCAGCGAGGTATTGAGCGCGGTTTGCCCGCCCATGGTCGGCAGCAAAGCATCCGGGCGTTCCTTGGCGATGATTTTCTCGACAATCTCGACCGTGATGGGTTCGATATAGGTGGCATCGGCCAGCCCCGGATCGGTCATGATGGTGGCCGGGTTAGAATTCACCAGAATCACCCGATAGCCCTCAGCGCGGAGCGCCTTGCAGGCTTGCGCGCCGGAATAATCGAATTCGCAGGCCTGGCCGATGACGATCGGCCCGGCGCCGATGATCATGATGGATTTGATGTCAGTGCGCTTCGGCATGGTTCAGGGCCTTGGGTTTTGCATCGGGGTGAAAGGGGGGTTCATGCGCGGCTTTCGGTGGCGAGCTTGATCGCGATTAACGCCAAAGCCCCGCCCAAAATCCAACGCTGTGCGGCCATCCAGGTAGGGTTTTCGCTGAGGAAGCGCGAAACCCCGGCGGCGCCGTAAATCAACAAGCCATCGAAGATAATGGCGATGACAATTTGCACCGCGCCAAGCGTGATGCTTTGCAGAAAAACATCGCCAAGCGCGGGGTCAATGAAGGGCGGCAACACCGCCACATAGAAAATCGCGACTTTTGGATTGAGCGCGGCGGTGGCGAAGCCAACCCCAAATAGGCGCGATGCTGGTTCTCGTGGCATGGGGCGTGCGGTGAAAATCGGCTGCACACCGGGGCGGAGACATTGCCAGGCGAGGAACGCAAGATAAGCCGTACCACCAATGCGCAACACATCCCAGGCATAGGGAATGGCGAAAAGCGCGGCCGTGATGCCCGCCGCGGCGCAGAGCATGATCAACAGCGACCCACATTGGCAGCCGATCAGCGAAATCATGCCAGCGCCAACGCCCTGCGCCAAAGAACGCGAGACAAGATAAAGCATATTCGGCCCCGGCGTGGCGGCCAGGCCGAGCGAAAGCGCGGCGAAAATCAGCAGGGTTTCGAGGGTGGGCATTAAAGGAAAACTTGCAACAAGGTTTTGATAGCGGAAAGTACGACGCTAGCGGCAAGACCAATGGCATCCTCAGCAAGCTTGCCAATTATCAAGAATAAAAAGCCGTGTGGTGCGATCGCTTGAAAGAGGGCGCCCAAGCGTACGCGACCATCGGCCAAGCGCTGACGTAGTGAACGCGTTTCAGAAAGGACCACGACACGTTCATCGGCTGTTAGCGTCAGTTCATTACTTCCAGATTCGAGCGCAGTTTCGATCCTTTCGAGATTCTCAAGAGCCTCTTTTCGTCCAGGTGCATTATCGTCAAGACGAACAATACGATCAGATGCTGGCGCAAAACCTTCGATACCCGGAGGTTTTACTCCCGTACTCCCAGCAACGAGACTAGGCGATACATCGGCGGTAGATTCTTTTGCTTGCGTAGTGGAACTGAAACTCTCCTCTCCGGAAAATTTCGGAACCTTGATGCCGTTTGCGAACAGCAGACCCTTTAGACGCTCAGCTTCTAAAAAGCCTACCCCGTTCAAGGTTGCGTGAATTCCGCCATCCTCACCGCCGCCTAAGGTGTACTCGATATGTGCCCAGGCTTTATCAGCGAACACTTCACTTGCTCGCCTGATCCAGCCCGGAAAAAAAGCGAGATCATAGGCTCTGGCGATCTCTGAAAGTTCGAGTGTGCCGCGACTAAACTCGCCACGAGCTTGCCTATCGGTATAGTCCGCCATTGCGACAATTAGGTGTGTGCAGAATGAGGAAAAATTGGTTGCAGAAGAACCAGCTTGGCTTTCAGACTCTCTAATCTTTGCCCGTGCGGTCTCGAGGCCCTTGGGAGTAAACTGCCAGAAAGTACCCCGAGGTAGGTTTGTATCAATGGAGATACCAATTCCTTTATGGAGTAAGCCAGCTTCTGTTGCCGTTGGCAAAAGAGCGCGAACCTCTATTGCCGGCAGTGCTTCAGGTAGCTGAGGAATCGCGCGCTCTTCGAGAAAACCCTTTGATCCAGGCCGATTCATCCATTGGTAGAGTCCTACCAACAGTTCAAGGCTAGCGTTACTCAGGCTTTCCGACACGCGTAATTACCCCTGCACCGAATACCCACCATCCACCGGAATCGCGACCCCGGTGATGAAGGCCGCCGCATCGGAAGCAAGGAAGGCCGCAACCCCCTCAAAATCCGCGGGCTCGCCCCAGCGCTTGGAAGGCGTGCGCGCCAGCACATTGTCATTCAGCCCGGCCATATCCTGCCGCGCCTTGCGCGTCAGGTCCGTATCAATCCAGCCAGGCAGAACCACATTCACGGTAATGCCATCCGCAGCCCAGGCGACGGCGGTGGATTTCGTCATCTGCACCACGCCGCCCTTGGAAGCGCCGTAAGCCACATGCAAAGGCAAGCCAAAGATGGACAGCATGGACCCGTTATTGATCACGCGCCCGCAGCCATGCGCCTTCAAATACGGATAGGCCGCTTGCGCTGCTAACATGCCGCTGGTCAGGTTGGTGTTGATTATGCTGTGCCAGTCTTCAAGCTTATAGGTCTCAGGCCGGTTACGGATATTCGTGCCGGCATTATTCACCAGAATATCCAAACGCCCCATCCGCTTGGCGGTTTCTTCCACCATGCCGGTGATCGAAGCGGGGTCGGTCAAATCCACCGCAATGCTTTCCGCCTTGGCGCCCAGCGCTCGCAGGCCCGCCACCGCCGCATCATTCTTCGCGCCATTGCGCCCGGCGATCATCACCGTGGCACCCGCTTTGGCCAAGCCAGTTGCCATGCCAAGCCCGATGCCGCCATTGCCGCCGGTTACCAGCGCAACGCGGCCGGTCAGATCAAACATCTTGCTCATGCCTTTGCCCTTTCGATCATTTCAACGAAGCGATGGAACAGATAATGGCTGTCCGATGGCCCGGGGCTCGCTTCCGGGTGGTATTGCACGGAAAAGGCCGGGCGATCCGTCGCCGCGACACCTTCATTGGTGCCATCGAACAGAGAAGTATGCGTCACCTTCGCATTGGCCGGCAGGCTTTCCGGGTCCACGGCGAAGCCGTGATTCTGGCTGGTGATTTCCACCTTGCCCGTCGTCAAATCCTTCACCGGCTGATTGGCGCCGCGATGCCCGCGCGCCAGCTTGAAGGTGCGCGCGCCAAGTGCGAGCGACAGCAATTGATGCCCCAGACAAATGCCAAAAATCGGCAGCTTCTTATCCAGCACAGCGCGAATGGCGGGCAGCGCATAAATACCCGTCGCCGCCGGGTCACCGGGGCCATTGGACAGGAAAACACCATCGGGGTTTTGCGCGAAAATATCCTCGGCTGAGGCGGTGGCGGGCAGCACCACCACATCACAACCGGCGGAAGCCAGGCAGCGCAGGATATTGCGCTTGGCGCCGTAGTCCATCGCGACAACGCGGTATTTCGGGGCGGTTTGGCGGCCAAAGCCGGCGGGCCAGGCCCATTCCGTTTCATCCCAGCGATAGCTCTGCCGGCAGGTGACATCCTTGGCGAGGTCCATGCCTTCCAGCCCCGGCCAGCCAGCGGCTTCAGCGCGCAGCGCCGCGATATCAAACTTCCCATCCACGCGGTGGCACAAAACGCCGTTGGGCGGCCCACCATCGCGGATGCGCGCGGTCAGGGCGCGGGTATCAATCCCGGCAAGGCCGGGCACGCCGTGGGAAACCAGCCAGGCATGCAAATGTCGCGTGGCGCGGTAATTGGCAGGCTCCGTGACATCCTGCTTCACGATCAGCCCGCGCGCCGCAGGTGTCAGGGCTTCGATATCTTCCCCATTGGTGCCGACATTGCCGATATGCGGGAAGGTGAAGGTGATGATCTGCCCGGCATAGGAAGGATCGGTCAGGGTTTCCTGATAGCCGGTCATGCCCGTGTTGAAGCAAATTTCGGCCACCGCCTTGCCCTCTGCCCCGAAGCCGCGGCCCCAAAAGACGCTGCCATCAGCCAGGACAAGGCAGGCGGTGGCGCCAGGGGGGGCGGTATCGGCCATGGGAAGGGGCTCCGTTTTCGGGGTTTCGGATGGGGCGCCGGTCATATCGGCCAGAGTCAGGCCAGTGGCGGTCAGGATGGCGGGCCAATGCTTGGCGGGAATGGCCTTGGATTGCCGCCATTTGCGAATGGCTTCCGTGCCGACGCCACAGCGTTCGGCCGCGGCTTCAGCCCCGCCCAAAAGGGCGATGATGTCTTCAACGCTGCGCATGAGGCCGGCTTATCTGGGAAAAAACTTCCCAAGGCAAGGGAAAAGAGGGGGGCGGGAAAAATCCTCCCTGCGCCGGGCGTTTGAATTCCCTTTCCCCACGCCCAGGCGTGACGCATGATCCTGCCTCCAGCCTAAGGAGCCCCCAAGATGCCCCGCAAAAGCGATGCCCCAAGTGAACGCACCCGCGTCAAGCGCATGCATGAACGCGGCGCTTATGACCGCGCGAGCATTGATGCCATTCTGGATGCGCAGCCCCTGGCGCATATTGCCTATGTGCTGAATGGCGCGCCCTTCGTCACACCCACGTTGCAATGGCGCGAAGGGGATCATGTGTATTGGCATGGCTCTGCCGCGAGCCGCATGATTGAAACCTGTATTGAGGCGGATGTCTGCGTCACGGTCACGCTGATGGATGGCCTGGTGCTGGCGCGGTCTGCCTATAATCATTCGGTCAATTATCGTTCGGTCATGCTGCTGGGCCGCGCGCGGCTGATCAGCGACGCGGCCGAGAAGGAAGTGCGGCTGAAGAATTTTGTGGAAGGCATGTTCCCGGGCCGCTGGGATAGGCTCCGACCCATGACCGCCTATGAAGCCAAGGCGACAACCGTTCTCGCGATTGAAATCAATGAGGCATCGGCGAAGATCCGCCGCGGCCCGCCTGGCGATCCGGAGGAGGATTTGGCGCAGGATGTCTGGGCTGGCGTGCTGCCGCTGGAAACCCGCACCCTGCCGCCCATTCCCGATGCGCGCGGCAGCGTGGCGACACCGCCGGAATATCTGACGCGGTTCAAGATTGGGTGAGGGGGTGGCGGCTTGGTCCATCCATCACGTTCGCTTGTTGCGCATGATTTGGATGCGGCGGCGCATTTCTTTGGCACGCTGATCGCGCCTGGCGTGGCGCGGGCGCCGGATGGGCAAAGCCGTTTCATTGGCGAAGCCGGGATTGAGCCTTCGGTCGGTAGTGTCGGCGATAGCTGCGATAATGCGCCGCAGAGAGCATCAGCGGGCTCTACAAAGCCGCCGTCATTCACCGCTGCGGGCCGTCGCGCGGCTTCGAAGCGGTGGAATTCGCCACGTTGGGATGGGTAGATTGGTTCAATAAAAGCCGCTTGCTGGCGCCAATCGGCTATACGCCGCCGACCAAGACAGAAGAACGCTACTATGCCTCACAGGATCAACCAGCCATGACAAGGTAGCTTCAGCAAAACAGCCTCCGGCAAAACCGGGCCGGTTCAATCCCTACAAATGCGCTTCTCAAGAAAGGCAGAAACGGGCAGCCAAGGACGGCTTCACGATAGCGGAAACGCTAAAACCGCCTGAGCAATCGGTCTATATAATCCAACTCCACCGGCGGTCGTTCGCGCTCCGCGCCGCGGCGGCGGAGTTCCTGTTGCAATTGATGGGACCGCATGCGTTCCGCTTCGCCCGGTACCAAAGTATCGCCGGCATTATCCTGCGCTGAGCCGCCGGCTTCGCGCCGATCCCGCCCGAGCGGATCGCGGCCCTCGCCACGCTGGGCTTCCTGATCCTGCCCTTCGCCGCCTTGCTGACCGCCGGCCATTTCCTCGCCCTCACCCTCGCCCTCACCTTCGCCGGGCTGAGGCGGGCCGAATTGGCGCTGCATGCGTTGCGACATTTGCCGCCCGCCTTCAGTCAGTGCGCGGATCGCCTGTTGCTGCGCGCTGCGCGGGTCGCGGCCCTCGGCAAGCGCTTCCGCCGCGTCACGCATGGCGCGATCGGCTTCCGCCAAGGGGGCGGGTACATCGCCGGTCAATTCGCCGTATTGCTGCATCAATTCGCCAAGTGCACGACGCAGCGCGCGTTGTGTCCGCGCATCCCGCGCCGCTTCTTCGCGGGCTTCGGGCGTCTGTGGGCGGGGCGGTGGTGGCCGGCGCGCATCATTGCGCGTATTTTCCTGATCTCCACTGCGGCGATGCGCGCGGTCCAGCATTTCGGCCTCGCGCCGCACCATATCCTGCAAAGCACCCATTTGCTGCTGGCCGCGTTGGCGTTGTTGGCGCTGGCGATCCTCGGCCCGGCTGGTGCGGCCTTCTTCAAGGGCTTGCAGCATTTCCTCAAGCTCGGCCATTTCGCGTTCGGCATCTTCCTGGCGGCCATCGCGCGCGGCGTCTTCCAGGCGGCGGGTGCGGCGTTCCAGTTCCCGGCGATCGAACACGCGCTGCTGCGGATCGTAGCTCAGCGCTTCATTGTTTTCGCGCTGCATACGCTCAGCGAGGGCTTCCAGATGGCGGCGAATGGCTTCGCGCAATTCCTGAATGCGGCGCTGCAACTCGGCGCGTTGTTCAGCGCGTTCTTCTGGGCTGCGCTCGGGGTTCGCTTCGGCGTTTTCGCGGCGCGCTTCTTCCAGGGCTTCGCGCAGGGCTTCACGCGCCTGGGCCAAAGCGCGGGCGCTGCGATCCGTGCGGCCTTCTTCCAAGGTCACCGCGATATCCCAAAGGATTTGCTGCACCTCCGGCACGGCTTCATCACGCCGGTCGCGCATCAGCCGATGCCGCGCAGAACGCAGCGTCAGGTACATGCCGGTGTCATGTTCAAAGGCCTCGGGCGCGCCCGTGATGCGGTCCAATTCTCGCCGCGCTGGTTCGCGTGCGCTGGGGTCGAGTGAGAGCGCACGGCGAAGGGCGATCAATTGCTGCGCGACGGGATGCGAAAAGCGCCGTTCCGGCAGGACCAGAAACGCGCCTTCGGATTTGCCTTCCTGTTCCGCACCATCGCGGGCGAAAAGCCGCGCTTCCACTTCAAGCCCCGCCCAGGGATGGGCGGAAAAATCATGCTGCGCTGCCCCCTGCGCCTGGCGCGGTGCACCACCGGGCAAGGGCATATCCTGCGTCACTGGCGGGGCAGAGGGCCTTTGCTTCAGCCGCAATTCAACCCGGAGCGCAACAAGCCCCCAATCATCCTCAGCCTTCCAGGGGAGGCGCAGCCCAAGCCCCCGACCCGCGCGCGCGGGAGATGGATCCCAGACAACCACCGGCGGTGCATCGGGTGTCAGCGTCAGCGCCCATTGCGCCACGTCGCGCCCATCGCGCTTCAGCACCAGGGCACCGCCTTCAGTCAAAGGCAGTTCCAGCGCATGGCTTTGCGCATCCATGCGCGCAAAAGCATGGGCCGCACCGCCCAGGCGCAATTCCGGCGGATTGGCGCTGCCCGAAAACACCATATGCAACCGACTACCCGCCGGCACCGCCACCGCGCCGCCCGCAGCATTCAGGAATTGCGGCGGCGCGCCGGTATAGGCCGGCGGCGTAATCCAGGCTTCAAACCGCGCCGCAACAGAAGCGGCAGGCGCCAAGGGCTCGGCGAAGGGTGGCAGCAGTGCGGAGAGCAGCCTTTCAGGTGCCTCCCGCCCTGCCATGCCAAGGCTGGCCACCAGCGCCACCAGCACCGCAGCCCGCAACGCCCGAGGGTCCCGTGCCGCCAGACCTGGTTTGGGTCGCGCCACGCGCAAATGGTCAAGCTGCGCCACCGCCCGGTCCCGATGCGCCTGCCACAGCGCCTGTGCCATGGCGTCATCCCCGGCGGGGCGATCCGCCAACACGGCAAGCGGGCGATGCGCCAGGCCAGAATCGCGTTCCAGCCGCCGCGCCGCCGCATCCGCCGCCGGTGCCCACAGCCCCTGCGCGGCATGATAGCCAAAATAGCCAAGCACAGCGGCAAAGCCGATCAGGATCAGCAAATGCAGCGCAGGCGGCAGCATGGGCAGCAGCCCGGTAAAGGCCAGCACCAAAAAGGCGCCCAGCACCCCCAGCGGTGGCCAAAGCGCCCGCCAGGCGCCCTCCCACCAAAGCGCAAGCCGAGAAAGCCCAAGCTTCAAGCCCAGGGAACCAAGCCCCCGGCTTTCAGGCGGCGCCTTCCCCGGCGACTGGCTCATTCCATCAGCCATTCCGGCACACGCTGGCCGGCATGAAGGGCTTCATAGGATTGGCGGTCCCGCACCACGGCGAAGCGCGCGCCATCTACCAGCACCTCGGCCGCCAAGGGCCGTGCGTTATAGGTAGAAGACATGGTGGCGCCATAAGCCCCGGCATCGAGTAGCACCACAAGCGCGCCCGGCGGCAAATCCGGCAAAGCGCGGTCACGCGTGAAGCAATCGCTGCTTTCGCAGACCGGGCCAACCACATCCGCCGGCGCAAGTGGCGCAACAAGCGCGGCTGGCGAGACCGGCAGAATGCCATGCCAGGAATCATACATGGCCGGGCGCAGCAGGTCATTCATCGCCGCATCCAGCACAACAAAGCGCCGCGCCGCGCCCTGCTTTTGCAGGATCACGCGCGACAGCAGCACCCCCGCCGGCCCGGCAATCCAGCGCCCCGGTTCAAGCATGACCGGCAGCCCAAGCGCGCCGAGTTCCGCCTTGATGGCGCCTGCCAGCGCCGCCGGCGCGGGCGCGATTTCATCCCGATAGGCAATGCCAAGCCCGCCGCCGCAATCAACGCGCTCAATCGGCAGGCCCCGCGCGCGAATGGCCCGCACCAATTCAGCGAGCCGCGCATAGGCCGCACGATAAGCGCCCATGCCGACGGTGATCTGGCTGCCGATATGGGTTGCGATGCCAATCGGGCGAATGCCGGGCAGAGCGGCCATGCGGGCGTAAAGCGCCAGCGCATCATCATAAGCGACACCGAATTTATTCTCGCTAAGTCCCGTGGTGATCTTCGCGTGGGTCTTCGCATCCACATCCGGATTGACGCGAATGCCAACAGGCGCGGTGCGCCCCATGCTGGCGGCGATTGCGGAAATCATATCGATTTCTTCAATGCTTTCGGCATTGATTTGCATAATGTCTTCCGCAAGGGCCAGGCGGATTTCGCGTTCGGATTTACCGACACCGGAAAAGACAATCGCGCTGGCGGGAATGCCGGCTAGCAGCGCGCCGCGCAATTCGCCTTCACTCACCACATCAGCGCCAAGCCCCTCACGGCCCAGCAGCGCAAGCACGGCAAGATTGTCGTTGGCCTTGGTGGCGAAATGCACGGTGGCCGTCAGCCCCGCATCCGCCAGGGCAGCGCGCAAGGCCCGCGCACGGCGGCGCAGCGTGCCGGCGGAATAGACCCAGGTGGGGGAGCCCACCACTTCGGCGATGCGCTTAAGCGGCACATCTTCCATCACCAGCCCATCATGGGCATGGCGTGTCAGTTGTGGGCGCCGCGCCAGCAATTCGGCGAAGGACGGGTCAGAGCCCAGATCAAGGGCAGGAGCAGGGGCAGCCATCCCCCTATTGTCGTGATGCGCGCGGATTATCGCAAGCGGGAAAGTGCCCGATCAGCGATTTGGGTATTGCCGAGGGTGGGTAATTTCTTCAGGCGGGCCGGGCGGGCGGACCGGCCCCATCCGGCCACAGGCTGAGGCCAGGAAGGCCACCGCCAGTAGCAGCAATAGGGATTGCGCGCCAAACCTCATGCCAGCTTCGCCTTCCATTCGGCAGCCATGGCGGCGACATTTGCCGGTGCCGTGCCGCCATAGGAAATGCGCGACCGGACGGAGGCTTCAACGGTCAGCACATCAAACACGCCCTGGGTGATGCGCGGTTCCAAAGCTTGCATTTCCGCCAGCGTCAGGCCGGAAAGATCAACGCCGCGCGCTTCGGCCTTGGCCACCAGCGTGCCAGTGACGTGATGGGCGTCTCGGAAGGGCATTTTCAGGCTGCGCACCAGCCAATCCGCCAAATCTGTCGCGGTGGAAAAGCCTGCCCCGGCGGCGGCGGCCAGCCGTTCGGTCTGCGGTTTCATATCCCGCACCATGCCGGCGGTGGCGGCCAAGGTCAGGGTCAGGGTTTCGGCGGCATCGAAAATGCCTTCCTTGTCTTCCTGCATATCCTTGAAATAGGTCAGCGCCAGGCCCTTCATCACCGTCATCAGCCCCATCAGCGCGCCGATCACGCGGCCCGTCTTGCCGCGCACCAGCTCCGCCGCATCAGGATTGCGCTTTTGCGGCATGATGGAACTGCCGGTGGTGAAGGCATCCGACAATTTCACAAAGCCGAAATAGGGATTGGTCCAGATCACAATTTCTTCCGCGAGGCGCGAAAGATGCACGCTGCACATGGCGCAGCAGAACAGGAATTCGGCAGCGAAATCGCGCGACGCTACGGCATCCAGGCTATTCCGCATGGGCCGATCAAAGCCCAAAGCCTTCGCTGTCATGTGCCGGTCAATCGCGAAGCCCGTGCCCGCCAAAGCCGCCGCCCCCAGCGGGCTTTCATTCAACCGCGCCCGGCAATCGGCAAGGCGGGAAAGGTCTCGGGAGAGCATTTCAACATAGGCCAGCATGTGATGGCCAAAGGTCACCGGCTGCGCCGGCTGCAAATGGGTGAAGCCAGGCATGACGCTGCCCGCATGTTCTTCCGCCCGCGCCACCAGGGCGCGCATCACATCCGTGATCTGCCCGGAAAGCCCATCAATCGCATCACGCACCCAAAGCCTGACATCCAACGCCACCTGGTCATTGCGGGAACGCCCCGTATGCAGGCGCTTGCCGGCCTCCCCAATCGTTTCCGTCAGCCGCGCTTCGATATTCATGTGAATATCTTCAAGCGCGTCATCAAAGGGGAAATCGCCGGCTTCAATGCGCGCCGCGATTTTTCCAAGGCCGGCACGTATCGCGGCCTCGTCTTCTGCGCTGATGATCCCTACATGCTTGAGCATGGCGGCATGGGCCAAGCTGCCTTGGATATCCTGGCGCCACATCTTGCGATCAAACCCGATCGAGGCATTGATGGCGGCCATGATGGCCGAGGGGCCTTCGGCGAAACGTCCGCCCCATTGCTGGTTCGCGCTGCTGCTGCTCATGCGAAGGGAGTGTCTTTCGTGCCTGTTTTGAACCGCCGTTCCGCGATGATCTGCGCCCCGGCCTTGCTTGGGGCGACCCTACTCGCGCCCGGAGCATCGCGGCAAGGGTGGGCGGCGAAAGGGCTTGAGAAATTGCGGGAGGCCGCCAGCCCCGCGCCGGCGGCGGCCATTACCTTCACTGATGTGGAAGGCAAGGAAACCACGCTGGCGAATTTCGCCGGGCAGGGGCTGGTGATCAATCTATGGGCCACCTGGTGCCCGCCTTGTGTGGCCGAGATGCCCGCGCTGGACCGGCTGCAAGCCATGGTTCGGGCGGAACGCATTGCCGTGCTGGCGCTTTCTTCTGATCGTGGCGGGAGGGCGCAGGTGGAACCCTTCTATCAGCGGCTTGGTTTGAAAGAACTTGCCATCTGGCTAGACCAACGTGGCGCCGCGGCGCGCGCCTTGGGCGCACGCGGCCTGCCAACCACGGTGATTATTGACCGCGCGGGGCGTGACGTGGCGCGGCTGGAAGGCGAAGCGGCCTGGGATGCGCCGGAATTGGTGGCGGCGGTCAGGCGGCTGGTTGGCGCACCCTAACCCTAACAATCAGTTGGTCGGCACGCTCGGCAGGCTGGGCAGGGCAGGCGCTGCCGGGGCCGTGATCGGCGCCGGACCATCCAGGATCGAGCGGTTTTGCTGGGACGCGCCCTTGGTCAGCAGGGCCAGGGTCAGCGCCAGCGCAAAGAAGGCCGCGCCCAGGATGGCGGTGGAACGCGTCAGCAAATTGGCCGTGCCGCGCCCGCCCATGAAGGACCCCATGCCCTGGGAAGAGCCCACGCCAAGCCCGCCGCCCTCACTCCGCTGGAGCAGGACGACGCCAATCAGCGCGAGGGTGACGAAAAGATGCAGGACGAGCAGGACGGTAATCATGGTGGCGGGCTTGTAGCGGAGGCCGCCGCGCCCGGCTAGACTGAATCTGAGCTATCACAAACAAGTAGGCGCCAGACCCTGGACCAGCGCCCCTGCCATCGCCATTGTGAGGGGCTGGAAAAGTCAGCAGAGGCTTGTCATGGGTAGCATCATCTTCGGGCGCCGCGCGCTTCTGGCAGGCGGTGCCGGGCTGGCGGCAGCGGCGGCGGGGCGCGGGGCGGCAGCGCAGGGCGCGCCGATCCGCATTGGGGAGCTCAATTCCTATAGCCGCATGGCGGCCTTCTGCATCCCCTATCGCAACGCCATCCAAATGGCCGCAGAGCAGATCAATGCCGCCGGCGGTGTGATGGGTGGGCGTCGGCTGGAATTCATCTTCCGCGATGATGGCGCGACACCAGGTGACGCGGTGCGCGTGGCGGAGGAATTGCTGACGCGGGAAAATGTTTCCTTCATCGCCGGCACCTTTCTTTCCAATGTCGGGCTGGCCGTGGCGGATTTCGCCAATCAGCGCAAACGGCTGTTTTTTGCGACCGAACCGCTGAGCGATGCGATCACCATGGCGCAGGGCAATCGCTATACGTGGCGGCTTCGCCCTTCCACCTTCATGCAAACGCGCATGTTGGTGGAAGCCGCGCGCGGCAAGCCTCAAAAGCGCTGGGCGATTGTGGCGCCGAATTACGAATACGGCCAATCGGCGGCGGCGAATTTCAAGCGGCTGATTGGCGGTGCCATTCCAGGGGCCGAGATTATCGCCGAACAATACCCAGCCCTTGGCCGCATTGATGCGGGGGCGACGGTGGGCGCTCTGGCCCAGGCGCGGCCTGATGCGATTTTCAATGTGCTATTCGGCCCGGACCTGACGGCCTTTGTGCGGGAAGGCAATACGCGGGGCTTGTTCGAACGCCGCTTTGTGCTTTCTCTGCTGACGGGCGAGCCGGAATACATGATCCCGCTTGGCGATGAAACGCCGGAGGGTTGGGTAGTGACGGGCTATCCTTGGGAACAGGTGGAAGGGGCTGAACATCGCGCCTTTGTTGAAGCCTACCGCGCGCGTTTCAATGACACGCCGCGCAAGGGCAGCCTGCTTGGTTATGTGACGGTGCAGGTGCTGGCCAATATGCTGAACCGCGCCAATAGCCTGGATAATGAGGTGTTGGTGGATACGCTGCGTGACCTTCGCTCCGATACGCTGGTCGGCAATGTGACGATGCGCGGCATTGATCACCAAGGCAGCATGGGCACCTGGGTGGGCGAAACCACGCAGCGCAACGGGCAAGGCACCATGCGCAATGCGCGCTATGTCGATGGCACCGATTACATGTTCCCCGAAGAAGAAGTGCGGGCCGCGCGCCGGGCTTGAGCGTGGAATTCAGCTTTCTGCTGGTCCAGGCGCTTTCCGGCCTGGCCAGCGCATCATCGCTTTTCATCATCGCCTCGGGCCTCACGCTTGTGTTTGGCGTGACGCGGATTGTGAATTTCGCGCATGGGTCCTTCTACATGCTTGGCGCCTATGTGGCGGTGACAATCGTGCCGTGGTTGTTGCAGATTGAAAGGTCGCCCACGCTGTTCTTCATCGGCGTGCTGATTTCCGCCTGCGTGGTGGGTGTGCTGGGCGTGCTGATGGAAATCCTGCTGCTGCGACGAATCTATAAGGTGCCGGAGTTGTTTCAATTGCTGGCGACTTTCGGCGTGGTGCTGATGGTACAGGATGCGGTGCTGCATATCTGGGGACCGATGGATATTGCGGGGCCTCGTGCGCCGGGGCTGCGCCATGGTGTGATGATTCTGGATCAGCGCTTTCCGGCTTATGAGTTGTTTTTGATTTGCGCCGGGCCAGTGGTGCTGGGCCTGCTGTGGCTGCTGATGCACAAAACGCGCTTTGGCATCTTGCTGCGCGCCGCGACGCGGGACCGCGACATGGTGGGCGCGCTTGGTGTCAATCAGGCTTTGCTTTTTACCGGTACGCTATTTCTGGGCGCCTTTCTGGCGGGGCTCGGCGGTGCCTTGCAAATACCGCGCGTTTCGGCCTCCGCGCAGATGGATCTTTCCATCATCACTGAGGCTTTTGTGGTGACAGTGATTGGCGGCATGGGCTCCATCGGTGGTGCCTTTTTGGCGGCGCTGTTAATTGGGCAATTGCAGGCCTTCGGCGTGCTGATCTTCCCGAAAATCACGCTGGTGCTGGTGTTCCTACTAATGGCGCTGGTGCTGGTGGTGAAACCCTGGGGCTTGCTTGGCCGGCCTGAGGCCGCGCCAGCTTCAGCGATGCCCGAGGGTATCGCGAGCCCGCGCCGCTTTCGCGTTTTTGAAAAGCTTTTGGTCGCGCTGGCGCTATTGGCGGCGGCGATGCTGCCGCTATTTGGTGATGCCTATGCGGTGAAGGTCGCGACCGAGGTTTTGATCTTCGCAATCGCTGCTTTTTCGCTGAACTTCCTGGTGGGCAATGGCGGGATTGTGAGCTTCGGCCATGCCGCCTATTTCGGCCTTGGTGCTTATGCCAGTGGGCTTTTGGTGACGAAGCTTGGCATGCCGATGGAACCGGCGCTGATTGCCGCGCCCTTGGCGGGTGGGTTTTTCGCGGCGCTATTCGGATTTTTCATCGTGCGCTTGCAGGGCATTTACCTGGCGATGCTGACTTTGGCTTTCGCGCAGATTGCCTATGCAGTCTGCTTTCAATGGGTGGAGGTCACCGGCGGCGATAACGGCATTGTTGGCGTTTGGCCTTCGACTTGGGCGGCGTCGCGCATTGCCTATCATTACCTGGTGCTGGCGGTGGCGGTGCTTGGGATTTTCGCGCTGCGCCATGTGATCTACGCACCCTTTGGCGCAAGCTTGCGCGCCGCGCGCGACTCTGCGCCGCGCGCTGAGGCGATTGGCATTGATGTGCGCGGCCACCGCTGGCTTGGCTTCACCATTGCCGGTGCAGCGGCAGGGTTGGCGGGGGGGCTTTATGCTTTTTCCAAAGGTTCCATTGATCCGACACTTTTGGGGATTCCGCTTTCGGTAGATTTCCTTGCGATGATTTTGCTGGGGGGGATGCAAAGCGTGATGGGGCCGGTGCTGGGGGCGGCGGCTTTCCACAGCATCAAGGATGTCTTTATGCCGCTCACGGATCATTGGCGCTTTTTGCTGGGGGCTTCCATCATTGCGCTGGTGCTGATCTTTCCGCGCGGGCTTGGTGGCGCTTATGCTTCCTTGCGTGCGCGGTTTGCGGGTGGCGCGCAATGACGCTGTTGATTGTCGAGAATCTCAACAAGAATTTCGGCGGTGTGGTGGCGGCGCGAGATGTCAGTTTCTCGTTGGCGGCGGGAGAAATGCTGGCCATGATCGGCCCGAATGGCGCAGGCAAATCCACCAGCTTCAATATGGTGGGGGGGCAATTGCGGCCCGATAGTGGGCGCGTGATGCTGGAAGGGCAAGACATTACCGGCCTACCGCCGCGCGCCATTTCCCGGCTTGGCGTGGGGCGTAGCTTTCAGGTGGCGCAGACCTTTCTTTCCATGTCGGTGCTGGAAAACCTGCAAATGGCGCTGATCGCGTATGCTCAGCGCACGCGCGATATGCTGGCGCGTGCCGATGCGCTGTTCCGCGATGAAGCGCTTGAATTGCTCGATCAGCTTGGCATGGCGGACGCAGCCGCACGGCCCATGAATACGCTGGCCTATGGCGATGTGAAGCGCGTAGAGCTTGCCATTGCGCTTGCGGGTAAGCCACGGCTTTTGCTGATGGATGAACCCACCGCCGGCATGGCGCCAGGCGAACGCGCCGCGCTGATGCGGCTGGTGGCCGGGATTGCGCGACGCGCCGCCATTGGCGTGCTGTTCACAGAACACGATATGGATGCAGTCTTTGCCCATGCGGATCGCATCCTGGTGCTGGTGCGGGGCGAGATCATCGCCGCCGGCACGCCAGAAGAAGTGCGTGCCAATCCTGAAGTGCAGCGCGTCTATCTTGGCACTTCCGGCTTGCGCGCTGCCTTGCGCGCCAGGGCAGCGGCCCATGGCTGAAGCGATGCTGGAAGTGGTAGGCCTGCGCGCCGGCTATGGCCCAGCGGAGGTTCTGTTTGGCGTTTCGCTGAAGCTTGCGCGCGGAGAGGTTGCCGCGCTGATGGGCCGCAATGGCGCCGGCAAATCCACCACGCTGAAAGCGATCATGGGCCTGGTGCCACCGCGCGCCGGGCGCGTGCGCTTCGCGGGGCGGGAGATTGCCGGCCTGCCGGCCTTTCGTATCGCGCGCCTCGGGCTTGGCTATGTGCCAGAAGACCGGCGCATTTTCACCGATCTGACAGTTGCCGAAAATCTTGAAGTCGGCCGCCATGCGGCGCGCGGCAATGCCGCCTGGACCCCCGAGCGTCTTTTCGAGATTTTCCCCAATCTGGCAGCGATGCGCGGCCGCCGCGCCGCTGCCATGTCCGGCGGGGAACAGCAAATGCTGGCCATTGCGCGCACGCTGATGGGCAATCCCGAAGCCGTGCTGCTGGATGAGCCCTCAGAAGGGCTTGCGCCTTTCATCCTGGAATTGATGGCGGAAGCGGTGCTCAGCATGAAGCGCGAAGGCATTGCTGTATTGCTGTCAGAACAGAATTTCGATTTCGCCGCGGCAGTGGCGGATCGTGCCTATGTGATTGAACGCGGAGAAATCCGTTATGATGGCAGCATGGCAGCGCTGGAAGCAGACCCAGCCCTGCGTGCGCAGCATCTCACGCTTTAGGCAGGCTGGCAAAAACCTCATCCACCGCAGCGCCGAAGCGTTCCACGATCATCTCCACATCCCGCGCCGTCACGATATAGGGCGGTGAGAGGATCACGTGATCACCATGCTTGCCGTCAATCGTGCCACCCATCGGGTAGCAGGCAAGCCCATGCGCGAAGGCCGCGTGCTTGATGCGTTCATTGATAGCCAGCGCTGGATCGAGAGTGGCTTTGCTCGCGCGGTCTTGAACGAATTCCACCGCCCAGAACAGGCCTCGACCGCGGATATCACCGACATGGCGATGATTGCCGAGGCGCTCCATCAAACCGCGTTCCAATAACGCCCCCATGGCGCGCGTATTGGCGAGCAGGTTTTCTTCCGCGATCACTTCCTGCACCGCAAGCGCGGCGGCGCAAGCCACGGGATGCGCCTGATAAGTATGGCCATGCTTGAAAGTGCCTGTGCCACGCTTCAACGTTTCCACCACGCGCCCATGCACCAGAATGCCGCCAATCGGCTGGTAACCTCCACCGAGCCCCTTCGCGATCACCTGAATATCAGGTGAAACACCTTCCTGTTCCCAGGCATGCAAAGTGCCGGTGCGACCCATGCCGGACATCACCTCATCCAAAATCAGCAAAGCGCCATGGCGATCACATACCGCGCGCATGGCCTGGAAATAACCGGGCAGGGCAGTCGCGCAACCAAGCGTGGCACCCACCACGGTTTCCGCACAAAAGGCAATCACATTGCGCGGGCCAAGGCGCTGGAATTCCGCCTCAAGCTCCGCCGCCAACCGCGCGACATAATCGGCATCGCTTTCATCATCACGCCGATCACGATAGGCATAGCAGGGCGAGACATGGCTGAAAGCATCAGAAAGAATCGGCGCATAAGGCGCGCGCCGCGCGATATTGCCGCTGGCCGCCAGCGCACCCAGCGTATTGCCATGATAGGATTGCCGCCGCGCGATGAAGCGCGTGCGCTGAGGCTCTCCCGCTTCCAGAAAATACTGCCGCGCGATTTTGAGCGCCGCTTCCATCCCCTCACTGCCGGATGAAACAAAATAGGCATGGGTCAGTCCGCCTGGCTTATGCCCAACCAGCACTTCAGCCAGCTTTTCAGCACTACCGGCGCTGAACAGCGCGGTATGCGCGTAGCAGAGACGATCAATCTGCGCCTTCATCGCCGCCACCACATGCGGATGGCCATGGCCAAGACAGGCCACCGCCGCGCCGCCGGAGCCATCAATCACATCATGCCCAGTGGAATCCCGCAGCCAAATGCCCTGCCCGGAAACGGCAATGGGCGGGTCCTTCAACAGGTTGCGATGGACGATATGGGACATGGCGTGGGCTCCTTCACCGATATCCTGCCGCGTTATGCCCCGCAGGGCTAGAAGCTAATTTCAGGGCGTCAGCAGCCCAACCACCGCGCCGGTCATGCAGCAGGCGATGGAAGCCGAAACCAAAGATGGCAGGCCAAGGCGCAGAATATCCGCGCGCCGTTCCGGACACATGCCGGCCATGCCCGCCACCATGATCCCAACCGATCCGAAATTGGTGAAACCACAGAGCGCATAGGTCAGGATCAGTCGGGAGCGCTCCGTAAGCCCCGCGCCGCCGGATTGCGCGAGTTCCAGGTAGGAGACGAATTCATTCACCACGATCTTCACGCCGAGTGAGGAAGCAACTGTCGCCGCTTCCGCCGACGGCACGCCCATGGCCCAAGCAACCGGCCATAACAGCAACCCAAGCAGACGTTGCAGCGTGAAGCCGGTTGCGGGTTCCAGCGCCATATTCACCAAAGCGACCAAGGCGACAAAGACAATGAGCGACGCCATGATGCCAAGTAGCAGCGAAAGCCCATCCTGCGTGCCGCGTACCAGCGCATCCATGCTGCTATCGTAAAGTTTAAGCGGTGCGCCGGTGTCATGATCCGCCGCGGTGCTGCCGCTTTCCGCCGGCAGCATCAAAAGCGCGGCGAGGATCGCGGCGGGCGCGGAGATCAGGCTCGCGGTCAGTAATTGCCCTGCCGCATCGGGTACCACGGGCGCGATCATCAGCGCATAAACCACCAGCGTATTGCCGCTGATGGTGGCAAGCCCCGCGGTCATCACGACGAAAAGCTCGGCCCGCGTCATGCGCGCCAACCAGGCGCGGACCATCAGTGGCGCTTCCACCATGCCGACAAAGACATTCGCCGCAACACCAAAGCCCGCCGCGCCACCAATGCCGAAAAGCCGTTGCAGCACCGCCGCCATCACGCGCACAATCGCGGGCAGAATGCCCCAATGATAGAACAGCGCAGAAAGCGCGCCGACCACCAACACCAAAGGCAGCGCCTGGAAGAACAGGATGAAGGAAGCGCCGGGGCGCAATTCCTGAAAGGGCAAAGCGCCGCCGCCCAAATAGCCAAAGACCAGTGATGTGCCGGCCTGGGTTGCGACGGCCAGCGCATTCACCGCATCACCCAAATAGGAAAAACCTGCGCGCAGCGGCGCAATATGCAACAGCGCTGCACCAAGGGCGATTTGCAGCACCAAGCCCATCACCACCACGCGTGACGAGACACCGCGCTTAAACCCACCCAAAACCCAGGCCAAGACGCAGAGCGCCAGCAAGCCGAAACCGGATTGCGCTTGCAGCGAGGTCATGTCGGCAGAAGCGGTGTGGGCGTTTCGTCCAATTCCAGATCCGCTATGCGCTGCCCGCCGCGCTTGATGGCCGTAACTGAAGTTTCGATGAGGTCCATATCCTTCTGCACCTGACCAAAATGCTTCCGCAGGCTGTCGGTACGTTCTTCCAGCCGCCCGACATCGGCCAACATCTTATCCACTTCCTTCCGAATGCGCCCGGCTTCCGTGCGCAGCCGCACGTCACGCATCAAGGCGCGCATGGTGCCCAGCACCGCCCATAAGGTGGTGGGGGAGACAACATAAACCCCGCGCCGCGTGGCATCAGACACCAATGATACAAGTGAGGTATGCAGTTCTGCGTAAATCGCCTCAGAAGGCACAAAAATCAGCGCGCCTTCGGCAGTCTCACCCGCGATGATATAGCGCTCCGCAACATCCTTGATATGCTTCTGCACATCGGCGGAAAATTGCCGAAGCCTCTGGGTGCGCGTGGTATCATCAGTGGCTTCCCGTAAGGCAAGCCAGGATTCCAGTGGAAACTTCGAATCAATCGCAATCGGCCCCGGCGGGTTTGGCAGATGGATCAGGCAATCCGCGCGCTTGCCATTGGAAAGCGTCGCTTGCAGCGTGAAGGCATCAGATGGCAACCGGTCCGCGATGATCTGCTCCATCTGGCTTTCGCCAAAAGCGCCGCGCGCCTGCTTATTGCCCAAGATACCCGTCAGCGTATTCACCTGAGAACCCAGCGCTTCGATATTGCTGCGCGCCGCATCAATCACCGCAAGCCTTTCTTTGATTTCGCTTGAAGTCACGCCTAGGCTGGTGGTCATGCGTTCGGTTTGACTGGTGAGTGCCACGGAAAGCGTTTCATTCTGGCTTTTTATCGCTTCCGTCAATGTACGTTCAGACTGTGCCAGCCGGTCCGCCACCGCGGCTTCCTGCGCGGCGATGCGCGCGATTTGTTCCTGCACGGCGCCATTCAGCACGCGGGTTTGGTCCATCACCACGCTATTGACGCGATCAGCGATATCGCCTTCCAGGGACACGACGCGCTCAGCCTGGCGTTCCTGCGCGGCAGCCAAAGCGGAAAGCTGCCCAAGCACCATGCCGGCAAGTGGATCAGGCGCGGGGCGGCGCAGGATCAGCACCAGGGCAATCAGCAAGGCCGCCAAAAGAATGGCCAGCGGCAGAACCGCATCGGGTGGTAGCCAGCTTGGTAAGGTCCAATTCTGCATGCGGTTAGTATATCAGCTTCAATGCCTGAAATGCCGCATGCCGGTGAAAACCATTGCAAGCCCGGCCTTATCGGCGGCTTCAATCACCTCATTATCACGAATAGAACCCCCCGGCTGGATAATGGCGGTTGCACCGGCGGAGGCTGCGATTTCCAGCCCATCGGCAAAGGGGAAAAACGCATCGGATGCCACAACGGAACCCTTGGCGAGCGGTTCAGGCAGCCCCGTTGCCTTGGCGGCCGCGTCGCTCTTCCAGGCGGCGATACGGCTGCTTTCGGCGCGGTTCATCTGCCCCGCGCCAATGCCAACCGTGGCCAGGCCCTTGGCATAGACAATGGCGTTGGATTTCACATGCTTGCAGACGCGGAAGCCGAAAAGCAGGTCAGCCATCTCGGCGGCAGTTGGGGCGCGCTTCGTCACGCATTTCAACGAGGCTTCACTGACGCGCCCGGCATCGCGCGATTGCGCGAGGAACCCGCCCGCCACGGAACGGAACATCATGCCCGTTGCGGCAGGATCAGGCAGGCCGCCCGTCAGCAGCAGGCGCAAATTTTTCTTTTTGGCGAATACTGCAAGCGCCGCTTCATCCGCATCCGGCGCAATCACCACTTCAGTGAAAATCGCCGTGATGCGTTCCGCCGCCGCTGCATCCAGCTTGCGATTGGCCGCGACAATACCGCCGAATGCCGAAACCGGGTCACACAACAGCGCGCGGTCCCAGGCTTGAGCTAAATCACTCGCCACCGCCACACCGCAAGGATTGGCGTGCTTCACAATCACTATCGCCGGATCAGCAAATTCAGCGAGGGCTTCAAACGCCGCATCCGTATCGTTCAGGTTGTTATACGAAAGCTCCTTGCCCTGAATCTGCCGCGCGGTGGCAATGCCAGGGCGCGCGCTGCCATCCAGATAAAACGCCGCTGATTGATGCGGGTTTTCGCCATAGCGCAACGTTTGGCGCAGTGAACCCGTGAAGCTCAAACGCTCAGGAAACTCCTGCCCTTCCTGCCCGGCGAACCACCCCGAAATCGCCGCATCATAGGCCGCGGTGCGCGCATAGGCCGCCGCCGCCAGGCGCCGACGCGTGGCCAGGCTGGTGCCCCCCGCTTCCGTGATTTCCGCTTGTATTTCGGCGAAATGCGCAGGTTCCGTTAGCACCGCGACATGGGCGTGATTCTTGGCGGCACTGCGGATCATTGCCGGGCCGCCGATATCTATGTTTTCGATGCAATCATCGAAATCCGCACCCTTCGCGACCGTTGCCTCAAACGGGTAAAGATTCACCGCCACCAGATCAATCGGTGCAATCCCATGCGCTTCCATTTGCGCCAGATGCTCAGCCAAATCGCGCCGGCCCAGAATGCCGCCATGCACCTGCGGCACGAGCGTTTTCACGCGGCCATCAAGGATTTCCGGAAAGCCCGTATGGTCCGATACATCCTTCACCGGCACGCCAGCATCGCGCAGCGCCTTGGCGGTACCGCCGGTGGACAGAATCTCCACCCCGCGCGCCGCGAGGAAACGGCCAAATTCAATCAGCCCGGTTTTGTCGGAAACGGAAATCAGCGCGCGGCGCGGCGCGATCACATCGGGCATGGCGGGAATCCATCAAAAGCGCCTTGGGCCTTACGCCCGGCGGCAGGGGCGATCAACCCTGACCGGCCTAGTCAACGGGCAGGATGGCGCTGGTCATGTGGCGGCCTCTCCATTTCTGGGCGGCAGGCGGCGCAGCAGCCACAGCATAATCGCCATGGCTGGCAGCGCGGCGGCGGTGGTCAGCAAAAAAAACCATGGCCAGCCCAGGCCTTCCGCCAGCATGCCCGATGTCGCCCCAAGCGTGCGCAAGGGCACCGCCGCCAGTGACGACAGCAGCGCATATTGGGTTGCGGTGAAGCTGCGATTGGTGAGCATCGCAAGGTAGGAAAGAAAGGCCGCGTCAGCCAGGCCATCGGTGAAATTTTCCACCCCCACCTGCGCAAACAGCATGCGGATATCATGCCCCGCAAATGCCAGCGCGACATACATAAGGTTGGAGAGCATTTGCGTGATCCCGGTCAGGATCAAGGCACGCCCGGTGCCAAGCTTCGCCACCAGCCAACCGCCGGCAAGCGCGCCGGCAAGCGTCGCGACAAGGCCGAAGACAGAAGAAACCCCGGCCACTTCCAGGCGCGTGAAGCCCAATTGGCGGTAAAACGGCGCGGTCATGATGCCGGCAAGCGCCTCGCCCAGCTTGAACAGGGCAACAAAGGCCAGGATCGCGAACCAATAGCGCCGCCGCATGAAATCCGCGAAGGGATCAATCACGGCATAGCGCATCCGCGCTGCCCAGCCCTGAGGCGGAAGGCCGGGGCCGCGTGGCGGTTCGGCGGCGAAGACCACGGCAATAACACCAAGCCCCACCATGGCGGCGCATCCGGCAAAGGCAAAGGCCCAGCCGGCGAATTCCGCCATCGTCAACGCGCCCGCAGTCGCGGCCAACAGCGCGCCGCGATACCCCCAAACATAGCAGGCCAACCCATAGCCTTGATCGGCCTCCTCCAGGCTTTCGATACGGAAGGCGTCAATCACAATATCCTGGCTGGCGGAAAGAAACGCGACCAGGACCGCCACCGCCACGGTCAGGCTAACATCCAGCGCCGGGTTGGTCTGACCAAGCGCGATAATGGCGCCAATCAGTGGGATTTGGATGGAAAGCAGCCAGCCGCGCCTTCGCCCCAGCCCTCGGAAAAGCGGCGGCGGGCTATGGTCCATCAGCGGCGACCAGAGGAATTTCAGCGAATAGGAAAGCCCGATCAGCGCCGTGAAGCCGATGGCCGCCAGCGAAAGGTTCGATTCCGCCAGCCATTGCCTGAGCGTGAAGGCCGAAAGCGGCAGTGGCACGCCGGCGGCAAAGCCAAGCGCCAGCATCACAAGAAAGCGCTTGTCGCGCCAGCGGGGAAGCGAATCGGCCATTGCCTGAAACTGACAGAAGCGGCGCTGGCCTGCCACTACCCATGACTTGCCCGCGCGACAAAGGCCAGCGCAATATCCCGCCAAGGAATCGAGGAGGCAGCGGCATGAATACCATCGCCAAGGCAAAGGGCCTTTTGATGGAACCCGGCAAAACCTGGGATGCCATAGCGGCGGAACCCATGACGCTTGGCGGTGTTCTCACCAGCTACGTGCTGCCCTTGGCCGCGATTCCTTCCATCGGCAGCGCGATTGGCACGTTTTTGGGCGGAAATCTGCCGAATTTCGGTGAATTGGTGATCAGCTACGTCATTGCGGTGGTGAGCGTGCTGATCATGGGCAAGATCATGCCGCCCTTGGCCGCGCGTTTTGGCGCGACGCCAGATGCTGATGCGGGCATGAAGCTGGCGGCCTTCGCGCCGACTGGCGCCTGGTTGGGTGGGCTTGCGCTGATCGTGCCCTCCCTGGGCGGGTTTCTGGCACTGATCGGGGCGCTTTATACGCTTTATCTTTTTTATGATGGCGCGCAGCGGCTGTTTCCCGTTGCGCAGATAAAGGCGCGGATGCTGGGCTTTTCCGCCGTTTTGGCCTCCATTCTGTTGAATATGCTGATTGGCCTCGCGGTGGGCATCCTTTCCGCCTGAGCCTGCACGCCCATATGGGGCGTGACGAGGCAAGGGTGGATGCAATGCTTGTGACAGTTTTTGGCGGCGCCGGCTTTATCGGGCGCCATATTGTGCAGCGCCTGGCGGCGGCCGGGCACAGCATCCGCATTGCGGGGCGGAATACGGAACGTGCCGCGCGACTTTGCACCATGGGGGGTGTGGGGCAGATCACGCCCATCTCCGCCTCGGTCACGCATGAGGCTTCCTGCGCCCGCGCCATCGCCAGGGCTGATCTGGTCATCAACCTAGTCGGCATTCTGTTCGAAAGCCGCGCCGGGGATTTCCAGCGCATCCAGGCCGAAGGGGCGGGGCGCGTCGCGCGCCTGGCCGCGGCGGCGGGGGCCAAGCGATTCCTGCATCTTTCCGCGATTGGCGCCGATGCCGGAAGCCCAAGCCTTTACGCGCAAACCAAGGCAGCGGGCGAAGCGGCGGTGCTGACGGCCTTCCCTGGTGCCATCATCCTGCGCCCTTCCGTTGTGTTCGGGCCGGATGATCAATTCTTCAACCGCTTCGCCGGGCTTGGCGCCATGCTGCCCTTCATGCCGGTGGTGGCGGGCGAAACGCGCTTTCAGCCGGTTTATGTGGGCGATGTCGCGGATGCGGCGATGGCGGCCCTTTCGGACCCATCCGCAGCCGGCAAGGTCTTCGAATTGGGTGGCCCGCGCGTGATGAGCATGCGGCAAGTGCTGCGCTATATTTTGGATGTGACAGGCCGGCGCCGCCCCATGATCGCCCTGCCAGAGGGCTTCGTGCGCCTGCAAGCCCGCCTGGGGGAGCTACTGCCAACGCCGCCGCTTACGCGCGATCAGCTGATTCTGCTGGGCAAGGATAATGTGGTTTCGCCCAATGCCTCGGGATTTCAGGCACTTGGCATTGAACCCAAGGCGGTGGAGGCGATTGTGCCGGCCTATCTGGCGCGGTTTCGCCAGGGCGGGCAACGGGCGGCGGCATCATAAAGTCCGAAACGGTCATATTTTCGGAGTGCAATAGGTCGTTGGAAAGATATAAGGTGGAGGCTACTCTCATTTAGGTCATATTTTCTGTCCTTATTGCGCAAAAAAGACTCGCTTTGGCGATTGGCTTTGGTTATGGGGGCCTTCTGGGCTCAACCGCGACCAAGGACACCCCCCCGATGGCCGAGAAAATGCTGCAATTCGTGCGCTTGGCGCAGCACCAGCCGGATAAGCGGGAAGCGACCGACCGCCGCGCCGATTGGGCCGAAGTCTATCGCCCCTTCGTGGCGGAAGCGGCCTCAGAGCAGGCATCCCGCTGTTCCCAATGCGGCGTGCCCTTCTGCCAGGTGCATTGCCCGCTCAATAACAACATCCCGGATTGGCTGAAGCTGACCGCCGAAGGCCGGCTTGAAGAAGCCTATGAGGTCGCGTCCGCCACCAATAACTTCCCCGAAATTTGTGGCCGTGTTTGCCCTCAGGATCGGCTTTGCGAAGGCAATTGCGTGATCGAAAAGGGGTTCAATTCGGTCACGATTGGCGCGGTGGAAAAATACATCACTGATACGGCCTGGGAGAATGGCTGGGTGAAGCCGCCCAAGCCCGTCCGCGAAAGGGCAGAGAGCATCGGCATTATCGGCGCCGGCCCCGCCGGCATGGCAGCGGCGGAAAGGCTCCGCGTGCTGGGCTTTCAAGTGGTGATTTATGATCGGCATGACCGCGCCGGCGGGCTGATGATGTACGGCATCCCAAACTTCAAGTTGGAAAAGGATGTGGTGCTGCGGCGCTGGTACCAATACGCCGAAGGCGGCATTGAATTCCGGCTGAATTGCGCGGTGGGGCGCGATATTTCGCTGGCGGAATTGCGCGGCAACCATGCCGCAGTGCTGATTGCGACCGGTGTCTACAAGGCACGCGATATCGCCGTACCGGGCGCTGATCTGCCCGGCGTGGTAGCGGCGCTGGATTTTTTGATTGCGTCCAACCGCAAGGGCTTGGGCGATGCCGTGCCCGAATTCGATTCCGGTGCGCTCAATGCCGAAGGCCGCCATGTGGTGGTGATTGGTGGTGGCGATACCGCGATGGATTGCGTGCGCACCGCAACGCGGCAGGGCGCTGCTTCCGTCACCTGCCTTTATCGGCGCGACAAGGCGAATATGCCTGGTTCCATGCGCGAAGTGTATAATGCTGAAGAAGAAGGCGTGCGCTTTGAATGGCTAGCTGCGCCAGAAGCCTTTGAAGGCAAGGCGAAGGTCGAAGGCGTACGCGCGGTGCGCATGCATCTTGGCCTGCCGGATGCAACTGGCCGGCAGCAGGTGGAAGCCATCGCGGGCAGTGATTTCACCCTGAAGGCAGATTTGGTGATCAAGGCGCTTGGCTTCGACCCGGAAGATTTGCCGATGATGTTTGAAGAATCCGCGCTTTCCGTCACGCGCTGGGGCACGCTGAAGGTGGACCATCGCAGCATGATGACAGCGCTGCCGGGCGTTTTCGCCGCGGGCGATATTGTGCGCGGCGCGTCGCTGGTGGTGTGGGGCATTCGCGATGGCCGCGATGTGGCGGAACAGATCGCGGCTTTTGTTGAGAAGCGGAGCACGGCGCTGGCCGTGGCAGCGGAATGATGCGTCGTTTGATCCTGGCTTTGCTGTTGCTGGCCTCTCCTGCCTTCGCGCAACAGCCGAATGCGCAAGACGAAAAGCTGGTTGCTGCGCGGGAATTGGTGGCGGCGATGCGCGCTGAATCGCAAATCCTGACCACGATTGATGCCATGCGCGGCTATTTGGTGCAGTCATTCGTGACTGCCGCACCGCAGCTTGGTGAAGACCGAGCGCGCGCGTTGGTGGATGAATTCATCATGCCGGAGTTCCGCGCAGGCGTTGGTGAATTTCCAGAGCTGATCGCCGGGCTTTACGCGCAGCGCTTGTCTGCCGCCGAGCTGCGCGAGTTGGCGCGCTTCTATCGAACAGCGCTTGGTCAGCGCCTGCTTGAAATCACGCCTGAAATCACGGCCGCCATCACGCCCATCGCTGCCGCTTGGGGGCAGCGTGTGGTGCAGCAGGCCCTCACCAAGCACCGAGACGCACTTCGGCAACGCGGCTTGCCGCTCTAGTTCTTAGGATTGTGCCATGTTGAACGAACCAGCCTTTGTTACGCATTACCAAGCCGAAGCCGCGCGCCTCTCGCGCGAGGCGCATCTGGACCTGACCGAACATGATGCCTGCGGCGTTGGCCTTGTGGCCGCGCTGGATGGCAAGCCTCGGCGGGAAGTGGTGCAGGCCGGCATTGATGCGCTGCGTGCCGTTTGGCATCGCGGCGCCGTGGATGCCGATGGCAAGACCGGCGATGGCGCGGGCATTCATATCGAAATCCCGCAAGATTTCTTCGCCGCCGTGGTAGAACGCGGTGGCGATAGGCTCCGCCCCGGGCGTATTGTGGTGGGGCAGGTGTTTCTGCCGAAATCCGATCTGGGCGCGCAGGAACGCTGCCGGCAGATTGTGGAAACCGAAATCCTCAATGCCGGCTACGCCATTTATGGCTGGCGGCAAGTACCGATCAATGTCGCCTGCATTGGTGAAAAGGCCAATGCAACCCGGCCCGAGATCGAGCAAATCCTGATCCATGACCCGGAACAGCGCGATATCGGAACGGTTGAGCGCGATATGTATGTGATCCGCCGGCGGATCGAAAAGCAGGCTATCGCAGCGCAGATTGCGGAGCTTTATCTGTGTTCGCTCTCTGCCCGCTCCATCATCTACAAGGGCATGTTCCTGGCGGAAGCGCTGACGGAATTCTATCCTGACTTGTTGGATGAGAGGTTTGTCAGCCGCTTTGCCATTTATCATCAGCGCTATTCCACCAATACCTTCCCGACTTGGCGCCTGGCGCAGCCTTTCCGGACACTCGCGCATAATGGCGAAATCAATACGCTGCATGGCAATGTGAATTGGATGAAGTCGCATGAAACGCGGCTTTCCCACCCGCTGCTTGATCCTTTCATGGAGGATATCAAGCCCGTGGTGCAGGCCGGCGGTTCGGATACCGCCACGCTTGATAATGTGTTCGAACTGCTCGTGCGCGCGGGGCGGGATGCGCCCATGGCCAAGGCGCTGCTGATCCCGGAAAGTCTTGGCAATAACGCCACCATGCCTACAGCGCATCGTGATCTGTTCCTGTATTGCAACGCCGTGATGGAACCCTGGGATGGTCCGGCAGCGATTTGCGCGACCGATGGCCGCTGGGTAGTGGCAGGGCTGGATCGCAATGGTCTGCGCCCTTTGCGCTATACCATCACGCAATCCGATTTGCTGATTGTCGGGTCCGAGACCGGCATGGTGAAAATCGCCGAGGATCAGGTGGCGAAAAAGGGTCGTGTTGGTCCCGGCCAATGCATTGGCGTTGATCTGGATGAAGGCCGCTTCTTTGAAGACACGGCTCTGAAGGATTTGATTTCAGGCCGCAAGCCCTTCGGCCAATGGACCGCGCGCACCACGCGCATTGATGAGATTGTGAAAGCGGAGGCCGATGAACGCGCCAATCTGACCGGTGAGGATTTGCGCCGCCGTCAGCTTTCTGTCGGCTATACCTTGGAGGAATTGGAATCCATCCTGCACCCCATGGTGGAAGACGCCAATGAGGCTGTGGGTTCCATGGGTGATGATACGCCCATCGCCGTGCTGTCAGACCAATATCGCGGCCTTCATCACTTCTTCCGCCAGGCCTTCAGCCAGGTGACCAATCCGCCGATTGATAGCCTGCGTGAAACGCGGGTGATGACGCTGAAGACGCGGCTCGGCAATCTTGGCAATATCCTGGATGAAGACCCGACGCAGTGCGACATGCTGATGTTGGATAGCCCCGTTCTGTCCAATGCTGAATTTGACGCCATGCGCGCCTATATGGACACAACGGCCTGCGTGGTGGATTGCACCTTTCCTGTTGCGGAAGGTGAAGCGGGCCTCAGGCGCCACATTGAACGCATCCGCCGCGAAGCCGAAGAAGGTGTGCGCTCCGGCTGCGCCCATGTGATCCTGACGGATGAGGCGCAATGCGCCGAACGCGCCGTGATCCCCATGATTCTTTCTGTGGGCGCGGTGCAGACTCATCTGGTGAAGAATGGGCTCCGCACCTTTACATCGCTCAATGTCCGCGTCGCTGAATCGCTTGATGTGCATTACGTCGCGGTGTTGATTGGTGCGGGGGCGACGACGGTCAATGCCTATCTGGCGCAGGAAAGCATCGCGGATCGGCATCGGCGCGGCCTGTTCGGCGCCGTGTCTCTGCGGGAAGCAGTTGGGCGCTACAAGAAGGCCGTTGATAAGGGCCTGCTCAAGATCATGTCCAAGATGGGGATTGGCGTTTTGTCATCCTATCGCGGTGGCATGAATTTCGAAGCCATCGGGCTTTCCCGCGCGCTGGTGGCGGAGTTTTTCCCGGGCACGCCTTCGCGCATTTCGGGCATTGGGCTTTCCGGTATTGCGCGGCGCCTACTAGCTTTGCATGCCAAGGCCTGGGCGGAAGGCGCGGTGACGCTGCCGATTGGCGGGCTTTACAAGATGCGTCGCCGTGGAGAAGCGCATGCTTTCGATGGCAACCTGATCCACACGCTGCAAAGCGCCGTCGAGTCCGAAAGCTACCAAACCTTCAAGCGCTATTCCGATGCGGTGCGGCGCCTGCCGCCCGTGGCGCTGCGCGATTTGCTCGATTTCCGGCTGGAAGGCCGCACGCCGATTGCCTTGGAAGAAGTGGAAAGCATCACGGAAATCCGCAAGCGCCTGGTGGCGCCTGGAATATCGCTCGGCGCGCTCAGCCCCGAAGCGCATGAAACGCTTTCCATCGCCATGAACCGCATTGGCGCGCGCAGCGATTCTGGCGAAGGCGGCGAAGACCCGGCCCGCGCCAAGCCGCGCGCGAATGGCGATAACGCCAATTCCGCGATCAAGCAGATTGCCTCTGGCCGCTTTGGCGTCACCGCCGAATACCTCAATAATTGTCGAGAGATTGAAATCAAGGTCGCGCAAGGCGCCAAGCCTGGTGAGGGCGGGCAATTGCCCGGCTTCAAGGTGACAGGGCTGATTGCGAAGCTCCGCCATTCCACACCGGGCGTGATGCTGATCAGCCCGCCACCGCATCATGACATTTATTCGATCGAAGATTTGGCGCAGCTGATTTACGATCTGAAGCAGATCAACCCGGACGCGACGGTGTGTGTGAAGCTGGTGAGCCGTTCGGGCATTGGCACCATTGCTGCGGGTGTTGCGAAGGCCAAGGCAGATGCGATTCTGGTTTCCGGCCATTCCGGCGGCACCGGCGCTTCGCCGCAATCTTCCATCAAGTATGCTGGTCTGCCCTGGGAAATGGGGCTGTCGGAAACGCATCAGGTATTGTTGCTCAATCGCTTGCGGCATCGCGTGAAGCTGCGCACCGATGGCGGCATCAAGACCGGGCGCGATGTGGTGATTGCCGCCATGCTGGGTGCCGAGGAATTTGGCATTGGCACGGCATCCCTGGTGGCGATGGGCTGCATCATGGTGCGGCAATGCCATTCCAATACCTGCCCTGTTGGTGTCTGCACGCAGGATGAGGCGTTGCGCGCCAAATTCGCCGGCAGCCCAGAGAAGGTGATCAATCTTTTCTCCTTCGTCGCGGAAGAAGTGCGCGAAATTCTGGCAAGCCTTGGCATGCGGAAGCTGACCGATGTGATTGGCCGCACCGATCTGCTGCAACAAGTCAGCCGCGGGTCTGAGGATTTGGATGACCTCGATCTCAACCCGTTGCTTGTGCAGGCCGATGCCGGCCCGCATGCATCCTATTGCACCTTGGAAGGCCGCAATGAGGTGCCGGAGACGTTGGATGCGGAAATGATCCGCGATGCGGAAGCGCTGTTCCGCCATGGCGAGAAAATGCAGTTGCAATACAATATCCGCAACACGCATCGCGCCATTGGCACCAAGGTATCATCGCGCATCGTGCGGCAATTCGGCATGACAGGGCTGCAAGCTGGGCATTTGACCGTGCGGTTGCGTGGCAGTGCCGGCCAATCACTCGGCGCCTTTGGCGTGCGCGGCTTGAAGCTGGAAGTTTTTGGGGATGCCAATGACTATGTCGGCAAGGGACTTTCCGGTGCTTCCATTGTGGTGCGCCCCGCGCCGTCATCCAGCTTGATCTCCCATGAGAATACCATCATTGGGAACACGGTGCTTTACGGCGCCACCGCTGGGGAGCTTTTCGCCGCCGGCCAGGCCGGTGAGCGCTTCGCCGTGCGCAATTCCGGCGCGACTGCCGTGGTGGAAGGCTGCGGCGCCAATGGCTGTGAATACATGACCGGCGGGACGGTGGTGATCCTTGGCGCGGTTGGCGATAATTACGGCGCAGGTTTCACCGGCGGCCAGGCCTTCATCTATGATGCGGATGGCAGTTTCGAAAAGCGCATCAATCCGGAAACTCTGCTCTGGTCGCGCCTCGCGCATCCGCATTGGGAGGAAGCGCTGCAGGATTTGATCGCGCGGCATGTGGCGGAGACCGGCAGTCGCTTTGCCGCGCGCCTGTTGAATGAATGGGCAACAGAACGCGGGCGCTTCTGGCATGTGGTGCCGAAGGAATATGCGCAATATCTGCCGGTGCCGATGAGCGAAGCGCAGGCCATCGCGGCGGAGTAAGGCTGCTCAAAAACCCTCTGATAGATGAAAGGAAACTGAAATGACGATCGAACAGATGACCCATTATCAAAGCAAGCTGGCTTACGAGATGGATTCCTGGGACCTTCATATTGCAATCAGCAATGGTGAACCGTTCGTGGTGGTGGATGGTCGTTCCGAAGCGACCTTTGCGCAGGAACATATCCCCGGCGCCATCAACCTGCCGCATCGGGGAATTTGCACCCTCAGCACTGAGGCTTTGGACAAGTCAAAGACTTATGTCTGCTATTGCGATGGCATTGGCTGCAACGGTTCAACCAAGACTGCGTTGAAATTGCTGACGCTGGGCTTTCAGGTGCGTGAATTGATCGGTGGTTTGGATTGGTGGAAGCGCGATGGCTATCAGACAGCGGGCGAGCAGGGGCGGGATGGCACCCCGGTTGGGTGTGGCTGCTGAAAGCCTTATCGCTGCTCCGCCCGCCAGCGTGCCCAGGGCGCAATATCCGGCAGGCGCTGCGGCGCCGCGGCTGGGCCTGAAAAACGCAGCCCAATCTCGGGTGCCTCGGCCACTGGCGAGCGCAATGCAAAGCCGATATCGAGTGTCGCGCGCGGCAAATCCACGGAACCTGTGACGCGAGCGGAAACGCCCCCTTCAGCAGCCAACCGCATTTCCTGCACTGAAACTCGCCCGGCGTTGATCTGCCAGCCGCCTTCCAAGCGTTCTACTGCTGTGGCACCGCCAATCAGGGCGCGGCGCAAAGCTGCCTCGGCCGCCACAGCATCCGCCAAGCCCGCCGCAGCATAGGCATCGCGCAGCGCAAGGCCCGCCACCACCCCATCCGCCAACAGAAAGCGCCCGGAGCCTTCCAAAGAAGACAGCAGCGCTAAAGGCGCATGGCCTGAAGCCGCCAAGCGTCCAGCGGCTTCCATCCGCCCTGCCGCCAGATCAAGCGGCAGATCGAAAACTGGATGCGCCAGGGTTGCGCTGGTGATGTCAAAACTGCCTTCCAAGCGTGGCGGCTCGGCGGTGGCATCCAGAAGGCCCTTGCCTTCCATCACCCCACCAGCGAAGGCAGCGCGGAAGGCGTCCAGCGCGATGCGGCCATTGTCGAGCGTTATTTCGACCGCAGCATTTTCCACCGGCGGCAGCCCGGATACCGCAATGCGCGCAGCGCTCAAGGTGAAGCTGCCATCCCAACCCGCCAAGGCAGCCAGTGGTAGCGGTTCCTGATCTGCCAGATCAGGCGCGGGTAAAGCGAGGTTTTCCGCGTCAAGCTTCAAGGTCAGCTTGGGTCGCGCGCCATTCATGTCCAACTGCGCCTCACCGGCAGCGCGTGTTTCGGCAGCGACCAGATTGAAGAAAGGCAGTGTGATAACGCCCCCCTCGAACGCCATGCGCGCAATGAAGGAAGCCGAGCCTTCACCCATCCAGGCAGGTTCCGCGCGGCCCAAAACCTGGCCATAGAGCCGCGCCGCGCCGGGGTGGCGGAAGGTCAGGCTGCCCTGCCCCTGCGCCTTCGGCAGATCAAGCACCGCATTGGCATCAAGCCGAGCATCTTCCAGCAAGGCTTCACCGGCAAGGCTCAGCGCTTCCATCGTGCCATTGCCGCGCAGCCGCAGCGTTGCCGGCAGCGCCGCCAATCCCGCCGGCAAGGGCAGGGCTTCCAGCAGCATCGCCGGCAAGGTGCTTGCCGTGGGGGCGGAAACTTCCAGCGCGGCATCGGCAAGGCTTGGTGTGGCGCCAAGGCCAATCGCCCCCGAGGCGGTGAGATTGGCGCCGCCCTGGCGCGCGGAGAAGCGCTGCACGGCAAGCCTGCCGGCATCAAGCGTTGCATCCAACGCAACAGCTTCCAGTGCCTGGCCCTGCCATTCCAGCCGGCCCATGGTCATGCGCAGATTGGCGTCAAAGCCTTGCAGCGCCTCATGCGCCACCTGCCAACTCAGGTTTTCCGATAGCAAGCCATCCAAAGCCAGCCCATCAATCGAAAGCCCAAGCCCAAGTGCTGGGCGCGCGCCCAGCCGCAATGCGCCCGCCCCGGCATAGCGCCCACCATCCAGCAGCAGGGAAAATTCCGGCGCTTCGATAAGGTTGGGTTCCAGCACCAAGCGCCCGCGCCCTTCAAAGCGGCGCAGCCTTGCGGAGTCTGGCGCCGGCACCGCAAAACCAAAGGCAGCCAGGCTATCGCGCAGGCTGGGGCCGTTGATGCTCAGCGCCAATTCCAGCCTTTCGCCAAGCGTCGCACCGCGCGCTTCAACCTCTGCCTCACCGGGCAGAACCGCGGCGATATCCGTCAGGGTCATGCGTGCACCTTCACGGGCGATGCCCGCCTTGAAGCGACGCAATTCCTTGCCCTGCCAGCGCGCTACCTCAGCTGCGACATCCAGCACGATCGGGAAGGGCCAATCACGCGCGCCGCGCATGGCGGCAATCCAGGGATCGAGATCAAGCCGGTTCATGGTGACGGCCAGATCCATTTTCGCTTCCGGCGTCAGTTGGATTTCCGCCGCGGTGCGGCCCGTGCCGCCATCAAATTCCACCACCAGATCGGGCGTGGTGATGCGGTCTTCACTGGCGCGGATGCGGCCCGTGATGCGGAAGGGCAATGCGGGCGCTGGCAGAAAGGCGGAAAGATAGGCGCCGGATGCTTCAAGCCGCCCCTCATAGCCACCTTCGGCGAGCAAGGCACCGCGCGTGAGAAGACTAGCGCCCTGGCCATTCAGCCGCAATTCCAGCGTGCCGATGCCATCATAGCCCGGCCGGCCAAGCACGGCTTGGAAGCGGGCCTCGGCCCCGGCGCGGGTAAAGCTGCCTTCAAGGCGCACCGCATCCAAGGGGCCGGGCGCGACCAGCCGCGCGGCGACATTCTCCAAAGCCACCTCACCAAGCGTCACGCGGCTTGCTTCGATGCGGGCGGCGAAGTCCGAAAGCCAGGGCGGCGGGCGGAGTGCACCGGCGGCGGGCAGGGGCCAGGGCAGGCGGATATCAGCACCCACCAGCACCAGATCGCGCGCTTCAAACCGCCCCAGCAGCAGGGGTGCTAGGCCAAGCCTCAGACGCAGCGTTTGCGCCTTCACGCCAAGCCCGCCTTCATCCTGCCCCAGATGCACATCATCCGCTTCAAGAATGGGCTGGGGCAGTAGCGTAACGCGTAGCGGGCCTTGCAAGGCAACGGGTCGGCCAAGCCGTTCCGCCGCCAGCGCCGCCAGGTTGTTGCGCTGCCCTTCCCAGGAAATCAGGCGTGGCCCGACCCACGCCGCCGCCAAGGCGATCCCTGCAAAAAAAAGTGCGAAAAGGGCGCGGTGGGATTTCAGCTTGCGCTCCCCCAACCACCACCGCCGGGCGTTTCAATGCCAAGTACTTCCCCGGCGGCCAGATGCGCGGAATCGCTGCCCTTCAGCCATTGAATGCTGCCATCGGCGCGTTCCACCCATTGCCGGCCAGCAGCGCCATCGGCACCGCCTTGCAACCCATGCGGCGGGACGTTGCGGCGCGACGCCACAATCACCGCTTCCATCGGATGCAGGAAGCGAATGCGCCGGCGTGACCCATCACCACCATGCCAACGCCCCGCCCCGCCCGAGCCGCGCCGGATGGCAAATTCCTCAAGCCGGACGGGGTAGCGGAGTTCCAGAATTTCCGGATCGGTCATGCGCGTATTGGTCATGTGGGTTTGCACCGGTCCCGCGCCATTGAAGCCAGGGCCAGCACCAATGCCGCCGCAGATCGTTTCATAATATTGGTAGCGCGCATCGCCAAAAAGCAGATTGTTCATGGTGGCTTGGGCAGAGGCACAAGCGCCAAGCGCGGCGAGCAGGGCATTGCAGGTCATTTGGCTGACCTCGGTATTGCCGGCCACCACCGCAGCACCTGGGCGCGGCGATAGGAAAGTTCCTTCTGGGATCACGATTTTCAAGGGCTTCAGGCAACCATCATTGAGCGGAATATCCTCACCTACTAAACACCGGAAGCAATAAAGCACCACGGCGCGGCAGACCGCTGATGGCGCGTTGAAATTGCTTGGGCGTTGCGGTCCGGTGCCGGTGAAATCAATCACGGCCTTGCGCGCGGCGCGATCAACACGGATGGCAACCTTCAAGGGTGCGCCATCATCAATGCTCGTTTCAAAATGGCCATCGGGGAGTTTTTCCAATACGCGGCGCACGCTTTCTTCGGCATTATCCATCACGTGCCGCATATAGGCGCTGACGGTGGCAAGCCCGTAATCGGCAACGGCGCGGCTTAATTCCTGCACGCCTTTTTCATTGGCGGCGATTTGCGCCTTGATATCGGCCACATTCACATCCGGGCTGCGCGCCGGGTAGCGCGCGCCGGCCAGCAGGGCGCGGAATTCCGCTTCACGGAAATGCCCGCCATCCACCAGCAGGAAATCATCAATCACCACGCCTTCTTCTTCCAGCGTGCGTGACAATGGTGGTGTGGACCCAGGCGTCAGGCCGCCAATATCAGCGTGATGCCCGCGTGAGCCGACGAAGAAAATGATCTTGCTGCCCGCCGCATCAAAGACCGGCGTGATCACCGTTACATCCGGCAAATGCGTGCCGCCATTATAGGGGTTGTTGAGCGCCACCACGTCGCCGGGCTTGAGGCTGGCGCCGCGCGTGCGGATCACGGTGCGCACGCTTTCCCCCATGGCGCCAAGATGCACTGGCACATGCGGCGCATTGGCAATCAGCGCGCCAGTCGCATCAAAAATGGCGCAGGAGAAATCGAGCCTTTCCTTGATATTCACTGAAAGGCTGGTGTTTTGCAAAACTGCGCCGGTTTGCTCCGCAATACTCATGAAGAGGTTGTTGAAAAGCTCAAGCATTACCGGATCGGGGCGATCTGTCGCCAAAACATCAGCGGCACGCGCACGGGCCGCGATGCGGCGCAGCACCAAGTGATTTCGCGCGGTGACTTCCGCTTCCCAGCCCGGTTCCACCACGGTGGTGGCATTGGCTTCGCGCAGCAGCGCAGGTCCCTTGATGCGATCGCCCGCGCAAAGCGCATCGCGATCATGTACCGGGGCACCGTGTTCAGCACCGCCGGTGAAAAGCGCGATGCTATCAACCGCCACGGGTGTTTGGCCCGCCATGCGTGGCGGCAGGGCGGCTTCGCGCACTTCTTCTCCGGGTGCGGTAACTTCCGCAATACAGGCTTCCACAATCACCTGGCGTTCCGGTGTGGCGAAGCCAAAGCGACGGCGATGTGCTTCCGTGAAGGCCGCCAGCACATCCTGATGCGCGCCGAAAGCGACGGGCAGGAAAGTATCGGTGCCGGCATAACGCAAATGCAACCGACGCGCCGCTTGCAAGCGCGCGGGATCGGCGCCTTGGCGCGCCAGTTCTTCGCGCCCAGCCGTTTCCAGCGCAGCAAGTCGCGTGGTGAGATCGCTGATGGCATCAGCGGTAAAGGGCGCTTCCACTGCCGCTTCCCGGATCACCGCCTGATCCGCCAAGCCCATGCCATAGGCGGAAAGCACGCCCGCGAAGGGATGGATGAACACGGTTTCCATGCCGAGCTCATCTGCAACCAAACAGGCATGTTGCCCGCCCGCACCGCCGAAGCATTGCAGCGCGAAGCGAGTCGCGTCATGGCCTTTCTGGATCGAGACTTGCTTGATGGCATTGGCCATATTCGCCACCGCCACGCGCAAAAACCCTTCCGCCACGGCGCGTGGATCGGGTGCCGCTTTGCCTTGCGCCTTGCCGATTTCGGTGGCGAGGGCCGCGAATTTCGCTGCGACAATCGCCGCATCCAAGGGTTGATCGCCATTGGGGCCGAAGATTGCCGGGAAGTGATGCGGCTGAATCTTGCCCACCATCACATTCGCATCCGTGACGGTCAGCGGCCCCCCGCGCCGATAACAGGCCGGGCCAGGCACGGCGCCGGCGGAATCTGGCCCCACACGAAACCGCGCACCATCAAAATGCAGGATGGAACCACCGCCCGCCGCCACGGTATTGATTGCCATCATCGGAGCACGCATCCGCACGCCAGCGACTTCTGTTTCAAACGCGCGTTCAAAAGCGCCGGCATAAAGCGCGACATCGGTGGAGGTGCCGCCCATGTCAAAGCCAATGATACGTTCAAACCCGCCCATGGCCGCGGTGCGCGCTGCGCCGACAATGCCGCCCGCAGGGCCAGACAGGATCGCATCCTTGCCCTGGAAATGCCCGGCTTCGGTCAAGCCGCCGCTTGATTGCATGAAGTAAAGCCTGACCCCCGGCAATTCGCCCGCCACCTGATCCACATAGCGGCGCAGAATCGGCGAGAGATAAGCATCAACAACGGTCGTATCCCCGCGCGGCACAATACGCGGCAGGGGGCTCGCGCGATGGCTGAGCGAGATTTGCGTGAAGCCAACTTCCCGCGCAATCGCACCAAGCCGTTCTTCATGCGCGGGATAAGCCCAGGCATGCATCATCAAAATCGCAACGGCGCGCAGACCTTCCTGATAGGCAGCGCGCAAGGCATCCCGCGCCCCGGCCTCATCCAAGGCTTCCAATTCCGTGCCATCCACCGCGACACGCCCGCCGATTTCAACAGTGCGTTCATGCAGCAATTCCGGCAGGCGCACATCCAGATCAAACAGTCTTGGCCGCGCCTGATTACCGATGCGCAGCAGATCAGCAAAGCCGCGATTGACCAGCAGCAGCACACGTTCGCCCTTGCGCTCCAAAAGTGCATTGGTAGCAACCGTGGTGCCCATTTTCACCGCTTCGATCAGCCCGGGCGGAATGGGCGCGCCTTCAGCCAGGCCCAAGCATTGCCGAATGCCGGCAACGGCAGCGTCCTTGTAGCGTTCCGGGTTTTCCGACAGCAGCTTCAGCGTGGAAAGCCGCCCGGCGGGGTCGCGCGCGACGATATCGGTAAAGGTGCCGCCACGATCAATCCAGAATTGCCACGCTGACATGCGAAACCCTTTGGCGGAGAGAAATTGAGAGTGCCCGCTATAGGCCAATTCCGGCAGCCCGACCATTGCCTTCCTTGGTCATCACCAAGCGGGAGGAGGGCAAGCGGCTGGGGCGCCTCATTAAAGCCGGTGACGCTACGCTACAGCCGCTGATCGCCCCGAAGGTAGCCAAAGAGGGGATCAAATCAAGATTTATGCAGCAGTTCTTCAGCGCATATACACATAATAGAACAGGAAAATGCATAATCCCCAACCCGTAACCATAATAGAATAAGCGAGTGTTGTGGTGAAAAGCCAAAACGCTTTACTCTTGCCCTCTCGTTTGAAGCACCAAGCATAAAAGCGCCCCGTAAGCCAACCGAGTACACTTCCATTTGTTTCACGAAACCATTTCAGTATCGTCATCTCCGCACGACACCCTTTTTCATCGCGTTTAGGGGGCTTCGGGGTTTGTGACCACCCTTGGCGTAGCGCTTCGCTTGGCGACCGCTGACACATAGTAAGATAACGATTTCCTCGCCACAAACCATCAAATTGCGAAGAAAAATTTCAATTTTAGGGTAGTGCATTACGGAATGCGAGAGACGCAAGGTTGGGGCTTAAATTAGGACTGGGCTGCCAAGTCATGCCTGACTTCAAGCCTCCCGCTAGGAAAGATAGCAAATAGGATATGTTCGCCCAGCGCTTATCTCCAAGAGTATCGCCGAGCGTACTTCGGTATCCTCAAGCAGCACCATAGATCGGGCACCATCAAGCAGAATCAAATCGGTGGCTTGCGCATATCCTGGCATTCGAAAACGTCGTCCAGCAGGCGCTCTCAACGTCGGATAATGTTTCAAAAGGTCACTGAATTTTGGGGAAGAACTCCAGGTGAGGAAATTCGTGATAGCAAACATGCGTCCGCTTTCAACTGCTTCAGCCCATGTAGATGGCTGTCCGACTCTTTGGCGTGACGGCAAACTCTCCGATTCATGACGCATGAATACTAACGACTGTGTAGATCTATCGAATGAATACAAATCGGTGATCCGATAGATGGTACGCTCTTTCCCCTCATTCAGGATATCTGCACGCGTCGCTTCATGAATGATTTCTCGCGAGTCACGATGCTGCACCTCTTGCCAGCGCGCAAACATCGAATCCGCGCGCGGCGCAGTCAGTTCCCGACTACCTTCAGCATTAAGCGCAGCAACCAACCTCCGGCAGAGTGGCTCATCGCTGCCAAGCCCGGCTGGCCCGGCAATCTCATAAGGCCGTACCCTTTCAGTCTTGGCTCCGGCATCAGCAAACCCAAGCAGCAGCATGGCGCCAAGCGTGAGAGTCCGACTTAAGCCTTGCCACCAATTCATGAGACCCTTCGCCAGCCTCCCTATCTCTTCCCTCTATCAGGATACGTAGCAAAGATTATGTGCAATTATCATGCAATGAAATGCAATCGCCTCACAGCCCCGCATCGGCAGGCACCAGCACCTGCCCGGCCTCATCCACCCGCGCTGCCACGGCTTCCAGGGCTTCTCCGTAACAGGGGCCGGAGACGCATTCGCCCGATTCAATCTCAAACCGCGCGCCATGGGCGGAACAGAGAATATGCTGGCGCTTGGCATCCAGAAAGCGATCCGGCACGGGGTCTAAAGGCAGGCCGATATGCGGGCAGGAATTGACATAGACCCAAACGGAATCGCCGCGCCGCACAGCGAAAAGCCCCATGAAGGCGCCGGGGGCAGCCGGAAAGCCTTTGGACCCGCCATCGGGGATATCCGCCAGCGCACAAAGCGCGCGTTCTGGCTTGCTCATTTCCCGGCCCATCCGCCCATGCGGGCAATCACCGCCCAATGTTCGGGCGCAATCGGCATCACAGAAAGCCTGGATTGCCGGATCAACGCCACATCAGCCAGTGCGGGCTCGGCCTTAATGGCGGCCAGGCCCACGGGCTTTGGCATGGGCCCCACCGCGCGCATATCAACGCATACCCAGGGTGAGCCTTCTTCCGCGGACGGGTCCGGATAGGCTTCGCGCGCCACTTCCACCACGCCAACAACTTCCTTCCCGATATTGGAATGGTAGAAAAAGGCCAGATCGCCCTTCTTCATCGCCATTAGGTTCTTCTTGGCCAGGTGATTGCGCACGCCCGTCCAGGGCTCCACGCCATTGGCCACTTGCTGGTCCCAGGAAAAGGCATCGGGTTCGGATTTCACCAGCCAGCGGGCAAGGGGCGCTTTGGTGGTTGCGGCTGGCATGGCGTGACGTAATCCCCTTTTTGGCCCCCGCGGGGCTCTTGGCAAGGAGGTAACGCCAGATGCGCCGGGCTTCAATAAGCCTGGGCCGGGTTTTCGTGTCGGGGGGACTCCTTTGGCGGGGGCGCACCCCCTATGTGACGATAAAGAGGAGGCTTGTGGGTGATTCCACCCGCAGAAAAACTAGGCTAGTCTGACCATGTGGACGCCAGAATGACAGCCAAAGCTGACAGCAGCCCGAGCGGAGCCGCCCCTGGCGCGCGTTCGCTGCATCGTTTTGCCAATCCGGGGCGCTTTTTGCGTGCCTCGGCCAAGGTGCAGACCTGGCTATGGGCGGCAGCAGCTTTGGTGCTGGGCGCGGGGCTGGTTTGGGGGCTGTTCTTGTCCCCGGCAGACTGGCAGCAGGGCCAAACCGTGCGCATCATGTATGTGCATGTGCCAATGGCCTGGCTTGCCATGGGTGGCTACACCGCGCTGGCGGCGGCTTCCATCATGTCCCTGATCTGGCGCCATCCCTTGGCTGATCTTTTCGCGCGGGAATTATCGCCGGTGGGTGCGCTGGTGACGGCGCTGTGTCTGGCCACGGGCAGCCTTTGGGGCCGGCCCATGTGGGGCACCTGGTGGGTTTGGGATGCGCGGCTGACCTCCGTTTTGGTGCTGTTCTTCCTGTGGCTCGGCCACGCAGCGCTGACGCGCGCGTTTGAGGATCAGGAACGCGGCGCGCGGGTTGGGGCCATTTTGGCTTTGGTTGGCATTGTGAATATCCCGATCGTCAAATTCAGCGTCGATTGGTGGAATACGCTGCATCAGCCGGCTTCCGTCACGCGGCTTGATGCGCCGGGGATGCATGTGGATATCCTTTATCCGTTACTGACCTGCGCGCTTGGCTTTTCGCTGCTGTTCGGCGCGGTGGTGCTGGCGCGCACCCGCGCTGCCGTGATGGAACGACGCATCCGCGCCCTGCAATTAGCCCGCGCGCGGCGAGAGGAGGCCATGGGCGCATGAGCCACACATTCTTCATCACCGCTTCCTATGCGTTGGTCCTGCTTGGCTTCGGCGCGCTGGTTTTGGATGCAGCGCGGCGCCATGCGGCGGCGAAGCGGCTGCTGGCGGAACTCGACCCGCGCGGGGATCGGCCATGACTCGCAAAAAGCGCCGACTTTACATTCTGCTGCTCTGTGGGCTTGGGCTTGGTAGTGCCACCGCGCTGACGCTGACGGCGTTTCAGGATAATCTGGTGTTCTTCCGTTCGCCTTCCGACATCATGCGTGAAGCGCCGCCGGCCAATCGTGCCTTTCGCCTGGGTGGGCTGGTGGAAGCCGGCAGCCTGGAACGCGGCACGAACGCGGATGGCAAGCCCACCGCCAATTTCCGCGTGACTGATGGCGCGCATGTCATTCGCGTCTCCTATGCCGGGGTGCTGCCGGATTTGTTCCGCGAAGGCCAGGGCGTGGTGACGCTTGGCATGATGCAGCCGGATGGGGTTTTCCGCGCCAAGGAAGTGCTGGCGCGGCATGATGAAACCTATATGCCGCCGGAAGTGGCCGATGCGCTGAAGCGCGCCGGCCATTGGAACCCGGCAGAAGGTGCGCCTCCGCCACCGGCGGAATGGAACACCGCACCAAGGAGAGGCGGATGATTGGGGAAATCGGGCATTTCGCGCTCGCGCTTGGCTGTATTCTGGCCCTGGCGCAATCCATCTTCCCGCTGATTGGCGCGCATCGCGCGGATGCACGGCTGATGGCGCTGGCCTCGCCGCTCGCAGGCGCGCAGTTGATCGCGATTGCGTCGGCCTTCGGCGCCTTGCTTTGGGCCTTTGCGGTGAATGACACCACGGTCTCCAATGTGGTGCTGAACAGCCATTCGGCGAAGCCGTTGATTTATAAGTTTTCAGGCGCCTGGGGCAATCATGAAGGGTCCATGGTGCTTTGGGTGTTGATCTTGGCACTTTGCGGTGGCGCAGTGGCTGGCTTTGGGCGCGATTTGCCGAGCGCCTTACAGGCACGCGTGATTGGCATTCTGGGGCTGATCGCGGTGGGGTTTCTGGGCTTCATCATTTTCACCTCCAACCCGTTTGAGCGTGTTTGGCCGCCGCCCATGGATGGGCAGGGGCTCAATCCGCTGTTGCAAGACCTTGGCTTGGCGCTGCATCCGCCCATGCTTTACTTGGGCTATGTCGGTTATGCGGTGACTTTTGCCTTTGCTGTCGCGGCGCTGCTGGAAGGGCGCGTTGATGCCGCCTGGGGGCGTTGGGTGCGGCCTTGGTCACTCGCGGCCTGGTCCTTTCTCACGCTTGGTATCGCGCTTGGGTCATGGTGGGCCTATTACGAATTGGGCTGGGGTGGCTATTGGTTCTGGGACCCGGTGGAAAACGCGTCGCTGCTGCCCTGGCTGATTGGCACGGCGCTGCTCCATTCCGCGATTGTTGTGGAAAAGCGCGAAAGCCTGAAAATCTGGACTGTGCTGCTGGCGATTCTGGCCTTTGGCATGTCGTTGCTGGGGGCATTCCTGGTACGCTCCGGCGTTTTGAATTCCGTGCATGCCTTCGCCAATGATCCGGCGCGCGGCGTGTTCATCCTGGCGCTGTTGATGGCCTATGTGGCGGGGGCTTTGGCCTTGTTCGCCTGGCGCGCGCCGAAGCTTGGCGGCACGGGGATTTTCGCGCCCATTTCGCGCGAAGGTGGGCTCGTGCTGAATAATCTGCTGCTCTGTTCCATTGCGGCGGTGGTGCTGGTGGGCACGCTTTGGCCGATGTTTGCCGATATCCTGTTCGGCGCGAAAATCTCGGTCGGGGCGCCCTTCTTCAATGCGGCCACGGCGCCGCTCGCGATTCCGCTGGTGGCGGCCATGGCGGTGGGGCCCTTGCTCGCCTGGAAGCGGGCCGATCTGGCCGGCGCCTTGCAACGCTTGTGGTGGGTTGGGTTGCTGGCGGTGGCGGCGGCTTTCCTGACGCTGCTTGTCGCGGGCTACCATGTGTGGCCGGCGCTTGGCTTTGCGGCGGCCGCCTGGCTGATTGCCGGCGCCGCGGCAGATATTCTGGACCGTATCGCTGCCTTCCGCCGGCCATCCCAGGCCTGGAACCGTGCCCGGGGCCTGCCGCGCGCCGCCTGGGGCGGGGCAATTGCCCATGCCGGCGTTGGGGTAATGTTTGCCGGGTTGGCGGGGATGGGGCTGGCGACTGATTCGCTGGTGGAACTCAAGCCCGGCCAATCAACCCGCCTTGCAGGCTATGAATGGCGGCTGGAGAACATCCGAGATGTGCAGGGGCCGAATTGGTCTTCCCGCCGCGCGACCATCACAGTGTTGGAAAATGGGCGCGTGGTCACGGTGCTGACGCCGGAAAAACGCTTCTTCCCTGTTGGGCGCATGCACACCACCGAAGCGGCCATCCATACCAATGCCATGCGAGATCTTTACGCGGTGCTGGGTGATGAGCGTGATGGCGGTGGCGTCGTGCGGCTGCATCACAATCCGCTCGCCCCTTGGATCTGGTTTGGCGCGGGGATCATGGCTTTGGGCGGTGGCCTATCGCTTTCTGATCGGCGCATTCGGGTTTCAGCACCTTCCCGCAAGGCGGCAGCCGCACCAGCATGAGTGATAGCGCGCCACCAAAGCGCCCGCGGCGCTGGATGCTCTATGCGCCGCTTGGGCTGGCGGCGGCGGCGGGGGCTGGCTTTTACGCCATGCTGCTAGGCTTGCAGGACGGCAGCTATGACCCGCGCGGCGTGCCTTCCGTGCTGCTTGGCAAGCCAGCGCCAGATTTCAGCCTGCCGGCGCTGGATGGCGTTGGACTGCCCGCCTTGGCATCGGCGGATTTGCGCGGCCCTTTGCCCGGGCCGGTTTTGGTCAATTTCTGGGCTTCCTGGTGCGCGCCCTGTATCATTGAACACCCGCAACTGATGCGTCTGTCGCGCGAAGGGGTCGCGGTTTACGGCATCAATTACAAGGATCGCATCCCGGAAGCCGGCGCCTTCCTGCAACGCCATGGCAATCCGTATCGTCGGCTCGGGCGCGATGAACCCGGGCGCACCGCGATTGATTGGGGCGTCTATGGCGTGCCTGAGACCTATTTGCTGGATCGCCAAGGCATGATCCGCTGGCGCTGGGCCGGCCCCATCACCGCCGATACGCTGGAGAATGAATTGCGCCCCCTATTGCGGAGATATGCGTGACGCGCTGGGTTTTTCTCTGGCTGCTGCTGGCACTGCCGGCCTGGGGCGCGGTGGGCGATCCGAATGAACGCCTGCCCGACCCGGCCAAGGAAGCGCTGGCGCGGGAGATTGGGCGCGAATTGCGCTGCCTAGTCTGCCAGAACCAATCCATTGAAGACAGCGATGCGCAATTGGCGCGTGATTTGCGCCGCCTGGTGCGTGAACGTGTTGCGGCGGGCGAGGATCAGGCCGCCGTCATTCGCTTTGTGCATGATCGCTACGGCGATTTCGTGCTGCTGCGCCCGCCCGTGACGGCGGCGACCATGCTGCTTTGGGCGACGCCCGTCTTGGCCTTGGGCGGCGGCATTGCCGTTATCATGTTCCGCCGCCGCCGCGCCCTGGCCGAAGGGGCGGCCCTTTCGCCCGAAGAAGCCAAGCGCCTGGCTGAACTTGATCGCGGCCAGGCATGATCTGGATTGCATTACTGCTGCTGGCTTCGGCCACCATGGTGCCGCTGGTGGCCATGCTTTTCCGCCCCGTGGTGACCAGGGGAAGGCGCGAAGCAGATTTGGCGCTGTATCGCGCGCAATTGGCAGAGCTTGACCGTGAAGCCGCGGCTGGCAGGCTGGAAGGCGATGCGCTGCGCGCCGCGCGGGTGGAAGTGCAGCGCCGGCTATTGCAGGCGCCGGCGGAAGCAGCACCTGCCACGCGTGGCCGCGCGCTTGGTTTCCTGCCGTTGGTCTTCTTGATTCCTGCCGCTGGGCTTGGGCTTTATCTGGTGCAAGGCACGCCGGACATGCCTTCCGCCCCGCATCGCGAAAGGGCGGAGATTGCCGCGCGGGATGATGAGCTATTGAACCGCCTGCGCGAAAGACTGGCCGGGCTTGACCCGATGAGCGACGCGGCGCGGCAGGGTTTTGTGATGCTAGGCAATGCGGAACGCAGCCGCGGCAATGCCGATGCGGCGGCTGAGGCCTGGCGCCGAGCGCTCGCTTCCCGCTTTGATGTGGAATTGGCGGCTGATCTGGTTGAGATGGAAATCGGGCGCGGCGAATTTGTCGCCGCCGGCCCCATCTTGCTGCGCGCCCTGACCGAGGCACCGCAGGAGCCTAAGCTGCGCTTTTTGCTAGGTGTGGTGGAGGCTGAGGCGGGGCACCCGGAACGCGCGCGCGCGACTTGGCGCGCTTTGCTGGCCGATAGCCCGCCCGATGCGCCCTGGCGCGCCTTGGTGGAACGGCGCTTGGGGGCTTTGCCGTGAAGTGAAAAGCCCGCTGGCATGTAGCTCGGTGCCCCCGCCCGGTTGCCTGAGCCCGCCCCGCGCCCTATAGCGCCCAGGGTACAGAAACAGCCATTAAGGTCCCCCACACGTGGCCACCATCGCCGCCCCCGACGCGCCCAACCCCGCGCTCGCCGCCCAGGCGGCCATTCTTGCCCGCCCGCTGGATGATCCCCGCCGCATGGCCAATGCCATTCGCGCGCTGGCGATTGATGGGGTGGAGCAAGCCAAATCCGGCCATCCCGGCATGCCGATGGGCATGGCCGATGCCGCGACCGCGCTGTTTTCTGGCTTTCTGAAATATGACGCGGCCGACCCGCGCTGGCCGGACCGGGACCGTTTTGTGCTGTCCGCCGGCCATGGGTCCATGCTGCTTTACGCGCTATTGCACCTGACGGGCCATGAAGGCATGGGCGCGGATGAGCTGAGGCGGTTTCGCCAATTGCATTCACCCGCCGCCGGCCATCCGGAGTTTGGCGAACACCCGGCGATTGAAACCACCACAGGCCCGCTCGGCCAGGGTATTTCCACCGCGGTCGGCATGGCGATGGCGGAACGCATGATGGCGGCGCGGTTTGGCGCCTCGCTCGTGGATCACCGCACCTGGGTCATCGCTTCTGATGGGGACCTTCAGGAGGGCATTTCCCATGAAGCGGCCGCATTGGCCGGCCATTACGGGCTTTCCAAGCTGACGGTGCTTTGGGACGACAATCATATCTCGATTGATGGCGACACCGCGCTGTCCTTCTCGGAAGATGTGCTGAAGCGCTTCCAGGCCTATGGCTGGGCCGTGCGGCGCGTGGATGGGCATGATGCGGGCGAATTGGCCGCCGCCATGTCCTGGGCCATGCGCAATCGTAAGCCCACCTTGATCGCTTGCCGGACCATCATTGGCCTCGGCGCACCGACCAAGGCGGGCACGGCGGGCAGCCATGGCGCGCCATTGGGTGCGGCTGAGGCCGCCGCCGCCAAGCAGGCGCTCGGCTGGACTGCGGCACCTTTTGAGGTGCCTGCCGATATCAAGGCGCTGTGGGAAAGCGCGGGCAAGCGTGGTGCGGGGGCGCGGCGTTCCTGGCTGAAGCGCATTGCCAAGCACCCGCAGCGCGCGGAATTTGAGCGCGCCATGGCGGGTCGCCTGCCAGAAGCCTGGAACGAGGCGTTATCCGCACTCCGTACCCAAATCGCGACAGATAAGCCAAAGCTGGCAACCCGCGTTTCCAGCCAGAAGGCTTTGGAAGCCCTGGTGCCTTCAGTGCTGGAAATGGTTGGCGGTTCGGCGGACCTCACGGGGTCCAATAATACCAATGTGAAGGGCGTGCCGGCGATTGCTCCCGGCAATTTCAGCGGGCGCTTCGTGCATTGGGGCGTGCGCGAACATGGCATGGCGGCGGCCATGAATGGCATGGCGCTGCATGGCGGCATCATCCCCTATAGCGGCACCTTCTTGGTCTTTGGCGATTACCTGCGTCCGGCTGTGCGGCTTGCCGCGCTGATGCGCCAGCGCGTTATACATGTGCTGACGCATGATTCGATCGGCCTTGGCGAAGATGGCCCGACGCATCAACCGGTGGAACATCTCGCTTCCTTCCGCGCCATGCCGAATGTGCATGTCTTCCGCCCGGCGGATGCGATGGAAACGGCGGAATGCTGGGAATTGGCGCTGCGCCGCGCTGATGGGCCATCCTTGCTGGCGCTGTCGCGCCAAAACCTGCCGACGCTGCGCACCGATACGGCCGAGAATCGCTCGGCCCGTGGCGGCTATGTGCTGGCGGAAGCCGATGGCGCGCGCCAAGCGACGCTGATCGCGACCGGCAGCGAGGTTTCGCTCGCCATGACCGCGCGGGAGGCATTGCAGGCAGCGGGCATTCCAACCGCTGTTGTGTCACTGCCGTGTTGGGAATTATTCGCGGCGCAGGATGATGCCTATCGCAATAGCGTGCTGGGCAGCGCGCCGCGTTTTGGCATTGAAGCCGCGATTGGCTTTGGCTGGGAACGCTGGCTTGGCGCGGATGGCGTTTTCATTGGCATGGCTGGCTTCGGCGCCTCGGCGCCCGCCGATGATTTGTTCAAGCATTTCGGCATTACGCCGGATGCCGTTGTTGAAGCCGTACGCAAGCGGCTTGGGGTTTGATTTCAGTTATTTCGGGGAAGGAAAACATCATGGCCGTCAAGGTTGCCATTAATGGGTTTGGGCGCATCGGGCGCCTGGTGCTGCGCGCGATGATTGAAAGCAATCGTCGCGATGTGGAATGCGTTGCGATCAATGATCTGGGCAGCGTTGAAGCCAATGCGCATCTGTTCCGCTATGACAGCGTGCATGGCCGCTTCCCGGGTGAAGTCGCTGTGGATGGCAATAAGATCATCATCACCGCCAATGGCCGGACCTATGCGCCGATCATCGTCAGCGCCGAGCGTGACCCGACCAAAGTGCCCTTCCAGGGCGTCGATGTCGCCCTGGAATGCACTGGCATTTTCACCAGCAAGGAAAAGGCTTCCGCGCTGATCACGGCAGGTGCCCGCAAGGTGGTGATCTCCGCCCCCGGCGATAATGCGGATGCCACCATTGTCTATGGCGTCAACCACAAGACGCTGACGAAAGACATGACGGTGATTTCCAACGCGTCCTGCACCACCAATTGCCTGGCGCCGGTGGCCAAGGTGCTGCATGAGAATTTCGGCATTCTACGCGGCTATATGGTGACGATCCACGCCTATACGGGCGATCAGAACACGGTTGATACGCTGCACAAGGATTTGCACCGCGCCCGCGCTGCGGCGGTTTCCGCGATCCCGACCTCCACCGGCGCGGCCAAGGCTGTGGGCCTTGTGATGCCGGAATTGAAGGGCAAGCTGGATGGCACGGCCATTCGCATCCCGACGCCGAATGTATCGCTCGTTTCGCTCGATTTCGTGCCCGCCAAGGAAGGGGTGACGAAGGAAGCTGTGAATGCCGCGATGAAGGCGGCGGCTGAGGGCGAATTGAAGGGCATTCTTGGCTACAATACCGAACCGCTGGTCAGCATTGATTTCAACCACAACCCGGCGTCTTCCACCTTTGATGCGACGCAGACGCAGGTGGTGGATGGCGGGTTGGTGCGCGTGCTGTCCTGGTATGACAATGAATGGGGCTTTTCGAACCGCATGAGCGATACTGCGGCGTTGTTCGGCTCCCTGTAGAGCGTGTCTCGTTCACTTTGTTCACGAGACACTCTCTAAACTTTTGTTTGGTCGCATTTTCCGAGTCGCCAAGTTTTCCCACTTGGCCTGAAAATGCTTCGATCTCGATTTCCGGGGCAGCGCACGAGGTGCTGCCCAATCCCTGCCCGAGGTTCCATCATGGCTTTCAAGACGATTGATGCGCTTCCCGCCAAGGGTCAGCGCTTATTGCTGCGCGCGGATTTGAATGTTAGCCTTCAGTCTGGCTATTCGTTTCACGAATTTCTGGGAAATTGATGAAGGAGAGGGCCATGCACCGCATAGTCGCGCTACTTGCTGTTATGCTTATCGGAGCCTGTGCAAATACTACCGACCCTGTAATTGGCGATTATACAATAAGAGGTCTACTTTTTAACCGATCACCCAATGAAACCGCCGCTGATCCCGGGTGCCATATGTTTCGCCATCCAAGCGGATCATTCCTCGCGGTCATATTGCCGAATGAACAAGCACCCCGAACTCTAATGTGGGGCACGCGATGCCCCGAGTTTGTGCAGGATGCTACTCATAATCGTAATACCTTTGTTTCTCAGCGTACTTTGGCTTTACCTGCGAATGGTGGTGGTCAATACGCTGTCTCACTTGGCCCCGTTGGACCGAATAACTCAGAGGTTTGGTGCCGTGGAATGCCAAGTGCACAGCAGATCCTTGACTGCCGCTCTGTAAGAATTGTGCGTCCAGTAAGATCCGCAGACCAGCCTTTTCGCAGGGCAGGCTAGACGTCTGCATTAAACGTTGTTGCTTGTGGCAAGGTCCTACGGGTTAGGTTTGCCGCATTTGATCCGAGGGTTCCATCATGGCTTTCAAGACGATTGATGCGCTTCCCGCCAAGGGTCAGCGCGTATTGCTGCGCGCGGATTTGAATGTGCCGGTCAAGGATGGCCGCATCACGGATCGCACACGCATCGAGCGGCTTTGCCCCACCATCGCGGAATTGGCGCAAAAAGGTGCGCGCGTGGTGGTGCTGAGTCATTTTGACCGGCCCAAGGGCAAGCGCGTGCCGGAAATGTCCTTGAAGCCCATGCAGGAAGCGCTGGCCGCGGCGCTGCATCGCCCTGTTGCCTGGTGTGATGATTGCGTTGGCGCCGAAGCGGAAGCGGCTGTGGCGGCGCTGGCCGATGGTGGCGTGTTGCTGTTGGAAAATACGCGCTTCCATGCCGGTGAGGAAAAGAATGACCCGGCCATGGCGGCCGCACTCGCCAAGCTTGGCGATGCCTTTGTGAATGATGCCTTCTCCGCGGCGCATCGTGCCCATGCCAGTACGGAAGGTGTCGCGCGCCTGCTGCCGGCCTATGCCGGGCGGTTGATGGAAGCGGAATTGAAGGCGCTTGATGCGGCGCTCGGCAATCCCGCACGGCCTGTGGTGGCGATTGTGGGTGGCGCCAAGGTTTCGACCAAGTTGGAATTGCTGGGCAATCTTTGCAGCAAGGTGGATGTGCTGGTCATTGGCGGCGCCATGGCCAATACCTTCCTCGCGGCGCAGGGCCACGGCATGGGCAAATCCCTGCAAGAAGCCGAAATGCACGAAACGGCGCGCCAGATCCTGGAACAGGCCAAGGCAGCGAATTGCGAAATCTTGCTGCCGGTTGACCTGGTGGTGGCCGAGGAATTCCGCGCAAATCCGCCCACCCGCACCGTGGGCGTGGATCGCGTGCCGGCGAACATGATGGCGCTGGATGTCGGGCCGCAAACCGAGGCGGCCTTGGAAGCGCGGCTCCGCACCGCTTCCACCCTGGTCTGGAATGGCCCGCTCGGTGCGTTTGAAACGCCGCCCTTCGACGCTGCAACGGTGGCGGCGGCGCAGACCGTGGCGGCGCTGACGCAATCCGGCGCGCTGAAATCCATCGCGGGCGGCGGGGATACGGTGGCGGCACTCCGCCATGCCGGCGTGCTGGAACGCATGAGCTATGTCTCGACCGCCGGTGGCGCCTTTCTGGAATGGCTGGAAGGCAAGGAATTGCCCGGGGTCGCGGCTCTCGGTTGAGGGCAGGTTGACGCTGCCCGCCAAGGTGCAAAACTCGGTCTATTAAAAGGGCAGGAACAGACCATGCGGCAAATGCATCTTGTCGGCTTCATGCAGGCACAAAACTGCACAAATTACGCCAGCTCCTGGCGGCACCCGCAGTCGCGCACGGATTTCCTGACGGCGGATTTCTTCCAGGAAATCGGCCGCATCCTTGAAGCCGGGAAGTTTGATCTCGGCTTTTTTGATGATCGGCTTTCCATGCCGGATCGCTATGGCAATGACCATCACCACACGGTGGAACACGGCATTCGCTGCGTGAAGCTGGACCCCATCGTGACGCTGACGATGATGGCGGCGGTCACGTCACGCCTCGGCCTCGGCTCCACCGCTTCCACCACTTATTACGAGCCCTTCCATGTCGCGCGCACCATGCAGACGCTTGATCTGATGAGCGCGGGGCGCGCGGCCTGGAATGTGGTGACATCACTGAACGATGGCGAAGCGGCCAATATGGGCCATGATGAGATGATGGAGCATGACCGGCGCTATGACCGCGCGGATGAATTCGTTGAAATCGTGCTGGGCCACTGGGATGCCTGGGACCCGGATGCGCTGATTGTTGATAAATCCTCAGGCCGCTTCGCGGATGGCGATAAGGTGCGACGGCTTGATTATCGCGGCCAATTCCTGAAATCGCGTGGGCCCTTCACCGTGCCGCGCAGCCCGCAAGGCCGCCCAGTGGTGATCCAGGCCGGCAGCAGCGGGCGCGGCAAGCGATTTTCCGCCCGCTGGGCGGAGCTTGTCTTCGTCGCCTATCATGATGTCGCTTCTGGCGCGAAGGAATATGCCGAATTCAAGCACATGATTGCGGAAGCCGGGCGCAATCCGGATCATGTGAAGGTGGCGACGCTGATCTCCCCCATCTGCGCCGCCACCAAAGCCGAGGCAGAGGACAAGGCCGCGCTGATCGCGAGCCTGCCGCTTGAAATTGATGCGCTGTCCTTGCTTTCAGAAGCCTTGAATTTCGATTTCTCGACCAAGGGCATGGATGAGGCTTTCAGCGATGAGGAGATGGCCAGCATGCAGGGGCTGCAAGCCATTCGTGACCGCGTTGTCCGCAATACCGGCAAGAAGAATCCGACAGTGCGGGAATTCATCACCGGCAGCGGCAGGGGCCGGCCCAATATGAATATGGTGGGCGGGCCGAAGGAAATTGCCGATAAGATGGAAGAATGGTTCACCAAGCCCGCTTGCGATGGCTTTGTGGTGGCGGCTACCTATGTGCCCGATGGCTACCGCGATTTCGTGACCCATGTGGTGCCGGAATTGCAGCGCCGTGGCCTGTTCCGCAAGGAATATGCGGGCACAACATTGCGTGACCATCTGGGCCTGGCGAAATCCACCATTGGCGATTGGCGCCCGGCCAGCGCCGCCGAATAGGCGTTGATTTTCCCGGCGGGCCTGCGCCATCCTGCACCTAAGGCAGGGCATAACCCCGCCAAAACGATAGGAAGGAACCACCATGCGCGCTGCCATTTTCCGCCAAGGAAGTTTTGTGTTGGGCGATGTGCCGGACCCGCAGCTCCAGCCAGGCCAGGTGCTGGTGCGCACAAAGTCCTGCGGCATTTGCGGCACGGATTTGCACGCGGCGCGCTTCACAAAAGAATTTGTCTCCCTCTCGCAGCGCAGCGGCGGGCGCTGGAATATGGATACCGAACGCGATGTGGTCTTCGGCCATGAATTCATGGGCGAAGTTGTGGCGAATGGCCCTGGCACGGAAGGCAAGTTCAAGCCGGGGCAATTGGTCACCTCCATGCCGCTTACCATCGCGGACAATACCGTGCTTGGCCTTGGGTATAATCCGGATGTCGCCGGCGGCTTTGCCGAATATATGCCGCTTGCCGAACGCATGCTGCTGCCGCTGCCCAACACGATGGAACCCGACCACGCGGCGCTGACCGAACCCATGGCGATTGGCCTTCATGCGGTGGAATATTTCGGCGTGAATAATGCCGAAGTGCCGCTGGTGATTGGCTGCGGCCCGATCGGGCTGGCGACCATCGCCGCACTCAAGCTGCACGGCCATGCGCCAATCATCGCGGCGGATTTCTCGGCTGGGCGCCGCGCCTTGGCCCGGAAAATGGGCGCTGATATCGTGGTGGACCCTGCGGTTGAATCGCCCTACCAGGCTTTGGAACGCGCCATTACGCCGGATGGCTTTGATGGCAGTCGCTACGCCGCGCTTTTCGGCCTTGGCCCCAAGCGCCGCCCCGCCGCGCTATTTGAATGTGTGGGCATCCCCGGCGTGCTGGCCGCCATGATGGAAGGCGCACCGACAGGTGCCCGCATCATCGTGGTTGGTGTCTGCATGGAATCGGATGGGATCGAACCCTTCTTCGGCATTGTGAAGCAATTATCGATGCAATTTGTCCTGGGCTATAGCGCGCAGGAATTTGCAGCGACGCTTGGCCATATCGCCGCGGGCAGGCTGGATGTGCGGCCCCTGATTACCGGGCGGATTGGCCTGGCCGAGGTCGGGAAAGCCTTCCAGGATTTGGCCAGCCCCGAAACCCATGCGAAGATTTTGGTGGAGCCGTGGCGCTGATATCGCCATCCTGAAACCTACCGCTTTGCTCAGCCCTTCAGGTTGCACCGCCATGCCCGATCTTTTCTCGCCCTTCACGCTCAAGGATGTCACGCTGCGCAATAGGCTCGTGATGTCGCCCATGACCATGTATCGCGCGACCAATGGCAAAATGAGCGATTTCCATCTGATGCTGCTCGGCTCTCGCGCCGCTGGCGGTTTTGGCCTGGTTTTCCCCGAGCAATTGGCCATCACGCCCGATGGCCGCACCGGCACAAGCTGCGCGGGCATTTATGATGATGATCAGATCGAAGGTCTCACGCGCATCACCGCCATGATCAAGGATATGGGCGCCGTGGCGGCGGCGCAGCTTGGCCATACCGGGCGCAAGGGCAGTGAGAAAAAACCCTGGCATGGCAAGCAACAATTGCCCGCGGATCATGCGGATGGCTGGCAGGTGCGCGCGCCTTCCGCCATTGCCTATGGCGGGCGCTATATCTACCCGGTGCATGAACTCAGCATCGCGGAAATCAAAGCTTTGCACCAAAGCTATGCCGATGCCGCGCGCCGCGCTTTGGCTGCTGGGTTTGAATGGCTGGAACTGCATTTTGCCCATGGCTATTTGGGGGCGAGTTTCCTGTCCCCAATCGCCAATCAACGCAGCGATCCCTATGGCGGCAGCCTGGAAAACCGGATGCGTTTTCACCTGGAAGCGATTGATGCGGTGCGCGCTGTTTGGCCCGAACGCCTACCGCTGACGATGCGGCTTGGCTGCGATGATTTCAATGAAGCCGGCACGCAGTTTGAAGATGCGATCATCGCGGTTGCCGCCATGAAGCGCCATGGGCTGGATTTTGCCGATCTCAGCCTTGGCATGAATACGGATGAAACCCAGAACCTGCCCTATACGGAACCAGGCTTCATGGTGGGGCGCGCCAATCGTATTCGGCGGGAAGTGGGCATTCCTGTCGGCGTCAGTTGGAATCTGGGCATCCCCGCCATTGCTGATAGCGTCATCCGTCAGGAATTGGTTGATCTGGTTTTTCTGGGCCGGCCTGCCTTGGCCAATCCGCATTGGCCCTTATGGGCGGCGCGGGAATTGGCCCATCAGGACCCCTTTGCGCTGCTGCCGGAAGATTGGTCCTGGTGGCTGCGCAACCGGCCCGGTTCGCCCAATTCTCATGGCTTGCCGGCCCCCTCCGCCACGCCCGTAGCCGTGCCGAAATTCATCCAAGCATGACTTTTTCCTGAAATTATCAATAAAAATCAATTATTTAACTCTATATCGGCCTAAGCCGACCAAACTTGCTCATGACCGCAAAAGCTTAGCTGTATCTGTCAATCAAATCGGTCTAGTCTAACTGTCATGGCTTCGGAGCATAAACGGGAGGGGGCTGTCGCTGCCGCGCTTCTGGCGCGGGAAGCAAAGGCATTGAGGGGGCGGCTTTACGGGCCTGTCCTGCTTGGTCTTGCGCTGGCACTTGCCGCCGTGGCGCAAGCGTTGCTGATTGCGCGCTTGCTCGCCGCACTGCTGAGCGGGGCGGAAGCGCAATGGGCCGATCTTATCGGCGCCGGCGCGCTGGCGCTGGTGATGGCGGCGCTTGGCATTGCGCAGGAACGCGCCCAGACCGCCGCCGGCGAAGAAGCCAAAGCCAGCCTGCGCGCGCGGATCTTTGCCCGGTTGCTGGCCCAAGGCCCTGGCGATCAGCGCCCGGTTGGGGAGAAAAGCGCGCTGGTGGTGGAACGCGTGGAGGCCATGGAAGGCTATTTCGCACGCTGGATGCCCGCTGCCATCATCGCTGTGTTGGCGCCCTTGCTGATTGCCGGCATGGCCGCGCTGTTTGATCCGCTGAGCGGGCTCATCCTGCTGGTGGCCGGCCTGCTGGTGCCGGTTGCCCAGGCAGTTTCCGGTATTGGCGCGGCCCAGGCCAGCCGGCGCCAATTCGCATCACTGCAACGGCTTTCCGGGCGCTTTCTTGACCGGATGCGCGGCCTGCCCGTTTTGGTGCTGTTCAATCAGCAGCACGCCGAAACCAAAAGGCTGAGCGCGGCGGCGGAAGAATTGCGCCAGCGCACCATGCGCGTGTTGCGCGTTGCCTTTATCTCCTCCGGTGCGATGGAATTGATCGCAGCGGCGGCACTCGCCTGCCTTGCTATTCGCCATGGGGCGGTGCTGACTGGCGCTCATCCCGCCCCGGTCACGGCGTTTTTCGTGGTGCTGCTGGTTCCGGTGTTTTTCCTGCCGCTGCGCGCCTTTGCCGCCGCTTATCATGAACAGTTGGGTGCGCGGGGTGCGGCGGCGGATTTGGCGCCCTTGCTGAACCAACCGGAGGAAACCGGGCTGCTGCTGGAAGAAGTGCCACCGAAGGTCACCATCACCTTCCAGGATGTGCGGCTTTCCTATGATCCATCCCGCCCGCCCGCGCTGGATGGGCTTTCCTTCCGCGTATTGGCTGGCGAGACACTGCTGCTGACTGGCGCTTCCGGCGCGGGCAAGACATCCGCGCTACGGATTCTGATGGGTTTCGCTCGGCCCGAATCGGGGCGCGTTGCCATTAATGGCCGAGACGCCATGCAGTTGAAGCCTTCCGAATTGCGGCGCCTGTCATCCTATGTCGGGCAGCGCGCGCATCTGTTTCGCGCGACATTGCGCGAAAATATTCGCCTCGCGCGGCCTGATGCCGATGACGCGGCGGTGCTCGCCGCCGCTGAAGCCGCGCAGGTAATGGATTTTGTGCGTGACCTGCCGCAAGGGTTGGATACGCTGATTGGCGAAGGCGGCTTCGGGCTTTCCGGTGGCCAGGCGCAGCGCGTGGCACTCGCGCGCGCCTTCCTTCGAGACACGCCCTTGGTGCTTTTGGATGAACCCACCGCGCATCTTGATCCGGGCACCGAGGCTTCAGTTTTGGATGCGCTGCGCCGGCTTTGCGTGGGCCGCACCGCCATAATCGCAACTCATGCCAAGGCCGCGCGATCCTATTTCGGCCAAAGGCTGGAAATCGCTGATGGGCGCGCCCAGGGCAGCCGCATGGCGGGGAATGACTAGACCATGACCGCTGATCTTTTCCGCGTCCTGAGGCTTTGGCTCGGGCGTTCCGGCTGGCTGGTGGCGGGGATTATCGTGACCGTGCTTTCAGCGCTGGCGGGCGTGGCGCTGCTGGCTTTTGCCGGCAAGCTGGTGGCGGCATCGGTGGGCGGCGCGGAAAGCGCGGCGCTGGCGGCGGCGGGTGTGCTGGCGCTGCTTTGGCTGCGTCCATTGATCCTGCTGCGCCCCATCATGCGCTATCTGGAACGGCTGGCCACACATGAAGCGACCTTCCGCGCTTTGGCCGATATGCGCGTGTGGTTTTTTGGGCGCCTTGCAGAACGCCTGCCGACCGGGCTTGGCTTGCGTCGCGCGGGGGATTTGCTCGGGCGTCTGGTGGCGGATGTTGAAGCACTTGATGGGCTTTATTTGCGCGCCCTGGTGCCGGCGGCGGCCTCCATCGCTGTGGTGGCGGCGATCGCGCTGATCCTGGGCGCGGCAGAGCCCTGGCTTGCCGTATGGGTCGCGCTGCCGCTGACCGCAGCCTTGCTGCTGCCACTGCTGCTCGCCCCTGGCGCGGCACGGGCGGCGGAGGCGACCTCTCGCGCCCAGGGCGGCCTGCGTGCGGCCACAATTGACCCGCTGACCGGGCTTGAGGACACGCTGGCGGCCAATGGAGAAGCGCGCGCGCTGGCGCGCGTGGCCGCAGAAGACCGGGCGCTATCCACGGCGCAGCGCGCTTTGGCGCGGCGCGCGGCCTGGGGTGGCGCGGCGGGTGCATTGCTCACGCAAATCGCGCTGCTGGTCGCACTTGGCTGGGCCATGCTTGCCGGCCAGTCAGGATTGGCGGCAGGGGTGCTGGCGGTATTCCTGGCCATTGCGGCCGCCGAAGCCTTGGGGCTGATGCCGCGCGCCGGGGCTGCCGTGGCAGCCGCTGCCGCTGGCGCGCGGCGGCTTTTTGAAGCCGCCGATGCCGCAGAACCAGTGCCCGATCCCGTGGCAGCCAGCGCGGCACCTTCGGGCCATGCGCTTTCCTTGCGCGATGTCGTGTTTTCCTGGGCGCCCGATCGGCCCCGCGTGTTTGATGGGCTTGATCTGGATGTGCCGGAAGGCGCGCGCATAGCCTTGCTTGGCCCCTCCGGCACCGGCAAATCCACCCTCGCCGCGCTGTTGCTGAAATTCGCCGCGCCGCAGCAGGGTAGCATCACGCTCGGCGGCGTTGATATCGCGACCCTTCCGGCTGCGGTTTTGCGCGATCGGATTGCCTGGCTCACGCAGGATGCGCGGTTGTTTGATGACAGCATCACCGCCAATCTGCGCCTTGCTGCGCCGGATGCAGATGACGCCGCGCTGTGGCGCGCCTTGGACCGGGCGCGGATCGGCGATGTGGTGCGCGCCCTGCCGGAAGGCCTGAACACGCAATGCGGCGAAGCCGGCGCGCGGTTTTCGGGTGGCCAGGCGCGGCGGATTGCGCTGGCCCGCGCGCTGCTTTCCCCAGCACCCTTTCTGATTCTGGATGAACCCGCCGCCGGGCTGGATGCCGCGACGGAACGTGCCTTTATGGAAACGCTGGACGAAGCGACCGCAGGGCGCAGCGTGATCCTGATTCTGCATCGGCTGACCGGCGTGGAACGGCCAAGCCGCATTCTACGCCTGGTGGGCGGCAAGGCTATTGCGGCGACAGGGTGAAGCGGGCCAGGCGCTAGCGCTTCATCCCCACCAGATGCGCGACACAGCGCGCAAAGCCGTGTAGGTCGCGCCAGCGCGCCGCTTCTTCCACCGGGTTCACGACAAAGACGCCGGCGGCGGCGGCGATGCCGCCATCAATCATCAGATTATCGGTCAGGCCGAAATCCTCAACCTCCATGCCACCGGCATCTTCCCAAGCGCCATTGGCGCGCCGATGCACCGCGCCACGTAAATGCTGCAAGCTGCGCATGGTGAAATTCCCAGGCGCATTGCTGTAGCCAAGCACGGGCCGGCCAAGGGCGCGCATGAAGCCAAGCTCATAAGCCGTGCCGAGATCGGCGGAGGCACCGCGAAACGGTGTCAGATTCGCAATCAGCGCATCGCAGCCATGGATATGCGCCTCATTGCCCAGGTAAATCCGCATCCAATCGGTTGCGGCTTGGGGCGCGCCCGGCGCGGGGTCGGTCGGGAAAACGCCAATCATCCCGTGCTCCGCGCAAATGACCTTCTTTTCCGCCGCGATGGCGTCTCGATCCGCCAGAAACACCTCCGGTCCCGCCAGATATACCCGCATCGCCCCGCCTTGCCTGTCATGGCTTTCCTATGCGCAGATAGGCGCATGGATGCTGAACGGGAATACAATAATCGGGCACGCGTGCCCGAAAGCGCCGAAATCATCGCCGGCTGGGCGCGGGATGCCGCTGCCTTCCGCGAAAGCGGGGTGCGGGCGGAGTTGAACCTGCCCTATGGGGCAGGAGAACGGGAGAGGCTCGACCTGTTCCTGCCACCCGATGCTGAGGCCGCGCCCACCGCGCTTTTCATCCATGGCGGCTATTGGCAGGCGCTCGATCGGTCCTTTGTCAGCCATTGCGCGCGGGGCCTGCTGGGGCAGGGGGTGGCGGTGGCGGTGCCTTCCTATGACCTCTGCCCGGCTGTGACCTTGGGCGAGATCGCCGAACAAATGCGCCGGGCGGTAGCGTTTTTGCATCGGAGCCGGGGCGGGCGGCTGCTGGCGGCAGGCCATTCCGCCGGCGGGCAGCTTGCGGCGCTATTGCTGGCGACGGATTGGCCCGCCTTTCAGTCCAGCCTGCCAGCGGGGATGGTCGGGGCAGCGCTGCCCGTCTCAGGCGTTTTTGAATTGGAGCCGCTGAAGGGCACAAGCATCGCGACCGCGCTCCGCCTGACGGAGGCTGATATTGCCACCCTATCGCCGCGCCTGCTGCCGCCGCCGGCTTTTGAGGGGCTGCATGTTGTCGTGGGCGGGGCTGAAAGCGATGAATTCATCCGCCAAAGCCGCGATTTCGCGACCCATTGGGGCGGCAGTTTTGAAGCCTTGCCCGGCGCCAATCACTTCACCGTGCTGGAACCCTTCACGGACCCGGCCCATCCCTTGATGATTCGTGCTGGCAAGATGGCGCACCGCCTTGCCTTGCGCCCAGGCTTCGCGCAGTAAGGCGCAAGAGGCATTTCAATCGGGGAGGCTTAACAATGAGCTCTTTTTCACGTCGTACCGCCATGGGCGGCGCCTTGGGGCTGCTGGCAGCGCCCGCCATTCTCCATGCCCAGCCTGCGGGCGGGGTGAAGATTGGCCTGGTTGCTGTGCAAACCGGCCCGCAGGCGGCACTTGGCACGCAGTTGCGCGATGGCTACCTGATGGGGCTTCGGCATCTGAATGGCCGGCTGGGCGGGCTGACCGCTGAGACCGTGATGATTGATGATGAATTGCGCCCCGATGTGGCGGTGACCAAGGTACGCACCGCCCTTGAACGCGACCGCTGCGATTTCATTGTGGGCGTTGTGTTTTCCAACATCCTGCAAGCCATCATGCGTCCGGTGACGGAAGCCAATACCTTCCTGATCAGCACCAATGCCGGGCCTTCCACCTTTGCCGGGCGCGGCTGCAATCCCTTCTTCTTCACCACTTCCTACAATAATGATCAGGTGCATTCCGTGATCGGCCAAGTCTGCGAAGACCAGGGCTATAAGCGCGTTTTCGTGCTGGTGCCGAATTACCAGGCCGGGCGCGATGCCGTGGCCGGCTTCAAATCCCGCTTCAAGGGCGAAGTGGTGGATGAGGTTTATGTACCGCTCACGCAGCTTGATTTTGCCGCTGAGCTCGCGAAGATCGCCGCCGCGAAGCCGGATGCGATTTTCACCTTCATGCCGGGTGGGCTTGGTGTGAATTTGGTGCGGCAATATCGCCAGGCGGGGCTCGCGCATATCCCGTTCCTGTCCACCTTCACGGTGGATGAGGCGACATTGCCCGCACAGGGGGATGCGGCAGTGGGCTTTTTCTCTGCTGCTACTTGGGCGCCGAATATGGACAATGCAGCCAATCGCCGTTTCGTGACTGATTTCGAAGCGGCCTTCAATTACGTGCCAGCCAGCTATGCCGCGCAGGCTTATGACAGCACGATGCTGCTCGATTCAGCCATTCGCCGCGCGGGTGGCAGGTTGGCCGATAAGGATGCGATCCGCGCTGGCTTGCGTGCCGCGGATTTCACTTCCGTGCGCGGCAATTTCAAATTCGGCGTGAACCATTACCCGGTGCAGGATTTCTGGCTGCTTAATGTCGCCAAGCGCCCCGATGGTAAGTTCCAGACCGAAACGGTGCGCAAGGTGCTGGAAAACAACGTGGACCCCTGGGCCGCCGAATGCCGCATGCGCTAAATTTTGCGCCTGATCCGCGAAGGTGAGTACTGGTCTTTTCCTGGTGCAGGCCTTGAATGGCCTGCAGCTTGGCATTCTGCTTTTCCTGGTGGCGGCGGGCCTCACGCTGGTGTTCGGCGTGATGGATTTCATCAACCTGGCCCATGGCGTGCAGTATATGCTGGGGGCCTATCTGGGCGCTGCCTTGGCGGCAGCGACAGGGTCCTTCTGGCTTGGGCTTTTATTGGCGCTACCGGCAGCGCTGCTATTTGGTTTGCTGCTGGAAGTGTTGGTGTTTCGGCACCTCTATGATCGCGATCATCTGTCGCAAGTGCTGGCAACCTTTGGCGTTATCCTGTTCCTCAATCAGGCGATGAAAGCGATTTGGGGCGCGGCGCCGCTGCAAGTGCCCGTGCCTGCTTTGCTTGAAGGCGGCGTGGTGTTGATGCCGGGGCTGCAATATCCACTCTATCGCATCGCCGTGCTTGTCGCCGGCATCGCCACGGCACTTGGCCTTTGGTTTTTGGTGGAACGCACGCGCCTTGGCATGTTGGTGCGCGCGGGGGCGACCAATGCGCCGATGGTCTCAGCGCTAGGCGTGGATATTCGCCGCCTGTTTATGTTGGTGTTCGCCTTTGGCGCCATGCTGGCCGGTTTCGCCGGTGTGCTGGCCGGGCCGATATTTTCGGTCGAGCCAGGCATGGGGGATCATGTGCTGATCCTTGCTTTTGTTGTGATTGTGATTGGCGGCATAGGGTCCATTCGCGGCGCCTTTATCGCGGCGCTGATCGTGGGGCTGACGGATACGCTCGGCAAATCGCTGATGCCAGATTTGATGCGGCTGTTTCTGGACCCATCTGCCGCACGGCAAACCGGCGCGGCGCTGGCTTCCATGCTGGTCTATATCGCGATGGCGGCGATCCTCGCCTTCCGCCCGCGCGGGCTTTTCCCGGCCAGGGGAGGTTAGCATGCCGCGCTTGCGGCTTGATGTGGCGCTGACGCTGCTGGTGCTGGCCGCATTGGCGCTGGCGCCTTTCATTGGGTTCGGCGCCAATCATTACCTGACGCTATTTGCGCGCATCATGATTTTGGCCGCGGCCGCGGTTTCGCTTTCCTTCCTGGTGGGCGGCGCGGGTCTTGCCAGCCTTGGGCATGCGGCGGCGATGGGTGTTGGCGCTTATGCCGTTGCCATTCTGGATGCGCATCGGCTGACCGATATCACCATTGTACTGCCTGTCGCGATGGCTGCTGCCGCGTTGTTTTCGCTGCTGACGGGCGCGATTGCCATCCGCACCGAAGGCGTGAATTTCATCATGATCACGCTGGCTTTCGGGCAGATGGCGTTTTTCACCGCGTCATCACTCGCGGCCTATGGCGGTGATGATGGCTATACGCTGTATGACCGGACCGAGATCTTCGGCACGCGGCTGATGGAAAACCGGCTTTTCTTTCATTACCTATGCCTCGGTTTTCTGGTGTTTTGTTGGGGGCTTTGCGCCATGCTGCTGGCGTCCCGCTTTGGGCGCGTGCTGCGCGCGGCGCGGGAAAATCCGCTACGCGCGCAAGCGGTCGGCTTCGCGCCATATCCCTACCGTCTGCTCGCCTATGTCATTGCTGGCACCTTGGCCGGTTTGGCGGGAGTGCTTTTCGCCAATGCCACGGAATTCGTCGCCCCCGCCTATATGAGCTGGCAGCGTTCCGGTGAGTTGATTTTCATGGTGATCCTGGGCGGGCTTGGCAGGCTTTCCGGTGCCATCCTTGGCGCTGTGCTTTTTGTGCTGCTGGAAACCTGGCTACCCAGCCTGACCACGCATTGGAAGATGATCTTCGGCCCGCTGCTGATCCTGGCGGTACTGTTCATGCGCGGTGGGCTGATTGGTTTTCTGGGTGCTCGCCGTGGCTGAGGCGTTGCTCAGCGTGCAGGGCTTGCGCAAGCATTATGGCGGGCTTGCGGTGACGAATGATGTCAGCCTGGACGTGCTGACTGGCGAAATCCACGCGCTGATCGGCCCGAATGGCGCAGGCAAAACCACGCTGATCCATCAGGTCACCGGCACCGTCATGCCGGATGCTGGGCGCGTTGTTTTCGCTGGGGCGGATGTAACGCGGTTTTCCCTATCGCGCCGTGTGCATGCGGGCCTCGCGCGTAGCTTTCAGATCACCAGCATCATCGCCGGCTTTACGGTATTGGAGAATGTCGCTTTGGCCGCGCAGGCGAAAAGCGGTTCTTCCTTCCGTTTCTTTCGCGCCGCCGCTTCCGAACAAGCGTTGAATGAAGCCGCCCACAATGCCTTGGCTGAGGTGGGGTTGGTAGATCGCGCAACGATCATTGCGGGTGCGCTCAGCCATGGCGAAAAACGCGCGCTGGAAATTGCCATCGCACTTGCCACCCAACCGCGGCTACTTTTGCTTGATGAACCGCTCGCCGGCGCAGGGCCGGAGGAGACTGAAAAACTTATCGCCCTGCTGCGGCGGCTCAAAGCGCGCTACGCGATCTTGCTGGTGGAACATGACATGCAGGCAGTGTTTGCGCTGGCAGATCGGATTTCGGTTCTTGCCGAAGGTCGCATCATCGCGAGTGGCAGCACCGCCGAAATTCGTGCCAGTGCGGAAGTGCGCGCCGCCTATCTGGGCGAAGAAGAACTGCCATGCTGACGCTTGAAGGCGTGGTCGCCGGCTATGGCGAAAGTCAGGTGCTGAATGGCATCAGCTTTGGCGTGGGCGCGGCGCAGGTGGTCACACTGCTTGGCCGCAATGGCATGGGCAAGACCACCACGGTGCGCGCCATTATGGGCCTGATCCGCCCAAGCGCTGGGCATATTCGCTTTGATGGGCAGGACATTACCGGCGACCCGCCCTATCGCATCGCGCAGCGCGGCATTGGCCTGGTGCCGGAAGGCCGCCAGATTTTCCCGACTCTGAGCGTTGAAGAAAATCTTGTCGCCACCGCTGCCAACCGTGCGGGCGTTACGCCGCGTTGGGATTTGCCGACGATCTATGCGCTATTCCCGCGCCTTGCGGAACGGCGCCGCCAATCCGGCGCCAAGCTTTCGGGCGGCGAGCAGCAAATGCTCGCGATTGGTCGCGCGCTGATGACCAATCCGCGCTTGCTGGTGCTGGATGAGGCGACCGAGGGTCTGGCACCGCTGATCCGCGCAGAAATCTGGCAGGTGATGGCGAGGCTGCGCGCCGAAGGCCAGGCGATATTGTTGATAGATAAAAATCTAGCCGCCGTCATGCGCCTTGCCGATTGGCATGTGGTGATCGAAAAGGGCCGCGTGGTCTGGCAGGGCGATAGCGCAGCACTCGCCGCCGCGCCCGAAATCCGCGATACTTATTTGCATGTCTGAAACAGGGAGCTTCAGAAAATGAGCATGACAGCAGGTGTGACCCCAGCCGGCGCGGCCGAGGGTGGAGTGGTCTGGTCCATCCTTGGGCAGACTTACAAACCCGTAGCGCATAGCGAAAGCTGTTTTGCTTTCGATACGCTTTTCCCGCCCGGCACCTTCGTGCCGCCGCATATCCACACGAATCAGGATGAATTCATCCGCGTGCTGGAAGGGCAGTTTGATCTTTTCCTGGATGGCCAGGCCGCTACCGCCAAGGCGGGCGATTTGATCCGCCTACCGATGGGCATTGCCCATGGCATCTTCAACAAAACCGAAGCACCCGTGCGCGCACTATTTTGGGTGAGCCCCGCGCGAGGGCTCTACACGCTGTTTACCCGCATTCATAACGTGCCTGACCCGGGCGAGGTGGTGCGTATTGCGGCGGAGCATGAGGTGAATTTCCTGCCCCCGCCGGGCTGAATTCAGCGCTTCTTCTTGCGCGCCTTCTGTTCTTCCAGAAAGGCGCGCATCATGCGCTTGGGTTCATCCCCGTTCCAAGATGCGGCGAAGGCGGTGATGCCGGCGGTGATGGCCTCACTGATCGGGCGGTCTTCCCATTGCCGGATCAGCGCCTTCTGCGCGCGAAGAGCCTCGGGCCCCGCGGCCAGCAGATTTGCGATCCAGGCTTCGACGCGTGCATCAATGCGCTCACGATGCGCGACTTCTTCCAACAAGCCCCAGGCAAGCGCATCCGCGGCAGAGATTGTCTCGGCCAGCAGCAGCAAACGCCTGGTGCGGCCCCAGCCGATCAAGCCCGGCAATAATGCCGCCTCCACCACGGAAGGAATGCCAACGCGCACTTCCGGCATGCCGAATTTCGCATCCCGCACCGCGATGCGCATATCGCAAGCCGCCGCCACTTCCAGCCCAGCGCCCAAGCACCAGCCATTGATGCGTGCAATCACCGGCACGGGCAGGTCGCGAATGGCGGCGCAAATGCCATGCACGCGGCGGATGAAGGCTTCAGCTTCTGCCGGCGTTTCCAAAGCCGCCATGGCGCCAATATCAGCACCGCCGATAAAGGCGCGTTCGCCTTCGCCGGTCAGTACCGCCGCGCGCAAGCCAGGGTGATTTGCCAATTCACGCAACGCCGCAATCGCTTCATCCAATAGCGCTGGGTTTAGCGTATTCAGCTTGGCATCATGCGCGACCGTCAGCCGCGCCACACCGCGCGCATCCACAACAACATCGAACTTTCCACTCATGCGCGTTTTCCTGCTGCAAACCCGGCCATTTGCGCATAGCCACCGGCGATGGCGGTGAGTTCTTCGCGCGAAATCACATCTTCAAGCCGCGCAAAACCATCCGGCGCGCGCGCGCTGACTTCATCCACCACGCGTTCCGGCCCGCCCTTGCGATTGGCGCGCACAATCTCGGCGGTTTTCGGCAGGCGTTCCGCTGCATAAGCAGCCAGCGCTGCCTCCGGCGTGTGAGACGCCAGCAAATCGGCAAGGCACCTGGCATCAAGCACCGCTTGCGATGCGCCATTCGATCCGACCGGATACATGGGATGCGCAGCATCACCCATCAGCGTCACGCGGCCCAGCGTCCAGAAGGGTAGCGGGTCACGGTCACACATCGGGTATTCCCAAAATTCTGGCGTGGCGCGCACCAATGCAGCAACGTCCAAAAAGGGAATGCGAAACCGCGCAATGTGCGCCAGCACTTCATCAAGCTGGCCGGGGCGAGACCAATCTTCCCGCCGCGGCGGTGGTTTGCTGGCGTCACCAATCTGCGCACAAACCACCCAATTCGTCAGCCGCGTTGCGGCGGAAGCACCGGCGCCGATCGGGTAGAGCACCAGCTTTTCTTTCATATCGCCGGCGACAATCATGGTATCGCCGCCTTCAAAGGCAGGCCATTCGACCGCGCCGCGCCACATCTGAATGCCATTCCAGCGAATGCCGCCATCATCCGGATGCAGCGCCGCGCGAATGATGGAATGAATGCCATCAGCGCCGATCAGCACATCACCGGAAAGGCTGCGCCCATCCGCCAAATGCGCCGTCACGCCATGTGCGCTTTGCGTGAAATTCAGCAGCCGCGCATTGCGAAGCAAAGCCCCTATCGGCAATCGCGCTTCCGCTGCCTGCCACAAAACCTGGTGCAAATGGCCACGATGGATGGAAAATTGCGGCACTTCATGCCCCGCCCAAATACCGCGCGGTTCCTGCCAGATTTCCTGGCCGAAGCGATTCAAATAGCGCAATTCACGTGTGCGAATGCCAACGCCATCCAGTGCCGGCAGCAGATCAAGCGCCGCCAATTCGCGGATGGCATGCGGCAGCGTATTAATGCCCACGCCTAGTGGCTTCACTTCCGCCGCGGCTTCCAGCACGGTGCAGCCAATGCCGCGCTGATGCATCATCAGCGCGAGCGCCAGCCCCCCAACACCACCGCCCCCGATCAGCACATGCATCGGTGCTACCATTACGCCGGCAGTGTCACGGCAATGCGGCCAACGGGCTTGCCATTGCTGTCAGCGATATCGCCTTCAACCGCATCCACCAGCGCTGCGGTTGCCGCAGCATCCAGCAAGCCGAGCCGACCCAATATGGCGACAAAAACCCCCATCTTCGCGCGGGATGCGCCATCGGCGAGTTTCACCGCAATCCCCAAGCCCTGATCCGGCACGAAGCCCACCACAAAACCTTCCGCGCCGCCTTTCAGCAGCACACGGCCATTTGTGGCCCGCACAATACGGCTGGTCGCCTGATCCAGGCCGGAAAGATGATCGGGATACTTCGCAATGGCGGCCTGCAATCTTTCAATGGCTACGCGCCGCGCGGGGCTTGCGACCTTGCGCGCCGCCCAGCGCGCGGCTGCCTGCGCCATGGCTTCCATGGAAAGCGCCAGCGCCGGCAAGCCACAGCCATCAACTCCGGCCTGCAAACGCCCTGCATCACTACCCAGCAATTCCGACAGGATTTCGAGATAAAGAAGCTGCGTCGGATGCGCGGGATCACCATATCCCGCGACTGGCGCGCCGAGCTTCTGCGCCACACTCAAGAATCCGCAATGCTTGCCGGAGCAATTATGATAGATGCGCGAAGGATCACCACCAGTACGATAGATCTTCGCCTGATCAGCCGCCGCGCGCGGCATATCCGGCCCACACACCAGCGCAGATTCGGAAAGCCCCATGCGCGCCAACCAATCCCGCACCAGCTTCACCTGGAAATCCTCGGCACTATGGGATGCGCAGGAAAGCGCGAGGTGCTCTTCACTGAGCCCCAAAGCATCCGCTGCACCGGTTTCGACCAGCGCGACGGCTTGATAAGGCTTCAGTGAGGATCGCGGAAAGGTGACGAAGGCAGGATCACCCATCGCCAGCACCTGGCGCCCGTTGCTGTCCATCACCACGGCGATGCCGTGATGGATGCTCTCCACCGCCGGGCCGCGATGGATTTCCGCCAATTGCACAAAGGGGCTTTGCATCGTCACTACCTTGTCACGACCACGCGTGATCTAAAAATCTTCCAGCACAACCTTGCCGATCATGCCGCCGCTTTCCACCAGCGCATGCGCTTGCGTCAGATTGGCCGCGGTTATCTTGCCCAGATTGCGTGTCATGGTGCCGCGCATCCGCCCGGCTTCGATCAGCCCTGCCACCTCATTCAACAGGCGGTGCTGTTCAATCATGTCGGGCGTGTTGAACAAGGGGCGCGTGAACATCAGCTCCCAATGGATCGAAACCGATTTGCGCATGACATCGCGCGCATCCACTGGCGCCTGGCTTTCGATCAGCAGAATGCGCCCTTGCGGCGCCACCGCATCCACCATGGCGGCCCAATTCTTTGCCGTGGTATTGGCAGAATAGATGTAATTGGCGCCGCGCAAGCCAAGCGCCTTCATCTGCGCGGCGATATCGCCATGGTGATCCACCACATGATGCGCGCCCAAGTCGCGGCACCATTGCACGCTTTCAGCGCGAGAAGCGGTCGCGACCACCGTCAGTCCCGTCAGCGCACGCGCCATCTGGATCACCATGGACCCCACGCCGCCCGCGCCAGCAATCACCAGCAAAACCTGCCCCTGCCCGCCGCCTTGCTGCACGCCAAGGCGATCAAACAAGCCTTCCCAAGCGGTAATCGCGGTCAGTGGCACGGCAGCGGCTTCAGGAAAAGTCAGGTTGCGCGGCTTCCGCCCGACAATGCGTTCATCCACCAGATGCAATTCAGCATTGGTACCGGAACGATTGATCACGCCGGCGTAAAACACCTCATCGCCTGGGCGAAATAGGGTGCAATCGGGTCCGACGGCGCGCACCACGCCTGCGCCATCAAAGCCCAGGATGCGCGGCGCCTCACCAGGGTCATCGCGCCGACGCACCTTGGTATCAACGGGGTTCACCGACACGGCGTGAATTTCCACCAGCATATCCCGCCCGGTCGGCGCGGCGGGGGCCGCGATGTCCAGATCAATCAGCGCATCCGCCTGATCAATCGGCAGGCATTTCCGGTATCCAACGGCTTTCATGGCAATCCTCGATCCTTGTTCTTCTCAACCGACGCGCAGCAATGCCGGGCCTTCTTCGCGAAGCCAGGTCTCTGCCTCCTCACGATGCGGGGCCAGCGCTGCCACATGCGCCCAGAAGCGCGGAGAATGGTTAAGCTCACGCAGATGCGCGACCTCATGCGCTACCACATAATCCAGCACCGCATCCGGCGCCATGACCAGGCGCCAGGAAAAGGCGAGCGTGCCATCAGGCGCGCAAGAACCCCAGCGGCTTTGCGTATCCTTCACGCGAATGGCCTTGATGGCGACACCCAATTTGGTGGCGTGCTCCGCCGCCAGCGGCAGAATGCGCCGCTTCGCTTCAGCGCGCAGGAAATCGCGCAAGCGTCGCGGCAGGAATTCCACCGCACCCGTCACAATGATGGCCCCATGTTCCACAAAGGCACCGCCACGACGCATTGGATCATGCAGCACCGGATGCGGCACGCCACCCAAAGGCACTGCCGCGCCATGGGCAAGCGTAATGCTTGGCGCCAAGGCTTTCAGGCGCTTCAAGACCCAAGCCGCATGCGTGGTCAGCAATTCCAACCCGGCGCGACGGCTGGCGCGCATCGGCAACGTCACCACCACATCACCGGCGCGGGGATCAATCCGCAGGCTCACGGCGCGCGCACGCTCCGAACGCCGCCAGCGCACCGGGCAAAGTTCTGCCGGACCCAGCAAGCCAGGGCGAAGCAGCACCATTTCCGAATCGGGCAGGGACATCGCCGCACCATGCCGTCAAGCCCAGGCAATTTTCAACTGCTTGACACATGCGGCCTTTCGGGCGCGAGTGTCGCCATGCGTTTCGCGCTCAACGCCATTCTGCCGCTGTTGTTGCTTGGCACCATTTGGGGTGCCACGCCGATTTTCGTGAAGACGCTGGGCGGCATGGGCTGGCCGCCTTTGATGATCGCATTGGGCGCTTCGGGCTTCAGCACCATCACCTTATTGGCTGTCTGCTTCGCGCGGCGCGAAATCCCGGCGCTGAGGCGGCCCTATCTGATCCATTATGGTGTTTCAGGTCTGACCGGGCTTGTTCTGTCCAACCTGTTTGGCTTCACAAGTTTGCAGCATATACCTGCGGGATTCTTTTCCCTGCTGATTCCGCTTTCGCCCATGCTGACGGTGGTCGGCGCCATGCTGCTCCGGATGGAGAAAGTATCCTGGCGGCGCATTGGCGGCAGTATCTTGGGGCTGCTTGGCATTGGCATTGCCATGGCGCCAGGCGCCGCGCTGCCAGACCCGGAGGCGTTGCCCTGGGCCTTGCTCGCAGCCTGCACGCCGGTTTGGTATGCGGTTGCGAATATCGCCGGCGTCAAGCTTGCGCCGCGCGGTGCGGCGCCCTTGGCGCTGGCGGCGGGCACTTGCGCTGCGGCAGCGCTGATGATGGCGGTGATTGCTTTCTCAACCGGGCAGATTCGCGCCGTGGATTTAGCGGGGCTACCGATCACCATGACGCAAGGTGTGCTGTTGGCGCTGGCTTATTTGATCTACTTCCGCTCACTCGCCACGCAAGGCGGCGTGGTGACATCGCAAGTGGGCTATATCGTCACCATCACCGGGTTGATCTGGGGTTTTGCGATTTTTGGTGAGGTGCCGGGCTGGCTGACGATCCCAGCCGCGGCTTTGGTGTTTATTGGGCTTGCGATGGTGACGCTGCCCGGCAAGAAAATCACCCAATCAGGTGCTTGAGTTCCGTTTCCACGAAGGATAGCGGCGCAGTGCCAGCATTTACCACATTATGCTCAATACCGGCGGCGCGCGCATAAGCCACGCCGGCGGTCAATGAGGCCGTTGCAGTCTCACCGCCAGGCAATTCCAGCAAAAGGCTGCCATCGGTTACTGGCACCACCACATAAGCCATGCCGTGACGATGCCAGCCGGTTTCCGCGCCGGGTTCAAAATCCCAGCGCGTCACCCGCACATTGGCATCATCAAGCTGGATGGTGGCCACCGCCGGGGGACGGCAGCGCAGCGGTTCGCGCATACGCCTATTCCGCCGCTTTGGCGGGCGCCAGCCCGGGCAGCGGCAGCGCCCCCGCAGCACCCCAGGCAGCCCAAACCGCTTCCGCCTGCGCGGCATTCAGCGGCAGATGCGGCGGGCGAATGGTACGCCAGCCGGCATCGCCCGTGCTGCGCGCGATGATTTCACGCAGGCCAGGGATCAGCGGCACGGATGTCGCGGCCTTGCGGGTCGCGTTCAGCACGGCCTGCGCCGCATCCGCTTCCGGCCCGGTGCGCTTGGCATAGACAATGCCACCCCAATGCGAATTGCCATTGGAAGCGGCTGTGATGCAGCCCGCGCCGCCTTCAGCCAGGATGCGTTGCAGGAATTCATCGCTGCCGGAATAAACCTCAAACCCATCCTTGGCGAAGGCCTGCACCATGGCCTGCATATTGGCGTAATCGCCGGAGGAATCCTTCACACCCTTGATGGTGCCAGGGAAAGCCTTGATCAGGCGTTCCAGCAGCGAAAGGCTGAAGGGCACCGCCGATTGCTGCGGGAAGTGATATAAATAAACCTTCACCCCATCACCGATGCGGTTCAGCGCTTCCGAAAAGAAGGCGAACAAACCATCATCCGAAGGCCCCTTGTAGTAGAAGGGCGGCAGCATCAGCACGCCGGGGCAGCCGGCATCGCGCGCATGCTTGGTCAGTTCCACACTATCCATCAGGCTGGCGCAGCCCGTGCCTGGCATCATGCGCGCCGCCGGAATGCCGCGGGCGATCAAGCCTTCCAGAATGGCCTTTCGTTCATGCAGGCCGAAGGAATTCGCCTCACCGGTCGTGCCCAAAACGCCAAGCCCGGTGCAGCCATTGGCCAGCAGCCATTTGGCATGCGCCGCCATGCGATCCAGATCGGGGGTCAGATCGGGCTTCATCGCCGTCAGCACGGCAGCATTCACGCCGCCATAATTCGCGTCTTTCATCCGGGTTTCCTTATCAGAAGCTTTGTCCTTACGTCGCGCAGAGCGCGCGCGGCGTCAATCAGGCGCTTTCGCCTTCCGTGGCATCATCCCCGGCCAGCGCACTACATGGTCTTCCAGCGCACCCGCGTTTCGTTCATCAATCGCGCGCCCGCGCACGGAAACGCCCGCGCGATGCACGGTTTCAGGATCGCCTGAGACCAGCGGGTGCCACCAGGCCAAATCCCGCCCCTCGGCAACCATGCGATACGCGCAACTCGGCGGCAGCCAATCAATGGCCGCGAGCTTCTTGGGGGTGAGTTTCACGCAATCCGGCACGCGCTTCTTGCGCCCCGCGTAATCAGAACAGCGGCAGCTATGCAGGTCCAACAACCGACACGCGACTTCCGTATAGGCCAGCGCATCGGTTTCCTCATCGCGCAGCTTATGCAGGCAGCAGCGCCCGCAACCATCACACAGACTTTCCCATTCCGCCCGAGACATCTCGGCCAGGGATTTACTTTTCCAGAAGGGCGTCTTGTCAGTCACGCCGTGTTGGAGGTGAGCAAAAGCCCCTCAACGCCGATTGCCCGGCGGCGGCGCCAGGTTTTCCGTCTGCACACGGCCAGTCGCTGCACTGCCGGAGGTGGTCCCACCGGAAGGCGCCGGCGCGGCGGAGCTACCGCCGCCACTACCCGGCGCGCCAAGGCGCATCAGCGCGCCGCGTAGCGGATCGCTGCCGGGGTTATGCAGCTCCATCGCCACCACCACCTGCCGCGCGCTCGCCTCTCGCCCGAAATAGGCCCGCATAGCCGAGCTATTGGCGGAAAGGGCCGCCCCATCCAAGGTAATGCCGGCGAAAAGCCCGCGGCTGCGGCCAATGGTGACAATATCCGCCCCCACCGCCGCCGTTGTGGCGCCCTGGATGCTGCGCCCAAGCGTCGCAAAAGCAAGCCCAGCCTCGGCACCGAATTTGAACTGGCTATCCAGAACGGCATTCAGCCCGCGTTCAGTCATGATGAGTGAAATCACCTGCGCATCCTGCAAGCCGGCCTGCAGGCCAAAACTGCCACCGACCAAGTTGTAGAAGGCGGGGGAGGACCAGGAACCGCCACCACCACGCGCGGCCATGACGCATTCGCCAAACTCGCCGCCGATGAAAAAGCCGGCACGGAAGACCCTGGGGCAGATCAAGACGCCCTTGGCGTTACGCAGCAACGCGCGCGCGTCGCCGGTATTATCCGCCGGTCCCATCATTTCCTGCAGCGTGAGCGTGGCGCGATCCACCAAAGCCTGTTCTTCTGCCTGGGCGCGTGCGCCGCCGGAAAAGCCAAGCATGCCAAGGAGTAAGGCGCTAAGTAGCATGAGAGGGCGCATGAAAAACATTTCCCAACCCGTTGTTTCGCCAGACTCTACACCAATGCTTCGCGTCGAGGGAAGGGTTTCTTGCAGGCTTCGATCAAACCCCCGATGGCGCTGGGGTCCAGGGCTCCTCATTGACTGACGCCACACGCCAATCAAGGCCGTGTTTTTCAATGCGCGTCAGGGACAGATTCTTGATGCTGAAGACCAAAGCCTGATCAGGCGAAAGCCCCATGGCATGGGACAAAGCAGCGCGGATCGAACCGCCATGCGCCACAATCACAATATCCTGGCCTTCCAAAAGCGTCGCCAGGCGCTCCAGCACGGCGGCCACACGGGCCTGCACTTCGCGAAAACTCTCACCACCTGGCGGGTGTTCTTCCCCGGCATGGGGCCAAAACGGGTGCGCGGGGCGCGTTAGCAGCGCGGGCAGGGCCTCATGCGGAATGCCCTGCCAATCGCCCAAATGCTGTTCGGCGAAATCTGGTTCCGCTTCCAAATCCGCCTTGGGATAGCCCGCCGCAAAAACCGCTGCCGCGGTTGCGCGGGTGCGGGATAGGTTCGTCACAAACCACTGCGCCGGATGCGGAAGCCGATGCGCCAGCCAGCGATAGGAAGCCGCTTCTTCCTGAAGGGCGAGGTCACAGAGCGCCACATCCATGCTGCCATAAAGCACCGCGCGGGCGGAGGGTTCCACCAGCGCATGGCGCACCAAAAAGAAGCGCGTCGGCGTCACGCCGGGGCATCCACAGCATGCGCCATCAGATCATCCAGCGTGCAAATCTCCAGCGCCGCTTCATGCGTGGCTTCCAGCAGCACGGGCGGGGCGAAGCCGGCGCGGCGCGCTTCTTCCCAACGCGCGGCACAAAGACACCAACGATCACCCGGCGACAGCCCGACAAAGCCATATTCGGGGCGCGGCGTTGAGAGATCATTCCCCGCCGCCTTGCTGAAGTTCAGAAATTCGGCGCTGACTTCGGCACATACCACATGCAGCCCTATATCCTCAGGCCCGGTATTGCAGCAGCCGTCTCAAAAAAACCCGGTCAGCGGCGCCACGGAACAGGGCAGCAAAGGCCCGCCCAGCACATTGCGCTTGCCGGCCTCGGCCGAGGCCGGCTTCAGCCAATCAAAGCTGCCGCTCATGCCGCGGCGCGAATGGCCGCTGCCTTCACATCCTCACCCACCGCATCGGCATAGGTGGCGAAATTGGCTTCAAACCGCGCCACCAAATCCCGCGCCGTGCGGTCATAAGCGGCCTTATCGGCCCATGTATCGCGTGGGTTGAGCATTTCACTCGGCACGCCGGGCAGCGCCTTTGGCACCATCAGGCCGAAGAAGGGATCGCGCACGAATTCAACGCGGGCCAGGCTGCCATCCAAAGCGCCGCGCAGCAAGGCGCGCGTCACGTGGATGGGCATGCGGCTGCCGGTGCCATAGCTGCCACCAGTCCAGCCGGTATTCACCAGCCAGCAATCCGCGCCATGGCGCGCCATCAAATCCGCCAGCATCCGGCCATAGACTTCCGGGCGGCGCGGCAGGAAGGGCGCGCCGAAGCAGGTGGAGAAAGTTGCCTGAGGCTCCTTGCCCATGCCCTTTTCCGTGCCCGCAACCCGCGCGGTATAGCCCGACAGGAAGTGATACATGGCCTGCGCCGGGGAAAGCTTGGCAATCGGCGGCAAAACGCCGAAGGCATCCGCGGTCAGCATCACCACATTGCGCGGCAGGCCGGCGGCACCGCTTTCAACGATGTTCGGAATATAGGGCAGCGGGTAGCAGGAACGGGTATTTTCCGTGAGCTTGCCATCATCCAGATCAAGCCGGCCCGCTTCATCCGCCACGACATTTTCTAGCACGGCACCAAAACGATGCGACGCATCCCAGATTTGCGGTTCGGCTTCGCGGCTGAGTTTGATCACCTTGGCATAGCAGCCGCCTTCGAAGTTGAAGACGCCGCCATCCGACCAGCCATGTTCATCATCGCCGATCAGGTTGCGTTCCGGATCAGATGACAGCGTGGTCTTGCCCGTACCGGAAAGCCCGAAGAACAGCGCCACATCGCCCTTGGCGCCAAGATTGGCGCTGCAATGCATGGGCAGCACGCCCTTCGCCGGCAGCAGCCAATTCATGACGGTGAAAATGCTTTTCTTGATTTCCCCGGCATAGGATGTGCCAGCGATCACAATGGTTTTCGCCGCGAAGGAAAGCGCGATCACGGTTTCAGACCGGCAGCCATCGCGCGCCGGGTCCGCCTGGAATTCCGGCGCATGCAGAATGGTGAAATCCGGCGTGAAGCCCGCCAATTCCGCTGGCGCTGGGCGGATGAACATATTGCGCGCGAACAGCGCATGCCAGGCATTGGTGGTGACCAAGCGCACCCGCACGCGATGCGCGGGATCGGCCCCGGCATAAAGATCCTGCGTGAAAAGCTCGGGCTTGGCGCCAAGCCAGCCGCGCACGCGGGCAGCAAGGTCAGAAAAGCGTTCCGGCGCCATGGGCTGATTGACCTTGCCCCACCAGATATCGGCGCGGGTTTCGGGGTCTTCCACCACGAATTTATCTTGCACGGAACGGCCGGTATGGGTGCCGGTCACGGCAATAAAGGCGCCATCGGCGGAAAGCCGGCCTTCATTACGGCGCAGCGCATGGGCAACCAGCGCGGGTGGGGTGAGATTCGCGTGGATGGTTTCAACACCGGTCACGCCAGTACCCGCCAGGGCAATAGCAGCATTATTCATTTAATGGACACCCCTCCAACCAACTATCCATAGCGCCGCTCAGTCGGCTTGCAATCCCTATCATGGCTGGTCGCGGCAGAATTGCGGCAGGGTCAGCGACTGGCAGAGGCTTCCCCGGCCAGGGCCGCCCGCCCCTCCCGCGCTGCGCGAATCAGCGCCATACGCACGGCATCCGCATCGCCCACCGGGGCGGGGAAGGCAAGACGGCGGGATGCCTCGCCATCCGAGATATCGCAGCCATCGGGGTCCACCGTCACCAACCGCCAGGGGCCGGGGGCGCCGCCCAACAGCCCGGTGGCAATCGCCGCCACGGCATCGGGGTGGTCTTCATTAACATGGGCGATGATCTCGGCCTCGGCGGCCGCCACGGCCGTAACGGCGGCTTCATCGGGCAGCAGCGCGCTGGCCTTGAGCCGGACCGCCCGAGCAAAGCCCCCCACGAGTAGCGCGCCGCCAATCCGCACGCGCCAGAGCGCGAAATCCCCGAAATCCGCGTAAAGCGCGGCATAGGGGTGCACGGCCAGCCAGCGCGCCTTGAGCGCCGCCACCTGGTCCGCCGGCACTTGTTCCGCCACCCCGGTCACGGTCACGCGCGGGGCGGTTTGCGGGTTGGGGCCGGTCGGCGCGCCGGTGATCAGCAGGGCGCAGCGCGGATCGGCCTGCAAATGGCGTGTGTGTTCGGACAGCGAGGATAGCAGCATCAGCGGCGAAAGATCAGGCGCGCTGGCCGGCGTGACCAAGCTGGCGAAGGGCTGGCCGGCCTGGCCGGTCGCGAGGCTCGCCGCCCGCCCCGCGCGGATCAGCCGCCGCGCTTCCAATGTGGCATCATACTGTTCCATCGCCCTTCTCCGGCCCGGCGCAGAGCAATATTCGATTTGATGATTCCATCAAATCGGGTTTCTTGCTCTGTAAAATGTAATATATAGAGCAGCTTACGCCCATTTGCGGAGCCGCGAGGCGGTTTCGCAAATGATCGCTGTTCTATTGCCACAATTGGCTCGCATTATCATCACTGTCGCGGCAAAAGATTGTCTCCGCCGCGTCAGAGGTGCACAGCAATGCCGCAAACCATCGCCCTTGTGGATGATGACCGCAATATCCTCACTTCCGTGTCCATGACTTTGGAACAGGAAGGCTATCAGGTGCGCACCTATACGGATGGGGAAAGCGCGCTACAGGGCCTGCTCGCCAAGCCGGCCGATCTGGCGGTGCTGGATATCAAAATGCCGCGCATGGATGGCATGGAATTGCTCCAGCGGCTCCGCCAGCGCAGCAATATGCCGGTGGTCTTCCTTACCTCCAAGGATGAGGAAGTGGATGAGCTGATGGGGCTGCGCCTCGGCGCCGATGACTACATCACCAAGCCCTTTTCGCAGCGCTTGTTGCTGGAACGCATCCGCGCCCTGCTGCGGCGGAATGAGGGTGCGCGGGCGGAAGGTTCAGGTGCGCCCCCCGGTGGCGTGCTGGCGCGCGGTGATCTGATGCTGGATGAGACGAAGCACACCTGCCTGTGGAAGGGCAAACAGGTGCAATTGACCGTCACGGAGTTTTTGCTGGTGAAGGCACTCGCGCTGCGCCCCGGCATGGTGAAGAACCGCGACCAGTTGATTGATGCTGCCTATGGCGAGAATATCTATGTGGATGACCGCACGATTGACAGCCATGTGAAGCGCATCCGCAAGAAGTTCCGCTACACGGACGGGGATTTCGACCAGATCGAAACGCTTTATGGCATTGGGTATCGCTACAAGGAGAATTGAGGGGTTCCGCCCTCTCAAAACGCCTTAATGCAACCGCGCCGAAGGCAAATGCGGGCTGTCCAGGCTGAAATCCGGGATGGTGACATCAAACGCTTCGCCGGTGTCGCGCACCACCATGAGATAGGCGCCGCGCATGAAGCCTGATGGCGTGCCGAGTGGCGTGCCGGAGGTATATTCAAACCGTCCCCCCGGTTCCAGGATGGGCTGTTCACCGACCACGCCGGCACCCTGCACCTGTTGTGTGCGCCCGGTGCCATCCGTGATCTGCCAAGTGCGGCGGATCAACTGCACAGTCTCCCGCCCCAGATTGGCGATTTCCACCTGATAGGCCCAAACGAATTGAGCGTTCTCAGGCATGGATTGTTCAGCCAGATAAAAGGCGCGCACGGCCACCCTTATCCCCCGCGTCGTCGCGATGAATGAATCAGCTTTGGTCATTTTAGCCTTCCTCGAAGCCAATTCAGCACAGCACTCGGGCCTTTTGTAAAGTTTTTTGTGTGATGGCCCTTATGCAGCGGCATCATCCAAGGCTTCGGACAGATCGTCAATCAGGTCGGCCACATCCTCAAGCCCCACGGAAAGCCGCACCGTGCCATCGGTAATGCCAAGCTTGGCGCGTTCTTCGGCACCCACACGCATATGCGTGGTGGTGGCCGGGTGGGTCGCCATGGATTTCGCATCGCCCAAATTATTGGCGATATCAATCAGCTTCAGCGCATCCATGAAGCGGAAGCAGGCTTCCTTGCCGCCCTTGATGTCAAAACTCACCAAGGTGCCGCCGGCAGACATTTGCGCCATGGCAAGCTTCTGCTGCGGATGATCCGCACGGAAGGGATAGAGCACGCGCGCAACCTCAGCCCGTTCCGCCAGCATATCGGCAATGGCGGAAGCGCTGCGGCACATGGCGGGTACGCGCAGATGAAGGGTTTCAAGGCCCTTCAGGATAACCCAGGCATTGAAGGCGCTGATGGAAGGGCCGGTATTGCGGATGAAGGGTTGCAGCACCTCATCCACCCATTTCTTCGAACCCATCACACAGCCGCCCAGCACGCGGCCCTGACCATCAAAATGTTTGGTGGCGGAATAGACAACGATATCCGCGCCGAAATCCATGGGCTTTTGCAGCAGGGGGGTCGCGAAGACATTATCCACCACCACTAGCGCGCCGGCCTGATGCGCCAGGTCGCACACGGCGCGGAGGTCCACGATTTCCAGCATGGGGTTGGAAGGCGTTTCCAGCAACACCATGGTCGCCGGGCGCGAAAGCGCGGCGCGCCATTGCGCCAGATCGCTGCCATCCACGAATTCAGTGGCAATGCCATAGCGCGGCAGCAGGGTTGAGACGATCCAATGGCAGGAACCAAACAGCGCGCGGGATGCCACCACGCGATCACCCGCCTTCAAATGGGACAGCATGGAAGCATGCACCGCCGCCATGCCGGTTGCCGTCGCGCGGCAGGCTTCCGCCCCTTCCAAGGCGGCCAAGCGGCCTTCCAGCATGCTGACGGTCGGGTTGCCGAAGCGCGAATATTGGTAATGCACTTCCGTGCCGGCAAAAGTCGCTTCCGCCTGGGCTGCGCTGTCATAGACAAAGCCCGAGGTCAGATACATCGCTTCCGACAGCTCATCGAAATTCGACCGCATCAGCCCACCACGAACAAGCTGCGTCGCGGGGCGAAGGGCGCGGACGGGGTCGCTGTTGTGGCCCATCATTTGCGCGCCGGCAGGCTGCGTCGCAGGACGAGAGGGGCGGGCGGGGGTTTCTTTCTTCGGCATGGGCTGACACCTTGATAAACGCGTGGCGTCCGGCCCCCTACGGGGTGGGGGCATTTCGCCCCACGGCCCTTTAGCGCGCTTGTTTTCGCGAATGTCGCCATCCGCGCCCTTTCGAGACCTCGCCGCAAGCAGACCGGACAAATCGCGAGGATCAGTTTTACAACCGATGATTGACTCATAGGGCGCGATGCCCCCGCAGGTCAAGAATGCAGGATGGCTTGCATCACAGCCGCGCCCATGGGTTCATCCGATCCGGAGGAAATTATCATGGCCAATACCCGTGTCACCCTGATTGTCGGCGCCAGCGGCGCTGCCGCAAGTCGCGTGGTGGAAGCAGCGCAAAGCGATCCTGCCGCTACGCCGATTGGCCTGACCAGGCGCGACCCTGGCATGGGGATTCCCTGGATCACTGCTGATCTTTGGAATGGGCCAGCGCTCACGCGCGCCATCGCGGCACGGCCTGAGATTACGCATATTGTCTATGCGTCCCGCGCGCCGCATGGCGAAACTGGCGTTGAGGATCTGGCGGGCAATGTCACCATGCTGCGGAATTTGCTTGATGCTGCCGAAGCCTCCCTGCCGCGCTTCACGCATCTGCACATGATCCATGGCGGCAAATGGTATGGGCTGCATATCGGCCCCTTCCGCACCCCGGCGCGGGAAGATGATCCGCGCCATTTGCCGCCCAATTTCTATTATGATCAGCAGGATATAGTGGCCGAACGCCAGCGCGGCAAAGCCTGGTCCTGGTCCGCCAGCCGGCCCAATTTCGTTTTGGATGTGGCGCCGGGGCGGGCGCGCAACATGGTCTCGACCCTTGGCGCCTATGCCGCCATCTGCCGCGAACTCTCCGTGCCTTTCGATTTCCCCGGCAAGCCCGGCGCCTTCACGGCGCTGCATGAGGTCTCGGACGCCAAATTGCTGGCTGAGGCGATTCTTTGGATGCTGGGCGAACCCCGCGCCGCCAATCGTGCCTTTAATGTCACGAATGGCGATGCCTTCCGCTGGTGCGATATGTGGCCCCATCTGGCCGGGCTTTTCGGCGTGGTGCCGGGCCGGGTGCGGACCATGTCCATGGCGCGCTGGATGGCCGATAAGGCCCCGGTCTGGGAGAAGATTCGCGCCCGCCACGGCCTTATTTTGCCGATTGAACAAGTGGCAAGCTGGGAATTCGCCGATTTCGCGCTGAATATGGATTATGATGTGTTGGCTTCCATGACGGCGGCCCGCCAGGCGGGCTTCACCGGCTTCAAGGATAGTTGGGCGATGTTTGCTGAGCAGATTGAGGGCTATCGCGCCGCGCGGGTCCTGCCACCGGGCTGAAAATAATGGGGGGCGGGTGGCCTGCCCTGGCTTGACCCCGCTACCCCCCCCTGCAATACGCGCTCCGCCCAGGGCAATCCGGGGCAGAGCATCGTCGGGCTAAACCGGCGAATCCCGCGACAAGAGGCCGAACCACGCCATGCGCGATAAGGGCGAATATCTTTTCACTTCGGAATCCGTTTCCGAAGGCCATCCTGACAAGGTGGCAGACCGCATTTCCGATACGGTGCTGGACGCATTCCTGACCGCCGATCCCTATGCCCGCGTCGCTTGCGAAACGCTGGTAACCACGAACCGCGTGGTGCTGGCGGGCGAAGTGCGCGGCCCCGCGGAAATCACCCCGGAATATCTGATTCATCTGGCGCGGCTCGCGATCCATGACATTGGGTATGAGCAGGAAGGCTTTCATTGGCAGCATGCCGATATTGAATGCCATCTGCATGCCCAATCGGCGCATATCGCCCAGGGCGTGGACGCCGCCGGCAATAAGGATGAAGGCGCGGGCGACCAGGGCATCATGTTTGGCTATGCCTGCCGCGAAACGCCGGAGCTGATGCCGGCGCCGCTGTATTATGCGCATGAAATCCTGCGCCATGTCAGCACGCTCCGCCGCGCCAAGGACAATTCCGTAGCCGGGCTGCTGCCGGATGCGAAAAGCCAGGTGACCTTGCGCTATGTGGATGGCAAGCCGGTGGGTGCGACTTCCGTGGTGGTCTCGACCCAGCATGAAGAAGCGCTTGAGCAGGCCGAAATCAAGCGTATGCTGCGCCCAATTGTAGAATCCGTGCTGCCCAAGGGCTGGATGTGCCCGGATAGCGAATTTTATGTGAACCCCACGGGCAAATTCGTGATCGGCGGCCCCGATGGCGATTGCGGCCTGACCGGGCGCAAGATCATTGTGGATACTTACGGCGGTGCGGCCCCGCACGGCGGTGGTGCATTCTCCGGCAAGGATCCCACCAAGGTGGACCGTTCCGCTGCCTATGCCGCGCGCTATGTGGCGAAGAATGTGGTGGCGTCTGGCCTGGCCGATAAATGCACCATCCAGGTCAGCTACGCGATCGGTGTTTCCAAGCCACTTTCGGTCTATTTTGACCTGCATGGCACCGGCAAGGATGTGGATGAGGCGAAGCTTGCGAAGGTGATTGACGGCATGGTCAATCTCTCCCCGCGTGGCATTCGTGAGCATCTGAAGCTGAACCGCCCGATCTATGTGCCGACCAGCGCCTATGGCCATTTCGGCCGCGTGCCGGATGCGGCGAAGGGCACCTTCACCTGGGAAATGACCGATCTGGCGGATGAGTTGCGGCGCGCTTTCGGGCGTTGAGATGCGACAATGGCCCGGAAAATCTTGACTTTCCGGGCCGCTTAGCCTACCTGACAACCCAGAAGGTGAAGGAGTCCGACGCATGCCCATAATGAGTGGTCATAAAGACTGATCTCCGAGCGAAGCCAATGTCGGTCTTCTCGGCGCGGACAGTGCTGCGTGTGGCCCTTTTCGCAGTTCTTGTGGTCGCTGCCTGTGGTTATGTCTTTGGAACGACTGCCGCGCCCTTTCTGACGGCCTGTATCGCGTTCATTGCGGCCGTCGTTGGCTATTTTTCCTTGGTGCAGACTCGCGATCTAGCCCGAAAAAAAGCCACCCTTGATCTCATCGAAGGCTCTGAATCAAAAGAGTATTATCAGGACCGTTACACGGCTTATCTGACCTTTCGTCGTGCATCCCGCGCAGAGCGAGAGCAGATTGCAAATCCAAATAATCGGGATCCAACTTGCGACGCCCTGCGCAGTAAATGTCAGGATTTCTTGAACCATTATGAGTTGGTGGCGATAGCGGGAAAGCAGGGTTTGCTGGATTTGGACTTCTATCGGGATTGGATGGGGCCAAACCTTGTCCGTGACTGGAATGAAGCTGAGATCTTGGTTAACCGAGCGCGCGGTGTGGACAGGCCGGGTGATCGTGGCAACCCGGTAGCATTCGAGAATTTTGAACGCCTCGCCGTTTCCTGGGGGGGCAAGCCGCTTTGCAGGAAATGATGACCGCTGATCGCCCCCCGCTGGCTGATGGTGTGCCGGACCGGCTTTATGGTCGGCGCCGAGGGCACCCCTTGCGTCCGCGTCAGCAGCGCCTGCTGGAAGAAACCCTGCCGAGGCTGCGACTAACCCCAGCCCAAGCGGCTGATCCGCGCGGCGCCTTCGGCATGGGCGATTTGCCGCTTTGGCTGGAAGTGGGTTTTGGCGGGGGCGAACATTCGCTCGATCAAATCACGGCGCATCCTGAGGTTGCCTATATTGCCTCGGAAGTATTCGAAAACGGGCTTTGCGCCTTGCTGACGCGGCTGGTGCCGGACGGGGCCGAAGCCAAAGCCTCTCTGCCGCGCAATCTCAGGCTTTGGCCGCAGGATGCACGGCATTTGCTGCGCGCCTTGCCAGAAGGGGCGCTGGATCGGCTGTTCCTGATGTTCCCCGACCCCTGGCCCAAGGCGCGGCATGCCAAGAGGCGCTTTGTGCATCCAGAATTGCTGCCCATGGTGGCGCGCGCCATGAAGCCGGGCGGGGTTTGGCGCATCGCCTCCGACGACCCAACCTATCAGGCATGGGTGCGCGAATGCATGGGCGCGCAAAGGCTCTTCATCCTGGAAAGCCTCGCCGAAACCCGCCCCGTCGGCTGGCCCCCCACGCGCTATGAAGCCAAGGCTTTGCGCGAAGGCCGCCAACCGCTTTACTGGGAATGGCGCCGAAACTGATTAGCGCCCACGCCACATCAGCCGCAAAATGGGTAAGCCCTGCCGGTGATGGTGGATCGCCAGCGCCCCATGCCCCAGCGCCAAAACCACCAAGCCCCAGGCAGCGCCCTGATGCAAAGGCCGCAACACATCATACAAGGCCTGATCGGGCGCGAAGGGATGCGGAATGGGTAGGATCAGAAAGAACACGGTCTCCACGCCTATCGGCGCCGCCGCCGCACTCAAAAAGCCCAGCACCGGCACGGCAATCAGCAGCGCATAAAGCACCACCTGCCCCAACCGCGCCGCGCCTTGCTGCCAGGCGGGCAGCGCCATGGGTGCCGGCCTAACACGCCGCGCCAATAGCCAAAGCCGCCAAACCCACAGCGGAATCAGCAAAAGGCCAAGGCTTTTATGCAATTGATAGGTCAGGATTTTCGCCAAAAGCGCCGAAAGCGGCAGCGCCACCATCACCAGCGCCAGCAGGAAGTTCACAAAAACTAGCGCGGCCATGGCCCAATGCAGGCGCCGTTGCGCCACCGACCACGCCGCCTGCATTTGCTTATCCAATCACCAGACTGACCGATACCGCCAATTGCACGCGATCGCCCGTGGCCGCCATGTCCGACACCATGCCAAAAGCCGCGCGGCTGATCTCTCCGCGCGCGGTGCAATCTACAATCTCCGCCCCCGTCTCAGCATCACGCCGCCGCCGCGCTAGCTTCGCCTGAAGGGTAAAGGGCTGGGTCACGCCGCGCATTTCCAAAGGCCCGGCCAGATCGAAGGCCTCGATCCGCCCGCCGGGTGCGGCGCGGCCAGAAAACTGCGCCAGCGGCCAGCGTTCCGCATAAAAATAGGCCGGTGAGCGCAGCAAATCCGCCGCGCCCGGATAGGCATGCGTGATTGAAGCGGTTTCCACCTGCACCGCGACGCGCGCTGTCTCCGGCCTTTGGGGATCCAGTATCAATTCACAGTCGAAGCGCGAAAACTGTCCGGTCGAGGTCAGCACCTGCAAATGCCGCGCGATGAATTCCAGCCTGCCCTGCCTCTGGTCGAAGCGAAACACCCGAGCCGCCCGCGCCGGCAAGGGCGCAAGGCCAATCAGGGGCAGCACCGCACCAGCCAGCGCGCGGCGGCGGATTGGGCGGGCGTTGGTTACATCCGGCATCTAGTTCAACACTAAACAATTTTCGTCTCCAGGTCCAGTATTTTCCACAAAATCTGTTCAGCTCTTGCCTTTTGGCGGTCTGGGGGCTAACAAGCTCGCATTCACACCATCCGAGATTACGGGGGGTGGCCTTGAAAAAGGCCGCCTTTTTTGTTTTTGCAGCCTGATCTGCCTCATCACGAAGGGCTTGAAGCCCGCATCGCGGAAGCGATCCTGCCCAGCCTGACGCAGCTTGGCTATGAGCTTGTGCGCGTACAGGTTTCCGGCAAGGAACGCCCCGTGGTGCAGATCATGGCGGACCGCGCTGATGAAGCGCCCTTCACCGTGGAAGATTGTGAGGCCATCAGCCACGCCGCGGGCGCGGTGCTGGATGTTGCGGACCCAATCCGCGGCGAATGGATGCTTGAAGTCTCCTCCGCCGGGATTGATCGCCCGCTGACGCGGACCAAGGATTGGAACCGCTTCGCCGGCCATGTGGCGACGGTGGAGCTTTCCATCCCGTTTGATGGCCGCAAGCGTTTTCGCGGTATTGCGCTTGGCGCTGATGACCAGGAAGCGCGGCTCAAGCTGGATGATGGTACTGAATTGGCGCTGCCGCGGGGCAATATCCGCCGCGCCAAGCTGGTGCTGACCGATGAATTGATCGCGGCGACGGCGAAAGCCGCTGGCCCAACAACGATGACCCATTAACAGGAGAATGCGCCATGGCCATTGACATCGCCATTGCCCGTCCGGAATTGCTGCAAGTGGCAGATGCCGTCGCGCGTGAAAAAATGATCGAGCGTGAGGAAGTGCTGGAAGCCATGGAACAGGCGATCCAGAAGGCTGGCCGCGCCAAATACGGGCTTGAGAAGGATATTCGCGCCACCATTGACCGCAAGGATGGCCGCGTGAAGCTGGAACGCTTCACCGAAGTGGTGGAAGCCGAACCGGTTGAAAACGAAGCCACGCAAATTCCGCTGCGGATCGCGCAAAAGATCAAGCCCGGCATTCAGCTTGGCGAATTCATTGTGGACCCGCTGCCGCCGATTGATTTCGGCCGCATCGCCGCACAAACCGCCAAGCAGGTGATTGTCCAGCGCGTGCGCGAAGTGGAACGCCGCAAGCAATTCGAAGAATACAAGGACCGCGTTGGCGAAATCATCAATGGCACGGTCAAGCGCACCGAATATGGTAACCTGATGGTGGAACTGGGCCGCGCCGAAGCGCTGCTGCGGCGCGATGAAACCATCCCCCGCGAAGCCTTCCGTAATGGTGATCGCGTGCGCGCCTACATCTATGATGTGCGCGAAGAACCGCGCGGGCCGCAGATTTTCCTCTCCCGCACGCATCCGGGGTTTCTCGCGAAGCTTTTCGCGCAGGAAGTGCCAGAAATTTATGATGGCATCATCGAAATCAAGGCCGTTGCGCGTGATCCCGGCAGCCGCGCCAAGATGGCAGTGATCAGCCGCGACAGTTCGATTGATCCCGTCGGCGCCTGCGTTGGTATGCGCGGGTCGCGCGTGCAGGCGGTGGTCGCTGAATTGCAGGGCGAAAAGATTGATATCATTCCCTGGTCGCAGGACCAGGCCACCTTCATTGTGAACGCACTCGCCCCTGCGGAAGTCAGCAAGGTGGTGTTGGATGATGAAGGCCGCCGCGTGGAAGTGGTGGTGCCCGATGATCAACTGAGCCTCGCCATCGGGCGTCGCGGGCAGAATGTGCGGCTTGCGTCGCAGCTCACGCGCTATGATGTAGATATCCTGACGGAAGCCGAGGAAAGCGAACGCCGCCAGGAAGAATTCCGCCGCCGCACTGGGTTGTTTGTGGAAGCGCTTGATGTGGATGATGTGATTGCGGGGCTTCTGGTGCAGGAAGGCTTCGGTTCCATCGAAGACATTGTGCAGGCCCCGGATGAGGAATTGGCCGAAATCGAAGGCTTTGATGAAAGTGTCGCTGCCGAATTGAAGCGCCGCGCTGAAGCCTTCATCGAAAAACGCGATGCTGAAATGGATGAAAAGCGCCGCGATCTTGGCGTGGATGATGTGCTGATTGATGTGGGTGGCTTCACGCCGGCGATGATGGTGACGCTTGGTGAAAAGGGCGTGAAGTCGCTGGAAGATCTGGCTGATCTCGCCGGGGATGAATTGGTGGAAATCCTTGGCGCCGAAGCGGTGGATGAGGAAACGGCCAATGCCATTGTCATGGAAGCTCGTCGTCGTGCCGGCTGGCTCGGCGATGAGGCATGAGGCACGGCCCTGAGCGAAGCCACCGCCCTGCCGGAGGAAGATGAGCCCGAAAAGGGCCCACTTCGCCGTTGCATCGTCACACGCGAAAGCCTGCCCAAGGCGGAGATGATCCGTTTTGTGCTGGGGCCGGGGCGCGAAATCCTGCCCGATCTTGCTGAAAAGCTGCCGGGGCGGGGAATGTGGTTGAGCGCGCGGGGCGATGTGCTAGAAGGCGCCATCAGCCGTGGGGCCTTTACGCGCGCAGCGCGCGGCCCCGTGGTTGTTCCGCCCGGTCTTCCGGCGTTGCTGCAACAGGGCCTCCGCACCAGGATTGCCGATCTGCTGGGGCTCGCGCGCCGGGCGGGTCAGGCGGTGGCGGGCTGGCAGGCGGTGCGGGAATGGCGCGCCGCGGATCGAATTGCCTTGCTGGTGCAGGCCAAGGATGGCAGCCCGGCAGAGCGAGAACGCCTCTCTGGCGGTGGCATGGCGGCGATTGCGCCGCTTTCCGCCGCTGAATTGGGGCGGGTTTTTGGGCGTGACCACATTGTTCATGTGGCGGTCGCGCCGGGCCGTTTGGCGGAAGCCATCCGGTCTGAGGCGGGTAGGCTTTCTGGCCTTTCCCCGTCAGAAGTGTCTAAATCCTAAGGCTGGCCGGGTTATGCGGCGGCTCAATGTGTATCAGATGATCGGGTTCAAAGCGGCGAATGAGTGACCAGAACGAGCAGGACGCGGGTAAAAGCAGGCTGAGCCTTCGGCCCGGCGGACGCCTCGAGCTTGGCAAGACGGTGGATGCGGGTAGCGTCCGCCAATCCTTCAGCCATGGCCGATCTAAGACCGTACAGGTCGAGGTCGTCAAAAAGCGCGCAGCACCGCCAAGCCCGGTGCGGCCTGGCATTGGTGTGCCCGCCGCACGCGCACTTGGCCCGGCACCCGCCGCGCCCGCACCCGCCGCAGCCGCAGCCCCCGCACCAGCGCCAGCACCCGCCGCGGCGCCACCCCCGCCGCCTGCACCAGTGGCCGAGGCGCCTTTGGCGCCCGCGCCTCCGCCGGCAACCTTCGCTGCGCCTGAGCCAAACCCAGCCGTGGCAGCGCCCGCTGATCCGCCGCCTGCGCCTGCCCTTGAACCAGTGGCAGTAGTAGCGACACCTGCGCCGGCAGCCCCGGCGCCCGCACCAGCCCCTGCACCAAGTGCAACCCGCGTGGCGATGGCGCCACCCCCCTCTGCCCGGCCCGGCGTCGCATCAGGGCGTCCTGGCGCAGGGGGCGCAGGCCGCCAAGGCGCGGGTGGCCAAGCAGGCCGCACCGCCAGCACGGGTCGCCCTCTGACCCAGTCAGAACTCGCCACCCGCCAGCGCGTGCTGGAAGAAAACCGTCGCGTGGAAGCGCAACGCCAACGCGAAGATCGTGAGCGCCAGGCGCTGATGGTGCGTTCGGCTGCCGAAGAAGCCGCGCGCCGTGTGGAAGAAGAAGCCCGCGCCAAGGAAGAAGCGGCCCGCCGGGCTGAGGAAGAAGCCCGCGCTGCGGTAGAAGCGGCCCGCCGCCCCGCCCCCGCAGCGCAAGCCGCCGCGGCACCCTCCGCAGCTCCTGGGCGCGCGCCGGCTGGTGCGCCCGCGCGCAGGCCAACCACGCCTTCAGAGCCACCGGTGAAGCTGACGCTCAAGGCGCGTGCGCCATCCGATGAGGACGAGGATGGGCCACGCCGCCCAGCCATGCGACGCCCCGGAGCGGCGGCAGGACCCGCCAAGCGCTTGGCGCCTGCGCCCGTGAAGAAACCCCCAGCCGGGGCAGATCGGCGCCGCGAAGGCCGCATTGATGTGGCGGCAGCGCTGGAAGGTGAGGATGAACGTACGCGTTCCATCGCCTCTGTCCGGCGTGCGCGTGAACGTGAACGGCGCCAGCAGGAATTGGCGCGGCTGCGTTCCGGTACCGAACGCGTGGTGCGTGATGTGGTGGTACCGGAAAGCATCACCGTGCAGGAATTGGCCAATCGTATGGCTGCCCGTGGTGGGGATGTGGTGAAAAGCCTCTTCCGCATGGGCGTCATGGCAACGCTGACGCAAAGCATTGATGCCGATACGGCCGAATTGGTCGTGCAGGAATTCGGCCATCGGGTGAAGCGCGTCAGCGAAGCTGATGTCGAAATGGGCCTTGAAGGTGCTGAGGATGCGGATACGGAATTGCTGCCGCGTCCGCCCGTGGTCACCATCATGGGACATGTCGATCACGGCAAAACCAGCCTTTTGGATGCGCTGCGCAAGACCGATGTTGTCGCGCATGAAGCGGGTGGTATCACCCAGCATATCGGCGCCTATCAGATCACGGTGCCGGCAGGTGATCGCGTTACCTTCATTGATACGCCTGGCCATGAAGCCTTCACCGCCATGCGCGCGCGTGGTGCATCGGTGACCGATATGGTGGTGCTGGTTGTGGCGGCTGATGATGGCGTCATGCCGCAAACGGTGGAAGCCATCCGGCATGCGCGCGCGGCCAAGGTGCCTTTGATTGTCGCGGTCAATAAGATTGATAAGCCTGGCGTGAAGCCCGAACGCGTGAAGCAGGAATTGCTGCAACACGAAATCGTGGTGGAAAGCCTGGGCGGCGAAACCCAGGAAATCGAGGTTTCGGCGACCCAAAGGATCAACCTGGACAAGCTGCTGGAAGCGATTTCGCTACAAGCGGAAATCCTGGATCTGCGCGCCAATCCGGACCGTGCTGCGGAAGGCACCGTCATTGAAAGCAAGCTCGACCGCGGGCGTGGTCCTGTGGCGACAGTGCTGGTGCAGAAGGGTACGCTAAAGCAGGGTGACATTGTGGTGGCCGGCGCCGAATGGGGCCGCGTGCGCGCCATGTTGGATGATAAGGGCCGACCGCTGAAGGATGCCGGGCCTTCCTTGCCGGTCGAAATCCTGGGCCTTTCCGGCGTGCCGACGGCGGGCGAGAATTTCATTGCCGTTGAAAACGAAGCCCGCGCGCGGGAAATTTCCGAATTCCGTCAGCGCAAGCTGCGTGACAAGGCGACCGCCACCGCAGGTGCCGGTCGCGGCAGCCTGACCGATATGCTGGCCCGCATCCAGGCGGGTGAGCAGAAGGAAGTGGCCGTTGTGGTGAAGGCCGATGTGCAGGGTAGCTCGGAAGCCATTGGTGTCACGCTCGGCAAGCTTGGCAATGAAGAAGTGCGCGTGCGCGTGCTGCATAGCGCCGTGGGCCAGATTACGGAATCTGATATCCAGCTTGCCAAGGCATCGGATGCGGTGATCGTTGCCTTCAATGTGCGCGCTACGTCACAGGCGCGTGATCTGGCAACCCGCGAAGGGGTGGAGATTCGCTATTACTCCATCATCTATGAAGTCGCCGATGACATTGAAAAGCTGGTCAAGGGCAAGCTGGCGCCGGTACAGCGCGAAAAATTCCTGGGCTATGCGCAGATTTTGCAGGTCTTCGAAGTCAAGCGCATCGGCAAGGTTGCCGGCTGCCGTATCACGGAAGGCCAGGTCAAGCGCGGTGCCGGGGTGCGGTTGCTGCGCGATGGCGTCGTGATCCATCAGGGCGAATTGTCCACGCTGCGGCGCTTCAAGGATGATGTGCGCGAAGTGGGCAATGGCCTGGAATGCGGCATGTCCTTTGCCAATTACGATGATATCCGCATTGGCGATCAGATCGAATGCTATGAGACGGAGACGGTAGCGGGCTGAAGAAGCCCAAAGCCGTCCCGCCTTTTTGGCAAGCCTGGATCGCAAGACCCAGGCAGGGAAATTGTTCATGAGCAAGCATCAGCATCAAGGCCGGGCGGAAGGCCCTTCCCAGCGGCAATTGCGCGTGGCGGAAGAAGTGCGCCATGCGCTTTCCGCCACCTTTGCGCGTGAGGAATTCCGCGATCCCGCTTTACAGGGCGTGCATCTGACGGTCACGGAAGTGCGCGCCTCACCGGATTTGAAGCATATGACAGCCTTTGTCGCCGCACTCGGGCGGGAAGTGACCAAGGAAGAATTGGGCGGCCTCAGGCGCGTGAGTTCTTTTCTGCGCCGCGAGGTTTCTCATGCCGTGCGGCTGAAATTCGCGCCCAATCTGCATTTCCAGCCTGATACTGCGCTTGATTACGCCATGCATATTGATGAAGTGATGCGCCGGCCGGAAGTGCAGCGCGACCTGCAAGCCAAGCCCGATGAGGATGACAAGGCATGAGCGAGGCTCGCGAAAAGCGCCCTGGCCCACCGCGCGGCAAACACCGCCAGCACAAGAAGCCGAAAGGTCTTGCGCTGGATGGTTGGCTGATCATTGACAAGCCAACGGGTGTGGGTTCGACCGATGTGGTCACGCTGTGCAAGCGCGGCTTCAATGCGCAGAAATGCGGCCATGGCGGCACGCTTGATCCGCTGGCCACGGGCGTGCTGCCAATTGCCTTTGGTGCCGCGACGAAGACCGTGCCTTATGTGATGGATGGCACGAAGACCTATCGCTTCACGCTGACATTCGGCGAAGCGCGGGATTCTGATGATGCCGATGGCAAGGTGATCGCGACATCAGATGCGCGGCCCGATGACGCCACCATCCAAGCCGCGCTGCCGCAATTCATCGGCGATATCATGCAGGTGCCGCCGATATTCTCGGCCATCAAGGTGGCGGGCGAACGTGCCTATGATCTGGCGCGCGCGGGCGAGATTCCGGAATTGGCGCCGCGCCCGGCCAGGGTTGATCGGTTTGAACTGATTGAGCGGCCCGATGCCGATACCGCCGTGTTCTTCGTTGAATCCGGCAAGGGCGTTTATATGCGTAGCCTGGCGCGAGACATCGCGCTTGCCTGCGGCACGGTTGGGCATATCACGGCGCTGCGCCGCATGCGCGTGGGCCCATTTCACGAAAAAGATGCCGTGGCCCTGGACAAGATCGCCGTTTCCGGCGATACGCCCCCCCCTTCCCCGGCGCTTCTGTTGCCGGTGACGACCGCGCTGGCCGACATCCCGGCGCTGGCCCTCACCGAAGCGGAAGCCGCGCGGCTCTCATTCGGCCAGCATATCCCGCTGGTTGATGTCATGGGCCGCGTACCGCGTGAGGCCAACCTCGATGGGGGCCTGGCCAGAGCGATGGTGGGGGGGCGCCTGATGGGTCTGGCCCGCTTGGAAGAAGGCTTGTTGAAGCCAGAGCGGTGGTTGGGTCAGGGCGATTCTTGAACCATTGCCGGGCCATGCCCGGACGAGAGGAGAAATCCGATGTCGATCACCGCGGAGCGTCGCACGACGCTTATTTCCGAATACGCCATCAAGCCGGGCGATACTGGCAGCCCGGAAGTGCAGGTAGCCCTGCTTTCTGAGCGCATTGTCAACCTGACCGAGCATCTGAAGACCCATGCCAAGGATTTCCATTCCCGGCGCGGCTTGCTCGTGCTGGTGGGTCAGCGCCGTGGCTTGCTGGATTACGTGAAAAAGACGGACCAGAAGCGCTATGAGACGCTGATTGGCCGGCTTGGGCTGCGTCGGTAAGCTTTTCCGTCTGGCGGTTACCGCCAATGGAAAAAAGGGGGTCTCGGCCCCCTTTTTTGCTGTTCGGCGCCCTTAATTTTTGCGGGCTGGCGGCATACCCGGCAGCATTCCCCCAGGCATCTGCATCGAAGGCACCCCCGCCGGGCGCTGGAAGCGCGCAATATCCTGCGGGCCATAGGTCACGCGCAAAGCCTCAAGCGCGCCCTGCACACCCGGGGCGCTGCCTTGGGAACGCAACATCACCCCATCATCGGTGAAGCAACCGGTGCCGGAACCCTGCGGCCCCTCATGGCGCCAATTCGTGCAGGCAACACCTGCCACGCGATCCGCCCCAAGCTTGGTGAAGCGCGCGGATTCGAGCGCGCGCACATGGCTCGCCGCCTGGGCCATGGGGATATCCATCACCATGGGCTGGGGTATTTGCATGACCATGAAACCCTTCTGCCCGGCGAAATCGGCAATGGTGTAGCCCATGCCCGGCAGTTCCACGCGCATCAGGCGCGGCGCCGCCGCCCAGGCCATGGTCACTTCCTGCATGGGGCCGGCGCCCGAAACCCGATAGGTCACGGCGACATCGCGGTTTGGGAAAAGCCGCGGCGCTTCCTGTGCCAAAGCGGGCAGGCTGAGCGTAAAGGCCATTATGGCCCCGAACAAGGATCGCATCGGCTTCTCCTCAATATGCACCCCAAGGCGGGTCAGGCACCCTTATGGCCCAGGATTGCGGCGAAATTCGTAACATTCGCGGGCTTTCGCCCGGCCCCCGCAAGTTTCCTGTGGTATTTTTCCGTAATCCGCGCCATATGCGCCCCTGGTGCTGCCCGGCCGGAAGCCGGGGCGCCAACCGCCGCGCACGCTGCGGGTTAGGACAGTTCTTCAAGTCGTGGCTTCGGATAGGGACCACCGCGGCGTTTCCGGCCACATGGGCGGCCTTCCCGTCGCGCCTATCCGCGATGGGCCCACCCCATGCCGCCCGAGACGCCGATAAAACGGCCCCGCCACCGAGTATCCTCGGCGCTTTCCTGTCTTTACCCTTCGCGTCGCATTCCGGGGCCACCAGGCCCCTTCTGCCGCGCTGTCGCCCAAAGGGGGCTCAGCGTGGTTCGCGCTGGCATGGGCCAGCGCCCGAGAGGATGACGATGTTCGAAAATTACTTCCGCAAGGAAATCGCCTGGGGCGGCAAGACCCTGGTTCTGGAAAGCGGCAAGATCGCCCGCCAGGCCGATGGTGCAGTGATGGCGCGTTTGGGTGACACGATTGTGCTTTGCACCGCTGTCGGTGCGCGTTCCGCGAAGCCGGGGCAGGATTTCTTCCCGCTCACCGTGCATTACCAGGAAAAGACCTTCGCCGCCGGCAAGATCCCGGGCGGCTTCTTCAAGCGTGAAGGCCGGCCTTCCGAATTCGAAACCCTGACATCGCGCCTGATTGACCGCCCGATCCGCCCGCTTTTCCCTGAAGGCTTCCGCAATGAAGTCCAGGTGGTTGCTACCGTCCTGTCGCATGATCTGGAAAATGATCCCGATATCGTCGCCCTGGTGGGTTGCTCCGCCGCGCTGACGCTTTCCGGCATTCCCTTCTTTGGCCCGGTCGGCGCGGCGCGCGTTGGCTATATCAACGGCGCCTATGTGCTGAACCCGACTGCTGATCAGCGCAAGGAAAGCGTGCTGGATCTGGTGCTGGCCGGCACTGCCGAAGGCGTGTTGATGGTGGAATCGGAAGCGAGCGAATTGACGGAAGAAGTCATGCTCGGCGCCGTCACCTTCGGCCATGCTTCCTTCCAGCCGGTGATCCAGGCGATCATTGAATTGGCGGAAGTTGCCTCCAAGGAACCCTGGCCGCTGCCGGAACCCTCGGAAGCTGAAGTGGCGCTCAAGAAGCGCATCGCCGAATTGGGCCGCGCCGATATGGCCGTTGCCTATACGGAAATACAAAAGCTGGTCCGCCAGGATAAGGTGGGCGTGGTGAAAAAGAAGGTGATCGCCGCCCTTGAAGCCGAAGGTGCGGATGTGAACCTGGCGAAGGGCTTGCTCAAGGAATTGGAAGCGGATGTGGTCCGCAACAACATCCTCGACACCGGCAAGCGCATTGACGGGCGTGATACACGCACCGTCCGCCCCATCATGGCAGAAGTTGGCGTGCTGCCGCGCGCGCATGGCTCGGCGCTGTTCACCCGCGGTGAAACCCAGGCGCTTTGTGTGGCAACACTCGGCACCGGCCAGGATGAGCAGGTGATTGATGCGCTCGCGGGTGAATACCGCGAAGATTTCATGCTGCATTACAATTTCCCGCCCTATTCGGTGAATGAAACGGGCCGCATGGGCAGCCCCGGCCGGCGTGAAGTGGGCCATGGCAAGCTTGCCTGGCGCGCCATTCATCCGCTGCTGCCGGAAAAGGACAAATTCCCCTACACGGTGCGCGTTGTCTCCGAAATTACCGAAAGCAATGGGTCATCTTCCATGGCGACGGTCTGCGGGACCTCGCTTTCCATGATGGATGCCGGCGTGCCGCTGAAGCGCCCCTGCGCTGGTATCGCCATGGGCCTGATCAAGGAAGATCGCGGCTTCGCGGTGTTGTCCGATATTCTGGGTGACGAAGATCACCTCGGCGATATGGATTTCAAGGTGGCCGGGACGGAAGTGGGGATCACCTCGCTTCAGATGGACATCAAGATCACCTCCATCACGCCAGAGATCATGAGGATCGCGGTGGAACAGGCGCGTGAAGGCCGGCTGCATATCCTTGGCGAAATGGCCAAGGGGCTTACGGGCGCGCGCACCGATGTGGCGGCCACCGCGCCGCGTATCACCGTGATCAATGTGCCGAAGGACAAGATCCGCGATGTGATCGGCTCCGGCGGCAAGGTCATTCGTGAAATCACGGAACAGACCGGCACGAAGGTGGATATTGAAGATGATGGCACCATCAAGGTTGCCGCCACCAGCATTGAAGCCGCGCAGCGCGCCATTGATTGGATCCGTGGCATTGTGGCGGAACCGGAAATCGGTGTGATCTATAACGGAAAGGTCGTGAAGACCGCCGATTTCGGCGCCTTCGTGAATTTTCTCGGCGCCAAGGATGGGCTGGTTCATATCTCGGAACTCGCGAATGACCGCGTGAACAAGACCACCGATATCGTCAAGGACGGCGATGCGGTGAAGGTCAAGGTGATTGGCTTTGATGAACGCGGCAAGGTGAAGCTTTCCATGCGCGTTGTGGATCAGGCGACGGGTGCGGATATTACCGAACAGGTCGGCGCCAAGCGCCCGCGCCCGGAAGGTGATGACCGGCGCGGCGGTGAGCGTGGCGAACGCCGCGACCGTCCGCGGGATTGATCCTGCCTAACCGGCCCCCCGCCCCCTTTTACCGGGGCGGGGCTTAGCCTATGAGAGCAATTTCAAGCCATGTGGAATCACTTGGCGGCTCGGGAAATGCGACCAAATAAAGATTTAGTCTGTGTCCCGTGAACGCATGTGAACGGGACGCGCACTAACCCAGTCCATTAAGTGGGGAGCGCCGTTACTTGAAGGCCATCAATACGATCAGGATGGGGGGCGTTGACGTCCTGCCGCTGGTGGAGGGCGGCAAGGGCGTTGCCGTTTCAAATGGGCGCACCTGCGGTGCCTGGGCATCAGCCGGCGGCGTTGGCACTTTCTCGGCCGTCAATGCCGATAGCTATGACGCGGATGGCAGCATCATCCGCCAGATTTATCAAGGCAAAACCCGCCGTGATCGTCATGAAGAACTGGTGGAATACGGCATCAAGGGCGGCATCGCGCAAGCGCAGCGCGCCTGGGATATGGCCGGCGGCAAGGGCCGCATCCATGCCAATATCCTATGGGAAATGGGCGGCGCTGAACGGGTTGCGCGCGGCATGCTGGAAGGCGCACGGGGCTTGATCCATGGCGTCACCTGCGGTGCGGGCATGCCTTATAAGCTCGCGGAAGTCGCGCGGGATTATGGGGTGCATTACTACCCGATCATTTCTTCCGCCCGCGCCTTTGCCGCGTTGTGGAAGCGGGCTTATCACAAAACCAGCGAATGGCTTGGCGGCGTGGTTTATGAAGACCCTTGGCTCGCTGGCGGGCATAACGGGCTTTCCAACAGCGAAAACCCCAAGGTGCCAGAAGCGCCCTTCCCGCGTGTGCTGAAACTGCGTCAGCAAATGCGCGAATTCGGCCTGGGTGATGTGCCCATCATTATGGCGGGCGGCGTCTGGTGGCTGGAAGAATGGGAAGATTGGATCGACAATCCCGATCTTGGCCCCATCGCCTTCCAATTCGGCACGCGCCCCTTGCTGACGCAGGAAAGCCCAATCAGCGATGCCTGGAAGCAGCGGCTGCTGACGCTGAAGCACGGTGATGTGCTGTTGCAGCCTTTCTCACCGACAGGGTTTTATTCTTCCGCCGTGCGCAATGAGTTCCTGCGCGAATTGGAAGACCGCAATGAACGTCAGGTTGCCTATACCGCGGAACCGGTGGGTGCGCATATGGCGGAATATGGCGTCGGCCCACGCAAGCGCCTGGTTTATGTCGCGCCGCATGATTTGGCGCGCATCGCGCATTGGGAAGCCGAAGGCTTCACCGAAGCCATGCGCACGCCGGATAATACGCTGATCTTTGTCACACCGGAAAAATCGCGTGAAATCGTCAAGGATCAGGTGGATTGCATGGGCTGTCTTTCGGCCTGCCGCTTTTCCAACTGGTCCCAGCATGAACCGGATTTTGACAATGGCCGCCGCGCTGACCCGCGCAGCTTCTGCATCCAAAAGACGTTGCAGGATGTCAGCCATGATGGGGCTTTGGAAAAGAACCTGATGTTCGCCGGGCATAACGCCTATCGCTTCGGGTCCGATCCTTTCTATTCCAATGGCTTCATCCCGGGTGCCAAGCAATTGGTGGAACGCATCCTGACAGGGCGTTGAGGCCAGCATGGCCGCGCCCGTCTCGCTCGCTGACTGGGGCAGTTTTCATGTTGGTGGGCGGGAGGTCACTCTTGAGGGCCAGCCCGCGCGCGAGGTGCTGTTCACCCCGGGCGGCGTGCCGGCCAAGGTGGACCCGAACGGCACTTATCTGATCGGCGCGCTTTACGCGCAATACATGATCCCCGCCGCGCCGCGTGGGCGCGCACCCTTGCTGATGTGGCATGGCGGCGGGCTTTCCGGCGTATGTTGGGAAACCACCCCGGATGGCCGCGAAGGCTGGCAGCATTATTTCCTGAGGCAAGGCTGGCCGGTTTATGTGAGCGATGCGGTGGAACGCGGCCGGTCCGGCTGGTCCCTGATCCCGGAAGTCACCGGCGGGACTGCCCTGACGCTGCCGATAGACAACCCCTTTGAACGCTTCCGCATCGGCGCCGGCCCAGGTTCCTATCGGCGCGGGGAAGTGCTGCCCGGCAATCAATTCCCCGCCGATGAGGCCAGCTACCGCAATTTCATGCGCCAGATCGTGCCGCGCTTCACGACAACGGATGAGATGGCGCTGGATGCCTATGATGCGCTGCTGCAGCGTGTTGGGCCTGCGGTGGTGATGGCGCATAGCCAAGGCGGCTTTTTCGCCTGGAATGCCGCGCAGCACCGGCCCGATGCGCTGCGTGCGCTGGTGCTGGTGGAACCAGCCTCGATTGGCGATCCGGCGCAGATCGCCAGGTTGCGCGATATTCCGGTGCTGATGATTTATGGCGATTACATCCTGGGTGATGCGCGCTGGCCCGATATTCGCGCCCGCGGCATTGCCTTCGCCGAAAGCCTGCGCGCCGCCGGCGGCCAGGTGGATATTGTGGACCTGCCCGAACACGGCATCACCGGCAATAGCCACATGATCATGATGGATCGCAATAGTGATCAGGTGGCGGCGCTGGTGCAGGATTGGTTCACTGCGCGCGGGCTTTGGGCCTGATAAACCGGCTTTTCCTTCGGCGCTTTCGGGTATAGCATCGGCTTCTTGATAGGAAAGCGTGACTAGAATGTCTGTGCTTGATGCTGCCGCGCGGCGGAATCTTTTTCTCCTGGCCTGTTGTCAGGCCATTGGCCAGGCCGGCAATACGCTGATGTTCGCCGCCACCGCGCTTTCCGTGGTGACCTTCTACCATAACCGAGACCTCGCCACGCTCCCGGTCACCTTGCAGCATCTGGGCATTATGATCGCGGTGTTTCCCGCCGCAGCGCTGATGCAACGCATGGGCAGGCGCCTTGGTTTTCGCGTCGGTTCCATCTTTGGCATGGTGGGCGGTGCGGTGGTGGCGCTTGGCCTATATACCGCGACCTTTGCGCTGATGTGCCTGGGCGGGCTGATCCTGGGCTATGCGGTGGCCAGCCTGCAAATGTATCGTTTCGCGGCAGTGGAATTGGTGCCCGATTCCTATCGCGCCAAGGCGATTTCCTGGGTGACGGCGGGCGGTGTGGTGGCTGGTGTGCTCGGCCCCAGCATTGTGCGGCTTTCGCATGACCAGGTGATGCCGCTTTATCTGGCGACCTATCTCGCGCTGATCGGCATTCACGCCGTGGTCTTCGTTATCATGGGCTTCATCAAATTCCCGCCCATGCAGGAAGCGACGGTGAAGGCCGATGGCACCGCCGTGGTACCGCCGCGCCCCTTGTTGGAGATTGCGTCTCAGCCGCGTTTCATCGCGGCTGTCATTTCCGGCATGGTCGCCTTCGGCATCATGTCCTTTTTGATGAGTGCCTCACCATTGGCGATTGTGGCGTGCGGCCTGCCGCATACGGAAGCGCATTGGGTGATCTTCATGCATGTGATGGGGATGTTCGTGCCATCCTTCTTCACCGGCAATCTGATCACGCGTTATGGCACCACCAATGTCATGTTCTGGGGCATCGCACTGCTGTTGCTAGGCGTTTTTGCCGCGCTCGCCGGCAATCATGAATGGCATTTCCGGATTGCGCTGACGCTGAATGGCGTCGGTTGGAATTTCCTGTTTATCGGCGCGACCAACCTGGTGACCACCTGCTATCGCCCGAATGAGCGTGGCAAGGCCCAGGCGCTGAACGATTTCCTGGTGTTCGGCACCACCGCGACCGCGAGCTTCCTGGCCGGCTTCCTGCATGAGCATTTCGGCTGGGTACCGCTGAATTGGGCCTCCATCCCGCTGCTGCTGGTGGCGGTGTGTGCCGTGGTTTGGCTGCGCTATCAGCGGGAACCGGCGCGGGCGGCGGCTTGATACCGGCACCGGGTAAGGCGTTGATCGGTCAGGATTAGCCTCCAACCAAGTCCACCAACTCTAGTGATGCGGCGTCCGGGTTCAGTGGGCTGTGGCGCGGCGCGGGCCGCATGCATCTAAAATAGCTTGACATTTAATAAAACACTTTGTATTTTAAAGTACTAAGCGTTCGATAACCCCGCATAAGAGGGCCGCCATGTCCGAAACCTCACAACCCTCTACTTCCTCCGCCAAGGTCGCAGAGGATCTGGCTTTCTTGCGCGATCTTGCCGAGGCCGCGCGCAATACCCCCTTCCGCGGCGGTGATTACCTCATCGCCGCAGGCGGCTGGTTCGCGCTGGCCAGCCTTGTGGTCTGGTTCGGGGCGCAGGGGGTCTTTGGCCCTAGTCGATCCTTGGCGCATTTTGCGTTCCCAATCTGCGGGCTCGGCTTCGCCTGCACACTCGCCTATTTGATGCGCCGCGACCGTGGGCGGGTCGAGACGGCCGCCAACCGAGCATTGGGGATGGGCTGGGCCGCAATCGGCTGGAGTATCTTCGCCTTCTGCGCCGGTGCAGTGGTCATGGCCTATCGCGGTCAGCCCTTCGTGCTCAACACCATCACGATGTTCGTGGTCAGCGTCTACGGGATCGGCTGGGCGCTGGCCGCCACCATCACCCGCCAGGGCTGGATGAGCGTCACCGCCTTCCTCATTTTCCTGACAGTGCCTGTGTTCGGTGCTTTGGCTGGTACCGGTCAAGAGTTTCTCGCCTATGGGATCGCACTGATCCTTATCGCCGTGCTTCCGGGCTTTCGTTTGCGCGCGGCTGCACATACGCCGGCGACCGCCAGGACCTGACCGTGGCGGCGTTTGACATTCATGCCATTGATGAGGTGATCCATGGGCGCGTGCGGCTCGGCATCATGGCTTATCTTATTGGTGCCGGCAGCGCTGATTTCGCTACGCTGAAGGCGAAGCTCGACACCACTGATGGCAACCTCTCGGTACACCTACGCAAGCTGGAGGAGGCAGGCTACGTCACCGTGACCAAATCATTTCGCGCGCGCAAACCGCTCACGGAGGTCACGCTCACCGAGCCTGGCCGGAATGCCTTTGCCGAATATCTCCATGCCCTTCGCAAGCTCATGGGCTAGGGTGGCTCAGCGAGTGGTTCAAAGAGCGGGTTGGGAAATGGTGGCGTGGCAACTTGCAGCCGCTTCAGGTAGCGCCGCCGCAATCCTGCCATCGCCATGGCGTTATCTGAGATTTCACGGGTGTTCCCAAACCCGCGCAACCTGATCTAGCCTTCCCTCGCTTTAACCCGATCCGACGAGGCGGATCAGGCTAAAGCTGAATTTAAGCGACTGATTCACCGCTCTGGTGATTCCACCTTCGCGGATCAGGCGCTAGAACCCGAGGTCCCATGGCCGCGCCACGTTTGCTCCTGAAGACTGATCTTGCCGGGCTGCAACCCTTGCTGTTGCGGGGCCAGACGGTGCATGCGCTGCATCAGCGCCTGACCGACCAACTCAACGCCCGGGGCGCGCCCGCCGCGCTTTTTGCCGAGCCCATTGCGGGCGCCGGGGCAATTTCCTGGTATGGAGAAGCCGCCGGCGAACCACAGCCTTTGCCCTCGCTATCCAGCGCGCGCCGGGCTGAAGCGGAAGCTGCGCTGACGCGCCAATTGCAGGCTTTAGAACCGCTTTTGGATGACGCGGAAATCGGCCCGCTGCTCCGCCGGGCTTTGGTGCTGCCCAGTGCCGATTCCATCCTGGTGCTGGATGGTCAGATCATCCTGACCGGCTGGGGCTTGGCGCCACGCGAAATCGCGGAAGACCCCGCCGCGCTGGCTGCGCAAACGCGCCGCGTGCTGGGGCCGTATTCGCAGCGCCTCGCGGCGGCGCCGGATAACTTCCTCGCCGCCGGGCCAATGCCAATACAGGCGCCACCACCCGCCGCTGCACCTAACCGCACTGCGGCGCCACCCCCGCCACCGGCACCGCCCGCGCCGATGATGGCACCCGCGCCGCGCCAGCCCGCCAGCGGCAGCGCTGTGTGGCTATTGCCCTTGCTTGCGCTGGTGGCGTTGATTTTCCTCGCACTCGGCTTCTGGCTTGCTTGGACGCAGATGCAGCGCGATCTGGCGGGGCAGCAGCAAACCGTCTCGATCGTGGATGATGCCGCCACGCGCAACGCCATCCGCCTGCAACGCGAAACCAATGAGGCGTTGGAACGCGACCTGGAACGCATGCGCCGCCTGGCCGCAACACCCAATGTGTGCACGCCGGAAGGCCCGCTTGGCCTGAACCCACCGCCAGAACGCCAGCCCGTGCGCCCTGAGGCCGTGCCTCCCGCCATCCCGCAACGCCAGGGGGAAGCGCCGCGGCCTTTTAGCGGTTCACTCGCGCAATTGCTGGAACACGCAACGGTGATGATAGCCTCGGCCGGGCCGGCGGGGATTGGCCATGGCAGTGGGTTTTTCATCTCGGGCGACACCATCCTCACCAATGCCCATGTCGTGCAGCAGGCGGACCGGAACCAGATATTCGTCACGTCGCGCGCCATGGGCCGCGCGGTGAAGGCGCAATTGGTCAGCATGACGCGTGGCGCGGGCGGCGGCCCGGTTGAACCGGGCATGCTGGATGTAGCACTCCTCAGGCTGCCGGAAGCCGTGCCGGGGGCGCAGCCGCTCGCACTCACGCCCACCGCCGATAAGCTTTTGGATGTGGTGGCGGCGGGCTACCCGGCTTCCGTCGTGCAGGTTGAACAGGGCATGCGGGAATTGCAGCAGGGCAGGCTTGGCACGCCGCCGGAATTGGTGCTGACGCGGGGTAGTATCAGCACCATCCAAAGGCTGGAAAACGGCCTGGTGGTCATGCCGCATTCTGCCGATATCTCGCCGGGCAATTCCGGCGGGCCGCTGGTGGATACTTGCGGGCGCGTGGTGGGCATCAATACTTTCGTCAGCTACGCGACTCAGGTCGCGGACCGTGTGAAATACGCACAAAAGACCGAAAACATACTACCCTGGTTGCAACAGCAGAATGTGCAGGCGGCGGTACAGACCGAGGCCTGCCAGCCCGTTGTGCCCGGCCTGCCGGCGACACCGCAGCCGCCCGCTGCCACGCCGGCGGCGCCAACGGCGCCCACAACCCCCGCGCCCCCTGCCGGCGCCGGGGCGCCGCGTTAACGCGGCGCCGCGCTTATGTCCGGCACCGGCGATGGCAGCCTGATTGCCACCACCCGCAATGCGGAATTGCAGGTGTTGGGCACGGGCGGGCAGCTTGCGGTGCAGGCCTGGGATCAGATCTCGGGCTATTTGCGCCGTGCGCGCAGCCCTGCCCATGCCGCGCTTTTCGCCGAACCCAACCCGGATGCGGATCGCGGCATCACGGATTGGTATGCGGCAGGGCGGGGGGAGGCGCCGCCGCTCGAAACCCTGCCCGAAGCAGCGCAGGAAACCGCACGCGCCGAATTCGCCCGGCTTTACGGCGATATCCGCGAAGAAGTGGAACGGCTCCGCGCCAGCACGCGCGAAAGTGAGCGGTTTCTTGGCGAATTGATCGCCCTTGCGCTGATCACGCCCGCGACCGATTGCCTGCGAGTGGTGGGCGGCCAGCCGGTGCTGGTCGCTTGGGGCCATGCGAAATTGGGCGAGGCACCAAGCCCCGAATTGCTGATCGGCATGACGCGCCGGCGCGGTGGCGGCATGGCGCCGATGCAGATTATCGGCCCGCCACCGGCACCGCCCGCCAAGCGCCCGTGGTTGTTCTGGCTGCTCGGCCTGCTTGGGTTTTTGTTGTTGTTGCTTCTGTTGCTGCTGCTGTGGCGCGATCCCTTTGGCTGGTTCCGGGCCACCCTGCCGCAATGCGTGGTGCAGCCAGGCAATATGCAGCTATTGGATGAACTGCGCGCCGCCGAGGCGCGTGAAGCGGCGCTCAGGGCCGATATCGCGCGGGAAATGCTGCGCCTTGGGGATAGGCGCACCGCCTGCCCACCGCCTGAGCCGCCGCCACCGCCGCCGCGCCGTGTGGAGCAACCCCCACCGCCGCCACCGCCGCCGCGCCAGGAAGATGCGGAACGCGCGCGGCGCGAAGGCGCGCGTAGCGGGCGGGTGCAGATCATCCTTGCCTGGGATGATCGCAATGATCTTGACCTGATGATGATCTGCCCAAATGGCGAAAGGCTATTCTTCGACAATCGCCGCGCCTGCGGGGCCGAATTGGATGTGGACCGCAATGCGGGCAATAGCGGGCTGACGCCAACACCGGTGGAGAATATCGTCTTTGCTGCGGAACCGGCACCCGGGCGCTACCGGATCATCGTCTGGCATTTCCAGAATAACCCCCCCGCCCCGGCATCTTCGCCCTATCGCGTGACAGTGAAGCGCGAAGGCCGGCCGGACCAGGCGTTTACCGGGCGCGTGGCGGCCGGGCAGCAAGTGGAAGTGGGGCATTTCGATGTGCCCTGATGCGCCATGCAGCCGCTAATCACCCTGCCACTTGATGGCTATCGCCCGACCCTGCCGGGCGGGATGGACCATGCCAGCGCGCATCGCGCTTTGGTGGCGCTGCTGCGGGATACGGTTGGTGCTGAAGTCACGGGCTTCTTTGCCCCGGTCAGTCCCAGCCAACATGGGCTGAGCTTCTTTGCCCCCGAAGGCCGCGTGGCGCGCTTCGCCGAATTGGACCCGACAGGGCGTGACAGGCTGCGCGCGGAGATCGGGCGCATCATCAGCGAAGCCAGGCGCGGCGCCGAATTGGCAGCCGCTCAAGACCCGACAAATTCAGGGCATTTGCCGGCACTTCTGGCCGCTGCCATCGAAATCCCAAGCTTTGAACAGGTTTTCGCCCATGAAGGCCGGCCCGTGCTGGCGGGCTGGGGCCTGGCGCCGGCCAATGCGCCGGGTGGGCTTGGCTTGCTGCGCCCCTTGGATGATGGCCGCCCGGCCGAAGCCCCCACCCGCTTGCCCATGGCGGCGCTGGCGGCAGGCTTGCTGGCGCTGGCCTTGCTGGGCGCCATTGCCGCTTTCGCCAGCCCCTGGATTGCGCGCTGGCTGGTGCCTGAGCCGGGCATGTGCCGCGTGGAACAGGGCGATCTGGACGGCATGCAAACCCTGCTGCGCGAAAGAGAGCGGGAGCAAGAACTCCGCCACCGTCTGGCCGCCCTGGAAGAAGAACTGGGCCGCCGCCGCGCCGAATGCGCCCTGCCGGAACCCCCGCCGCCACCGCCCCCACCGCCAGCGCCGGAACCGCCGCGCCAGCCGGAACCACGGCCCGAACCCGCGCCCGAACCCCCGCAGGAATTGCCCCTGCCACCCACGCCGACACCGCCGCCCCCGCCGCCACCACGCCCAACCCCGCCGCCGCGCCCGGCTGAAAGGCCCATGGAACGCCCGCCCAATGTCGAGCCCTGCAATACGGAAGTGCAAAGCGGCGGGCGCGGCATTACCGAAACGCGGCATTTCCTGGGGCCAACACCGGGGCGCGTGACCATGACCTATAACACCCGCATCGAACCGGACCGCATTCGCGTTTATCATCGCGGGCGGCTACTTTCCGAAACGCCGGGCTTTGTTGCTGGCAATGGCACGATGTCCTTTGATTGGAACCCACCGCCCGGCGGCTCGGCCGAGGATTATGTCGTGACCGTTGAGGTGATGGGTACGCCTGGCTCACCTTCTACGCGCTGGGATTACCGCATCGGTTGCCCAGGAGGTGGGCGCTAACCGCTTGGCGATGTTTCCGCCGTATTTTCGCGCCACCCATGCCATAGTGATAGAATAACAAGTGGTGATCGTTTGGAGACTACGCCTATGACCGTTTTGGCCTTGTCCTACCGTAAACCCGCGCTCAAAAGCGCGGCGGCATTGCTTTCTCTATCCTTGCTGCTGCCTGCCTGCCAAAACCCCAATGTCGGGGCGCGCGGCCAGCCGCTGACGGCTGAGCAACAGGCCATGCGCCAGCAATCGCAACGTTGGAACCAAACCGCGGCGACCGGTGCCCTGGCAGGTGCCGCGATGGGCGCGGCGGGGGCGGCGGCTTTGGGCCGAGGCAATACCGGCCAGAATGCGCTGATTGGCGCAGGGATCGGCGCTTTGATTGGGCTTGCCGCCGGCATGGCGGTGGCGGAACGCAATCTTGGCTTTGAAAATCGTGAGGCCAATGCTTCCCAGCGCATTCAATCCGCGCAGCAAGTCGCCAATAACCTCAACAATACCGCCGCCGCTTCCGAAGCCGTGGCAAAGCAGAATCAGCAGCGCTTGGCGCAGCTTGATCGGCAATATCGCGCCGGGCAAATCACCGCCGCGCAATACCGTGCCGAGACCGCAACCATGCGCCAGGATGCGGAGCTGATGCGCAAAACCGCCGGCGAAGCGCGTGATGCGCGCCAGCGCCTGGTGGCCAGTGCGCGGCAGGTGCCGCAATTGATGAATGAGGAAGCGAAGATTGATCAGGCGCAGCGCCGGCTTGAAGCGGCAGCGGATGATCTGGAATCCGCGCTCCGCCGCGTGCCGACGGGCTGACCTGCCATGAAGCTGAAATCCTTCCGCACCATCGCGCCGCTTTTGCTGCTGGCCGGTTGCGCCGGCGCGGGCGCTGGCCCTGCTTCCGAACGCGGTTTCTTCACCGGTATTGGCGCCGCCGTAAGTGGTGAGGATGTGCGCGGCGCGCAAAACCTGGAAAATGCGGCCGCTTTGCAAGAACGCGCCGCGCAAATGGCCGCTGAACGCAACACGGCAGCCCAGGCCGAAGTCGCACGCAGCGGGGCAGCGGTGCGTGCTTCAGAACAACGGCTTGCGCGATTGCAGCGTGATTTGGCGGCCCAACGCGCCACGCTGGATAGGTTACGCGCCGAACGCGCGCAAAACCCGGCAGCGACGGCGGAAGGTGCCCGCCTGCAATCGGAATTGGATGCGCTAGAACGTGACCGCCGCGCTGCGGCAGCGCGTGCCGGCGGGCCTTCGGCCGATCAGGTGCAAAGCATTGAACGGCGCGCGGGCGAATTGGGTGCGGCGTTGCAGCGGTTTGGAAGGATTTGAGGGGGGGCCGAGCCTACTCCTCCACCGATTCCGGCAAATACCCCGTTCGCAGCACATGTGGCCATGCATGGTTGGCACCCACCGCCTCTGCCCGGCGCGCCGCACTTTCCCAGTCATAGACAAGGGAAATCAGCTCCGCCATCGGCTTTGCATTTTCTTCCAGATACAAAATCGCATAGCGCGCATGCGGTGACCGCGCCTCCGCACGGTGCGGATGATCACCGCGTGTCACGCGAAAGCCAGGCAGGCCCAGGCTGCCGGGATTGACCACCAAGGGGCCATCACCCGGCATATGGATGACACTCGACTGATGGCTATGGCCGCACAGCACCACGCGCGCCGCCATGCCATCTTCGCCCAGCCTTTCCCGAATCGCGGAAAGCGGCGATGGCACCAGAATACCGTGGCGCGGGTCTTCCAGCAGGTTTCGCACATCGGATGATGGGGTGCCATGGCAGGCCAGCACGCCGGGGGCGGGCATCAGCCGCTCAGGCAATTCATACAGCCAGGCGCGTTGATCAGCGGTGGTTTCCTGAAAGGCAAAGCCATCCTGGCCCTTCAGCCCTTCGGCCACACGATCCGTCAGCCAACGGTCATGATTGCCGCGGATAGTGGGGATATTGTGGTCCATCAGCAGGCGCGTCGTCTCCCCAGGCCAGCACATGCCGGAAGCGCAATCGCCAAGGCAGATGATGTCGGTGATGTCGCGCTGGGCGATATCATCCAAAGCCGCTTCCAAAGCGGCGACATTGCCATGGATATCGGAAATCACCGCAAGGCGCATGGGTTGGGCTTCCTGGTTCTGTGGCGGCAGGATGGCATGGCCGGGCGTTGCCTTGAAGGGGCGCCGCATGAGGCATTCAATCTGGGCGACTAAGCGAAGAAAGGCGCGGTGCTTTCAATCCCTCCACCAAGCACTTGATCAAGCGCAAGAAGGCCCCGCGCGATCTGGGACAATAGGGTTCTGTTGCTTTTCAGGGAGCCCCGGGATGCCCATTACAGCCAGCGACGTCGATCCAAGCCGGCATTGGTTTCTTTTGGCCAATGGCAGCCGCGCCCAAGCCTATGTGAAGCGCAAGCGGGATTCGGGCTATGATCAGCTCCGCGTCTGGGACGCGCCCGAAGCGCGGATGCGTGATGCTGAATTGGGTGAAGACAAGCCCGGCCGCGCCTTTGCCGCTGCTGGGGCCATGCAGCGCAGCGCCATGGAACGCGATGGCAAGGATGACGGCCCGAAGGAACACGCCAGGCGCGATTTCCTGGCAGGTCTGGCGCATGATCTGGCCGCGGCACTCTCGGCCAAGGAAATGGACAGCATCGCCATCATCGCCCCGGCCCCGGTGGCGCAGGCCATCATCGCGCATCTGCCAGGCCCTGCCCGGAAGGCGGTGACGGGTGAGGAGCATCACGACCTTACCAGCCTGCCCCATGGCGACATCTATGCCCGGCTGGATGCCTTCCGACACCGTATGTAACAAAACGAGGCTTGACCCGGGGGCTGGCTGCACCCCATGTCTCAGTGCATGAGCGAAAAACGCCCGCCCATCATTATTGACATGACGCCGGAGGGCGAATTCCGCGACCCGCCGCCGCCCCCAGCGCCGCGCGGGTTTGAGGGCCTCCTCTCGCGGCTTGGCGGGGTGGCGATACTGGTGGCGCTTTCAGCCGGCGGCTTGCTGCTGGCCGCGCTTGCCGTGCTGGCGATCGGGGTTTTGCTGCCGATCGTGCTGGCCGCCGGCGCAATTGGCGCTGTTACCATCTGGTGGCGGCTGCGTAAGGCACGCGCACGCGGAGAGAGCGCCATCATCATCACGCAATTTGATCGGCGTGAGAGATAGAGCATTTTCAAGCCAAGCGGCTTTGCTTGGCGGCTCGGAAAATGCGACCAAACAGAGCATTTTCAAGCCAAGCGGCTTTGCTTGGCGGCTCGGAAAATGCGACCAAACAGAGCATTTTCAAGCCAAGCGGCTTTGCTTGGCGGCTCGGAAAATGCGA
>JADCGA010000040.1 GCA_020249265.1 Roseomonas sp.
AGCGGCCCCATCAGGGGCGCGGCATGAATGGGCGCACACCCATCCGCGCATTCACCGAGGGCATGCCAAAAACCAGCAACACGGAGGTGACCAGCCAGACAAAAACTGCCAAACTCAAAGCCGCCTGAGGCCTGCTTCAAATGCGGTCACTGTCAGGGGAATATCGTCGCTGTACAAATTTTGTTACCATAGAATGCGTGTGAACTAGCCAACTTGCCGAGGAGCCACCCCGATGAAAAAGGCAATTTTGTGGGTCGATGACGATAGATATTTTGTCGCGATACATGCAGAAATACTAGAAGACGCTGGATACGAAATCTTGCATGAGATTGATGCTAGCTCTGGAATTTCGACGTACGAAGCTCACGAGGGTCGCGTTTGTTGTGCCGTATTGGACATGGCGATGGATCCCGGGGCCCGGTTCGACCAGTTTCGCGCTCGCGGCGGCTATAGCTCTGGAATGCTTGTAGCGAGAAATATTCACTTTAAAAATAAAGAACTTCCAATTGTAGCACTGACCACGTTTCTAGATTTAGACAACCAAACCTGGTTCAAACAAAGAAAATTTCCGTATATTCTGAAATCAGAATATAGTAAAAATTCTATCGCAGAACAAATACTAAGATTCGCTGACCCAGATAGAAAGAACAATTCTCAGATTTTCATTGTGCATGGCCATGATGACGGTTCCGTTCTGCAATTAAAGAATTTTTTGCAAAATTCGCTTCGCTTGCCCGAGCCTATAGTACTGCATGAGCAATTTTCCGGGTCGAGAACTGTTATTGAGAAATTTGAAGCGTTTTCGCGAGACATTTCGGCTGTTTTTGTGATGATGACTCCTGATGATGTTGCTAGAAAAGTCGGTGGTACAGCCGACGCTCTGCGAGCGAGGCAGAATGTGGTATTTGAGCTTGGCTATTTCTACGGGAAGCTAGGTCGCCGCTCTGGAAGAGTAATACTGCTACATAAGGGTGGACTGGAGATCCCTTCAGACATCGCCGGCGTTGTGTACATAGACATTTCGAATGGTATTGAAGCGTCAGGGGAGAGCATCCGAAGGGAGCTAAGAGAATTATTATAGTCTCGTCCAATACGTGGCCTGCATCGGGGGCTAATTTGGTGCATGGATCGGCCTGCTGTGGTTGGCGATCCCGCTTCAGCTCCCACCTTGAAAGCCATTCCTCCGTGGCTGCTGCTCGGCTGGAGAAGAATCAAAGCCGCGCAGACCCGGGTAGCGAGGTGGCCGCATGGATCTCTTCGCAATCCTCCGACCCCAGCACCCCCCCCAATCGCTGCTTGCGCCTGCCGTTGATCCAGCAAGGTAAAGCCCGGAGGAAGTCCGACGACAGTGCGTCCATCCTCCCGTAGCAGATGTGCGCGGATCGTATGAAGACTGCGGACCCAAGACGGCGCACGATCAGCACCAATGCGAGCGGCTAGTCTGCCGAACCTGCAGGTGCTGGTCGAAACATCTGTTTGTCTGCGCCCTACGGAAGCCCCCGCTTCACCACCTGCACCGACAGCGTCGCCGCGGCCAGGTCCACGGTCGAGGCGCTGACGTTCCGCGCCGTCACGCGCACGCTGTTGTTCGACCACACATGGCAGTCGAGCACGAAGGCGATGCTGCTGGAGTCGAGCGAGGCGTCGGCATAGTCGCCGCGCCGCGCGCCAGGCACGGTGACGTCGATGTTGGCCGTCGCGCCTGCCGTGAGGCTCGGCAGGTCCCAGGACGTCTCCAGCGCAAGGCTGCGCGTCCCGATCGGCACCGAGGGGCAGGCATAAAGCACCGCCGGCGCGGCCTCGGGCAGCCCAAGCAGCCGCAGCGCCTCGAGCTCGATCTGCCCGTCAAAGCCCACGATCCCCACCTGCGCGAAGGCCACGCCGGCCCCCACCCGGATCGTCTGTCGCCGGTTCAGCGAGGCGTCGGCCATCACCGCGCCGGCGTTCAGCGACGCGATGTCCCGCGTCATCGGACCGTGGGCGCGGTGGGGACAACATGTTGCCCTTCGCGTGCAACACGTTGCCCATTTCTGTGTACGCCTCCGCCGGGTGATGCTGCAATAGCCGGGTTCTAGAGAATCCCTCACACCCTCTCCACCATCCTGAACCCCCGCGATGCCAACGGCAGGCTGTCCCGGCTGATGGCGGCTTCTTTGCCGGGCGCGCTCATGGCGCCCCGCCTCATTTCACCCCACCCTTCGCTTCACCACCTGCACATGCAACGCTGCCGCGGGCAGATCCACGGTGGACAGGCTCACATTCCGCGCCGTCACGCGCACCTTGTCATTCGACCAGACATGGCAATCCAGCACAAAGGCGATGCTGCTGGTATCAAGCGAAGCATCCGCGAAATCCCCCCGCCTTGCGCCGGGCACTGTCACATCCGCATTGCTCGTCGCACCTGGCGGCATGCTCGGCAGATCCCAACTGGCGGAAAACATCAGCGTCCTTCCGCCCGCGGGCAAAGCAGGGCAGCCGGACAGGATCGCCGGCGCGTCCTCGGGCAGGCCGTAAAGGCGCAGCGCTTCCACCTCAATCTGCCCGTCAAAGCCGATGATCCCGATTTGCGCAAAGGCAACCTCCGGCCCAAAGCGCACCGTCTGGCGGCGATTGAGGTCGCTCTCCTGCATCACTGCGCCCGCCTGCCAGGATTTGGAGGTTGGCGCCCATTGCAGCGTGGTGCCGGATGCCAGCGCATCGCCAGCAATATTCTCGCGCACAATGCCGGCACCATCAAAGCAGCGGAGACAAAGCCGCCCGCCATCGGCACCGCCCACCAGCCAATGCGCCAGCGCGAATTCCTTGGCGTGGGTGGTTTGTACTACAAAGCCGATGCCTCGATTGGGGTTCAGCAGCAGGCCACGCGCGGTCGGCGTAATGCCATTCAGCCCATTCCAGGACAGCGCCGCCATGGTGGTCTCGGTAGTGGTGGAAGTAGCGATGATGCAGGCGCCCTCAACACCGATCTCCGTGCTGCTCTGCCAAAACGCTGCGGCGCGGATATTTGGGATATGCGCCAGCAGCCGCGTCAGCCGCGATGTCGGCGCGCGGTGGCGGTTGAATACGGCATTGCCGGCGCGGGTCGCGCTTGGCGTGTAGTCCACGCCGATCGAATAGCTCTGCGCCCAGGCCACATCATATTCGCAATCGGTCGCTGCCGCCGTATGGCGCGCGGCAAAGGGGGAACAGCCCTCCATCCGCATATTGCGCGCGATGATGGCCGTGCCGTTGGTCTCATTCAAAAATGGAATGGCGATATTCGGGTCAAGCTGGCGCAGCTCGAAATTCGGCGCGTCAAAGACATGGCGATTGTGGTTGTTATAGGCATCCGCGGCGCCGCGCGAAAACCGTATGCCAAAGCGGTCCAGCGCCGGATTAATCCCCGTGCCGCAAGCGAAATGCCCGCCATAGTAGCGGATGGAGGTATTCCAGGCGTTAGCCGTCGCGGCATGGGCATCAATGCCATAGCGGTTGTTCAGAATGCGGCCCAGGTTCAGCGTGCTATCCTCAAAGCCCCGCCCATCGCCAAGGGTGCGCAGCCCGATGGTGAAACCGGAGACCAGGCGCAGATCAAGCAGCGAGGAATCGAGATTGCGCGCCAGGATACCGATATCAGCCTCACTGACCCAATCGGATTGGATCTGCCGCGTCACTTGCAGGCCAAGATAGAGCTTTTCGCCATTGCGCGTGGTGCCGCCATCGCCCAGTGTCAGCACGGTCGCGGGCGCATTGGTGGCGCCTGTGTATTGAATGACGCCTTGCATGATCAGCCCGCGCGCACCGCCGCCAAGCACAACGCCAGCATCCAATCGCCAGGTGCCGGGCGGGATCACGGCGAATTTCTTATCCGCCACCGCGCGATCAAAACACGCCTGGATGGCCGCGCGATCATTCGCAGCGCCATCACCAAGCCCACCGAAATCAAAGGGGAGCACCGCCTCACGGTCGCGCAGATACTTCGCCAGATCAGTCTTCGAGATATTCTGCCCCAGCACCAGCAGATCATCGATGCGTGCGGCCATGGCAGCGCCCCTAGATTGCGGTAGCGGTGACCGGCCCGATCAGCGCGGAGACATTGCCCTCGGCCGAGACCGACCGCAGCCAATACCAGCGGGCTTGCCCAGCGCTTAACCCGGTACGGTCCCAGGGCAGCGCAGTGGGTTCGGTGGCCAGCTTCACCGCCTGGGCAAGATTGGCGCTGCTTGCTTCAAAAACCTGCAAGCGCGTGACCTCCGGCGGCAGTATCCCCGAAAGCCGCACACCACCCGCGATACCCAGCGCCGCCGGCGCGGTGACGCCACCTGGAATGGCAGCCTCCTGCCAGCCGGAAACCGCGCCACTGCGGGCCACGGCGCGGAGCCTGAACGCCGTCGGCTCACTGGTGGCGATGGAGGCCGCAGTGGCACTCAGCGCCCCGCCGTAGCCCTGCCAAGCGGCAACAGAGGCAGGGCGGAATTCCAATTCGTAGCCTGAGAGATACGCACTGCCGACCGCCGCCCAGGAAAGGCTGAGCGCGGTGAACGCAGTGACCGCCGGTGTTTCCACGTTGATCGTCGCGGGCGCGGCAATCACGCCCGGATTGGGCAAAACGACCGAGGGGCTATCGCCGGTCGCGCGTTCATCCACAGCCGGATCCCAATCCCAAATCGCGGAATCCTCCTCCGACAGGGTCAAATCCACCCCACCATCAGGTGCCAGCCGCCAACCCGTCACCCGAGCCGGAAAGGGCCCCAACCGATCTAGCGCCAGCGTCACACTATCCCAGGGCCGCAACCGCAGCGCGGAGAGATTTGCCGGAAAGGCCACCTCGCGCTGGCGGCGATTGCGTTCCAATTCCGCTTTCATA
>JADCGA010000041.1 GCA_020249265.1 Roseomonas sp.
ACCGAGCCAGTTCTCTTGACCGGCAGACGCCGGACGAGGCCTATTTCAACGTGCGGCCATCAATCCCGATGGCGGCCTAACCAAGGCAGGAAGCCACTTAGGAAACGCCCAGGAAATGTTCAAATAAACCGAGCCAGTTCTAAGATCCCGGCCCATAGAAACTTACGCCAAGCCGGATGACGACCTGACCGTGGGCTCCGCTTTGCTCCCCTTGATAGGCCCGGCTTATCCACGGAAGCAACGCCGTTCCACCAACGAGTACGGGGCCAAGAAGAATTGTCCAATGAAGGCATCTTATGGCGCTCGCGCTTCCATCGTCATTGCGCCTAACCACGACCCGCCACCGTCAGGGCATGTGAAGTCCGCCATTCACCTCGATCACCTGTCCGGTGATGAAGCCCGCCATCTCCGAGGATGCCAGAAAAAGATAGGCCCCAACGCATTCCTCAACGGTGCCAATCCGCCGCATGGGCGTGAGTTTGATTGATGCCTCAAGCTGATGGTTCGGCGTCGTCTTCGACTTGTCAGGCTTGCCGATCACGCCAGGGGCAATGGCGTTCACGCGAATGCCGTAACGCGCAACCTCTTTCGCTAATCCGCGGCTAAAGGTCGAGACGAATGCCTTTGAAGCGGCGTAGAGCGTGGATTTGCTGCCCCCACCGGTACGCGCCGCGACCGATGTGGTGGAGATGATCGCGCCGCCGCCCTGCGCCTGCATGATCGGCACCGCAGCGCGGGAACAGGCAAAGACCGAGCGCGCATTCAGGTTAACGATGTCGTCATAGAGCGCGTCATCAATCTCATGCAGCGGGTGCCGCTTCACCACGCCACCGGCATTATTCACCAGCACATCAAGCGCCCCTAGGCGCTGCTGCGCCTCAGCCACCAGGCTCTGGCAAGCATCAACGGAACGGACATCGGCCCTGAGCGCGATGGCGTCGCCGCCGGCGGCGCGGATCTCCTCCAGCAGCTGTAACGCCGGGGCTTCGCTGGAATTGTAGTGAACCGCGACGCGCGCGCCCTGCGCGGCGAAACCCTTGGCCACGGCAGCCCCGATGCCGGTGGACGCACCGGTAACAAGAACCGCCTTGCCGGCGAGGTCAGTGATTCGCATGGGACTTATCCTCAGAGATGCGACCAGCCGGCGGGCGCATGGCCCAGCCAGCGGTCAGGTTCACCCGGCCACCAGGGCCGGCCATCGAGCCCTACGCCCCAGCCAGCGCCGACGCCCTGCACTTGCAGCCCGTCTTCAGCACAAGCGCGGTAGCAGACATGGTGGTGCCCATGGATGACGAGACGCGCGCCCATCCGTCGCGCCAACTCGTCGAGCGTCGAAACACCCTGTGGATGGCTTGATGGCGCCTCATGCGTCACCAGCACGTCGGCACGCAGCGCGGACAGCGCCTCAACATCCTCGGGCCAGATCGCCATGGCGGCGAGCGCATCGGCCATCGAGCGGCGCTGCTCCTCACTCCAGTCAGGGCCAAGGCTGGTCATGTCCGCTGGCAGCTCGTCGCGTGAGCGCAATTGCGGAGGCCTCGGCGGTTCCCAGACGCGGCGACGGAAGGTGCCGCCCAGCCCGGCGATACGCAGCCCGCCAATATCGGTGACACGCGCATTGAGTTCCCCCTGGCGGGTGCGCGGGTTGCGCCTCGCATCCACCAGGTTGGTCCACATCTCGTGCCCGCCATCATAGTCATGGTTGCCCCAGATCCAGTGCACCTCGATCCCGGCATCAAGCAGCGGTGCGGCCGCAACATCAAGCGGCTGGTCGCATTCCATGTCCCCGAGCAGTACCGCCACGCGTGGCCGCCGCTTGGCCTTGGCAAGGCCCTGCGCAACATGCCGCCACTGACGATGGATATCGCCGATGAAGACCAAATCCTGTTCCCATGCAGGCCCCTGCATCACGGCTTCAAATCACCCCTTCATCGGCCAGCGCCGCGACCTGCGCGGCGGAATAGCCGAGCAGCTCACCCAGGATGCGGGCATTATCCTCGCCATAGCCGGGCGCGCCGCGGTCAATGATGCCGCCGCTATAGGGCGGCGTGGCGGCAAGCTTCGTTGGGATCTCGGTCACTGGCCAGCGGCCGATCTTGGTGCCCGTCACCTCCGTCAGCCAGGATAGTGCCGGAAGTTGCGGGTCATTGTCGCATCGGTCCTCCGCCGTCTGGCAGACGCCTGCCGGCACGCCTGCCGCCTGCAGCGCCGCCATGCAGGCATAGGCATCCTGGTCCTGAGTCCATTCCGTCAGGGCGGCATCCAGCGCGTCCTGGTGCAGCAGGCGGCTCTCAAGCGTCGCGAAGCGCGGGTCCGCAAGCCAGGCCGGGCGACCCGCCACGCGAACAAGCGCCTGCCATTCAGCTTCGTCGAAGGCGGCGATGGCGATCCAGCGGTCCTGCCCAGCGCAGCGATAGGCGCCGTGCGGTGCAGCCGGCTTGTAGGGAGAACGGTTGCCGATGCGGCTCCAGCTCCGCCCATTCGCCGACCAATCGAGGATCGGTACTGGCTTGAGGAAAATGCCAGACTCGCATTGCGAACTATCAATCCACTGCCCCTGGCCGGTCCGGTCGCGGTGAAAAAGCGCACCCGTGATCGCTGTGGCGAAGCTGTAGGCCCCGATCCAGTCGAGGAAGGAATAACCCCAGCCCGCGGGCATGGCCGGTTCGGGCAAGCCGGACATCTCCGAAGTGCCGGCGAAGGCCGCGGCGACAGGGCCGATGGTGCGGAAACGCCCATAGGTGCCAATGCCGCCCATGCCGGATTGCTGCACGTAAATGATGTCGGGCCGGAGCGATCGCAGAACATCGTAGCCCAGACCAAGCCGCTGCAGCACACCGGGGGAGAAGCCTTCCGCCACCACATCCGACATGGCGATCAGGCGTCGCGCGATCTCCATGCCTTTGGGATGACGGATATTGAGCGAGATGCCGCTTTTGCCTGAATTCTTATTGTTGAACTGCCCGCCCATGTCGGAATCGGTGACGCCCTTGAGCGGCGCTGTCGCTGCCTCACGCGCTGCACGCCCGCCAACGGGCGACATGGCCGCGAGGCGCGTGTCGGGATTGTCCTTCCACTCGACCTTGATCACGTCCGCACCTAGCGCAGCGGCGAAGCGTGTCCCGCCCGCCGAGGCAAGGAACCAGGAAAAGTCAAAGATCCGCACGCCTTGTAGTGGAAACGGTTTGCCCTGTGGGGAGAGCCGCCGCGGTGCAGCGCTCCGTGGCCTTGCCGGCTGCGTCAACGGCTTGCGCGGCGCCAGCGCGCCAAGCACGGCCGCCGTATCCTCGCCCAACAGCGGGGCGCGACGGCCAGATTTCCACACCGTCCCGGTCGAGAGCCATCGGCTGACAGGATAATGATAGGTGCGCCCGTGTTCTGGATGCTCCACCTCGGCAAAGGTGCCGCGCGTCTGCCAATGCGCATCAAGCACGTTCTCGTGCGGCTTGCGCAGCGGCGACCACAGCAGCCCTGCCGCCTGTGCTTCCCGCCATGGCATCGTTTCGTAGCGGAACGACCGGATGAAGCGCTGCACGATCTCAAGCACATGAGACTTCGTCTCGTCGTCCGCGCCCGAGCCAGGAACGTTGCGCGCCTTGGTGTCGGCATCACCGCCCGGTGCTTGCAGGTCCGCCGCCATGCCGTAGCCGGATAGGAAGGGCACAAGGCTAGTCTGGTCGCGTACCGACACACCGGCGGCGATGTACCAGCGCCCATCCTTGGTATGGCCGATGCTCGGCACATGTGTAGGCTTTTCGATCGCGTGCCTGCAAGTCTGGCGGAATAGCGGGGCGCGCCGCATCACCCAGGACATCACATCGAGCTCGGTGTTCTTCGAGACTGCTTCGTGAATCGCCACGCATAGGTCCTGGCCTTCGCCCGTGTGCAGGCGATGGATCAACGCGGCAAGGATGCCGACAACCATCTGGTCGCCGGCGATGTGGTAGGCATGCCAAAGCTGCGGCGCGATAGGTGGCAGGTCGTAATGCTTGGACGGATCAGGATCATAGCCGCAATTCATCATGATCCCGCCCAGCGCCAGGTGGATCAGGTCTGATGCCTTGTGATCCTTCCAGGGCCCCTCATCGCCGAAGGGCGACATGCGCGCGGCGATCAGGCCGGAGAAGGCTGCCGCAATATCGCGCGCGGCGATACACAAAGCAGATGCTGCCCTCCCCTCGCTCGCATCGAGGTAGATGTCGGCGGAGGCAAGAAGCTGGCGGAATTTCTGCTGACCGTCCGGCGCGTCGAGGTCGAGCACGACGGACCGCTTGCCCCGATTATAGCCCCAGAAATGCAGCGAACGCTCGGGGCCGGGTTCATCATCCAGGAAGGGTCCGATGGCGCGCGTGGAAGCGCCCTGCGGGGGTTCCACCTTGATGACCTCAGCGCCGAGGCCGGCGAGCGTCATGCCAACATATTCGGCTGTCTCATCGGCCAATTCCACAACACGCAGCCCCTCCAGCATGCCCGGCAGGTGCCCGGCCTTATCGCGCGTGAGGGGCAGGATGCTCGGCGCAGTCGTCATGCTGAAGTGTCCTTGCGGCGGGTCATGCGTGGCGGGGCTGTTGACCCCCGCACCACGAGTTCAAGTGGGAGTTCTTCGGGTATGGCGAAGTCGTGCCCGCTGATACGGGCAAGGAGATAGTCTGCTGCCATGGCGCCGATCGTGTGCTTCGGCGAACGCAGGGTCGTCAGCGGCGGCTTCATGTGGGTGACGATTTCAAGATCACCGACGCCTACGATCGAAAGCTGCGCCGGCACGCGGATAGCCTGCGCCTGCGCTTCCAGCAGCAGGCCAAGCGCTACGATGTCGTTATTGGCGATCAGCGCTGTCGGCAACTCGCCCTTTCGCTGAAGTTCTCGGAAAGCCTCTCGTACCTTGGCGATGCGATACTCGGCCTGGACGATGCGGTCTGCCGGCAGGGGAATGCGATGGCGGCGCATCGCCGCGCGCAAGCCCGCGATGCGCGCACGCACGCGGTCATTGTGCTGGGTAAGCCCTGTCACAACCCCGATGTCGCGATGCCCTAGCCCGACGAGATGATCCACCAGCAGCCGCGCGGCGGTCGCATTGTCATAGCCAATGGTTGGGTACGCGCTGGCGCGTGCCGGTGCCCAGGTCTGTACGAAGGGAATGCCGGAGCTCTTCAGCAGCAGTTCCAGTTCCTTGCTATGGGTCACGCCGACCAGCACCAGCCCATCCACGCCGCGTTCGATCATGGTGCGGACGCTGCGGAATTCCGCCGCCTCATCATAGTTGAAAGTGGCCAGCAGCATCGTGTAGCCCTGCGGTTCTAGCCGCTGCTGAAAGCCTTCAATCATGTCGGAAAAAATCGTGTTCGAAAGATTGGGCACCACCGCGCCCAAAACGCGCGACCGGCGTGACGCGAGCGCCCTTGCCGCACCATGCGCAACATAAGCCAGCTTTGACGTCGCCTTTAGCACCTTTTCCCGCAGGTCCTTCGTGACCAGCGAGGGGTTGTTGAGCACGCGTGACGCGGTGGCGGCAGAGACGCCTGCCTCCTGCGCCACTTCTTCCAGCCGCACCTTCGGGGCGCCGATTTTTCTGCGTCTCTTGCCCCCCGCCGGAGGCGCGCTTGCCTTATTCGTCATGTGCTTGGCAAGGATCCTACGGGGTTGCGGCGCGAAGGTGACAGGCGACGCCGTGGCCTGACGCGTCCACGACCAGCGGCGGTTCCTCCTGCCGGCAGCGCGCGACCGCGATCGGGCATCGCGTATGGAAGCGGCACCCTGGGGGCGGGTTGATCGGGCTTGGCACGTCCCCCATCAGAACGGTGCGCGCCCGTCGCGCGCGCGGGTGGGAGACCGGCACGGCGGCCAGCAGCGCTTCGGTGTACGGGTGCCGTGGCGTTTCGAACAAGGCAGCCCGCGCCGCGATCTCGACGATCTTTCCAAGATACATCACTGCGACGCGGTGGCTGATGTGTTCGACCACGCCAAGATCATGCGCGACGAAAAGGTAGCTCAATCCAAATTCCTGCTGCAGGTCCATCATCAGGTTGATGACCTGTGCCTGCACCGAGACATCGAGCGCAGAGACCGGCTCATCCCCGATAATCACGCTGGGGCCGAGTGCCAGGGCCCGCGCGATGCCAAGCCTTTGCCGCTGCCCGCCGGAGAATTCATGCGGATAATTGGCGCGTTGGTCCGGACGCAGCCCCACGCGGGCGAAAAGCAAGGCGACGCGATCACGTTGTTCAGCGCGCGAGCCGATACCGAAATTGATCAGCGGTTCCTGCACGATGTCACCCGCCGTCATGCGGGGGTTCAACGAGGAATAGGGATCCTGGAAGATGACCTGCATCCGCTTGCGCCGGTCAAGCAGGGCGGCGCTGCCAAGGCCGGTGATCTCCTCACCCTCCAAGGTAACTTGGCCAGAGGTCGGTTCCACCAGGCGCAGTACCGCTTTGCCGACGGTGGACTTCCCGCAGCCGCTCTCCCCCACCAGGCCGAGCGTTTCCCCTTGCCCGATACTGAAAGAAACACCATCCACCGCGCGAAGCTGCTTGCGGCCGCGGCCAAAGAAGCCGCCACCTACGCTGTAATGCTTGACAAGGTCGCGGACCTCCAGGACCGGGATCTGCGCGTTCATGCCACAGCTCCTTGACCAACTTCCCAGCAGGCGACCGTGTGGCTACCTGCAAAATTCCGGAGCGGCGGCGCTTCAACGTGGCAGCGCGACGTCGCGAGGCTACACCGGGGCGCGAAACTACAACCCTTAGGCCGTGCCTTCAGTGCGGGCACCACGCCAGGAATTTCGGCCAACCGCCCGCCATGGGCACCCCCCAGATGCGGCATCGCACCCATCAGGCCGCGCGTATAAGGGTGGGTGGGTGCATCGAAGATTTCCGCCGCAGTGCCTTCCTCCACCTTGCTTCCCGCGTACATCACCAGCACGCGGTCGGCCATTTCCGCGACCACGCCCAGGTCATGGGTGATGAGAAGGACGGCTGTACCAGTCTCCCGCTGCAGATCGCGGATCAGATCGAGGATCTGCGCCTGGATGGTGACATCAAGCGCCGTGGTCGGTTCGTCGGCCAATAGCACCCGTGGGCGGCAGGCCAGCGCCATTGCGATCATGACGCGCTGGCGCATGCCGCCGGATAATTGATGCGGATACTCGTGCAGGCGACGTTCAGGTTCAGGGATCCGCACCTGGCGCAGCATTTCGAGTGCGCGGTCCATGCAGGCTTGCCAGGGCAGGCCTTCATGCACCATCACCGTCTCAGCGATCTGGCGGCCAATATTCAGCACTGGATTCAGGCTTGTCATCGGTTCCTGGAAAATCATCGAGACAGCTCGGCCCCGGACTTCGCGGATTTCGGGTTCAGACACCTGCACAAGGTCCCTGCCTTCAAGCAGCACGCGCCCAGCACCGATCCGCCCATAGGGCCGCGGCAGGAGGCGCAGGACGGACAGCGCCGTCAGGCTTTTGCCGCACCCAGACTCGCCCACGATGCATAGGGTCTCGCCGCGGTTGACCTCGAAGGAGAGGTCGTTGACCGCGACCGCTGGTGGACCATCGCCGGTCGCGAATTCCGTGCGCAGCCCCTCAACGCGCAGGACAGGATCGGCGGCCATCAGATCCTCCGCGCCAGGCGGGGGTCGAGCATGTCGCGCAGCCCGTCGCCAAGAATGTTGATGGACAGCACCATCACCGCAAGGAAGACGCTCGGGAACAAGATGTTCCAGAAGGCGATCTGCACATAGAGCCGACCTTCCGCGATGATATTGCCCCAGGACGGGATCTCCGGCGGGGTTCCGACGCCGAGGAAGCTGAGGTAGCTCTCGACCAGCACGGCAGAGGCGGCGATGTATGTCGCTTGTACGATCAGCGGCGCAAAGGTGTTGGGCAATATGTGGCGCAGCATGAGCCGCGAAAACCGGGTGCCCACGGCACTCGCTGCCTGGATATAGACCTGCTCGCGCACTGAGAGCACCACCGAGCGTACTAGACGCGCCACGCGCGGCACTTCAGGGATGGTGATGGCCAGGATGACAATCCAGATACTGGCCCGCGTCAGCGACATGAGCGCGATGGCGAGAAGAATGCCCGGAATGGCCATCAATCCATCCATGACGCGCATCAGGATGGCATCAGCCGTGCGGAAATAACCAGCGACCACGCCGATCAAAAGACCGACCACGGTGGCCGCCACGGCGACCGCCGCGCCGATCACGAGCGAGACGCGCCCCCCGTAGAGCGTACGAGTGAAGATGTCGCGGCCATAGGCGTCCGTGCCGAACCAATAGGTCTCATTCGGAGGCAGCAGCCGGTCCACCACATTCATCTCAAACGGGTCATATGGCGTGAGCCAGGGCGCGAATAACGCAGAAAGTATCAGGACAATCAGGAGGGCGCTGCCCAATACAGGTAGCGGGCGCTGGGCAGCACGGCGCAGTAGCCCCGTGGCGGTGCGCGACCTTGGAACGATGGCGGTTGCCGCGGTGATGTTGGTGCTGGCCATCAATAGCGGATCCTCGGGTCAAGCAAGGAATAGGTCAGGTCAATTACGAGGTTCACAAGAACGTAAACCCCCGCAACGACCAGGATCACGCCCTGGATCACCGGATAGTCCCGCTGCATCACAGCATCTATTGTAAGGCGACCGATGCCGGGCACGGCGAAGACGCTTTCCGTGACGACGACGCCGCCGATCAGCAGCGCAAGCCCGGTGCCGATGGTGGTGACAATCGGCACCGAGGCGTTCTTCAGGGCGTGCAGGATCAGCACCCGCGGCTCGCCCAGGCCCTTGGCGCGGGCGGTGCGGATGAAGTCCTCGTTGAGCGTCTCAAGCATGGTGGCGCGCGTGATGCGGGCAATCAGCGCGGTATAGACCAGGCCAAGCGCCACGGTCGGCAGCACGAGGTGGCGGAAGAATGCGCCCGGGTCCTCTGAGAGACTCACAAAACCCTGCACCGGCAGCAATTCCAATGTCAGGGAGAAGCCGATCACCAGCCCATAGCCGATCAGGAAAACCGGCACCGAGAAGGCCAGGACCGACAGCGCCATGATGGTCTGGTCGATCCAGGTGCCAGCGCGCCAAGCGGCCAGGACGCCGATGGGCACCGCCAGCACGACAGCGAAGATGATGGTCGTCACGGAAAGGGCCAGGGTCGGCTCCACCCTCTCCATGATCAGGCCGAGCACGGGCCGTTCAAGATAGATGGAATTGCCGAAATCGCCGGTCGCGAGCTGCCCCAACCACCGCACGAACTGCGTCAGCAAAGGCCGATCCAGGCCGAGATGCTCCCGGATTTTCGCGATGTCTTCGCTTGTTGCGTCATCCCCGGCGATGATCGCCGCCGGGTCTCCCGGGCTCAGTCTGAGCAGCAGGAATACAATGACCGCGACCACGCCCATGACGGGCAGGGTCGCGAGGATGCGCTTCGTGACGTAGTACCACATGACCGGCTTCCGTCAGGTCATCGCTTCTCGATGTTCCAGTAGACCGGGATGCCAGCCTCCAGAACGCCGAGCACGTTCGAGCGGACCGCCACCGGCTGGCTGTATTGACCATAGGGAACGTATGGAATCACTTCCCAGGCGCGGCGGTTGATGCGCTCCAGGATCGGTGTACGGGCCGCCGGATCCGCTTCTCGCGACCATTCGGCGACCATCTGGACCAGTTCCGCATCGCAGGCCCAGCCCGGATTGGCACGCTCACACCGCGTATTGAACCAGGTGTTGGACGGTGGCAGCGCTGTGGTGGGGCCGCCATGCGTGGTCACGAACAGGTGGTAGCCGCCCTGATAGGGATCGTTACGGTTGGCGCGGCGTGACAGCAGCGTGCTCCAATCCATCGCCTGCACATCCACATTGACACCGGCGCGGCGCAGCGCCTGGATCAGCACCATAGTCGCGGCATTGTACTGCGCACGGTCGGTCGGCTGCAGCACGATGATGGGCTCGCCATTATAGCCCGCTTCGCGCAACAACTGGCGCGCACGTTCGACATTGGGCTCACGGAAGGGTTCGCTGCCGACCTCGGTGCCGTTCGCGGAACCACACATGAAGAAGGAACCGCAGAAAGGCCTGTAAAGCTGCGGGTTACCTACCACCACGCGCATGTAGTCTTCCTGGCGCACAAGATGCGCAAGTGCCTGGCGTGCACGGGGGTCGTTGAACGGCGGATGAATATGGTTCGGGCGGATCACCCCGGAGGTACCGATGGCGTCAATATTGACGATACGGATGTTGCGGTTACGCGAAAGGACGTTGATGAAGTCCAGTGGCGGCGCCTCGAAATAGTCAATCTCGCCGGCGTTCAGCGCAGCAAGCGCCGTATTGTGATCCGGCATATAGAGCCACTCGACACGCTCAACGAGGGCGCGCTTGCCACCTGAGAGGTAATCTGCCGGCTCGGCGCGCGGCACATAATCCGGATTACGACGGTAGACGACGCGGTTACCCGGGCGCCATTCTTCACGCACGAAGATGAAGGGGCCCGAACCGATCGTTTCAGTCACCTGCGTAGTGGCGGGTGTCTGCGCGATGCGCTCCGGCATGATGAAGGGCGGGTTGGAAGGCTTCGCCAAAGCATCCAGCACCAAGCCCCAGCGTTCCTTGAGGCGGATTTCGAAGGTCTGGTCATCCACCGCAGTGATTGTGTCGGTCACGGCCGCCATTTGCTGGCCCATGACGTCCCGGGCCATCCAACGACGTAGCGATGCCACAACATCCTGCGCCCGGACGGGGCTGCCATCATGGAAACGCAGGCCTTCGCGCAGCCGGATGCGATAGACAAGGCCGCCTTCCAGAATCTCGTGCCCCTGCGCCATTTGCGGCTGTGGCTCGAAACGCGAATTCATCGCGTAAAGCGTGTCATAGATCAGATAGGCATGGCGTCCCGAGATGAAGGACGTGGTCCAGACTGGGTCAAGGATTTGCAGGTTGGCATGCACGACCACCCGCAAGGTATTGGCGCGCGTCGCCGCTGGCGGCTGCGTCTGAGCTGACGCGACCAACGGTCCCATCATGGCCAGCGCCAAGGTTGCTACCCTCAAGATACGCATCACTTTGTTTTCCTTCCATGGAAAGCCTCGGTCCCGGCCGAGGTTTTGTTCATGCGCCGATTCGGAACTTCGGTAGCGTCAGCTGGTCATCCACCTGTTCGAAGACAGCCGTGACGGATGCGCCGATCTCTGGCCCTTCGGCAGGGGCATCAACGATGCTGGTCATCAACATCGGCCCCTCCTCAAGCCCCACGAGAGCGACCAGGTAGGGAAGGTCCGCGCGGAAACCGTCCCAATAGGCGCGGTGGAAACGCACCCAGGAGAGCACAGTCCCGCGGCCGGAGACCGGGACCCAGGATTGCTTCTCCGATAGGCATTTCGGGCAGACTGGTGATCCAGGAAAATGAATGTCCGCGCAGTCATCGCAGCGCTGCACGGCAAGACGGCCTTCGCGGGCATTGTCCCAGAAACCGCGGCTGACAGTGTCAATCCGCGGGCGGGGCTTGGCGGGGGTTGCTGGCTGCATGGATGGAATCCTTCCTCAACCCGGCGTATAGATGATGGATCGTGAGCACGGCGTGGCGCCGCAGTACTGCACCACCCGCGCATCCTGCACTTGGCGCGCGCCGCATTCACCGCGGATCTGACGCACTGCCTCGATGTTGAGCGCCCAGCCCTGCATGTAGGAATTCGACAGATGCCCGCCATCGGTATTGGTGGGAAGCCGGCCACCAAGCTTCAGCGCGCCACCCTCCGCAAAGGAGCCCGCCTCGCCTTGCTTGCAGAAGCCAAGGCCTTCAAGGCTGAACAACACTGTCGGGCTGAAATTGTCGTAGCACATCAGCGCATCAACATCGGAAGGCCCGACGCCCGCCATGCCATATGCTTGGTCGGCAACGTCCCGCATCTCCTCGTACCAGAAATTAAGATCAAAATTGGAGATGGAGGCCGTGCTATAGGCTTCCCGCGCGCCGATACCGGAGATCATCACGGGGCGCTTCTTGAGATCCCGCGCGCGTTCCTTCGTGGTCATGATGATGCAGACGGCGCCGTCATTGATCAGGCAGTAATCGAGCAGGCGGAGTGGTTCGGTGATGAAGCGGGCGGCTTCATGGTCATCAATGGTGATGGGCTGCTTCATCACGGCAGAAGGGTTCAGGCAGGCGTGATGGCGAAACGCCACAGAGACCTCGGCCAATTGGCGCGTCGTCGTGCCATAGAGCGCGCGGTGCCGCTGGAACATCAGCGCATGTGCCGCACCTGGGGAGGTGAAGCCCCACGGGTCCCACACGCCCGGGCTTTCGTCGCCACCGTAATTCACCCGGCGGGAGCGGCCGATATTCGCGTAGATCAGCGCCGCATAATCGCAAAGCCCGGCATCTAGCGCCGCCGCAGCCTCAATGATTGCCATGCCGGACATGCGGCCGTGCGGCGGCAGCTGGATTGTCCAGCGCGGATTGAGCCCAAGAATCTCACCCATGCGCGCATAATATGGCACGCGGCAGGTGAGCAGGCCGTCGATCTTATTCTTGTCGAGGCCACAATCCTCTATCGCGCTGCGGAAGGCGCGGGCGCCGAGGCCGTAGTCGTCAATGTCGGGGAAGTTGCCGTAGGCGGTGTTGCCGACGCCAACGATGGCGATGCGGTCTTTAAGGCGGTGCAGCGCGTTCACGAGCCGCAATTCCGCGCGCATGCGCCGAACCCAAGGGTCCCGCGCAGGATTCGGGGCTGTGCGCCCATTCCTGTTTCCTCCTTCAGCAGGCGTGTGCTTTGTGCACTATCGCTTGATCTTGCGCTAAAAAGAAAGCGCTTTCAAGAAGCTTCGCTGACAAATGGTCTCATTGTCAATGCCCATGAGAAATGCCTCAAAACTGGAGGATGACGGGGAAAGGTGCGAAAGCTTTGTCGCTTGCGGCATCACGAAAACGCAGCATAACATTGCCCAAAGAAGGACCCTGTAATCCGATGGCCAGCCTGCCAGTCGGTCTCAAGGCGTTTGGCGTCAGATCAGGGGGGTGCTGCCAATCGGACTTCTTCGCGATCAAACGCTTGCGTCACGCTCAAATCAAATCTAGCCTTTCGTGCAGGGCTTCTTGTAACAAAAAAGGAAGCAGGGATGAAACGCAGGGATTTTGTCGCGGGTGCCGCGCTTTTGGCCGCGCCCGCCATTGTGCAAGCGCAAGCTGTCGGCAATTGGCCAGGCACGCGCCCGGTCAGGATCATCCACCCATCGCAAGCGGGCGGACCAGGCGATATCTATACGCGCTTGCTGTGTGAGCATTTCTCGCGCGTTTTCGGCGGCACTTTCGTGACCGAAAATCGCGTGGGTGGCACGGGCACCATTGGCACTGCCGCGGTGGCGCAAGCCGCGCCCGATGGCTGGACACTTCTCATGTCTTCTAATACGGCGCACATCGTCTCACCGCTTGTCCTGCCGAGTGTGCCTTATGATCCGGTGCGTGCCTTCACCGCAGTGGCAGCGATATATCGTTATGGCATGATGCTGATCGTCTCGCCTAAGCTACCCGTCAGAAATACGGCGGAATTCGTTGCCTGGGCCAAGGCCAGCAATCGGGAAGTCAATATGGCCAGCCAGGGCATCGGCAGTGTCGGGCATATGATGGCCGAACGCTTTCATCAGCGCGCTGGGTTTCGGCGGGTTCATGTGCCTTATCGCGGTGGGCCGGCGGGAATTCTCGCGGTTTCGCAAGGTGAAAGCGACTATATCTTCGACAATATCGGCAATGCCGGGCCGATGATTCGCGATGGCATGCTGCACGGGCTTTCGCTCACGGGGCGAAATCGCGCACCGCAAATGCCGGAAGTGCCAACTTTGGAAGAAGAAGGCTATCCCGGCTTTTATGAAACCGTCTGGTTCGGGCTTTACGCGCCTGCCGGGACGCCACGCGCCATCATTGAAAGGCTGAATGCCGAGACGAATCGCTGGATTGAAAGCCCTGCCATTCGGCAGCGCATGGCGGAAGGCGCGCATGAACCCATGGTTGGCACGCCGGAAGCCATGGATGCCTATTGGGCCGATGAACGCAGGCTTTGGGCGGCGCTGGTCAACGAAACAAAAGCAACCTTGAACTGAAAAGGTGGTGGAATGAACCGTCGGGGCTTCAATTTTGCGCTGGGCGCTGGCGCGCTTGGTGTTTTCAATATCGGCACCGCCTGGGCGCAGCAGGCGCCGGCGCTTGCAGCCGCCGCACCAGCTGAACGTGAACGTCTTGCGCCGTTGATGGAAGGTGCAAGGCGTGAAGGGCGCATGACTTATTGGGATACGGTGATCCAGCCCGAAACCCATGATGAATTGCAGACTGCCTTCAGGCGCCATTACGGCCTGCCCAATGCCTTTCGGGTGAATTACACGCTAACCGGCACTGGCGCGCTGGTGACGCGCATTGAACAGGAACTTGCGGCGGATCGTGTGACGATTGATGTCGCGGCCATTGCCTCACCCACCTGGGTTTTTGAAAAACTCGCTGCCGGCCATGTCGCGCGTTATGCCAGCCCAGAACTCACGCATTACGCGCGTGTATTTGAAGCGGGGCTTGGGGAAAAGGATGTCTTTGCCTTCAATGGCGCCTATGTCTTTGTGCCCATGTGGAACGCGGAAAGGCTGAATTTTTCAGGCAAGTCCTGGCGTGATGTGATCAATGCCGTGCCGCAGGGGCGCATTTCCATTGGTGATGCCGCGGTCTCCGCCTCCTACCTCGCGACCTATATCGGCCAGACCAGGGCACTGCCGGGGCGGTTTTTTGCAGATCTGTCGGCGATGAAGCCGGCCTTTCTGTTGCGATCGGAACAGGTAGCACAACGGCTGGTGACAGGGCAGGATCTGATGGCGTTTTCCGGCATGCCGACGCGCGCCTTCCAGAATAATGCCCAAGGCGCCAAGCTGCGCTTTCTAATGCCGGAAGAAGGCGTGGTGCTGATGCCCCAAAGCAGTTTTGTTCTGCAGAAAGCACCAAGCCCGAACGCCGCGCGGCTTTGGACGGATTTCATCCATTCGGAGGCGGGCCAGCAAATCCTGGCACGGCGCGAAGCATTGATTTCCGGTCGTTCGGGCTTTCGCAGCCCGCTGCCGGAATATGCGCCGGCGATGGATCAGTTGAAGCTTCTGGATGTGGATTGGCGCGGCATGACGACCGCTGATCTGCAAAGGCATCGCGAGGATTGGACGCGTATCTTCAAATCATGAGTGCCCCGCTACCCATCAAGACCGCGCTTGTCACCGGCGCGACCGAGGGTATCGGCCAGGCCTCCGCCTGGGCCTTGGCTGAGGCGGGCCATGATATCATCGTCACCGACCTTGATGCGGCAGGCTTGGCTGAAACCATTGGCGGCATTGAAGCGCGCGGCAGACGCGCCTTGGGACTGCCGCTCAATCTGCTGGAAGAAGGCAGCATCAATAGCCTGGTGGAGAAGGCCGAGGCCGGGCTCGGCCCCATCGGTGTCCTGGTCAATAATGCAGGCTGCACGCTGAACAAGCCGGTCATTGATGTCACCTGGGATGAATATGATCAGGTGATGGATGTGAATTTAAAGGGTAGTTATTTTCTGTCTGCGCGCTTTGCCGCGCGCTGCATTGCTGCGGGGCGGCCTGGCGTGATTGTCAGCATCGCTTCCACCCATGGGCTGATCGGCATCGCGGATCGTTCCGTCTATAGCATTTCCAAGGGTGGCATTGTGCAAATGACTCGCGCGCTGGCCATTGAATGGGCGGCCAAGGGCATTCGCGTCAATGCAGTGGCGCCGGGGACAGTGCTGACACCATCACGCGCGCGCATTTTGGCTGATCCAGCACGACGCCAGCGCATGCTGGACCGGATTCCAATTGGCCGCTTCCCAAGCGCCGAGGAAGTGGCTGCCGCCGTTGCCTATTTGGCGAGCCCGCTGGCTGCTGCGGTGACTGGTCAAATCCTGCCGGTGGATGGTGGGCTGACGGCTTATTGAGTCTCGGGCGGTAGAATCACGCAATGGGCAGGTGGGATTTCCACACCCACCGCCATATCCGCGCGCGCTTCAGGGAAATGCTGGATGGCGCGCAATTCCTGGCCGCCGAAATCGAGAATGAATTCATCGGCAAGACCGAGAAAGGATGAGCCACGTATACGCGCCATTGAACTGCCGGGCGTTGCGGTTAGATCAACATGCTCCTTGCGCATACAGGCAATCGCCGCATCCCCCACCGCGAGCTGGCCTGCCCTTTCCGGAATATGCCCGCTGATGCGCGCACCACCCGGAAGCGTGACTTCCGCCTGCGCGCCATCCCGCCGCGTAACGGTGCCGGGCAGCAGATTGAAGCCCAGAAAGCGCGCGACAAAAGCCGTATCAGGTTCGTGAAAAATCCGCCGCGGTGCGCCTTGCGTTTCGATGCGCCCCTTATTCATGACGACGATATGTTCGGCCAGGCCGAAGGCTTCCGCCTGATCATGCGTCACATAGATCGCGGTGAAGCCAAGCCGATCCTGCAGCAGGTTTAACTCCAGCCGCATCTGTTCGCGAAGCTGCGCATCAAGGTTTGAAAGCGCCTCATCAAACAGCACTAGGCGGGGTTCATGGATAAGAGCGCGCGCCAGCGCGACACGCTGCTGCTGGCCGCCTGAAAGATTGGTGGCCGGCCGGTCATGCCAGGCGCCAAGCCCGACAATCTCCAGGATGCGCGCCACACGCTTGTCACGCTCCGCACCGCCAATTTTCCTGACCTTGAGCGGAAAGCCGACATTCTCGGCCACTGTCATATGCGGCCAGACGGCGTAGGATTGAAACACAATCCCAAGCCCACGCGCTTCCGGTTGCAGGTTGATGCGCTGCGCGGCATCAAAAACGCAGACATCGCCTATTTCAATGCGGCCGGCTTCAGGCGTTTCAAGACCGGCAATGCAGCGGAGCATGGTGGTTTTGCCGCAGCCGCTTGGCCCCAAAAGCGCAAGTGTGTGACCTTCTTCGACCGTGAGTGAAACGCCGTTCACGGCCTTATGCGGGCCGTAGCTTTTCTCAAGCCCTGTCACACTCAGGAAAGGGGGCGTTACCTTCATGGGGGAGTTATCCAACTTCATGACTGCACAATGCTGGTCTTGGTGGCGCGCATGATGGCGAAGGCACCCAACAGCAACAGAAGCTGCACCATGGCAAGCGCCGCCGCAAAGCCGAAGCTGCGATCACTCAAGACAACCAGCACCACGCTGATGGTCTCCGTACCCTGCGCATAGAGCAGAATGGTCGCGCCCAATTCGCGAATGAAAATCACGAAAAGCATGATCCAGGCCGCAATCAGCGCAGGGCGCAGTAATGGCAGAATGATATGGCGCAGCGTCTCAGCCCAGCTTGCGCCGGCGGCGCGGGCGCTTTGTTCCAGCTCGGGGTTCAACGATCCGAACATGGCGGAAATGGTGCGTGTCGCGAAGGGGAAGAAGCGCGCGATATAGGCGATCAACACAATGGTCAGCGTGCTGTAAAGCGGTGTGCGTATCGCAAGGATCAGGAAACCAAGCCCCAGGATAATGCCCGGAATGCCAAGCGGCAGGGACAGCACCGTATCCGCAATGCTTCGCCGCTTCGGCGCGCCACGATTCAAGTAATAGGCCTGCAAGACACTGAGCCCAACACCCAAGGTTGCACCCACCACAGCCAGGATCAGGCTATTGATGATGGCCTGTTGCGTAAGCTGGTAGTTGAACAGCACATATTCATAATTCGCGAGCGAAGCGCGGGCCGGATCAAAACGCCCGGTCCAAAGCCGCGTCAGCGATACCAGCACCAGTGCAATGGTCGGCAAGACCACGCAAATGCCGATATAGAAGCATTGAAAGGCCAGCGCCGCGAAGCGCCCCCAGAGCCCAAGCGCTAGCAGCCTGGGGCGATAGCCCTTACCTGTCACGGTTTCATAGCGTCGCCCCGCTAGGTAGCGCCGCTGCCACAGGGCCAAAAGTACAGTCACGCAAAGCACAATCACGCCAAAGGCTGCCGCGCGCCCAAAATCCGATGGGTATTGGACGGAAGCGAAAATCTCGGTCGGCATGGTGCGGATGCCGCTGGGTGAGGCAAGCGCCAGAGGCACATCAAAAAGCCCAGCGCTGGTCACGAAAACCACCAAGGCGCCGGATAGCAGGGCGGGGCTCAGCAAGGGCAGTGTCACATGGCGCAGAGTGAACCAGAAGCCCGCACCATGCACGCGGGCGGCATCTTCAAGCGCGGCATCCATGCGTCGCAAGGGGGCGATCACGAAGAGATAGACATAGGGCGTGTAGAAAATGGTCAAGACCCAAATCACGCCAGGCAGGCTGTAGATATTGATGAAGGACAGATCAACGCCGAAGTGATCCTTGAAGAAGTTTATCGCCAGCCCGCTATTGGGTGCGGCAAGATAAATCCAGCTAATGGCGCCAACATAAGGCGACAGGAAAAAGGGAATAAGATTGCCCACCTCAAACCATTGTCGCCCCGGCATATCGGTGCGCGCCACAAGCCACGCCAAGGAGAAGCCCAGGATCAGGCTGAAGAAGGTAGTCGCCAAGCCGCAGATCAGCGTATTGCCAAGCGCTGCGTGAATCGCTGGATCCTTGAAGATGCGAATGAAATGATCAAGCGAAAGCCGCGCGTCTTCGCCTTCAAATACCAATAGGCTGCGCAGCAGGGTTGCCAGCAGCGGGCCGATCACCAGCAGAAAGCCGGCGACAACGCCTACCACGGGCAGATATTGCGGCCAGCGTCCCGGCTTCGCCGCCTGTTGCGTCATGCGCTCAGCCCAGGAAGTCGCGGAGCGTCTGCACAGCAAAATCCGGCTGATCACGCACGGAAGCATGGCCGGCATCCGGCACGGTCACCTTGCGGCTGCCAGGGATGGTGGCTTGCATCCAATCCGCAGCGTCCTGGAAGGATTTACGTTCTTCGGATCCAACCAGGATCAGCGTTGGTGCCTTCACGCGCTTGGTTTCTTCCCGCGCATCAAGTGTGGCAAGCGCTTCACAGGCCAGCGCATAGCCTTCGCCCGAACACGCTTCCAGCGTTGCCTTGGCAAAGCGCACATTGGGGCCATCGGCGGCCAGCGTATTTGGGCTGAACCAGGTTTTCATTAGTGTCGGCACCAGGGACGCAACGCCATCCTTGCGCGCCGCCGCTGCGCGCACCGGCCAATTGGCGCGGCTGTCATCATCATAGCGCGCGGTGCAATCGGCCAGGATCAGCTTCTTCACCATATCCGGATAGGTGCCGGCGAAATGCTGCGCCACGCTGCCGCCAAGCGAAATGCCCATCAGGTGAAAGCTGGAAAGCCCTTCGCGCTTCGCCACGGCGCGCAACTGCTCGGTCAATTCCGGCACACCGTATTGATGGCCGGGCAGCGGCGTGTCGTGATGGCCGGGGAAGGAATAGGCGATCAGTTCAAACCGATCGGTCAGCGGTTCCAGCACATCCCAAAAGCGCCAGGACATGCCCAGGCAATGCAGTAGCATCAATGGCTCGCCCTTGCCGCGGCGATGCAGCTTGATCATGCCGGGGTCAAGCGGCTTAGGATTCCATTCCATGACGGTTTTCCTGAACTGTCTCCGCTGCAAGATTGGGCAGGCTTTGGCCTGGCTGGCAACCGGGGAAGGCCCCCCAAGGGCATGGGCCACAAAAATTTTCCAGTAAATTCAAGCGCTGAAACCCCTTTACCGCGGCGGCCTCAAGCCTCAGAATAGGGCTTCCTGGTCAGGAGGATGATGCCATGCGCTTTGGTCTGTTTGGAGGGGCGCGGACAAAGCGTTCGGTCGGCCTTGGTGATAGCCACGGCTATAAGGATTTCATTGACTATGTGCAGGAAGCCGAAAGGCTCGGCTTTGCGCATATGTTCATGGTGGAACATCACTTCACCGGCCAGGGGCAGGTTTCTGCCTCCATGACTTTGCTGTCATACCTTGCGGCGAAGACGGAACGTATCCGGCTTGGCACCGCGGTGGTGGTGCTGCCTTGGCACAACCCGGTGCTGATCGCCGAACAGGCCGCCACACTTGATCTTCTGTCTGGTGGGCGGTTCGATTTCGGCGTGGGCAAGGGCTATCGCGCTTCGGAATTCAGCGGCTTTTGCATCCCGCCCGAAGAAGCGACCGAACGCTTTGATGAAGCGGTGGAGGTCATCCGCAAGGCCTGGACCACGGAAGGGCGCTTCAGCCATCACGGCAAGCGCTGGAATTATGAAAACGTGGTGGTGGAACCTGCGCCGTCGCAGCTTCCCCATCCGCCCTTCTGGCTGGCCGCCGGCAGCGAGGAAAGCATCCGCCGCGCGGCGCGTGAGGGCTTCAATTTGTTGCTCGATCAATTGGCCTCGGTTGATCAGATCATCGAACGTGTCGCGATTTTCCGGGATGAATGCGAAAAGCATGGCCGCGCCTGGCAGCCGCATGATGTCGCGGTGGCGCGTGCGCTGCAGATAATCCATTCGGAAGAAGAACGTGCTTCCGCTTATGAGGTGCGCCGGCGCGTGGTGGGCGTGATTGGCGATCTGCATAAGGGCAAGCGCGCCGATAGCATTGAAACCGATGACGCGCCGCTGCTTGGCACGCCGGCTGAAATCATCGCCCGCATCGAAAAGCTGGAGGCTGGCGGGGTGGCGACGATCCTGATCGTGGACCCCAATGCTTCGGTGGCCAATCTGCGCGGCTTTGCACGGGAAATCATGCCCCATTTCGGCGCCCAGCCTGCAGTAGCGGCAGCCGCGGAATGACCGCGCCGCGCCTGCCCGCGAAAACCCGCGAAAGCCTGGATGCCGCCCAGCAGGCGGTATGGGATCGCATGGCATCTGGCGCGCGTGGCGGCGTGAAAGGCCCCTTTCAAGCGCTGATCACAAGTCCCGAGCTTTGCGCGCGGGTGGAACAGCTTGGCGTTTTTGTGCGCTTTGAATGCAGCGTACCGATGCGGCTGCGTGAACTCGCCATTTTGTGCGTCGGCCACCATTGGAAGGCGGCCTATGAATGGTTTGCCCATGCGCCGATTGCGGAAAAGCAGGGCGTGCCGGCAGCGGTGATTGCGGCCATCGGGCGGGATTCCGAAAAAATCCCCTTTGATTCCGATGCGGATCGCGTGGTGGTGGAATTCGTGCGCGCCGTGCTGCGCACCGGCAAGGCGCCGGATGCGGTGTATCATCCGGTGCGCGATCTGCTGGGCGAAAAGGGCGCGGTCGAACTGACGGGTTTGATTGGCTATTATTCGCTGCTGGCGATGCAGTTGAATGTGTTTCGTGTGGAGCCGCCAGAAGGGACTGCCATTCTCTGGTGGTGAGGCTTTTGTCTGGCGTGAGTGCCTAATGGGTCCAAACTGGCGATTTGAGATACGGAGGATTTGATGCGAAAATCCCTCACTCCGGCCAAATATTGGCGCGCCTGATCACCTCAGACCAACGGGCTTTGTCGGCCGTTATCAGCGCCGCCAATGCGGCGCGGCTGTTGCCAACCGGGTCTATCCCTTGTTGGTTCAGTGTCTTCACCACTTCCGGGTCCTGCAAGAATGCCGCGGCGGCGGCATTGAGCCGATACAATATTGCCTCGGGCTCGCCGGCGGCGGTGACCAGCCCATGCCGATTGCTGGTCTCAACGCCGGTGATGCCAGATTGCGCCAGCGTTGGCACATCGGGCAGATAGGGCAGACGCTGGGCGCTACCCACCGCCGGAATACGCATCGTTCCGGCCCGATGGTGCGCAAGAAACACCGACATATCCGACATGCCCATATCCTCTTCCGCTTGAAGCAGCGCGGTGCCCACAGGGCCGCCACCGCGATAAGGCACATGGACAATCTGCACTTCAGCCACCTGGTTCAGTAATTCCCCTGCCATATGCGGCATGCCGCCCGTGCCACTTGACCCGAAAGTGATCTTGCCCGGCTGCGCTTTCGCTCCCGCCAGAAGATCCTGCAAGCTGCGGTAGGGTGATTGCGCCGGCACCACAATCGGAACCTGCACATTGATCGCAAGCGTAATGGGCGCCAAATCACGTCCCGTGACAAAGGGCGGGTTGCGGGTCAGGCTGGGGCCAATGACAATCGCCCCTGTTGTGCCAAGGGCAATCGTGTAACCATCATCCGGGGCCTTGGCGGCAACATCCACCCCTGTCATGCCACCGGCACCTGAACGGGTTTCGATCATGAAAGGCTGGCCGAGCCGCGCCGCCATGCGCGGGGCCGTGAGCCTCGCGGCCAAGTCATTAGATCCGCCAGGCGCAAAGGGTATGGTGAAGCGGATGGGCTGCGTCGGGTAAGTGACTTGCGCTATGGCCGGCGTGGCCATCAGCACCGCTAGCGCTATCACGATAGTTCGCAGAAACGTCGAATTCCTCCCCTTTGTTAAGCAACTTCCAGCTCTAGTTTTGGGAGAAGATCATGCAATCTCTGGATAAAAGACCAGAGCAGTTTCATTGCCCCATGACGCGCAAGCACCATTCCGCCGAGGGCAAGATCTGCACCATCCTAATGGAGCTTCGCCGAGAGGAAAGCGTCAGTTCGTAGTTCGGCAGCATGGGGTCAGCCGTTCCCACAATCTATGCAAAAAAGCCCAGAGATATTCGCCCTTTCGGTTCCCATTGCTGCTCCAGTCGCCGCCTAGCCGAACCGGCTCCCCTCCCCAGGCGACCACCTAAAACCTCCTGAAAACAAAGGTTTTTTGGTGCGCCTTAATGGTACTTTTTCGTAACAATAAGGCATTTTTTTTCCAAAACTTGAGGGTAGGCCGATTTTTTCAACAAGGTTTAACGCGTTGATCTGAAATGGATCCAACTATGCTGCGATGCGGCATGATTGGGAAATGGATTGGTTGGGCGGTGTGGGCTGAGACGGGAAAAACTGATTGGGGACTACAAGGTTTCTCACCCCACTCATTGATCAAGATATTGATTTCTCAAACCTTATTCTCTTCGGCCCCTCAATCCCGCACAAGCCCGGTCGCCTGGCCCATTTCGCACCATTGCGGCACTTCCTGGCGCAGCCGTTCAGCGAGCGGCCCTGCCCCATCCAGCCTGCGCGTCGCGCCTATCCGCGCGCGCAACGCGCACGGTGAAGGCCGAGGCAATACTGCCTGCCACTACCGCACGCCGGCCGACGGCTGCGCCATTGACTGCCTCAGAAAGTGCCATGCCCATCTCCCCCGACCTTGATGATCTTGAAGAAAGGCTATCTGCGCCGGCTTACCGAATCAAGCGATGCCCAGCGCGTCATCCGTGGCCCTTGACCTCCGCCGTGGCCAAGTTGCCCCTCTCAGCGGAAGAACCACCAACACCCAAAATCCAGCCTTCCACCTGCGCGATGACCCTTTCCTGTGGCGCGAGGTCTGGATGCGGGAAGCCCGGAAGGGTCCCGTTTCGATCAGCTTGAGAAAGCCAGGCCGCGATGGAGAAGGCATCATGCTGATCCACGGTGCGGTCGGCGCGGGGGTAAGCGTGGCTCCAGAGCGCGGGATAGACCTCGGCGATGGCGGATTTGCCCGGCGGAATCTCCCATCCGTCAAAGGGCCAGAAATGCACGCGCGGGCCGAGTTGCTGGCGGATGAAGCGCAGCCAGGGGATGCCGGTATGGGTGGATTTGGCGACCGTGCCCTGCACATCAAAATGAAAGACGGATTTCGCATTGCCGGCGCGTTCTTCCGTCAGCCTCCGCCAGCGGGGATAGGGGCGGCTCTCTTGATTGACGGGCAAGCAGTTTCCTCGATAGCCTCTGCTCCTCCGAAGACAAGACTCCCTAGGAAGGTCACAGGCACAATGCACCGCATCGCGCCGTTGAGACGACGCAATGTTTTGAGCCGAACGCTGCTTACCGCGGCGGGGGCTCTCGCAGCGCCCCCGCTTCTGGCCAGCCGTGCCGTCACCCTGGGACTCACACCGGTCTTTCTTGATTCGGATATTGTCCTGGTGCGGCATATCGAGAGCCATATCTCCGCCCGCCTCGG
>JADCGA010000042.1 GCA_020249265.1 Roseomonas sp.
ACACCCATCCGCGCATTCACAGAGGGCATGCCAAAAACCAGCAACACGGAGGTGACCAGCCAGACAAAAACTGCCAAACTCAAAGCCGCCTGAGGCTTGCTTCAAATGCGGTCACTGTCAGAGGAATATCGTAGGTGTACAGATCAGGCGCTGGTTCCTGCCAGGATGAAAAGTCACTCAACGCGCAAATGCCCCAGGTTATCCATTGCGCCTGCTACGAGGCCGTTCATCGCACTAGGCTTGAGATTGGCCGTTTACACTAAGAAAATAAAATTACCAAGGACTTGACAAGTGGCCGTTTCGCCGTGAGGCTAACGTATAAACAAAATGGCTGAATCCAATGGATGTTGAATTGCTGGTCGTTGGGGCCCATAACGGTGCGAAGCTGAGAAATGACATCCTTGCTTGCAAGGATAAAGGCCCTGTCATTCTTATTGAGCCAATACCATATCTTTTTGCTCAGCTTGAAAGCACATTCAAAGGCGTGCCGAATGTTTTCCCTTTGCAGGCCTGCATTTCTCCAACTTCTGGTCCGCAGGAGTTTTTTGCTCCAAAGCCGGAGGCCAATACGGTGGCAGGTTGGGGCGATCAGCTTGGTTCTTTAAGAGCGGACCACGCGGTTCAGCACAGTCCTGACTTCAAGGAGCATGTTGAAAAAATAGAAGTCCTGGGAATTTCCTTCCAGGACCTCATAGACAGATTTAGTATCACTAGGCTGAACTATCTTTTCACCGACACTGAAGGCTATGATTGTATTCTGCTACAGACATTCCCTTTTCTTAAGCTCCGCCCCAAAGTCATCACCTTTGAATTTAAGCACGCGGACGGAACCTTTACAGTTGGCAAAAATTTGGCACTGTTACTCCTTAGACTGGAAGCGTTTGAATATACCGTCAAAGTAGTTGACAGTGAGAATTTACGCGCGTTTAGCAGGTTTTAGTCACTTAAGCGCGAAGTCGCCGTGATACTTCAAATTAGACATTCACTCCGGGAGGTATTCCTCAGGTATTTTTGTTCCTACGCAGTGGTTACGTGAGCAAGCGATCCAAACATTGTTCCTGAGCCGCACAAAACCCCACAACGCCGTTCACCATCCCAACCTGCCCGGCGCCAGACGCCGCGCCAGCCGACAAGCTGGGAATTGCAGGAAAATGGACGATCCTTCCCGCCGAATTATTTGCATGAGAGCTGGCGGGATTATTTGTACTGGGATAGCGAATTGGAAAACTAAGTCGCAGCCTTCCGCTTTCTTTCGCTCTCCGTCTTCAACTGCCCGCAAGCGGCCAGAATATCACGCCCGCGCGGGCGGCGAATGGGGCTGGCATAGCCCGCATCATTCAGAATATCGGCGAAGCGATGAATGGCTTCCGATGTGCTGGTTTTATACGGGCTGCCTGGCCAGGGGTTGAACGGGATCAAATTCACCTTCGCGGGCATGCCGCTGATCAAACGCACCAATTCCCGCGCCTCAGCCTCACTGTCATTCACGCCGCGCAGCATGACATATTCAAAAGTGATGCGCCGCGCATTGGAAGCGCCGGGATAGCGCCGGCAAGCTGCCAGAAGCTCGGCAATCGGGTATTTGCGATTGAGCGGCACAATCTCATCACGCAATTCATCCGTGACCGCATGCAAGGAAACCGCCAAACCAACGCCAAGCTCTGCCCCACACCGATCCATCATCGGCACAACACCAGATGTGGAAAGCGTGATGCGCCGGCGCGAAAGCCCGATGCCTTCATGATCCATCACGATCTTCAGCGCCTTGGCGACATTCTCGTAATTATAGAGCGGTTCACCCATGCCCATGACGACGATATTGGAAAGATGGCGCGGCGTGCCATCCTTGGGGCTTGGCCATTCGCCATAGGAATCGCGCGCCGCAATGAATTGGCCGACGATTTCCGCCGCGCCCAGATTACGCACCAAAGCCTGCGTGCCGGTGTGGCAAAAGCGGCAGGACAGCGTGCAGCCAACTTGCGTTGAAATGCAGACCGCACCGCGATCCTCATCGGCGGAGGGAATATAGACCGTTTCCACCTGCTGCTGATCACGAAAACGAAACAGCCATTTGCGCGTACCATCCGCGCTATCTTGTTGCGTTGCTACTTCCGGGCGGCCCACCACGAAGCGTTCCGCAAGCTTCATCTGCATGGGCTTCGCGATGGTATTCATGCGGGCGAAGTCGGTCTCACCCTGATGATAGATCCAGTGCCAAAGCTGTTTGGCGCGAAAGGGCTTTTCGCCCATTGCAACCATTTCCGCGGCCAATTCTTCGCGCGAAAGGCCAACCAGATCGCGCCGGCCATCGGGCAGCGTCGCGGGTGGCGGGGCGAAGGCCGCCGCTTTCGCCAGAATCCGCGTGCGTTCCGCTTCGTTCAGGTCAAGGACAGCGCTATTCATTTCCGCGCCGGGCATTCACGCGACATCGCGTCATGAGCGGCGGAAAACCCGGCCAGGCTGAATTGGTCATTCGCCGTGCCGCGCCCGCCCGCGCCGGGGCCGCGTGATGATGCGCGATTGCCGCTGCGCATCGCTGCCACCACCGCGGCGCCATCGCGGGCAAAGGCGGAATTGCCGCCAGTGTAGAAGGGTAGGTTTGTCTGGCCGACGGAAAATGTCACCTCCGCATTGCGCGGATAGGCATAGCCGGCTGAAATCGCCACAGAATCGCGCCCGCCCGGGCGATGCGTCACTGTCAGCACCACGCCCTCGCGCGGCGGTTCCGTCTTGCTGGCGCGGGTGAAGGCGTAGCAAATCTTCTGGCCATTTTCCTGATGGGTCGCCGCCGTCCAATCCCGGAAGGTGCCAAGCTGGCGCGGCCAGGATTGCTGGGCAGGCGCCGCCGGGCGCTGCTGCGCCAAGGCAGGCAGGGCGATCAGGGCCAGGCAAAGCGGCAAAAGACGAATCAAGGCGGTCATGGCGCCCTAGATACGCAGCCCGGGCGGTAGGGGCAACCACGGGCTGCCCTTTCCTGCCCTTTGGCGCATTCAAGCGGCGAGGAGTATTGGCAGGCTCAGCGCATCCGAAAGCACATCCTGCGTCGCGCTACCAAGAACCAGATTTCGGAGCGGTGAGTGCCGAACCGCGCCCATCACCAGCATTTCAGCTTCCGTGTCAGACGCCGCAGCCAAAAGCCGTTCCAAGACGCCACCACTGCCCCGCTGTAAGGCCATGAAGCGCGTCTTGGCGCCATGGCGGGCGAGCAGATGGGTAAGCTCGATCCCGGATTGGCCGGGGCGCAATGCCTTATCGTCGCTAACCGTGGCGATGATGGTCTCCGCTGCTCGGCGGATCAGCGGCAAGGCGCCATGGATGGCGCGGATCGCAGCCGGGCTTGCATCCCAGGCTACCAGGATGCGCTGTGGCACGCGGGCCAAAGGCTGCGTCTGGGGCACAAGCAGAACCGGCCGGCCCGACTCAAAAATCGCTGCGTGGTGAAGAATTTGTGCAGCAATGCCCGGCGCGCCGTGCCCTGTCAGTACCGCCAGATCACTGACGCGCAGGTGATCAGCGAAGACTTCCCCATTGCCATAGGCGAAGCTGGTGCGCTTTCTGGTCTCATGCGCCACACCGCGGCGTTGCGCGGCTGCCGCAAATGTCTCGGCAGTCCGGTCTTCCAGCAAGCTTGTGGCATCATCCGCCGGCGTGGGCGCGGTAAGCGCGCTATCCATCGGGAAAATCAGCGCCGTCACATGGGCTGAAAAGGCTTCTGCAAATGCCAGCGGCGTTGCCGTGGCGGCTTCCGCCTCTGTGGCTTTGGTGGGATCAAGATGGGTCAGAATACTGGCGAAAGTCATCAAGGTTTCTCCGGCTGCCGCTCATCTTTCGGGTGACGCACCCGTGATGGCGTTTTGATTGGTTTTGGTGGCAAGCCATAGGTCGCTGCCACCGCGACAAGTGGTTATCACCGCGCGCGCAAACCAACGTTGATCTGGGTCAAGAAAAAATAAAGCTGCCGGAGAAGAACCGTATTGTAACAAAAGGCGCAGCAGGCATGGCCGCCCACCGCGCCGTTACAATCAGCAAAGGTAATCAGGCCGGCGGCGCCACGCTCAAGCCCCGCACCTTATGTTCCGCAATAAAGCGCGCCACCAGGCCGGAAGCCTTCGCCTTTTCGACATAATCTGCCAGGAAAGCGGTGGCGGCGGTATTGCGCTTGGCAGTGCCGATCGCCTGCTGCACGGCAGTGAATTGGCCATCCAGAATCCGCGCGCCCGGCATTTTTTCAATGTCGGAAAGCAGCTTTGGCCGCAGGCCCGCCAGTACTTCAAGCTTTTCAGCCGCGAATTGCTCAAAGGCTGCATCCAGCGTCGCGGAGCGGATCAGCTTCGCCTGATGGATATTGCGGTCCAGCCAAAGATCATAAGCGGCCCGCGCGGTCACCGCGATGCGATTACCGGGGCGATCCACTTCCTCCATTTTTGTGATGGGGGAGCCGGGGGGGACCATATAGGTTGCCTCGATTTCCGCATAAGCCGCGCTGAAGGCGATTTTTTCCGCGCGCTGCGGCTCAGCACCAATCAGCCCGATATCCCAGACATTGCCATCCACCGCATCCGCGAGGTCACCGGGCCGCGCGAAGGGAACATAATGCACGGGCACGCCCAGCGCATCGGCAATGGCACGCGCCATGCTGGGCGAAACGCCGGCGGGATCGCCATTTTCCGCGCGGCTCGTCACCAGCAGGAAATTCCCCATATTGATGCCGGCGCGCAAAACGCCTGTCGGGGCGAGTTCCGCTTTGATTTGATCCATCATGATCGTTTCCCTTTTCAGTAAGCTATTTCAGCCACGCGCTGCGGTGGCCGCACCGGCGCGGCGATTGATATGGCCACCTCCACCGCAATCCAGCACCGATCCCGTCATGAAGCGGGCGTCATCCGAACACAGGAACATCACGCCATTGGCGAAATCCGCCGGCGTGCCAAGCGCACCCATCAGCGACCGCGCGCGGATTGCTTCCGCATAGCCGCCCGGCATGGGATTGCCGGCACTACCCTCGGCGAAGCCAGGCCGCGCGCTATTCACCCGCACGCCTGACGGCCCGAGTTCCAATGCAAAAGCACGCGTCAGGTATTCCAGCGCGCATTTGGAAGCGCCATAGGGCACGCCATTGCCGCGATGCACTTCGGCGGCGGCTGAGGTGACATTGACAATCGCACCCCGCCCAGCCGCGGCCATGGCGCGACCAATCCCCTGCATCAGGCGGAAAGGTGCGCGGGTATTCACGCTGATGATCTTGTCCCATTCCGCCCCGGTCACATCCATGATGGGAATGAAGGGATAAATGCCGGCATTGTTGATCAGCACCTGCGGCGCGCCCTTGCTGGTGGCGGCGGCAATCAGCCCATCAAGCGCGCCATCATTGGTAAGGTCAGCGGGGTGCAGCACAACGCGCCCTGGCGGCAGCGCATTGGCGAGTGCGGCAAGTGCGCCGGCATCGCCATCAGTCAACAGCAATTGCGCGCCTTCCCGCGCAAAGGCCTCTGCCAGCCCGCGCCCGTAAACCCCGGCAGCGCCGGTGATGACCACTTGTTGACCCGCAAAACGCATGATGCTTGCCCCCTTTTCATGCGGCAGGATGCGCCCTTGCGGGCAGATCGCCAAGCCTCTGGGCTTGCCGGCATCGGCCAAGCGGTGCCAGCATCCCACCCAAGAGATAAAGCCAGGGGAAACGTAACGCCGAGGCGCGCAAGGCCGTGCGGCGAACGCTGCCCCCAATTGCAGAAGGGGTACGCCATGCTGACTGTCACCAATAATGATTCCGTGCTGGGTGCGACCATCACCGGCGTTGATTTGTCCAAGCCGCTTTCGGATAAGGATTTCGCTGGCATTCTGCGGGCGCTTGGCGAAAGGGGCGTGCTGCGCTTTCCGGGGCAATTGCTGGAACCGGCGGCGTTGCGCGATTTCTCGCTGCGCTTTGGCAGCATTCAAACGTCGCTCACCGGCAAATTCCAGGATGCCAATGTGCCGGAAGTGGGCATATTGTCGAATATCGTTGAGAACGGGGAGCCGATTGGCCTAGCGGATGCCGGGCAGGATTGGCACACCGATATGTCCTATCGCGACACGATGGGCTTCGTGAATGTGTTGAACGCGCATCAGGTGCCGCATCGCGATGGCAAGCCGCTGGGCAATACCGTTTTCGCCAATATGCACGCGGCCTATGAAACCCTTGACCCGGCGCTGAAAGAAAAGCTCGCCAACGCGACCGCGACGCATGACTTCAACAAATTCTGGGACAATATGTGCAAGCGCCCCGGCAGCACCCGCCCGCCGCTGACAGCGGAGCAACGCGCCAAGCGCCCGCCTTCTGTGCACCCGGTATTCATGACGCATCCGATCACGGGGCGGAAAGTGCTCTACTGCAATCCTGGCTATGCGATCCGCATCAATGAGCTTTCGGAAGCCGAAAGTGATGTGGTGCTTGAAGCGCTGTTCGCGCATCAATTGGAAACGCGCTTCCTGCACACCCATATCTGGACCGTGGGTGATGTGCTGATTTGGGATAATATTGGCACGCTGCATAATGCGCTGCCGGATTATGGGCCGAATGAACACCGCCTGATGAAGCGCTGCCAGGTCATGGCGGACCGCGTGTTCCAATCTGATTTCATCCAGCGCGCGCTGGCAGCCTAAGGGGGCCTCATCATGCGCTGGATTCGCTTCACCGCCGAAGATCGTACCCGCTATGGCATTCTGGAAGGCGACCGCATTCTGGAAGTCTCCGGCAGTCCTTTTGATGGCTATGAAAAAACCAGCCGCAAGCATGATCTTGCCACGGTGAAGATCGAAGTGCCGGTGATGCCGCGCACCTTCTACTGCGCCGGGCTGAATTACGTGGCGCATGTGAAGGAAGGTGCGGCGAAGCGGGGCGAAGTGCCGAATATTCCGGCCAAACCGGATATGGGCTACCGCGCCAGCAATGCGCTGATTGCGCATGGGGAAACAGTGATCATCCCCGCCGATGCGACTGAGAAAATCCACTATGAAGGCGAGCTTGTCGCAATAGTGGGCAAGAAAGCCAAGAACCTGTCAGAGGCCGAGGCGCTGAGCTGCATCATGGGCTGGACCATCGGCAATGATGTGAGTGAACGCTCCTGGCAGAAAAGCGATCGTACTTTCTGGCGTTCCAAGAATACCGATACCTTCAAACCCATGGGGCCATGGATTGAAACCGAATTCGATATGGAAGCAGCGCGTACGAATGTGCGGCTGAATGGGGAAATCACCACCACTTTCGAAACCGGCCATATGCTGTTTTCCACCGCAGTCTTCATTGCGGCGATGACGCGGTATCTGACGCTCTATCCCGGTGATGTGATCTGGATGGGCACGGATGGCGTTTCGCCCGATGTGAAATCCGGCGATGTGGTGGATATTGAAATCACGGGCATTGGCCATTTGGCCAATCCCTTCCTGCGCGCCAGCGCGTGACAAGGGGCAGCACCATGGATGTCGCCGCCGATAAGGTCCGCGCGCAGATTGAAGCCATTCTGCTGTCTTGGGGGATGGAGGCGGATCTGGCCGCCACCACCACCGAAGCGATGACGGAAACCGATTTATTCGGCGTCGATAGTCACGGCATTTCCATGCTGATGGCCTATGAAAAGCGCTTGCAGGAAGGCAAGCTTAAGATCAATGCGCGGCCCAAAATTGAACGCCGCACCGCTTGCACCGCGTTGATCGATGCGGGCGCTGGGCTTGGGCATCCGGTTTCCAGCTATGGCATGAATCTGGCCGTGGATATGGCGAAGGAAGCCGGGCTTGGCGTGGTGGGGGTGCGCAATTCACATCACTTTGGCGCAGCCGGCGTTTATGCGCGTATCGCCGCACGGCGCGGCGCGATTGGGCTTGTCACCAGCGCCACGCGCGGCGTGACCATGGTGCCAACCCGCGGCGCGAAGCCGGTGCTGGGCACCAACCCTATCGCCTTTGCCGCACCTGCCGGGCGCAACCTGCCCTTTGTGCTGGATATGGCGACCACCACCACGGCGGCGGGCAAGGTGAAGGTCTATGATTTGAATGAACGCGCCATGCCTGCCGGCTGGGTGGTGGATGGTGCGGGCAATCCGATCACAGATGCCAAGCGCGGCATGAAGATTCTGCATGAAGAACCGGAAGGCGGCTTGTCGCCACTCGGCGGTTCTCCTGAGATGGCAAGCCATAAGGGCTATGGCTTGGCGATGATGGTGCATATTCTGGGCGGCACTTTGGTGGGTTCTTCCTTCTCCCCCATTCGCAACCGCACGCAAAAGCCGAATGATCCCGATGATATCGGGCATTTCTTCATGGCGATTGACCCTGGCGCCTTCCGCGCGCCCGGCGAATTCGAAGCCGATTTGGATGCGGTGATTGATGAATTGCACGCGACCCCAGCGGCTGATCCCGCCAAGCCCGTGCTGGTGGCGGGCGATCCGGAAGAAACGGAACGGCAACGACGCCTGAAACACGGCATTCCCGTGCCGCCCGCTTTGGATAAGCATATCCGCGCCATCTGCGCCCGCTCCGGCGCGGCATATCTGCTGAGCTGAGGAAGCACCGCCATGAAGCGCCTGCTGCTTGCCGCCCTTGTCGCTTCCATGCCGGCCACGGCGCAGAATCTGCGCATGGGGGTGGGGGCGCAGATCACCTCAGCCGATCCGCATTTCCACAATATCTCACCCAATAACGCCTATGCTTCCATGGTTTTCGACAATTTATTGGAAACGGATTCAAAGGCGCGGTTGATAGGTTCCTTGGCGGAATCCTGGAAGCCGGTGGGCGACGATGCTTGGGAATTCACGCTCCGCCGCGGTGTGCGCTTTCACAATGGATCGGATTTCACCGCGGAAGATGTGGCCTTCACGCTGGAACGCATTCCGCAAGTGCTGAATAGCCCGGGGTCTTTTCGCACCTATACCCAGGCCATCACGGGCGTTGAGATTATTGACTCCCATACGCTGCGCTTGCGTACCAATGGCCCCGCGCCTTTGCTGCCTACGGACTTGGCACAAGTGCCCATGCTGGACCGTGAAACCCATCAAGGCGCCACGACCGAGGATTTCAACGCAGGCCGCGCCGCGATTGGCACCGGGCCTTATCGCATGATGGCCTATCGTTCGGGTGATCGCATTGATTTGCAGCGCTTTGACGGCCATTGGCGCGGTCGCCCCGCCTGGCAGAGCGTGGATTACCGCATGATCACCAATGATGCGGGCCGCACCGCCGCACTTCTGGCGGGTGACATAGATATCATTGATCAGGTGCCGACATCGGATATTGAACGCCTCAGGCGTGATCAGCGTATTGCGCTTAGTGAAATAGACAGCATGCGCTTCATCTATTTCGCGTTGGATCATATGCGCGATGGGCCAACGCCCTTCATCACGGATCATGACGGCAAGCCTTTTGACCGCAATCCGCTGAAAGATGTGCGGGTGAGGCGCGCGTTGTCACTTGCCATTGATCGCCCGGCAATTGTGGCGCGCGTGATGGAAGGTGCGGCGAGTGCCACGCGCCAAGTGATGCCGGAAGGTGGCTTTGCCTATGTGCCGGAACTGGCGGCCACGCGCGCTGATCCTGATCTGGCAAAGAAGTTGTTGGCGGAAGCGGGCTACCCTAATGGCTTCCGCCTGACCCTGCACGGGCCGAATGATCGCTACCCGAATGATGCACGTATCGCGCAAGCGGTTGGGCAGATGTGGACCCGCATTGGCATTCGCACCCAGGTGGATGTGGCGCCCTATGCCAGTTTCATCGCCAAGGCATCGCGTCAGGAATTTTCGGTATTCCTGGTTTCCTGGGGCAGTTCCACCGGTGAACCCATGGCAGGTTTGCGTTCCATTGCCGCAACTTTTGACCGCGCGCGCGGCACAGGTTCGGTCAATCGCGGGCGCTATTCCAACCCCGAGTTTGATACGCTGCTTGCCACCGCCGCGCGGGAATTGGACCCCACCAAGCGTGAAGCCCTGGTGCGCCAGGCAACACGTGTGGTGGTGGAAGATGCCGGCATCATCTCCACCCATTTGCAGAAGAATATCTGGGCGATGCGCCGCGGCTTCGCCCATGATTCGCGCGTGGATGAAAGAACCCGCGCCCAGGATGTGACGCCCGCGCGGTAGTCAGCGCTTTACAAGGGCCGCCTGGCCTTCAACGCCGCCGCCAAAGTGCCATCATCCAGCACATCCAAAGCGCCACCAATCGGCACGCCCTGCGCAAGCCGCGTGATGGCAACGCCGCTTGGCCTCAGCCGATCCGTCACATAATGCGCGGTGGTCGCGCCTTCGACCGTTGCGGGCAGAGCCAGGATCACCTCGGTAATGCCATCCTGTTCAATCCGCGCGAGCAAAGGCTGAATGGCCAAATCTTCCGGCCCGGTGCCGGATAGCGCGGAAAGCATGCCGCCCAGCACGTGAAAAAGCCCCTGATGTGCATGGGCGCGTTCCAGTGCCCATAAATCCGCAACCCCTTCCACCACACATACCAGCTTCCTATCCCGATGCGGGTCGCGGCAAATGGCGCAAGGGGAGATGGCGTCCAGATTGCCGCAAACCTCACAGGGCTTTACCGCAGCCGCCGCATCACGCAGCGCTGCGGCCAAGGGCAGCATTTGGCTGTCCGGGTCCATCAGCATTTTAAGCACGGCGCGTCGCGCGCTGCGCCGACCAAGGCCGGGCAGGCGCGATAGCAGCGCAATCAAATGCTCGATCGGGTCGTTATGCAGCATCAGGCTGCGCGCATCCTCAGAAGGGCAGCTTCATGCCTGGCGGAAGATTCATGCCCGCGGTCGCCTTTTGCATCTCAGCCGCCATGGTCGTTTCCACCTTCTGCTTCGCATCGGCATGGGCGGCCACCAGCAAATCTTCCAGCACTTCGCGTTCATCCGCATTCATCAGCGAAGGATCAATCGTCACGCGGCGCAAATCACCCTTGCCGGTCAGGCGCACCACCACCATGCCGCCGCCGGATTGGCCTTCCACTTCGGTGGCTTCCAGCTTGGCCTGCATTTCCTGCATGCGCGATTGCATCTGCTGCGCCTGCTTCAACATATTGCCCAGGTTTTTCATGGTCTCTTTCGCCTAAAAATCATCGGGAGGGGTTTCATCATCGCCGTAAGCGGGTTCGGCATCGGGCGGCGCGAAATCGCGCGCATCATCATCGGCCAGGGCGGCATTGCGCGAAAGCCCATAGGCATCGGCGGCACCATCATGCACCGCTTCAATCGTCGCCCCCGGAAAGGCCGCCAGGATGGCCTGCACCAAGGGATGCGCGCGCGCGGTTGCAAGCCTGTCAGCCTCGGCTTCCTTGCCTTGTGCGGCCAGCGTCGGCGCGCCGGCTTCCTGGCTGATGATCACGGTCCAGCGCTGGCCGGTTGCCTCCGACAAAAGCGCGGTCAGTTGCGCGGCCAGATCGCGCGGTGCGTCCGGTTCAGGGTTGATTTCAAGTCGGCCTGACGCAATGCGCACGGGGTGCACACTATGGCGAAGCTGCGCATGCAATAGGGGCTTCACCCCGGAGGCGAGGGCCACAATCTCCTGCCAGGTACTCGGCTGCGCTAACGCGGTTACGGGTGGGCTTGGCGCCGCTTCGGCACGCACCGGCGCACCGCCAGCCACCGCGCGCAAGCCGCCGCCGCCGCCACCTGGTGCCGGGCGAGGCGCGGAACCTATTTCCCCAGCTTCGGTCAGGCGTTTCACCAAATCACCCGGCGTTGGCATATCCGCCACATGGGCAATGCGGATCAGCACCATTTCCGCCGCAGCGCGACGATCAGCGCCTTCAAGCTGCAATTCGCCAATGCCCTTCAGCAGCATTTGCCAGCTGCGGCCCAGCACCGGCACGGAAAGCCGCTGTGCCAAAGCCGCACCGCGCACACGCTCGGCTTCCGGGAGCGATCCATCCTGGCGCAGCGCGGGGGCCGCGCGAAAGCGCGTCAGCAAATGGCAAAGCTCCGCCAGATCCTGCAAAATCACCAAGGGATCAGCGCCCAATTCATGCGCACGATCCATGATGCCAAGGGCTGCGGCAACATCCCCGCCCATCAGCGCTTCCATCAAATCAATGATCATGGCGCGGTCCGCCAAGCCCAGCATATCGCGTACGGCTTCCGCGCGCACTTCCGAAGCACCGGATTGGCCGATTGCCTGATCCAGCAGGGAAAGCCCATCACGCACGGAACCATCGGCGGCGCGGGCAATCATGGCCAGCGCATCGGCTTCCGCCGTCACCACTTCCTTGTCGCAAATCCGCGCGAAATGCTGCGCCAAGCTATCCTGCGGCACGCGGCGCAACGCGAAGGTCTGGCAGCGGCTGCGAATGGTGATCGGCACCTTGCGCAATTCCGTGGTCGCCAGAATGAACGTCACACCCGATGGCGGTTCTTCCAAAGTCTTCAGAAACGCATTGAAGGCAGCACCCGACAGCATATGGCATTCATCAAGGATAAAAACCTTCTGCCGCCCTTGGCTCGCGCGGAAGCGCAGCGCTTCGCGCAATTCCCGCACATCATCAACGCTATTATTGGAAGCGGCGTCCAGCTCCACCACATCCGGGTGGCGATCCGCGAGTATCGCCTTGCATTCCGGGCAAACACCGCAGGGGTCCGCCGTGGGGCCGCCCTTGCCATCCACGCCAATACAATTCAGCGCACGCGCAATGATGCGCGCGGTGGTGGTTTTGCCGACGCCGCGCACCCCGGTCAGCAAAAAGGCGTGATGCACGCGCCCCTGGGCAAAAGCGTGGCGCAAAGTGCGCACCAGCACATCCTGCCCGATCAGATCATCAAAGCTGGTGGGCCGGTATTTACGCGCCAGCACGCGGTAGTCCGGTTGTTCGACTGGCCTCGCCACAGGCGCAGGCGGCGGTGCAGGCGGCGTCGGGTCGCCGAAAAGCCCCGGGCCTTCTGGCGCCGGCGGCTCAGGCAGGCCCGCTTCTTCCGGCTTGTCATCGCCAGGCGCGGGAAGCGGTGAGCCGAACATATCGGAAGCCATGGCGCGGGCGGTCTCTCGAAAAAGGTGGAAGGCCGGCAAGCGACCCGAACAAGAACCCGTTACGGCTGCTTCCTTCCGGACCTGACCGGGTTGGCGAGGAGCCCGTCCACCGCCGACCTTCCGAAAGCACCATATCATGTCCCTATGCCCCAATGCCAATGGGGGGCTTGGTTGCCGCGCGCCGTGCCGCGTGGCAGGGTCACGCCTATGCTTTCGATCCCCGCCAGCCGACCCAATGCCTATACGGGCAGCCCGCTAGACCGGGCATCCCACCGCCGCGAAGACGCTGCCTTCATTGAAGCGGCGCTTGCTGATCCCAATACGGTTTTTGCCCCCGTCTGGCGCGCCCGTAGCCTGATGCGCGGCGTGGCCGAAGGCGCCCCCCAGGCCGTTTTGCTAACCGGGGAGGCTGCCGGTGCTCTCCGCATGGCGGGCGGGCCCTGGGCTTGGTTGGGTGAGTGGGAAGGTCGGCAGGTCTTTGCCGTGGATTGTTCCACCGCCGATGACCCGATTCCCCTGCTGCCGGCTGAACTGGGTGTTTTCGCCGATCTGCGCCAGGTGGCCGGGCTGCTGCCGCCTGGGGAAGCCAGCGTGCTGGCCCATGCGCGCGGCCTGATGCATTGGCGCACCAAGCACCGGTTTTGCGGCGTTTGCGGCGGCGTTTGTGAACCGCGCAGCGCCGGCAATGCGATGAGCTGCACGGCCTGCAATACCCAGCATTTCCCACGCACTGACCCTGCCGTGATCATGCTGGTGGTGCGTGGTGATTCCTGCCTGCTGGGTCATTCTCAACGCTTTCCGAATACCACCATGTATTCAACGCTCGCCGGCTTTGTGGAACCGGGCGAAAGCCTGGAAGAAGCGGTGCGGCGAGAGGTTCAGGAAGAAACCAATGTGCGGGTTGGCGCGGTGCGCTACCATTCATCCCAGCCCTGGCCTTTTCCGTCTTCCATCATGCTTGGCTTCCATGCTGAGGGCCTGAGTGAGGAAATCACCATAGACACAGACGAATTGCGCGATGCGCGCTGGTTCAGCCGGGATGATTTGCGCAATCATCAGCAGCTTGGCTTTTCACTGCCGCGCGTTGATTCCATCGCGCGCCGGTTGATCGAGGATTGGTTGGCATCATGAAGACTGCGGCGGCATTGCTTGTGGTTCTGGCGGTGGCGGGCTGCGCCAGCCAATCACGGGAAGACATCTTCCCACCCGATACCAGCGAAGATGCGGCGGCGTGTCGGGAAGAAGCCCGGCGCGACCCGGCGCTTAGGGATTTGCGACGCAGTACTTTCATCGGTTTTCAAGCGCAGGAAGAGGCTCTCCGCAATGAAATCATAACCACACAGCGCCGGACCTATTTCGACTGCATGGCGTTGCGCGGCCATGCGCGCCAGGGCGGGGTGGAGCGCGTCAGGCGTTAGAGCTCTCTGAGTTGCGGATTATCAAAATCCGGCCGCCGCGCGCGAGCCAAGGCCCCGCGCAGCGCATCAGCCAATTCAGCCTTTTCCGGTGCGGCGAGATGCCGGCCGATTTCCAACACGCGGCCTCGGCTTTTCAACAATAGCTTGCCGGCGCGCGGCGCGGCCTCATCCAATTCCACCTTGGCCCAATAGGCATCCAAAACGCTGCGCACCACGCGCCCGCGATGGTCCACATGGCGGATGGAAAGCCCCGCATCGGTCAGCAGCACCATTTCGCTGATCCGCCGCGATGCGCGGGCATGCCATAGCAATGCCGCCAGCGCGGCACCCACTTCCAGGCCGATGAAGGGCAGCACCGGCCAGGCGCCAAGCGCGAAGAAGATACCCGCCGGGATGGCCGCCGCCAGAATGAGCAGCCCCGCCAGCACACGAAAGCCCCGCGCCGAAAAACTCTGCGGCGGGGTGGAAATCGCTTCGAAAAGAATGGTCTCTTGGGGGGGTGCCATCGCGGGGCAGTCTAGGTCAGAATGGCGTCCGAACGCCATGCCCCAAGCCAAACCCGATCACGGTTCCGCCCGCGCCCCGCGACGCGCCCGCCTGATGTCAAAAGACCAGGCCGAGGCTTTTGTGCGCGCCCTGGCCCAGACCAACCCGGCGCCGGAGACAGAGCTTTTCTACCAGGATCATTTCAGCCTACTGGTGGCGGTGGTGCTGTCTGCCCAAACCACGGATGCGGCGGTGAATAAATGCACGCCTGCGCTGTTTGCCGCCGCGCCCACCCCCACTGCGATGGCCGCCCTTGGGGTGGAAGGCATCGCGCCGTTCATTCGCCGTATCGGGCTTTGGCAGGCCAAGGCGCGCAATGTGGCGGCTTTGGCGGCGCAGCTTGTGGAACGCCATGGCGGGCAGGTGCCGAATGACCGCGCTGCGCTGGAAGCCCTTCCCGGCGTCGGGCGAAAAACCGCCAATGTCGTGCTGAATGTCGCCTTTGGGCAGAATACCATGGCGGTGGATACCCACATCTTTCGCCTCGGCAATCGGACGGGCCTGGCGCCCGGCAAGACCACGCGGGCGGTGGAAGAAGGTCTGATGAAGCGCTGCCCGCCCGAATTGCTGCGCGATGCGCATCACTGGCTGATCCTGCATGGGCGCTATATCTGCAAGGCCCGCGCGCCGGAATGCTGGCGCTGCCCGGCGCGGGGCATGTGCAATTACCGGGATAAGGTGCTGGCGCCGCCAGCCTAGGCTTCGCCTTGCCTTGCCGCCTCGGCTCTGCCGTTCCATCCTGCGGCCATCTGGAAAGGAATGCCCCATGGAAGCGCCCGTACTTGTTGAAATCACCGATGATATCGCGCTCGTCACGCTGAACCGGCCCGAATCGCGTAATCCGCTTGATCCTGAAACCCAGGACGCCTTGATCGCCACCTTCATGAAGTTGGATGCCGAAGCCAAAGCACGCGTGGCGATCCTGACCGGCGCAGGCAGCGCCTTTTGCGCCGGCGGCAATGTGCGCCGCATGGGCGAAGCTGCGAGTGGTTCCACGGAACGCACCCCCGCCCAGGCGCGCGGCTATTATCGCCATGGCATTCAGCGCCTGCCGCGCATGTTCGAACAATTGGAAATCCCCGTGATTGCCGCGGTGAATGGCCCGGCCATGGGCGCGGGCTGTGACCTGACCTGCATGTGCGATTTGCGTATTGCCGGCCAATCCGCGCGCTTCGCCGAAAGCTTTGTGAAGCTTGGCATCATCCCGGGAGACGGCGGCGCCTGGCTGCTGCCGCGCGTGGTGGGCTTTGCCAAGGCGGCGGAAATGTCGCTGACGGGTGACGCGCTTTCGGCGGATCAGGCGCTGGCTTATGGGCTGGTATCTCAGGTGGTGCCGGATGCGGAATTGCTGGACGCGGCGCGCGCGCTGGCGCGGCGTATTGCCGCTAATCCACCCCATGCCGTGCGCATGGCGCGGCGGCTGCTGCGTGAAGCCTGGAATAATCGGCTTGATTCCGTGCTGGAGATGTCTTCCGCCATGCAGGCGGTGGCGCATACCACGGAAGACCACAAGGAAGCGCTGGCGGCGATGCGTGAAAAGCGCAAGCCGACTTACAAGGGCGCCTGATCCTTGTTCGCGCCGGGGCTGCTTGCTGGGCGGCGCGCGCTGATCACCGGTGGTGGCACCGGGCTTGGGCGCGCCATTGCTAGGCGCTATCTGCAATTGGGCGCGCGCATCGCGATTTGCGGGCGGCGTCTGACGGTGCTTCAGGAAACCGCCGCAGCGCTGCGTGCGGAAATTCCCGGCGCTGATATTGCCGTACGTGGCTGCGATATTCGTGATGCGGCGGCGGTTGAGGCGATGCTTGATGCTGTCTTTGCCGAAGGCGCGCCCGATATCCTGGTGAATAACGCAGCGGCGAATTTTCTGGCGCAGACGCATAAGCTTTCCGCGCGCGCCTTGGATGCGGTATTGGCCACCACGCTGCATGGCGCGGCCTATTGCACCATGGGTGTTGGGCGGCGTTGGATTGAGGCCGGGCAGCCTGGCGTGGTGCTGTCTATCCTGACGCTCTCTGCCTTGCAGGGCGCTGCCTTCACCGTGCCTTCCGCCATGGCCAAGGCCGGTGTTTTGGCCATGACGCAAAGCCTCGCGGTGGAATGGGGCCGGCATGGCATTCGGCTGGTCGCGATTGCGCCGGGCACTTTCCCGACCGAGGCCGCCGTGGCGCGGCTGCGCCCTGGTGGCTTGGATCATGGTGATGTGCCGCTGAACCGTGCCGGTAAGCATGAGGAATTGACCGACCTTGCCGCCTATCTGGTTTCCGAGAATGCCGGCTACATCACGGGCGAATGCGTGGTGATTGATGGCGGGCGGCGTTATCTGGGCGGGGCGCGCGCTGGCGTGCGGGAAATGCTCGCCTGGGATGATGCCGCCTGGGAAAGACAGCGCGAAAAGACACCGAAGAAATGACCGAAGCCTTCAGCGAAATTCTCTACTCAGTTGCGGATCGGGTCGCGACCATTACGCTCAATCGGCCAGAGCGTCTGAATGCCTGGTCCAGCGTGATGGAAGCTGAAACCCGCGCTGCCTTTGCTCTGGCTGTGGCGGATGATGCGGTGCGCGCCATTGTGCTGACCGCAACCGGCAAGGGGTTTTGCGTCGGCGCCGATGTTTCCGCCATTGCGACGCGCGGCGCAGAACGCCCAACCTATGCGGGGGTGACGCCGCCACCCGGCGAGGCGCCTCCCAGTGAGGATTTCGCGCGGCGGTATTCCTACATGCTCAATATCGGCAAGCCGGTGATTGCGGGCATCAATGGTGCGGTGGCGGGGGTTGGTTTCTGCCTGACGCTGTTTTGCGATGTTCGCTTCATGGCGGCGGGCGCCAAGCTTTCAACGGCTTTTGCAAGGCGAGGTTTGGTCGCGGAACATGGCAGCGCCTGGATACTGCCGCGCCTGATTGGGCCGATGAATGCCGCTGATCTTTTGCTTTCAGGCCGCAGTATTGCGGCGGAAGAAGCCGCTGGTATGGGCCTGGTGCGCGTGTTGCCGGCGGATGGCTTCCACGCGGCGGTGCAAGCCTATTCGGCTGATCTCGCGAATAATTGCTCACCCCGTTCCATGCGCGTGATCAAGCGGCAGATGACGCTCGCGCCGTTTCAGAATCTATCAGAGGCAGTGGAGTTGGCCGAGGTGGAACAGGATGCCACACGCGGCACGGAAGACCGGCGCGAAGGGGTTGCGGCTTTCCTTGAAAAGCGCAAACCGAATTTCACGGGGCGCTAATCAGCAGCCTATTCGTCTTTTCCATTGCGGCCACCAGCACCTGGAATTCCCGCGCAAAAACCTCCCGTGCTGTGCCGTTACGCGCCAGATCATCGCCAATCTCGCCAATGCTGCGCTTGCCATCAATGCGCGACAGAATCGCGCCCGCCAGTCGAGGCAACGGCACCGGTACGGTCAGGCCATCAAAGATAACCCGCAACACGCCATCGCGCGGAATGCTGGCGGCAAGCTTCGCGCCATCCAATTCCCGCAGACACGGCACAGCAGCGGGATCATCCCAAGGCGCGCTGATCACGGGCGCATCGGCACGGACGCAATAGGCGATATGCACGCCCATATTGCCGGTGATGGCTTCCGCAAGGGCGGCGCGTTCTAACGCATCCATTGCTTCGATCCGTGGGCGCAGCTTGGGATCGGAAAGATAGGAAAGCGGGTCGTAGCGGAGCGGCTCTACCAGACACACAATGCGCAAGCCCGCCGCGGTGATCAGCGCATTGAACGCCGGCACGGTGAAGGCGACATCGCGTGGATTGAGCAGCAAATCATAAAGCCCGGCATCGCCGCCCTTTTCATGATCCGTGATCCAGGGGTTGCGCTTCAGCCAAGCCGTTTCCGGCATTTGCCGCCACAGGCGCTTGGCCACCTCCACCCGCGCTACCGGCGCTTCATCGGGCGGCGCCAGAAGGCGCAGCGCATCCTGTGCCATGTAAACCCCGGTGCGCCCATGCGGCGCATAGACCATAAGGCCCAAGCCACCCCCAGGCGCCAGGGCTGAAACCAGCGCCTTCAGCCCCGCAAGCGGATCGGGCAAGTGATGCAGTACGCCACAGCAATCAATGTAATCGAAAGGCCCAAGCCCGCTGCCCGGTAGATCAAGCAAAGAGCCTTCCTGGAAAATCACATTCCCGAGCTTACGGGCCGCCACCCGCGCTTCTGCCACGCGCTGGGCCGCCGCCGAACGATCCAGCCAAGTGACATCGCCGGCCCGCCCGGCGGACGCCATTTGCTGAGCCAGCATCACCGTGGCATCGCCGCTGCCCCCACCCGCCACCAGGGCGCGCAAGGGTTGGGAGGCGGGCCGGCAGGCGCCGAAAATCCAATGATCCACTTCGCGCAAATGGCTTGGGCTGCCGATGATCAGGCGCTTGGCCTCATCCCGAGGATCCCGTTCTGGATAGGGATAGGCATCATATTGCGCGGCAAGCGCGGCATCGGCGGCGTCCTTCATGGCGCCTATCTACCAAGCCTAGTGAAAGCTGAAAGCCCGGTCACGCTTCACGCGCCAGCAATTCCTTGAGCAGTTCCACCGTGCGCGCTGGTTGTTCCTGCTGCACCCAATGCCCGGCGCCAGGCACCAGATGTGCTGCTGCCATGCGCGTGCAGGCAATGCCCTGCATGCGTTCGAACGCCCCCGGCGCCTGGAATACACCCCAATCGGCAGCGCCTGCGATAAAGACCGAAGGCACATCAATGCTGCGCCCGGCAAAAAGCGCCAAATCCGCATTCACTTCCGGCGCGAAGCGGGTGCGATACCAATTGAGCCCGCCCTGAAATCCGGTGCGGCCATATTCTTCCGCATAAACCGCCATTTCCGCTTCCATCATCCAGGCGCAGCCCGCAACCTGCTCCGCGCTTGGCATTTCATGCGCGACGGTTTCCGGCATCGTCTCGGCACGGTCCATCACGTAATAGGTGGGCAGCTTCGCCATTTCCTCGGCTGACCAATCGCGCAGCTTATGCGGGTTGTTCGCGGCCCAATCAGCGCTTTTGTGGTGGTAATAGGCGCGCATGAAAGCGTGCAGCCCTTGCGCCGCGCCCATCATATCGGCATTGGCCGGGCGCGTGGCGTAATAGGCGTGGTAATGCTTGCGCGGGCGCGGCAGCGCGGCCAAAGCCTCATCCAGCCCTGGCATGGCGGAAGAACCGCTGGATTGCTGGCCGGGCTTTGGCCAATCCGGCCCGCCGGCGAAAGGCGCGCTCATCAGCGCAACCCGGCGGAACACATCGGGCCGCGTCAGCGCGCACCAGGCAGCTACCGGAGATCCGAAATCATGCCCAATCACGGCTGCGACTTCGCGGTAGCCAAGGGCGGCCACCACCCCAAGCGCATCGCGCACCAGATTGGTCAGGCGGTACGGCGCCAGCGGCGCATCGTATTCCGTCTCGGCCCCTGTGGTGCGGCCATAACCGCGCTGATCCGGCGCCACCACGTGATAGCCAATCGCCGCCAAGGGCAGCATCACATGCCGCCAGGAATAGGCGAGTTCGGGAAAGCCATGCAGCAGCAAAAGACACGGCCGGCCCGGCGTTTCATGCCCGGCTTCCAGCAGATGCACCTGAAGCCCATTGATGCCTTCCAGAAAGCGAGAGCGGATGCCTTTCGGCAGGGTTGGTGAGCTGAGCGATTCCATGGCGGTGTGTCCCTATTGCTTCACCCCATCCCGCCCGAAGCGCGCCCAGCAATCAAGCCCTGCATTGACGCACACCCCGGCAGGCGAGACTTTGCCGCCATGCAGGATGGTATTCCCTGGTCTTCGGACCTTCTGACCCTCGCGCGGCGCTTCGGGCCCCGCATCGCGATTACCGATGGTGACGCCAGCATTACCTATGCGGCGCTTTCCGCCCGCGCCCATGGTTTGGCGCGGCGGCTTGTCGCGGAGGGTTTCAAGCCCGGCCGGCCCGTGGGCACCTTCGTTCCCAATGGCTGCGATGCACCCTGGGTCAGCTATGGCGTGACCATGGCGGGCGTGGCGGAAACGCCGTGCAATACCGGGTCCACCGATGCGGAATTGGGCTGGTATGCGGAATTGACCGGCTTCAAGCGCATCATCGCACCGCAAGCATCTTGTGTGCGGCTGGCGGGGCTTGGGTTTGAGCCCCTGCCACTGGAAGACATCGCCCCTGATGACAGTTTCGTGCCGCTGCCCCCGGTACCATCCGATGCCTGGGGGCGGATCATCTTCACCTCTGGCACCACGGGCAAGCCCAAGGCGATCTTGCACAGCCATGGTGGGCGGTACCTCGCCAATATCCTGCAACGCGCCGTGCTGCCTTTCACGCCCGAACCCGGTGAGCGTGTGCTGCTGATGACCCCCTTCACCCATGGCGCGGCGCTGATCACCTATGCTTGGCTCGATCACGGCGGAGAGGTGGTGTTGCAGGATGGCGTGCGGGCGGAGCGCATCGCGCCTGTTTTCGCCGCCCCCGCGCTTGCGGCGATTTTCGCCCCACCCACCGTGCTGGCGAAATTGCTGGCGCTGTTTCCGGGCCAGGCCGTGCCTGGGCTGAAGGTGATTTTCTGCGGCACGCAAACCCTCACGCGCGATCTTTACGCCCGCGCCGCAGCGCAATTCGGCCCGGTGGTGCGCGTGACCTATGGCATGAGTGAATGCTTCAACCCCATCACCGTGCTGGAAGGCCCCGATGTCGCCGCCGCCATGGCGGAAGATGAGGATGGGCTAGGTGCTAATCTCGGCTGGCCGGCCACGGGCGTTGAAATCGCCATCCGGGACGAAGCCGGCGCCCCCCTGCCAGCGGGTGATTCCGGCGATATCTGGCTGCGCGCCCGGCATATGAATATCGGCATGATCGGCCCGGATGGCTTTGTGCCACGCCCCGCCGGCGCCTGGCATCGCACCGGGGATTTGGGCGCGCTTGATGCGCAAGGCCGGCTGCGCCTGGCGGGACGCGCTTCCGATGTGGTGAAAACCGGCGGCTATCGCGTTCATCCCGCCGAGATCGAAACCACGCTGGAAGAAGCCGGCCAGGGCCGCGCGATTTGCGTGCTGGGCCTGGCTTCCGATTACTGGGGCGAGGTCATTATCGCGGTGGCTGAGGGCCTGCCGGAAGGTTGGGAGAAAGCGGCGATCCCGTTGGCCGAGGACCTCGCCAAGCATAAGCGCCCGCGCGCTTGGCTGGCGCTGCCCGAATTGCCGCGCAATGCGCAGGGCAAGGTGGTGCGTGCGCGCGTGCGGGAAGCGGTGCTGGCGGGCTGGTGGCTGGAAGATGGGCCGCATCCGCGCTTAATGCCGGTCCATGCCGGAAAGGATGAATAAGCCATGGTGATCGAAGCCCTCGCCCCCTTCTATGCCTGGACCAAGGCCTTGCATCTGATCAGTGTTTTCGCCTGGATGGCGGGGCTATTCTACCTACCGCGGCTTTATGTCTACCACACACAACAGGCGCCTGGTTCCGCGCAGGTGGCGCTGTTCAAAATCATGGAACGGCGCCTGCTGCGCGCCATCATGAACCCGGCCATGATCACTTCCTGGGTCTTCGGCCTGCTGCTGATCCTGACCCCCGGCGTGGTGGATTGGCGCGCCGGCTGGTGGCACGGCAAGCTTTTGGGGCTTTTGGGCATGACCGCGTTTCACATGGATCTGGCCCGCGCGCGCCGGCTTTTCGCCGAAGACCGCAATACCCGCAGTGAAAGGTCCTGGCGCATCGCCAATGAAGTGCCAACCCTGCTGCTGATCCTGATTGTCATCATGGTGATCGTGAAGCCCTTCTGACCACCCGTTGACGGAGAGCCTTCGACTCCATAAGTAAGTGGTCCTTCCTTTCGCGGACCCGCCGTTTCACATCCGGCGCTTCCGCATTCCCCTTCTACCCGTTAACGGGACATTCATGGATGCGCCGCCTTCTGCGGTTTGCATCCGGCAACATCGGTCAAGCCGCCCATTTGGGCGCGTGGCGCTGCGGTTCGGGTCCCGTCATTCTCAGCCTCACGGAACGCCAAGGCACCCAATGCATCTTTCAGAACTTAAGGCGAAAAGCCCCGCGGACCTCCTCGCCTTCGCTGAGGAGTTACAGATCGAAAACGCCTCATCGCTGCGCAAGCAGGATATGATGTTCGCGATCCTGAAGACCTTCGCCGATAATGATCAGGCGATCTTCGGGGAAGGGACGCTGGAAATCCTTTCTGATGGTTTCGGCTATCTGCGCAGCCCGCAGGCGAATTTCTTGCCCGGGCCCGATGATATTTATGTCTCCCCCGCCCAGGTGCGCCGCTTTGGCTTGCGCACCGGCGATACGGTGGAAGGCCAGATCAGGGCGCCCAAGGATGGGGAGCGTTATTTCTCTCTGCTTAAGGTCAATGCGATCAACTTCGAAGACCCGGAAAGCCTGCGCCACCGGATCAATTTCGATAATCTGACGCCGCTTTATCCGAACCGTCGCCTCAAGATGGAGAATCCGGAGGTTGAAAGCGTCGCCAAGGGTCCGACCAAGGATAATACCCATCGCGTCATTGATTTGATTTCGCCGATCGGCATGGGCCAGCGTGCCTTGATTGTGGCGCCGCCGCGTACGGGTAAGACCGTGATGCTGCAGAATATCGCCAAATCCATCACGGCGAATAATCCCGAAGTCTTCCTGATGGTGCTGCTGATTGACGAACGGCCAGAAGAAGTGACGGATATGGCCCGCACCGTGCGTGGTGAGGTTGTGGCCAGCACCTTTGACGAACCGGCGACCCGCCATGTGCAAGTGACCGAAATGGTGCTGGAAAAAGCCAAGCGCCTGGTGGAACATAAGCGCGACGTGGTGATTTTGCTGGATAGCATCACGCGGCTTGGCCGCGCCTATAACTCCGTTGTGCCATCGTCGGGCAAGGTGCTGACCGGCGGTGTGGATGCCAATGCGCTGCAACGCCCGAAGCGCTTCTTTGGCGCGGCGCGCAATATCGAAGAAGGCGGGTCGCTGACCATCATAGCAACGGCACTGATTGATACTGGCAGCCGCATGGATGAAGTGATTTTCGAAGAATTCAAGGGCACTGGCAATTGCGAAATTGTGCTGGATCGGAAGCTTTCCGATAAGCGCACCTTCCCCGCGATTGACATCACCAAATCCGGCACGCGCAAGGAAGAATTGCTGGTGGATCGCGGCACGCTTTCCAAGATGTGGGTGCTGCGCCGTATCCTGAACCCGATGGGCACACAGGATGCGATGGAATTCCTTTTGGACAAGCTGAAATACAGCAAGACCAATCAGGATTTCTTCGACGCGATGAATACCTGATTGGGGCGGGTTATCGCGCGGTCATGCTGCTGACATAAAGGAATGCCCGAATGAAGTTACATTCGGGCATCTTCAATGGGTGGGGCGCTTCATGGTCATTCTTCTAACTGGCGGCATGGGCTTTATCGGGTCTGCTGTGGTGCGGCATTTGCTGGCCAGCACCGACGCCACTGCGGTGAATATCGATAAGCTCACCTATGCGGCCAGCCCTGAATCCCTGGGTGATTGGCTGAAATCGCCGCGCCATCAGCATCTGGCGCTTGATATTTGCGACCCGGCGGCGATGCGCGATGCCTTCACCCGCTTCAAGCCAGCGCGCGTCATGCATTTGGCCGCCGAATCCCATGTGGATCGTTCCATTGATGGTCCGGCGGAATTCATCCGTACCAATATTGTCGGCACGCAGGTTCTGCTGGAAGCCGCGCGGGAATATTGGCAAGGGCTGGAAGCCGGCGCGAAGGCCGATTTCCGCTTTCATCACGTCTCGACGGATGAGGTTTTCGGCTCCCTCGAAAGCGCAGATGACGCGCCCTTCGATGAGCATACCCGCTATGATCCGCGCAGCCCTTATTCCGCTTCCAAGGCAGCGTCGGATCATTTGGTGCGCGCCTGGCATCATACTTATGGCTTTCCATCCTTCGTATCGAACACCACGAATAATTACGGGCCCTGGCAATTTCCGGAAAAGCTTATCCCTCTAGTCACGCTGAATGCTTTGGAAGGCCAGCCTTTGCCTGTTTATGGCGATGGCTCCAACATCCGCGATTGGATTCATGTGGATGATCACGCCGAAGCCCTGGTGTTGGCCCTGATGCGCGGCGTACCGGGTGCGACTTACTGCATCGGCCCGCGCCAGGAACGGACCAATCTGCAAGTGGTGCAGGCGATTTGCCGCACGCTGGACCGGCTGCGCCCTGATCCCGCTGGCCCGCGAGAGCGCCTGATCACCTATGTGAAGGATCGCCCCGGCCATGATTTCCGCTACGCCATGGACCCCAGCGGCGCGGAAGCAGCCCTTGGCTGGAAGGCGCGCTATGATTTTGAGGCCGGGCTTGATCAGACCATTCGCTGGTATCTGGACAATGAAGCCTGGTGGCGCCCGATCCGCGATAAACGCTATGCGGGCCAAAGGCTTGGGGGAGTGAAATCGTGAAGGGTATTCTGCTCGCCGGCGGGTCCGGCACGCGTCTGCACCCGATGACAATGGCGGCTTCGAAGCAATTGCTGCCGGTCTATGACAAGCCCATGGTCTATTATCCGCTCGGCACGCTGATGCTGGCAGGCATCAAGGATGTTTTGCTGATCTCAACGCCGGCTGATCTGCCGGCATTCAAGCGCTTGCTAGGTGATGGCGCGCAATTCGGCATTCGCATTAGCTATGCGGAACAGCCAAGCCCGGATGGCATTGCGCAAGCCTTTCATATCGGCGCGGAGTGGATTGGCGGGGAAGCCTGCGCTTTGGCTTTGGGCGATAACATTATTTATGGCCATGGTCTGGTGGAAAGCCTGAAGGCCGCTGCTGCGAATGCGCAGAACGGCCAGGCTTCAGTCTTTGGCTATCGCGTGGCCGATCCGGAACGCTATGGTGTCGCGGAATTTGATGCGGCTGGACGCGTGCTTTCCATTGAAGAAAAACCCGCCAAGCCGAAATCTGATTGGGCGGTGATCGGGCTTTACTTCTACGACAAGCGCGTGACGCAAATGGCGCGCGACCTCAAGCCCTCCGCGCGCGGCGAATTGGAGATCACTGAT
>JADCGA010000043.1 GCA_020249265.1 Roseomonas sp.
AACCGGCATCTTTCAGTATATCAACGGCTTCTATAACCCGCGCCGAAGGCATTCCGCGTTGGGAGGCAAAAGCCCTCTGGCTTTCGAACGACAGGCAGCCTAAACGAGCAATCGGAGCGGCAAAACTACGCGACAAGACCAGCCGAGGCTGGAGAAGCTTACTTGCCGCACAGGGATCACACTCAACGCTTGAAGGGCCGATGTGAGACAGAATCAGAAAATCAGTGACACGCCAAGGGGGCAAGAATAAATCAGAGATTCCTTAAATCTATACTTGCCTTCCTTGCCCGAGAAAAATAGAAAAACACTTAAATTCTAGAGGAAAATCCCATGTCCGAATCCAAGTCGGCCTCCAATATCCTGGCACTCACCGCGCAAATCGTCTCAGCGCATGTGGCGCATAATGCCGTTGCTGCTTCCGCCCTGCCTGGCTTGATCCAGGAAGTCCACCGGACATTGTCTGCCATTGAAAGCGCCCCTGCAATCGTATCGCAGCGCCCGGAACCAGCGGTACCCATCGCCAAATCATTTACGCAGGATTTCATCATCTGTCTGGAAGATGGCAGGCAGATGAAAATGCTGAAGCGCCATCTGAAAACCGCCTATAACATGACGCCCGATCAATATCGCGAACGCTGGGGCTTGGCACAGGATTACCCCATGGTGGCGCCGCGATACGCCAAGCAGCGTTCCTCCCTGGCCAAGAAGATCGGCCTTGGCACCAAGTCCCGGAAACGCCGCGGCGCTGCTGCCTGACCGGCTGGTTTGGCGATCAAGCCATTTATCCTATAATCCTTTCTGCGGCTATTCACCCTGGGGATTTCCCGGAATGGGGCCGCCCTGGGACGGGATGCCGATGCCGATCAACAGAATCGAAGCGACATCGCCCGAAGCGGGCTTTGAGGAATTGCGCGCCGGCAATCTTGGCGTGCGCCTTGCGATGACCGCGGATGAGATAGATGCGGTGCAGGCGCTACGCTTTCGCGTTTTCTATCAGGAAATGGGCGCCCGCGCCGATGCGGCCACTGCTGCGAGCCACCGTGACCGCGATGATTTTGATGCCATCGCCGATCATTTGCTGGTGGTGGATCATGACCGCGGTGAAGGGCCGGAATCGGTTGTTGGCACCTATCGCCTGATCCGGCGGGGGGGCGCGGCAAAGCTCGGGCGCTGGTATTCGGAAAGCGAGTACGATGTCTCTCGCCTGGTGGCCGATCCGGCGCCGGTGCTGGAATTGGGGCGGTCTTGCGTGGATGGGGCTTATCGCAGCCGAGGCACGCTGCAATTGCTGTGGGATGGCATCGCGGCCTATGTCTTCCGCAATGACATTGCGCTGATGTTCGGATGCGCTTCCCTGCCTGGTACTGATCTCGATGTGCTGGCGGATCAACTGACCTATCTGCACGCCTTCCATCTGGCGCCCGAAGAATTGCGCCCGCGCGCGCTGCCTGAACGCTTTGTCGAAATGCGTCGCAAGGACCCCGCCAGCATTGACAAGCGTGCCACGCTCGCGGCGCTGCCGCCTTTGGTGAAGGGTTATCTGCGGCTTGGTGGTTTTGTCGGCGATGGTGCGGTGCTGGATGAGCAGTTCAACACCACCGATGTTTCAGTGGTGGTGAAGACCGATCTCGTGACGCAGAAATACCTTAAGCATTACGAACGCAAGCACACCGACCGGTAAGCCGGTGGCGTGAGAGCCGGCTCTGCCCCGTGGATGACATACGGACTTATCCGTGTGATTGTCATAAAAGCTTCACAAAACTGCAATCCAAGAGTCTTGGGGCCTTTCTAGAAGTGTCGGGCCGCCCAGCCGGAGCGGTTAGGTTCAGCAAACGGAGCATACCCGTGGATAGGCGATCCCTTCTTCTTGGCGCCAGCGCCGCCCTTACCCTTCCCGTTTTTGGTGCCAAGGCCCAAACGGCTCAGATCACGGGCGCGGGCGCTTCCTTCCCCAACCCGATTTATCAGAAGTGGGCAGAGGCCGTCCGCAACGCGATTGGCATTCAATTGAATTACCAATCCGTGGGTTCAGGCGCTGGCATCAACCAGATCCGAAACCGGACCGTTGATTTCGGTGCCACTGACGCGCCGCTGAATGCCCAGCAATTGACCGAAGCCAATCTGCTGCAATTCCCGACCGTGATGGGTTCCCTGGTCGCCATCGTGAATATCCCCGGCATCGCTGAAGATCAGCTTCGCCTGACCGGGCCGCTGCTGGCGGATATCTACCTCGGCAAGATTACGCGCTGGAATGACCCGCAAATCGTGGCCCTCAACCCCGGCGTGAGCCTGCCCAATCTGGCCATTGCGCCGGCCTATCGCGCGGATGGTTCGGGCACGACCTTCGTGTGGGTGTCTTACCTTTCCGCCGTTTCCCCTGAATTCAAGGAAAAGGTTGGCGTGGGCACTTCGGTGCGCTTCCCCGCCGGTACGGGCGCGCGTGGCAATGAAGGTGTGGCGGGCACGGTTCGCAATGTTCGTGGCGCCATCGGCTATGTGGAAAATGCCTATGCCATCACAAATAAGTTGGTGACGACGCAGCTGCGCAACAATGCGGGTAATTTCGTGAAGCCCGACCACAAAGCCTTCATGGCCGCTGCTTCTGCCGCAGATTGGAACGTGCCCGGCTTCGCCGCCAATGTGATTGACACGCCCGGCGCGGATTCCTGGCCGATTGTGGCGCCGACCTTCATTCTGATCCCGACCAACCCGACCGATGCGACGCGGAGCGCCAATGTGCGCCGCTTCTTCGATTGGGCCTTTACCAATGGCAGCAAGCTGGCCGAGGAGCTGGAATATATCCCGCTGCCCGTATCAGTGCATAATGCTGTCCGCACCGCATGGCGGCAAAGCTTCGGCGCCTAAGGTGCCGATTCCCCGCAGGCAGTACTTGCCTGCGGGAACTCCCTTTTTACCCTAAACCCCGGGGGTGACCCTTGGCTTCCGCATCCGCCGCCCTTCCCAAAGCCGTCAGTCGTCGTAGCAGCAGTTTTGGGGATAAGGTCTTCGCCCTGGTCTGTCAGGCTGCCGGCATATTCGTACTGATCCTGCTTGGCGCCCTGATCATTGAGCTGTTCATCGCCGGCCTGCCGGCCTTTCGCGCCTTTGGTGTCGCCTTCGTGACCTCCACGGATTGGGACCCAGTCAAGGAATTATTCGGCGCCGGTGTTTCCATCTATGGCACCATCGTTACCGCCATTCTGGCGATCATCCTGGCGGTGCCCCTGGCCTTTGGCGTTGCTTTCTTTCTGACGGAACTGGCGCCACCCTGGATGCGTCGGCCGGTTGGCACGGCGGTAGAGCTTCTGGCCGCGGTGCCCTCCATCATTTACGGCATGTGGGGGTTTTTCGTCATCGCGCCAGCCTTTGCGCAGCATGTGCAGCCCTTCATCATTGATACGTTTGGGGAATTGCCGCTGATTGGCTTCCTGTTTCAGGGACCGCCGTTCGGTACGGGCTTGTTCACCGCGGCCTTCATCTTGGCCATTATGGTGCTGCCCTTCATCGCAGCCACCATGCGCGATGTGTTTGAACAAGTCCCGCCCGTATACAAGGAAAGCGCCTATGGCCTTGGTGCCACAACCTGGGAAGTGATGAAGGGCGTTGTCATTCCCTACACGCGTATTTCCGTTGTGGGCGGCATCATGCTTGGCCTTGGTCGCGCCCTGGGTGAGACCATGGCGGTGACCTTCGTGATCGGCAATGCGAACCGGATTTCAACCTCACTATTTGGGCCGGGGAATACCATCGCCTCCCTCATCGCGCTGGAGTTTGGGGAGAGCGAAATCGGCAGCCTGAAGCTGGCATCCTTGCTGGCGCTTGGCTTCATCCTTTTCGTGCTTTCCTTCGTGGTGTTGGCCGCATCGCGCTATTTGCTGCGGTCGCGGCTGAAGGTCTGAACCATGTCGCTCGCCCTTTCCTCCATGTCCCATCCCGGCCCGCGCAAGGATGCCGCCACGGCCGCGCGGCTTGGCGCTTCGCGCAAGCGGGCGGATAGGATCATTCGCACGCTTTGCCTCGCGGCTACGGTGATTGGTCTGGTGCTTTTGGCCTCAATCCTGATCACGCTTTTTTATCGGGGTTTTGAGGCGATGTCGCTGCGCGTCTTCACCCATGTGACGGCGCCACCCGGTTCCGAAGGCGGCTTGCTGAACGCCATTGTGGGCAGCCTGATCCAATCCCTGATCGGCACCGCAATCGGCACGCCAATCGGCATGTTGGTGGGCACCTATTTGGCCGAATATGCCAAGGATTCCTGGTTGGGGAATGCGGTGCGGTTTGTCTCTGACATTCTGCTTTCCGCGCCGTCCATCCTGATTGGGTTGTTTGTCTATCAGATCCTGGTGTTGCCCTTTGGCGGATTTTCCGGCTGGGCCGGCATTGCCGCGCTTGCCATCATCGTTATCCCCATTGTCGTGCGCACCACGGAAGACATGCTGCAACTGATCCCCAATACGCTGCGTGAAGCGGTGGTGGGGCTTGGTGCGCCGAAGTGGAAGATGATTATCCTCATCTGCTGGCGCGCTGCCATTGCCGGTATCATTACTGGCATCTTGCTCGCCATTGCCCGCGTGGCGGGTGAAACCGCGCCGCTGCTGTTCACCTCGCTCGGCAATAACGCCTGGTCCACGGATTTGTCGAAGCCCATGTCGAGCCTGCCGGTCACCATCTACGCCTTTGCCGGTTCGCCTTTTGAGGATTGGATTGCGCTTGCCTGGGCCGGCGCTCTTCTGATCACTTTGGGCGTCCTCAGCCTCAATATTCTGGCGCGCACATTGCTGCGCAGCCGCATCTGACCGTAAGGACGGAGAAAATGAGCCTTTCCACCGAAACGCAAAACCAAGGCGCCGGAACGACAAGCTTCGGCGGCATGCAGGCCCGGTCAGAAGCCGCGCTGAACACTGCGCGTGTGGCGATCAGTAATCTGGATTTCTTCTATGGCGACAACCGCGCGCTGAAGGAAATCAAGCTTGATCTGCCGGACCGGCAAGTCACCGGCATGATCGGGCCTTCCGGCTGCGGCAAATCCACGCTGCTCCGCGTGTTGAACCGTATGTACAGCCTTTACCCTGGCCAGCGCGCGACGGGTGAGGTGATGCTGGATGGTGAGAATATCATCGCCGATTCAACGGACATTAACTCTCTCCGCGCGAAGGTAGGCATGGTGTTCCAGAAGCCCACCCCTTTCCCGATGACGATTTACGAAAACATCGCCTTCGGCATCCGCCTGCATGAGAAACTTTCCAAGTCCGAATTGGGTGAACGCATTGAATGGGCGCTGACGCGCGCTGCCATTTGGAATGAGGTGAAGGATAGGCTGGACCGTTCCGCCCTTGGCCTTTCCGGCGGGCAACAGCAGCGGCTTTGCATCGCCCGCACCATCGCCGTACGGCCTGAGGTGATCCTATTTGATGAACCTACCTCTGCCCTTGATCCCATCAGCACCTTGAAGATCGAGGAGCTGATTGACGAATTGAAGCGCGACTTCACCATTGCCATCGTGACGCACAACATGCAGCAGGCGGCGCGTTGCGCGGATCAAGTTGCGTTTTTCTATCTGGGTGAGCTGATTGAAGTGGCGCCGGCGGCGCAGCTTTTCACCGCACCCAAGCACCCAAAGACGCAAGAATACATCACCGGCCGGTTTGGCTGAACCAGGCAGGAGAAGTACAGATGCCCACAGAACATATCGTCCGCAGCTATGATGAGGATTTGCGCAAGCTGCGTGACATGATCGCGCGCATGGGCGGGCTGGTGGAACGGCAAGTGGCCGATGCCACCCGCGCCCTGGTGCGCCGGGACAGTTACCTGGCCGGCGAAGTGGTGCAACGCGATCTCCAGATTGACCAGCTTGAACGTGAAATCGAAGGCTTTTGCGTCACGCTGCTCGCGCTGCGCCAGCCGATGGCCGCGGATTTGCGCCTGATCATCGCCGGCATGAAGGTTTCCAATGATCTGGAACGCATCGGTGATTATTCGGCCAATGCCGCCAAGCGTTCCATCGTGCTGGCTTCCCTGCCGGGCCTTGGCAGCATGAATGGCTTTGAACGCATGGCGCATCTGGTGCAGGAAAATCTGAAGGCCGCCATGGATGCGTTGGTGCGGGGCGATGCCGAAGCCGCCGAACGCGTTTGGGCCGCGGATGAACCGGTGGATGAAATCTATAACGGCATTTTCCGCGAAATGCTAACGCATATGATGGAAGACCCGCGCAATATCACCGCAGCGACGCATTTATTGTTCATCGCGAAGAATCTGGAACGCATTGGCGATCACACCACGAATATCGCTGAACGCATCCACTTCGCAGTCCGCGGCGAAAATCTGCCGGAAGAACGACCCAAGGGCGATACCTCGGCCTTTGCCGTCGTCCGCGCTCCAGGCGAATAGGTATGGGCATGATGGCAGAAAATTTCGGCGGTCTGGCGAAACCCACCGTTCTGGTGGTCGAAGACGAAGCGCCGCTTTTGACGCTGCTGCGCTATAACCTCGAAAAGCAGGGCTTTCGTGTGGATGAAGCCGCGGATGGCCAGGAAGCGTTGCTGCGTGTTGCGGAAGCTCGGCCAGATATCATGTTGCTCGATTGGATGCTGCCATCGCTTTCGGGCATTGAGGTTTGCCGCCAGCTTCGTCGTCGCACTGAAACCCGCGATTTGCCGATCATTATGGTCACCGCGCGCACGGAAGATCAGGACGCGGTGCGCGCGCTTGATATCGGTGCGGATGATTATATCGCCAAGCCTTTTGCCATCGAACATGTCATTGCGCGCATCCGCGCCTTGTTGCGCCGGTCTGGCCGCGTCGCATCGAAGGGCATGCTGAATTACGCCGATCTGGCGATGGATCAGGATGCGCATCGCGTGACGCGCGACGGGCGGCCACTGCATCTAGGGCCCACAGAATACCGTCTGCTTGAATTCTTTCTCCAACATCCGGGGCGCGTTTTTGCCCGCGAACAGTTGCTGGATGCCGTTTGGGGCCGCGATATCCATGTGGAACCGCGCACCGTGGATGTGCATATCCGCCGGCTGCGCAAGGCGATCAATCAGGATCATGAGGTTGATCTGATTCGCACCGTGCGTTCCGCCGGCTACGCGCTGGATTCAGACCCAAACAGGCTGGGCTGAAACCCACCTTGGCGCCAAGCAACGCAAGGCGTAATCACCGCTTTGCAAACTGGCTGCGGGGGTTGAGATGCGCGTTCTGGTGGTGGGCGGCGGTGGCCGCGAACATGCACTCTGCTGGGCATTGGCCGCATCGCCGCTGCTGACCAAGCTGTTCTGCGCGCCAGGCAATGCCGGTATTGCCGAAGTGGCGGAATGTGTCGCGATAGGGGCCGATGATATCCCCGGCCTCGTTTCCTTCGCCAAGGACAAAGCCATTGATCTGGTTGTGGTCGGGCCGGAAGCGCCGCTCACGCTTGGCCTTGCCGATGCCTGCGCTGCCGCTGGCCTGAAATGCTTCGGGCCGTCCGCCACCGCCGCGCGGTTGGAAGGCAGCAAGACCTTCACCAAGGAAGTGGCGGATGCCGCCGGCGCGCCCACCGCCGCCTGGGCGCGCTTCACCGTTGCCGCCGCCGCGCGCGCCTATATTCGCGAAAAGGGCGCGCCGATTGTGGTGAAGGCCGATGGGCTCGCCGCCGGCAAGGGTGTGGTGGTGGCGGCGACTATTGCCGAAGCTGAAGCCGCCATTGCCGATATCATGGAAGACCGCATCCATGGCGCGGCGGGGGCTTCCGTGGTGATTGAGGAATGCCTGGTGGGCGAGGAAATCAGCTTCTTCGCGCTGTGCGATGGCGAAACTGCTTTGCCGCTTGGTGCGGCGCAGGACCACAAGCGCGTGGGGGATGGCGATACCGGCCCCAATACCGGCGGCATGGGCGCCTATTCGCCCCCGCCGATTTTCACCGAGGCCCTTCAGCAAGATGTCATGGCGCGCATCATCCGCCCGGTGCTGGCGGAAATGGCGCAGCGCGGTGCGCCCTTCAAAGGCGTGCTTTTCGCGGGGCTGATGATCACGGCGGAAGGCCCGAAGCTGATTGAATTCAACGTGCGCTTTGGCGACCCCGAATGCCAGGTGCTGATGCTGCGCTTGAAATCCGATTTGCTACCCGCCTTGCTCGCCGCCTGCGATGGTGAATTGGCGCGCTTTGATCTGCGCTGGGAAGCGCTGCATGCCATACTGGTGGTGATGGCCGCGCGTGGTTATCCGGGTAGCTACGCCAAGGGCAGCGAAATCCGCGGCCTGGAAGCCGCCGGGCAGGTGCCTGGCGTGCAGGTATTCCATGCAGGCACAGCGCGGCGCGAAGATGGCGCGCTGATCGCCACTGGCGGGCGCGTTTTGGGCATTGCGGCCACCGGCAAGACGCTCAGGGAAGCGCGCGATGCGGCCTATGCCGCTGTGGACCTGCTCGATTGGCCGGGCGGGTTTTGTCGGCGCGATATTGGCTGGCGCGCGTTGACATAAGGCACTTGCCGACTCGGGGCGGTTCCGGCCATGGAAGCCCTGTGTTGAACCTCATCAAACTCTCAGTCGGTCCCAAGGATGTCGCGGCGCTGGCGGCCTTGCAGGCACTCCGCCTGAAGGAAGATCCGCCCTTGCGCGCCTGGACGCGCATGTTCCCGAAGCGTGTGGAGGAACTCTGCAATGGTGGCTCCATCTATTGGGTGATTGGCGGCTTCATCCGCGTGCGCCAGCGCATTCTGGAAATCCGCGAGGAAGAATGGGACGACAAAACCCCCTGCGCGGCCCTGGTGCTGGATCCTGCGCTGGTGGCGGTGGAAGCCCGCCAGATGAAACCCTTCCAGGGCTGGCGCTATTTGAAGCCGGAAGAAGCGCCGGCGGATGTGAACCAGGCCCGCCCGCCAACCCGTGGCCTGGAAGCCCTGCCGCCCAAGTTAAGGCGCGATTTGGCCGAGCTCTGCCTGATCTGAAGCGGCCTCGCCATTCTTGACAAAAATTAAGGTGCCGCTCACGGGGAGGAGAGGTCAAGCCTGTCACCTTGCTCTTGTCGCGCGGCTAATTCCCGGCATGCCGCGCCGCAACTGGTGCGTCTTCGGATGGTACCTTTGGGCTGGCTGGTTAAACCCAGCCGGCCCTATTTTTTTGCCGCTTCCGTCTCCAGCAGGGAAAGTAGCCCTTCCAGCAATTGCGCGGGCGTAGGCGGGCAGCCCGGAATCAGCAAATCCACCGGCAGCACGGCGGCAATGCCGTTTTCCACCGCGTAGGAACCTTTGAAGACGCCGCCATCCACGGCGCAATCGCCGGCTGCCACCACCCAGCGCGGTTCGGGCGTGCTGGCAAGCGCGCGTTCCAATGCTTCGCGCATGTTCAAACAAGCGGGACCCGTCACCAGCAACACATCGGCATGTTTGGGTGAGGCGACAAAGCGCAGCCCGAAGCGTTCCAGATCATAAACAACATTCTGCAACGCATTCACTTCCAGCTCGCAGCCATTGCAGGAACCGCTATCCACTTCCCGGATCGCGAGGCTGCGGCCCAGCCGCGCTCGGCTTGTCGCGGCCAGCCTTTCGCCCAAAGCCTGGATGGTCTCCCGCGGCACCAGCGGCGCATTATCCGTGAGGGGCTTCGCGAATAGCGCGCGGGCAAGCTTCGGCCACAGCATCACAAATCCACCCCGCTATAGGAACAATTGAAGGATTTATTGCAAAGCGGGAAATCAGCGACGATATTGTCTTCAATCGCCGCCTCCAACAGTGGCCATTGCAGCCAGGAAGGATCACGCGGGAAGATGCCGCGGATCAGCCCGCCATCATCAAGCGCAATCCAATGCAGGCATTCACCACGAAAGCCTTCAATCATCGCAACACCTTCGCCGGCGCGCACTGGCAGCGGCGCCATCAACTCGCCGGATGGAAGGCTGGCCAAAACTTGCCGCACAAGGGCGATGGATTGGCCGAGTTCAGTCACGCGAATCCTCACCCGCGCATCCACATCGCCCGCTTCCAGCACCGGCACATCAAAACGCAGCGTTGGATAGGGAAGGTTTTGCGGCAGGCGGCGTGCGTCAAAATCGCGGCCAGAAGCGCGGCCCACATGCCCGCCGGCAGCAAAGCTGCGCGCCAGATCGGGGCGCAAATATCCGGTGGTCACCACGCGATCCTGCAAGCTGGCATGGGCCTCATAAATCTGCATCAGTGATGGGATTTCCGCCTCCACCGCATCCAGCGCGGCCAGAATCGCCTCGGCCCCGCGCGGCGCGATATCTGGCACGACACCACCTGGTAAAACGCGGTCCGTCATCAGCCGATGGCCGAAAGCAGCGGCGATGGCGCGCAACACGCCTTCGCGCAGAAAACCGCAGCGCGCATGGGGGAAGGCGAAGGCTGCGTCGTTGCAGACAAAACCCCAATCATTCAGGTGATTATGGATGCGTTCCAATTCCAGCATCAGCGCGCGCAAATGCAGCGCGCGTGGTGGCGGCGCCACACCAAGTGCCGCTTCTACCGCCGCCGAGAACGCCCAGGAATGCGCAACCGTTGTATCGCCGGAAAGCCGCGCCGCATAACGCACAGCGGCACGGGGCGACGTGCCAAGCATGAGCGAAAGCGTGCCCTTATGCGTGTAGCCCAGCCGCTGTTCCAACCGCACCACCAATTCTCCCTGCACGGAAAAGCGGAAATGCCCTGGTTCGATCACGCCAGCATGAATGGGGCCAACAGGGATTTGGTGAATGCCTTCCCCTTCCACCGGCAGAAATTCCGGCTGCGGTGGCTCGCCAGAAAAGGGGATGGGTTTGGCGGCGAGTGGGTGGCGTAAAGGCCAGCGCCCATGATCCAGCCAGGGGCGCAAATCAACCGCACCCTCGGCGCGGTGGCCCCATAATTCCAGGATCATGCGTTCAAACCGCACCGCGCCAGGGCGCGCGGGGGAAAGCGCGGCGTAATTCCACCCTGCCGCCGGCGTTGAAGCGAGTACGGCTTCCGCGCTTGCTTCATGCAGGAAGCAGACATGCACCTGCGTTGCATCCGCCCAAAGCCCGAGCAGCGCCAATGCCGGTTCCTGCTGCAAGGCCGCCGGCAATTGCCCCCATGCGGTCGGGGAAAGCAAAAACCGCTCATAAGGCTTTGCCCCTTGTGGATTGCCGCTGCGAATCAGGCTGGAAGCCGGGCCATTCATCCGATCATCCCCGCCGCCGCCTTGAGGAAACTGCTGAAGAGCGACGGCATGGCAAGCCCCAACAACAACGCCATCGCCAGATGCAGCCAAAGCGGCACGAACACCGCAAGCCCACCGCTTACCGGCGCCACATCTGGCGTGGCCGTACCGAAACAAAGTGCTTGCAGCGTATGGATCAGCGCTGTCATCGCCACCACCAGGCCAAGCACAAGCGCCGCAGCAAGCCAGGGCTGCGCCGCCATGGCGGCATTCAGCACGGCGTATTCAGACGCAAACAAAAGGAAGGGCGGCAGCCCGGCAATGGCGCCAATCGCCAACGCCAAACCCCAACCAAGCCAGGGATCACTTGCCACCAGCCCTGAAATATCCGCGAGTTTCTGGCTACCCTTTTGCTGCACGGCGCGCCCAATACCGAAGAAAATCGCGCTTTTCACCAGGGAATGGCCGACCATATGCAGCAATCCCGCGAGCGTTGCCGCCGGGCCACCAACACCAAAGGCAAAGGCGGCGATGCCCATATGTTCAATGGAACTCCAACCAAAAAAGCGCCGCGCGTCTCGCCGCCGCCAAAGGGCCAGCGATGCCAGCAGCACGGAAGCAAGCCCCAGCGCCATCAGCAAAGGCCCGACCGCAATGGTACCGGGATGTGCGCCGACAATCGCCTTTGCACGCAGCACGGCCAGCATGGCGGCATTCAGCAAAAGCCCGGACAGCACAGCAGAAATCGCAATTGGGCCTTCCGCATGCGCATCAGGCAGCCAGGAATGCAGCGGCACCAGGCCCGCCTTGGTGCCATAGCCCACCAGCAGGAAAACGAAAGCCAGGTTCAGCGTATCCGCATCACACCGCGCGGCAACGCGCCGCAGTGCCGCCCAGGAAAGCCCGCTTTCCGCATCCAGCAATGCTTGCGCGGCAGAATAGAGCAGAATCGTGCCGAATAGCGCCAGCGCAATGCCAAAGCCGCAGAGCATGAAGAATTTCCACGCTGCTTCCATCGCCGCCGGCGTACGATGGACCGCCACCATCAGCACGCTGGCAAGTGTGGCGATTTCAATCGCCACCCAAAGCACGCCAAGATTATCCGACAGCAGCGCGAGGTATTGCGCGCCGAGAAACACCTGAAAGGCGCCGTTATAGGCACGGATACGCCAATGATCAAAACCCTCTGCCGCCAGTGTGGCCGCCGAGAAGATGGCGGTGGTCAAAGCCACAAAGGACGCCAGCAGCACAAAGGGCAGGTTCAGCGCATCAATCCGCGTCCAACCCTGTTCGCCATGCGGCACCGTAAACAGCGCCAAGGCCAGCAGAAAGGAAATACCTGCGCAGCCAATATTCACCGCCGCCGCGATGCGGAGCCTTGGCAAAGCGAGCAAGACCAGCGCGCCTACCCAGGGGAAGAACACCATGATCCAGGGCAGCGGCATCATTCGCCTTCTCCCCTGTGTGTATCCAGGCTTTCCGTATCCAGGCTTTGGAAGCTTTCGCCCATTTGCAGCGCGAAAACGCCAGCGATCACCGCCAGCATCAGCACCAAGGCTGCGGTGGAAAGTTCCATCACCAGCGGCATGCCGGCGACACCGACGGCAGCAAGGATCAAGCCGTTTTCAAGGCTGAGCAGCCCGATCACCTGGCTGATCAGATTGCGCCGCGTGATCATCATCAAGCCGCCCAGCAGCACCACGGAAAGCGCCAGCGCCAAATCTTCCCGCGCCAAGGCGCGCTGCCCGGCGGTGGCCGGCAGCACCACCAGAAGCGCGAAGCCCGCCAGCGCCACGCCAGCAATCAGCGAAACGCCAATGCCAAGCGCAGGATCAACGCCGCGCTGTAAATTGAAGCGCCGAACCAACCGATGCAGCGCGTAAGGGATCAGTACTGCCTTGGCGCCAAAGGCAATTGCCGCCGTCACGTAAAGCCCCGCCGCACCTTGCACATAGCCCTGCCATGCCGCAGCCAATGCCAGCAGCGCGCCCTGTGTCGCGAAGGCATTGATCACCGCCGAGATGCGCCGCTGATAGAGCAACACAAAGGACAGCAGCAGCACCGCCCCACCCAGCAGGTGTGCCAGATCATAGGGAAGCTGCCCGAAACTCATGATAGCCCCGTGGAGACAAAAAGGAACACCGCCCCCAACAAACCAAGCAGCAGCGCTGCGCCCAGGAATTCCGGCACGCGAAAGACGCGCATCTTGGCGATCGCGCTTTCAAACACCGCCAGCGCAAAGGCAAGTGCGGCCATTTTCACGATGAACACCAGCAAACCGATCACCCAGGCAATGGGCCCCGCCCCCGGCGCCGCCATGCCAAAGGGCAGAAACACCGCCGCCAATAACGCAAGCCACAGCGTCAGGCGCAAGGATGCCTGGAAATCCCAGAGTGCCAAATGCCGGCCAGAGGCTTCCAGGATCATCGCCTCATGCACCATGGTGAGTTCCAGATGCGTCGCGGGATTATCCACCGGGATGCGCGCGTTTTCGGCCACCGCCACCGCCAATAGCGCCACCGCCGCGAAGCCAAGCGACACGCGCAGCCCAAGCGCGCCTTCCTGGAAAATGCCGATGATCACATCAAGATTCGTGGTGCCGGCCAGGATGGCGAAGATCAGCGCAGCCAAGACCAAGACAGGTTCCGCGAGCGCGGCAAAGGTCATCTCACGGGTCGCGCCAATACCGCCAAAGGCCGTGCCCACATCCATCCCCGCCAGCGCCATGGCAAAACGCGATAGCGCCAAAAGCCCTGCAATCAGCAGCAGATCCGCGAAAGGCGCCAGCACCATGCCGCGCGCAAAACTCGGCACCAGCGCTGCCGCCAATACAGCAGCGGCGAGCGCCACATAAGGCGCAGCGCGCGAAATAGCGGAGGCGTTTTCCGCAAGCACTGGGCGCTTCCGCAACAACTTCAGCAAGTCGCGCCAAGGCTGCAGGGGGTGCGGCCCGCGTCGCCCCATCAGCCGCGCCTTCAACCAGCGCACGCATCCCGTCAACACCGGCGCCAGCGCCAGGATCAGCGCCAAATGCAAAACCTGCGTGACAAGACTGATGAGGGTATTTGCAAAACCGCCACTCATTGCCGCGCCCCCCGGCCAGGGTTGCGCGTCGTAAGTTCGCAGAGGGTCGTCGCAGGTCGCCTTGGGGTTATTCCCCGTGCCTGAGATTGGCGCCCTCGCCAAGCCTTCCGGGCGCGAACGGTATCCTGCGGCGCGGCCTTGTCAGCCTGTGACCTTGTCTTAACGCGAAGGCGCTTGAACCTCGGCGCCAGGGCTTCCTGCCGCCTTGATGCGTCAATCCCGCCGCTGTAGCCATATGGCAGCGGCGAAGAAAGAAGCCACGCCTGATCCACATCCGCTGCTCGGAAGGTCTTGCTCATCACCGATAGTGAATCAGAAATAGAGCAGGCCGGCCAGCAAATTCTCGGGCAGGCTTCTGGTTCCTATGCCTGCCAAAGCATTCTCGATTCGTGTCGAATAGCTTAGCGGCTCGGAGAATGCGATCAAGGAAAGGTTTGGATCGGTTCCCATGAACCAACGTGCATGGGAGATCGTCCAGATCAAGACTCTCGACCTTATGAACCCATCAGATCGAATATTGCCCCGAAACAACAAAAGGGCGGGAAACCCGCCCTTGCCGCGATAACCCAAAGGGTCTCTCGCGCCGGCAGTCTATTTGATCTTGGCTTCGCGGAACACCACGTGCTTGCGCGCCACCGGATCATACTTCTTCTTTTCCATTTTGCCGGTCATGTTCCGGGTATTCTTCTTCGTCACATAGAAATAACCCGTCTCCGCGCTGCTCACGAGGCGAATGAGGATTGTGTTCGATTTGGCCATGGTCAACAACTCCACCCCGCCGGCCAATGGGCCGGTAGTTTCCTTGCGCCTTTCCTAAGCATGCCGAAGTTTTCGTCAAGGGGAAAAGAATGCTGGCCCCGATCTCAGCGCATCAGCGCCGCTTGATAGGCCGCTGCATCCAAAACCAGCGCCTGGGCGAAATCCGCATCCCGCTCAATCCCATCCAGCCCGGGGCAAGTCTCCCGCAGCACGCTGGCCTCAAGGGCCGAAACCGGCGCGCGGAGCGCGCGCAGCCGCGCCAGCACCGCGCCCATAGGTTGCTGCCCGGCGCGTAAGGCTGCCAGGGCGGTCGCCGCGGCCTCATCCCCGCCCGCGGTGCAAAGCGCCGGCAAAAGCCCCGTCCCCTGCAAGGGCCAGCCAGAAGGCATGATGATGCGCGACCAGCTCAGCTGCAATTCGCCACCATTGGGCAAGGGCAGCAGAATTTGCACCAAGCCCTTGCCTTGGGTGCCGGTGCCGAGCACTGCCGCCCGGCCGCGCTCCGCCAATGCCGCCGCCAGGATTTCCGCCGCCGAGGCGGTACGCCCATCCACCATCACGACAATCGGCAACCCCTGGGAAAGATCACTTGCCGAGGCGGCGTAGCGCCGATTGGCCTCCGAATGGCGTCCGGCAGTGTTCACAATCTCCCCGCCATCCAGGAAGATATCCGCCACCGCAACGGCTTGGGTCAGGACGCCGCCACGATTACCGCGCAAATCCAAGACCAATGCTCGCGGAGGGTTGGTGCCGGCGAAAGCGGCCTCGACAAAGCCAGTCACCTGGGCCGAGGTCAGCGCGGTAAAGCCTGAGACACGCAAATGCAGCACGCCATCGCGGCTTGCCGCCGTGACGGTTTCCACGCGCAACGCCACGCGGCGGAGCGTCACATTCCGCCGGCGCCCGGCGCGCTGTGTCACCAGCGTTACCTCGGTCTCAGGCGCACCTTCCAGCAACAATTCGGCACCAGGCAGGTCATTGGCAAGGACCATTTCATCATCAACGGTCAACAGCCGATCACCCACACGAATTCCTGCCGCAGCCGCCGGGCTGTCGCGCGTGACGGCGGCCACCAGCACCTGGCCACGCTGCGCTGCAAGCCTAAGGCCGACACCGCCCTGCCCAAGCCGCCTTTCGCGCGCAAACTGTGCCTCTTCCGGCGTCACATAGCGGCTGAAAGGGTCAAGATGGCCGAAAATTGCCGAAAAGCCGGCGCGCAGCAGCCTATCCCGGCCCTGATCGCGAATAGCGGATGAGGCCGCCCAAGCCGCTTCCTGGAATGGCATCAGCGCTTCGGCGGCGGTCATGCCAATGGCGTCCGGCTTGCCGCGCGTGGAATCACTCGGCAGCACGCGGCTGATCAGCACCCGGCGCGCCCTTATCAGGCGCAATTCGCGCCCCTGTCGTTCAACCCGGAGGCTTGGATCATGCGCCGTAAATCCCGCGAGGCCCCAGGTGATCAGATCACTTGGCAGCGCGCGTTCCATATGCCGGTCCAGAATGGCGGCAAAGCCGGCAGCGAAAACCTGGCGCATTTCCTCTCGTGGAAAGGCAGGGATCGCTTCATGCGCGCCAGCACGCGGCACATCCTGGGCCAGCGCCACGCCAAGCGGTACGGCGTAAAGACACGCCAGCACAACCAATAACGCGGAAAGGATCAGCCGCGCGCGCTGGCTCAGCGCCGTCCACGCCGCGGCGGCGCCTGCCGGCCCGTGCGTTGGGGAACGCCCTGCATGATGTGAAATACCATCCCGCCCGTGCGCGCGGTCGCTTCCTTCAGGCGCACTTCCACTGCCTGACCCAGCGTGAAGGTCAAGCCTGTCCTGCGACCAGCCAGGCGCTGCGTGGCTTCGTCCTGATCCCATCTATCATCCGGCAATGAGCCAAGCGGTACGATTCCGCTCGCGCCATTCTCCTCCAAAGTGACAAACAGGCCGAAGCGTGTCACCCCCGAAATACGCGCGGCGAATAAATTTCCCACGCGCTCTGACATATATGCCGCAAGGTAGCGATCAACCGCATCGCGTTCGGCTGCCGCCGCGCGGCGTTCGGTTGCGGTGATGTGTTCACCCGTTTCCAAAAACCGCGCCGCTTCCACTTCCGCCAAGCCATCACTGCCAAGCTTCAAGCCACGGATCAGCGCGCGATGCACGAGCAAATCCGCATAGCGCCGAATGGGAGAGGTGAAATGCGCATAACGCGCCAAGGCCAGGCCGAAATGCCCGAGATTCTCCGGCGCATAAGCCGCCTGGGATTGGCTCCGCAGCACGGTTTCATGCACCAGCCTTTCCTGTGGGCTATCCTTCACCTGCGCCAGCAAGGCCGCGAAATCGCGCGGATGCAGCCGATCCCCGGGCGGGAGAGACAATTCCATGCTGTGCAGAAATTGCCTGAGCCCTTCCAGCTTCAAATCCGAAGGCCGGTCATGGACGCGATACATGCAGGGCTGGATCAGGCGTTCGAGTTCCTCCGCCGCGCAAACATTGGCGGCGACCATGAATTCTTCAATCAACCGATGAGAATCGAGCCTGGCGCGCGGCACCACCGCGCTGACGCGGCCTTTGTCATCCAGCAGCACGCGCCGTTCCGGCAGGTTCAAATCAAGCGTCCCGCGTGCTTCGCGTGCTGCCAGTAGGGCACGGAAGGCGCCGTAAAGGTTTGCCATATGGCCGGGCGCCAATCCTTCCGGCTCCTCGCCCGCTTCAAAACTCGCCTGCGCCTGTTCGTAAGTCAGCCGCGCGGCGGAACGCATGATGCCACGCCCAAAGCGATGCCCGGTCTTTCGCCCCGCGCCATCAAAGCGCATTTCCACGAAAAGGCAGCCGCGATCTTCGCGCGGGCGCAGGCTGCACCAGCCATTGGAAAGCGCCTCCGGCAGCATGGGCACAACGCGATCGGGGAAATAAACCGAATTGCCGCGCGCCCAGGCTTCGCGGTCCAAATGGCTATCAGGGCCGACATAATGCGCGACATCGGCAATGGCGACCGTCACTTTCCAGCCGGCGCCATCGGCCTCAGCATGTACGGCATCATCGAAATCCCGCGCGTCATCGCCATCAATCGTCACTAGCGGCAGGTCGCGCAAATCAACGCGCCCGCGCGCGGTGACACCCTTCGCCGCTTCGGCTTGGCGCAAGGCTTCGGCGGGGAAGACATCGGGAATGCCATGGGCGTGGATGCAGATCAGCGAAACCGAACGCGGTTCGCCCATCACACCCAGGCTTTCGACAATCCGCGCGGGCTTCGGGCCAAAATGCCGCGTGGCGGGCAAGGGCTCGGCCAGCACAATATCGCCCGGCTTGGCGCCACCGGCCTCACCAGGCGGGACCATCCATTCGCCCTTCTGACGCCGATCGGTGGGGATGATGCGCCCTTCCTCATAAACGCCAAGGATGCGCGCCGGTGCGCCGCCCGCGATGCGCTTGAAAGTGCGACCTTCATATTCACCGGCACCGATGGGCTTGAGCCGTGCGAGTACGCGTTCGCCAACCGCCAGCGCCGGGCGGCCTTTGCCTTCCGGGCGCATATAGATGATGGGCGGGCGGCCCTCGCCCTCCCATTGCAGCGGGCGGGCGATGGGGTCGCCATCCGGGTCCGTGCCGGTCACTTCCACCGGTGCCATATCGGGCAGCCGGCCTGGCGCGATGATGGCGCGCTTGCCGGCAGGGCTTGCGCCGCCTTCTTCGGCCAATTCGCGCATCATGTGGCGGAGTGCCGGGCGCTGATCCGTACTCAGCCCAAAAGCGCGGGCGATTTCGGATTTCGTCACGCGGCCTTTGGCTTCCGCCAGAAAACCGCGCAGTGCGGCCTTGGAAGGAAGCTCGCCTGCCGTCGCAGCAGCTTGGAGCGCCGTGCCGCGACGTTTCGCACTCGCCGCCGGGCCGGAAGCGGCGCGGGATCGGGCCTTATGGCCTTTCACCGGCGGGCCGCGGCGGGGCATGTCAGCGGCTGCTCTTGCGGGCGGCGGGCTTGGCTTTGGCCTTGGCCGCAGGCTTGGCCTTGGTGGTCGCGGCCTTCGGCTTGGCGGTAGCCGCTTTTGGCTTGGCAGTAGCCTTCGCCTTTGTTGCCGGCTTCGCCTTCGCGGCTGGTTTCGCCTTGGCGGGTGCCGCAGCGGCAGCAACCTTGCGCGCGCCACCCTTCGCACCCTTGCGGGCTGCCGCGCCACGCGCCTTCATCTCCTTGCCCTTTTCGGCAAGCAGCGTGACCATATCGGCAAGCGCGGCGTCTTCCATCGCCAGATCGCGCGGCAGATTGGCGACGGTCCGCCCATGCTGCGCGTAAGGCCCAAAGCGGCCTTTGCGCACCACCACCATCTCACCATCCTTGGGGTGAGCGCCCAATTCCCGAATACGGGACCGCGCATCGGCCAAAAGTGCCACGGCGCGATTGAGCCCAACCGTCAGCACATCATCATCCTTGTCCAAGGATTTGAAGATGCTGCCACAGCGCACATAAGCGCCGAAACGCCCAAGCCCGGCGGTGATTTCTTCCTGGCTTTCAGGATCAATCCCAATCACGCGCGGCAGGGACAGCAAGCCAAGCGCCGCCTCCAGCGTCATGCCATCCGGGTTCTGCCCGGCAGCCAGGCTCGCGCGGCGCGGCTTGGTGGGTTTGCCTTTGGCATCGGTGCCGGGCTCACCGAGCTGCACATAAACGCCATAGGGACCGCGACGCATGGTCACGGCCTGGCCCGTCACCGGATCCTGGCCTAAATCGCGGTCACCGCCGGCAGCGTCGCCATCGGCAGACCCAACGCCAAAGGGCCGCGTGTAACGGCATTCAGGATAGTTGGAGCAACCGATAAAGGCGCCACCGCGCCCGAGCCGCAGCCCCAGCCTGCCTGCAGCGCAGGTCGGGCAGACACGCGGATCCGTGCCATCGCCGCGCGCGGGGAAAATATGCGGCCCCAAATCCTCATCCAGCGCGTCAATCACATCGCGCACTTTCAGATCCTTGGTCGCTTCCACGGCGCGGGAGAATTCATCCCAGAAAACATGCATCACCGCGCGCCATTCGGCACGACCACCGGAGATTTCATCAAGCCTTTCCTCCATGGCGGAGGTGAAGCCGGTATCCACGTATTTCTCGAAAAACCGCACCAGGAAGGTGGTGACCATCCGCCCCAAATCCTGCGCAATAAAACGCCGTTTTTCGAGCGTGACATACTTCAAATCCTGCAAGCGTTGCAGGATGGAGGCATAGGTGGAAGGCCGACCAATGCCGAGTTCTTCCAGGCGCTTCACCAATGACGCTTCGGAATAACGCGGCGGCGGCTGCGTGAAATGCTGGCTCGCCGCGATGTCACCGTGCTTAAGCGCTTCCTTCTCCCGCATCGGCGGCAGGATGCGGCTTTCATCATCCTCAGCGGGCGCGCTGCCGGGCGCGATGCCGGCGCGCGCATCAGCCGCGCGATCATCCTCATCTTCACGATACAGCTTCAGGAAACCGTCAAAGGCAATCACGGAACCGGTGGCGCGGAATTGCGCGCGGGCATCCTTGGCAGCGATATCCACCGCGGTTTGATCCATCTCGGCGGACGCCATTTGTGACGCCACCGCGCGCTTCCAGATCAGGTCATAAAGCCTGGCCTGCGCGCCTTCCAATTCGCCGCCCATCGTCTCGGGGCTGCGCGTCACGTCGGTGGGGCGAATCGCCTCATGCGCTTCCTGCGCGTTTTTGGCCTTGGAGGCATATTCGCGCGGCGCGGCGGGCATGTAATTCGGCCCGAAGGCGCTTTTCACGTGATCACGAATGGCGGCGATGGCTTCGCGCGCCATGGTCACACCATCCGTCCGCATATAGGTGATGTGGCCGGCTTCATACAAAGCCTGCGCCGTGCGCATGGTTTGCTGCGCGCCCATGCCAAGCTTGCGCGATGCTTCCATCTGCAAGGTCGAAGTCATGAAGGGCGGGGGCGGGTTCCGCCGCACGCGGCGCTTTTCGACCGACGCCACGCTATAAGTACCGCCTTCGGCCAGCGTCTTCGCGCGCATCGCCGCCGCTTCATCCGGCAAATCGAATTGCTCAAGCTTGCGGCCTTCAAGATGCGTGAGCCGCGCGGTGAAAGGTGCGCCAGCGGCAGTCGTGAAACGGCCTTCAATGGTCCAATATTCACGCGCGCGGAAGGCTTCGATTTCCGCTTCGCGTTCGCAAATCAGGCGCAGCGCCACTGATTGCACGCGCCCCGCGGAACGCGAGCCAGGCAGCTTCCGCCAAAGCACCGGCGAAAGCGTATAGCCCACCAGATAATCCAGCGCGCGCCGCGCCAGATAGGCTTCGATCAGCGGCTGATCCAAATCACGCGGATGCGCCACCGCATATTGTACGGCGCGCTTGGTGATTTCATTGAAGGTGATGCGCTGAACATGCTTGCCCTTCAGCGCCCCGCGCTCGGCCAGCATATCCTTCACATGCCAGGAAATCGCTTCCCCTTCACGGTCCGGGTCGGTTGCCAGGTAAAGCCGCTTGGCGCCCTTCAGCGCAGCCGCAATGCGGCCCACCTGCTGTTCGCCGCGCGGGTCCTTGCCCCAGAGCATGGCGAAATCCTGATCCGGCAGGACCGCGCCATCTTTTTCTTCCAGATCGCGGACATGGCCATAGGAGGCCAATACCGTGAAATCCCGGCCCAAATATTTTTCAATCGTCTTCGCCTTGGCCGGCGATTCCACAACGACAACGTCGCTCATGCTTTCCCGATTCACCCTCGCCCGGATAGCGCTACCCGATGGCCGGGCAGCATATCCACCCGGCCTTCCAGTTCCAGATCAGCAAGCGCCGCCTGGAGCGCGGGGGGTGAGAGGTGACAGCGCCGGAGAAGATCGTCAACAGATATCGGTGCCATTCCAATCAAATCAATGAGTTGACCATATTCGCTGGGGGTGGCTTCCGGGGCCACATCCTCAGGGCTCGGAATTTCCGGGGTATGGGACAGGGCAAAAAGCGGGGTGTCGTTCGGCGCTTCGGGCAGATGCGTCAGCACATCGGCGGCGCTTTCCACCAAATGCGCGCCCTGGCGGATAAGGTCATTGGCGCCGCGGCTGCGCGGGTCAAGCGGGCTGCCGGGGATGGCGAAGACCTCTCGCCCCGCTTCCAGGGCCAGGCGCGCGGTGATCAGCGTGCCGGATCGCTCAGCCGCTTCCACCACCAGAACACCCAGCGAAAGCCCGGCCACGATCCGGTTGCGCTTGGGGAAATGCCGCGCCAACGGCGCGGTCCCCAACGCATGTTCCGCCACCACAGCGCCTTCGCGGCCAATTCGCGCCTGAAGCGCGGCGTTTTCCGGCGGATAGGCAACATCCAAGCCCCCGGGCAGCACGGCAAGCGTCCGCCCGGCACGCAAGGCGCCCTGATGCGCCGCCGCATCCACCCCGCGCGCGAGGCCGGAGATCACCAGCACCCCGGCTTCGGTCAGTGCCTCCGCAATGTCTTCCGCGATGCGCCGGCCGGCAGCCGAGGCATTGCGGGCACCCACAATGGCGAAGCTTGGCACCTGCGCCACCAAAGCGGCATCGCCCTGCACCGCGAGCATGGCCGGCGCATCCGCGAGTAAAGCGAGCAAGGGCGGGTAGTGAGAACTGCCCCAAAAGATGAAACGCGCGCCGAGCTTCGCCATGGCATCGGCTTCTCGCCGCGCGTCATCCGCGCTTGGAATGCGCGCCGGGGTTTCGCGTTTGGCGAGAAGACGGGGCAAAGCCTCCAGCGCCGCCGCCCCGCTGCCATGCCGGGCGAGCAGGCGGCGAAAGCCCATGGGGCCAATGCCCTCGGTCTGGGCGATGCGCCATAGGGCGAGGCTTTCGGCGGGGCCGGGGGTTCCATCTGGCATAGGCGAAATTCTATGCCATAATTCAACCTATACGGGAAATACTAAATTGGAGTTCTATTTGGTTGTCTTGCCGATGCGCGGTTCAGTCCCCGCCAGCAGGCGGCGGATATTCGCCTCATGCCGCCAGAACACCAAAACGGCGATCAGCAAGGCCATCAGCGCGTGATCCGTGCTGGACAGGACCTGGGCGAAAAGTGGCGCCGCGGCAAAGGCCGTGAGCGCCGCCGCTGACGACATTTTCAGGAGTTTCGCCGCCACCAGCCAAAGGGCGCAGCAGGCCAGCCCAACCGGCCAGGCGGCGGCGAGCAGCACGCCAAGCCCTGTCGCCACGCCCTTGCCACCGCGAAAGCCAAGCCAGACCGGAAAAAGATGCCCGAGCACCGCCGCCGTACCCACCACCACATCCTGATCGCCGAGGAACTGCCGCGCGAGTAGCACCGCCACCGCGCCCTTCAAGCCATCCAGGATCAGGGTTGCCGCGGCCAGGCCCTTGCGGCCGGTGCGCAGCACATTGGTCGCCCCGATATTGCCGGAACCGACCTGGCGGATATCGCCAAGCCCCGCTGCCTTGGTCAGCAATAACCCAAAGGGCACGGAGCCGATCAAATAGCCGCCCACCAGCGCGATTAGAAACGCGATGCTATCCGCATGTTCCGCCATGGTTCAGCCGCCGAAAACGCGCCGCCCGGCCTTCCAGGTGCCCAGCACCCGGCCTTCCAGGGCGCGGCCATCAAAGGGGGAGTTCTGCGCCTTGCCAGGCAGCTTGCCGGCTTCAACCTTCCAGCCCCGATCGGGGTGGAACAGCACGAGGTCCGCCGGCGCACCCTTCGCCAGCCTGCCCTGCGGCAAACCCAGCAAATTGGCGGGCCGCGCGGTCAGCAGCCCAAGCGCGGTCAGCATAGGCAAATCGCCGGCATGGACGCGCGCCAGTGTCACGCCCAGCAAAGTCGCCAACCCCGCACCGCCGGCCTCAGCCTGCGCAAAGGGCAAGCGCTTGTCATCGGCATCGCGCGGCTGATGGTCTGAGGCAATCGCATCAATCGTGCCATCCGCCAGCGCCGCGACCACCGCCTGCCGATCAGCCTCGGTCCGCAGCGGCGGGGAGAGCTTGGCGTAGCTGCGATAATCGCCAATCGCGGTCTCATTGAGATCAAAATAGGGTGGCGCGGTATCGCAGGTAACGGCCAGCCCCTCAGCCTTGGCGGCACGGACCAAATCAAGCGCAGCGGCAGTGGAGATATGCGCGAAATGCACATGCCCGCCCGTGATGCGCGCGAGTGCGACATCACGCGCCACCATGATGGCTTCCGCCGCCGGGGTGATGCCGGGCAGGCCAAGGCGCGTGGCCAATTCGCCTTCGGTGGCGGCACCGCCGGAAGCCAGGCTCGGTTCTTCCGGGTGCTGCACAATGAAAGCGCCAAAGGCCCGCGCGTAAGACAATGCCAACCGCATGCTGCGCGCGGAGGCAATGGCGCGCGCCCCATCGGTAAAGGCAATGGCGCCGGCTTCGCGCAGCAAGCCATATTCAGCCAATTCCTTGCCGGCACAGCCCGCGGTCGCGGCGCCATAGGGCAGCAGCGTGACCGAACCCGTGGCCTCACCCCGCCGGGTGATGAAGGAAATCAGCGCGGGGTCATCCAAGGCCGGGTCGGTATCCGGCAGCACGCAAATAGTGGTGATTCCCCCCGCGGCAGCGGCCTGCGCGGCAGAGGCGATGGTTTCCCGATGCTCGGCCCCCGGTTCACCAAGATTGGCGCGCAGATCAATCAAGCCAGGTGCGAGGCAGGCGCCAGCAGCGTCCACAACCGAGGCCCCTTCCGGCGCGGTCAGGCCAGCGCCGCAATCGGCAATCAGCCCATCGCGGATCAACAAAGCGCCCGGCGCATCAAGGCCCGAGGCGGGATCAAGCAGGCGGGCATTGGTGATGATTGTGTCGGCCATGCTCAACGGTTCCGCGGCAATTGGCGAGAAAGCACATCCAGCACCGCCATGCGGCAGGCGACACCCATTTCCACCTGTTCGCCGATCACGCTGCGCGTTGGGTGATCGGCAATCGCGCTTTCAATCTCCACACCGCGATTCATGGGGCCTGGGTGCATTACAATGGAATCCGGCTTGGCGAAGGCCAGCTTTTCCGCATCCAGCCCATAGAAGCGAAAGAATTCCCGCGCGGAAGGCACCATGCCGCCCGACATGCGTTCGCGTTGCAGGCGCAGCATCATGACAACATCGGCGCCCGCCAGCCCGGCCTTCATGTCGTGGAAGACCTCAACGCCCAAGCGCGCAGCTTCCGCCGGGATCAGCGTGGGCGGCCCCACCACACGCACGCGGCTGCCCATGGTGGTCAGCAAATGCATGTTGGAACGCGCGACGCGCGAATGGGCGATATCGCCGCAAATCGCGACAATCAAACCTTCAAGCCGGCCCTTGTGTCGGCGGATGGTGAGCGCGTCCAATAGCGCCTGGGTTGGGTGTTCATGCGTGCCATCGCCGGCATTGATCACTGCCGCATCCACCTTCTGGCTTAGCAGCGAAGGCGCGCCGGATTGACCGTGGCGCACCACCAACAAATCGCAATGCATCGCATTCAGCGTACTGGCCGTATCCAACAGGGTTTCGCCCTTATTCACGCTGGACGTACTGACCGACATATTGATGACATCGGCGCCCAGCCGCTTGCCGGCGAGCTCAAAACTCGTGCGGGTGCGGGTGCTGTCTTCAAAAAACAGATTGATCAGCGTGCGGCCCTTCAACAGGTCGCGCTGAGTTTTGCCGCTGCGATTGAGCAGCGCATAGGATTCCGCCAGATCGAGCAAATCCGCGATATGCGGCGGCTCAAGACCCTCAATGGCGAGGAGGTGTTTGCGGGGGTAGGTCACGCGCCCTTTCTAGCCGCCGAGCGGCGGGAAAGACCAGACCCGTTCATGGCAGCTTGAGCGCCCCACGCAGTGCCGCCGCTTTTTCATCAAGCGAGGCACGGCCAGGGCTGCGTTGCACTTCCCGCACCGCGCCATCCGAAAGCCGCAGCACCAGCCGCCATTCCTTTGATGTGGCGGAGAAATCCGTCTCTCCGCTGCGCGTTGTGCCAACCGGCGCATCGGCGGCTTCCACAGCAACCCCGGTGATCGTGCCGGGGGGCAGCGTCTCAAACATGTCAAAAAACCGCCACCAGGTGGTGACGCTGCGGGTGAAGACCGCGCTGCCATCGGCGCGAATCGCAAGCGCATGGGGTGCCGGGATGAAGGACAGCCACAGGAACATCCCAAGCCCCAGGATCGGGAAGCCAAGGCCCAAAAGCCGGAGCGTGATGGCCGGCCATTCGGCCAGGAATTGCGGCAGCAGCGCAAAGCCCAGCATGGCAAAGCCAAGCCCTGCCAGCGCGCCAATGGCGTAGCGGATGCGCCCATCCAGCGCGATTTCCACCAGTATCTGATCCATGCGCCTCATCCTTGGGTGGCGTCCAAAGCCGCCTGCAGCATCCAAGCCGCCGCCGCCTTATCCACCGAAGCCGCCCTTTTGCCCCGGCTGAGATCGGCTTCCCCCACCATCATGCGGTTCACCGCCGCCGAGGAAAGCCTTTCATCCCAAAGCGCCGCCGGCAAGCCGGTGGCGTCCGAAAGGGACCGCGCCCAATCCCGCGCCGCCTGGGCCGCCGGGCCGAAGGACCCATCCAGGCCAAGCGGCAGCCCGACGACGAGCCCCCCCACGGCTTCCTTGGCGGCAATCGCCTTGATCTCGGCGGCCATGGCGGCAAGCTTCCCGCGCTTGAGGCTGCCATAGGGGCTGGCCAACATCAGCGAGACATCACTCAGCGCCACGCCCACGGTCTTCTCCCCCGGATCAAGGCCGATCAGCCGGGAATGCCGGGGCAATGCTGCGCGCAAATCTGTCAGGTTGAAGAGTGGCATCGGGGGCCTTATGGTCCGGCGCTCTTTTTCCGGGAAGTACTGATTTATGTCCCTCGATACCGCCACCGTCAGGCGCGTTGCGGCTTTGGCCCGGCTGCGCCTTGAAGAACAGGATATCGCCCGCGTGCAGGGCGAACTCAACGGCATTCTGGGCTGGATTGAACAGCTCCAGGCCGTGAATACCGATGGGGTGGAGCCAATGGCCGGCGGTACCCCCGGCGGCGTGGCGGCGATGCCGATGCGCGATGATGTGGTGACCGATGGCGGCCAGGCCGAAGCCGTGCTGGCCAATGCGCCGGATCGAGAAGGCGAGTATTTCGGCGTCCCGAAGGTGGTGGAATAATGCATCCGACCGATTTTACCCTCGCGGGCGCCTTGGCCGCGCTGAATGAGGGCGCGATCAGCGCCGAGGAATTGACGCGCGCCCATGTGGCCGCGGTTGAGGCGCTGAACCCGAAGCTGAATGCCTTCATCACCACCACGAGCGAACAGGCGCTAGACGCCGCCCGCGCATCCGATGCGCGCCGCAAGCGGGGTGAGGCCGGGCCGCTTGAGGGTATTCCGCTTGCCATCAAGGATTTGTTCTGCACGGAAGGTGTGCGCACCACGGCGGGTTCGAAAATCCTGGGCAATTTCATCCCGCCTTATGAAAGCACCGTCACCGCGCAGTTGAAGCGTGATGGCGCGGTGTTTGTCGGCAAGGCCAATCTGGATGAATTCGCCATGGGGTCATCCAATTTGACCTCGGCCTATGGCGGCGTATTGAACCCTTGGCAGCGCAAGGATGATCCAAGCGCGCGGCTGGTGCCGGGCGGGTCTTCTGGTGGCTCGGCGGCGGCCGTTGCGGCGCGCATGGCGCTGGGGGCGACTGGCACGGATACGGGCGGTTCCATCCGTCAGCCGGCGGCGTTTTGCGGCATTACCGGCATCAAGCCGACCTATGGGCGCTGTTCGCGCTTTGGCATTGTGGCCTTTGCTTCATCGCTTGACCAAGCCGGCCCCTTTGCGCGCACGGTGGAAGATTGCGCCATTCTGCTGCGGTCCATGGCGGGGCATGATCCCAAGGATTCGACCAGCGCCGCCCAGCCCGTACCGGATTTCGCTGCGGCTTGTGGGCGGAGCGTGAAGGGAATGCGCATTGGCGTGCCGCGCGAATACCGCCTGGATGGCATGCCGGCGGAGATTGAAAAACTCTGGCGTCAGGGGCTGGATTGGCTGCGCGATGCAGGGGCGGAGATTGTGGATATCTCCCTGCCGCACACGAAATATGCGCTGCCCACCTATTACATCGTGGCGCCCGCTGAGGCTTCATCGAACCTCGCGCGCTATGATGGCGTGCGCTTCGGCTTGCGCGTGGCGGAGAAGGATAGCGACCTGCGTGATCTGTATGAGCGCACGCGGGCCGAGGGGTTTGGCGCGGAGGTGCGCCGGCGCATCATGATCGGCACTTATGTGCTGAGTGCCGGCTATTACGACGCCTATTACCTGAAAGCGCAGAAAATCCGCGCCCTGATTGCGCGGGATTTCGATGAAGCCTGGCAGAAGGTGGATGCGATTGTGACGCCGGCCACGCCTTCAGCGGCCTTTGCGGAAGGCGAGAACACCGATGACCCGGTGAAGATGTATTTGAATGATGTTTTCACCGTGACGGCCAATCTGGCGGGGCTGCCGGGCCTTGCCTTGCCGACCGGGCTTGATCATCAGGGCTTGCCGCTCGGCTTGCAGGTAATTGGCCGCGCCTTTGATGAGGAAACGGTTTTCGCCGTGGGGGCAGCGCTGGAACGCGCGGCTGATTTCAAGGCCGTACCTGCAATGAGGGCCGGGGCATGACCTATATCGTCGAGGGGGAATCAGGCCCCTGGGAAGTGGTGATCGGGCTTGAGGTTCATGCCCAGGTCACGTCCAACGCCAAGCTGTTTTCCGGCGCGGCGACGGCCTTTGGCGCGGAACCCAATGCGCAGGTTTCCTTCATTGATGCGGGCTTCCCCGGCATGTTGCCGGTGATCAACCATGAATGCGTGGCGCAGGCCGTGCGCACCGGGCTTGGCTTGAATGCCAAGGTCAATCTTTGGTCGCGCTTTGATCGTAAGAACTACTTCTACGCCGATCTGCCGCAGGGCTATCAGATCAGCCAATACGCGCATCCCATCATTGGCGAAGGCGCGATTGATATTGAGTTGGCCGATGGCAGCACGAAAACCATTGGCATTACGCGGCTGCATCTGGAACAGGATGCCGGCAAATCCCAGCACGACCAGCACGCGACAAAATCCTTCATTGACCTGAACCGTTCCGGTGTGGCGCTGATGGAAATTGTCTCGGAACCCGATATGCGCAGCCCAGAGGAAGCCGGCGCTTACCTCACCAAGCTCCGCCAGATTATGCGCTATCTCGGCACTTGCGATGGCAATATGGATGAAGGCTCCATGCGGGCGGATGTGAATGTCTCCGTCCGCAAGGCGGGCGAAGGGTTCCGCACGCGCTGCGAAGTGAAGAATGTGAATTCCATCCGCTTTGTCATGCAGGCGGTGGAAGCCGAAGCGCGCCGCCAGGTTGAGGTGTGGGAATCAGGTGGCACGGTTGATCAGGAAACGCGGCTTTTCGATACAAGCCGCGGCATTACGCGTTCCATGCGGTCAAAAGAAGACGCGCATGATTATCGCTATTTCCCGGACCCGGATTTGCCCCCGCTGGTGATTGACGCGGCCTGGGTGGAAGGGCTGAAGGCTGCTTTGCCGGAACTTCCCGATCAGCGCCGCGCGCGTTATGTGCGCGATTACGGCATTACGCCCTATGACGCGCATGTGCTGACGCTGGAACGCGAAACCGCTGCCTATTTTGAGGCCGTTGCCAAAGGCCGCGATGCCAAGCAGGCCGCGAATTGGGTGATGGGTGATCTTTTCGCCGCCATCAACCGCACCAAAAGCTCCATCGCTGAACCGCCCGTCAATGCCACTGATCTTGGCGCGCTGCTGGATTTGATGGTCGATGGCACGCTTTCCGGCAAGCTCGCCAAGGAAGTGTTCGAAGTAATGGTGGAAACGGGCCGCGCGCCGGGCGCCATTGTGGAAGAACGCGGCCTGAAGCAGGTGACGGATAGCGGCGCGATTGAAGCGGTGATTGACCAGGTTCTGGCCGCCAATGCCGATAAGGTCGCGGAATATCGTTCTGGCAAGGATAAGCTGTTTGGCTTCTTTGTTGGCCAGACCATGAAGGCCATGCAGGGCAAGGGCAATCCTGCGCTGGTCAATGATGTGCTGAAGCAGAAGCTTTCGTGATTTAGGCGCTGGCGGTGGGTTACGCCCCCCGCGCAGCGCTGCGCAATTCTTCCGCGAAATCGGCACGCTTTTGGTGGATGGAGGCGATCACGCGCCCCATCGGCACGCCAAGCGCCACCAGCGCGGCTTCGGATAATTGCAGGCTTGCTTCAATCGTCTCCGGCACGGTTTCACTCACGCCCTGCGCGTAAAGATGGCGGGCATGCGCCGCATCCCGCGCGCGGGAGATGATGGGCAAATCCGGCCTCTCTGCGCGAATGGCGCTGATAATCTGATCTATCTGAGGCGCAAGATTGATGGTGATGATGACGCTTTGCGCTGAAGCCAGGCCACAGGCCTGCAAGAAGGCCGGGCGCGCAGCATCGCCGAAGAACACGTCCTCACCTGCGCGGCGGGCGCGGGCGACGGTTGCGGGGTCACTATCCACCGCCACATGCCGCAATCCATGCTCGCGCAGCAACGCGGCCACGGTTCTCCCCACGCGGCCATAGCCGATGATGATGGCGTGGCCCTGCTGCGCTTCCGGCAGGGCTTCAAGCGCAGGGTCCTTGGGCTTGGCTTCCTCCAGCAAGGGCGCCAGACGCCGCGCAAGGGCTGAAAGCAACGGCAGTAGCGCCATGGTCAGGCTGATCGCCGCCAGAACAAAGCTGCCAAGCTTTGGTTCAATCAACGCCAAACCGGTCGCGAGCCCAATGCCCACAAAGGCGAATTCGCCGCCCGGGCCAAGCAATAGCGCCGCTTCCAAGGAAGCCGCGCGCGTCAGCGCAAAATACCGCGCCAGCGCATAGACGATCCCGGCCTTGAGTGCGATCAGCCCAAAAGCCAAGCCGAAAAGCAGCACGGCTTCGCGCGCCACTTCGCGGAAATCAATATTCATGCCGACGCTGAAGAAGAAAATACCCAGCAGCAGACCCTTGAAGGGCTCGATCGTGGCCTGTACCGCGCGGCGATATTCGGTCTCGGCCAGCAAAAGCCCCGCGACAAAGGCGCCAATCGCCATGGAAAGCCCGGCCTTGGCGGCCAGGATGCCGGTTGCGACAATCACGAATAGTACGGCGGCGATGAACAATTCTTCCGAACGCTGGCCGCCCACCAGGCGAAATAGTGGGCGCAGAACCGCGCGCCCTACCAGCACAATCACCGCCAACACCAGCAAAGCCTGGCCAAGCGCAGTTGCGATACTCAGCAGCACGGAACCGCCACCCTTAGCGCCAAGGATGCCGATGAAAAGCAGAATGGGCACCACCGCCACATCCTGCGCCAGCAGCACAGAGAAACTGGCGCGCCCGCCACTGGTCAGCAGCCTTTCCTGCTGCGCCAGCAGTTCCAGCACAATGGCGGTGGAAGAAAGTGCCAAACATGCGGCGAGCACCGCGGCAATCTGGGGTGTCAGGCCGAAGGCGAGTGCAATCAGGCTGATCACAACAAAGCTGATCGCCAATTGCAGCCCACCCAGGCCCAGCACCAGCCGGCGCATCGCCTTCAGGCGTTCAAAGGAAAGTTCAAGCCCAATCAGAAATAGCAGAAAAACCACGCCAAGTTCGGCAATCGCGGTGACACTTTTCGCATCAATCACCGTGAACCAGTAAAGCAGAGGGTATTCATTGATGAAGGACCCAAGCGCGAGCGGCCCCAGTAGCGCCCCCGCGCCAAGATAGCCAAGTACCGGGCTGACACCGGCGCGGCGCAACAGCGGCACGATCACGCCCGCCGTGCCCAGCACAACCAGCGCATCGCTATAGGCCTGAATATTGAGCCCTTCAGCCACCCCGGCACCCTATGTGGCGAGACGATGCGGGATCAAGCCACACAACCGGTGGCCTTGAAGAACGTGTAGAGGAATACCCCGTCAGGCTCGGCTGCCGTGCGGTGCAAGGCCCGAATGCCTGCGTCGAAGCCGTCTTGCGTAGCGAGTCCAGCAGCCACCGAACCCTCTCGTACGCCCTGGATCATGGCTGTGAAGGTCCGCCTGGTGAAGCCTTCAGCGAAAGCGGGACGGCTAGCATCGGCGTAGACCATGCGGGGCGAAACACGCACCTCCTCGAAGCCCGCGTCGACGAGCAGCGGGTAAAGTCGTCGCCCGATGTTCGCGTCGCCACCGGCGCGCCGCTGTAGTTCCACTTGGCAGGCAATAGCTGCGCGTGCGGCAGCGCTTTCGGGGTGGAAAACGATGGAGCCGTGGTCACCCTCAATTACGGTGATCGTCCCGCTTGGCCGCAGCAGTGTCCGCAGCGCCGCCAGCATAGCCTCCGGATTTGGCAGGTGCTCCAGCACGAAGCAGACGAAGACATGGTCAAAGGAACCCGGCCGAAAGGGGGCCGCGCGGATGTCCGCCTGCACGAAACGGACGTTGTCGAGTCCTTCGGCCAAGATACGTCGCTCGGCCTCCGCCAGAGAGGCCGCCGAGAGGTCTACGGCGGTGATCCGCGCGCCAATACTACGGCGGGCCAGCGCCGCGGTCTGCGCCCCAGTGCCGCAGCCGGCCTCGAGCACCTCGGTGCCATCCAGGAAGCCAGTATCGCCGTGCAACAGATCCTCCAAAGTGCGCGCCTGGTCCTCTAGCCGCTCGGCTTCCCGCCCACTGTAGCCATGCACGTAGCCGCCCATCCGCCTGTCCCCGCATGTTGGTTTGGTAAAATACAGGCTTTAGGATATGGGGCGCGCGCGGCGATTTGAAGGCAGCGGGCGTCAGGCTTTCAATAAGGCAGCGTAACGCGCGGGATCAAAGCCAATGATCAGCGCATCGCCCTTGGTGAGCACCGGGCGCTTGATCATGCTGGGCTGCGCTAGCATCAGCGCCATGGCGCGGGCTTCGTCCAGCCCTTGCTTCTGATCATCCGGCAATTTTCGGAAGGTTGTGCCGGCGCGGTTCAGCAGAGCCTCCCACCCCGCCTGACGCACCCAGGCTTGCAGTAGGGCCGGCGTGATGCCCGCGGTTTTGTAGTCATGGAAGTCATGGGCAATGCCCGCCGCTTCCAGCCAGGCGCGCGCCTTTTTCATGGTGTCGCAATTCTTGATGCCATGGATGGTGATGGTCATGTCGCCTGCCCCTGTCCGATCGCCCCGCGATACCAGCCTTGCGCGCCACCGCCAATCGCGCCAGCTTCAGCCAATCCCAAGGAGCACCCCCATGAGCAGCAGCAGCGATTACACCCCCCCGAAAGTCTGGACCTGGAACAAGGCCAATGGCGGGCGCTTTGCCAATATCAACCGCCCCATCGCCGGCCCGACGCATGACAAGGAATTGCCGGTGGGCCACCACCCCTTGCAGCTTTATTCGCTGGGCACGCCCAATGGCCAGAAGGTGACGATCCTGCTGGAGGAGCTTTTGGCGCTTGGCCACAAAGGTGCGGAATACGACGCCTGGCTGATTCGTATTGGTGAAGGCCAGCAATTCGGCAGTGGCTTTGTGGATATCAACCCCAATTCGAAAATCCCAGCACTTTTGGATCGCAGCGGGCCGAAGCCCATCCGCGTTTTCGAAAGCGCGGCGATCCTGATGCACCTTGCGGAAAAATTCGACGCCTTCCTGCCGAAGGAAGCGGCGGCGCGCGCCGAATGCCTTTCCTGGCTGTTCTGGCAAATGGGCAGCGCGCCTTACCTCGGCGGCGGTTTCGGGCATTTCTATGCCTATGCGCCGGTGAAGATTGAATACGCGATTGATCGCTTTACGATGGAAACCAAGCGGCAATTGGATGTGTTGGACCGGCGGCTGGCCGAAAGCGCCTATCTGGGTGGGGATGATTATACCATCGCCGATATCGCCGTTTGGCCCTGGTATGGCGGGCTGGTGAAGGGCTTCCTGTATGGCGCAGCGGAATTCCTTGCCGTGCATGAATACAAGAATGTGCAGCGCTGGGCGGAAGCCATCTTCGCCCGCCCCACCGTGATGCGCGGGCGCATGGTGAACCGCGTAACCGGGGAGCCATCCGAACAATTGCATGAACGCCATGACGCGCATGATTTCGAAACAAAAACCCAAGACAAGCTGGCGCCTGGTGGCGCAGCTTGATCAGGTTGCAACACACAATAATTCCTGAGGGGAAACACCATGCCTATCGCTCCTAATTTCGCACGTCGCCGCTTGGAAAAGGGTGAACTCGCCCTTGGCTTTGGCGTGCATCATTTGCGCACGCCGGCTGCCGGCATGATTGCCGCTTCTTCTGGCTTTGATTGGCTGTTCATTGACATGGAACATGGCGCCATGAGTGTGGATGACGCAACGCGCATGGCCATGGCGGCACTTTCGCAAGGCGTTACACCTATTGTTCGCTGCTGCAAGGATGCGCTGTTTGAAGGCACGCGCTGCCTGGATAATGGCGCCATGGGCGTGGTGGTGCCGCATATTGATAACGCGGATGAAGCCCGCGATGTGGTGCGCGCCTTCCGCTACCCGCCGCTGGGTGAGCGTTCCTGGGGCGGCCCGCCGGCGCAATATGCCTTCCAGGTTTCCGATACCGCCGCCGCGCAAAAGGAACTTAACGAACAGATCATGGTGACAGTCATGATTGAAACGCCGGAAGCCGTTGCCAATGCAGATTCCATCGCCGCTGTGCCTGGCGTGGATTGCCTGATGATCGGCACATCGGACCTCACGGCCTCCATGGGCATTGCCGGGCAGATCGGGCATCCCGATGTGCGCGCGGCCTATGCCAAGGTGGCGGCGGCCTGCAAGGCGCATGGCAAAATCATGGGCATGGGCGGCGTTTATGATGAGAAGGTTGCGCCGGATTACATCGCCCTTGGCGCGCGCTTCCTATTGAGCGGTTCAGACCACGCCTTCCTGATGGCAGGCGGCGGCGCGCGGGCGAAATTCCTGCGCGGCTTGGAGGGCTGATTGTAACGGGAGTCGGTAACACGCGGGATCTGCGCGGCGCTCAAGTATCTGCCGCGCAGGGCTGCCCTGCCTGGCCTGCATGGCGGCAGCATGCCCGGCAAGGCTAGACTATTGGCTGCGCCGTCTTGATCCCGGCCAGCCGCGACAACATCTCCCGCGCCGAAAGGTTTCCCTCATGCGCCGCCGTTCCCTGATTGCCCTGCCCTTCGCCGCCCCACTGGCCAGCCCCGCCTTGGTCGCGGCGCAGGAGCGCGTGATCAATCTCTATTCGTCGCGCCATTACGATACGGATCGCGCGCTGTATGAGGGCTTCACGGCGGAAACCGGCATTCGTACCCGCCTGATTGAAGGCGATGCGGATCAATTGATCGCGCGCATTCAGTCCGAAGGTGCGAATAGCCCCGCCGATGTGCTGATCACGGTGGATGCGGCCAAGCTCGCCCGCGCTGTGGAAGTCGGCATTCTGGCCGAAACACGGAGCGAGATTCTGGAAGCCCGAATCCCCGCGCATCTCCGCGCCGCAGACGGGCAATGGTTTGGGCTTTCCAGCCGCGCGCGCGTGATCATGTATGACCGCCAGCGGGGCGTGCCGGAAGGTGTCGCGCGGTATGAGGATTTGGCCCTGCCGGCGCAACGCGGGCAGGTGCTGATCAGGGCGGCGGCGCATCCCTACAACACCTCCCTCATGGCGAGCATTCTGCTGGCCAATGGCGCGGAAGCGGCGGAAGCCTGGGCGCGCGGCGTGGTGGCCAATATGGCGCGCCCACCGCAGGGTGGCGATACGCCGCAATTCCAAGCGGTGACCGCGGGCGTGGGGCGCTTGGCGGTGGCGAATACCTATTACCTCGCGCGGTTCGGCGCTTCGACCAATGCGCAGGAAAAGGCGCTGTTTGATCGGATGGGGGTGATCTTCCCCAACCAGGCGCCAGGTGATCGCGGGGCGCATGTAAATGTCTCCGGCGCGGGGGTGGTGCGGAGTTCCGCAAACAAGGCCGGCGCGCTGCGCTTCATTGAATACCTTTCAAGCCAACGCGCGCAGGAATTATTCGCCAATGGCAATTTTGAATATCCGGTGGTGGCAGGGGTCGCGCCGCATCCCGCGCTGATAGCACTTGGCAGTTTCCGCGCTGATCAATTGAACGCGCAACGCTATGGCGCACTGGCGCCGGAGGCGCTGCGGATTATGCAAAGGGCGGGGTGGCGCTGAGGGGGGAGGCTTTCAAAAGCAGCGCGCTGAAATTGGGGGGCAAGAGAACTCGCCCCCCAAACCCCCCACTCCTTTTTTTGACTTTTGGCGCTGGGCGTTTCGCAACGCGGCACGCCATTTCGATCCTTCGAATGCCTTAGGCGCCGTCAGCCAGCGCGCCAAAGGGTCCAAAAGGTTTCAACGACAGGCACCAAACATCACTGGCTTATCTATGGGCGCAAGCGATAAGCGCGCTTGTGGCGACCAAAGAGGTAAGGAGATAAGGATTCGGGATGAACCCCGGCAAAGGATTCAGGATGAAGCCCGGCATCAGCTAGCGTTCTGGCGACCCGGAAGCCGGCATCCTTGTCTCGCACGCCGGTGGTGCCCCCGCCGCGGCAGCCCGCGCGCACGAGCCTGGGGCTGCCCTTCCAGGAGCCGCCGCGACGGATGCGCAGGACCCTATCAGTACGCACCAAGGGACTGGCATCTGTCGCCTGCGCGGGATAGGCGCCATCGGTATCCTCCACCCATTCCCAGACATTGCCATGCATCTCGTGAAGGTCCCAAAGGTTAGCCGGCAAGCTGCCCACCGGCACGGTGCGGCCACGGTATTCGCCCTTCCGTCCCTTCCCATAGGTCGCTCTGCCATCGAAATTCGCCTGTTCGGTCGAGATCGTTTCGCCGAAGCTGAAGGCCGTTGTAGTCCCCGCCCGGCAGGCATATTCCCACTCGGCCTCACTCGGTAGACGGTAGGTGCCGGAGGGAAGCCCCAGACGGTGGTTCAGCCATCTGCAATAGGCCCGGGCGTCGAGCCAGGAGACATTGATCACCGGCCGGTCGTCGCGCCCCCACCCCTCATCTTGAGGTGGATTGCCGTAAGGTGGCACGAAGCCGGCTGCCATCGCCGCATCCCACATCGCAAAGGTCACCGCCGTTCGGCCCAGCGCAAAGGGACGCAGAACAGTGACACGGCGTTGCGGACGTTGGTCGTCAACGCTGCCCTCCTCGTCCTCCGGCGCCCCCATGAGGAATTCCCCGGCGGGGAGCGTGATCATGTCGGGCCAGGCTTCTTCGGGCAAGCCGGGGATGGGCTCGCGCCATCGGGCAAGCGGTTCCAACGGCGGGCGGAAAGACTTCGAACTGTCAGCGGACATGATGGCAGGCGTTTGTGGTGGCGGGTCCCCTTCTTGCCGTAAACGATTCACCTTCAGCACATTCTCAAGCGCAATGCGCAAATCATCGGGGGCGCCGGCTGCTAGCTGGAGCGCCTGCTCCTCAGCCCGCGCCAGGAAGCTTCCCGCTCGCTGAACCAGAACAGATTTCGTGGCAAAATCGGACGCAATCGCGCCTGAATAGAAACTTATCAACGAAACGATGGAAACAGTGGCAGCACGCGTAAGCAGGCCCAACGCATTGCCGTGCCCTCTATAGCCTGCTTTCTCGCCTAGCACGCCGCCGCGTTCCGCAGTTTCTATTGGTAGGGTGGCGCGCGCTGCATCCTCCGGCGACAGAACCCCTTCCTGACCTGCAATCTCGAGGAATTCACGCGCGGCCGGCAGCGTGCGCCGTATCGGTTCAAAAAGTTCGGGGCGGATCAGAAAATCGCGTCGTGCATCATCGGCAGCCAGCGCACTTGGGAAGCTACGCAGCCAGGGCGAAGCTGACGAAATAAAATCAACAAGCGCCCGTCTGATGTCGTGATCGAGTGGCTCATCGGATGCATTTTTGTCAGCACCAATCGCGTCATCCTGGCTCACATATGAACCAAGAGAGACAGTATGGTCATAAAGATCGACCAGCGCGTCGGGCAATTCTATCGTCGGGCGATTGGCGGCCTCGAGTGCGCGCTTCGCTATTTGCGGTAGTCGGCGCCAGGAACGCTGATTATCCAGCCGAGTACCACAAGCGTCTATAAGGTCTTCGATTTTCGCGATGACATTGCGATGACGTTGTGCCGTTGCGGGTTGTGCAGCGACCTCCGCATCTGTTGCTTGCCCTTGCACAATAGCGAAGCCTGTCTCTGTCTCAGCATAGATAACAGAATCGGGCGGCGGTTTTGCCGCCTTGAGGGTTTGTAAATCCCGATCGAGACGCGCGACAAAACTAGGGTATAAAGGTGGAAAGACTAGGTCTTGGTCGGTAGAGACTGTGGTTCCCAATAATGAAGTTATCGCCGATCCCGCAGATGGGCGGCGCCCTATTCGCACGGTATCTTGCGTTGCGAGCACGCGTCTTTCAAAGAGTTTCGCCTGTTCAAAATAATCAGCTAAGCTTGCACGATACTCAGAAAGGGCAGGGTCTTCGCCGAAGAGAAGCTGTAGGATGGCCGGGAATGTTGTTTGGCCATCCGGCAAGGACGCACCGTTCAGCCAATCTTTGACAGTCTGCGGAGATATCGTGCCCGCCCCGAGCGAGTCGGAAAGGCGTTCAGCAAATTCCGCCATAGTCCAAGGGGCTTGGCTTGACGCTGAAGGCCTAAAGCCGGGATGAGAAAGAAAGTGGGCAAGTAGATCGCCGAATGAGCGCCGAGCTAGCACAAGGTCGCGATCGAACCTGTCAGAATCGGGCGTTGCTGGCGGCGTCTTTTCCATTTGTGCGCAATATGCCTTTGTTCCGTTCCACAGTACAACAGCAGAGAGACGCTGCCCCGCGGACAACTTATGGAAAACGAGCCCGCCTAAACAGCGCCTCCATCAAACGTCCTTCTAATCCCCCTAGCCCCACACCCCATTCCGCCCCATCTTCCTCCCATGTCGTTCCCCAACCACCCCATCTATCTGGACAATCACGCCACCACGCCGGTTGACCCGCGCGTGATCCAGGCCATGCGCCCCTTTTGGGAAGCGCAATTCGCCAACCCCGCCAGCGCCGAACACGCCATGGGCCGCGCGGTGGCCGAAGCCGTGGAAGCCGCGCGCGAACACATCGCTGAATTGATCGGCGCCACCGCCGCCGAAATCATCCTGACGTCAGGTGCGACGGAAGCAAATAACCTCGCCATCAAAGGCGCCGCGCGCTTTGCCGCCAGCCAGGGCGATCCGCGCCGGCGCATCATCACGGTCGCAACCGAACATAAATGCGTGCTGGAATCAGTGCGTGACCTGGCGCAGGAAGGGTTTGAACCCGTTATCCTGCCGGTCGGCGCGGATGGGCTGCTTGATCCCGAAGCCCTTCGTGCCGCCTGTGATGAAAACACGCTCCTGGTTTCCATCATGGCCGTGAATAATGAGATCGGGGTGATCCAGGACCTCGCTGCGCTTGGCGCCATTGTGAAGGAAGCGGGGGCGGCTTTTCATACGGATGCCGCCCAGGCAGCGGGGCGCATCCCGCTGGATGTCGGGGAAATCCAGGCCGATCTGATGTCGCTCTCCGGCCATAAGGTCTATGGCCCGCGCGGCATTGGCGCGCTTTATGTCCGCCGCCGGCCCCGCATGCGCCTGGCCCCGCTATTCTCCGGGGGCGGGCAGGAAAGGGGCTTGCGGTCCGGCACCCTGCCCGCGCCTTTGGTGGTGGGCTTTGGGGAGGCCTGCCGGATCGCCGCCATTGAAGGCCTGCTGGATTCCGGGCGCATCGCCGGCCAGCGAGACATTTTTCTGAACAAGCTCCGCGCCGATATCCCAGGGCTGGTGGTCAATGCGGAAACGGCACCCAGGGTTTCGGGCAATCTCAACCTCACCTTTCCGGGCGGCGTCACTGCCCAAGCCCTCATGGCTGGCGCGCCGCAACTCTGTGTTTCCACCGGCTCCGCCTGTTCCTCGGCGGAAATCGAACCCTCATACGTGTTGCAAGCCATCGGCCTTGAACCGGCAGCCGCCCGGGCCACCTTGCGGATCGGCATGGGACGCTTTACCTCGCCGGCAGAAGCGGAACTCGCTGCGGCAAGCCTTGCCGCTGCTTGGCACCGCGCAGCCTCCGCAACAGACAAGACAAGTGATTAGCCATGCCGAAAATGGTATTCATCGAACGCGACGGAACGCGCAAAGAAGTGGAAGCGCCGCTTGGCCTTTCCGTGCTGGAAATCGCGCATCGCAATAGCGTTGATATTGAAGGCGCCTGCGAAGGATCGCTCGCGTGTTCCACCTGCCATGTGATTGTGGATGGCGCCTGGTTCAGCAAGCTGGCGAAGCCCACGGAAGATGAGGAAGATATGCTCGACCTCGCTTTTGATTTGCAGGAAACCAGCCGGCTTGGCTGCCAATTGATCATGACGGATGCGCTGGATGGGCTTGTGGTGAAGCTGCCCGCCGGCTCACGCAACGCGGGCGGCTGAGACATGGCCGCGCCATGGGATGAATTCGGCGCTGAAGGCGGCTTGTTCCGCAAGCTGTCGGCTGCGTCTGCGACCGAATGGCGCGATTATACTTGGCATCCTTTTGTGCAACGGCTGTCGGCTGGCACACTGCCGCTCAAGGCGTTTCAGCATTATTTGATTCAGGATTATCTGTTCCTGATCCATTTCGCCCGCGCCAAGGCTTTGGCCGTTCTGAAGGGCGAAAGCCTGGCGGCGATGCGGGATAAGGCCGCGGCGGTGCTCGCCATTTTGGATGAAACCAAGCTCCATCTGAAATACTGCGCCGAGTGGGGGCTTTCGGAAGCGGACGTGGTGTCCGTGCCGGAAACGGCCGAGACTGTTTCCTACACGCGCTGGGTGCTGGATCGCGGCTATGCCGGCGATATTCTGGATTTGGAAGTGGCGTTGGTGCCCTGCACCGTGGGTTATGCGCAGGTGGCGCTCCGCATCCTGGCGGATCCAGCGCGGCAGCGGGATGGCAACGCTTACCAGTCCTGGATTGATACCTATGCCGCCACTTCCTATCAGGAAATGGCCCATGCGGCGGCGCGGCGAATTGATGCGCTTGGTGTCTCTCATGGTGGGGAGGCGCGTTTCGCGCGTCTGGCGGCGGATTTCGCCGAAGCGGCGCGGTTGGAACAGCGCTTCTGGCAACAGGGGCTTGATGCGGCGGGGCGCGGCTGATCATGCGCGTGCTGGTGGCCATGTCGGGTGGGGTGGATAGCAGCGTGGTTGCCGCACTATTGCAGGAAGCGGGGCATGAGGTGATCGGCGCCACCTTGCAGCTTTATGATCATGGCGCGGCCTTGCAGAAAAAAGGCGCTTGCTGCGCGGGGCAGGATATTCTGGATGCGCGGCGTGTGGCCGATAAGCTTGGCATCGCGCATTATGTTTTGGACCGGGAAGAGATTTTCCGCCGCGATGTGATGGCCGATTTCGCCGATAGCTATGCGCGCGGCGAAACGCCCGTGCCATGCATCCGCTGCAATCAAACCGTGAAATTCCGCGACATGGTGGCCATGGCCGAGGATTTGGGCTGTGAGGCTTTGGCCACCGGCCATTACGCAAGGCGCATTGAAGGGCCCAATGGCGCGGAATTGCATCGCGCCGTGGATCCCGAACGGGACCAAAGCTATTTCCTGGCCGCCACCACGCGCGCGCAGCTTGCCATGGCGCGCTTCCCCTTGGGTGACATGCCGGACAAAGCCACGGTGCGCGCTGCCGCCGCGCGGCTTGGCCTGGCGGTGGCGGAAAAGCCGGACAGCCAAGATATCTGTTTTGTGCCCGCCGGGCGCTATCATGCGCTGGTGGGCAAGCTGCGCCCAGATGCGGCCGAGCCCGGCGATTTCATCCATGCCGATGGGCGCGTCTTGGGCCAGCATGGCGGGATTTCCGGCTTCACCGTAGGCCAGGGGCGGGGCCTGGGGCAGGCTTCCTGGGATGGTGAGGAAAAGCTTTACGTGGCCGCGGTGGATGCGCCGAAGCGCCGGATTGTGCTGGCCCCGCGCGCCGGCCTGGAACGACGGGACGCGATCGTCGGTGACGTGAATTGGCTGATCGCGCCGCCCAGCACGCCGCTAAGCTGCGCGGTGAAGCTCCGCGCCCGCGAAGTGCCCCGCGCGGCTGAGGTCACCTGGGACGGATCGGCGGGGCTTTTGCGCGTGGTTTTGGACGAACCCGGCGTGATCGCGCCCGGGCAGGCTTGCGTGATGTATGATGGGGACCGCGTTTTGGGCGGCGGGTTTTTGCGCACACGGCTTTCGGTTGACGCTGACCGGGCAGCAGCCCAACTGCCTCAGCCTGATGCCGCGTAGCTCAGCCGGTTAGACCACTGCGCTCATAATGCCGGGGGCAGCGGTTCAAGTTCGCTCGCTGCTACCATCAACCCTCAGGCCCAATCCGCGTAAAGATCAGCCCGTGTCGGCGGCAATTCCGCTGGGCCCTTCAGGCGCTTGGACGCCAAGGTCTGGAAAATCCCAACCGTATTGCGCTGGAAGGCGAGCGAGCAGCCCGCAAGATAAGCCAGCCATAGCCTGGTTTTGACGCTGCCGATTGCCGCTTCCGCCGCAGCTTGGTTTTCCAGCAATTTATCATGCCAAAGCCTGCAGGTGCGTGCGTAATGTTCGCGCCAGCCTTCCACATCATGCACTTCAAAACCATGGCGTTGCAGATTGCTGATCGACATGCCGAGGTGATCCAATTCCCCGCCCGGGAAAATATAACGGGTGAGCGCGGCATATTCCTTGGCGTGTTTCGCAAAGGCCTTGTCATCGCGTTTGGCCGGGCGGGCGATGGTGTGGTGCAGATATAGGCCACCAGGGCGCAGCAAGCGATTTACCGACGAAAAATACGTGGGGTAATTGGCAATGCCCACTTGTTCGAACATGCCAATGGAGGAGATTTTATCGAATTGCCCCTGCATTTTTGTATAATCTTGCAGTTGGATATCAACCTGCCCTTCCAAGCCCAACCGCTTGATCTTGGCGCGCGCCAATTCAGCCTGTTCGGTGGATAACGTCACCCCGGTGGCGTGAACGCTGTAATGCTGCGCCGCGTGACAGACCAGGGCACCCCAGCCGCAGCCAATATCCAACATACGATCACCAGCTTGCAGGCGTAGTTTCCGGCAAATCATATGCAGCTTGTCTTGCTGCGCCGTTGCAATGTCATTCTGCCAATCGCGGAAATAGGCGCAGGTATAGACCATCTCAGGATCGAGAAAGAGCGCATAGAAATCATTCGAGACATCATAATGATAATGCACATTGTCGCGATTGGCTGCTTCACTGCCATCCTTCAGCGCCTTGTGACCCCGCACCTGTTCCAGCGGGAATGGCCCCCCGCGTGACAGGAACAGAAAGCGCATCAGGGTTGTCACGACATCTTTCTTATCCAGGCTCCGCAGCAGCGCCTTGGTGCGGATGGCGGGGCGCCGGGCCACAAGATCGAAGATCGATCCATTCAGGATATCGATCCGCGCGGAGACCCATAAATTGGCCAGCGTATCGATATTGGGTTTGCGCAGCAGGGCCGCGATCATCGCCTCATCCGCCAAGCGGACCATCAGCGCGTCTTTTGGCAAATTTTCGGGAATGGTGGAGCCGTCCCAAAGCTTGAAGCCAAAAGTGAGGTCCAGGCGTTCATGGGCGTGGATGAGCAGGCGCCGAATAGCGTCAAGGCGCGACTTGGCTGTCATGGGGCTTTTCCCTTTGACTTCGTACGAAGAGGTTTTGCGCCCCTAATGGTCCAATCACCGCTGTCGCTTCCTGACAACAGCGACCGGCCTATTGAGCCAATGTCGCGTGGCGCGCCGGCAAATTTTGGGACGGATAAGGAAAGCATGAAACGCACCATTAATTGAGCGGCCTGTCATATATGGCGCCACGCCAGGACGCAAAGCGCGATGCAGGCAAGCCTGGAAAGAAGAACTCTGCGCGGCTGCTTTGTCGGTTGTCTGCCGCCGACTCGGCCTTGGGAAAGTGAACCAACGGCGCCGAGTTGCGCCGGACTGTAGACCCCGAACGGGACCAAATCTATTTCCTAGCCGCCACCACCCGCCCCCCCTTGGGTGACATGCCACGGTAAACGCCGCCGCCGCGCGGCTTGACCTGGCGGTGGCGGAAAAGCTTGATAGACAGCATATCTGTCCTGTGGCCGCTCGGCGTTATGTTGCGCTGGTCTGTAGTTTACGCCCGGATGCAGCCCAGCCCGGCGAATTCATCCGTGCCGATGGCTGCGTGCTGAGCCAGAGGCAGGGCCTTGGTCAAGCAGCCTAGGATGGATCGGCGGGGCTTGTGCGCGGGGGCTTGGATGAACCCGGCGTGGTCACGCCCGGCCGGGCCTGCGTGATGTATGATGGGGACCACGTATTGGGCGGCGGCTTCCTGCGGACACGGCTATCGGTTGACACTGACTGGACAGCGGCCTAACTGCGGGCTTCGGAACTTTTCTGCCATGCGGCAGACAAGCTCTTGCGTATGTTTTGGTCGCATTTTCTGAGTCTCCAAGTTGTCCACTTGGCTTGAAAATGCTCCTGGATGGCGGCGTAGCTCAGCTGGTTAGAGCACGGCACTCATAATGCCGGGGTCAGCGGTTCAAGTCCGCTCGCCGCTACCAAATTCCATTCTCAATGCTTTCCTGCCTCCCCGAAGCGATGTTGCCAGCCTTGGCGTGGCGAAATAATTGAGCGACCTGTTCGAATAGAGCAGGTCGAAGCCTTCACCTTGGGGTAGCCCATGACAAAAAACGCCCAAGCAATCTCGGCTGAGGAAGCGGTAGCCCTCGTAAAGCCCGGCGATTGGCTCGATTTCGGCGCCTGCTTCAGCCAGCCTGATGTTTTTGATCGCGCCTTGGCCGCGCGCAAGGACCAGCTGCGCGATGTGCGCATTCGCAATTGCCTCAGCATGAAGCCGCGCGCCTTTCTGGAACAGGACCCGGAAGGGGCGCATTTCGCCTGCTACAATTGGCATTTTTCAGGCTATGACCGGCGCAAGCATGATCAGGGGCTGGTCAATTATCTGCCCTGCCATTTGGGTGAAATCCCGGATTATTATCGTCGCTTCCTGCCGCGCACCGATATCGCCGTGTTGCGCGCGGCACCAATGGATGCGGAAGGCTATTTCAATCTTGGCTCCATCAATGTCTGGCGCCCGGCCATTGTCGAAACAGCCAAGACCCTGATCATTGAAACCCTGCCCGATATGCCGCGCGTGGTTGGCACGCATGTGCGTGTGCATCGCAGCCAGGTGGATTACGTGATTGAGGGCGATGATGTGCCGACGCCGGAACTGCCGAACGGCGAGGCTTCCGATGTGGACCGCGCCATAGCCGCCTTGATCGCCGAACAGATTGAAGATGGGTCCTGCCTGCAAGTTGGCATTGGCGGCATGCCCAATGCAGTGACGGCACTGCTGCAACACGCCCCTGTGCGTGACCTTGGCATCCATACTGAAATGCTGAACGAGGGTCTGGTTGAACTATATCTTGCCGGGCGCATCAGCGGGGCGCGGAAGGCCTTCGATCAGGGGCTGGTGACCTATAGCTTCGCCCTCGGCAGCCGCCGGCTTTATGATACGCTGCGCGATAATGATGATTTCATTGTCCGGCCAGTTGATGAGACCAATATGCCCGAAATCATCGCCCGCAATGACCGCGCGGTCGCGATCAACAACACCACGCAGATTGATCTTCAGGGCCAGGCGGCATCTGAATCCGATGGTCATCGCCATATCAGCGGCACGGGCGGCCAAGCGCAATTCGTGCGCGGCGCCTATGCGTCCAAAGGCGGGAAAAGTTTCATCTGCCTGGCGTCCACCTATGAACGCAAGGGCGTGCGGAAGAGCCGGATTGTGCTGAACCTGACAGCGGGCAATGTCGTCACCACTGCGCGGTCAGATCAGATGTATGTCGTCACGGAATACGGAGTTGCCCATCTTAAGGGGCTGTCGGTTGCTGAACGCGCGCGCGCCATTATTGGCTTGGCTCACCCCGATTATCGTGAGGATTTGTCGCGTCAGGCACGCGACCATGGGCTAGTACCGCGGCATTTTCTCTGACCGCGGTGCCATTGATGGCGTGATCCGTCGAAACGGATTACGCCATGCGCCTGATTACTCGCGATGCAACGCGCAAAGCTTGTTGCCGTAGGGATCGCGCCATAAGATCTGGCTCGGTTTACTTGAATATTTCCTTGGCGTTTCCTCATACCAATTCCTGCGCATGGTGACTCAATTCTGGGCTTCCCTGACGCGGTGGAGATGTGATTCAACGTGGTGAGCATAGGAGGCTCACCATGCCACGGGCGATCACCTAGCGTTCTGACTTCGCCGCTTCAGACCTGCGCCGCCCTGCGCGACGGAGCAAGGACGCGCCCCAAGCGCGCAGCCTTGGCCTTGAAGGCCGGGCTATGGTTTCGGCGGGGTCGTCTTGTCATGGTATCTCCTGTTCACGGCGTCATGCCGCAGTCAGGCAGAAAACACACTTACACCAGGTGTTCAGATTTCCCGGACCGGTTCTGATCAATGGGCTTCGGTACAATGCACGCCCCAATGTGGATTTTGTGACTGTTTTGGGGCGTTTGCTGCCCCGCTTGACGGGTTGTTTAACTCTGTCTAGAAGGCCGCCACTGTGTTGGTTGTCGATTTTTGGGCTTGACTGGTTGGTGATTACTGGCTAGTGTTTTTGCCCTGCCGATGATTGGTGGAGTTGAGGGGGCCGGCGATGTGGGGTGCCTTGGTGCATTCTATTGCTGGTTCTTTTTTTGT
>JADCGA010000044.1 GCA_020249265.1 Roseomonas sp.
GAGGGGTGTTCCCCCTCGTGATCCATTACCATCCGCACCGCGCGGGCACGGACTTCAGGGGAAAACTTGTTCGTCGTCTTGCTCATAACGGCTCCATCCTATTTGGAAGTTGGAGCCTCCGACAAACCCGGAGCGGTTCATGGGTGCCCCCAAAAAAGCACCTTGAAACACGCCTTAGGGCGTTTGAGAATCCATAGAGTCCACACAACCTAGTGGTCCGATCGCTGCTGTCGGTTCCCGATAGCAGCGTCAGTCGGACCACCAAATATGGGGCTAGTGGTGCGCCGAGGCAGTTTTGGATCAGAAAAGTTTAGCATGAATCGCACCACGAGCGGTGGCCTTCTTTTAGCGAAATGCCGCGCAATCTTGAGGGGGGGGGAGGAAATTTCGCTGACCGGGTAAATTTTCCTTGACAATAGGCTTTAGTTCCTTTATCTGGTGCCTATCAAGGGCCGAATTGCGCCCGAATCTCCCCCCTCCCCCCCTGAACCTTCACCCCAAGCTTGCCACCAGCCCGGCGCGCGCCCGGCTGCCTGGCAGCGTGCAGGAGCGCCCATGCCTTTCATCGCCACCAGCCTCTCGGCGCTCAGCGCCGCGAATGGCTTTACCCTATGGCATTACCGCACCACCGATAACCGTGCCGAGACAGGGGTCGCAGGCTATTTCACGCCAGCCGCGGACCGGGTGCGCATTGGTGATATCATCCTTGTGCAGGCGAGTGACGGCACAACCATGTTGCCGGTACGCGCCGGCAATCTGACCGGTGCGGCAGTCGTGCTCGACTCGCTTGGAGCACCGCCGGAGATTCAGCGTTCGGCTTATCTGCCCTTCAGCATCAGCCTGACCGGGACCACCGAGGCGCGGGCCATCACCATTGATCCCATGCCCAATGCCATCGAACCTGGCGCTTCCGTTCCAGTCGGCGCAACGATCCTGGGCAACATCACGAATATTACCTTCCAGATCCGTAACGCAGCCGGGACTGTCCTTGCCACTCAGGCATCTGCGGTCGCCAATGGTCGGGCGAGTGTACTCTTTCCTGCTCAGGCCTCGGGCGGCGGTTATCGCATCCTGGCGCGCAATACGGCGGATACCAATCATTTCTCCCTCTCCGCGCCTTTTGCCATCGGCATGGCGCCGCGACTGTTGAATGAAGAAGGCGGCGTCGTGCTGCTCGAAGACAGTGGTCAGCTGCTGCTGTTCTGAACCCCCCCTTTCCCCAAAACCCCGCCCCTGCCTGGCTTCGGATGGAAGAATCCGATGTGCCTGGCCTCAACCATGAAAAGGTAACCCATGTCAGATACCAAGATCAGCGCGCTTCCCAGCGTGACCAACACCGCTGATGCGGATATGCTGCCCGTTGTCCAGACAAGTGGTGCAACGCTTACGACGCGCCGCGCGAGCCTGGCGCAATTGCGCAGCGGCCTGTTCGTGGAACGCCCCTTCCATGTGCGCGACTATGGCGCTGTCGGCAATGGTGTTGCCGATGACGGGCCGGCTATCCAGGCTGCCATCAATGCCATGAAGCTCGCGGGCGGCGGTGTTCTGCAATTCGGCCCACGCATTTATCGCATTGCGAGCCCTGTCGTGATCAATGGCGTCACGGTGATCCTGCAGGGGGCCGGCTTTACCGAAGGCCCGAATGAGGCGAACGGCACCTGGATACGCATTGATCAGACCGGTTTCACGCCCTTCACCTTCTCTGGCACCATGGCGCGCGGTTCCATTGTGCGCGACATTGCCATCCGGCAATTTCATCCGAATCCAAGCGCCACCTGGGTACCAAATGATTACGATTATGTCTTCAGGGTGCAGGATTGTCTTGGCGCCGTGGATTTCGACAATGTCTTCCTGGTCGCGGTCAATCGCGGGATCTGGTGCGACAATTCCGGGCGCATGAACATCAGGCGTCTGCGCGGGCAGGTCTATACGCGCGGGGTTGAAGTTGATCGCTGTCTCGACATTTGCCGTCTGGAACATGTCCATTTCTGGACCTTCCACACCAATGACGCGAATATTCTCACGTGGCAGCAGAACAACCAGGATGCGCTGGTTTTCCGAAAGGTGGATGGTGTTTTCCTGGATGACATCTTCGTGCTTGGGGCGCGTTCCACGCTGCGCTTCAGCTCCTCCGCATCCGGTGTCACCACCAAATTCTATGGCAGCAACATTTATGCCGATTTCTCAAAATATGGTGTCTGGATTGATGGTAATGGCGTTGAAGGCCAGATCGCCAACATCACAACGCAATCGGAACGCCTCAACCCCGCTGATGGCACGCCATTTGTCGGCGCAGTCGGCATTCAGATTGATGGAAACAATGCGCGCGTCCAGATCGGCAATCTGCGCATAGACGATGCCGAAAGCAATGCCATCCGCGTCAATGGCAGCGACAATCGCCTGGATATCTTCGCCTTCCGTGTCGAATACTATAACCGCCTGAACAATGGTTCTGCCGCGATCCATCTTGCCAATGTGGTCACCGGCACGCCCAACCAGGTCTATCTCGGCTCCCCGGCCGTGCTTGGCAATGGCAATGGCGGGCCTTTGGTCAATGCCGGCACGAATGGTTTCGTTGCCTCTGCCGCACCTGCCGGGCGCGTTGACCGGCCTGGTGTGATGGTGGGCACGCAGGATGCTGGCCTATTTCAACCCAACGCCACCAGCCTCGCGCTCAGCGTTGGCGCTGCTGAACAGATACGCCTGTCGTCGGGGAATATCTCAATGGGCGGCGCGCCCGGTGGACATGCTTTTGCCGTTACGACCCCAGCAAGCAACGTCAATCAGGTGACAGTGACGGGCAGCGCGGCGGGCGGCACGCCCAGCCTTGCCGCAAGTGGCACGGATGCGAATATTCCGCTTGCCCTTTCGGCGAAGAACATTGCACCGGTTCGGCTGAACAGCCGCGGCAATATCGCGCTTGAAGTCAACGCGGTGGCGACACCGGTGAATTTCGTGCGCATCAATGGTTCGGGCGCTGCCGCACCGCCGCAAATCACTGCCCAGGGTACCGATACGAATGTGAATTTGTTGCTGCTAGGCAAGGGTACCGGCGCGGTGCAGGCAGGCTCTCCGTTGCAATTGCCATCCTTTACGGTGGCCACGCTGCCGCCTGCGGCCACCTATCTGCGCTGCCTGATTTATGTCGCCGATGGCACTGCCAATAAGCGCTTCGCGGTCAGTGATGGCACAAGCTGGCGCTGGCCTGATGGCGCGGTTGTTGCCTGATCTTCAAAGCATGTTTTCGTGCCTGATCCGCCATGCGGCTTGCGTGTGCGGATCAGGTGCCAACCGCAACTGATCCATTCAGGAAGAACAAAATGACCTCCATGACCGATTATGCGAAGAATCTGCTTGGCCGATCCGTGGTTGGCCGACGCCCGGCGCAGCCTTCGGCTGTCTTTATTGCGCTGGGCACCGGCGGTTCGGATGCCAGCGGCCTTTCCGGGGAACCCACCGGTACGGGCTATACCCGCCAGGCCGTGACCTTCTTTGGCACGGGCCTGCAATACAATGTTTCCCAACTGCGCTTCACCTTCACCAGCGCCCCCGGTACGCTTACCCATATCGGGGTGTTTGATGCGCTTACAGCGGGCAATCCGCTGCTATGGGCGCCGCTGGCAACACCGGTGACGCTAACGGTGCCGGGCATTGTGAACATCCCCGTCAATAGCATGAGCGTTGTTGGGGATTGAACCGAGGGAAATCAGCCTGTGCCGACCCGCCAAGTGTTACCACTTGGCTTTCCCATGCCTCATCGCCCGGCTGATTGGCTCCGTAATTCGCGCGCGCGGGTCAGCACCTTGTCTTCCAACTCCGCGCCCGTTGCGGTGCTGACCGGCGCATCCACCCAGCCGCCCGGCCCGCGTACCTGGCGAAACACCGAAATCCGCACACCGTCGGAGCGCAATTGCCGCCCAAGCACATAGGCGGTCGCCTTGAAGCGTTCACTGGAAACGCCACCCGGCGCATGCCAATCCGTGATGATGACCCCACCGAAAGGATCAGCCGAGGCCAAGGGCATGAAGGAAAGCGTATCCAAAGTCGCGCGCCACAGGAAGGCATTGACGCCAAGCCCGCCGGCGCCAGCGCCGCCTTCCTGTCCCTTTTCCGTCCCGCCGCCAAAAACGGTAAGGCCACCCGAAGTGCCCGCCGCCGATGTCGAGCGCAGCAATTGTTCGCGCCGGCTCCCGGTATTGTATTCGTCGCGCTCCACTTCGCGGAGCTGCGAGGAATCCGAACTACACGCAGCCATGATCAGCGCGAGCGGAAAAAGCAGGGCGGTGCGGGGAAAAGGGGGCAGATGGCGAAGGATGCTCATGGCAGCCTTCTAGCCTATCTCACCCGATACTGAAAAGGGAATCCGCAAGCCCCAGTAAGTGATGCGATTCATGCTAGCCTATCCCGATCCAAAACTGCCCCCGCGCACCACCAGCCCTTCACTTGGTAGTCCGCCCTAAGCCGGCGCCATCAGCCGCAATAAGGCGGCAGAAGCCAGCCGCGCCATGGCATTATCCGCCCGGCTGGTCAGCGCCATGGGCACCCTGAGGCCCAGCACAATCCCGGCAGACTCCGCCCCACCCAGATAGGCCAATTGCTTGGCGAGCATATTTCCCGCCTCCAAATCCGGCACCAGCAGGATATCCGCCTGGCCCGCCACCGGGGATTGAATGCCCTTGGCCGCCGCTGCAACCGGGCTGATGGCGTTATCGAAGGCCAGCGGCCCATCCAGCAGGCCCCCCGTGATCTGCCCCCGCTCCGCCATTTTGCAAAGCGCCGCGGCATCCAAGGTGGCCTGCATCTTGGGCGTCACGGTTTCAACCGCGGCCAGGATCGCGACCTTGGGCGTCGCTATGCCCATGGCCTGCGCCAGCTTGATGGCATTGCGAATGATATCGGCCTTGGCTTCCAGGTCGGGCGCGATATTCACCGCAGCATCCGTGATGATCAGCGGGCGCGGGTAAAGCGGCGCATCCAATACAAAGGCATGGCTCACGCGCCGTTCCGTGCGCAGTCCCGCTTCCTTCGCCAAAGCCGCGCCCAGCAATTCATCCGTATGCAGGCTGCCCTTCATCAGCGCCGCCGCCCGGCCTTGCCGCACCAGCGCCACCGCTGCCTCGGCCGAGGCATGGCTATGTTCCGTGCCAATCAGAACGATGCCTGTAAGATCCAGCGATTCCTTGGCTGCAATGGCGCGAATCCGCGCCTCCGGCCCCGTCAGGATCGGCGTAATCAGCCCTTGCTGCGCGGCCAGGATCGCACCGCGCAGGCTTTCCGCATCACAAGGATGCGCAACCGCGGTCGGCACTGGCGGCAGGGCGCGGCAACGGGCAAAAAGGTCTGCCATCACCTTGCCGGCATGCGGGCCAAGCCCGGTCATTTGCGGCAGGGCGCGCTCTTCGGCGGTGGTGGGGGGCAGCACCTCAACCTCGCCTTCCGCCAGCACCACGCCGCCAGGCCCTGTCACGCGGCTGCCTAGCCGCGCCACGCCCGCCTGCCGGTCAATATCCAGCACCACCAGGCCCGTGGTCAGCACATCACCTTCCGCCATGCCGCCGCCATAGCGGAGCGTTTCGGCAATGATCCGGCTGCCCGGCCCCGGAAAGCGCGTCGTGATCACATGGGCGAGCAATGCGCCCGCAGCGCGCGCCGGCACCACCTTGTCATCCAGGCCGAACATTACGGAAAAACGCGCGACATTCGCGGCGCTCAGCGTATCCTGCGCTTCAAAGGATTCGCCGCGATCAAGTTCGGAAAGCGGCTTGGAACGCCTGATCGTGAGCATGAAAACCCGCCTTTCCTATAAAGTTTGTTACCGCCAGCGACGATGCATCCAAAGCCATTGGCCGGGATATTCCCTGACCCAGCCTTCAATCACCTTGTTCATTTTTTGCGTGGCGGCGTTGATGTCAATCAAGCCTTCCGCATCGCGTGGCATGGCGATTTCCTCGGTCAATTCCAGACGAAACCGCCCATCGGGCAGGCGAATGGCGCGCGCGCCATGCACCGGGCAATCATAGCGTCGCGCCAATTGCGCGAGCAGCGGATTAGCCCCCGCCTCGCGCCCCATAAACATCACGCGCGGCCCACGCCCGAAGCGCTGATCCACCAGCATGCCGATATGCTGCCCCGCTTCCAACGCGCGGGCCAAACGTAGCGGCGCACCCATGCCGGCTGGCACCAAAACCCCCATGCTATCCTTACGCAGCCGCAGGATTTCCCGCGCTACGGCGGCGTTATTCGGCGTGCGATACAAAACCGCGCTGTCAATGCCGTGCTTGGCCGCCGCCACCGCCGGCAATTCCCAATTCGCCAGATGCGCAGAAAACACGATGGCGGGCTTGCCGTTATCCCGCAGCCTTTTATACAGCGCTACGGTTTCGGCGGAGGCGCTGATATGCCCGTCTGGCTTCGGGTTTTCGGGATCGAAATCCCAAATCCGATCCATATGGACATATTCGCATGCGGTGCGGCCCAGATTGTCCCAGGCTTCGGTCAGAATGGCGGCAAGCTCCGCCGCCGATTTTTCGGGGAAGGCTGCCGCGATATTATCCCGCGCAATGCGATGGGCGGGCGTGATCGGTCCCAGATTGCGTGCCAGAAATGCCCCAAAGGCCGGGCCGAAGCTTGGGCCCATCAAGCGCAGCAGGCCAAAGCCCGCGCGCAGCGCAAGCCCGATCAGAAAATTCATCCGCGTGGCGCGCTGCGCTTCACAGCGTCACCACAATCTTGCCGAAGACGCGCCGGCTTTCCAGCCGTTCCAGCCCCTCGGCAAAGCGTTCCAAAGGCACCACCGTATCCAGCACAGGCAAAATGCCGCGCGCCATTTTCGCATAGCCATCGGCGATATTGCGCATGGAGGCACCGAAGGACCCGAAGATGCGCAGCTGGCGCTGAAACACCATCATCAGATTGGTTTCAGCCGAAACGCCGGAGGTGGAACCACAAGTCACCAAGCGCCCACCCATTTTGAGCGACAGCAAGCTGCCCCCCCAGGTTGAAGCGCCGACATGTTCAAAGACAACATCCACGCCGCGCTTGCCGGTGACGCGCCGCGCCACGGTCGGGAAATTCTGCGTCGTGTAATTCACTACATGATCGGCGCCGAGCGCCTTGGCCTTGGCGCATTTTTCATCATCGCCCGCGGTCGCGATTACGGTGCAGCCCAAATCCTTCGCGATCCTGACGGCCACAGTGCCAATGCCGGAACCAGCGGCATGGATCAGGATGGTCTCTCCCGCTTCCAGCTTGGCATTGTCGAACAGCATATGTTCCACGGTGGAAAAGGTGATCGGCCCGCAAGCGGCATCTTCGAAGGAAAGTGCATCAGGCACGCGCACCAAAAGCCGCGCATCCTGGTTCATCAATTCCTGCGCGAAGCCATCCAAATGGAAACCCTTCACGCCGCCAACATTTTCGCAAAGATTATCGCGCCCTTCGCGACACGCCTTGCACACGCCACAGGTCGCCGCGCCATAGGGCGCGACATGATCGCCAATCTTCCAGCCCGTCACGGCAGAACCAAGAGCGACGATTTCACCGACCGCTTCCGCGCCAACCGTAAGGGGCAGGTTCCGCTTGGCGAAGGCCATGCCGCGAAAGCCCCAGACATCAATGTGATTGAGCGCAACAGCGCGGATGCGAAGCTGCACCTCATGCGCGGCGGGTGGCGGCGGTGGGGCCACGGATTCCAGCCGCAAATCGCGATCCCCATGCAGACGAAGTGCCCGCATCATGGCGCAGCACTCAGCACAAGGCAGACATTCTGCCCGCCAAAGCCAAAGGAATTGGACAGCACATGGCGTAAGCCTGAAACCCGCCGCGCTTCATTCGGCACCACATCCAGCCCAAGCGTTGGGTCCGGTTCCACATGATTGATCGTGGGCGGCAGGATTTGGTCGCGCAGCGTCAGCAGGCTGAAGGCCGCCTCAATCGCCCCGGCGGCAGAAAGCGTATGGCCGATCATGGATTTATTGGAGGAAATCGGCGGTGGCGCCTCACCAAATACGGCGCGCAGGCCAAGCGCTTCCATCTTGTCATTCTCCGGCGTGCTGGTGCCATGGGCATTCACATAGCCAATATCGGCTGGCTGCAAGCCGGCATCGGCCAGCGCATTCTTCATGGCGCCAATGATGGAAGACCCATCTGGGTTGGACCGCGTGCGGTGGAAATTATCCGCCCTTTCGCCGCAGCCACGCACCAAGCCAATAATCGTGGCACCGCGCGCGCGCGCATGTTCCAAATCTTCCAGGATCAGCGCCGCCGCCCCTTCGCTCATCACAAAGCCATCGCGGGATTTCTCGAAGGGGCGCGATGCCTTGGTGGGGTCTTCATTGCGGGAAGAAAGCGCAGACAGCAGTGAAAAGCGAATGACGGCTTCCGGCTGCACCGAACCATCTGTGCCAAGCGCAATCACGGATTTCGCCTCGCCCCGTTGAATCGCTTCCACGCCCAATTGAATGGCGGAAGCGCCGGTAGCGCAGGCGGTGGTGATGGCAATCGGCGCGCCCTTGGTGCCGAAACGCAGCGCCAGCCTTTCGCCGACACCGCCATACAAAAACGTCTCATACAAATCGCGCTGGCCGATGCTCGCCACCGAAAGCGCGGCATGGCCATTGCCACCCGCACGACGGGCGAGTGCTACGCGCTGCGGCCATTCCATTTCCACCGGCGGCATGCCGAGCATCAGCGGCCCCGGAAAATCACCCACCTGCAAACCGGCATTTCCCAGCGCTTCCGCAATCGCCGCTTCCGCCATGCGTTCCACACGCACCGGCGCCGGCACGGGTTCCGCGCCCGCCACCTCTTCCGGCAAATCCACCGTGCCGGCCATGGTCGTTTTCAGATGATCGGTCGCGAAACGGCGAATGCGGGTAATGCCGGATGTGCCGGCCAAAAGCGCCGCCCAATTCTTATCCAGCCCCCAGCCGAGCGGGCTCACCAGCCCAATACCCGTCACCGCCACCAAGGGGCGGCCCAGATGATCCTTCATGGCGCTTTCTCCAGCAGGGCAAGCGCTTCTCCGCGCCATTGGCCGAAGCCGGTCACCAGAATGCGCTCCACCGCGCCATCGCCCGCATCGGCGGGGTCCATCGCCGGATAGAAACCACCGCGCGAAAGCGCGAGTGCCGCGAGCGCAACATTGGCCGGAAAGCTTGCTTCGACCCCATGCCCAAGCAGCGAAGCGCTGCGCCGCACTGGCACGCTGCCAAGCCCGGCCAGGAAGGCTTCTTCTTCAATCCGCGCTTCCGCCACACCTGTCATGCCGGAAATCACGCCAAGCCCGGCAGTGCTGGCAGCCATGCCCTGCCACAGCGCCGCCGCCGAAGCCGCAGAACCGCCGCCGGCGCGCTGATGCGCCGCATTGCTCGCAATGCCACCAATCCGCGCCAAGGCCTTGGCACCACGCGCGCGCGCATGTTCTGCCGTTTCCAACACCAGAAACGCCGCCATGCCGCCAGGGATCAACCCACCCGCATCGCCACGCGCGGAAATTGGCGCGTAATCGCCCTGCCACAGCACGCCACCTGGCGCGTAAGCCAGCACCATATCCCAACGCTGAGACGCAAAAGCGCCGCCCACCAAAGCAATCTCTCCACGCCCTTCGGCTAGCCGTGCCGCGGCGATGCGAAGCGCATCGGCAGCGGCTTCTTCTTCCCCCATCAGCGTGCGCGAAGACCCCGTCACGCCATGCACGATCGAGATATTGCCCGCGAGCAGATTGGAAAGCTGCGCCAGAAACAACGTGGGCCGCAATTCAGTGGCCAACTTCTCATTCAGCAGCGCGCCAGAAGCTTCCGGCGTGCAACTGGTCAACACCGCCGTCATCGCCTCATCAACCGCGATGTCACGCTCACCGCCGCCAGCGGCGACCACCAGATGCATATCGGCAACCAGGCCGCGCGCGCCGGCATGGTCAAGCGCAAGCCCAGCGGCATAGGTGCCAAGCCGCTGCCAGGGTTCCATCTGGCGCTGGTCACCCTTTTTCGGGATTTGCGCATCAAGGCTGAGCGCCGGCAAAGGGTGCACCGGGAAGGGCGCGAAGCTTGTCGCATCCACCACGGGCGCCGCGCCATGATGCAGCGCAGCCCAATGCGCCTCAGGCCCCTCACCGAGCGAGGATACCAGCCCAATTCCGGTAATGACGACATCGCGCCTTGTCATAGCAGCCCCAATTCCCGGCCCCGACCGCGCATGGCATCGGCCAATTCCGGCGCGGGGTAATCCATGATGCGGAAGGTCAGTTCCGCATCGGTGATGCGCTTGCCATCGGCTTCGATCCGCGCCTCGGTCACCGCAAAACCTGATCCATCATGCAGGCGCTTGGCATAGACGCGCACTGGCGTGCCGGGGCCGATGAAGCTGCGGAACTTCGCTTCCTTCACCGCCATCAGAAAGGGCATGCGCGCAAAACCCATCAGATCCAGCAATAACCAGCCGGAAGTCTGCGCCATGGTTTCCACCAATAGAACGCCAGGCATCAGCGGATGGCCGGGGAAATGCCCTTCAAACACCGGGGAAGCATCCGGGATGCGGCTTTCCACAATGATGGTATCGCCTTCGCGCGATGCCACCCGGTCTATCATCTGGAAATATTCCAGGCGCATCGCGTCAGGGGTCCGTGTTTTCGGTGGCGCGTGGCGTGGTGATGCGGTCAGCCGGCCTTGGCGGCAACCAGCTCATCCACACGCTCGGCCAGGTTCTTCATGACGAAGTACTTCTCCGCCGGCGCGCTGCCCGCATTCACTTCCTGCGTCCAGGCTTCCACCGGCACCTTGATTCCAAAAGCCTTGTCTATGGCGAAGACAATATCCAGAAAGTCCAGGCTATCAATGCCCAGATCAGTGATCACATGGCTATCCGGCAGGATCTTATCCCGCGGGACTTCGCTGTTTTCAGCGATGATATCGGCGATACGGTCGAAGGACGAGGCCATGTGAGGCCCTCCATGCAGAATCAGGAGTGAAAGATAGGGGGGCTCTTTGGCCCGAAAGGGGGCGTAAGGCAAGCGATGACTGCCCAAACGCCCCCGGCCCCTTAATGCGCGTGGCCGCGGGCGCCGGCGGATTCGACGCCAAGCGTCACCTGCACTTCCCCGGCGCGTTCAAAGCGGAGCGTCAGCGGCACAGTGGCCCCCTGGCGGAGCGGCTCGGTCAGGCCAATCAGCATGATATGCAGCCCGCCGGGGCGGAGATGCACGGTTTGGCCCGGCGGGATCGGGATATCCGCCACCGGGCGCATGCGCATGACATCCCCTTCCCGGATATGGGTATGGAGTTCCACGACCCTGGCGGCGGGGCTGGCGGCGGAGATCAGCCGATCAGGCGCGGAACCATTGTTTTTCAGGGTCATGAAGCCCGCGCCATTGGTATTGGCGCCGGCGGCGCGGGTCCAGGGATGGCCGATCACAAGATCACCCTTGGTGACATCATGATGCGCCAGCGCGGCCGAGGCCGGCAGGGCAAGGATCAGGGCGCCAAGGGCGCGGCGGTTCAGGGAGGACATGAGGTTTTCCTTCTTTCCAGGGGCTTCAGCCGCGCGGCGCGGGGGCAATGCCGCCCAGCCTGTGCAGCGTGATAGGGGGTGGCGCCAGGCCCAGCCGGGCTTCGATATGGCCGATCAGGCGCATGATACCGGCGGCTTCACGGGTGCCCTGGGCGGGGTCCCCCGTTTCGCAGGCATCCCCGGCGCGGGCCAGCGCCGCCGCAAGCGCCGCTTTTTCAGGCGCGGGGAGTTGCGCCATGATGGCCTCAGCCGCCGCGCGGGTCGGGTGCAGGGCGCCCAGGCAAATCGTGGTCATTTCCGCATTGATCGCTTCCATATCGCAAGCGCGGGCCAAAGGCGGCGCGGCCAGCAGCAGGGCGGCAAGCGGCAGGGTTTTCAGCATGGGGTGCATGGGTCAGTGGCCTCCGGCAGTGCGGGGTGGGGTCAGGCGGAGCGCCGGGGCGGGGAAGCGGTAATCCGTGCTCCGCCGCCCGGCTTCAGGGATTTCAGTCCAGGCGGCGATGCCGCCGCCTTCGCAATGCTGCACGGTTGGAATCCAGATGGTTTCATCCGGGCGGTTCGGCGTGCGCATGGCAATGATGAATTCATCATAATGCTCATTGGGAAGGGGGCCACCTTCCCAAACAATTTGCGTGATGGCGTGGGTGATCATGCCGCCATGGCCATCGGAAACCGGGGTCGCCAATGGTTGGCGGGTGATGGCAATGTGCCAGCCCGCCTTGGGCATGGGCCGCGCCACGGTGGTGCCTTCCGGCAGGGTCACGGTCACGCGGATGGTGGCCTGCTGGCCGCAGCCATGCGGCACGCGAAAGGCCGCACGCATATGGCCATTGGCCTGGGCCTGCGGAGGGTCAATGGTGACATGCGCCGCCACCGGTGAGGCGCAAAGCAGCGCAGCAAGAACAAGAAGCTTCTTCATGATGCTTATCTTTCCTCAAAAGCGATATTGCAGGCCGGCAAAGACGGAACGCCCTGTGCCGGGTTCGTAAAGCGCGGAATTGGGCGTGGCGGTCGCGGCGACCGAGGCCGAAGCGATGTAGCGCGTATCGGCAAGGTTCCGTGCTTCCAGAAAGGCCGAAAGCCCGTTCTCGAAATCCCAGCCGGCACGCAGCCCAAACAGCACATAGCTATCGGTTTTTTGCGTATTGGCATTGTCCACGTAATAGGCTTGCGGCACCCAATCCGTGGTCGGCCCGAACCAGGCGCCAGAGGGGTGTCGGTAGCGCATCTCCGCCCGGAACAAATGCCGCGGCACCCCGGGGAGTTCATTATTCTTGAAGGTGGGATCACCATCAAAGCGGAAATCGCTGAAGGTATAGGCGGGGCGGAAGCTCAGCCCATCGCCCTTCGTGCCGATATCGCGCAGGAATACCCAATCCGCCCCGGCTTCAATGCCTTGATGGATGGAACGATCGAGATTGAGCGCGACGCATTGGCTAAATCCCACCGTTTGGCACTGGATTTCATCGCGCAGCCGCGAATGATAGGCCGCGACTTCCCAGGCAATATCGCCACGGCGGCCCCGCGTGCCGATTTCAAGCGTGGCGCTGCGCTGCGCATCCAATTTGGAAAAGCCCTGCACATCCTGTGCTTGCGGGATCAGATCAGACAGGGTTGGCGGTTCCGTGGTCCAGGAAAGATTGCCGAAAACCTGCGCCCCTTCCGCTGCCTGCCACAGCACGCCAAAGCGCGGGTTTATCCAGCCCCAATCGCCCTTGCCGGAATCATCGCCATTGGAGAGGAAGCCATCCTCACTTTCACGCCAGGCTCTGCCGGCGGAAGCACCGGCGATAAAGGCGAAGCCCGGTAGCACTTCCAGGCTGTTTTCCAGATAGGCATCCAGATTGGTGGCGCGATCAATGGAATTGGCCGTCATCACTGCGGTGGGGCGCCCATCATTATTGAAAAAGCGCAGTGATCGATTGCGGCCCTTGGCTGCATTGACGCCGATGATGGTGCGATTTTCGCGCCCGAAGATTTGCCGATCAAAGGTACTGCGGCCAAAGGCGGAAACATCCGTCGTGCGCTGATCAATGTATTGGTAGAACCCGGGCGCAAAAGCGACCGGGTGATCCAATTCGCGGCTGACAAAACCGGCACCCGCTTCCACCAGAATGCCTTCTTCCGGGCGGATGGCGGTGATGGTGCCAAGGCGCGTGCTTTCCAAATTGCGCATCGCATTCGCGGCCAGATTGGCGCTATTGGCCGCACGCGGATTATTCAGCGCTTGGCTCCGCGTCACCGCACCCGGAATCTGCTGCCAGATATTGTTGTAGGCGATGAAGATGCGCGTCTCCGCATTGTCTGCCCATTGCCAGCCGGTATTGCCATTCAGGCGATAGGCGCGCCCGGCGCTATGGTCCCGGTAGCCTTCCTGGGTCATGCCGCTGAAACTGGCCCAGGCGTCATGCGCCCCTTCCGCCCAGCCATGCGCCACCTGCCCACGCGCGAAGCCAAAGGAACCGCCTTCCCCGCGCAGGGTGGTCCCAGGCGCCGTGCGGCCTGTTGGCGTTATGAAATTGAGCGCCCCGCCCAGCGTATTGGCGCCCAGCGCGAAGGCATTGGCACCGCGGAAAACCTCAACGCGCTGGAAGCTTAGCGGGTCCAGTTCCTGGAAATCCCCGCTGCCATCAGCCTGATTGACGGAGAGCCCATCCTGGTAAAGCCGCACACCGCGCAAATGAAAATTGCGCGCAATGCCAGAACCGCGAATGGAAAGCCTGGAATCCTCGCCCCATTTCGGCTCCGCGAAGACGCCGGGCGTATAAAGCAGCATATCGCGAATGGTGGTGGCACCTGCCCTGTCGCGGAAATCACTGGCTGGGACGATGGTGACATTGCCGGGGTTGCGGCGGGCTTCCTCGGCGGCTTGTTCATCGGATGGCCGGGTCAGGCTACCCGAAATAGGGGCGGCGGTGACGATGGTGGGTGGCAAAGTGGCGCTGGGTGTGGCCGGGGTGTTGGTTTGCGCCTGTGCTGTAAAGGCGCTGGCGGCCAAGGCCGCAGCGGCGGCGAAAAGCCGCGCATGGATATGGTGGAACACAAAAAATCTCCTGAGGTCGAATAACGGGGACGGCTTTTGGCCGCCCGCATCCGGGCGGCCTCAGGAGAAGGCTGGGGGACCTGTTGGGTCGTAAGGCGGTGCGCGCGCCGCCGGGCGCCAGCCGGCATCGCCTGAGGCGAGCCAGATAATCGCGCTGCCAAGCTCCGCCGGGGCGGAGAGCATGGTTGCCGCGGGCAGATCAGCCTGCGGCAGGGCATGGCAGGCAAGGCAGAAGCCCTGATGCGCTTCGGGGGCCGGCAATTCCTGGCCCTCGGCGCCAAGATGCACCGTGCGATCCCCATCCGGGGAGCAGATGACCGTCGCCAACCCAGCACTTGCCGCATGCGCCAAGCACAGCGCCGGCGCGAGGACGGTTTGCACCAGCAGCAGGGCCGCGATCAGGCGCGCGAGAAAGGTGGCGGGACGTTTCACGGAGTTGTGCTTAATCCGGTGGGCGGGGGATGCCAAGGTGGGGTTGCGAGTATTGCGGCGGAGATTCCGGGAAGGGATGCGCGCGCCCCAATTACCGCAACGCCCTCAGAACCGCCTCAGGCTCCCGCTCAATCACGAGCAACAAGGCGCGCGCAGCAGGATCGGGGCTGCGGCGCCCCTGTTCCCAGTTATTCACGGTCGCCGCTGGGATGCCGAAGCGAAGTTCGAATTCGCGGGCCGAACGTGCCACGCATTTGCGAATGGCGCGGATGCGGCTGGGCGGCATGGGATCAATATTGACAACCTCAAGCGCCACCTCGCCGCGCTTCCAGGCCACCGCCTCACGCAGCCCTTCCACCAAACCTTCACCAAAGTTGGGTTCTTTGCCTTTACCGGCCATCGGTCATCTCCTTGAGCAAAGCCAGCGCTGCCTTGCGCTGCTCCGTCGTCAAATCTTCCTGAGCGGATTTCGCATAGGCAAAAATCATCACCGCCACATCGTCGGACACCACCAGAAAATAGACCGCTCTGCCGCCGCCCCTCTTGCCCTTATTGCCGAGAGAAAAACGGATTTTCCGAAGCCCCATCAGGCCTGGAATGACGTCCCCGGCTTGCGGGTTCACGGCGATTTCTGCCTCAAGCCGCCCCATATCGGTGCTTGATGCGCCAAGGCGCTTCATTTGCCGAAGGTACAGCCCGGTGCGGACGATCTGCATATCGAAAAATACGCCATTGGCGTATATTTAGCAAGAGTTTTCTTCCCTTGAGCGCACCGCGTCCCTGAAAAAACGACGCCTTTCCCCCCTCAAGCCGCCACGCGCGCCACCAGATCGTAATCCACTTCAGGCGTATAGACCGAAGCCTCCTTCCCCAAGCGGGAGGAAAACAGCGTGAAATGCTCCACCTCCACCGGGGTCGCGCGGAACAGATTATACGCCTGAACAAAGGCCATCAGCTTTTCCGGCGTGGCGCGGTCCGTCCGCGCCAAAGTCACATGGGGCGAAAAGCGCTTGCGTTCCGGGGCCAAGCCCACGCGTTGCAACGCAGTTTCCACCTTGGTTTGCAAATGGGTCAGCGCGTCATTGCGTTCCGCACCCACCCAAAGGGATTGGATGCGCCCGGCTTTCTCGAAAGTGCCAACCCCGGCCAGTTGCAGTGTGAAGGGCCGCGCGCGGATCGCCATCAGCGCATCATCCACTTCCTGCGCGCGCCAGGGCTCAATCTCACCAATGAAGCGCAAAGTAAGGTGGTAATTCTCAGGCGGCACCCAGCGCGCGCCGGGAATGCCGCCAACAAGGCCGGCGATTTCAGCGCGCAAAGCGGCGGGCAGGGCAAGGGCGACGAAAAGGCGCAACATGGCAGCGGCCCTCCTCAACGATCTGGCGCATTAAGGGGCGGCAAGCTTCCCCAAAAGCGATTCGACATAAGGTAGCATGCGACGAACCAGCTCCTCCACGCCAGCGACATTTGGATGAATGCCGTCCGGCTGGTTTAGCGAAAGGTCGCCCGCCACCCCATCCAGCAGGAAGGGGTAGAAGACCACCCCCGGCCTTTCGCGGGCCAAGTCACTGAAACTCGCTGCAAATTCCCGCCCATACTCGGCGCCGAGATTGGGCGGCGCCAGCATCCCGGTCAGCATGGTGGGCAGGCGTTTCGCGGCCAAAGCGTCCAAAATCGCGGCCAGATTGGCCCGGCTTGATCGTGGTTCCAGCGCGCGCAGCCCATCATTCCCGCCAAGTGCCACAATCACCGCATGGGGATTATCGGCCAAGGCCCAATCGAGCCGGGCGCGCCCGCCCGCTGTAGTATCGCCGGAAACCCCGGCATCAATCACGCGCACGGCCCGGCCCCGGGCGCGCAAGGCCGCTTCCAGCCTGGCCGGCAGAGCATCCCCGCGCGCCAGCCCATACCCGGCGGTGATGGAATCCCCCAGCATCATCAGCCGGATTTCTGCGGCCTGGGCCGGAATTACCCCCAAGACCAGCAACGCCAGCGATTGGCGCCCGAGCCATCTGCGACCATATGCGCGGGCAGGATAGGAGTTTTGCGAGACCATGGATGCCCTTCACATGACTGAACGGACCAGCGCCGGGGTCACCAAACCCCTGATCGAAGCGAGCCGCCTTGTCTTCAAGGTGAGGGCGGGGGAGGGCGAGATCAACATCCTCCGCGGCCTTGATCTGCAAGTCGCGGCTGGGGAAGCGGTGGGGATCGTTGGCCCTTCGGGTTCGGGCAAAACCAGCCTGCTCATGCTGCTGGCCGGGTTGGAACGCCCGACATCGGGGACGCTATTGATTGATGGCGCGGATATCGGCGCGATGGAGGAAGACGCGCTGGCACGGTTCCGCCGCGAAAGGCTGGGCATTGTCTTCCAGGCCTTTCATTTGATCCCGACCATGACAGCGCTGGAAAACGTCGCCGTGCCTTTGGAATTTGCCGGCGTGCGCGACGCCTTTGACCGCGCGGCGGAAGCCTTGCGCTCCGTTGGGCTTGGGCATCGCCTGGGCCATTACCCGGCGCAGCTTTCGGGCGGCGAACAGCAGCGCGTCGCGCTGGCGCGGGCTTTTGTTGCGGAACCGCGCCTGCTGCTGGCGGATGAACCCACCGGGAACCTTGATCGCGCCAAGGGCGAGGAAGTCATGGCGCTGTTGTTTGACCTCCGCGCGCGGCTGGGCACCACGCTATTGCTGATCACGCATGACCCGGCGCTGGCGGCGCGCTGCCCGCGGCAATTGCGCATTGAAGATGGGCTGATTGTGGCGGATCAAAGGGTGGCGACATGAGCAACCTGTCACTCGCTTTTCGGATCGCGCGGCGCGAATTGCGCGGCGGCTTGCAGGGCTTGCGCATTGTGCTGGCGTGTCTTGCGCTTGGCGTCGCGGCCATCACCGCTGTCGGCACCTTGCGCGCCGGTGTGGATGCTGGGCTTGCCGCGGATGGGGCGCGCATTCTGGGCGGTGATGTTGAAATCGCCTCTCCCTATCGGCCCTTGACCGAAGCGCCCCGTGCCTGGCTGGCGGCACGCGGCGCGCGGGTTTCGGAGGTGGTGACGCTGCGCGCCATGGCAGTGGCGGAATCCGGCCAGCGCATGCTGGTGGAAGTGAAGGCGGTTGATGGCGCTTATCCGCTTTTTGGCGCGCTTGAGGTGCAGCCGCCGGTGGCGCTTGGTGCGGGTGATATCCTGCTTGATCCTTTCATTGCCGAAAGGCTTGGTATTGCACCCGGCGCGGTGCTGCGCGTGGGTGAGGCCCGCCTGACCTTTCGCGCCATCATCACCCAGGAACCGGATAAGGTCGCGAGCCCTTCATTACTCGGCCCGCGCGCCATGATTGCTCTTGCGTCCTTGGGCGCAACGCAATTGATCCAGCCGGGCAGTCTCGTCACCTATGAATACCGGCTTGCACTGCCGCCGGGCGTGGATCGTCAACGTTTCATTGCCGATTTGCGCAGGGATTTTCCGGAAAGCGGCTGGCGGATCAGAAGTTCTGATGTTGCCGCCCCCGGCGTCAATCGCTTCCTGGATCGTGCGGCGTTTTTCCTGACGCTGGCAAGCCTGACGGCGCTGTTGGTGGGCGGGATTGGCATTGCCACCGGCGTATCGGCCTGGCTGGAACAACGCGCGCGCACCATCGCGACGCTGCGCTGCCTTGGCGCGCCGCCATCGCTGATTTTCCTGACCTATCTGGTGCAGGTGATGGCGCTTGCGCTGCTGGGTATTGCGCTGGGTTTGGTGATTGGCTTTGGGCTGACCTGGGCTGGCGCGGCGGCTTTGGCTTCCATTCTGCCGGTGGCGCCGCGCATCCTGCCCTATCCCGTGCCGCTTTTATTGGCGGCGGCTTATGGGCTGCTGACAGCGCTGGCCTTCACGCTTTGGCCGCTTGGCCGCGCGGGTAGCATTCCGGGCGCGGCGCTGTTTCGCGATGTGGTGGCGCCGAGTGTGGGCAGGCCAGGGCTTGGTATTTTGGCAGCGATTCTGGCGGCGGTAGCAGCACTTTCCGCGCTGGTGATCGGCACGGCGGAGAATCCGCGCTTTGCGGCCATGTTCATCGTGGCGGTGATTGGCACGCTTTTGCTGTTCCGCCTTGGGGCGGCGGCGCTGATGGCACTCGCGCGGCGCCTGCCGCATGCGCGCCGCCCGGCTTTACGCCTGGGGCTGGCCAATCTGCATCGGCCCGGCGCGCCAACACCCTTGATGTTGGTCTCACTTGGTGTGGGGCTCACGGTGCTTTCCGCCATTGCGCTGATTGAAGGCAATCTACGCCGGCAATTGGCCAATGAAATGCCGGCTGCCGCACCGAATTTTTTCTTCATCGATATCCAGTCTGATCAGATAGGGGCGTTTGAGGCGCTGGCCCGCGCGCAACCGGGTGTAACCGAAATCCAGAGCGTGCCTAATCTGCGCGCGCGTATTGTCGCGGTGAATGGCGTGCCGGCGGAGCAAGTGAACGCAACGCCCGAGACCGCCTGGGCCTTGCGCGGTGATCGCGGCCTGACCTATTCCGCGACCCCGCCTGAGGGTGCGCGGCTCTCTGCCGGGGAATGGTGGCCGGCGGATTATGCCGGCTCGCCCTTGGTTTCCTTCGATGCGCAACTCGCGCGCGGATGGGGGGTTGGTGTTGGTGATACCATCACCGTGAATGTGCTGGGCCGCGACATCACGCTGAAAATCGCGAGCCTGCGAGAGATCGCCTGGCGCGGGCTTGGCATCAATTATGTGCTGGTGGCGTCACCGGGTTTGCTCTCGGCCGCGCCGCATACGCATATCGCGACCATGCGCAATGATATCGCGCAGGAAGCGGCGTTGCTGCGCTTGCTGACGGATCGCTTCCCCAATGTTTCGGGCATTCGGGTACGCGATGCCTTGGATCAGGTGGTGGGGTTGTTGGAGAAGATCGGCTTCGCGCTTTCCGCCGTGGCCGGCATTACCTTGCTGGCGGGCTTGCTGGTGCTGGCGGGCGCGGTGGCGGCAGGGCAAAGGCGGCGTATTCGGGATGCGGTGGTGCTGAAGACCATCGGCGCCACGCGTGCGCAAATTCGCGCGAGTTTCCTGGTGGAATTCGGCCTGCTTGGCCTGACGGCAGGGTTGCTGGCGGCGGCAGCGGGCACGGCGGCTTCCTGGGGCGTGGTGCGCTTTGTGATGCGCGCCGATTGGGTGTTCTTGCCGGGCACTTTGGCGCTGACGGTATTGGCCTGCATGGCCATCACCCTTGGTTTTGGATATGCCGGCACGGCCTTTGCGCTGCGTGCCAAGGCGGCTCCTTTGCTGCGCAATGAATAGGAAGCCGGATATGGCCGAGGATGAAAAACTTTCCGCGCTTGATGCCACCCTGCTGCGCCGTGCCTTTGCCCTGGCCGGCGAGGCGCGCGCGCGGGGTGATCGCCCCTTTGCCGCGGTGATTGCGGATGAAAAGGGAGAGGTGCTGGCCGAGGCCGGTTCTACCCAAGGCAAGGGCGGCGGCGGGACGCTGGCGCATTCGGAAATGAACGCGCTGCATGCCGTACTGCGCGCTGGCCTGCCGCGCGACGTGCTGCGCAATGCCACGATTTATTCCTCGGGCGAGCCCTGCGCCATGTGCTCGGCGGCGATTTTCTACACCGGCATTGGCCGCGCGGTTTACGGGCTTTCCGCCGGCGCCATTTTGCATTTGCGCAATGCGCAGCGCCATACGGCAGGGCTTTCGCTTTCCTGCCGGGCGGTTCTGGACAGCGCGGCTGAAAAGGTGGCGGTGGTCGGGCCGTGTCTGGAAGAAGAAGGTGCCAAGCCGCATCAAGGCTATTGGCAGGAAGGCGCTGCCTGAAAGCAGTAGCCCGCCGAGCGCCTTTGGTTTATTGAGGCATCGTTAAAACTCGGCCATTGAAAATTGGCCCAGAGGAAGGAAAGCCAAATGATGTTCACAAGCCTCGCGACGCGCCTTCGCCAAGGCGCCATTCTTGCCCTGCCGCTTTTGGCGCTGATCGGCTGCGCCACGCCGGAGCCCGAACCGCCGGTCGTGGTCTCCACAACTCGCGAAATGGTGGCGGCGGTGGATCGGGTGGATGCCCGCAATAGGACCATTGTGGTCCGCGGCCCGGATAACAAGCCGCAAACCCTGCAGCTTGGCCCGGAAGTCCGCAATTTCGATCAAATCCGCCGTGGCGACCGCGTGCGGCTGCATTATGAGGAAGCCGTCGCCGTCCGCATGGCCCCCCGCGGCAGCCGGATGGAACCTGAAACCATGGTTGGCGCCGCCCGCGCTGAGCCTGGTGCCCGCCCCGCCGCTGGCGTCGCCGCCGCAACCCGCGCCCAGGTGCGCATTACCGCCGTGGATACCGCCAACAACACCGTAAGTTTTGTTGGCCCGTCCCGCGTGGAGCGCACGGTGGCTGTCCGCGCCCCTGAACTGCGCGAATTTCTGAAGACCCTAAGCGTTGGTGACCGCGTGGATGTCGCCATTGCCGAAGCTGTCGCCATCCGCGTGGAGCGGCCAGAGCGTTGATCGGGCCAGGGCGCCCGCTGGTTTGACCGGTGGGCGCCCCCCTATTGATTTGGATTACGAAATCTCCATATCATCCACTCAAGGGGAATCATCCCCGCCATTTAGGAGTCTGTCTCGTCATGGCCTCTGGTCCCGACATGCGTTACACGACCGGCTGGGGTCGCCCCGTCGCAGCCGATGCCGCGGCGATTGATGCCGGGCTGCGGGCATATATGCTCCGCGTCTATAACTGGATGGCTTCCGGCCTGCTGGTCACCGGCATTGTTGCCTATGTGATCGGCAATTCGCCTGAGCTGCAACAGATGTTCTGGTCCGTGACCCGCGCTGCCAATGGCGCGCGCATCCTGGAGCCGACCATTCTGGGCTGGGCGGCGATGCTCTCACCGCTCGCCTTCATCCTGGTGCTATCTTTTGGCATCAATAAGCTCTCGCGCCCCGCGACGCAGGCGTTGTTCTGGGTTTTCGCCGCCTGTATGGGTGCCAGCCTTTCGAACATCTTCCTGCGCTACACCGGCCAGTCGATTGCCACCACCTTCTTCATCACCGCGTCCATGTTCGCGGCGGTGAGCCTGTATGGCTACACCACCAAGGCGGATCTGACGCGCTTTGGCAGCTTCATGATCATGGGCCTGATCGGCATTATGATTGCGGGTCTGGTCAATATCTTCCTGGCGTCTTCGGCGCTGGCCTTTGCGATCAGCGTGATTGGTGTGGTCGTGTTCGTTGGCCTCACGGCCTATGACACGCAGCGCATCAAGGCGGATTACCTGCAATTCGCCTATGCGGAAGGCACGGATGAAGCCGGCAAGCGGAGCGTGATGGATGCGCTTGGCCTGTACCTGAACTTCGTGAACCTGTTCCAGCTGCTGCTTTCCTTCATGGGTCAGCGCAACAACAATTGATCGGGGCCTTCAGGTCTTGATCAGAAACCCCGAGGGGCGACCCTCGGGGTTTTTTATTGGGCTTTACAGCCCGGGATCTATCGGCACACGGAGCGCTTCCGCCAGACGGTTGGTTTCTGCCGCCATGCCAAGCACGGCCAGCAATTCGCCATGCATCGCGTCTGTCATCCCCTTGGCTTTGGCGGCCGCCGTATGGGATGCGGTGCAATAGGCGCAACCCGCCGTGGCTGAGGCCGCGAGATACAACATTTCCTTAGTGAGTGGGTCGAGCGCACCTGGCGCCATCACCTGCTTCAGGCTTTCCCAGGTGCGCTTCAGCGTTGGCGGGTGCACCGCCAGCGCCTTCCAGAAATTATTGACATCAGCCACACCGCGCGTCGCCTTGATGTCATCAAACACTGCGCGCACCTCGGGCGCAGCATCGGCATATTCAATCAGCGCCATCAGGCGCCCCCGGGCAGGGGCCGATAGGGAAGTGCGGCCAGGCGCGTGGCATGCAGCGTAATGTCCTGCCAAACGCGGCCCGTCACATAGGGGTCTTCGGCCATCCAGGCGCGGGCGGCTTCATCGCTTGCATGGCGCGTGACAGTGATGGAGCCGATCATGCGGCTTCCAGCCTCATCCAGAATGGCGCCACCAACCGCCAAAGTTCCATCCGCTGCCATGGGCTGCATGCGCGCGATATGGGCATCGCGCGCCGCTTGCCGGCGGGCGGGGGCCTCGGCATCCGTGCCATCATAGGCGATGGCAACCGTATGGGTGCGGGTGGACGTCACCGGATCGCCAGGTTTAGGCAGGCGTTGATAGGGTAGCGCGGCGATACGGAAGGGCAGGATGCGGATATCCCCCCAGACGCCTTCCACCGAAAAGGGTTCTTCCGAGAGATAGGCCTGAACGCCGGCCATATCCGGCACATCCAGGATCATGAGCGACCCGGAAGGCACCCATTCGGCGGTGAAAAGCGGCGTGCCGAAGGGCATCCGCCCATCTTCCGCCCAACGGCTGATCACCGCCCTGTGGCGGTCCATCGCCGCGGCGCGGCGGGTTTTATCGGCACCATCGAAAGCAAGTATCGCGTAGCCCATGGCATTTCCCCTTCGTGAGAAGGGCAGCATGCCATGGCGCCGCGCTTATTCCAGGGGGGCGGGAGCATTTTCAAGCCAAGTGGTAACGCTTGGCGACTCGGAAAATGCGACCAAATAGAAAACCCAGAGCATGTCCGGTGAGCGGATGCGAAACGGACATGCTCTGGCCCCCCACCCGCATCAATACATATGCTGGCCACCATTGATGGACAGCGTGGAACCGGTGACGAAATCTGCATCATCGGCGGTCAGGAAGACCACGCCGCGGGCGATATCCTCGGCCTTGCCAAGCCGGCCACGCGGGATGCGGGCGATGATTTTTTCCAGAACATCGGGCGGCACGGCGCGCACCATTTCGGTATCAACATAACCGGGGGCGACCGCATTCACGGTAATGCCAAGCTTGGCACCTTCCTGCGCCAAGGCCTTCGTGAAGCCATGGATGCCAGACTTCGCGGCGGCGTAATTCACCTGGCCATATTGCCCGGCTTGGCCATTTATCGAACCGATATTCACGATGCGGCCGAACTTGCGCGCATTCATGCCTTCCCAAACCAGCTTGCAAAGATTGTAGCAGGCACCGAGGTTTGTATCTATCACCGCATCCCACATGTCGCGGTTCAGCTTGCGCATGGTGGCATCGCGCGTGATGCCGGCATTATTCACCAGGATTTCAATCGGCCCCACTTCGGCTTCGATTTTCGCAATCGCCTCCGCGCATTGCGCGTAATCGGCGACATCGAATTTGTAGCAGGGAATACCGGTGCGATCGGTAAACGCCTTCGCCGCCGCATCATTCCCGGCATAGGAAGCAACCACGGTCCGGCCCGCCGCTTGCAGCCCTTCGCTGATCGCAGCCCCAATGCCTCTTTGGCCACCGGTAACAAGTGCAACACGCGCCATGACATCTCTCTCCTGATTCGCTTGTTATGGCCCGGCAGCCCCATGGCAGCCGTGCCAGACTGGGTATTTGCGGCAAATCAATAGCGCCTTGGCATTTTCGCGCCACAAGAAATACGCGGGCCGGGTGATTTTCCGCCCCGCAGATAGCTTCTCCTCGTTTAGTCGTGACACTCTCACGGCGCGGCTTCCCCCGAGCCACGCCGTATTTTTTTGACTGGGCGGCAGGTTGTGCTAGATATGACCGATGGTTCTCAGGGTTGTTCTTTTTCGAATTACCGCCGCGGCCACTTAAGGTGCCGGGCTTCGGGTCTGCGCGCCTTGCCGGTCGGCCGCCCTTTTTTGCCCGCCCCGCCACCCTGAACCGGACCCTTCCCATGCTTCCTAGCCCCTTGCCCACGCGCTTTGATCTGCGCGCCGAGCCCTCCCCCGGCCTGCTGCCGCGCTTGTTGCAGCCCTTCGCCAAGCGCGATGTGACGCCCGATCTGTTCCAAGCCCGTCGGAGCGGAGAGGATATGGACATCACCATCACCTGCCATGATCTGGAGCCCGGCATGGCGGCGCTGATTGCCGGCAATCTGGGGCAGGTGATTGGCGTGAGCCGTGTGGTGGTGACGCCCGGGGAAAGCCTCGCCACACGCCGAGCATAGGGCTAGAACCACCCTATGAAGCCGCTGATCCTGACCATGGGTGAGCCCGCCGGGATCGGCGCGGAAATCGCTGCCGGCGCCTGGCGCGCCTTGCGGGCCAGCGGGCCATGCTTTGCGCTGATAGATGATGCCGGGCGCGATTTCGGCGTGCCGGTGGTGCGGATCAGCGGACCAGAAGAAGCAAGCGCGGTCTTCGCGCAGGCCCTGCCCATCCTGCATCGGCCTTTGGCGGTGCCTGTGGTGCCCGGCAAGCTAAACACAGCCCATGCAAGCGCTGTGATTGCGGCCATTGAGGAAGCGGTCGCTTTCACGAAATCAGGCCGTGCGGCGGGCGTGGTGACCAACCCCATCCAGAAGGCCAGCCTGACGGCGGCGGGCTTTCCACATCCTGGCCATACGGAGTTTTTGGGCGAATTGGCCGGCACGGGCGTGCCGCCGGTGATGATGCTGGCCTGCCCAGAACTGCGCGTGGTGCCGGTGACGGTGCATGAAGCCTTGGCGAAGGCGATTGCGCGGCTGAACCCCGCGCTGATTATGGAGACCACCCGCATCGTGGCCGCCGCGCTCAAGCGCGATTTCGGCATTGCCGCGCCGCGCTTGGCGATTGCGGGCTTGAACCCTCATGCCGGGGAAGCCGGCACCATGGGGCGGGAGGAGATTAACATCATCGCCCCCGCGATCGCGGCACTACGCGCGGAAGGCATTGATGCGCGCGGCCCCATGCCGCCTGATACCATGTTCACCGCACTCGCGCGGCCTGGCTATGACGTGGCGATTTGCCACTATCATGACCAGGCGCTGATCCCGATCAAGACGATTGATATGGCGGGCGGCGTCAATGTGACGCTCGGGCTTTCCATCATCCGCACCAGCCCTGATCACGGCACGGCGTTGGATATTGCGGGTAAGGGCCTGGCTGATCCTGCTTCGCTGATCGCGGCCATCAGGCTGGCGGGTGATTTGGCTGCAAAGAGAGGTTTGGCGTGAAGCATCTCGATCTATCAGTGAATGTTGATCATGTGGCGACACTGCGTAATGCGCGCGGTGGCGTGCATCCCTGCCCGGTGGAGGCTTCACGCATGGCGGTGGAAGCCGGTGCTGATGGCATTACCGTGCATCTGCGCGAGGACCGCCGCCACATCAAGGATCGTGATGTGGAACGCATCCGTGCTGAGGTCGCGGCACCGCTTAATTTCGAAATGGCGGCGACCGAGGAAATGGTCGCTTTCGCGGAACGCATTCGCCCGCCCTATTGCTGCATTGTGCCGGAAAAACGCGCGGAACTGACAACCGAAGGCGGGCTTGATGTGCTGCGCGCCGGGCCATTCTTGCGCGAAGCCGTGGCGCGGCTGCGTGCGGCCAATGTGCGCGTATCCATTTTCATTGAGGCCGATGCGGCGCAGATTGAAGCGGCTGCCGCGATTGGCGCGGTGGCGATTGAATTGCACACAGGCACCTATGCCGAAGGGCCGGTGGCGGATCGGCCAGCGCAACTTGTGCGCTTGCAGGCGGGTGTTGCGGCAGCGCGGCGCGCGGGTTTGCTCTGCCATGCCGGGCATGGGCTGACCTATGAGACGGTGACCGATATCGCCCGGATGGCGGAGGTGACGGAAATCTCCATCGGGCATTTCCTGATTTCACAAAGCGTTTTTGAAGGGTTGCCCGCGGTGGTGCGTCGTTTCAAGGCGCTGATCGCCGCTGCGCGTGGCGCTTGAGGAGGGTGTGATGCCGACAATGACCGTTGATGGTTATCCGATTGCCTATGCCGAAGCCGGCAGTGGCACGCCTGTGGTGATGGTGCATGGCACTCTGGGGGATCAGCGTTCCTTCGCGGGGCAGATGGAAGCTTTTGGCGCACAGTATCACGCGGTTTCGATCAGCCTGCGCCATTGCTGGCCGGATAAGTGGCGCGAGGATGGGGATTTCACCATTGCGCGGCATATGGCGGATGTGGCGGGATTCATTCGTGGGCTTGGCAAGGGCCGCGTGCATTTGATTGGCCATTCGCGCGGCGGGCATATCGCCTTTCGCGTGGCGCAGCATCATCCGGAATTGCTGGAATCGGTGGTGTTGTTGGAACCAGGCGGCGAATTGGATGAAAGCCTTGGCGGTGCGCCGCCGGCCGGTAATCAGGCATCGGCCTTCGCGCGCGGTGCTGCCTTGATTGCGGTAGGCAAAATTGAAGAAGGCCTGACGGTTGTTGCCGAACACACGGGCGGGCCGGGTGCTTGGGAAAAGCGTTCTGAGGCGCGCAAGACAGTCAATCGCGATAATGCCACGACCTTGCTTGGCCAGATCAAGGAACAGCGCAAGCCCTATGCGCGGGCGGAGGCAGCGGGGATTGCTGTGCGCACGCTGCTGGTGGGGGGTGATCGATCCCAACCGCAATTCGGGCGTATTCTGGATGCGTTGGAAGGCGTGATGCCCAATGCGCAGCGTGTGACGATTGCGCGCGCTGCGCATAGTGTGCAGGCGGATAACCCGGCTGATTTCAACGCGGCGGTGTTGAGGTTTTTGGCGGGCTAAGTCCTGGCGGGGGGCTGTGGGCCGAGCCCCCGGTTTTCTAACGCGTCGCCTGCTCCAAAAACCGCAGCAGCGCGGCTAAATCCTCTGCATTGTCCACGCGCTGCACCGGCATTTTCGTCCCCGGCGTCACTACATCCGGCCCGCGCGTGAATAGATCGCCGATGGTTGTCGCGTCCCAGGTGATATCCCCGCGCGCGAGGCGTTCGGAATAGGCATAGCCGGGCAGGGACCCCATGCGTCGGCCAAACACGCCATGCAAATGTGGCCCGGCCATTGGGCCGGCATCGGGCGTGAGGGCGTGGCAGGCGCTGCAGGCGCGAAATACCTGCGCGCCATGCGCATCAAGCCCCTGCGGCAGGTTGCTGGTGGCGGGCGCGGCGATGGGGCCAATGGCGCGGCCGCTCAGCGCGTCCCAGCGCCGCACTTGGCGGTCGGCGCCGCCGGTCCATAGCAGGCGCCCATCGGGGGCGAAGGCCACGGACCACACGGGCAATCCCGGGCCTTCCAGCGTGTGGAGCAAGCGCGCTGTCTCCACGCCCCAGATCGTCACATTCCCGCCGAGGGACGCCACGGCCAAGCGCGTCCCCGACGCATCCAGGCTGAGTGCCACAATGGGCCGCGCGCCTGCTTCCACTTCGCGCATGGCGCCACTGGGGTTGATCAGGCGCAGCACGCCATCCACGCCGCCGGCGGCGAGGCCTCCGTCAGGCAGGACAAGCAGCGCATTCAGCGGCAGGCCGGCTTCGGCGATGATCTGGTTGCTGCCATTGGTGGCCCAAAGCCGGATGGTGCCGTCGAAGCCCGCGCTGACCAGCGCGCCATCGGGGCGGAAGGCGACCGCGTTTACATTGCCGCGATGGCCTTCAAGGATTTGCGCGCTGCCATCGGCAAGGTTCCAAAGACGCACCGACCCATCCCAGGCGGCTGAGGCCAAATACCCACCGCGCGCGGCAAGGGCGGCGATCTGCCCCGTATGCCCTTCCAGCACTTGCGCCGGCGCCGCGCCAAGCCCCGGCGCCCAAAGCGCGATGCGCCCGCCCTCACCAGCACTCGCGATGCGCCCATCGGGCAAAAGCACCAGCGCGTTGACGCTGCCGCGATGCCAACGCGCGACGGCGCGTGCCTGGCCAGCGCGGGCATCCCATAGGATCACCGCATGATCGAAACTGCCCGAGACAATGTGCTGCCCATCAGGCAGGGGCAGCACGGCGCGCACCGGGCCTCCATGGCCGGTTAAATCCTGCGCCATTGCGGGCGCAGCAAGCAGCAAGAACACCCAGAAGAAGCGCAGCATCACATCACCACGCCGCCGCTGACATGGATGGATTGCCCGGTGATGTAGCCCGCGCCGGGGGAGGCAAGAAAAGCAATGGTGGCAGCCACATCATCGGGCGTGCCAAGGCGCCGAAGCGGGATGCGCGCGGTAATTTCCTCCCATTGCGCCGCTGAAAGCGCCGCATGGGCGCCGGGGTCTTTGCGCGTATAGCCAGGCACCACCGCATTCACCGTGACTTTCGGCGCCCATTCAATGGCGAGTGCGCGGACCAGCGCCTCCACCGCCGCTTTGGCCGCGGCTGAGGCCGGGAAAGTGGTGACATCATTGCGAAACAGGTGCGCAACAAAGGAAGAAACCGCAATCAGGCGAGGGTCTTCGCCCGCTGCCAGATGCGGCGCGGCGGCGCGGGCCAGGCGCAATAGGCTGAAGGTGATGGCCTCATGGCTTTTGGCAAAGCCGGCATCGGTCAGGGCCGCGATGGGCGTGCGGTCAGCAAAGCCGGCATTGGCCACCACCACATCCAAGCCGCCAAGCGCCGCGACGCTTTCCGCAACCACCCGCGCCGGTGCCCCGGCTTCGGTGAAATCGGCGAAGGCTTCCGCAACCTGCGCGCCTTTTTCCCGCGCGGCGGCGGCCACACGCGCCAGGGCTTCGCGGTTGGCCCGCGTGTGCAGCATCAGCGCCACGCCTGGTGCGGCGAAACCGCGGGCCGTTGCGGCGCCAATGCCGCTTGCTGCGCCGGTGATCAGAATGCGTCGTTCCGCCATGAAGCCGCTCCCTTAGCCTCACCGCAGGATAGGCCAGCGCGGCGCCATTGCCAGCCCCGCTTGCCCGCCCCATCCTGCCCCGAAATCAGCCAAGCAAGGGAATGCCAAATGACACTCACCGTCCTTGAACCCGAAGGTCTCTATCCCGATACGGATTTGGAACAGCGCATCATGGGGCCATCGGTGCGCATCCTGCAGGGGCCGTGCAAAACCTCGCTCGCGGAATTGCCGGATGAGCTTTGCCAGCAGGCGGAAGGGCTCATGACGCTGCGGATGGCCGTGCCGGCGGATCAGATTGCGCGTTTCCCGAAGTTGAAGGTCGTGATCCGCATGGGCGTGGGGTATGACCGCGTGGATCGCGCGGCCTGCGCGGCGCGCGGCATCAAGGTCTGCAATGTGCCGGATTACGGCACGCAGGAAGTGGCGGAATTCGCGGTGCTGATGGCGCTTGGCCTGCGCCGAGGCTTGACGCTGTATCACGACACACAACGCGGCCCGATGCCCGCGAAATGGGCGGTGATGCCCCACCCGGCGGTGCGCCGGCAGGAAGTGCAAACCTTCGGCATTCTGGGCCTTGGGCGCATTGGCACGGCGGCAGCTTTGCGTGCCAAGGCGCTTGGCTATCGCGTGGTGTTTTATGATCCCGCTTTGCCCAATGGATCGGACCGCGCCATTGGCGTCACGCGCTGCCGGACCATGGATGAGATGCTGGCGCAGGCCGATGTGCTTTCCATCCATTGTCCCCTCACGCGCAAAACGCGGGGTTTGATTGGGGAGCGTGAATTGCGGCTGCTGCCGAAGGACGCTGTCGTGGTGAATACGGCGCGCGGCCCCATTCTGGATATTGATGCTTTGGAACGCGTGTTGCGGGATGGGCATGTGGCGGCGGCGGGGCTTGATGTGATCCCCGTGGAACCGCCGGTGGAGCCCGTGCCATCCCTGCTGCAAGCCTATCGCAACAAGGAAGAATGGCTGGCAGGCCGGCTGATCATCACGCCGCATATTGCCTTCCATACGCCGCAAGCCTGGGATGATATTCGCCTGAAAAGCGCCGAGACCATGCGCGATGTGTTGGTGGAGGGGCTGAACACCAATGTCATCCCGCCTGAATCGGATTGATTGGGCGGGCTGATTTCCCCGGCATGGCGCGGTATATAAGCGGAAAGACAATTGGGGGTTTCCGATGAATAGACGCACCATGCTGACGGCACCTTTGGCAGTGCCGCTTTTGGTCGCAAGCGCGGCCCAGGCGCAGGCCGCGCTGGTGATGGAAGAATTCATGATCCCGTCGGGCGATGCCGGGATTGAGCTTTTCCTGCGCAATAAGCGCCCGGAAAGCCTGAACGCCTTCACGCCCGCGCGCACGGTGATCTTCGTGCATGGCGCGACCTATCCTGCGCATACGGCGTTTGACCTGCCGCTCGGTGGCTTGTCCTGGATGGATTACATCGCAGGCCAGGGTTTTGATGTTTGGTGCCTGGATATTCGCGGCTATGGCCGCAGCACGCGCCCACCGGAAATGAGCCAACCGCCTGAAGCCAATCCGCCCATCGTGCGCGGTGAGACAGCAGTGAAGGATATCGGCACCGCGGCGGCCTTCATTCGCGAAAGACGCAATGTCGCGAAGCTGGTGCATATCGGCTGGTCCTGGGGCAGCACGCTGATGGGCCGCTTCGCTGCCGATAACCCCGCGCTGGTGGAACGCCTGGTGCTATTCGCCCCACCCTGGCTGCGCGATGGGCCAAGCCTTGCGGGTGGCGCCGCAACTGCGACGCTGGGTGCTTATCGCACCGTGACGCAGGCGCAGGCGCGGGAACGCTGGATGACGGGTGTGCCGGAAGGCAAGCGCGCCGGCCTTATTCCGCCCGGCTGGTTTGAACATTGGGCGGGCGTGACCTGGGCGACCGACCCGGAAGGCATGCGCCGCAACCCGCAAACGCTCCGCGCGCCCAATGGCGTGCTGCTGGATAGCCGCGAATATGCCCAGGCTGGCCGGCCCTATTGGGACCCCGCCAAGGTCACGGCGCCAACGCTGCTGGTGGTCGCGGAATGGGACCGCGATACCCCGCCGGCCATGGCCATGGCGATTTTCCCGCTGCTCACGAATAGCCCCGGCAAGCGTCTGGTGGTGCTGGGGGAAGGCACGCATACGATTGTGATGGAACGCAATCGCGGCGCGCTGTTCCAGGCGGTGCAGGGCTTCCTGGCGGAAGTCTCTGCCTGACGCCGCGTTTTGCCCCGCGCCATGCTACATCCTGCCTGAACGAATCGGAGACCGCCTTCCATGTCCAAACCCGCCCCTGCCCCCGGCCTGGTTGTTGATCGCAACCTGGCGCTTGAATTGGTGCGTGTGACGGAAGCTGCGGCGCTCGCGGCCTCCCGCTGGATCGGGCGTGGCGACAAGAACGCCGCCGATGGCGCTGCGGTGGAAGCCATGCGGAAGGCCTTTGATACGGTCGCCATCACCGGCACCGTCGTGATCGGCGAAGGCGAGATGGATGAGGCGCCGATGCTCTATATCGGCGAAAAGGTCGGGCTTTACGCCAAGGCCGGCGGCGGGCCGGAAGTGGATATTGCGGTGGACCCGCTGGAGGGGACCTCCATCACCGCCAAGGGCGGGCCGAATGCGATTGCGACGGTGGCGCTGGCGGAAAAGGGCGGGTTTCTTCACGCACCCGATATCTACATGGACAAGCTCGCGATCGGGCCTGGCCTGCCGGAAGGCATTGTGGATCTGGATGCGAAGCCCGAGGAAAACCTCCGCGAATTGGCGCGCGCCAAAAAATGCGACATTGGCGATTTGATGGTCTGCACTTTGGATCGTGACCGCCATAAGGAAATGATCCGCGCCTGCCGCGCGGCCGGCGCGCGCATCATGCTGCTGGGGGATGGCGATGTTTCCGGCGTGATTGCCGTCAGCCAGCCGGAAGCGGGCGTTGATATCTATATGGGCTCGGGCGGGGCGCCTGAAGGTGTGCTGGCGGCGGCAGCCTTGCGCTGCATAGGCGGGCAAATGCAAGGCCGGCTGATGTTTGAAAATGAGGAACAGGTGGCGCGCGCGCGATCCATGGGCATCACCGATCCCAACCGCAAATACAGTGTTGAGGAAATGGCCAAGGGCGATGTGATGTTCGCGGCGACAGGTGTGACCAGCGGGGCCATGCTGCGCGGCGTGCGGCGCTTTGCCGGTGGGGCCTATACGCATTCCATCGTCATGCGGTCCAAATCCGGCACGGTGCGCTATGTGGAAGGGCATCACAATTTCGCGCGCAAGCCCAGCGCCTTTATCGCTTGATCAGGGCGCGCGTATTTCATGGATGATGGCGCGCTGGCAGGACCCGTATTGGGTGTCACGCGCAGCCTGACAGGGCGTAGCTGGCAATGGCGCGCGGGCGATGCGCGGATTGGGCTTGGCATTGCGCAGCGGCTTGAATTGCCTGAGGTGCTCGGGCGCCTGCTGGCGGCACGCGGTGTTGGGCTGGATGATGCGGCGGATTTTCTGGAACCGAAGCTGCGCGCTCTGATGCCGGACCCCTCGCGGCTGGCGGATATGGAAGCGGCGGCGGATCGCATCGCGGTTGCGGTACGCAGTGGTGAGCATGTCGCGGTATTCGGTGATTATGATGTGGACGGCGCCTGCGCTGGTGCGTTGATGACGCGGTTTTTGCGTGATCTTGGCTGCCAAGTAACGCCTTACGTGCCGGATCGCATCAAGGAAGGCTATGGGCCGAATGCGCCGGCGATTGCGGCCCTTTGTAATGCCGGCGCTTCGCTGATCATTTGCGTGGATTGCGGCATAGCCGCCGCGGCCGCTTTGGCGGCTGCGGAGGGCCGCGCCGATGTGGTGGTGCTGGATCATCACAAGGCGGAAGGCGTGCTGCCGGCGGTGCTGGCCGTGGTCAATCCCAATCGGCTGGATTGCCCATCTGGCTTGAAACACATCTGCGCCGCTGCGGTGGCGTTTCTGGCAGCAACGGCGAGCCTTCGTGTGTTGCGCCGCGCTGGTTGGTTCACGCGCCGCAAAGAGCCTGATTTGCTTGCGCTGCTGGATATCGTCGCACTCGCGACCGTGTGCGATGTCATGCCGCTTACGGGGTTCAATCGCGCCTTGGTCACGCAAGGCTTGAAGGTGCTCGGCAAGCGCGGGCGGATTGGCCTGGCCGCGCTTCTGGATGTGGCCGGGCAGAAGGATATGCCAAGCGCGCATACGCTTGGCTTCATGCTGGGCCCACGCATCAATGCCTCGGGCCGCATTGCGGAGGCTGATTTGGGCTTGCGGCTTTTGCTTTCGGAAGATGCGATTGAAGCGCGCGCCATGGCGGAAAAACTGGATGAGGTGAATAAGCGCCGGCAGGAAGTGGAAGGCGATATGCTGGGCACGGCGCTGGCGATGGCGGAAGCGCAGGTCAAGGCGGGCCATGCCGTGCTGCTGATTGCGGCAGAGGGTTGGCACCCCGGCGTGGTTGGAATAGTCGCGGGCCGCGTCAAGGAAAAATTCAATCGCCCCGCCTGTGTCGCGGGGATTGCGGGTGGCATTGCCAAGGGCTCAGGCCGGTCTGTCACGGGCATTGATCTTGGCACCGCCATCATCGCGGCGCGAGAGATGGGCTTGCTTGAGACCGGCGGCGGGCATCCGATGGCGGCAGGGTTTTCCTATAATGCCGAGAAGGGCGAAGCCTTCCACGCCTTCCTGGAAGAACGCCTTGCCCATGCTGCGCGGCTACCCAGTGCGGCGGATTTGGTGGTGGAAGGTGCTTTGACGGTCGCTGGCGCCTCGATTGCCTTGGCGCAGGATATTGCGCGGCTCGCCCCTTTTGGCGCGGGCAATGAGGAACCGATCTTTGCCCTGTCGCGCGCCCGTGTGGTGCGCGCGGATCGCATCGGCAAGGAAGGTGCGACGATCCGCGCCTTTGTGGAAGGCGAAGGCGGCGGGCGGCTCAAGACCATTTGCTTTCGCGCCAAGGAAGGACCGCTGGCCGAGGCTTTGCTCTCACCCGATCGGACGCCCTTGCATTTGTGCGGGCATTTACGCGCGGAAGCCTGGAATGGCGATGTCAGCGTCGGCTTTCAGATTGTGGATGCGGCGCGGGTATGAACCTTAATTTGGTCGCGTTTTCCGAGCCGCCAAGTGATGCCACTTGGCTTGAAAACGCTCCAGCGTCATTCAGTGTTGCGGCCAGGCAATGGGCGGCAGGCGCGTCAGTGGTATCTGCGCCACGCTCACCACGCCATTTTGCAGGTTGATCGGAATTTCCGCGACCGGCGGGCCACCATCTTGGGGCCGGCGCGTGAGCAGCGCGACGGCGAATTTCGTACCATCCAGAGCGCGCCGCTGAATAAGGCCAGACCGCGCCAAGGAATCGAGTGCGGCATTGGGATTGGTCACGGAAAGCGTCCCCCCCAAGGCGGGTTGCAAAGCGGGGTCGAGCCGCGCGGAAAGCCGGAGCCCCGCATCCAATTCCCCCCAGGCCAGGCGCAATTGGCGGACATCCAGCTTGCCTTCTGAAGCGCGCCAGGCATCCAATTGCTCACGCAGGCTCGGCAGGGGCAGCACGCTGCCGTAAAGCGCGCCGTCGAATTCAAGCTTGGCGAGTCTTGGGCCAAGGCCGGCCAGGGCAGGGGCCTGAAGCCAAGCTTGTGGCAGGGAAGCGTCTTCAGCGGCGAATTGCAGCGTCAGCGTCGGTTCGGCAGAGCGCGTCCAATTCGCATCCATGCCAAGCCGCTGCACGTTCAGCACGCCATCGGGGGTTTGCGCGACCACGCCTTGCAGCAGCGCATTGGCCCGGCGCGGCGGCTGGCCCACTTCAAGCGGCAGCAACGCCTGAAAACTGGTTGCGGTGAAGGGGATTTGTGTGGCGCCGATGCGCAGCGCCTGTTGGCCTGTTGCTTCCAGGCGCAGCGCACCGGGCAAGGGAAGCGGGGTGGTCAGCGTCAGCGCCTCAGCCGCCCAGCCCAGGCCCTGGCCTGAGGTCTCATCACCTGGGCTTGCGATGGAAAGCCGCGGGATGGAAAGCCGCGCCGTGAAGGGCCAGCCGCTGCGGTCCGGGATATCGTGGTTGATGGTCCAGCCCTGGGCGCGATGCCTGATCACCCAATCGCTGAAACCCTCGGCCAGCGCCCCGGTGCTCCAACGCCAAAGCAGGCTTTGGCCGGCCACCAAAGCGGCCAGCAGGATCAGCACGCCAAACAGGATTCGACCAAGGACCGGCGCGCGGGTGGAAGGGGCTTGCTTGGCGATCATGCTGGTGCCCGATATAGCGGGGTTTGAACGCGCCCGCCATGACAACCGATATCGCACCACTCCTCGCCCCTGATGGGGATTTTTATGTCTTTGCCTATGGATCGCTGATCTGGCGCCCAGGCTTTGACCATGCCGCGCGTCACCCGGCATTGCTGCGTGGCTTTCACCGGCGCTTTTGCCTATGGAGCCACCGTTATCGTGGCACCCCAGAACGCCCAGGGTTGGTCTTGGGGCTTGATCGCGGCGGCGCCTGCCGGGGCGCGGTGTTTCGTGTGCCGGGCCGTGCGGCGGTTGAAACGCTGGCCTATCTGGATGCGCGCGAATTACCCGATGGCGGAGAGGTTGTTTATCGCCGCCAGCTTTTGCCGCTGACGCTGTTGGATAGTGGGGAACGTGTTCCCGCCATTGCCTATGTCGCGAACCGGGCGTGTCGGCTTTATTGCGGCAAGCAGCCGGCGGAAATTCTGGCACGCGCGATTGATACCGGACATGGGCAGATGGGGTCGAACCGCGATTATTTGTTCAATACGCTGGATCATTTGGGCGAGATGGGCGTGCGGGATCGCGGGCTGGAAGCCATCGCGGCATTGGTTGGGCGGTGATGGTGACTATGGCGCGATCCCGAAAAAGGGATCACGCTACCTCCAGGATTGGATAAGGACAGGATCATGGCCCTGCAACGCATGGTGCTTGAAATCGGCATGGGTACCGATATTCGCGGCGCGGATTACACCAAGGCCGCGGTGCGCGCGCTTCGCGATGCGCTTTGGCACAACTCGCTCACCATCGGTGCCGCAGTTGGCCAGGATGTTGACGCCATGCAGGTTGAAGTGCTGATCGGCGTGCCGAAGCCAGATTTGGTGGATAAGGACCAGGTGCTGGCCATTCTGCCGCATGGCAGCGGCACCGTGACGCTGGTGGAAGGCGGCCTCGAAATCCCGAATGATGAGGGCACCAATAGCACCGTGATCGCCAATTGCTGCGCCATTGTGCGGCTGGATGTGTGAGGGAGACCGACAATGGCCTTGAAGCGCATCATCCTTGAAATGGGCAGCGGCAATGATTTGCACGGCGGGGATTACACCAAGGCCGCTTTGCGCGCGGTGCAGGATGCCTTGCATCATTCCTCGCTCGCTTTCGTTCGCACGCTGGGGCTTGATATCAAGACCATGCAGGTGGAAGTGACCATCGGCGTGCAGCAGCCAGACAAGGTGGATATCGAAGCGGTGCGCAAATCCCTGCCTTACGGCGTGGTGACCGCGCGCGCGGTGAAGGGTGGCTTGGATGTTCCGGAAGAAGGCGCGCATGACAAGGCAGTGATCGCCTCGGCCGCCATTGCCGTGCGTTTCGATTTGCCCTGAGGCATCCTACAACACATGCGGCAGGATAAGATGGAAAACGCCAAAAAATCGCCCCTCGGCATTTACAATGAGCATTTGCGTCGGGGCGAACTTGCCTATCAATTCAGCCCGAGCGTCGGCAAACCCGTATTCTACCCGCGCATCGTCTGCCCCTATACGGGCAGCGAAGATCTGGAATGGCGAATCTCCAAGGGGCTTGGCACGGTGCATGCGACCACCGTCGTGCATCCCGCGCAGGGTGAGGCTTACAATGTCTGCCTGGTGGATATGGATGAGGGTTATCGGCTGATGAGCCGGGTTGAGGATATTGACCCGATGGCGGTGAAAATCGGCATGCGCGTGACCTTCCGCACGCATCATCAGGGTGATGATGAAGCGCCCATTCCCGTCTTCACGGCGTTGGGGGGCTAGGGCGATGGGCAGCATGAAGCGCGGCAGTGTTGCCATTGTGGGCGCGGCGGAATCGGATATCGGCAGCGTTGCGGCTGATATGTCGGTGATTGATCTGATGGCGCAGGGGACAGTGCGGGCACTGGCGGATGCGGGGCTGACGCTTGCCGATGTGGATGGGCTTTTTTGTGCCACCACCCAGGCGCGGACCTCCGCCATGTCCTTGGCGGAATATCTGAAAAAGCCGGATGCTTATGTGGATTCCACCATTGTCGGTGGATCATCCTTTGAAATTCACGTGGCGCATGCGCAGGCTGCGATTGAAGCGGGGCTTTGTTCCGTGGCGGTTGTTGCTTATGGCAGCACGCAGCGATCAGCGGGGCGGAAAAATGCGTCGCCCCGCGAATTCAACCCTTATGGGACGCCCTTCAAACCCTTCATGCCTTCCACCGCCTATGCCATGGCGGCCAACCGGCACATGCATGAATACGGCACAACGCGGGAACAATTGGCGGAAGTGGCGGTGGCGGCGCGACGCTGGGCGCAGCTCAATCCCGTTGCATTCGATCAAAGGCCGCTGGATATCGCGGGCGTGCTGGGGGCGAAGATGGTGTCCTACCCCTTCACCGTGCGCGATTGCTGCCTGGTGACGGATGGCGGGGGCGCGATTGTGCTGACTTCTGCCGCGCGGGCCGAGGCGCTGAAGAAGCCGCCGGTCTATGTGCTGGGGACCGGGACCAGCATCACCCATGCGAGCATTTCAAATATGCCGGATTTGACGCGGACGGGGGCGATTGCGTCCGGCGCGCGCGCCTATCACGCGGCGGGACTTGGGCCCAAGGATATGGATATGGCGCATCTGTATGATGCGTTTACCATCAATACCATCCTGTTCCTGGAAGATCTGGGCTTTTGCAAAAAGGGCGAAGGCGGCGCGTTTGTTGCCAATGGGCGCATCGCGCCGGGGGGTGCCTTGCCGGTGAATACCAATGGCGGGGGTTTGTCTTACTGCCATCCGGGCATGTACGGGCTTTACTTGCTGATTGAAGCGGTGCGGCAAATCCGCGGCGAATGCGGCGCGCGGCAAGTGCAAAAGCACGATACCGCCATTGTGCATGGCAATGGCGGCGTGCTGTCGGCGCAGAGCACTGTTATTCTGGGCGGGGCGGGGGCGGTTTAGCGGAGACGACCCTCCTTGGTGCCCGCTTTGACCAGGCGCCGTAGCCCCAGTTCCGATAGCCCAGGGCGATTCTAATCTTGACATAGCGTCAAGTTTTCCGTATCCAATTCCCCCGGGGAGTTCTCAGGGTGCAACATGTTTCGGAGTAAGGAGAGCGCCTCCCTCGGCGTTTTGCTGGCGCAAGGTGCTGCCATTGTCTGGAGCCGCCACGCCACTGAGCGCGCGTATGAACGCGGTGTTTCGAAATTGGATTCGGAACGTGTGATCAGGCGGGGCCGCGTCACCGGCCTTGATATGCAAGCGGACGGGCAAGAGCGTTGGCAGCTTGCCGGCCAGGATGAGGATGGTTTCGCCTTCACCGTCGTGATCACCCCGATCGCGCCGGATGTCCTTGTTGTTACTGTGATCACATGAAAGGGAGAGAATGCCATGCGGCGCGTATTGCCACGATATGAGGAAAGGGGCCTCGGCCTGCCCTATCCGGTCGTGCTCATCAACGCGGCCGAGGAACATTCTGACGCGGCCGGCAATGTGCTTGGCGTTTCGGTCCCTGATCTTGAAGGCCTGGCGGCTGCCGTTGCGGTCGCGCGCGCCTTGCTGCCGGTGGAACTGACCGGCAGTGAGGTGCGTTTCATGCGCAAGGTCATCGGCATGTCGGCCAAGGATTTTGCTGAGGCGTTGAAGCTCGACCCCGCGTCTCTTTCCCGGTGGGAGAACAATAAGCAGACGCTGGGCGGCTGGGCAGAAAGCCAGGTCCGGCTGGCGACCGTTGCCATTGTTGCGCAGCGCGTGCCAAGCCTGAAGCCGGATATGGAAAAGCTGTTTCGTATGGTGGCGCGCAAGCGAGAGGAAGGCGAAGCTTGGCCGCTATTCGAAATGCGCCTTGAACCGCATCACGTAACAGATACCCCGCGCGCTACGGGTGAAAGCTGGGCGGCGCTTCAGGCGGCCTGAAGGACCCTCGCGCTTTCCCGCCGCACCCTTTATGTCTCCCGTCCATGGAGTACATCTCAACACGCGGGCAGGCGCCGGCCCGGGATTTTGAAGGCGTATTGCTGGCTGGCCTCGCTGAGGATGGCGGGCTTTTCGTGCCGCGCCATTGGCCAGAGCTTTCGCCTGCCGAATGGCGCGCCATGCGCGGGCTTTCCTATCCCGAGTTGGCCGCGCGTATCATTGGGTTGTTTGCCGGGCCCAGCCTGCCGCTCGATAAGCTGTGCCAGGAAGCCTATGCGGGGTTTGGCCATCCGGCCATTGTGCCGCTGGTCCAGCTTGACCAGCGGTGTTTTGCGCTGGAGCTGTTCCATGGCCCGACCCTCGCCTTCAAGGATATGGCGCTGCAATTGCTGGGGCCCCTGTTCGATCATGTGCTGACCAAACGCGAGGAGCGTGTGACGATTGTTGGCGCGACGTCAGGCGATACAGGCTCGGCGGCCATTGAAGCCTGCCGGGATCGCGCGGCTGTTGATATCGTCATCCTGCATCCCGAAGGCCGCACCAGCGAAGTGCAACGCCGGCAAATGACCAGCGTGCTGGCGCAAAATGTCAGCAATATCGCGATCAAGGGCGATTTCGATGCCTGCCAGGATTTGGTCAAGGCCATGTTCAATGATGCGCCCTTCCGCCAGGAAATGCGGCTTTCGGCGGTGAATTCGATCAACTGGGCGCGGATTGCGGCGCAAATCCCCTATTATGTCGCAGCAGCCTTGGCGCTTGGCGCACCTGATCGCCCGGTCGCGTTCAGCGTGCCCACCGGCAATTTCGGCAATGTGCTGGCCGCCTGGGCCGCGATGCGCATGGGTCTGCCGGTGGCGAAGCTGATCGTGGGGTCGAACCGCAATGACATCCTGGCGCGGTTTCTGGCGACCAATGACATGACAGCGCGCCCGGTTGAACCTTCGCTTTCACCATCCATGGATATTCAGGTTTCCTCCAATTTCGAACGCCTGCTGTTCGAATTGCAGGGCCGCGATGGTGCCATCACGGCGGAAGCCATGCGCCGCTTCCGCGCCGAAGGGCGGATGCCCATTGCGGATGCAGCGTGGCGGGAAGCGACCAAGCTATTCGCCGGCTTCACCTTGGATGATGCCGGGACACTCGCCGAAATCCGCCATCTGCATCAGGCGGCGGGGTATTTGGCGGACCCGCACACGGCAGTTGGCACAGCCGCCGCGCGCGCCTTGGCGCCGGAAGACCCTGCCATCCCCGTGGTGGTGGCCGCCACCGCGCATCCGGCGAAATTCCCCGATGCGGTTGAACGCGCCACGGGGCTGCGCCCCCCTCTGCCCGCGCGGCTCGCCGACCTATATGATCGGGAAGAACGCTTTTCCACCCTGGCCGATGACCTCGGCACGGTGGAAGCCGCGGTTCGTGCCCATGCCCGTCGTAATGCAGCTTGAAAAGATAAACCCACCCATGACCGAAGCCGTCCGCGTGACCCGCCTTGCCAATGGCCTGACCGTTGTTTCCGAAAACATGCCGCGCGTGGAAACCGTTTCCTTCGGCGCCTATGTTGCTGTCGGCACGCGGCATGAAACGCCGGAAGACAATGGCGTCTCCCACTTCCTGGAACATATGGCCTTCAAGGGCACGGCGCGGCGCGATGCGGCGGCGATTGCGCGGGAGATTGAAAATGTCGGCGGGCATTTGAATGCCTATACCGCGCGCGAACAAACCGCTTATTACGCCAAGGTGCTGAAGGAAGACACGGCGCTGGCCGTTGATATCATCGGCGATATTCTGACGCATTCAACCTTTGAGCCTGAGGAAGTGGAACGCGAACGCGGCGTGATTTTGCAGGAAATCGGCCAAGCGAATGATACGCCGGATGATATTGTGTTCGACCATTTCCAAACCACGGCGTTTCCGGATCAGCCCATGGGAAGGCCCGTGCTGGGCACGGAAGGGTCAATCAAAGCCATGACGCGCAATGCGCTCAGGGGCTATATGGGCCGCAATTACGGGCCTTCATCAATGGTTGTCGCCGGCGCGGGCGCGCTGGATCATGATACGCTGCTTGACCTGGTCGGCAAGCATTTCGCCGATCTGCCCAAGGTGGATATCGCAACCCCGGAAGCCGCGCGCTATGCCGGCGGCGAGTTCCGCGAGGAACGCGAATTGGACCAGGTGCATATTGTGCTTGGCTTTCCTTCCGTCCCCTATCTGGACCCGATGCATTGGCCGACTCAGGTGTTGGGCACGCTTTTGGGTGGTGGCATGTCGTCGCGCCTGTTCCAGGAAATCCGTGAAAAGCGTGGCTTGGTTTATTCCATCTATGCCTTTGCTTCGCCCTTCAAGGATGGCGGCTTGTTCCAGATTTATGCCGGCACGGGGGAAAAGGAAGCGGCGGAATTGATGCCCGTGACGCTTGAGGAATTGCTGAAAGTGCAGCACGACGTGACCGAGGATGAATTGGCCCGCGCCAAGGCGCAGCTTCGCGCTTCCTTGCTGATGTCTTTGGAATCTACCGGCAGCCGCTGTGAACAGCTTGCGCGGCAATTGCAGGTGCATGGCCGTGTGATCCCGATTGAGGAAACCAAACAGCGCATCGCCTCGGTCACCGTGGAACAGGTGCAGCAAGCCGCCGCGCATGCCTTCCGCCAACGCCCGACGCTGGCGGTGATGGGGCCATCGGGCGAGGTGCCCTCCGTTGCCACAATCATGGAGCGTTTGGCGGCATGAACCGGCTGGATGCGCTTGCTGATCTGATCAAGACCGCGCGCGCGGCGGGGGCGGATGCGGCGGATGCGCTGCTGGTTGCCTCAACCTCGCTTTCCGTGGATCGGCGCCTGGGGGCGATTGAAAAGCTGGAACGCTCCGAAAGTCTCGATCTTGGCTTGCGTGTTTTTGTCGGCAAGCGCCAGGCGATTGTGGCTTCCACGGAACCTGACCCGAAGGGTTTTGCGGCACTCGCGGAACGCGCCGTGGCCATGGCGCGCGTGGTGCCGGAAGACCCGTTCGCCGGCCTGCCGGAGGCGGTCGCCATCCCCGCCCGCCCGCTTGATTTGGAAGACCCGAACGAGCCCAGCGCCGAGGCCCTACTCGCCCGCGCCGCGGCGGCGGAAGAAGCGGCGCTGGCGGTGAAGGGCATCACCAATAGCGAAGGGGCCGGCGCAGGCTGGGGGCGGACCGAGATTGCGCTGGTTTCGTCCAATGGTTTCGCCGGGCAATATGCGCGCACATCCCATGGCATTTCCGCAACCGCCGTCGCCGGTGAGGGCACGGGGATGGAGCGGGATTATGATTACTGGCAATCGGTCTATCTGGCCGATCTGCCGGACCCCGCCTTGGTTGGGCGCGTGGCGGCGGAAAAGGCGGTGCGCCGGTTGAACCCGGTGCGTGCCAAGACCGCGCGTATTCCGGTGGTTTTGGACCCGCGCGTTTCCGGTTCCATGCTCGGGCATTTGCTGGGGGCCATTAATGGCGCGGCGGTGGCGCGGGGCACGTCTTTCTTGAAGGATTCCATGGGCCAGCAGGTGCTGGCTGCGGGCTTGACCGTGCATGACGACCCAACGCGCCCGCGCGGCCTGCGTTCACGCCCCTTTGATGGGGAAGGTATGCCGGGTGAGGCGCGGGCCCTGGTGCGGGATGGCGTGCTGACAAGCTGGGTGATGGATTGGCGGAGCGCCCGGCAATTGGGCCTGACTTCCACCGGCCATGCCAGCCGGGGCACGGGTGGCCCGCCCGGCCCGGCGCCGAGCAACCTTTGGCTTTCCCCTGGTGGGCTCAGCCCGGCTGAGCTTATGGCCGATATCAAGGAAGGGCTCTACGTCACGGAATTGATCGGCATGGGTGTCAATGGCGTGACGGGCGATTACAGCCGCGGCGCGGCGGGCTTTATGATCCGGGACGGGGTGCTGGCGGAAGCGGTGAGTGAAATCACGGTGGCCGGCAATCTGAAGCAGATTTTCCTGAACCTGACCGCCGCCAATGATCTGGTGTTTCGGCGCGGGATGGATTGCCCGACGCTCAGGATCGAAGGGCTTACCTTGGCGGGGGCGTGAGTTGCCATTGACCGCTTGCGTCCTACCCCGTGCCTGGGTTACGCAAAACTGTAAGAAAGGCGTCCCTCATGGATCGGCCATTGGCTGAAATCTCTGTCGCTGAATTGATGGCTGCAGCGCGGCAGCTCCGCCATGCTTCGGCGCTGGTGGTGGGCGATGCCATGCTGGACCGCTATGTTTATGGCCGAGCGCAGCGCATCAGCCCAGAAGCGCCGGTGCCGGTGCTGACCGTGGAACGCGAAATCGCCATGCCGGGCGGTGCCGGGAATGTGGTGCGTAACCTGACGGCACTTGGCGCCGCCGTGGCCTTTGTTTCCGTGGTTGGCGATGACCAGGCCGGCAGTGACCTGACCGGGCTGATCGGTGGCCAGCCGGGGGTTGAGCCCTGGTTGCTGGTGCAAACCGGGCGCGTCACCACGACCAAAACCCGCTTCCTGGCCAATGGCCAGCACATGCTGCGCGCGGATCATGAACAGGTGGCGCCAATCCAGCAGCGCCTGGCCGATCGGCTGGTGCGGATTGCGGGCGATGCTGCAGCCGCCACCACGGTGATGGTGCTGTCCGATTACGGCAAGGGCGTGCTGGTGGGCGATACAGCGGCGCGGCTGATCCAGGCGGCGCGGGCGGCGGGCCGGCGCGTGGTGGTGGACCCCAAAGGGCGCGATTACAGCCGCTATGCCGGGGCTGATCTGGTAACACCAAACCGCGCCGAATTGGCCGAAGCCACCGGCATGGCGGTGGATACGGAAGAAAACATCATCGCCGCCCTACGGGCGCTGCGCGATGCACATGGCTTTGGCGCCGTGCTGGTGACGCGCAGCGAAGACGGCATGACCCTGCTTGATGGCGACAAGCTGCATCATTTCCCGGCGGAAGCCGCCGAAGTGCAGGATGTGTCTGGCGCGGGCGATACGGTTGTTGCCACCATCGCTGCCGGGCTTGGCGCGAAATTATCCCTGCCTGTCGCCGTGCGGCTGGCCAATATCGCCGCCGGTATTGCGGTGGGCAAGGTTGGCACGGCGGTCACGCGGGAAGAGGAAATTCTGGAAGCGCTCGGCCCCGAACGTGGCGCCTTGCGGAAGGTGATGTCTCGTTCTGCCGCCTTGGAGCAGGTGGAACGCTGGCGCCGGCGCGGCTGGCGCGTGGGCTTCACCAATGGCTGCTTTGATCTTCTGCACCCCGGGCATGTGCATTTGCTGGAACAGTCCCGGTCCTGGTGTGACCGCCTGGTGGTTGGCCTGAACAGTGATGACAGTGTGAAGCGCCTGAAGGGCCCGGCGCGGCCCATTCAGAATGAAGCCGCGCGCGCGGCTGTATTGGCTTCTTTGGCGACGGTGGATTGCGTCACGGTCTTTGATGAGGAAACGCCGCTGGAATTGATCCGGCTGTTTCAGCCCGAAGTGCTGGTGAAAGGCGCCGATTACACCGTGGATACCGTGGTGGGGGCCGAGATTGTGCAGGGCTATGGCGGGCAGGTGCGCTTGGCGCAATTGCTGCCGGGCAATAGCACCACGGCCACCGTGGCGCGGATGAAGGGCTGAGCATTTTCAAGCCAAGTGGCGACACTTGGCGGCTCGGAAAATGCGATCGTAACAACGGGCATTTTCAAGCCAAGTGGCGACACTTGGCGGCTCGGAAAATGCGATCGTAA
>JADCGA010000045.1 GCA_020249265.1 Roseomonas sp.
CTGTATGGCGGTGTTGGCGATGACAGTGTTGCCGGTGGTGATGGCGATGACGTTGCTTATGGCGAGGATGGCAATGACAGCCTGAGCGGCGGCGCTGGGAATGACCTGCTGGATGGCGGTCTTGGCAATGACAGCCTGGCGGGTGGTGATGGTCATGACAGCCTGGCCGGTGGTGCTGGGAACGACAGGCTGGATGGCGGTCTTGGCAATGACAGCCTGAGCGGTGGTCTTGGGAGCGATGATTATCGTCTCAGTCGCGGTGGTGGGGCGGACCGGCTGGATAACGCTTCGGCTGATTACCTGGTGGCGACGGATCGGCTTTTGCTTGGTGCCGATGTTACCCGCAATCAGTTGTGGCTGCAGCGCTCCGGCAATGATCTTCTGCTCAGTATTGTTGGTACCACTGACAGTAGCCGAGTGCTTGGATGGTACAACACTGGTACTGCTGGTACTGCATCACGGCTCGATAGCTTCGTCGCGGGTGACGGTCGCGTGATGACAGAGGCACGTGTGGAGGCCCTGGTGCAGGCTATGGCGACCATGGCACCGCCGCCTGCTGGTCAGACCAATCTGACCACCGAGCAGCAAACCCTGCTGAACACCGCCATCGCCGCGGCTTGGCAATGACGTTTGGCCATGCCGAGAGAAAGCAATTGCTAAGTTTGCGATGTTCAGTACTATTAAAGGCAAATGGAGAAGTGTTGGGGGCGGAAGTTCAATGAATGGTGATAAATGTTCACAATGTTGTCCTTCGTTTGCTGCCCAGTTTGTTTATGGAGTGGCCATTGATGGCGGTGCTATTAGAGAACTGAGGCCTCGGCGGATCAGGGCGATTAGCAGGTTGGCTGCACTCCGCGACTTGATGGCGTGACGCCAGAAACACCCTCAAGCCCATCGATTGAAGATACCGGGCGTCAGCCTGGTTCCGGGCTCGCCTGCTTGGCACTTCTGCTGCGCTATCATGGTGAGCCCGCGGATGTCTCAAACCTCGCGCATCGTTTTGCGCCGGATGTTGGCGAGATTGACACGATCAACCTACTGCGCGCGGCCAAGCAATCGGGCCTCAAGGCGCGGCAGGTTGATTCCAACTGGGACAGGCTTGGCAAGATCGCTCTGCCCGCCATCGCCGCGGCGCGGGATGGTTCCTGGTTCATCATCGCCAAGGTCGAAGGTGATAAGGCGCTGCTGCATGACCCTGCCTCTGGCCGCCCTATCATGGCCACGCGGCCAGAACTTGAAGAACGCTGGACCGGCGTATTGATCCTCGTCGCTACGCGCGCCAGCATCGCGGGGGCGCTGCGCAAATTCGACATCACCTGGTTCATTCCAAGCTTGGTGCGTTATCGCCAGCTTTTCGGCGAAGTGCTGCTGGCGTCCTTCATCCTGCAACTGATCGGCCTGATCACGCCGCTATTCTTTCAGGTCATTGTAGACAAGGTGCTGGTCCATCGCGGCCTTTCGACGCTGGATGTTCTCCTGATCGGCCTGATCATCGCCACCTTCTTCGAAACAGCGCTGAGTGGGCTCCGCACCTATTTGCTCAGCCACACCACCAGCCGCGTAGATGTTGAACTCGGCGCGCGGTTTTTCCAACACGCCATGAACCTGCCATTGCCGTATTTTCAGGCGCGCCGCGTGGGTGACACGGTGGCGCGGGCGCGGGAATTGGAAAACGTCCGCCAATTCCTGACCGGGTCCGCGCTCACCTCCGGCCTCGATCTGCTCTTTGCCATTGTCTTTATCGGGATCATGCTGCTCTACAGCCCAATGCTGACGGCGATCGCCGTGCTGACCATCCCGATCTATATCGCCATATCCGTAGTGGTCACGCCCATCCTGCGCCGCCGGTTGGACGAGAAGTTTGATCGCGGCGCGGATAATCAGGCCTTTCTCACTGAAAGTGTTGGCGGCATTGAAACCATCAAGGCCATGGCGGTGGAACCGCGCATGCAGCGCCGCTGGGAAGAACAGATCGCGGGTTATGTGAATGCCAGCTTTCGTGTGGTGAACCTGGCCAATTGGGCGGGCCAGGCCGTGCAGTTCGTGAATAAACTCAGCATGGCCGTGATCCTTTGGATCGGCGCGCGCCAGGTGATGGATGGGCACCTCACGGTCGGTGAATTGGTCGCAGTCAATATGCTGGCGGGCAGGCTAGCCGCGCCGGTGCTTCGGCTTTCGCAACTCTGGCAGGATTTTCAGCAATTCCGCATTTCGATTGACCGTATGGGCGATATCCTTAACACACCCGGCGAACCCCAGGCAGGCAGTGGCCGCGGCGGGCTGCCACTTATCCAAGGCCGCGTGACGCTGGAACATCTTTCCTTCCGCTATCGCCCCGATGCGGCACGCGTGCTGGAAGATGTCGCACTCGATATCCCCGCCGGTCAGGTGCTGGGCATTGTCGGCGCCTCCGGCTCTGGCAAAAGCACGCTAACCAAACTCATCCAACGGCTGTACGTGCCGGAATCTGGGCGCATCAGCGTGGATGGTGTGGATTTGGCGCTGGTGGACCCCGCATCGCTGCGGCGGCAGGTGGGCGTGGTGCTGCAGGAAAGCGTACTGTTCAATCGGACCCTGCGCGAGAATATCGCCCTCAGTGATCCCGGCCTTTCCATGGAAGCCGTGATCCAGGCCGCGCGCTTGGCAGGCGCGCATGAATTCATCACGGAATTGCCGCTGGGCTATGACACGGTGGTCAGCGAAAGGGGCGGCACGCTTTCCGGCGGGCAAAGGCAGCGCATTGCCATTGCGCGCGCACTCATCACCAATCCGCGCATCCTAATCCTAGATGAGGCGACATCAGCCCTGGATTATGAAAGCGAACGCCTGGTGCAGGAAAACATGCGCGGCATTTGCCAAGGCCGCACGGTGATCATCATCGCCCACCGTCTGGCCGCAGTGCGGCAGGCGGACCGCATCATCACCGTTGAACGCGGCCGCATTGTGGAAGACGGCACGCATGATGAATTGCTGCGTCGGGGCGGGCGCTACGCCGCGCTCTGGCGGCATCAATTGGGGCTGGTGCAGGGATGAGGGCGCTGACAGTCCTCCGCGAAGCCGTGGCGCTTGAACGCCTGCGCCCCAAGGTGGCGCGCAATCGTTCCGAACTTGCCTTTCTGCCAGCGGCGTTGGAGGTGGTGGAAACCCCGCCCCACCCGGCCTCTCGCGCCCTGGCCTGGCTGCTCACGGCGCTGCTGCTGGTGGCGATCATCTGGGCCTGGCTTGGCTTTACGGATGTCACCGCCGTGGCAGAAGGCCGCACCATTGTCTCAGGCCGCAGCAAGGTGGTGCAGGCCGCCGAACCCGGCATTGTGCGCGCCATTCTGGTGCGGGACGGCACGCAGGTGCGTGCGGGCGATGTGCTGATTGAACTGGACCTCACCACCACGGGGGCAGAGCGCGAGAGGCTGGCGCAGGAATTGATGTCTGCGCAGGTTTCCGTGGCCCGCCTGCGCGCCTTGCTGGCCGCCCCCAAGGCTGCCGGAGCCCTTGCCGCCTTTGCCCCGCCTGCTGGTGCGGATGCCGCGCTGGTGCGCGTGACGCGGGATTTGCTGGAAAGCGAAGCGCTGGAACAGGAAGCGAAGCAAGCCCAGCTTGAAGACGAAATCCGCCGCAAGCAGGCCGAACGCGCGGCGGCTGAGGCGGTGATTTCTCGGCTGGATCAGGCCATACCATTGCTGGCGGAACGGGTGGTGGCGCGGCAAACCCTGGCCAATCAGGGCTTTGGGTCTCGCCTGACTTTCCTGGAAGTGCAGCAGCAATTGGTGGAAAGCGAACAGGACCGGATCATTCAACGCCACCGCGTGGCGGAGATTGAAGCCGCGACCCTCTCGCTGGAAAGCCAAAGACGCAGCGTGGAGGCGGAATTCCGTCGCGGCAAGGCGAGCGAATTGGCCGAGACGGAACGGCGCGTTGTTTCGCTGCAGCAGGAAGTGATCAAGGCCGACCAGCGCCATTCCCTGCAGACCCTGACCGCGCCGATTGATGGCACGGTGCAGCAATTGGCGGTGAACACTCTGGGCGGTGTGGTGACCGCGGCGCAGAATTTGATGGTGGTGGTGCCGCTGGATGAGGGGCTTGAGATTGAGGCGATGGTCGCGAACCGCGACATTGGCTTTGTGCGCCCGGGCCAATTGGCGCAGATCAAGATCGAGACTTTTACCTTTACGCGCTACGGGCTGGTGGAGGGGGAGGTTGTGCATGTCTCAAACGACGCGATCCAGGATGAAAAGAAGGGCCTGGTTTATGCCGCGCGCATTCGGCTGAAGCAGCATGTGATGCGGATTGACGGCCGGGAGGTGGCGCTGGGGGCTGGGATGAATGCGACGGTGGAGATACTGACGGACCGGCGGCGGGTGATTGAGTTTCTGCTTTCACCGCTGCTGCGCATGCGGCATGATGCCATGCGGGAGAGGTGAGGATGGGGATGGGCGTTGGAATGTAAGGCCCAAAAACATGGACGGGAATACTGCATTGAATCGGCAAGTCTCTGACTCCCAGTTGAGGATTATTCGGTTTGGCGTTGGCTTAACTGTCACGATTTTGATTTATGTGCTTTCGACAGCTTGGACATGTGGTTTTTTTGCGCCTCTTTTGGTTATTGTATCTCAATTCCAAGAAAATCTTTTCTATTATGTATTTGTTTACATTGTTATTTTTTGGCTTAATATTGGCGTCTTCTACAATATAGTAGATTTTCTCCTATGGAAGTTTGGAATGCGATTGACTTTCGTACCCAAGTACCCCCCGAGTGAACTAAACGATGAGTGGGTTATTCTTACGAAAGAACAATGGATCGGGGCAATGAAGGGGCGACTTTTCCTTTGGATTCCGCTTTGGTTTTTCTTCGTCTCGTGGATGTTTTCCTACCATGCCCAACGCTTCTGCCCTATACCTTGAAAAACACAGAGGAGAATAGCTGATGGTCGATCTCACCTCATGTACACCTACGATATTCCCCTGACAGTGACCGCATTTGAAGCAGGCCTCAGGCGGCTGTGAGTTTGGTAGTTTTTGTCTGGCTGGTCACCTCCGTGTTGCTGGTTTTTGGCATGCCCTCTGTGAATGCGCGGATGGGTGTGCGCCCATTCATGCCGCGCCCCTGATGGGGCCGCTTGGTGTTGTAGCCCTCAAGGTAGTCATCGAGCAC
>JADCGA010000046.1 GCA_020249265.1 Roseomonas sp.
CCATTCGAGCCTTGACCGGCAGACGCCGGACGAGGCCTATTTCAACGTGCGGCCATCAATCCCGATGGCGGCCTAACCAAGGCAGGAAGCCACTTAGGAAACGCCCAGGAAATGTTCAAATAAACCGAGCCAGTTCTGGCTTTCCGCCCTTGGCGCCACCATGCTCATGCAATTGGTCGCGTCCTTCATGGGCCAAAGCCTGCCGGTGCTTGCGCCACTGATGTTGGCAAGTACCGGGCTGGCACCGGAACGCGTGGGCAATCTTTCATCGCTGACAGCCTTGGCGACCGTACTTTACCTGATGGTCGGCGGCGTTTTCCTGGCGCGCATGGGGCCGGTGCGGATGCTGCAATTGGGCACGGCCATGGCCGTGACGGCGCTGCTAGTGGCAAGCCTTGGTCAGGCTTGGGCGATATTCCTGGCGGCTTTTATGCTCGGGCTTGGCTATGGGCCAACACCGCCCGCCGGCAGCCGCATGTTGGCGGCCACCGCGCCGCCCCAGCATCGTTCGCTGATTTTTTCCATCAAGCAGGCGGGCGCGCCGGCGGGTGGCGCGCTGGCGGGGTTGATCGCGGCCCCGGTTGCGCTGGCCTATGGCTGGCCGGCGGCGCTGATGCTGGCCTTTGGTGTGGGGGTGCTGGCCATTCTGGTGATCCAACAGCTGCGCCCAGCTTTCGATGCGGAGCGCAATCGCGCGCAGCGGTTGCGCTTCAATGATATTTTTTCGGCGCGCGCCATCAGCGCGCCGTTGGCGACTTTCAAACAGAACCCAGTGCTGAGGCGCGTCACAGCACTTTCGGTTTCCTTCGCCATTTGTCAGGGCTGCCTGTTTTCCTTCACCGTCACTTGGCTTGTGGAAAAGCGCGGCTTTGATCTGGTGCTGGCGGGTAGTGTTTTTGCCGCCATGCAATTCGCAGGCGTGGTGGCGCGCATTCTGCTGGGTTGGGTGGCGGATCGCACCGGCAACGCACTCGGCAATCTGGTGGCGCAGGGTTTTGTGGCGGGCGGCGCTATCCTGGCCTTGGCACTGCTGCCCGCCGATGCCGGCTTCTGGCCGCTCGCGCTGATATGCGCGCTGACGGGGTTTTTCGGCGCTTCCTGGAATGGCATTTCGCTGGCGGAAGTCGCGCGGCTTGCGCCCCCCGGCAAGGTTGCGGATGCAACAGCGGGTTCGACGATTTTCGTCTTTCTCGGCTATGTTGCCGGGCCTTCGATTTTCGCGACGCTGGTCAGCCTGACCGGAAGCTGGGCCTTGCCGCAAATACTGATGGCAGCGCAGCTTTTGCTGGTCTCGGCACTGGTTGGGCTAACGCTCAGGAAGCCCAGCTAGGGGGGCGCTTTTCCTTGAAGGCAGCAATGCCTTCGCGCGCTTCATCGCCTGAGGCACAGCGCGCAAAAGCGAGCGCCCCTGCTTCCGCATAGCCATCGGGCGAAAGCGGGCCCAGCGCCGCGATCAGCTTCTTGGTTTCAGCCAAGGCTTGCGGCGCGCCCTGCCGGCAATCCGCAATCACCGCCTGCACCGCCGCTTCCAACGCCGCCGCATCGGCGACGAGTTGATGCACCAGGCCAATGCGCGCGGCTTCAGGCGCGTCAATCACATTGCCTTGCAGCACCATGCGCGCGGCATTGCTGCGGCCCATGCGGCGCACCATCCAGGGCAGGATTTGGGCTGGCACCAGGCCGCGCTTGGCTTCCGGCGCGGCGAAGCGCGCATCAGCCGTGGCAATCGCGATATCGGCCGCGCAAAGCCAGCCGAGCCCGCCGGCATGGGCTGAGCCCTGCACCGCCGCAATCACCACCTGCGGCAGATTGCACAGCCTGACGAAGCGTTGCCCCGTGGCGTGGTTGCGTTGTTGCGCGGCGGCCAGCCTTTCCGCCTCGGTCCCTTGAGAGCCAACCTCGGTCAGATCAAGCCCAGCGCAGAAATGCCCGCCAGCGCCGGAGAAGATGATGATGCGCGCCGTGCTGTCTTTTTCCAGCGCATCAAGTGCGGAATCCAAGGCAACACCCATGGCAGCCGACATGGCGTTGCGCCGATGCGGCCGATTGAGTGTCAGGCGCACCACCGGCCCTTCCCGCGTGAGAAGAACGGGGTTTTCAGTTTCAGACATGTGATGCGCCTTCGGCTGTTACGAATTCGGCCCGCGTTCCATGGAATAGGGCTGCCAACGCTTCAGCTTGGAATCCGTCAGCACAGTCGGGTTCACGCAGGAAAGCGGCCAACGGCCCGAAAGCACCAACGCGACATTCTGCCCCACACGACGCTTGCGCGCCGGATCAAACCGCGCGGAAGCGGAGGCATTGTGCGGGGAGAGAATCACATTCTGCATCTTGTGCAGCGGATTATCTGCCTTGGTCGGTTCGATTTCGAACACGTCAATGCCGGCCCCCGCGATCCAACCCTTTTGCAGCGCCTTGATCAGCCCGGCTTCTTCCACTGTCGGGCCACGGCCCGTGGTGATGAAGAGCGCATTCTTCTTCATCTGCTTGAAGTGCTTTTCCTTGAAGAAGCCACGCGTTTCGGGGGTATCCGGCAAATGCATGGACACGAAATCAGACGTCGCAAGCAGATCAGAAAGGCTGGCTGGCTCCACGCCAAGCGCGGACATGGTCAGTTCTTCCACGAAGGGATCAAAAGCCTTCATGTGCAGCCCAAAGGCGCGGGCGCGAATAGCGGTGGCGCGCGCCACACGACCAAAGCCGATAAAGCCCATGGTTTGGCCCATCAGGCGCGGGATTTGCAGCAATTGCGGGCGCCCTTCACCCCAACGGCCTTCACGCACCATGCGATCCTGTTCGATGCAGCGCCGATGCGTGGCCAGCAGCAGCATCATGGCGTGATCCGCCACTTCTTCGATGAAGGTATCGGGGCAATTCGTGACCGGAATCCCCTGCGCGGTCGCCGCCGCCACATCCACATAGTCAACGCCCACGGAACCAAGCGCGATGATGCGGCACTTCTTCAGCGCCTTGATCATCTTGGCATTGAATTGCATGCCCTTGGCATAAACCGCATCCGCCTGCCCGGCCTTGGCGATAAAATCCTTTTCGGTCGGTTGACATTCGATGATCTCAACGCCCATGCCATCCAGCGCCTCAAGCTCATAATCATAGCCGCCGCCAGAGGTGGTGAAGGACGCCGCCGCGGGCGTCAGGATGGTGAATTTCGCCATGTGAGAGGTCCTTTGTTGGCTTATTCCTTGACCGCGCCGGTCAGGGAGGAAACGTAGTAATCCACGAAGAAGGAATAGAAGATCGCAACCGGTAGCGACCCCAAAAGTGAGCCCGCCATCAGCGCGCCCCATTGATAGACATCGCCTGTTACCAATTCGGTCAGGATCGCGACCGGCACTGTCTTGTTCTCGCTCGATTGAATGAAGGCGAGCGCGTAGATGAATTCATTCCAGGACAGCGTGAAGGAGAAAATGCCCGCGCTGATCAGTCCCGGCACCGCGAGTGGCAGGGTGATCTGACGCAGGATTTGTAGCCGTGTGGCGCCATCAATCAGCGCGCATTCTTCAAGCTCATAGGGAATGGACTTGAAATAGCCGATCAACAGCCAGGTGCAGAAGGGCACCAGGAAGGTTGGATAGACCAGGATCAGCGCAAAGGGTGTGTCAAACAGCCCAAGTTGGAACACCATGGTGGCCAGCGGGATGAACAGGATGGAAGGCGGCACCAGATAGGCCAGATAAATCCCAAGCCCAACATATTGGCTGCCTTTGAAGCGCAATCGCTGAATGGCATAGGCCGCCAGGGTTGAGCTGACCAGGGACAGAATGGTGGCGCCAACCGCGACCATCATCGTCGTCATCAGCCATCTGGGATAGGCCGTATCGAATAGCAGCAGTCGGATGTGATCCAGCGTCGGTGACGTGATCCAAAACGGATTATGCGTCTTGTAATCGTAAAGCTCCGCATTCGGTTTGAAGGCGGTGATCGTCATCCAATAGAAGGGGAAAAGCAGGATGATCAGAAAGCACGCAAGCGGCAGATAGATGGTGACCATCCGCCGTGCCTTGCTGTCCCAGGCCATAGCTTCAGATGGCGGGGCGGCGCTTGCTTGGGTTTCTTCCGCTTGGGTTGTGGCGCTCATTGCTTGATGCTCCCGGCTTCAATCATTGCTCTCACCCTGCTGCCATTTGCGCCGCGCGAGCGCGAAATAGCTAAAGAGCGTCGCGAAGACGAGGAAGGGGATCATGGAAACCGCAATGGCGGCGCCTTCGCCCAATTGCCCCGCGGGAATGCCGCGCTGGAAGGCCAGCGTTGCGAGCAGATGCGTTGAATTCACCGGCCCGCCGCGCGTGATGGCATAGACAAGCTGGAAATCCGTGAAGGTGAAAATGATGCTGAAGGTCATGACAATCGCCAAGATCGGCAGCAGCATCGGGAAGGTGATGTAGCGGAAGCGCTGCCAGGCGGTTGAGCCATCCAAAAGCGCCGCCTCATAAAGCGAAGGCGAAATGGTCTGCAAACCCGCCAGCAACGAAATCGCCACAAAGGGAATGCCGCGCCAGATATTTGCTGCAATCAAGGACCAACGTGCGGGCCAAGCGGTATTGATGAAATCAACATTGGTATCGCGCAAGCCAAGTTCGATCAGCATCCAGGAGATAACAGAAAATTGTGGGTTATAGATCCACCAGAAGGCAATTGCCGTCAGCACCGTCGGCACAATCCAGGGCAGCAGGATGATGGCGCGCAGCAGCGATTTGAAGGGCAAATGATTGTTCAACAGCAGCGCCAACCAAAGCCCGAGTGCGAATTTTCCAATGGTGGCGACGCCCGTGTAGAAAACACTGAAAAAGACCGCATTCCAAAAAATGGGGTCTTCCATCATGAACTCAAAATTCTCGAGCCCAACCCAACGTCCGCTACGCCCGATGGTCGTGTCGGTAAAGGCCAGCCAAATCCCAAGCCCCAGCGGATAGGTCAGGAAAACCGCCAAAAGCCCCATTGCGGGCAGCAGACAGATAATGATCAGGAAGGGCTTCCAATCGAGCAATCTGGTAAACCAGTTCTGCTCAATCTTCGGCCTGACCCATCCGGTGGTGGTGCTGGACATTACTGGGGCTCCGGCAGGGGGCGGCCTTTACGTTGAAGGCCGCCCTTGTTTGGTTCAAGCGCGACGGAAGATGCGGCGGGACCGCCGTTCAGCCTCTCGCATCGCGGCATCCGGCGTTGCCTGTCCGGCAGCGACAGAAGCGAACATCTGCACCAGCACATATTCCGCATTGGCCTGGCCAGAGGCTTCCGAAATCGGCCCCTTATAGCCATTCCAGAACTGGTTGTTCATCGCGTCGCGGAAGATCGTGATCTTCGGATCGCTGGTCCAAACGGGCGCGGCCCGATAGGCGTTGAGCGGATGCGCCCAATAGCCAAGATTGGCATTCAGCCAGGGCTCATATTGTTCCGTTTCCATCATGAAAGTCAGGAAGGCCTTGGCCGCATTGGGGAAGCGGCTATGGCGGAACACCATGGCGTTCAGCGTCAGCGGCGCATTGGGCCAGCTATTCGCAACACCAAGCGGCATGACGCTATGTTCCGAATCATCGGCAATGGCCCGCGTGGCAGGGTCGTTCTTCAAGGCAAAATAGAGCGACACGCCATTCTGCGTCAGCCAACAGGTATTCGCAGCATAGGCCTGGTTGTTGCTGATATCGCCCCACGCAATGGTGCCGCCATCAACAAAGGTCGGGTAGAGTTCGCGCAGGTAATTCAGCGCCGCCAGTGTTTGCGGGCTATTGACCGAAACGGCGCCGCTTTCATCGATAATGGAAGCGCCATGGCTCCACATCAGCCAATTGGCGAAGCCATTGCCATCGCCCATCGCATTGCCGAGCGCGAAGCCGGCCGGCTTGTTGGCGCGGCGCAGACGCCGGCAGAGTTCAAGCACGCTCGGCAGATCATTGGGCGGGGCCTGGAAGCCCACCTCATTCACCGCGGATTTGCGCCAGATCAGCGGGCCGGAAGTGCCACCCATGGGCAGGCCGATCCAGTTATTGGTGCCGTGCCGCTTGCCGAGCTTTTCGCCGCCAAACATCCAGCCGCCATATTTCTTGCCGAGATATTCAGCGATATCTGAGACCTCAACCAGCTTGTCCACATAGATATGCGGCGCGTCACCAAAGCCGATGATGCAATCCGGCCCTGCGCCGGTATTGGCGGTGACGGCGGTTTGCTGGTTGATGTCTTCCCAGCCCACGAAATCTACGCGGACCTGTACGCCCGTTTGCTGCGTGAAGCGCGCGGCATTGGCGCGGAAGATTTCCTCATCCGGCGCTACGAAGCGCACCGGGCGCAGGATGCGCAAGGTGGCGCCATTTTCAATCGGCAGGCGCGGCGCGGCAACGCTGGCATCGCCGCGCGTCTGGATTTGTGCAAGTGCTTCCCCACCGGCAGCAAGCGCCGCCATGCCGACACCAGCACCAAGAATGCTGCGACGTGTGATGATATTTGTCATGTTCTCACTCCCTGATGTTATGTTGAAACGAAGCTAAACCCTCTGTCCCGTTGCCTTGTCGAAGATGTGGACAAGGGCAAGGTCGGGCGAAACCGCCAGCACATCCCCGTGACCGGCTGTAATCCTTTCACGGAAGGCGCCCATCACGGAAATCTCACCAATGCGCAGGGTGACCTGCGTCTCGGAACCCGTGGGCTCCACGACCTGGATGCGCGCCTGGATGCCATTCGGATCAAGGCGGAGATGTTCTGGCCGAATGCCATAAACCACCTCAGCCCCTTCACGTCCCGCATGGGCAGGCGGCAGGGGCCAATGCGTGCCGCTGCCATCAATGAAGCTACCATCCTTGATCCGTCCGGCCAGCATGTTCATCGCTGGTGATCCAATGAAGCCGGCCACAAAAAGATTTGCGGGGCGATCATAAAGTTCAAGCGGCGCGCCGGCCTGTTCTATGCGGCCATGATTCATGACCACAATCTTATCCGCCATGGTCATGGCTTCGATCTGATCATGCGTTACGTAAACAGTTGTCACCTTGAGGCGCTGATGCAAATCCTTGATTTCGGAACGCATCTGCACGCGAAGCTTGGCATCAAGGTTGGATAGCGGCTCATCAAACAAGAACACTTGCGGATTGCGCACAATCGCGCGCCCCATCGCCACGCGCTGGCGCTGGCCGCCCGAAAGCTGGCGCGGGAAGCGATGCAACAATTGTTCAAGCCCCAGGATCCTCGCCGCCTTCTGCACTTCCTGGTCCATCACTTCCTTGGGCGCGCCGGCCAGCTTCATGGAAAAGGCCATGTTCTGATAGACGGTCATGTGCGGATAAAGCGCGTAGTTCTGGAAGACCATCGCGATATCGCGATCCTTCGGCGGTACCTTATTCACCACCCGGTCGCCGATGGCGATTTCACCGCCCGTGATATTCTCAAGCCCCGCCAACATCCGAAGCAAGGTGGATTTGCCGCAGCCGGAAGGCCCGACCAGCACCACAAATTGCCCGTCTTCGATATCCACGCTCACGCCATGCAGAATTTGCGTGGAACCGAAGGCCTTTCTGACGTCGCGAATTTCTACTGTCGCCATACCCTATTCCTTCCCGGCCAGCGGTTCACCGCTTTTATTGGCGTGATACTTCCGTTTCCTTAGACGTGATGAATTCCAGCAGCGCGGGCGTGCCATTCTTGGTCTGTTCAATGCCGCGCTTGATGGCCGGGATAATATCCGCGACCTGTTCCACCCTTTCGCCATAGCCACCAAAGGCGCGCGCCATGGCCGCGTAATCGCCGGAAATATCGGTTGAGCGATACTTCTTCGTGCTGATCGGCATGACCTTCAATTCAATCGCCATCGAGAAATTATTGAGCAGGATGGAAAGAATGGGGATGCGTTCACGTACCGCGGTCTCAAAATCCATGCCCGTGAAGCCAATCGCCGCATCGCCCCAGACATTGATGCAAAGCTTATCCGGCGCCGCGAGCTTCGCCCCCATGGCGAGCCCAAGCCCATAGCCAAGCTGCGTGGTCTTGCCCCAGCCGAGATACGTCAACGGCTTGCGGCTGACCCAGAAAGGGGAGAGCTGATCGCGCGGGCTGCCGGCATCATGGGTGATGATGGTATTGTCCACATCCACCGTGCGCCACAAATCGCGCAGCACGCGATAGGGGTTGAGGGGCGAGGCATCGCTATCCGTCTTATGCGCCCAGGCGGCCAGCCATTCCTTGTCCAGCGCGGCGATTTCCTTGGCGACCGCCGTGCGGCTGCGCGGCTTTTTGATGCGCGTCGCCAAATCCGCAATCAGCCCATCCATGGTCAGGCCGGCATCACCGACCAGGCCGATATCAATCGGAATATCCTTGCCGAGATGGTCAGGATCGAGCGTCGCGTGAATGATCTTCTTGCCGCTTGGCATTTTCACGCCGAAATTGGTTTCAGTGAAGGAACATCCAATCCCAAGGATCACATCGGCATTATCCAGGAAATGCCGCACACCGCGCCGCATCGCGAGGCCACCTGACCCCAGCGCCAGCGGATGATCTTCCGGGAAAGCGGATTTGCCGCCAAGGCTGGTGGTGACGGGTGCCGCCAGCATTTCAGCCAAAGCCTGCAATTGCGGCCAGGCGCGCGCCCAATGCACGCCCGTGCCGGCATAAATCACCGGGCGCTTTGCCTTGGCCAGCATGGCCGCGGCGCGTTCCAGATCAACCGGGTCAGGGCCATAGCGCGTGGCCGCAACCGGGTGATAGGCCAGCGGTTCCGGCACTTCCTCATTCCACATATCGGTCGGGATTTCGACCAATACGGGACCGCCTCGGCCATTGCGCAGCCGGGCGAAGGCGCGGCGCAGAATATTTGGCACCTCAGCCGCGCTCATGATCGGTTCAGCGGATTTGGTGATGCCGCGCATTTGCACGGAAGAATTGAAATTCGGGTCGATATGCGCAATGCGGCGCGGATAGCCCATTGGCAGCACAAGCACCGGCACGCTTTCGCCGTAGCATTGCGCCACGCCGCCATAGGCATTCTCGGCGCCCGGGCCATGCTGCATGCAGAAGGCGCCAATGGTGCGGCCCGATGTCACGCGCGAAATCGCATCCGCCATATGCAGGCCGATTCTCTCCTGCCGCACCATGATGGGGCGGATATCCGCATCCGCCGCATATTCAATCAAATGATTGACCGGATAGCCGGTGAGGATTTGAATCCCCTCACGCTTCATGATTTCCGCAATGGCCGCGCCGAGTTTCATACCGGACTTCCTCTACCCTGGCGCCAGGCGCCGTTTCATCCCATGGCACGCTCACGGTGCCTCAGGGGCAAGCCTAGGCTTGCTTCGCGCCCGGATGCAATAAGGTAATGGCCTTGCGCCCCAAGCCGGGCCCCGGCAGGCTCGTTCCCTCCCCTTTGAAGGATAGCCCATGCCCATCCCCGCCTTGTTTCAGGGCAGAATCGCCCTGCCGGTGATTGCCGCCCCCATGTTCCTGGTCTCCGGCCCCGATCTGGTGGTGGAAACCTGCAAGGCCGGCGTGGTGGGCAGCTTCCCCGCGCTCAATCAACGCAGCACGGAGGGCTATGGGGAATGGCTTGCCGAAATCCGCGAGAGAACCGGCAATGCCGCCGCCCCCTTTGGCGTCAATCTGATCGTGCATCGGTCCAACGCCAGGCTGGATGCGGATTTGGCCGAAACGGTGCGCCAGCGCGTGCCCTTCGTGATCACCTCCCTCGGTGCGGTGTCTGAGGTGGTGGAGGCCATCCATGGCTATGGCGGGCTGGTATTCCATGACGTGATCAATCTGCGCCATGCGCAGAAGGCGGCGGAAGCCGGCGTTGATGGGCTGATCGCGGTTGCCGCAGGTGCGGGCGGCCATGCCGGCACCTATAACCCCTTCGCCTTTGTGCAGGAAATCCGGCAATTCTATCAGGGCACCATCATCCTATCGGGCGCCATGTCCACCGGGGCGCATGTGGTGGCGGCGCGGGCGGCGGGGGCGGATTTCGCCTATCTGGGCACGCGCTTCATCGCCACCACCGAAAGCCGCGCGCCGGAGGATTACAAGCAAATGATCCTGGCGGCGACGGCCAAGGATATTGTCTATACCAATGCGATCAGCGGGGTGAATGGCAATTTCCTGAGCGCATCCTTGGAAGCGGCAGGGCTTGATCCTGCGAATTTACCCGAATTCAACAGGGAACTTCATTTGGGCAGCAGTGAAAAGCGCGCCTGGAAGAATATCTGGTCTGCCGGCCAGGGGGTGGGGGCCATTCATGATGTGCCGAGCACGGCGGAATTGGTTGCGCGGTTGCGGAAGGAATATGCGGAGGCGGTTGCGGGGTTGAACCGGGGATTTGCGGCGTGAAGACGCGATGTCCCGATGCGCAGGAGCGACAGATGTATGATGTCATTTTTCATGCGGATTGGAGCGTCAACCCAAACAAGAGGTGGGTCGCGATGGCTGAAAGGCGCCAAACCGGCTGGGAGATATCCTCGCTGGCGATTGCGCCAGCCAATTTGGCGGACCTGCTCTTGGAACACGCGCGCCATAAGCGCGTGTTTGCCGACTTTGATTTTCCTGTACAGGCAATGCGGGGTTGGATAACAGCTATTTAAATCGGGCAATCGCAGAAGCTCAACAATGGAAAAAAGGTGCCCACATCATGGTGTTGGAGCTCAGGCCATGACTGCTCGTCAAAAAGCGCCCTTCAAAGCCATGATTGATCAGATCGTGTCGGAGTTCCCAGCTTATCACGTAAGGGGTAAATGGGTATTTCAGCACATAGGCAACCACCATGTTTCAGGGATCTTTTTCGATGGTCCGCCATCAAAATTCAACATGGGTATCTATTTTGCACTGCGTCCCTTGTCTTTGTTCGGGGACACTCGCGAGTTACCTTATGGAAAGATGGTCAGCGTTTTTATTGACGGTACTTTCTCGGTCGATATCCGGGCGCCAGGCTTTTCCAACGCCCTTGTGGAGCTTATCAAATCGGATTTGGTTCCCTTCGGCGATCGCATGCGGTCGTTCCCCGAAATGGTTGATCATGTCCGCAATGGCTTGGAGAGGTTCACCGCTACCAGTTGGCCTGAGATTCGGCTAGCCTGGTGTGATTGTGCCACAGGCCAGTTTGAGCAGGCGCGGGCCCATATCCTCGAGGCGTTTGCTGCGGTGGAAAAGCATAATCTTCAGCGTCTCCTCGATACGCCCCGTTTCGTGCAGATGAAGGAAATTCTCCCCCTGCTTGAACACGGTGACCCAGGGCCTATCGGCAACTATCTGCGTGAGCGGGAGCAGCGCGAAGTAGAGTACCTCCAGATCCAAGAGCTATGGCAGCCTGCGCCGTTTCCCTTCGAAAGGCCAGTCTCTGAATGACTGCTTGTGGCGAATGATCGTTGCTTGCCGTTAGTATGCTGGCTAGATTTGGATGTCAGCCGCGCTGCCGAAGGTCATGACAGAACTGGCTCGGTTTATTTGAACATTTCCTGGGCGTTTCCTAAGTGGCTTCCTGCCTTGGTTAGGCCGCCATCGGGATTGATGGCCGCACGTTGAAATAGGCCTCGTCCGGCGTCTGCCGGTCAAGGCTCGAATGGGG
>JADCGA010000047.1 GCA_020249265.1 Roseomonas sp.
CCGGTAGGACCGCTAGCTCGCACTAACCATAACGAACTGGGGGATGCGGTACCTTCCATTGAAACAGCTTATGATTTGGCTGCTGAATTCCAAAGTATTTCTGTTCAAATCCATAAGCCGCCTTGGTAGAAGCTACCTTAGTTTGGTTTAGCCTGTCATCTGTTTCCGGCGAGGCATCGTTTGACGTGGCAGGGTGATTGGCCGCCTGCCTGCAGGCTCTGCGCGCGCCGGAACGCATTCGGAATGGTGTGGCATGTCCGGGGTCAGCACCTATGGGACCAAATTGGCGATTTGGGCACCGCGGAGGATTTTTGGTTCATCGTAACCCCAGGGAGAGTGAAGATGAGCCAGAAATCGTCGATCCCACCCGTTGCATCTCAGTTCTAAACTCAATGAGCGCTCGAAACCACGCAAAGGTCCGAAAAAACCAACTGCGTGCCCTGCTAGGATTTTTGGGCAGTCAACCAAACCGCGTCGGCACCAAGTTCGGGCCAGCCAATACCGCGGCAAGCCTCGGCAGCCGCTTCAGCACCCGTTAGGCTGCAATCCCAGCGTGCTGCAATGATGCGCTGACCCGTGAAATCCCCTGCTGCGTCAGAGACGAGCCATGCCAAGGGAGGGCCCATGATACTGGGCCTCAGCATAGCATCCCTCGCCCAGCCTGATTCCTCGCCAATGAAAGGCGTATCTGTGGGACCGCCTGGGATCAGTACATTCACAGTAATACCACTGCCGGCTAATTCATCGGCCCAGACGGCAGAGCTGGCCTCTAGCGCCGCTTTGGTGGCGCCATAGGGCAATACGCGCAGCATGGTCCGGAAGGACGTGGTGTTATTGATGATCCTGCCCCAGCCCGCCGCTCGCATCATGGGTACGGCAGCACGCGTCAGCAGCATCGGCGCCGTGACGTTAATGGCAAAGAAGCGATCCCAGACAGCCGCGCTTAGCTCTTCAAGGCTAGGCAGGCGGGTTTCCGCATCGGGGCGCAGGCTGGACACACCAATGCCCGCGTTATTCACTACCGCTTCTACGCGACCAAAATGAGCAACAGCAGCGGCCATACCGGCTTCACATCCGTTTGCGTTAGAAAGATCTGCTTCGATTCCATGTAGATCCGGATGGCCTTGATGCTCCGCCATCAATGCACTTAGCCCTTTAGCATCATAATCAAGTGCAGCGATGCGATGCCCAGCCGAGAGGAGCGCTGCGACCATTGCGCGCCCAATGCCACCGGCAGCACCGGTCAAAAAGACAACGCGGGGCGTGGTTCTGGCCATGTTGTTCTCCAAATTCGCCGCTACTTTTAAGCCGCCTTTTGGGGATGCACCAAGCGGTACGGCTGTCCAACCGCCCCATCACACACTCTCCACCATCCTGGCCGTACGCGATGCCAGCGGGAGGCTGTCCCGGCTGATGGCTGCGTCCTCACCGGGCGCGTTCATCGCACCCCATAAGGCGCGGCAATTGCGTTCCGCGCCGCTATCGCGAAGTTCAGCAATCCACAGCGCTGACGCCGGACAGTAGTAGCCGGCCGCCGCTCCCTCACATTGACAGCCAAGGCCGCGCGATGTTGGCTATCTTTAGCCTCGAGAGAGGGTGAGGAGGAAAAAGCCATGAAGAAGCGTCAGATCCTGCGCGCTGCGGCCGGCCTTGGACTGCTGGCCGCCCCAGCCTATGCGCAAGCGCCTTTCCCCAGTTCTCGCATCCGCATGGTTGTGGCCTTCCCGCCCGGTGGAAACACGGACATTTTTGGGCGTCTGTTTGCCGAACCCTTCGGGCAGGCGCTCGGCCAGCCCGTTGTCGTTGACAATCGCGGCGGCGCGGGCGGTCTCATCGGCTCGGGCGAGGTGCATCGCGCCCGACCGGACGGGTATACGTTGATCTTCCAGAGCCCGACGGCCGGGATCACAGGCCCGCTCACACGTCGTGTGCCGCCCTTTGATCCCGTGACGGGGTTTTCGCATATCTCCATCCTCGGCATTACGCCGCTCTGCCTGGCAGTGAACCCGCAGCTTGGCGTGAACAACCTGGCCGAATTGATCGCCATGATCCGCGCCCAGCCCGGCCGACTGAGCTATGGCAGCTCGGGCATCGGCGGCGTCCCACACCTCGCGACGGAGTTGCTACGGATGCGAGCCGGCAACCTTGACGTGGTGCATGTGCCCTACCGAGGCTCAGGGCCGTTAACCCAAGATCTTCTCTCCGGCATCATCTCCTTCGCGGTGGACGCCTTCACGGCACTGCTGCCGCAGCACCGCGAGGGGAAGCTCAAGATTATCTCCGTCTTCGGCGAGCAGCGCGCAGCGGTGGTGCCCGAGGTGCCGACCGCGCGCGAGGATGGCTTCGACGTCGTGATCCGTCTCGCCAACTACCTGGCCGCTCCACCCGGCACACCGCCGGACCGGCTGGAGCGGCTCTCCGCTGCCGCTCGCGCCGTGATGTCCACGCCCGAGATGGCCCGCGCGCTGGAGGCCATGGCCTTTGTGCCGGTGACGGATTCGACGCCCGAGCGCGCCACCCGCTTCATCGCGGATGAGGCGGCCCTCTGGAGGCCCGTGATCCGTGCCACCAACATCGAGATCGATTAGACGCGCGTGTTCAGGCTGACGGACAAGGTGGTGTTCTTGACCGGCTGCGGCTCGGTCGGTCCTGGCTGGGGCAATGGCAAGTCGATTGCGGTGCTCTTCGCCCGGCAGGGCGCGCGCATCTTCGGCGTGGACATCAATGAGGCGGCGGCGCGGGAGACTCAGGCAATCATCCAGGAAGAGGGTGGCACCTGCGAGATTGCGACCGGTGATGTTACGGATGCGGCGCAGGTGGCGCGGCTGGTCGAGGCTTGTATGGCGCGCTTCGGCCGCATCGACGTGCTGGTAAACAATGTCGGTAAGTCCGAACCCGCTATCCCCGGTGAGATGGACGAGGCGCTGTGGGACAGCCAGCTCGCCGTCAACCTCAAAAGCGCTTTCCTCTGCTGCCAAGAAGTGCTGCCGATCATGCAGAAGCAGGGAAAGGGCGCCGTGGTCAGCATCGCCTCCACGGCGGGCATTCGCTACACGGGCAAGCCCCAGGCGGCTTATTCGGCGGCCAAGGCGGGGCTGATCCATTTCAGCAAGACCACCGCCATTACCTATGCTCCGCGCGGCATCCGCATGAACTGCGTGCTGCCAGGCCTCATGTACACACCGCTGGTGGCCAAGCTCGCCGAGGAATTTGCGGGCGGCGACCTGGAGGGGTTCGTGGCGAAGCGCAACGCCGCCGTTCCCATCGGCCAGATGGGCGAGGGATGGGACGTGGCCCATGCCGCGCTGTTCCTTGCTTCTGACGAGGCGAAATACGTGACCGCAACGGAACTCGTCGTCGATGGTGGGCTGACGGCTTCCACCCGTTGATTGCGGCACGCTGGCTTATTCAAGCGGATTGTCCAGCGTCAGCGCCCAGGGCCGCGGAAAGCTGCGTCTGCTCATGAAAAGGCAAATGACGCAGTACCTCATTGCAAAGGGAAAAGCGCATTGTGGCTACTCAGATTATCGAGAATGACGATGTCGCCTGGGGCCAGGGTAAGCGCGAGCACCTGCTCGACATAGCTTGCGAACAACTCGCCATTGATCGGTCCGTTGATCACCCAGGGTGTGTCGATGCGGTCGTGCCGTAAGGCGGAGATGAAGGTCAGTGCCTTCCAGTGGCCGTGCGGCACGCGCGCATCAAGACGTTGCACGCGCAGGACCCAACCGTTTCCACAACGAATATCCCAATCCGGCCATCAATCATCGGGAGATCCACGTGAACCCCTTCGCCAGAAGAGCCCGATTCAACGCCGATCACCCCGCTGGCGGGGCCTGTTTTTCACGCAAAACCAAAATCAGGCCGGGCCGTGGCCGCCGCCGCCAGGCGTGGAAAGCTGGATCGTCTCGCCCGCGCGCAGCACGTATTGCCGCTTCGGGTCCACCTTCTCTCCGTTGATGTGCAGGGCGCCTGTCGCACCAGCACCGCCACCCTCGACGCCGAAGGCGGGGATCACGGTACGCTCCGCGAGGAAGGAGACAGCGATGGGCGTCGGGCTTCGGACCTCGATCAGAATGTCCTGCCCCATCCCGCCGCGCCGCGCGCCGGGGCCGCCGCTCTCCTCGCGTAGCTTCTTGTGGTGGAAGCGCAGCGGCGCGATATGCTCACTCACCTCGATGCTGGTGGAGGAGACGTTGGAGGGCCAGGACAGGCAGGCGATGCCATCGCCCTGATGATTGGCGCCCATGCCGCCATTGTAGAAGAACATGTTCGCATAGGGCTTGCCATCCGCCCGCACGCCCGACTGGTTCATCCCCCACATCGGCGAACCGCAGGCGGCCATCACGCGCTCCGGTACCACTTGGCCCAAGCAGCCGAAAACGAGCATGGGCAGGTAATGCCCGATCAACATGCGTGAGCCGCCCGACGCCGGAAACACCGGATTGACGATGCAGCCCGGCGGCGCGGTGACGGTGATGGCGCGGAAGGCGCCTTCGTTATTCGGCAGATGCGGCTCTGTGCAGACTTTCACGCCATACATACACATGGCATAGGTATAGCACATGGCGCAGTTGATCGCCCGGTCCACCTGCGCGTCCGTGCCAGTGAAATCCATGGTGATCTCGTCACCGCGAATGGTCAGCGCCATGCGCAGTGTGATGGGCGTGTCCAGAATCCCATCGGTCTGCAACGCGCTGTGATAGGTACCATCGGGCAGCGCGCGGATGGCTGAGCGCATCGCCGCCTCGCAGCGGCCCTGGATCTCGCGCGCCAGGTCGGTCAGGTCGTGCAGGCCATGGCCGCGCATGAGGTGCAGAAGCCGCTCCTCCATCACATCGAGCGCCACGACCTGCGCCCAGAGGTCGCCCAACGTCTGGTCGGGCGTGCGGACATTCTGCCGCAGGATCGCGACTAACGTCGCATCCGCCTCGCCGCGCCGCATCAGCTTCAACGGCGGGATCTGCAGCCCTTCCTCGAACACTTCGCGCGGTTCGGGGCTGCGGATCTTACCGCCAATATCGGGCGCATGCGCGGTCGACGCACTGAAGGCCACCAGCCGGCCATCCAGGAAAATGGGCTTGGCCACGGTGATGTCGGGCAGATGGCCCGTACCCATCCAGAGGTCGTTCGTCACCAGCACATCACCCGGCTCCAGCGTGTGCTCCGGGAAGAAGCGCAGGAAATGCTTCACCGTGGCCGGCAGCGTGCCGATAAAGGAGGGGATGCTCTCCGTCGCCTGCACCAGGCTCTCGCCCCGCGCATCGGTGACGATGCAGGAGAAGTCGTAGCTCTCGCGCACCAGGGTGGAGAAACTGGTGCGGACCAGGGCCGCCGCCGCCTCATCCACCAGCGAGATCAGCCGCCGCCAAAGAAGTTCCAGTTCGATCGCGTCGAAGATACGGCTCATGCGGGGTCGGTCTCCGCGAGGATGGTGCCATCGGGCAAGACGCGCGCGCGGGCGCCGGGGCCGATGACGAAGGTGCTCTCATTTTCTTCGAAGACGGCGGGGCCGTTCACACTGTCCCCCGGCTCCAGCGCATAGCGGTCATAGACCGCGGCCTCGCTCGCCACGCCGTCGAATACCACGCGGCGATGGCCCTTCAGCGCGTTCCCGCGCGAATGGCGAGGCAAATCGAGCCGCCCGCCGGCGCCGGGCATAGGCGCTGAGAGCGAAAGCCGCAGCGCCACGAACTCGATCGCCGCGCCGGGTGGCGTGCGCGCGAAAAGCCGCCGATAGGCGGCCTCGAATTGCGTCCGCAGTGCCTCGGGCGTGAGATCCTCCGGCAGCGGCACGGTGAGTTCGCTGCCCTGGCCGACATAGCGCATATCGGCCTGGCGAATGGCGCTCAGCGCGGCCATCTCGGCGCCGGTTGCCGCCAGCACGGCCCGGCCCTCGGCTTCTAGCGTGGCCAGGATGGCCAGGATTTCTCCGGTATCGGCACGGGCCAGCGGGGCTGCGTGATGCGCGACGCGATCGACCCGCGCGGGTGCCATGAGCATGCCGAAGGTGCTGCCCGCGCCGGCGCCGGGCGGGCAGGCCACGCGGCCAATCCCCAGGCGCTGCGCGACCGACCAGGCATGCACCGGCCCGGCCCCGCCCGTGGCGAGCAGCGCGTAATCCTGCGGCACGCGCCCGCGTTCGGCGATGGCGACGCGCGCTGCGCCGGCCATGTTTTCATTCACCACATCATGCACGCCGCCCGCTGCGCGCTCCGCCGCAACCCCAAGCCGGGCAGCCAGTCTTGCAAGGGCCGCGCGGGAGAGTTCCGGATCAATCCGCATCTCGCCGCCCAGGAAGAAGCCGGCATCAAGATGGCCCAGTGCCAGATCCGCATCGGTGACGGTGGGTTCGCTCCCGCCACGCCCATAGCAGGCGGGGCCGGGCGCCGCCCCGGCACTCTCCGGTCCGACGGCCAGTGTGCCCAGGCCGCTGTCGCGTGCGATGCTGCCGCCGCCCGCACCGATCTCGATGAGTTCCACCGTGGCGATCTGCATGGGAAGTCCGCTGCCGCGCAGGAAGCGCTTTTCGCGCGCGGCCTCAAACCCCCAGGCGACCAGCGGCGCGCCATCATCCACCAACGCGAGCTTTGCCGTGGTGCCCCCCATGTCAAAGGCCAGCACTCGATCCAGCCCGGCTTGGCGGCCAAACCAAGCGCCCGCCAGCGCGCCCGCGGCGGGGCCAGATTCCAGCAATTGTACGGGCGCGCGCCGCGCTTCCTCCACATGGGTCAACCCACCATTGGAGAGCATGAGGAAAAACCCACCCGGGATGCCTTCCTCGCGCAGCGCCTGCTCCATCCGCGCCAGGTAGCGCTCGGCCAATGGGCGCACATAGGCATTGGCGGTGGTTGTGCTCGCGCGGGAATACTCCCGGATTTCCGGCGCGATATCGGAGGAGAGCGAGATGGAAATGCCCGGGAAGCGCTGCGCCACGGCCGCACCCAGCGCGCGTTCATGCGCGGAGTTCACATGGGCGTGCAGGAAGACGATGGCCAGGCTCTCCACCCCCTCGGCCACAAGCGCTGCGACCTCCGCGATTGCGGCGTCGAGTTCGAGCGCGACCTCAATTGTTCCATCCGGGGCCAGGCGCTCGCGTGCCTCGCGTCGCCAGGGGCGCGGCACCAGCGGCTTCGGCATGGTGAGGAAGATGTCATAGAGCTCGTATTTCCGCTCTCGCCCGATCTCCAGCACGTCGCGGAAGCCCGCGGTGGTGATCAGGCCGGTGCGGGCGCCCTTGCGCTCGATCAGCGCATTGGTGAAGAGCGTGGTGGCGTGCACCACGCGCCCAACCTCGCCCGGCGCGCGGCCGGCGCGCTTGAGCACCTCCCGCGCGCCGATCAGCACGCCGCGGGCCGGATCATCCGGTGTGGTGCTTTCCTTGAAGATGGTGGCACGCCCCGTCACGGGGTCATGCAGGACGATGTCGGTGAAGGTGCCACCAATATCAATGCCGAGGGAAAGTGCCATGAAACCTCAATCCGCGCGGATGCCGCTTGCATGCGCGACACGGGCCCAGCGCTCGCGGTCACGCCGGATGCGTGCGGCGAAATCGGCGCCCACTTCGTTGATGGGTTGCAGGCCGCGCGCGGTGAGGGCCAGCTGTGTCGCTGGGTCGGCCATGGCTTCGGTGAACATCCGGCCAATATGCGTGACGAGTTCGGCGGGCATGCCCGCCGGGCCCACTAAGCCGAACCAGTTGCTCAGGTCGAGCGCCGGAAAGTCGCGCGTCAGCAGCGGCATCTCGGGCGCCAGCGGCGTTGGCGTGGCGGCGGCGAGAGCGAGGCCACGCACCTGCCCACCACGGATCAGTTCCACCACTTCCGCGATATTGGCAAACATCAGGTTGATGCGCCCGGCCGCGACATCCGCGACAGCCGGGGCGCCGCCGCGATAAGCCACATGGATCAGCCGCAGCCCGGCCTCCGCCGCGAAATACTCGGCGGCGAGCTGGTTGGTGGAGCCATTGCCGGTGCTGGCATAGCTGAAGGTGCCTGGGGCGGCGCGGGCGCGGGCCACGAGTTCCGCTACGCTGCGATCCGGCGCGCCGCCGGGCACGATGAGTGCCATGGGCGTGCCCGTCAGGTTGCAGACCGGCGTCAATTCGCGCTCCAGATCCAGCGGGATTTGCGAGCCCGGCACGGCGGGCGCCACGCTCATATTGCCCATGATGGCGGTGGCCAGCGTGGTGCCATCCGGCGCGGCGCGCGCCGCCGCCTGCATCGCGAGGTAGCCCACCGCGCCGCTGCGCGTCTCGGGGATGATCTGCGGGCCGCCGCGCCGCGCAACGGCCTCGGCCGCGATGCGCACGGAGATATCGGCCGCCCCGCCCGGCGCGAAGCCGACCAGGATGCGGATGGGCGCGCGGGACTGCGCCCATGCAGGCGTGGCCAGAAAGGGTGTTGCGAGTAAGAGGCGGCGATGCATGGTCATTCCTCCGTGAAGCGTGGCGCGCGCTGTTCCGCCCCCGCCTCGGGCCGCGCGGTCACCGCATCCAGCAGGCCGGGAAGGGATTGCCACATGCTGCCGGTGATGGGGTTCATCCGGCGCGGATGGTCGAAGGTGAGATGCGCGATGCCATTCACGATGGCCAACGTCACGCGCGCCTCGCTCATGCGCCGAGGTCCACGACGAGGTTCCCGCATGCCTCCAGCAGGGCGGTGGCGCCGGGCGGCAGCAGCAGGGTGGACATGCCATCTTCCACCACGGCGGGGCCCGCAATGCGCTGGCCCGCGCCCAGATCGCCGCGGCGGAAGGCGGGCACGCTCTGCATCGCCTCGCCGAAGCGCATGGCGCGATGCGCATGGGGCGCGGTCAGCCCGGTTGCGGGGATTTCGGGATCCAGGCGGCCCTCGCCCGTCGCGGCGGTGGCGGCGACGCGGATATTCACGACCTCTACTGTGGCGACCGGCGGCACGCCGGCGAAGACGGAACGATAAGCCGCCTCGAACTCCGCCCGGATGGCCGCGATGCTGCCCGCGCCATAGGGGCCGGCGGGCAGGTCGGTGGCGAGTTCATGACCCTGGCCGGCGAAGCGCAGATCGGCCGTGCGCGCCAGGGTGATGCCGGCTTCCGCGCCCAGTGTCGCGGCGATGATGGCGCGGGCCTCATCCTCCAGCGCGCCGAAGCGCGCCTCCAGCATTTCTGGTGCCAAGGTGTCCAGCTTGGTGGCCAGCGTCGCCACACGATCCACCCGCGCGGGGGCCAGCAGCAGGCCCAGCGCCGAGGCCACGCCGGCGGCCGGCGGGCAGATCACTTGGCGCAGGCCCAGGCGGCGCGCCACCTCCGGCCCGTGCAGCGGCCCGCCGCCGCCGGTGACGAGCAGCGCAGGTTCCGCTCCCTCGCCACCATGCTCGGCCAGATGCACGCGCGCGGCCGCCGCCATCGCCTCATTCACCACGGCGTGCACGCCCGAGGCCGTGGCCCCCGGCGCCATGCCGGCGGCGATCCCCAACGCATCCAGCGCGCGGCCGGAGGCCGCTTCATCAAGCCGCATGGTGCCGCCCGCAAAGCCTTCGGCCTGAAGATAGCCCAGCGCCAGATTGGCGTCGGTCACGGTGGGTTCAGCGCCGCCGCGCCCATAGCAGGCTGGCCCTGGGTCGGAGCCGGCGCTGCGCGGGCCGACCTTCAGCAGCCCCAGCGGGTCAAGGGCGGCGATACTGCCACCCCCTGCGCCGATCTCGATGAGTTCCACTGCCGAAATGCTCAGCGGCAGGCCGCTGCCTGGGGTGAAACGCCGCTCCCGCGCGGCCTCGAAGCGATGCGCCACGCGCGGCACGCCATCGCGCACCACTGCGAGCTTGGCCGTGGTGCCGCCCATGTCGAAGGCCAGCAGGTCCCGCGCGCCGCTGCGCCCGCCAAACACCGCAGCCGCCAGCGCGCCCGCCGCCGGGCCTGATTCCAGCAGGCGAACGGGAACGCGCTTGGCTTCCTCCACATGCGTCAGCCCGCCATTGGAGAGCATCAGGAACAAAGGCGCGGTGACGCCCAGCGCCGCGATCTCCCGCGCCAGCGCATCAAGATAGCTCACCGCCAGGGGTTTCACATAGGCATTGGCGACGGTGGTGGAGAGCCGCTCATATTCGCGAATTTGCGGCGACACCTCGCTGGAGAGCGAGAGATGCAGCCCCGGATGGCGGGCCGAGATCAGCGCCGCGGCCTGTTGTTCGTGCACCGGATTGGCATAGGCATGCAGGAAGCCGATGGCCAGCGAGGTGACGCCCGCCGCCACAAGCTGATCGGCCGCCGCCAGCACGGAGGCAGGGTCCAGCGGCGTTTCCACACGGCCATCGGGTGCCAGGCGCTCGCGCGCTTCCAGCCGCAGCGCGCGGCGGACCAGGGGCTTGGGCAGCGCAATGAAGAGATCATAGATCTCGTATTTCCGCTCGTGCCCGATTTCGAGAATGTCGCGGAAGCCCTCGGTTGTCAGCAGTCCGGTGGGGGCGCCGCGCCGCTCGATCAGCGCATTGGTCAGCAGGGTGGTGGCATGCACCACGCGGGTGATATCGGTCGGCGCCACGCCCTCACGCACCAGCAGGTGACGAATGCCCGAGAGCACGCCCCGCGCCGGCTCGGCCGGGGTGGTGAGTTCCTTGTGCGCGAAGAAGCGCCCGCTTTCGGGCCCATGCAGGACGATGTCGGTGAATGTGCCGCCGATGTCGATGGCCAGCGCATACTGGGTCATGCGATGCCATCCTCGCGGTCCGCGATCAGGAGTTCGGGCAGTCGCGCTGTCACCAGCCCATGACCACCGCCACCCGGTGTGCGCATCTCCACCGTGCCGCCAGGCATGACGACATGCTGCCGCTTAGGGTCCACCGCCGCGCCATCAATCAGCACCGCACCCGGCGCGCCCGGGGAGCCGCCCGCAAAGCCCGGGGCGGCAGAGCCGGGTTGAGTGCGCTCGGCCAGGAAGGTCACGGCTATGGGCTGGGAGGAGCGGCTTTCATAGAGCGTTTCCTGCCCGGTGCCGCCGCGATGCCGGCCCGCGCCGCCCGTGCCGCTTCGCAAGCGCCGGAAGCGCACCCGCCAGGGGGCCGATTGCTCGATGGTCTCGACCGAGGCTGAGGAGACATTGGAGGGCCAGCTCAACACATTCGCGCCATCACCCTGGGCGTGGGCGCCATAGCCGCCATTGAGGAAGAGCGCATTGGCAATGGGCGTGCCATCCTCGCGAAAGCCCGAGAAGCCGAGGCACCAGAGCGGCGAACCCACGCCCGCCACCACGCGCTCTGGCAGCGCCTCGGCCAGGGCCGACATGACGAGGGCGGGCAGGAAATGACCGGTCAGCGCCCGCGCACCGCCCGCCGCCGGGTGGCGGGAATTTAGGATGCAGCCCTCGGGCGCCGTGACGGTCAGCGGCACGAAGCTTCCTTCGTTGTTTGGCACGCCGGGGCAGAGCACCGCCTTCACCGCGAAGGCCGTATAGGCGAAGGTATAGGCAAGGCAGACATTGATGGCGCGGGCCACCTGCGGGTCGGAGCCCGCATAGTCGCAGGTGATCGCATCGCCCTGCACCGTGAGCGCGAGGCAGAGGCGCAAGGGCTGCTCCAGCCCATCGGTCAGGACTTCGGCGCGGTAGATACCGTCAGGCGCGGCAGCGATGGAAGCGCGCATCGCCCGCTCCGAGCGCGACTGGATTTCCGCCGCCAGCGCCGAGAGGTCCGGCAGGCCCTGATCCGGCAGCAGGGCCAGGATACGGCGCTCCATCAGGTCAAGCGCGGCAAATTGCGCGTGCAGGTCGCCCAGCACCTGATCCGGCACGCGGGTGTTGCGGCGGAGCATGCGCATCAGCGTGGCATCCGGCACGCCGGCCACCACGGCCTTCATCGGCGGGATTTGCAGGCCTTCCTCGAAGACATCCCGCGCTTCGGCCGAGCGGATGCGGCCGCCGATATCGGGCGAGTGCGCCACGGAACCGGCGAAGGCCACCAGCCGCCCATCCAAGAAAATCGGTTTGGCTACGGTGATATCCGGCAGATGGCCGGTGCCCATCCAGATGTCGTTGGTGATCAGCACATCACCGGGTGAAAGGGTCTCCGCCGGATACTCGCGCAGGAAATGCTTGATCGTGTTGGGCAGGGTGCAAAGAAAGCTCGGCACGCTGTCCGTCGCCTGCACGACCGAGCGCCCTTCGGCGTCGGTCAGCACGCAGCCGAAATCATGACTTTCACGCACCACGGTGGAGAAGGAGGAACGAAGCAGCGCGGCGGCGGCTTCATCCACGATGGAGACGAGCCGCGTCCAGAGCAGCTCCAACCGAACGGGGTCAAACATCAATCGAGTCGAATTCCTGCGGCTTGAACGACGCGTGACCATTTCACGGTCTCAGACGCCAGGAAGGCGCGGCTTTCATCAAGCGGACCGCCAATGGGGGTGGCGCCCATGGTAGTGAAGCGTTCGCGCAGGGCGGGCTCGGCGAGCACGGCGCGCAGATCCGCGTTCAGCCGTTCCAGCAAAGGTTGCGGCGTGGAGGCGGGGGCGGCGATGGTGAACCAGGCTGTGGCGACATAGCCCTCCACCCCGGCTTCGGCTGCGGTGGGCACATCGGGCAGCGCGGGTGAGCGTGCGGCGCTGGTCACGGCCAAAGCGCGCACATGGCCTGCGCTGGCGACAGGCGGCACGGTGGGCAGGTTTTCGAACATCAGCTGGATATTGCCGGCCATCAGGTCATTCAGCGCCTGGGAGGATCCGCGATAGGGCACATGCGTCATTCGCAGGCCCGTGACGAGCATGAACAACTCACCCGCCATGTGGGTGGAAGTGGCGTTCCCTGCCGAGCCGAAGGTCAACTCGCCCGGCCGCGCGCGCGCCAGGGCCACGAGATCGCGCAGATTCTGCACCGGCACGGCCGGGTGCGCGATGATGACGTTGGGGAATTCGGCCAGGATCGTGACAGGCGTCAGATCCGTCGCCGGCGCATAGGGCAGGTTGCGATAGACGCTATAGGCCGCGTGGATGCCGATGCTGCCCAGCAGCAGCGTCTGCCCATCGCCCGGGCTGCGCGCCACATGCTCGGCGCCGATATGCCCGCCCGCCCCCAGGCGGTTGTCGATCACCACCTGCTGTCCCCAGCGCGTGGCGAGCGCCTGCGCTGTCACACGCGCGAGGACATCGGCCGAGCCGCCGGCAGCGAAGGGGACGACGATACGGACCGTGCGTTGCGGCGCGGTCTGCGCCTCCGCCCGGAGGGCCGAGAGGGTCAAGACGGCTATGGCTGCAGCAAGGTAGGCGAGGCGCATGCTGGTCTCCGAGAAGCAGTGATCTCCTACGCGACCACAGAGACGACCAATCGGCAAGGGCGCGCGTGCCGGCGCCACCAAATTCAGGTCGAAAAAGCTCGCGATCGGATGCTGATCGCGTCGAACCGTCGCGCTTTGGTAAGCGATCAAGACGACGAGCCTGGATGATGGGCCACAGCCAAGCGGCTGGAGGGCAAGGCGTACTCTCTGGTGTTTAAGCTCGATTGAAGTGGAGTGCCCCCGCTTTAGTGCGCGGCCGCGCGCCCTTCATGAACACTATCCGCCGCGCCGGATGCACGGCGGACAGCGCATCCATCACATCGCGGAGATAGGGCGTGCGGCCTGTGCGCCAGGGGCCAGGTTCGGATGACGCGCGGCCGCCCAGAATGCGGTGCTGTTCCGGCCATTCGGATACCGTGAGTTGCGGTGGCGGGCGTAGCATGGCCCCGGCACGGCGGCGCACATGTTCAGGCGTGCGGCCTTCATTCGCCGCCGATGCCGGGAGGGTCGAAGCGATCTGAAGCCTCCGTTAGAAGCAATCTCAACCATTCCTGCCGCGCATTACCGATTATTGCGGAAGCCGACCTCTTGCAGGAAAGCCTCAAAATGCGGGCGCCAGGCAGCAGGATTGCGCGTAAAGCTTGAGTGGCCATCATCACCATTGGCGGGCAGCTGAACAAAACTCCCGCGCCCGCCAGCAGCGACAAATGCATCGAACCACGCCCTTGGTTGCGATGATCCGAAGTAGCGATCATTTTCGGAGTAAAGCCACAGCGTTGGGACACGGGCGCTGCGCCCA
>JADCGA010000048.1 GCA_020249265.1 Roseomonas sp.
CCCGTCGGCCCCATTCGAGCCTTGATCGGCAGACGCCGGACGAGGCCTATTTCAACGTGCGGCCATCAATCCCGATGGCGGCCTAACCAAGGCAGGAAGCCACTTAGGAAACGCCCAGGAAATGTTCAAATAAACCGAGCCAGTTCTCCCCGCCCGTGCCCCGTTCACCGTGACATCGAGCAGCGACGTCGCCACAGGCGCAGCTGATGGAGCCCGAACGCCCGAAGAAAATCAGCGGCCTATCGGCGGAGCAGATGGCGCGGATGGAGCAGGAGATGTCGCTGGTGCAGTCGCGTTTCCGCGCGATTGAGTCTTCCTACAGTACGCATGTACTGAGCCTGGTCGTGGCGCGCAACTACGTCGTCAAGCTGATGGGCAACAAGGCAGTGGCGAGTTATCTGCGCCGCCATCATGCGGATTTGACGGAGGAATTCCAGACCATCGTGGCCAGTACTTCACTTGATGAGGGAATGGCGGTGGGGTGAGGTGGTGTATCTTTTCACCCCACCCTTCGCTTCACCACCTGCACATGCAGCGCGGCCGCAGGCAAATCCACCGTGGAAAGGCTGACATTCCGCGCTGTCACGCGCACCTTGTCATTCGACCAGACATGGCAATCCAGCACAAAGGCAATGCTGCTGGTATCGAGCGATGCATCCGCGAAATCCCCCCGACGCGCCCCGGGCACGGTCACGTCTGCATTGCTCGTCGCCCCTGGCGGCATGCTCGGCAGATCCCAGCTTGCCGAGAGCATCAGCGTTCTGCTGCCAGCGGGCAGCGCGGGGCAGCCGGACAGGATTGCCGGCGCATCCTCGGGCAGGCCGTAAAGGCGCAGCGCCTCCACCTCAATCTGTCCGTCAAAGCCAATGATCCCGATTTGCGCAAAGGCCACCTCCGGCCCAAAGCGCACCGTCTGGCGGCGATTAAGGTCGCTCTCCTGCATCACGGCCCCGGCCTGCCAGGATTTGGACGTCGGTGCCCATTGCAGCGTCGTGCCGGATGCCAGCGCATCGCCGGCGATGCTCTCCCGCACAATGCCCGCGCCATCAAAGCAGCGCAGACAAAGCCTCCCGCCATCGGCACCGCCGACCAACCAATGCGCCAACGCGAATTCCTTGGCATGTGTCGTCTGCACGACAAAGCCGATGTCGCGATTGGGGTTCAGCAGCAGGCCCCGCGCGGTGGCGGTGATACCATTCAGCCCATTCCATGAGAGCGCTGCCATGGTGGTCTCGGCGGTGGTGGAAGTTGCAATGATGCAGGCGCCTTCAACACCAATCTCCGTGCTGCTCTGCCAAAACGCAGCGGCGCGGATATTCGGGATATGCGCCAGAAGCCGCGTCAGCCGCGATGTCGGCGCACGGTGGCGGTTGAATACTGCATTGCCGGCGCGGGTGGCGCTTGGGGTGTAGTCCACGCCAATCGAATAGCTCTGTGCCCAGGCCACATCATATTCGCAATCGGTCGCGGCCGCCGTGTGCCGCGCGGCAAAGGGAGAACACCCCTCCATCCGCATGTTGCGCGCGATGATGGCCGTGCCATTTGTCTCATTCAAAAAGGGAATGGCGATATTCGGGTCAAGCTGGCGCAGCTCGAAATTCGGCGCGTCAAAGACATGGCGATTGTGGTTGTTATAGGCATCCGCGGCGCCGCGCGAAAACCGCACGCCAAAGCGGTCCAGCGCGGGATTGATACCCGTGCCACAGGCGAAATGTCCGCCGTAATATCGGATGGAGGTATTCCAGGCGTTCGCCGTCGCGGCATGCGCATCAATGCCATAGCGATTGTTCAGAATGCGCCCGAGGTTCAGCGTGCTATCCTCAAACCCGCGCCCATCGCCAAGGGTGCGCAGCCCGATGGTGAACCCGGACACCAGGCGCAGATCAAGCAGCGAGGAATCCAGATTGCGCGCGAGGATCCCGATATCATCCTCACTCAGCCAGTTGGACTGGAACTGCCGCGTCACTTGCAGGCCGAGATAGAGTTTCTCGCCATTGCGCGTGGTGCCGCCATCGCCGAGCGTCAGCACGGTCGCGGGTGCGTTGGTCGCCCCGGTGTACTGGATCACCCCCTGCATGATCAGCCCGCGCGCGCCGCCGCCCAGCGTCACGCCCGCATCCACGCGCCAGGTGCCGGGCGGGATGACGGCGAATTTCCTGTCTGCCGCCGCGCGATCAAAACAGGCCTGGATGGCCGCGCGATCATTTGCCGCGCCATCACCAAGCCCGCCGAAATCAAAGGGCAGCACCGCTTCCCGGTCGCGCAGATACTTTGCCAGATCGGTCTTCGAGATATTCTGCCCCAGCACCAGCAGATCATCGATGCGTGCGGCCATGGCAGCGCCCCTAGATTGCGGTCGCCGTGACCGGCCCGATCAAGGCAGAGACATTGCCCTCGGCCGAGACGGAACGCAGCCAATACCAGCGGGTAGCAACAGCGCTTAACCCGGTGCGGTCCCAGGGCAGCGTTGTCGGTTCGGTGGCCAGTTTCACCGCTTGGGAAAGATTGGCGCTGCTCGCCTCGAATATCTGCAAGCGCACAACCTCCGGCGGCAGAATTCCCGAAAGCCGCACACCGCCCGTGATGCCAAGCGCTGCTGGCGCGGTGACGCCGCCAGGGATGGCAGCCTCCTGCCAGCCGGACACCGCGCCACTGCGGGCCACGGCGCGGAGCCTGAACGCCGTCGGCTCGCTAGTGGCGATGGAGGCAGCGGTGGCACTCAGCGCCCCGCCATAGCCCTGCCAGGCGGCCACAGAGGCGGGACGGAATTCCAATTCATATCCGGAGAGATACGCACTGCCGACCGCCGCCCAGGAAAGCGCCATTATGGCAAAGCTGACACCTGCCGGTGTCTCCACGTTGATTGTCGCAGGTGCGGCAATCACGCCCGGATTGGGCAGCACCACCGATGGGCTATCGCCGGTCGCGCGTTCATCCACGGCCGGGTCCCAATCCCAAATCGCAGGATCCTCCTCCGCTAGCGTCAGATCCACGCCACCATCGGGTGCCAGCCGCCAGCCCGTCACCCGAGCCGGAAAGGGCCCCAACCGATCTAGCGCCAGCGTCACACTATCCCAGGGCCGCAACCGCAGCGCGGAGAGATTTGCCGGAAAGGCCACCTCGCGCTGGCGGCGATTGCGTTCCAATTCCGCTTTCATA
>JADCGA010000049.1 GCA_020249265.1 Roseomonas sp.
CCTGGCCCTAATCAGTTTGCATATGTCTTTGATGGACATAATGGACAGCTCGTTGGAGCAAGCCGGAGTCGATCGTGGTCCGTACCTTCGATAAGCCTGGATAACCGACTTGGAGTGACGACTCTATCGCCCCAGGCGAATGTAGTTCCTGATGAAGTTACCATTATTCGCCTTCCGGAACTAAAAAAATTATTGAGTTTTCAAGCCCACCCTAGAGGTGTTGAATCCCTCGCGTGGTCGCCCAATGGTGAACGTTTGGCAAGCGGTTCGAGCGCTACTGTCCCGCCAGGCGACCCTGAACCGATCCGGGTTTGGGATGCGGCATCTGGTGCGCGTTTAGCCGGATTTGTTGGCGAATTTGAACCTGTTGGTGATGTCGCATGGCATCCAAGCGGAAGGTTCTTTCTCTCAAAATCCGCCAAAGGTACAGGCGAACGTGGTTCACTACTGCAGCTTTTGTCCGCGGATGGGGGCACGCCATTACTCCAGAATTTTGCGCCCGATCGTGTTGTAATTACAGGACCGTGCTTTTGCCCGCGCACTGGCCATCTGGCCTGGCATGAGCGCGGACAAATACTCATTCACGAAATCCAGGGCCTCTGACGCGCCAGCGCGCGACAAAGCGGCTGAGCCACGACACGCACCAAAAGGGCCAAGCGTCCCCGCTTGGCCCAAGCGCGCCCTATCCCGGCTGCTTTGCGCTTAGAGTAGATCACGTTCAGATGGTTCCATCTGAACGCGATCTGCTCAAGAAGAATTGAAACGCGCGCTTCAATCCCACCCCACCGCGCCCGGCATCTCCTTCACCGGCTGCGCAGCCTTCAGCTTCGCCAAATCCGGCACCGGCCGGCAGCGGGCCGCATCACCCGCGAAGGCTTCCTCAATCGCCGCCGCAACCCCCAGCACCAGCCTATCCCCGCCGCGCGGCCCAACCACCTGTAAGCCGAAGGGCATGCCATTGCGGTCCAACCCCATCGGGATGGAAATCGCCGGGTGGCCGCAAAGCGTCGGGTAATAGGCCAAGGCGAGCCAATGGAAGTAGGTCCGCGTCGGCTTGCCATCAATCTCGGCGGGAAAAAGTTCCTTCCACGGCCGGGGGGAGATCGTGATGGCCGGCGTGATCAGCACATCATGTACGGCGAAAAACCCCTGCCAGGCGCGGTACATTTTGGTTTGCGCCGCCGCCGCGCGGGCGTAGTCATCCAGGCTATAGCGCAGCCCTTCTTCGACATTGGCGCGCACATTGGGGCCGACATCCTGCGGGCGGGTGCGGCATTTTTCCAGATGAGATGTCAGGAAGCCTGCCGCGCGCAGCACCTCAAACGCCTCGTCTCCACCGGCGCAATCCGGGTGTGCGGCTTCCGCCGCGCCGAACATCGGCGCGATGGCGTCGGCACGGTCGGCGAAGATCTCGCGGATATGCTTTTCGGTGGGCGCCATGCCGAAATCCGGGCTGAAAGCCAGCCTCAGGCTCGCAAGGTCATAGCGCGGGACAGGGAAGTAGAGGCTCGGTTCTTCGCGCACATGGCCATCATGCAGCGTATAGGCCAACGGATCGCGCCCATCATCGGATGCCATGGCCGACAGCAGCAGGCAGACATCCGGCACATTGCGCGCCATGGGGCCGAGCACCGGCAGGCCGGACCAGCCATGCGCGCGCTTTTCTGAAGGCACCAGGCCCGGTGAGGGCCGATAGCCCACAATGCCATTGAAGGCGGCTGGGTTCCGCAATGAACCGCCCGTGTCGGAACCGGAGCAGATCGGGAACATATTGGTGGCCAGCGCAACACCCGAACCGCCCGAGGAACCAGCCGCAGATTTCATCGGATCAAAGGGATTGCCGGTCACGCCATAGACGGCGTTGCGCGTATTGGCACCGGCGCCGAATTCCGGCGTATTGGTCTTGCCGGTGATAATGGCGCCATTGTCGCGCAGATTGGCGACCATGCCGCAATCCGCATCAGGGATGAAATCGCGAAAGATCGGGCTGCCATAGGTGGTGCTCAGCCCCTCGGTTTCCTCAAGGTCTTTGATGCCGATGGGCAGGCCATGCAGCGGGCCCAATTCATCACCGCGCATCACGGCGGCTTCGGCTTCCTTCGCAGCGGCGCGGGCGCGGTCCTCATCCAATGCCACCACGGCATTCACCGCATGGTTCACCTCACCAATGCGCTTCAGGCAGCTTTCCAGCAATTCAACCGGGGAAAGCTTGCGTCGCCCGATCAGGCGGCGCGCTTCAAGGGCGGTCAGGTCACAAGGTTCGGTCATGGGCGTTTCCTCAGCTTTTTCTTCAAATTGCGCGGGTGCGGGTGATCAATACCCCATCGCGCAGCCATCCTTGCGAGGGTCAGACCCACCCACCAGGCAGCCCTTTTCATGGTCAATGAAAATCGCCTGACCGCCGCCATGGGGCTTGTCTATCGCCTCACACACATGGCCAAGGCGATTCAGCTGATCAATTACAGCACCACTAAAGCCGCGTTCCACCTGCACCTTGCCGTCTTGCGGCATCAGGCGCGGCAGATCGATCGCTTCCTGCACATCAAGCCCGAATTCGAAATGATTGGTCAGGAAGTAGCTATGCCCGGTTGGCTGATAGCGCCCGCCCATCACGCCATAGGGCATGATGGCGCGGCCATTCTTCATCACCATGCCGGGGATGATGGTATGCAGCGGGCGCTTATTGGGCGCGATGCAATTCGGGTGGCCTTCCTGCAAGCGAAAGCCGAAACCGCGATTTTGCAGCATGACGCCGGATTTTTCCGCAAGGATGCCTGAACCGAAACTCTCGAACAGGGAATTGATGAAGGAACAGGCATTGCCATCCTTATCCACGACGCAAAGATAGACCGTGTCCTTGTGCTTGTTGAGATCGCTCTCACCTGGCGCGGGCAATTCGGGCAGCGCCGCATCATCGCGGATGAGCCCCGCCAGGCGCTTCAGGTAATCCGCATTCAGCAGCTTTTCGACCGGCACATTCACTTGCGCGGGATCGGCCAGGAAGGCATCGCGGTCCCGATAGGCCATGCGCGCGGCTTCGATGTGCCGATGCAAGCGCGTGGCGGAAAGTGGCCCGCCATCGGGTGTGGGCAGATTTGCAAGCGTGCCCAGGATTTGCAGCGCATGCAGCCCAGACCCATTGGGCGGGCATTGATAAACCTCCATCCCACGCCAGGGGATGGAAATAGGAGTCACGAATTCCGCCGCACTTTGGCCATTGGCGAAATCTTCTTCCGTATGCAGGCCGCCCGCTGCACGCAGCGTCGCCACAATATCGGCGGTCACTTCGCCCTGATAGAAAGCGGCCGCGCCACGCGCCGCGATGGCGCGCAAGGTCTTGGCCAATTCCGGCTGGCGGAAGCGCGTGCCAAGCTTGGGTGCTGCGCCGTTAGTCAGGAAACGCCGCGCCGATGCAGGGTTTTTCAGCAATTTGTCAACGGAAGCTTCCCAATCCGCGGATACGCGCGGCGTGATGGGGAAGCCTTCTTCGGCATAATGGATCGCCGCTTGCAGGATGCGATCAAGCCCAAGCTTGCCATGGCTGCGGTTCAACAATTCCCAAGCCGAAATCGCGCCCGGAATGGTCACCGAATGGGCCGAGGTGTTTTCCAGCTTGGTCGCACCGGTGGCGCGCAGCGCCTCGGGCGTCGCGGCGCCTGGCGCGCGGCCAGAACCATTCAGCGCAATCACCGTGCTGCTGCCGGCGGGGACGTAAAGGCAGAAGCAATCCCCGCCAATGCCGGTTGATTCCGGTTCGATCACGCATTGCACGGCACAAGCCGCAATCGCCGCATCCATGGCATTGCCGCCGGCGCGCAGGATTTCAAGCGCGGCAAAAGTGGCTTGAGGCATGGAGGTTGCGGCCATGCCGTGGGTGCCATAGGCAGGGCTGCGGCCAGCAAGGTGAAGATCACGCATCGGGTCAGGGCTTCCATAAGGTGCAGTTACAGCCCCCCTCATGCCCCCTCTGGCGCTTCGGGAAAAGCCCCAGGGGCGGTTTCACCCCAGGCGAATCTGCATTAAAGCCCTGTCATGGAACCCGCAGCCAGCCTTGATGAATTTCACCGGATTGATATCCGGGTCGGCACCATCCTGACCGCCGAGCCCTTCCCGGAGGCGCGCAAACCCGCCATCAAGCTGAGTATTGATTTCGGGGCAGAGATCGGCGTGAAGCGATCCTCGGCGCAGCTCACGGTCCATTACACGCCCGAAGCCCTGGTGGGGCGGCAGGTGGCAGCCGTGGTGAATTTCGCCCCGCGCCGCATTGCGGGATTCATGAGTGAGGTTCTGGTGCTGGGAATGCCGGATCCGGCAGGCGCGGTTGTGCTGCTTAGCCCCGATCAACGCGTGCCGAATGGCGGAAGGATGTTTTGATGGCGCAGAAATATTACACGGTGTCTTGGGACCAATTGCATCGAGACGCGAAGGCTCTGGCCTGGCGGCTTTTGGAACGCGGCCCTTGGCGCGGCGTGGTGGCGATTACCCGCGGTGGCCTGATCCCGGCTGCCGTGGTGGCGCGCGAATTGGATTGCCGGCTGATCGAAACCGTCTCGGTCCTCACCTACGATGAGGAAACCAAGGGCGAACCCCGTGTGGTGAAAATGCCCGATGCAGCAGGCGATGGCGAAGGCTGGTTGCTGCTGGATGATTTGGTGGATACTGGCACCACGGCGCGGGTGGTACGCGCCCTGCTGCCGAAGGCGCATTTCGCGACCGTTTACGCGAAGCCGGCCGGCAAGCCGATGGTGGACACGTTTATTACGGAAGTGAGCCAGGACACCTGGATCCTGTTCCCCTGGGATACGGAGCCGCAATTCATCGCGCCGATTGCGAAATCAGCGGGGCAATAGGGCGCTTCACGCCACATCAGGAGAAAACCATGCCCGACATTTTTCAGGATAATCGCAGCTTCACCGCCTCCCGCGCCTGGGGCGCGCGCGATTTCGCGGAAATTGAAGGTGCCACGGTGCGGCTGCATTGGACCGACCAGCCCTATATCTGGCACGTCAATGATGGCGCGGAGGTTTTCGTCGTGCTCGATGGCGCGGTTGAGATGAAGTATCGGCTGGATGGCGCGGAACATTCGGTGCGGCTTGGGCCGACGGATGTTTTTGTGGCCGATGTGGGTGATGAGCATGTGGCCCACCCGATTGGTGCGGCGCGTATTCTGGTCGTGGAGCGTAAGGGTTCGGTGTGAATTGCTCTTGCTGCCCCGGACATTGTGGAGAGGCAGATCACTGAAACGGTGGCGCTGATGCGTCCGAACCAAGTGTTCCAATAACGCTTTAGCGCTTTACTCGGGCGCATCCATGCCAAATTCAGCCAGCATCCGCGCCGCCCGCGCCAGCTGCGCGGTTGGCGCGGGCGGGTTTTCCCATAACGCCAGAACCCGCAGGCTATCGCGTTCGGTCAATGTCACGGGCACTGTATCCTTAGGCTCGCGCTGATCTACCATCATTCAATTCCTCACCCGCCACCATCACCCCCCGCTTCTTCCCGGCTGGCCAGCACCTTATCCACGCGCCTGCCATCCATATCCACAATTTCAAAGCGCCAGCCCGCCCAAACAATGCGGTCCCCTTCCCGCGGGACACGTTGCAGCAAGGCCAGCATCAGCCCGGCGACGGTATGATAGGTGCCGGCGCCGGGCATTTCAGGCAAATCAAGCCGCGCGCGCAATTCATCTGATGGCATGCTGCCATCCAGCAAAAGGGAGCCATCAAAGCGCAGCACCGCTGCTTCGGACGGCATGGCCTCACTTGGGCCCAATTCGCCGATGATCGCCTCCAGCAGGTCAGACGCGGTCACCATGCCTTCAAAGGACCCGTATTCATCCAGCACCAGCGCCATGCCGAGCGGATCGCCGCGCAGTCGTTCCAGCGCATCAAGCGCGGTGAGCGTATCGGGCAGCACCAAGGGCTGACGCAGGGCCGCATCAAGCGACATGGGCCCACCCGCCAAAAGCTGATCAAGCAAATCCTTGGCCGCCACCACGCCAACCACATTATCCACCCGCCCATCCGCCACAATGAAGCGCGTGACATGCGCGGCGCGGAGCCGCTCGGGCAGGTTTTCCAGGGGCTCATTACGGTCAAGCCAGGCGATGTCATTGCGGGGCGTCATCAGCGCGCGCACAGGCTTGTCGCCCAGGCGCAGCACGCGTTCGATCATGTGGCGTTCTTCGGTCTCAAGCGCGCCGGCCTGGGCACCTTCCGCCACCACGGCCTTGACCTCTTCTTCCGTTACCGCCTGATCGGAAGCGCGAACCGGGCCGAAAAAGCGCAGCACGATGGCTGAAGAAGCACCCAAAAGCCAGACCATGGGCGCGGTGAAGCGCGCCAGCAGCGCCAGAGGGCGGGCCACCAGAATGGCGATTTTCTCAGGCTCCCGCAGCGCCAATTGCTTCGGCACCAATTCCCCCAGAATCAGGCTGAGATAGGTGATCACCAGCACCACCAGCGCGAAGGCCACTTCCTGCACGAAAGGCACGTGGAAGGGCAGCATTTCCAGGGCATGGGCAACGGTGCCGGACAGCCGCGCGCCACCAAAGGCACCGGCGATGATGCCAACCATGGTAATGCCCACCTGCACCGTCGGCAGGAAGCGCTTCGGGTCCTCGGCCAGCGCCAGCGCCGTATCCGCGCCGCGCACGCCGCGCTTTTGCATCGCCATCAGCCGGGATCGGCGAGAGGACACAATGGCCAATTCCGACATGGCAAAGGCGCCATTCAGCAGAACCAGCAGCAGGATAATCAAAATTTCCAGGGCCGTGCCCATGTTTCATTCCCAAAGGCAGCAACTGCCGCGCGCCTTCTAAAATAGTTTTGCCCCACGTGAAACAATCCCGCCGCATGGCCAGGGCGGCGCTTTCTGGCATAAATCGTCCATGACCCAGAATCTGCCCCGGCTTTTGCCGCTTGAAGGTGCCTCCAACCTGCGCGATTTGGGGGGCTGGCGCGGCCATCAGGGCCGGGCACTCCGCCACGGGCTGGTGTTCCGGTCCGATGCGCTGCATCGGCTGACCGATCAGGATTTGATGACCCTTGAAGCCACGGGGCTCAGCACGGTCTGTGATTTGCGCGGCACGCGCGAAGCCGCGGCATCCCCTTCACGCCTGCCGCCAGGGGCGCGGGCCGTGCCACTGCCGATTGAACCGCGCATCGGCGCATCCTTGCGGGACCTTTTGGCCAATGGTGCGTCAACGCGGGCAGAGACCACGCGGCTTTTGGGCGTTGCCTATTTGAATTACGCGACCGAGCAATTGCCCGTCTATCGCCAGCTTATTGATCTGATCCTGGAAGATGAACGCCGACCGCTGCTGTTTCATTGCTCGGCGGGGAAGGACCGCACCGGGCTTGGTGCAGCGCTGATCCTGACGGCACTTGGCGTTTCGCGGGATCAGATATTGGCGGATTACGTGGCGACGGACCGCTTCTGGCGCCGCGATCACCCGCTGCCCGATGAGGCTCCGCAGGAAGCCAAGGATGCGATATTGGACACGCACCCGGCGCTGCTGGCTGCGGCGCTGGAAGCGGCGGTAGCCCCCTTCGGGTCTGAGGCGGGTTTGCTGGAAGATGGGCTGGGGCTGACGCCGGCGCGGCTGGTGGACTTCCGCGCGGTGCTGCTGGATTAGTCGGCCGCTTATACGCTGGACAAATGACGCGCTATCTGGCCAGATAGCTATCTGGCCAGATGGATCAGCACATGATTGTCCCCCTTTTTGACGCCAAGAACCGGCTGAGCGCCCTTGTTGATCAAGTGGTCCGCGGCCAGGAAGTGACCATCACGCGCCGCGGTGTTGCTGTGGCGAAACTGGTGCCGGTCTTGCCAAGCTTTGATCAGGATAAGGCACGGCAGACCGCCGAGGCGCTGCGCACCGCCAGCCGTGGGGCCAAGCTTGCCGGCATCCCCATCAAGGAATTGGTGGATGAAGGCCGCAAGTGAGCTTCGTGCTCGATAATTCAGTGGCACTTGCCTGGTGCTTTGAGGATGAACAGACGCAGCCCATCATGGCCCTGCTGGACCGAGTGGTGGAAACCGGCGCGATGGCGCCGCTGCTCTGGCCGCTGGAAGCGCTGAATGGCTTGCTGGTGGCGGAACGGCGGCGCCGGCTTGATGCGGCAAAACGGGCGGAGCTTGCGGGCCTGCTGCGCGCCTTGCCCATCACGCTTGATGATGAAACCGCCGATAAATCCTGGGGGGATACGCTGCGCCTGGCCGAAGCCTTCCGCCTTTCGGTCTATGACGCGACCTATCTGGAATTGGCGCAACGGCGGCGCCTGCCACTCGCCTCCATGGATCGCGCCTTGCGCAACGCGGCTGTGGCGAGCGGCGTGGAAGTGCTTGGAGAGATGCCGTAGCGCGCGCGGCCTTTCGGGGTTAGGCGATACTCGCTACCCAATTGGCTATCGCCGTGGCCCGCGCATCTTCATGCCATTGGCCGATAATCTGCACGCCAAGCGGCATGCCCTCCACCGCCAATAGCGGCACATTCACCGCCGGGCAGCCAAGCGCGGAGGTCCCGGCATTGAAACTGATATCGCCGGTTGGGCGCGGCGCAATCGGCTGGCCTGGCTGATCACCAAGCCACACCGGTGCCGGGCCAGGGGATGACAGCGCAATCAGCCCATCCGCCAAAGGTGCGAGGGACACAAGGCGCCGGCGCAGTTCATCACGTTCCAGCAAGCGCGCACGATAGGTTTCAAGGTCAACCTTGGTGCCATGCTGCAAGCGCGTGAAAAGCCTGGGGCTTACCCGATCCGCCGCGGTTTCCGCCAAATGCTGCAAGCCCGCGCGTTGTTCAAACGCGCAGATATCGGCGGTAATCGCTTTCGCCTGGGCCAGCGCGCGTTCAAAACCTTCAATCAGCGGATGGTCCGCGCGGCGCCAGATTTCCACCCCCGCGGCGCGGAGTTTTGCGAGCAAGCCTTCAAAGGCCGCGATGGAAGCCGCATCCAAATCCGCCCAGCCTTCGGTTTCCATCACAATCAGCCGCGCGGGCTTCACTGGCGCGGGCGCGCTGGCCGGGCCGAATAGCCCCGGCGCACCGGGGTCTCCGCCCGCCCGGCGGGCGATTTCGATTGCCACCGCCCACATATCTTCGAAGCTATTGGCATGCACCCCGGCAGTGGATTGGCTGAGCGATTGCCTCTCCCCCCGATTAATCGCGCCTTGGGTGGGTTTCAGCGCGATATTTCCGCAATAGGAAGCGGGGCGAATGATGGAACCGCCCACCTGCGTGCCAATCGCCGCCGGGATCATATTGGCCGCGACCGCCGCTGCCGAACCCGAGGATGAACCGCCCGGCGTGCGGCGTGGATCGAAGGGGTTGGTTGTGGGGCCCGGATGCGCCATGCCCAATTCCGCCGTGACCGTCTTGCCGATGATCACCGCGCCTGCATCGCGCAAAGCGCGCACCATGATGCTATCGCGCTTCGGGAAATTGCCGGCGAATGCGCCGCAGCCCATTTGCGTTGGCATATCAGCAGTTTCGATCAGATCCTTGATGCCGATTGGCATGCCATCAATGGCCGAAAGCGCACGGCCCGCCTTGTAGCGTGCGGCCGAGGCATCGGCGGCAGAGCGCGTGCCTGTCTCATTCAGCACGACAAAGGCGCGTACCACGCCATCCTTTGCCTCGATGACCTCGATGCAGCGTTCCAGATAGGCGCGGGGGTTGTCCTGGCCGGATTGGAAGCGCGGCACGGCATCCTGGAAAGTCAGGCCCTTGAAGCTGGCGCGATCATAGCTGCCGGATGACATGGCGGTTCCCCCTTGGTGACGTGCGTGCCGCATCTTGCAACGCTTGGGCGCGCTTGTCTCTGCCGCCAAAGCCCTTACACGCGAAGTGCTTCGCCGATGCGCGCAATAACGCCATCCCAATCGCCCGCGCGACTTTGGCGAAACAGGCGCATTTTAGGATACCAGGGCGTATCCTCGCGGTCCAAAAGCCAGCGGAAATCCGGCGCAAAAGGCACCATGACCCAGGTGGGCTTGCCCAGCGCGCCAGCCAAATGCGCGACTGAGGTATCAACCGAAATCACCAGATCGAGCGAGGAGATAAGCGCGGCCGTATCAGCGAAATCACCAAGCTCAGCACTCACATCTAAAATGTCGGAGGCTTCAAGCGCGGTGCGATCCGCATCGCGCACTTCCTTTTGCAGCGAAACCCAGACATCGCCTGGCTGGAACAAGGGCGCCATCTTCGCAAGCGCCAGGGACCGGTTGGCATCATTCGCGTGCATCTGGCTGCCGCTCCAGACCAGGCCGATCCGTCGGCGGCCCGCGGGCAAGCGCTGATCCCAACGCGCAACATCCTCAGGCGGTGCCGTGAGGTAGCCATTCTCCAATGCGGGGATGGTTTCAAGCCTTGTGCCGAAGGCAAGCGGCAGCGTCAGCAGCGGGCAGTGCAAATCAAATTCTGTTGGCGCTTCATTCTGCCCAATCACGGTGACATCGGGTTCAAAACCCTTGAAAAGCCGCAGCAGCGGCCCCTGGACGGAAAAAGCCACTTTCGCGCCGGCAGCGGCAGCAAGCAGCGCATAGCGCGCGAATTGGATCGTATCGCCAAGCCCCTGTTCCCAATAGATGTAAAGCCGCTGATCCTTGAGCGGTTCTTTCCCCCACCAAAGCGGCTTTGGATATTTACGCGCAGCCAAAGTCTTGTGGCGGAGATTGCGATATTCGTAAGCAAGCCAGCCTTCCTCGAAACGCCCCAGCACCAGCAAGGCCAGGGCGCGGTTCCATAAGGATTCCCTTTCATCGGGCTGCAGAGTCAAAGCATGATCATAACTGACCATTGCTTCTTCCAGCCGATTCAAATTGCCCAGGGCGAAACCATAACCCCGGTGAGCGGATGCATCTTTGGGGGCAAGGCTTCGGGCGGTCTCAGCCGCAAGCAAGGCTTTCTCCGGCTGACCGAGTAAAATCAGTGTAGTTGAGTGCCATAGATGCACTTCAGCGAGTTCGGGATTGATCTTTAAAGCCCGGTCAATGGCGCAGAGACCGTCACTTGGCCGGCCAAGCGCAAGCAATGCCTGGGTGCGCGCAATCAAGGCAGAGGTATCATCGGGTTTCTCGAGCAGCGCTGCCTCAGCGGCTTCCAAAGCTTCGGCAGGACGCTGCAACTCGGTCAACACCAGGGCCTTATTCGCCAGAAAGTAAGGTGATCCGGGGTGCAGGCTCAGCGCCTTCTCAAAGCCAGCCAGTGCATCCTCAAGCTTGTATTGATCCATCAGCGCGCAGGCACGATCATTATGTGATTCAGCGTTATCGGACTTCAATGCAATGGCACGATCAAAAGCGGCAACAGAATCCTTCAGCCGCTTCATGCGCATTAAGGCGACGCCACGATTTTGGTGGGCATTGGCGGCCTTTGGGTCAAGCGCTATCGCGCGGTCAAGACTGGTGAGAGCGTCTTCATGCCGGTTGAGACGCATCAGCGCGCTACCGTGATTACTCTGGGCGGCGGCATGGCGAGGATTGATCTGCAAGGCCCGACGGATGAGGGCCTCGCCCTCTTCAAGGTGCCCCATTTGTGCGGCAGCGATTCCCGCGAAATGCAAGGCATCAAAATTGCGAGGGTCGAGTTTCAGTATTGACCCAAAGGCGGCCCTGGCGGCAGCGAATTCGCTCCGTTGGAGCAGTGCGATCGCCTCGGCAAGTTTTCTGGAGGTGGCTCGGGATGGCTGCTTCATGTAGTGCACCGGGCAAGGGATCGGAGGCTTCGAAGGGGTTCGTCAGATGCCCTTTATGGCGCCCCGACTCGGGAAAATGGTTAACAGGTGTTCAACCGCTGCGTTTTCCGGCGAATAACTGGCGGGGGAAAACAATGAGGCACCGAAGGACCGCCGCATTTTCGCGTCAAGCGGTTTGAACTGTCTTGCTTGTCTCCCGCCACCTTCCGCGCCAGGGTGGGTTATGATCCCCGATATCCCCGCGCCTGGTCAGGCCGCGACGCTTAGGCCCGGCCTGCGCTGGCTGCGCTTTCCCCTGCCCTTCCCGCCGAGCCATGTGAATGTCTGGCTGCTGGAAGATGGGCCGGGTTGGCTTGCCATTGATTGTTCCATCGCCAATGACGCCGCCCGCGATTTTTGGCGCAAAGCCTTGGGCGGGGAAGCCTTTGGTGGGCGCCCCTTGCGGCGCCTGCTGGTGACGCATTTCCACCCCGATCATGCCGGGCTGATGGGATGGCTTGCCGAACATCACGGAATTTGCCCGCTGATGACCAAGATCGAATGGCTGCAGGCCCGCGCGCTATTCTTCGACACAGGCGTGGAGATGGTGGAACATCAGGCGCGCTTCGCCGAAGCCGCCGGCGCGCCGGCTGAATATGCTGATTTTATCCGCGCGCGTGGCCCGCTTTATGTGAAATCCGTCTCTCCCTTGCCGCGTGTTTTTGAAGCCATCTCCGATGGGCAAAGCCTGATGATTGGCGGGCAGCCTTGGCTGGTCATCACCGGCCAGGGCCATGCGCCGGATATGGCCTGCCTGTTCAATGCCGAAGCGCGCATATTGATCGCCGCCGATCAGATCCTGCCGCGCATTTCGCCCTATATCGGGCTCCATGCCGGTGAGCCCGCTGCGGATCCGCTCGGCGCATTTCTGGCATCGCTGGATCGCTTTCGTGTGCTGCCTGAAGATACCCTTGTGCTGCCTTCGCATGGGGAGCCCTTCCACGGGCTCCATGCGCGGCTTGATTGGCTTGCCGCGCATCACGCGGAACGGCTTTCGTTGCTGATGGATGCCATGGCCGATAGCAGCGCGCATGATCTGCTGCCGGTGCTGTTTCGGCGCCCGCTTGATTTGCGGAATCTTGGCTTTGGGCTTGGTGAAACACTCGCCCATCTGCGCCGCTTGCAGGTGATGGATGAAGCCGTGGCTGAACCGGATGCCGCTGGCGTGATGCGCTGGCGCCGCGCGTAAGGAGAATGTGATGACCCCGGATGAGATGATTGCCGCCATTCGCGCCGATGCGCGCTTTGCCGCTGCCTCTGCCAAGCTTGCGGCGGATCACGCGCGCATGGTGGAAGATTGCATCACGCTCACGCAAATCCCCGCCCCACCTTTTGCCGAAGAAGAACGCGCACACGCCTATCTTGCCATGCTGCGCGACCATGGGCTGGAAGAAGTGGAGCAGGATGAGATTGGCAATGTCATGGGGCTGCGGCGCGGCTTCGGCAATGGCGATATTCTGGTGATTGCCGCGCATCTGGACACGGTGTTTCCCGCAGGGACAGATGTGCGCGTGAAGCGCGAAGGCACCAGGCTTTTTGCGCCGGGCGTGAGTGACGATACTTGGTCGCTTGCCGTCAATCTCGGCTTTTTGCGCGCTTTGGATGCCGCCGGCATTCGCACGCGCCAGGATCTGCTGTTTGTGGGTGATGTTGGCGAAGAAGGCCTCGGCGATTTGCGCGGCATTCGCCATCTTTTCACCAAGGGTCGGCATCGCGCGCGCATTCGCGGCTTCCTGACCGTGGATAGCCCGCAGGTGGAAGGCATTGTCAGCGGCGGTGTCGGTTCCAAACGCTATCGCGTGACTTTCCAGGGACCGGGCGGGCATTCCTATGCCGCTTTTGGCTTGGTGAACCCCATGTATGCCATGGCGGAAGCCGCGCGCAGCCTTGCCGCGGTGCAGGTGCCCGAAAGCCCGCCCACCACGCATTGCGTGAGTGTTGTCTCTGGCGGTACCTCCATCAATGCCATTGCCAATCGCGTGGTGATTGAGGTGGATTTGCGTTCTGCCTCAGCCGCCGAACTCGCCAAGCTGGATCGGGCGTTTCTGGACATTGTGGATTTTGCGGTGGCAACCGAAAACGCCGCACGTTCCACGGCGAATGGCGCAATCACGGCGGCGATCACGCCCGTGGGTGATCGCCCGGCGGGGGAAACGCCGGCAGGCAGCCCAATCCGCGCCCTGGCGGCGGCGGCGGTTTCAGCCGAAGGTTATCGGCCAAGCTTCGAATGGTCTTCGACGGATGCGAATATCCCGATGTCACTTGGCATTCCGGCGCTGAAGATTGGCGCGGGTGGGCGCGGCGGGCGTGCGCATTCGCTTGATGAATGGCTGGATGTGGAACCCATGGAGGCCTTGCGCGGCATGCGTTCCAGCCTCGCCGCCATTCTTGCCATCGCCGGCATGGAGGGCATTGGCTGAAATCCTGGCGGGGTCCGGGGACGAGGGCGACGGCCCCTTTTGTTTTCTCACTTCACAAGCGCCGCTGGTCGGGCCATCACATCTCCATCATGACCGCTGCCGCCCCCCTTCTCCCCCCCGAACGCGCCGCCCAGCTTGCTGCCGAATTTGGCCTGAAGCCCGATGAGTATGAACGGGTGCTCGCCATTCTGGGCCGCGCGCCGCGCCTGGCCGAACTCGGCGTATTCAGTGTCATGTGGTCGGAGCATTGTTCCTATAAATCCTCGCGCGTGTGGTTGCGCGAATTGCCGACCAAGGCGCCCTGGGTGATCCAGGGCCCGGGTGAGAATGCCGGCGTGATTGATATCGGTGAGGGGTTGGCCGCGGTTTTCAAAATGGAAAGCCACAATCACCCATCTTACATCGAACCCTATAATGGTGCGGCAACTGGGGTTGGCGGTATTTTGCGTGATGTCTTCACCATGGGCGCGCGGCCAATTGCCAATTTGAACGCGCTGCGTTTCGGCGCGCCGGATGCGCCGCGCATGAAGCGCATCATTGATGGTGTGGTGCGCGGCATTGGTGGTTACGGCAATTGCGTGGGCGTGCCAACAGTGGGCGGCGAGGTGAATTTCCACCCGCGCTATAATGGCAATCCTTTGGTGAATGCCATGACGGTCGGCATTGCGCGCGCTGATCGCATCTTCACCGCCAAGGCGACCGGCATCGGCAATCCCGTGGTTTATGTCGGTTCCAAGACTGGCCGCGATGGCATCCATGGCGCCACCATGGCGAGTGCGGAATTCAGCGCCGATTCGGAAGAAAAGCGCCCAACGGTGCAAATCGGCGACCCCTTCGCCGAAAAACTGCTGATCGAAGCCTGCATGGAATTGATGGCGACGGATGCCATTGTTGCCATTCAGGATATGGGTGCGGCGGGGCTCACCAGTTCCAGTGTGGAGATGGCCGGCAAGGGCGGCATGGGCATTGAACTTGAAATGGAGGCCGTGCCGCAGCGCGAAGAAGGCATGTCGGCTTATGAGATGATGCTCTCAGAAAGCCAGGAACGCATGCTGATGATCCTGAAGCCGGGCCGAGAGGCCGAGGCTGAGGCGATTTTCCGCAAATGGGAATTGGATTTCGCGGTGATCGGCAAGCTGACCGATACCGGGCGCATCGTGATCCGCCATAAGGGCGTGCTGGAAGCCGATATTCCGCTGGCACCTTTGGAATCCGAAGCACCGCTTTATCGCCGACCAGTGGCAGAAACGCCGAAGCAGCCGGTGCTTGAAGCTTCCGGCATCCCTGACCCGATCGGCATTGCCCCGGCGCTGTTGCAGTTGGTGGCCTGCCCTGATTTGTGCTCGCGCCGCTGGATTTGGGACCAATATGACAGCCTGGTGAATGGGCAGACCGTGCAGCGCCCGGGCGGTGCGGATGCGGCGGTGGTCAGGATTGAAGACCATGACCGCGCGCTTGCCATGACCACGGATTGCACGCCGCGCTATTGCCTGGCGGACCCGGAAGAAGGCGGCAAGCAGGCAGTGGCGGAAGCCTGGCGGAATATCACCGCCGTTGGCGCTTTGCCGCTTGCGATCACGGACAATATGAATTTCGGCAATCCGGAAAAGCCCGAAATCATGGGGCAATTCGCTTCCGCCGTGCGGGGCATGACGGCGGCGTGTATCGCGCTGGATTTCCCGGTCGTCTCGGGCAATGTGTCGCTTTACAACGAGACCGAAGGCCGGGCGATTTTGCCAACGCCGGCGATTGGCGGCGTGGGTGTGCTGGAAAAGGCAGATCAGGCCATGGGGCTTGCCATGCCGGCCAAGGGCGATCTGGTGCTGATTGGTGAAAGCCAGGGCTGGCTCGGCCAATCGCTGTGGCTGCGCGAAATCGCGGGGCGGGAAGAAGGCGCGCCGCCACCCGTGGATTTGGCCGCCGAGCGTCGCAATGGGGATTTTGTGCGCGGGCGCATCCTGGGCGGCGAGGTGCTGGCCTGCCACGATACCGCCGATGGCGGCTTGTTGGTGGCGCTGGCGGAAATGGCGATGGCGAGTGGCGTAGGCGCGCTTCTTAACGCCGGGCCTGATGGCCTGCCCGCCCATGGCTTCTGGTTCGGCGAAGATCAGGCCCGCTATGTGCTGGCGGTGGCCGATGGCGCTGCGCTGCTGGCCAAGGCCAAGGCGGCTGGCGTGCCGGCGCGGCTGATCGGCACAGCCGGCGGGGGGGACTTGGTTCTGCCGGATGGCACTGCCATATCGGTTTCGAAGCTGGCCGCCGCCCATGAGGCGACGCTGCCGGCGCTGATGGGGGAGAATTAGCAGCCATGGGCATGCAGGCCGCGGAAATTGAGGCGCTGATCAAGGCAGCGCTGCCGGATGCGGAAGTGACCATCGAGGATTTGGCCGGCGATGGCGATCATTACGCCGCGAAAGTCGTCTCCTCGGCCTTCAAGGGCTTGCCCCGCGTGCGGCAACATCAGATTGTCTATGCTGCGCTTCAGGGCCGCATGGGGGGAGTACTTCATGCGCTGGCCTTGCAAACCTCTGCCCCGGAATAGGAACCCAGACCATGATCAACCCAACCTTTGAACGTATCGAAGCTGATATCAAGGCGAACCCCGTGGTGCTTTTCATGAAGGGCACGCCGGTGTTTCCGCAATGCGGCTTTTCTGCCCGCGTGGTGCAAATCCTGTCCCACATGGGCGTGCCCTTCAAGGGCGTGAATGTGCTGGAAGATATGGAAATTCGTGAAGGCATCAAGGAATTCACGAATTGGCCGACCATCCCGCAGCTTTATGTCGGCGGCGAATTCGTGGGCGGCTGCGATATCATCACCGAAATGTTCCAGTCCGGAGAGCTTTCCGGCCTGCTCAAGGAAAAGGGCGTGGCGCATAAGGCCGACGCCTGAGCCTTCGCCAACCTGAAACGAAAAACGCCACCTGATTAGGTGGCGTTTTTTTTTCAGCCGGCAGATGAGCCGTTGCGTGGCGCGCGGTTGCGATTGGCCTTGTTGCCGCTGCTGCTGCGATTCTGCCGATTTGCCTTCTGGCCTTGGGAAGCACTGCGGTTGCGCGTGGATTGGCTGCGCTGCGTTGTGCTGGCAGCAGCTTCCGTACCATCAGCGGCGCGGCGCGGCGCCGCATCAGCCGGGACTGCGCTGGTCGCGAAAACCAAGCCGCCAATAGCAGCCAGAAGCAAAAACTTCTTCATCATGAAATGTCTTCCTATTTCTCGTGCCGAATGCCCGGCACGATTCGCCCGCTTCAGGCGGATACCACCGGCCATAGCGGCGCCCCCTTCTCCGTGAACTGACATAAACATGACGTTTTCGTCATTTATTCGCGCACCCAGTGCTCATTCCCCACTCGCCCGCGCTTTGGCTTCCTCCGCGCTGCCAATCCCGCCATTTGCCTTGGACCATTGCACAGGGTCTTCCAGGAATTTCCGCACTTCCTTAAGCGCGGCTTCACTGAAATAGGGGCGCTCTCGGCAGACCTCCAGCACATCCCACCAGGTGCACAAATGGTGCAGGTTCAGCCCCATGCCCTTCATGGTCTCAAAGGAACCGGGGAAGACGCCGTAATAGAAGACAACAAAAGTATGATCACAAATCGCGCCGGCATCACGCAAGGCATTGGCGAAACGGATTTTGGAAGCGCCATCGGTGGTCAGGTCTTCCACCAGCAGCGTGCGCTGGCCCACCGGCACTTCGCCTTCAATCAACGCATTGCGCCCAAAGCCCTTCGGCTTTTTCCGCACATAAGCCATCGGCGCCAGCATCCGGTCCGCGATCCAGGCGCCGAAGGGAATCCCCGCCGTCTCGCCACCCACCACCACGTCAATCGATTCATAACCGACATGCCGGCCAATCTTTTCCACGCCCAAATCGCAAATCCGATTGCGCGCGCGCGGGAAGGAGATGATCTTACGGCAATCAATATAAACAGGGCTCTTCCAACCGCTGGTAAAGGTGTAGGGCTCTTCAGGGCGGAAATTCACCGCCTTGATTTCAAGCAGGATGCGCGCGGTGGTGAGCGCCGCGTCGCGGTCCCAGTCGGAGGCATGAAGGGCGGGCATGAATGGGGCTCCTCTCTATCCAGGCTTTGGTAATGCGCTGGGGCGGCGGCGTCCATGACCCCGCCCGAGTCGCCCCGAATTTGGGTGCTGGCGGACCCGCGCGCGGGGACGGCGGCACAGGCTTTGGGCATTGCTGAAAGGCTGGGTGAACCCTTCCGACGGATGGATTTGGCCTGGGGGAAGCTGGCGCGGCTGCCGCTGCCCGTGCCCTCCCTGGCGGGCCTGACGCCGGAAGCCCGCGCTGCTTTCGCGCCCCCTTGGCCGGCATTGGTGATTTCTGCCGGGCGGCGCAGCGCGCCGGTGGCGCTTTGGTTGAAGCAAAAAGGCGCGCGGCTGGTGCATTGCATGCGCCCAGGCTTTGGCGCGGGGCGCTTCGATCTTTTGGTGATTGGCCGGCATGATGCACCCAAGGAAGCGCCCAATATCCTGCCCATTCTGGGCGCAGCACACCGGATTTCCCCGGAAAAGCTCGCCGCCGCGCGGGCGGAATTTGTCGTGCTTGAAGCCCTGCCCTCACCCCGCGTGGCGCTGTTGATGGGCGGGCCACCACGCGCCGAGGGGATGGACCCCAATGTGGCCGGTGCCATCACGACCAAGGTGGCGGGGTTTGCAGGTAGTGTTCTCGCCACCGCATCCCGCCGCACCGGCAGCCCAGCGGAAGAAGCCATGGCGGCCGCTTTGGCGGGGCATCCGCATCGGCTGTTTCGCTGGGGGGACGCGCCGCCCAACCCCTATGCCGGCTTCCTCGCCTGGGCGGATCAGGTGGTGGTGACGAGGGATTCGGTTTCCATGCTCTCGGAAGCGCTCGCGACCTCCGGCCCGGTTTTCATCGCCGATCCAGGCGGGCTTGGGCCACGCCACAGGCGCCTAGCGGAAAGCCTGATTGCGGCAGGGCAGGCGCGGGATTTGGCAGCCGCACCCGCGCCCTTCCCGCGCGCGCCGCTTGATGAAAGCGGGCGCATCGCCGCCGAGATCAGGCGGCGCGGCTTGCTGGGCGGAACAGGGCTTTCATGATCAAATCCCGGGGCCGGGGTGGTGCAGGCGCTGACGCACCGCCAAACTGGTCTATGCTTCGCCTAACCCCATAAGGTGCCGCCATGACCCGCAGCCTGAGCCTTGCCTTTTCGCCCCGCTTCATCTGCCTGACCCTGGCCTTGCTGGCCGCGCTCGGCTTTGGCTTCGCGCTGTTGATGGCACCAGGCTTCTGGACTGGCTTGGGCTTTATTGTTGCTGCCGCACTCAGCGCGCTTGGGCTCCGCGATCTGTTTCACCCAACCCATGCCATTCTGCGCAACTACCCGATTGCCGCGCATCTGCGTTTCATCATGGAAAAAATCCGCCCCGAAATGCGGCAGTATTTCTTCGAGGATGAAAAGCACGGCACACCTTTCAGCCGTGACAAGCGCGCCATTGTCTATCAACGCGCGAAAAAGCAATTGGATAAGCGGCCCTTCGGCACGCAATATGATGTCTATGACACGGGCTTTGAATGGTTGCAGCATTCCCTCGCTGCACGCGCGCCGGCCCACGACCTACCACGCATTCTGATCGGCGGGCCGGCCTGCACGCAACCCTATTCCGCGTCAATATTGAATATTTCCGCCATGAGTTTCGGGTCATTATCCGCTAATGCCATTCGGGCGCTGAACCAAGGGGCAAAGCGCGGCGGCTTTGCGCATGATACGGGCGAAGGTGGGCTTAGCCCCTATCACCGTGAAGCAGGTGGCGATCTGATTTGGGAAATCGGTTCCGGCTATTTCAGCGCGCGTAATCCGGATGGCAGTTTTTCGCCGGAACGTTTCGCGGAGGTTGCTGCGCTGGATCAGGTGAAGATGGTGGAGTTGAAGCTCAGCCAAGGTGCGAAGCCTGGCCATGGCGGCGTGCTTCCCGCTGCCAAGGTTAGCGCCGAAATCGCCGCCACGCGCGGTGTTGCGATGGGGCAGGATTGCGTTTCTCCACCTGCGCACAAAGCCTTTTCCACACCAGTCGAGATGATGCGCTTCGTTGCCGAAATGCGACGCCTTTCCGGCGGCAAGCCCGCGGGCTTCAAGCTGTGCATCGGCCATCCATGGGAATTCCTCGCCATCTGCAAGGCCATGGTCGAAACGGGTATTGCGCCGGATTTCATTGTGATTGATGGCGCGGAAGGTGGCACTGGTGCGGCGCCCTTGGAATTCATGGATCATGTCGGCATGCCGCTGCGGGAAGGACTAAGCTTCGCCCATAACGCGCTGATCGGCATTGGGGTGCGGGATCAGATCAAGCTTGGCGCCAGCGGCAAGATCGCGAGTGCTTTTGATGTGGCCCGCGCGCTGGCACTCGGCGCGGATTGGTGCAATGCGGCGCGAGGCTTCATGTTTGCCATTGGCTGCATTCAATCACTGTCCTGCCATACGGATCACTGCCCAACCGGTGTGGCAACGCAAGACCCCACGCGCCAACGCGCGCTGCGCGTGCCGGACAAGGCGCCGCGCGTGCATCAATTCCATGCCGCGACATTGGAGGCACTGAATGAATTGGTGGCCGCTGCCGGGCTTGCGCATCCGTCCGAATTACGCGCGGAACATTTCAGCCGGCGCATTACGCCAAGTGCGGTGAAAAGCTTTGCGGAACTTTACCCACCCTTGACGCCCGGCGCTTTGCTGTCCGGCACGGATGATCCGCGCTTTGCCGAAGCCTGGGCCATGGCGGATGCGCATAGCTTTGTCCCCCGCCGCGCGTAAGGGCGCCTTCATCGATTGACCTGATCCCCGATGCCATCCCGGTGCTTGGCCTGGTAGATGGGGTGATCCTGCGGCGCATTCCCATTGCGCTGACCCGGTGCGCGATACTGCCTTCAGGGGATGGTAGGCGGAAATTGATGCAGCCCATCCGCGCCAAGCAGCAACGGCACAACCTGCTGCACGGCGGCAAGCGGCAGCGCGCCATAAAGATGCGGAAACAAGCCCGGGCGAGAGCCGCCGCTGGCCGCTTCCCATTTCAACGCCGCACCCAAAGCAGCCGTTGAAACCTCCACCATCAGCAAATCTGCAATACCCGCGCGATGCTTGGCAGCACTGGCGCGAAGCTGTGCCGCGGTTGAAAAATGCAGATAACCATCGCGCCGATCATCCGCGCTACCATGATAGGCACTGACCTGTTCGGCCACGCGCCAATCAGCAGCACGCACCAGGGTGTAAATCAGCTTTTCCATATACTGTGCATAGACGATAACGCCTGCCTGGCAAAGCATGGGTTAAACCCGCGACCTTGCTGCTTTACCTTGCGGCCAAATCGCCTAAGCTTCGGGCAAGGCTGCGCCTTTGGGCAGGCGCGCCTTCATTTCCAACACTGCCCGCAGGTTCTTCTGATGCATCCGCTTCCGCTTGCCGGCATTCGCGTTGTCGAATTCTCCCACATGGTGATGGGCCCCACTTGCGGCCTGATACTGGCTGATCTGGGTGCTGAGGTGATCAAGATCGAACCGCCCGGCAAAGGGGATCGCACGCGCTATCTGGTGGCCTCCGGCACGGGCTTCTTTCCCGCCTTCAGCCGCAACAAGAAAAGCGTGGCGCTGGATACGGAAAATGCCGAGGATCTGGAGCTATTACATCGCCTGATTGATACGGCGGATGTGGTGGTGGAGAATTTCCGCCCCGGTGGCCTGGCCGCAAAGGGCCTGGGCTATGAGGCGCTTTCAGCGCGCAATCCGCGGCTGATCTATTGCTCGCTCAAGGGATATCTGCCGGGTCCTTATGAAAATCGCACTGCTTTGGATGAAGTGGTGCAGATGCAATCGGGGCTGGCTTACATGACCGGCCCGCCTGGTCGGCCTCTGCGCGCCGGGGCGCCGGTGAATGACATGATGGGCGGCATGTTCGGCGTAATTTCGATCCTTGCTGCGCTCCGCCAACGCGATGCCAGTGGGCGCGGCCAATATTTGCAGGCGGGGCTGTTTGAAAACGCGGCGTTTTTGGTCTCCACGGCCATGCTGCAACAGGCCATCACCGGCAAGGCGCCAGACCCGATGCCGGCCGGGCGGCGCGCCTGGGGTGTTTATGATGTTTTCGATACCGCCGATGGAGAACAGATTTTCATCGGCGTGGTGACGGAACGCCAATGGGAAATATTTACGCGTGAATTGAATGAGCCCGCGCTAAGTAATCCGGATTACGCCAGTAATACGGAACGCGCCAAGCGCCGCGAAACCCTGATCCCGCTGGTGCAATCCTTCCTGAAGGCGCGCAACGTCGCAGAGCTTGAAGAAATGTGCGCGCGTGCCGGTCTGCCTTATTCACGCATCGCCAAGCCTTGGGATTTATTCGAAGATGCGCATCTGCTGGCAAGCAGCGGCTTTCACGAAGTGACGCTGAGCGATGGCAGCCGCGCCAAGGTGCCGGCGCTACCCATGCAATTCGGCGCGGACCGACTTCCACTGCGCCATGATCTACCAAGCCCTGGTCAGCATAATGCGGAGATTCTCGACCCGCTGCGAAAGACATAGGGCGCCTGAAAAACCCCGCAGCATTTCAACCCAGAAGGATAGCCACAATGCCGATCTATGCGCTTGACGATCTCATTCCCCAGACACCAGGCGAGGGCCGCTTCTGGGTGGCGCCGGATGCGCATGTGATGGGCAATGTGATCCTGGCCGAAGATGTGGGGATTTGGTTCGGCGCCGTTCTGCGTGGTGACAATGAACCGATCAGCATCGGCGCACGCAGCAATATCCAGGAAGGTGCCATGCTGCATGCCGATACGGGTTTTCCTTTGACGGTTGGCGCGGATGTGACGGTTGGGCACCATGCCATTCTGCATGGCTGCACCATTGGCGATGGCGCATTGATTGGCATGGGGGCCACCGTGATGAATGGCGCGCGCATTGGCGCGGGCAGTATCATTGGCGCCGGTGCATTGGTGACGGAAGGCAAGGAAATTCCCGAACGATCCCTGGTGATGGGCGCGCCCGCCAAGGTGATCCGCACGCTTGATCAGGACACCGCCGCGCGGCTTTTGGCTTCAGCCGCGCATTACGTGGAAAACGCGCGGCGCTTCGCGCGCGGCTTGCGCCGAATTGATTAGTGCGATTGCACCCTGCGCTTCAGCTTGCGTCTATCTGCAAGCCTTCGCGCTTGATCACATCGCCCCATTTCACGATTTCGCTGGCGACGAAAGCGCCAAATTGCTGCGGGCTGCCAATCATCGGTATGCCGCCCAATTCTTCAAAACGCTTTACCGTTTCCGGCATGGCGAGCATGGCCATCACATCTGCGTTGATGCTGTTGATTATCTCGGCCGGCATGGCGGCCTGGCCGAAGACCCCAAACCAGGTATTCACTTCGTAATTCGCCAGTTCCGGCATGGTTTCGCGCATGGCGGGCACATCGGGTAGGGCCGGGTGGCGTTCCTTGCTGGTTACGGCAAGCGCGCGCACGCGCCCGCCTTGGATATGGCCCATGATGCCGGTGAGGTTATCAATCAGGAAGGTCACATTGCCGGCCAGCAATTCGATTTGCGCCGGGGCGGAACCACGTGTTGGCACATGGATCGCCTGGGCGTTCAGCATTTGCAGGAACAGCACGGGCGAAAGATGTGTGGATTGCCCAACACCGGTTGAGACGTAGGGAATTGCGCCCGGTCTGGCGCGCAGCATGGCGGCCAGTTCCGCGACATTACGCGCCGGGACATTGTTGTTCACCACCAGCACATTCGGCCCCGCAATAGTGCCGGCGATGGCCGAGAGTTGTTCTGGCCGATATTGCATATTGCGGAACAGGGAATAGGCGATGGCTTGCGGGCCGATATTGCCCATCAGCAGGGTCAAGCCGTCGGGCCGGGCGCGTACCGCTTCGGCTGAACCGATAGTGCCACCAGCGCCGGTGCGGTTTTCCACCACCACCGGCGTGCCCCAGCGCGGCTGCAGGAACTGCGCGAGCAGACGGCCCATGATATCCGTCGTGCCACCGGCAGCGGCGGGTACGATGATGCGCACCTGCCCCGATGGGCGCCAGGATTGGGCGCGGGCGATGGCGGGCGCGGCGAGCAGTGGCAGCGCAAGTGCGGTGCGGCGGGAAAGTATTGACATGGGGTTCCTCCCTGAAATCTTGTTCTTAGAATGCCGGTTATGGGCGCTCAGGGAAAGACGCTTGTTCACCCCTGGCGGAGCGCCGCCATAACCCGGGCCAACCCGACCTCCCAAGGCGGCAGCGTCACGCCGAAAACGCGGGCAAGCTTGCCATTATCCAGCCGGCCATCCGCTGGGCGTTTGGCCTTGGTTGGGTAATCGGCGGTGGTGATGGCATGCACCTTCGGGCGCGGCGCTCCATGCCGGGCGGCTTCAGTAAAAATCGTCTCGGCAAAGCTGTGCCAATTGGTGAAGCCGCCGCCGGTGGCGTGATAGGTACCGGCGAAATCATCGCGCCAGCCTTCGCCTCGGATACACACCAGAATTGCGGCAATGGCATCTGCCAGATCGGGCGCGGCGGTTGGGCTGCCCCATTGATCCGCCACAACGCGGAGTTCGGGGCGCTGTTCCCCAAGCGCCAGCATGGTGCGCAGAAAATTCTTACCCTTGGGCGCGAAAACCCAAGCCGTGCGGAGCACAATGCAGTGCTTATTGGCCGCCTGCGCCGCCCATTCCCCGGCAAGCTTGGTCCGACCATAGGCACCAACTGGATTGGGCGCATCACTTTCCAGATAGGGCGCGCCCTTCAAACCATCATAGACATAATCAGTGGAAATCTGAATGATTGGGATGCCGGCTTCGCGCGTGAGCTGCCCGAGCAGTGCGGGACCAAGCGCATTGGCGCGAAAGGCGCCCGCCTCATCATCTTCCGCCGCATCCACTGCCGTCCAGGCGGCGCAATTCACCACCGCATCGGGCTTCAGCGCGTGGAACGCTGCGGCTACCGTTTCGGGCTTGTCAAATTCAAATTCCGGCTGGCCGACCAGCAGTGCTTCAAAACCCTGCGCGGGCAGCGCAGCTTCAAGCCCTGTTGCCAATTGCCCGCCTCGACCGGTGACGAGGATGCGGCGCATCACCAAGTTCCTTTCGGGAAGGGTGGCGAAATATCGGCAAGGCGCGGCGCCTGGCGGTCCTTGTCAGACAAGATCGGGTGGCGCACCGGCCATTCGATGCCAAGCGCCGGGTCATTCCAGGCAATACCGGCATCGGTTTCCCGATCATAATAGGCGTCAACCTTATAGAGCACTTCCGTATCTTCTTCGAGTGTCACAAAACCATGCGCGAAGCCCGCCGGTATCCAAAGCTGCTGCCAATTCGCCGCCGATAATTCGCACGCCACATGCTGGCCGAAGCTGGGCGAGCCTTCGCGAATATCCACCGCGATATCCAGAATGGAACCGCTCACCACGCGCACCAGCTTGCCTTGTGCCGCAGGCGGGCGCTGGAAATGCAGGCCGCGCACAACACCCTTCTGACGCGACAGGGAATGATTATCCTGCACGAAATCACGATCAATCCCATGAGCAGCCAGGGTGCGGCGCGACCAGACTTCGCTGAAAAATCCGCGATCATCGCCAAAGCGTGCGGGTTCGATCAGCAGGACATCAGCAATGGCAAAGCGTTGGATTTTCACGCGTGCTTACCCTCTGCCAAATCGCGCAAATAGCCGCCATAGGCGGTCTTGCCCAAACGATCCGCCTGGGCGCGCAGCGCC
>JADCGA010000005.1 GCA_020249265.1 Roseomonas sp.
AAGCGCCACCTTTGCCTTGAAGGCTGGGCTGTGGTTCCGGCGTGGTCGTCTCGTCATGGTATCTCCTGTTCACGGCATCATGCCGCGGTCAGGCAGAAAATCCACTTATCCCAGCTGTTCAGAATCCCCGAGCCACCTCTTTGAGCCCGCCGTCACGTCAACCTTCTCATCCAACTCAGCCGCCTTTGCGCCCGCGACCTTAGCCGCCGCCCTCGCCCGTGATGCTTGAGCCGTTGATCGCACAAGAATAGCGACCTCCTCCGGCGCATAACCCTCCCGCAGTCGGTCCGCGACCCAGGCTCCAACAGCCTCAGCTTCCGCCGCCTCGTTCTTGAATAGGCGAATGACCGGCGCCGGGCCGTCAAACAGCGAAACCGTCCCGCGCCTGTTCTCCTGCAAGCCATCCACATCCGAAACCATGCCCGGCAGTAACCTATCCGCCTGAGTCCTGATCTGGTGCGACGTCCGGTAATTGATTCGCAGGCTATGAGACCGCCCCCGCACATCAAGCCCAAGAGACTTCCAAGAAAAAGGCTGCTGAAATATGCGCTGCCCCAAATCCCCGGCGAAGAACAAACCATCCGGCTTCCCGCCAGCCATCGCCGCAAGGAAGCGCGCCTCTGGCATGCTCAAATCCTGTGCCTCATCCACCACGACAAAATCATAACCAAGGGTCTTACCCGCCGCTGCCTGCTCAGCAAGGCGGCCAAAAACATGCGCCCAGGTCACCAGCTTCTGCGCCCGTAAGCCAGCGCCCACGACCTCAAAAATAGACCACAGAGCCTGCCGCTGCTTTTCACCAAGCCTTGTCTTCCGGCCCAAGCGCAAGGCATCCCGATACCCCTCCCAGGACGCCAATTGCTGCGCATCAACCACTTCCGTCCATTCATTGAACAGGAAATGCGCCGAGAACTTCGCCCCTTCCACCTGCGCTGCGGCCTTCCTCAAAAGGCCATGCACCACGCTGCCCGAAGCGATATTCGGCTGCCCGAAGGCGCGGCCATAAAGCTCATACGCAATGCCGGTCAGGGCATGCACATCAACCCGCGCTGCAATGGTGGGCTCTCCCCCGACCAGACTCGTCAGCCGCGCGGCCAGTGCCTTGGCCAGTGGCTTGGAAAACGTGGTCAGCAAAACCCGCGCCTTGGGATGCCGCCTGGCCAAATGCACGGCGCGATGCAGCGCCACGATCGTTTTGCCCGTCCCTGCGGAACCAGTAACACGCGCAGGCCCCGCAAAGCGCCGCTCTACCAGGGCACGCTGCGCCGGATGCAGAAAGACCGCCCAGCGATCCCAGGGGAAATCCAGCGCGCGGCGAAGTTCATCCCCATCCTGCAACACCCGAAACCGCCGCTGAGCATCTGGATGCGCGAAGGGATCGGCCATGGCCTCGGCAGGCGCTGGTTCGGCGACAACCGGCTTCTCGCCCACCGCAAGCCGCAAAAGCGCCTCCTGCGCTTCCTGTGGCAGATGAGGCAGCAGATCAAAAAGCGAGGACTCAGTCGCCTCTCGCACATCATTCACCCATTCTTCGGGCACCCCGAAGGACATGATTTCCAGTTTGCGCAACCCGGCGAAAAGCTTTGGTTCCGGCGCAGCCGAGGGCGGTTTTGGCCGCACCACCAAATCTTCCACCCTTTCTCGCACTTCCACCAATTGCATGGCGCCTGTGGTGGGGTGGCGTTCAATCTTGCGGCGTTCCGCCCAGCGATAGGCCTTATCGTGATGATCCACATAGGCCAGCAAAAGGCTGGCATCCCCGCGATGCACAATCAGCCGGATATCCGCATTCACCCGCACCGACCAGAAATTCTTGTCCACCGCACGATCCAGCTTATGGAAGGAAAGCCCTGGTGCCGAGGCATCCATTTGCAGATCAAAGGCCGTGGTCTTCACGGCCTTCTGTTCCTGCGCGGTCAGCCGCGCGAGGCTTTCGGTGAAGGTGGCGGCGATGCGGAATTCCATATCAGCCGCTGGAAGGTCCATCAGCATCACGGTTCGTTGCACCGATTAGCTTTCCTTCAGCGATACGTGGGGAAAGCATCTCCTGATCTCGTACCAGAAGAGGAATCAACACGTCTCGTCGGTCGGGGTATGTATCCAGCAACTCCAAAGCGGCCCTCGCGTTCTTAATCTGCCAATCACGAAGAGTTTCCTTTGCTATCTCTGCCTCAGTACGTTTTTTCTCGGTGTCAATTGTCGCTTGCGCGTCGCGCTCTCGCCGCAGATGTGCTTCATCCCAATAACGTTTCATACTCCCGATCGAGTCTGCCACAACTTCACAGACCTTCCCGATCCCCAGGAGGTCAATACCGCCTGGTGACGCGTAAGTGATGCGCCGCACCTTCAGGCGTTCGCGGCTTTGTACGCTGTAGCGCGCACGCTCCGTCAGTCGCTGGTTTGCTAGATCAAGCCGGTCCGCGTAGCTTATGGAAACTCCTCTTGCCCTTTCGAAAACATCGGTATCGAAAAAGTCACGCATAAAGTCGCCTCTCCCGAAATACCTCTCAAACCACATCGGATTCCTTGCAAGCCAAAGTTTGTAATAAATTCCTTCTACTGCTTGCAGCACCTCAATGAAGTCCTTCGGCTCCCAAGAACCACCAATTTTCATCCGCAACATATCTTCCTCCTCTAACCCACCGCAAACACTTTCATCACCTCATCCCCCAAATGATTGATCACCTTCACCGCTATGCGCCCGCTTACCGGCTTCGCGAAGGGCCGTGACACATCGCTGTTCAGGGTACCCCAGGCTTCTTCGTCAATCTCGGCCTTCAGGGTGGTTTTCAGCGCCTTGTAGGGGTCATTCGCGCCGAGGAAATAGGCGTGGCGGACGAAGAAGCTTTCCTCGTTATAATCCGTGTCCAGCATCCAAAGCGCGATGCCATCGCGGCCTTCGCTGACGACTTCCCCGGTTTGGGGCTTGAAGACATCCACGCCCTTGATCGCAACGCGCAGCATGCCATCGGGTAGTTTTTCGATCTGGATATCGGGTTCGCCGAATACCACGAACAGATTGCCATGGCCGGTTGCCTTCAAATCCTTGGCCATGTGCAAATCAGGGTTCATGCGCGCCTTCAGCACCGGCAAGCGGCCGAGCTTATCGAATTCAGCCGAATGCGCGTCATAGGCGAAGGCGCAGGCTATCAGAATATCAAAGCCCGCATCGCCTGCTTCCCGGGCGGCGGCCACCAAATCAGGGCGCGTCAGCGTGCCGAATTCGGGGCCGATCAAAATGCCCGCGCGGCGTTCATGTTCCCCTTCCATGAAGCGGCCTTCGGCGCAGATGAAATTCCCCGGCCATCCCTTCAGGCGTGAGAAGGAAATACGGTCTTCCTTGCGCGCCTGCTGCACACCGGCGCTGCGCAGGTTTTCCAGGATCATGCCCGCGAAATCCTGCGGCAGCCTTTCCTGCCCCTCGGCCAGGCCCTTTTTCGGCTTGTTCGGGTCTATCAATTCATCATCCCAATCCACCGCCAGGGTGCGGTGTGGGGAGAGGCTTTCTACGGTGAAAGGACCAGCCACGCGGATGCGCGACTTATCCTCATAGGGTTTGTCATACAGGTATTCCACATCGGCGCGCGCGGCGATGGACGCATCAATTTCCTTCTGTCGGGCGATGCGCGCTTGCCACCAGGCGGCATGGGCTTTCTTGGCCTCTGCGGGCCAATCCTTCCCGGCTTCGCGCGGGATTTCCCATTCCTGCCATGTTTTGCTGAGTGCGGTATTGAGCGTGGCGCGCAGCGGTTCCAGTACCGTCTGCGCCTGTTCCCAAATCACATCAATTTCAGCGTTATTGGCGATGGATTTCAGCGTGATATGCGGCACACGTTCATAGACAAAGCCCTGGCGCAGCCTGCCCGTGGTAGGCGTGGTTTTGGGCGCGGAGCGCGTGACTTCCCCTTCCTTCCTTTGACCTTCGGGACTATCGGCCAGCAGGTAATAGGGGTAGCGCGCGCCCATCAGGCGCGAGCGTGCGAGGGCGAGGGAAACGCGGGAGGTATCAATGGTGATCCAACGGCGGCCCCATTGTTCCGCGACATAGGCAGTGGTGCCAGAACCGCAGGTGGGGTCGAGCACGAGGTCGCCGGGGTCGGTGGTCAGAAGTACGCAACGCTGGACGATAAGGGGGCTCGTCTGTACGACATATGTCTTGTCGGGACTCCCCGCTGTGTCGCTCCACACATTGGTAATGGTATATGCGGGAAAGTCCTCGATAAATTTCTTAAAGTTGATGGTCTTCGCGCCCGCTACAACTCGGCCTGCTTTTATCAACCGGGTGGCGCCAATCTGCCCTGTGGTCCAGTATCGACCAGACGGGACGTATGCCTTTCCATTGAATGTGATTGGGAAGCTACCAGGTGGGCGCGCGGATGTAAGGGTAACGAGGCGAAAGTTTTTACTGTTTTCATCGGTCTGCGTATATCTTCCTCCTGATCCTGATCCGACTCCGGCAATCTTATCCAGGAAGATAGAGCGAAGTTTTGTTTTTCTACGGTCACGAGAAAACCAAACTATATGGTCAGATACATTCGGGATTCCGTCGCCTGGCTGACCTCCGGTTTTTGCTACAGTGATCAGCGAGATAAAATTTTCGTCCCCAAACACCTCATCCATCAACGCCCGTACGCGATGCACATTTTCGTCGCCGATCTGCACGAAAATACTGCCGCTCTCATGCAGCAGGTCGCGCGCCACCGTCAGCCGGTCCCGCAGATAGGTCAGGTAGGAATGGATGCCATCGCGCCAGGTGTCGCGAAAGGCCCGCACCTGCTCTGGCTCCCGCGTCACATGGCTCTTGTCACCATCCTTCACGTCGCGGCTGGTCGTGCTCCACTGGAAATTGGAATTGAACTTGATGCCATAGGGCGGGTCGAAATAGATGCACTGCACCTGCCCGCGCAGCCCTTCGCGTTCCGCCAGGCTCGCCATCACGGAAAGGCTATCGCCAGAAATCATCCGGTTGGACCAATGCTGGTCGTGCTGATAAAACTCCGTCGCCGCCGCACTGTTGCTCAGCCCGTTGAAATCCGCGAATAGGTCCGGCACCGCATCCGCCGCCTGCCGCGCCCTGGCCGCGCTTTGGCGCTTCAAATCCTCAATCAAAACCTGAGGATGCACTTTCTCCTGGATATAGAGCGGCGGCGCCTGAACAATCAGGTCCGACCAATCCTGTTCATCCTTCCCGCGCCAAACCAATTGCGGGTCCAAATCCCGATTGCGGCGTTCATACGCAAGCTGAATGGGCGATTTGTCTTCCGCCCGCATGATGGATTCAAATTCCGCCGTCGGAATATTCTTCCGCGTCGCATCATCATGCTTGAGGGACGTAACCTCAATCGGCTTCTTGGCCATGCGTCAATCGTCCAATCGCTTGGGTTTTTGGCGTGTTTTGCGCTCATCCGAAACCAGGCGGCGCTCCACTTTCTTGATGTCTTCGGCGGGCGGCAGGGCTTCGGGCCGAATGCCGCGGCCAAGCAGGGTATCGCGCACGGCCTTGTTGTTGGTGACATGTTCGCCCGCAATGGCGGTTTGCTGCTTCATGCCTTTAGATCGGGCGTTGAAGATGGTGATTTCGGTGGCGAAGTCCTTGGCCTTCAGGATGATGGTGGGCGCAAAATCGGCGAGGGGGCGTGTCTCTGGCACTTTCCATTGCGCCTTCATGGCCTGGGTCGAACGCCCGAATAGCGCCTGGTCCCCCTTGCTGCGGATAAGGGCGAAGTCCTGATTGCCGCCGGTTTGTTCATAGATCAGGCTTGATAGGTCCTTTTCCGTCTCGGTCAGTTTGCGCCGCGCGGCCACGCGCTCGGCTTCCAGAATGCGCTGTTCAATCAGTTCGGCGCGGCGGGTCTGAATGGCGAAGTAGGATTGGGCGAAGGCAATTTGGGGTTTTGCCGGATCGCCATTTTGGGCAACCAGATAACAGGCGAAGCGGGTGAGCATGAGGTCTTCGATCTCTCGGCGGCTGCCGGAGCCGAGTTCGACCATTTTCCTGACCTCAGGAAAATGGTTGGCAGGGTCGTGGCCAGAGACCTCACAGGCGGTTTTGGCCCTGGTCAGGACGTTTTGGAAATTCTCCCATTTGGCATAGCCCAGCAGCACCTGAAGATCGCGCGCCAGCCAGTATTCCACGCCGGAATCGGTCTGCTGGGCGTGGCCTTCAAAGGTTTCGGTCAATTGCAGGATGATCTGGCGGTCCAAGTCATTCTCCTGTGATGTCAGGGAAACAGGCCATCACGCGGCCTGGTCGGATTCGGCCAAAAGGTTTTGGATCAACTTATTGAATTCCACCTGAATTTGAAAAACCTCGGTGAATTCCACAAAGGCCCAGCGGCCGAAGCTGCCAAGGTTATTCACCCCCGGCACCCAATAGCTGTGCATGGTATTGGCCTTTTCGATGGCGTCTTCGCCGCGATAGCCCTTGATCTCGACAATCAGGTTCAAAGGCTGTGCCTGGCCATCATTGATACGCAGGATGAAATCAGGCCGGTAGCGGCGCGGCTCACCCGCCAGCAGATAGGGCACTTCAAGCCCCAGCCCCTGGTTCTTCACATAAGCCAGCACGCGCGGGTGCTTTTCTGCCACACGGCAGAATTCGGCTTCCCAATCGCTATCCGTCACCACGTAATTCAGGTGGCATTTATCCGCAGCGGTCTGCCACACGGATTTGGAGGTATTGAAGTTCACAAAGGCAGAAGAACCCGTGGGGTTATAGACATCCAACATGGCCTTCACCGGGCGGATGCCAGCCAGGGTTTCGGTAATCGCCGCTTTGATGCGCCCCGCCGCCATATCAGCCAGCTGCCGATACAAAAGCAGTGCTGGCTTGGTTTCGCCCTTGCAAACCAGATAGCCACCATCAAGCCATTGCCGGGCGATGCGCTTCATCTGGCCAAATAAATGCAGCTTGGGTTCCTCACCGGCGTCGCGATAGGTCTGGTAAATCAGGTGGCGGGCCAGGTGGAACAGCACTGTGGAATCGCGCACATCTTCCAAATGCTGCAAGGTAAGGTCCACGCCTTCGCCAATGATGCCGCGGACTTCGGTGACGGTGGCGCCCACCATATCGGGGGTCAGTTCCAGGCGATGCTGGGGGCCGAAATTCGCCTCCAGCCGTTCTTCCTCAAGCTCCACACGATAGCCTTCAACCCGAGGGAAAGTGATTTCCAGCGCGTCGCGTTCCGGCTTCACGGCATGGATGCGCAACGTCTCTGCCGGTTTCGTTGGTTTGACAACAACGGGTTTCGCAGTGAAATCAAAAGGAATGCCGAGGATGTCGGCATACTCAACGTCGAACAGGCCCTCAGCGTTCAATTCATAGCTTTGCCGCCGCAGGCCACGGCCCACCACCTGTTCGCAAAGTAGCTGCGTGCCAAAGGCGCGTACGCCCAGGATATGCGTGACCGTGTTGGCGTCCCACCCTTCGGTCAGCATGGAAACGGAAACAACGCAGCGGATTTGCTCACCCAATCGGCCCTTCTTGCCGACAGTGTTCATCACTTCGCGCAGCAATGTGGCGTCATCAATCGTCTCACCGGCGCGCGCGTCGCCACTGCGTTCCACCATTTCAAGGCGGAAGCGTTCAATTTCATCGGCGGCCATGTCGCGAAAGCCCTTATCCAGGGCTTCGCCAGACTCAAGTTGAGCGCTGTCAATCAGGATGCTGTTTGGCCTTGCCAGGCGGTTCCCGTATTCGTCGAAATTACGGAACAATTCCAGTCGGCCATTTTCCAGCGTAGCACTGCCATCGCTATTCTGACGTTCGAAGCCAGAGATGTATTTATAGACCAGTTCTGATGTCGCGGTATTGTTGCACACCACAATGAATACGGGCGGCACGCCGATGCCAGATTCCTGCCAAAGCTTGAATGTTTCAGCGTAATGGCCGTAAAGCGCCTGGAGAGCGGTTTGCAAAACAGGCGGCAGCATCAGGGGATCAAGCCCTGCGGCGCCTTTGGCCTTCTTTGGCATGTCCTTGCCAATGTGGTGCCACAGATTCCGGAAGATGGGCATTTCGCCCGATGGGATATTGTTGGAAACCGGCACGCGCGGCAGCTTCACAATGCCGCATTCAATGGCGTCCATTAGCGAAAAGTCACTCATGGTCCAGGGAAAAAGTGTCCCTTCGGCATAGCCAGAACCGCGCAGAAAGAAGGGGGTCGCCGAAAGGTCATAGACAAGGGAAAGACCAAGCTTGCGCTTCACGGTCTCAAGCCCTGTGATCCACATGCGCGCGGCTTCGTTGTTTTCCTTCGCTTCGTCTTTTTCGTCGCCCTTCAGGTCGTCGGCAGCGTCATCCGCCACCTTCTCGCGGTAGCAATGATGGGCCTCATCATTGATTACGACGATATTCTTCATACCCATGAGTTCGGGCATGACGCGCTGTAGCATCTGGCCTTCGGTTTCCAAGGTCTGGAGCTTTTCGCCGCGCCAGCCTTCCAGCGCGCCGCGTGTGCCTTTGGCGATGTCTATCCGCTCACGCAGCTTGAACGCGTGGTAATTGGTGATGACGATCTTGGCGCGGGCAATATCCGGCAGCATGTCGGGCGGGACAATTTCGCGGTGCTTGTAATAGCTGTCCGGGTCGTTCGGCATGATGACGCGCAGCCGGTCGCGGATGGTGATGCCAGGGGCGACGACCAGAAAGCCGCGGGAGAATTGCTTGCTATTGGGGTGGCGGGCGGCATTGACGGTCTGCCAGGCGATCAGCATGGCCATGACGGTCGTTTTGCCCGCCCCGGTCGCGAGCTTGAGTGCAAGGCGCAGTAGTTCCGGGTTTGCCTGAGCGTTGGCGCCCTTCAGATGGGCCAGAAATTTGGCGGTTCGGGCGCCCAGTTTGGGGGCAACTTCGGCAAGCCAGATGGCGGTCTCGACCGCTTCGACCTGGCAGAAGAAGGGGCGGATGCCCTGGAAGGAATGATGGCGCCAATGCTGGAGCAGGCGGGCCGTTTCCGGGGTGACTAGCCATTGTTCTGGGTTGGGCAGGTTGCGCCAAGCGTCCACGAAGCCACGGATTTCATTGATGATCGGGGTGGGGTTGTATTCCTGCTCCTCGGTAGAGAGGGCATCCTTCCCACCAAGCACCATGCTGGCCTGGCCCTTACCGCCCTTTTGCTTCTTGGGCTTGGGGACAGGGGTGATGAGGTCCGACTTGCGGCGGCTTTCGGCGATGACCTGGGTGGGCTGGCCATCGGCATCCAACTCCCAGTGGCGCTGGGGGCTGGTGTAGGGGGAATTGAGAATTGGCCGATCGAAAAACCCAGCGTCCATTCAGGTTTGGCTCATTTTGTTTTCAAAAATTAGGTTACATGATTCTTAATCCCGAAGGAACAGTTTGGGCGAGGTCGGCGCACAGGGAGCGTTCAGGTTGCACCGAAATGGCTTCCCTCGACGCCGACGTAAGATAAGTCTGGCCCAGGTCCTGAGTGATGTGCTGTCATGGACTGGTTGATTTGAAAGAAGGTATTCCCCGCGCCGACCATGTTCCGCAAGCTCCTTCTTGTCCTTGCCTTGATGGCCTTCCTGCCCAGCGCACCTAATGCGCAGTGGCGCGAACCGCCGCGCAGCATGCAGGCTGGACCACAGCGCAACACCGATTGCCGTGCCGTGGATGGTGACACCCTCGCTTGCCGCCAGGGGCGTGTGCGGTTGCGCGGGGTGGACACGCCGGAGCCTGGCGAGAGCGGTTACCGCGCCGCGCAGCAGCAGCTACGGCGTCGGATCCCAGGCGGCACAGTAACGGTGGTGCCTCATCATCGGGACCGCCATGGGCGGGTGGTGGGCGATGTTTACGCGCGCGGCCTGAATGTCGGGCGGTCCATGCATGCTGACGGCTACTCAAAGCGGCGCGGGGCGCGGAGATGAAGTGTGCTGGGCCGCTACGCCCGCTACTGCGGCGCCCCTGTGAAAGCCGCCTTCTGCTCCCCCCACCCCACCGGCACCCCCTCTAACAACCCCGGCAGCGTCACCGCCTCCGGCTGCTGCCCTGCCAGTATCGCCTCGGCCATTTCCGGCGGCAGCAACGTCAGCCGCAGCAGCGAGCCAACATACCCGCGCTCGACGCCTTCGGCCTTGGCCATCTCACTGATTGAGGCATAGCGCCCCTCTTCCAGCATACGCCGCCACCGAAACCCCCTCGCCAGGGCCTTTATCAGTGCCGGGTCGCCGCGCACCGGAACAACCCCGGCCCCGCCGTCGCCCTGCCGGGCCACCGCCCCATCCGGCCCGATGATCTGCTTCCGCCCACCGCGTCGGCGGATGGTGAGCGGCACCGAAACCGTCACGCTGGTCACGCCCTTCATGCTGCAATCCTCTTCGGTTGCGAAAGGTCCCGCGCAAGGCTCGCGAGGCCTTCAAGGTTCAGGCTGATTTGTGCCCCGGCCTCGCCCACCACCACGCGCTGGACCAGCAGCCGGATCAGGCGTTCCTGCTCGGCGGGAAATAGCTCGGACCAGACCGGGTCAAACCGCGCCAGGGCATCGCGCACAGTGTCCTCGGCAAGGTCCTGCGCTTCGGCCTGCGCCGCGCGCCATGTGCCCACCACCACCTCCGGCTGGCGCAGCAGGGCGCGCAATTGGTCCAGCACCAGCCCCTCAATCTCGCCTGCGGGCAGCCGGCGATAAGGCGCGTCATCCGCCCCGCCCTTCAGGACCGATTGGCTGACGTAATAGCGATAGAGCCGCCCCTGCTTGCGCGTATGCGTGGGCGATAGCGCCCGCCCATCGGCGCCAAAGATCAACCCGCGCAGCAGCGCCGGGGACCGATTGCGCGCCAGCCCAGCCCGCATATGCGGATTGGACGCCATGATCTCATGCACTTGGTTCCACAGCGCTTGGGGAATGATGGCGGCGTGCTCGCCGGGATAGGATTTGCCCTTATGCACCGCCTCGCCAAGATAAACGCGGTTGACGAGCAGCTTGTAGACCGCGCCCTTGTCAAAGGGGCGGCCGTGTTTGGTGAGAAGCCCCTCGGCGTGCAGGATCGGCAGCAGGCGCGTGGCGGAGCCGATTTCGGCAAAGCCCTCGAACACGCGACGCACGGTGGCGGCGGCAGCTTCATCCACCAGCAGCTTGCGGTTTTCGACGCGGTAGCCAAGCGGCACCGGCCCACCCATCCACATGCCGCGCGCGCGGGAGGCAGCGATCTTATCGCGCACGCGCTCACCGATCACCTCGCGTTCGAATTGCGCAAAGGACAGCAGGATATTCAGTGTCAGCCGGCCCATCGACGTGGTGGTATTGAAGGACTGCGTGACGGATACGAAGGTCACCTCATTCTGGTCAAAAATCTGCACCAGCTTGGCGAAATCCATCAGTGAGCGTGACAGGCGATCAATCTTATAGACCACCACCACATCGACGAGCCCTGCTTCGATATCGGCCAGCAGTCGTTTCAGCGCAGGGCGTTCCAGCGTGCCGCCGGAAACGCCGCCATCATCATAGCGGTCATGCACCAGCACCCAGCCTTCGGAACGTTGGCTGGCGATATAGGCCTCGCAGGATTCGCGCTGCGCGTCGAGGGAATTGAATTCCTTCTCCAAGCCCTCATCGGTGGATTTACGGGTGTAGACCGCGCAGCGACGCTTGCGGATTGGCGCGGGGCTTGCGGCATCGCGGCGGGTCATGCGCTGGCCTTTCGCAAGCCAAAGAACACCCAGCCATTCCAACGCGTGCCGGTGATGGTGCGTGCGATAGCGGAGAGCGATTGATAGGGGCGGCCCTGATATTCGTAACCATCGCGCGTGACGGTCACGACATGCTCGGCACCCTGATATTCGCGCAGCAGCCTTGTGCCGACGATGGGGCGCTGATCCTGGCGAATGCGGCGAAGCGTGATGTTGCCGCCATCAATCTGCTCGCCGAGCGCTTCCAGCCGGGCGATGGTCTCTGGCTTCAAGCCGCCATAGGCCAGTTCCTGAATGCGATAGGCCAGACGGCTTTCCAGAAAGCGCCGGTTATAGGGTGGCGGTTCGGCGCCAAAGAGGCTCCGCCATTGCTCCTTCAATTCCCGGATATCAGCGTTGGGCAGTGCGGCAAGCCGAGCCGGCACGTCCTGCTTCGGGATGGCCGGGATGATGAGCGGCGGTGGGCTTGGCTCGGCTGGCGCGGTTCGTTTCATGCGGTTCCCTTTCTCTTGGGGTTCGCATAACGGCGCTGGGGGGCATGGAAGTGTAGGCGAATTTCTCCGCTATCGACCGGGGCCGGCGCTACTGGCGGGGTAGCGCGGCTGCGCAGCCGCACCAGCCCGCGGGCGAGGATGTCGCAGACCTCGCGGAGGTGCGGCGGGAGGTGGGGATCGTGTGCGCCATGCACAACTCATCTGCGCATTTCCGCTGCTGGCAAGGCAGGTTATTGCGCTAAGAGGATCGCTGGCTAACCGGAAAGTGTCTGCGGGAAAAAGCCCAGATGACATTTGCCGCGGTCGCGACAGAGTGTTGCAAATAACAAATCGCTCATTCGGCAGGCGCCGTCGGCGCGGCTCTCCTGCGGGAGAGGCCCGCGATGATCGACCCCGTGATCCCCTTCGGCATATAAATGATGAACAATACCAGCAGAATGCCGTAAATGGTGCCATCCAGACCATGGATATCATGCCCAAAAGAAACGCGCAGCGTCTCCGCCAGCAGCAGCGTGAAGACAGCGCCGATGGTGGGACCAAACTGCGTGAACAGCCCCCCCGCGATCACAGCAAAGACAATCTGCAGGGATATGCTAATGCCGGATACGGTCTCTGGATTGATATACATTTGATACTGGGCATAAAGCGCACCGCCCAGGGTTGTCATCGCAGCGCTTAGCATCAAGATCACCAACTTGGCACGGGTGACATTGATGCCGACCGAAGCGGCTGCATCCTCATCTTCGGATGATGCTTCCAACGCGTAGCGCAGCATCGAACGATCAACAATCCGCCATAGTGCGAGCCCGGCCAGCCATACCAGCAGCGCAACGTAAAAAAAGGTCGCGCGATCATTGAACTGCAACGCAAGGAATGACGTGCCTTGCGGAACGCCCGTGACCGTCATGCCTAGTGAACCGCCGGTATGATCGCGCAAGCCCACAATGGTCAGCCGCACCACTTCACCCAAGGCCAGTGTTACGAGTGCAAAATAATGCCCGACAATACGGAAGCGAAAACAAGGGTAGCCCACCAGCAGCGCCATAGCCATGGAAACCAGCATGGCGATGGGGATGCCAAGCCAGGGCGAAAGCCCCATACCATTCCACAGCATGGTCGTGACATAGGCACCAACACCCAGGAAGGCGCCATGGCCGAGCGAGACCATGCCAAAGCGCCCCATAATGGACCAGGAAGTATAGACAAAACCCCAGATCAGCACGGTAATCAGCAGATGCAGATGGTAGTTGCCAAGGCCAAGCAGCGGGATTGCCGCCAGCGCTGCTATGCCGATCCCGCCCAGGATGCGATTATCCATGCGCCTTGCCCCTAGCGGCTGAACAGGCCCTTGGGCCTGATGAACATCATGGCGATGAAGAAGCAAAAGGCGATGACATATCCCCATTCGATCTGGAACAGATAGCCACCCACCGAAATGAATTGTGCGAAGATGAAGGCGGCGACGAAACCCCCCAGCATATTGCCGAGCCCGCCCATGACGCAGACCATGAAAGTGATCGGGCCAAAGCTCAGGCCAATGGCCGGGTGTACATCATATTGCAGCACCAGAAGGCTTGCGGCCATGCCCGCCATGCCACCACCAATAGCCGAGGTGATGAGGTAAATGCGCCGCGGGTCCACACCCATCAGAGGCATGATCTCCCGATCCTGGGAAATGGCGCGAATGGCGGTGCCAAGATAGGTGCGCGTCAGGAACAGCCACAGTAGAAAAACGCCAACCAGTGCAGTGATGAAGGCCAGAATGCGGGCAAAGCTGAAGAACATGTCGCCGAATTCTACCAGCGGCATCCGAATGCCCAGGTTGCGAAACTCAATGCCGAAGGCAAGTGTCGCGGCCGCTTGCAGGAAAAAAAGTACGCCACCAGTGACCAAAAGCTGATTGATCGGCGCGGTGCCTAGCACCGGTTCAATCACCAGACGATGCAGCAATACGCCAAGCAGCGCGACTGCCAACACCGCAGCAATCACAGCGCCCGGCAGAGGAACGCCATAAAAGACATAGAGCCAGTAAATGGCGTACATGCCGATCATGACCAGTTCCGCGTAGCAGATCCAGACAACATCGATTACGCCAAAGATCAGATTAAGCCCAAGCGCCAGCAGCGCCAGCACGCCGCCCAGCAGCAAGCCATTGATGATCGATTCAAGCAGGAAGCTGTCGAACATGTCTTGCCCCTAAATCCCCAGATAGGCGCGCCTGATCTCCGGCGAGGCAAGCAAATCGGCTGCATTCCCGGATTGCTTGATTGTGCCGACTTCAAGCAGATAGGCGCGATCCACTACCTGAAGCACTTGCTGGATATTCTGTTCCACGATCAATACGGTATACCCCTCGGCACGGATGCGCCGCACCAGGTCAAACACCTGTTGCACAATGACAGGGGCAAGCCCCGCCGAGGGCTCATCCATCAGCAGAAGCTTGGGGCCGCTCATCAGCGCACGACCAATGGCGCACATCTGCTGTTCGCCGCCCGACATGGTACCAGCCAGCTGATCGCGCCGTTCCTTCATGCGCGGGAATAGTTCGTAGACGAAACCTAGTCTCTCGGCGAAGCGCCGCCGAGCTTCCGGATGAAAAGCCCCCATGCGCAGGTTTTCTTCCACCGTCAGACGCGGGAAAAGCCGCCGGTGTTCCGGCACATGTGCAATACCCATTTCGACCACGCGATGCGCGGCCACCTGACGCAGATCTTGCCCCTGCATCATCACTTGTCCGGCTTCAGGGCTGATGATCTTGGAAATGACCCGCAGCAGGGTTGTCTTGCCTGCGCCATTCGGACCAATGACGCCCACGGCCTCACCGGCACGAACTTCAATGCTCACCCCGAAAAGGGCGCGAAAGCTGCCATAGCCTGCGGAAATGTTGCGCACCTCCAGCATCAGATTCTCGCTCAAGGCTCCGCCCCATCAAACATGATCTTTTCGCTGCCGAGATAGATTTCAATGACGCGGGGATCGCGCGCGACCTCCCTTGGCAGTCCTTCAAAAATCTTTTCGCCGTGATCGAGCACGATGGCGCGATCCACAACGCGCATCAGCACGCCCATGATGTGCTCCACCCAGATGATGGTGATGTTTTTCTCCCGGCGGATATGGTTCAGCATATCGGCCGCCTGGTTCATCTCTGCCTCATCCAGGCCGCCAAGGCTTTCATCGGCGAGCAGCAGCCGGGGCTGTGTGGCGATGGCGCGCGCGAGTTCCAGCTTCTTGAGCCCGGCGGCACCGAGTGAGGCGACCTCTGCCTGCGGGTCAATCGGCAAGCCGACCAGGGTCAGCGCTTCCTCGGCCTGATCAAGCGCCTTCGCGCGGCCAACGCGACCGCCCTGGCCAAAAAACGCCGCGGTGACGACATTGTCGAGAATGGTGAGCTGGCGGAACGGGCGCGGTATCTGAAAGGTGCGCCCAATGCCGCCATGGCAGATTTCAATCGGCGGCAACCCGCCGATCTCTCGGCCTTCAAACATGATCGAGCCTTCGCTCGGCTTAAGCAGACCTGCAATCATATTGAAGGTCGTGCTCTTGCCCGAGCCATTGGGCCCGATCAATCCAAGAATCTCGCCCTGCTCAAGCGAAAAACTGATGCCATTCACCGCAACGAAGCCGCCAAAACGTTTCGTCAGCCCTTGAACCTGCAGCATGAGATGCTGCCGTTAACGGATGGCGTAGGCATGGCCCGCAGGCAGTGGAATGACCGGATCGGCAGTCTTGATGCTGGCCGGCCAGACAATCTTGGTCTGCGCATCAACATATTGCATCACCACGGGCGTGGAGCGCGCATTCTGCCCGGCCATCGAATGGCCTGGCGGATTGAAGCGCACACCATAGCCCTGAATGGTGCCGCCATCCGGGATATCGGTGGCCATGGCAGCTTGGCGCAGCGCATCCGGTGTAAAACCGCCATGGTTGCGGATGGCACGCGGCAGTACGTCAGTGAGCAGGATCCAGGTCTGATTGAAGCCCATGGAAGTATGCGGCGGCACTTCCTGCACATTGGTCTCAGCACGGTAGCGGCGCACCATTTCGGCGGTTACCTCACCAAGGCCAGGCGCCAGGGTAGTCGGATTCAGCAGCTGTGCCGCCACCGGGTCCACATTGAAGATATAATTGGCGTCCTGCCGAAAGGTTTGTTGCAGGCGATCAATCTGCCCATAGCCAGCGCCATGGCCGATCAGCGCGCGCCAGCGCAAGCCAAGTTCGCGCGATTGGCGGAGAAAGAGCGTAATGTCCGGATTGTAGCCGGTATGCAGGATCACATCCGGTCTTTCGCGCCGCAGTTTCGTCACCAGCGAAGAAAGATCAGGCGCGGTTGCGGCATAGCCTTCCTTCAGCACGATGCGCAGGCCCAATTCGCGCGCCTTTGATTCATTGCCAGCAGCAACACCCGCGCCATAGGGACCATCCTCATAGATGATCGCCACGCGCACATCATTCACCGGTCGGCCTAGCCGTGATTGCGCGACATCAGCGATGAATTGGCAGGAAGCCTCACCAAATTGATCGCTATGCACCTGGGCGCGGAACACATATTCAAGGTTGCGTTCCTTGAAGACAGAGGATGCAACACAGACATTGGCCCACATGAAGCGGCGCTGCTGATTGACGCGCTGCGCCATGGGCACGCAATGCGCGCTGGAAAAGACGCCCATGATGATGTCAACGCGTTCCTGTTCCAGCAGACGTGTCATTTCGTTGATGGCGACTTCGGTACGCGACTGCGCATCCGCATAAGTTGCATTCAGGCGATAGCCTTCCACCCCGCCCCGTTCATTGATCATTTCAATGGCATGCTTGGTACCAATGGCCGAAGCCAAGGAACCGCCACCAGCGAAGGGGCCGGTATAATCATAGATCACGCCAAGCCTGATTTCCCGCTGCTGCCCAAAGGCGGCCGTCGGCGCCAGGGAAAGCGCGCTTGCGGCGCCCAACAATCCACGGCGGCTGAGATGTTGTTCCATGTTTCATTCCCCTTTGCATGTTCTTGTGCCTGCATGGGCTACGGCGTTTGATGTATTCAAGGTAGCGACGGGTTGGGGGCGGCTGTCAATAAGATTCGGTTCTGCGCTTGAACGCGCATCGTCATCGCCCGGCGCCTGGTGCGCATCCGCCTCGACGCGCGCAGCGACCAGCCCTGGCGGCGCGACGGCTTTCGCCACCCTGACCTGATGATCTGGGTGCGCGCCAATCGCGCACGGCTTGTGGCGGCTTGCCTGACCCTCTGCCAGGCCTGGGCCAGTGCCGGCAGGCCGCCCGCCGCGCGAAGCCTGGGCAGCTTCGAGACATGGAGCCAGACCCTGGGCGGCATCCTGCACGTCGCGGGCGTTCCCGGCTTTCTGGGCAACCTGGATGAGGTGATGGAGGCATCAGATAGCGAGGGCGGTAGCTGGCGCGCCTTTATCCAGCTTTGGTGGGACCGCTTCGGCAGCGCCGAGGTGAGCGTCAGTGATTTGATTGGCTTCGCGAAAGATGCGGAGGCCAGCCTGCCCATCAGCGCGAAGAACGACCATGGCCTGAAGGTCGCCCTCGGGGCCGCCTTTACCAAGCTCCGCGACCGTGCCTTCCGGAGCAGCGATAGGCTTGTCCATCTTCGGCAGGGCAAACTGCTCCACAATTCACAACGCTGGCGCCTCGCCCCTGCCGAAGAAGCGCCCAATCATGGGGGTCTTGGGGGTCTTATGGGGGTCTCTGATGCGAAGACCCCCATAGCTGGATCCCAGGAAATCCGCGGGTTTGACGGGTCTTGGGGGTCTTGGGGGTCTTGTTCCATACCCTACACGCGCGCGCACACGCGTATGAATAAAAGAGAAGTCGAAAAAGACCCCCAAGACCCCCA
>JADCGA010000050.1 GCA_020249265.1 Roseomonas sp.
ATTCGCCTGGGGCGATAGAGTCGTCACTCCAAGTCGGTTATCCAGGCTTATCGAAGGTACGGACCACGATCGACTCCGGCTTGCTCCAACGAGCTGTCCATTATGTCCATCAAAGACATATGCAAACTGATTAGGGCCAGGACCCCTCACCTCAAAGCTAAGGAAGACAAAACGCCCATCAGGAGAGACCGCCAACTTTTGATCGCCTCTCCGCTGCTGCAGAGCTAGCTCTTTAGGTTTACCCTGTAGTTCGGGTATCGAAATGGGTAGTAGCTGAGCTTCGCGCACTATCCTTCCTGTATCCATCTCAAAGACCGAAAATGCAGGGGGGCTTTCATCACTGCCAGGCTCGACTCTTTTTGATGCGATCAATTCCCTGCCGCTCGCGGAAAAACCGAAAGTTCGGCGTGTATCCGCCCTCATAACCCGGAACCGTACTAATAGACGCCAAGTGGAGGCATCGATAACATTCAGGAAGTTACCAAGCCCATTCACCGCCACCAAGCGGGTGCCGTCTGGGCTCCAGGCCATGCTTGAAACAGACCAGGAAAACGCATCGCCCTGACTGCGCAAATCAACACTGGCAATTTGCTTCAGCCGCACACTTCCAGGGTCAGTCATGCCGCGGCCACCCTGCAACAAATTGCCCAGCCAGGAAGCGCGCGCCGGGCGCACCGCGCCCCCACTCGCCAGAGCCGCCCCCATGCCAGCCAAACCAAATCCGCGCCGGGTCAGGCTTGCCATAGCGCACTCCCCTGCAAGGTCATGCCCTGACAGGGTGACATCACCTCAACCCCAGGCGCGGGCGGGGACATAAACCTCGCCCGCCATTAACCGGCGCGCTGTGCGCAGCGTGCCGCCGGAAATCACTTCGCGCGCTCCATCCGCCGCACGCCGCGTGGTGATCACCGCTTCCATGCTGCCTGTCGGGTGTTCCAGCACCACCGTTTCCCGATCTGCCCCCGTGACCTTGGCGATGCCCTGCGCCACCGTGCCCGGCAACACGCAAGCGCTTGCGATGCAAATGCCGCCCGTCACCGCCATGGCTTCATGGCAGGCGAGCGGCGTGAAATAACGCGCGGCCACGCCACCCTGATCACCCGCAGGTTCCGCGATAATGGCGAATTTCGGCATGACGCGTCCTTCGGCATCGCCCATGCCCATGGCGAGGCTCGCCTTGCGGCGAATGGCTTCAATGCGCGCCATGAAGGCCTTGTCGGCATCCAATTCCTTCGCGGTCTCGCGCGCGGTTTTGCCTAAATCCTTAGCGCGGGCAATCACCACTGGCATGCAGATATCAAGGCAAGTCACTTCCACACCATCAATCACATCAATGGCGTTGCCGGTTGGCATCAGCTTGCCGGTCGCGCCACCCACCGCATCGGCGAAATTCAGCACAATGGGGGCGGCGGTGCCGGGCACGCCGGCAATTGCGGTATCGCCTTCATAATTCACGCGCTTGCCGGGTGTTTGCACCACCGCTTCAATCAGCGCGCCGGTATTCACCGCGCGGATCATCACGCGGGTTTCGCCTTCTTCCGCAGGCACCAGCCCGCTTTCAATCGCGAAAGGCCCAACACCCGCCAGCATATTCCCGCAAGTCGGCCCCCAATCCACAAAAGCGCGATCCACGGAAACCTGCGCGAATAGATAATCCACCTGCTGCACCTCACCTGCCGCCGCGCGGGAGACGATGCAGACTTTGCTGGTGAGCGTGGTGGCGCCGCCAATACCATCAATCTGGCGCGCATCCGGTGAGCCCATGGCAGCGAGCAATACGCGGCCCATGGCATCGCGATCTTCCGGCAAATCATGGCGCAGGAAATAAGGGCCGCGGCTGGTGCCGCCACGCATCAGCGTACAGGGAATGGCTTTCTGCATCTTTCTATCCGTCAGCGTAAAGGCCAAGGCAGGTCGAAGAAATACTGCAATAGCCCCTGCGGGAAATCCAGGGTTAGCATTTGCGCCACGAAGATCAGCCCAATGGTCGCAATACTGGTCAATAGCAGCGTAAGCCGCCAGCTACAGCGCGCCGCATAGCGCAAGAAGGCCAGGAAAAAGATCGTATTGGCCAGCAGGAAGCCGACCAAAGCCGAAAGCCCGACAAGCCCGATCACCCAGCCAAGATGCGCCCAGAAGCTGCCACCTTCCGGCTTTGCATTGGCTTCAGCATCATGGAATAGCGAACCACCCACACGGCCAAAATTCAGCCGCAACAATACCGGCACGCTGATCAGCAGCATCGTGCCCGCAATCATCATCGGGAAGACCGCGCCCAGGAAGCTGTGGCGCATGGCGTCAACGAAAACCGCGACGAAAAGCGCCACCGGGATCACGGCGAAAATCGCCTGAGGTTGCCGCTTGCCCGTATCCTTGCTGCCGCCATCTTCTTCCGTATCGGCCAGCCGGCGTTGGCGAATGCCAAGCCCGCCAAACACCACGATCAACGCGGCAATGATCATCACGCCAGGCCGCGTCAGGAAATCCCAGCCATAGAATTGCACTGCCTGATACAGGTAGGTTTCCATCGGCAGCGCCAGAACGAAGCCCACCACGAAGGGCGGGCGCGGCCAGCCGAAGCGGCGCATCAGCAAGCCAAGCAAGCCCACACCCAGCAGCAGCAGCAAATCCGCCAATTCGCGGTTATTGTTGAAGGCGCCAAAGCAGACCACCATCATCATGAAGGGCGCCAGCAAGCCAAAGCGCACCGTCGTCAGCCGCGCAATCAGGGGCGATGTGGCGAAGCACAGCAAGGTCCCCATGACATTGGCAATCGCGAGCGACCAGATAATCGCATAGGTCAAATCAAGCCTGGAACCAACCAGCGCCGGCCCGGCTTCAATGCCAAGCAGCGTCATGCCGCCCAGAAACACCGCCATCGAACCGGATGAAGGAATGCCGAAAAACAGCGTCGGCACCAAAGCGCCGCCTTCGCGCGCATTATTGGAAGCTTCAACGGCAATCACGCCGCGCACATCACCCTTGCCGAATTGGCCATTCTTTTCCGTCTGAATGGCATGGCCATAGACAATCCAATCGGTCACGCTACCGCCAAGCCCGGGGATAGCGCCTAGCACGGACCCGATCGAAGATGAGCGCAGCAACAACCACCAATGGCGCATGATGTCCTGCAAACCCAAAATCCAACCGCGCCCCAAATCCGCCGAGCGCGAAATCGTGCCACCACCACGCGCCAGATCAATAATTTCCGGCAGCGCGAAAATCGCCAGCACCAAAACGGGCAAGGGCAGGCCATCGGAAAGATAGATCAGCCCAAAATCCAGGCGATATTCCGCCGTGGCCGGCGCTGTCCCCACCGTGCCAAGCGCCAAACCCATGCCGCAAGCAATCAGGCCCTTGGCGAAGCTTTTGCCAGCCAGCACGCCCACCATGGAAAGCCCAAGCAGCGCCAGCATGAAAAGCTCTGCCGTGCCCAAAGCCAGAATCAAGGGCCGCGCAATCAGCACCGCGCCGGTCAAAATCACCGCGCCAATCAGGCCGCCAATCATGGAAGCCAGGAAGGATGCCGATAAGGCGCGCGCGGCTTCTCCTCGTCGGGCCATGGGGAAGCCATCCAGGATCGTCGCCTGGCTTGCGGATGATCCTGGTATTCCCATCAGGATGGAGCTGAAAGTATCCGCCGTCGCCGCCACCGCGACCAGGCCGACCAGCATGGCAAGGGCGGAGACCTGATCCAGCCCGTAAATAAAGGGCATCACCAGCGAAAGACCGGCAAGGCCACCCAGCGCCGGCAGCACGCCAATCGCGTAACCAATCAGAACGCCGAGCGCCATATACCCAAGGCGCTCAGGGCTAGCGAGCGCGGTCAGCGCCATCAGCAGCGCGTCAAGCATTCAACCCTACTCCTACTTCCGCGCTGCGCGTGGCCTAATCAGCCGAGGCGATGGTTGAAGCGCCGCAGCAACCATTCCTTGATCCATTCGCGCGTCGCTTCACTGATCACGGTACCGGCGGCATAGGCTTTTTCAGCGGCCTCGCCCACCACCTCATCATATTCGCCAATCACCGCGCCGCGCTTTTCCTTGTATTCCGGATCGGCGAAGATGCGCGTGAAGGCGGCACGATACAAATCCTGCACAGCGCGCGGCGTTTCCTTCGGCACCACGACGAATTTCTGCGCGGCGAAGCCCGCCACGAACAATGTCTGATAGGCATCCCAGGCCGGGCCGGAGGGGTCCCTGCCGGTGGCGGCTTTCAGGAATTCCGGAAAGGTCGGCAAATCCGGGAAGTTCGGGTCGCGCACAATATCGCCATTGGCATTCATGATGCCATAGGAAAACAGCGGCACAGCCTTGCCTTCGCGGACCAAAGGCAGAACCTGGCTCGTATAGGCAGAGGATGTCTGGTAATCAATCGGCGTCTCACCGCGTTCAAAGGCCAGGCGCCCCTGGCCGCGACCCTGCATGCCAAAGACAATCTGCACATTCAGGTTCATCAATTCAAAGGCGAGAGTAGGCACAATATCCAAGGAAGTCGGCCCCTGGCTGCCGAAGCGAAGCCCTTGCGCCGCTTGCAGCTTCGCCAGATCAGCCGGCCCACGCACGCCCAATTCCGGGCGCACATACAGCACGCCACCGGTCGGGCTCGCCATCAGCACGCTCCAGGCGCGGTAATCATAACGCACGCGCGGATCACCCATCAGATAGGGAAATTGCGTGGAACCGCTGGTGCCCAGGATGGTCAGCCCATCAGGCCGCGTGCGCTGCGCGAATTGATTGGCGCCATTGATGCTGCCGCCGCCGGTGACATTGCGGATCACCACGGTCGGGTTGCCGGCCATGTGCCGTTGCAGCAGCGGCAAATGAAACCGCGCCCAGACATCCGAACCGCCACCTACCGCGAAGGGGATGATCCATTCGATGGTCTTGCCGGCCATGTCTTGCGCCTGCGCAGCGCCCGTCGCGGCCAGCCCAAGCCCAAGACCGCCAAGGGCGCGGCGCGTTAACGTGAAATTGGTTGCTTTGTTCATGAAGCCCTCCCCAGGCATAATTTTCCCTCCCCTTAAAGCAGAACCAGGGGGGATGGAACCAGGGCAATCGCTTGAAATCATGAAGCCTGCATCCTGAGCAGCAGTGATGCCAGATACTCGTTATTCAGGGCGGCTTTCTTTCTTCTGACCTTTAGGCTGTGTGTGTCCTCTGCGTTGCGGATCATGTTCAAGGCCATGTG
>JADCGA010000051.1 GCA_020249265.1 Roseomonas sp.
ATCCGCAACGTGGGTATGTTCTGGGGCATCGGCGGCTGGTTATTGTTCCCGTTTCTGGAGAGGATTGGTCCGCAGGCAGCCGCCTTGCTGCGCCGGCGTGTTGCCGATGAATTAAAGACAACCTTTGCAAGCCAATATTCCCGACAAGTCTCTCTCGCAGAGGTACTTCAGCCCCAGGTCGTGCGGGAATTCAGCAAGCGGGCAACAGGTACCAAGTATTTGATCAATCCCAGTCTGTGCTGAGCATTGGTGAAATGCCCGGTCCTTTCGATCCGTATTGGGGAGGCGGTGCACAAGGGCAAATCCTATCCAGGCGAGCACGCCGCCATCATCCAGCAGGCGCTGTGGAACCAGGTGCATGACATCATGGCGAGCAACCCGCATATGCGGGCGGGGCTGGCGCGCAACCGATCGCCCGCGCTGCTGCGTGGGTTGATCTTTGGCGCCGATGGGCGGGCGCTTTCGCCGACGCACACGCGCAAGCAGGGGCGGCTCTATCGCTACTATGTCAGCCAATCGGTCCTGAAGGGCGGCGCCTACCGGCTTCCAGGAACTCCTTCGACCAGGCGTAGTACAGGCTCTCGGCGATGGCTTCGCGGCGGCATAGGGCGGCAATGCTTTCCTCACCGCGGAGGCCTTCCAGGACAATGCGGATCTTGTCCTCGGCGAAATGGTGCTTGCGCGTGGCGCGACGGATGTCGCGGACCAGCTGTTCGGCTGGCACACGGGCGGGTGGGGCGGAGGATTTCTGGCTCATCTTCATTCTCCTTGGGGTTACGATGAGCCAGAAATCCTCCGTAACTCAAATCGCCAATTTGGTCCCATAGGTGCTGACGCTGGACACCAGGACGATGCGGATCTTGTCCTCGGCAGAATGGTGCTTGCGCGTGGCGCGGCGAATATCGCGGACCAGCTTTTCGGCTGGCACACGGGCGGGTGGGGCGGAGGATTTCTGGCTCATCGTAACCCCAAGGAGAATGAAGATGAGCCAGAAATCCTCCGTAACTCAAATCGCCACTTTGGTCCCATAGGTGCTGACGCCGGACAGTCGCGGGGGTTCAGGGTGGTGGAGCGGGTGTGAGGGGACCGTTAGATAGCTTTGCCGCTTAATGCATCACCAACCCGCTAAGCAAGCCCTACCATTCCGTGACTGCGCTGCTACATCCCATTTCCGACGCACTGGACAGAGCAACGCCATGTATCCATTTGTACCTCCTACAATCCGGAGTTTTTTGTCGAATGGCGGGATCCTGCCTTGCTGACTTTCAACCACTTCTCCAAGCTGAGCAGGAGGTGATCGCCACGCTTCGTAGCGGTGATTTCGACAGGCTGGGCCACGAAGCGGCGGGGTCCCTGCCGGAGACAGAGGATACGACACGGACCGTTCGCGCCGAGTTTTTGCGCTTCCTGCTGCTCGGTGGTGAGGATGGAGCGCGCCCGCATGAGAAAGGTGTCCGTCTCCAGGGCGCGTGGGTCACCGGTACGCTTGACCTAGAAGGATGCCGCATTCCCCGCGATATCGGACTGAAGAAATGTCGGTTCGACGCAACCCCGATCCTGCGTTCCGCAATTATCGATAGCCTCGTCCTGGATGGCTCGATCATGCCGGGCCTTGATGCCGACCGGATCGAGGCCCGCGGAACCATCTCCCTGCGTGGCGCTGTGATCAGTGGAGGGCTGTTGGTTGAAGGCGGGCGCATCGGTGGCAATCTTGATTGCACAGGTGTCGTCATCGACGAGACGGATGATCTTGCGATCCATGCAGAGGACCTCGTCGCCAGCAGCGTGCTGCTTCGTGGTGCGGTTATCAAGGGCAGTATCCGCCTGTCAGGAGCCCGGCTTTCGGTGGATGTCGATGCCTTCAACCTGCGTGTGACCTGCGCTGGAAAGCCGGCGATTGATGCCGGCGCGATCGAGACCCGCGGCAGTGTGGTGCTGCGGTCGGCGCGCGTTGAAGGTACGCTGCGGCTGGTGAGTGCCCGGATCAGCAGCGATCTCATTCTTCAGGATGCCGTCCTGAGCAATCCTGGGCAGTCGGCTCTGCAACTCAACAACGCGAACATTGTGGGCGTTTTGATGCTGAACGGTCGCGCCAAGGTTTCCGGCGTCCTTGACCTTACCGGCGCCACGATTGGGACAATCCACGACACCATCTCCGCCTGGCCCGAAGCGGGTGATCTGCTGCTCAATCGCTGCCTTTATGAGGCCATTGCCGAAGGTCCCGTCGATGCCGGCACCCGGCTAGCCTGGCTGGCGCTGCAAGCCCCGAAACGCTGGGGGGAGGATTTCTGGCCGCAGCCCTACGAGCATTTGGCGAGGGTGTTCCGCGACCTTGGACATGATGAAGATTCGCGTCGCGTACTCATCGCCAAGGAACGCCTGCAGCGGAGCGCGCGGCGCAAGCGAGCGCCCAACCGGATGTGGCGCCTCCTGCTCGGTGCCACTGATGGGGTATTGGCCGTAACCTTATTGTACGGGCGCCAGCCTTTGCTCGCCTTCGCCTGGCTCATATTTTTCTGGCTGCTGGGCGCCGGCGTCTTTCATCATGCTGAGCGGATCGATGCAATCATGCCCAATAGTCCAGTCGTGCTGCGTTCGCTGGAATGGACCTTGTGCGGGTTGGAACGCAGTGAGACCCGCTTTCTCATTTCTACCCGACAGGAGATGCACGGGCTGGCGGCGGCGGGGCAGGCGCAGCTCGACTGCTTTAGGGAACAGTTTGAGGCAACCGGCTACCCCACCTTCAATCCCTGGATGTTCTCCCTGGAGACACTTTTTCCGATTCTCGAAATCGGTCAGAAGGCCTTCTGGCGGCTCAATTCCTCTGAACCCGGCGGCGCATTTGTCATGGGCTTCTTCTATTTTCAGTCCTTAATCGGCTGGGCACTCAGCCTCCTTGCTGTCGCTGCCTTTTCCGGGTTGGTCAAATCGCGCTAGAAAAGATTTTGTTCTCCAATCTGCACGGACACTGTCTTGAGCGCTTGGGCAATGCAAGGCCCCGGCACGGCGCTCTGCGCCCCTTCATTGCAACGGCAGCAACCAGGGCACCATCACCACGCTTACTACCATGACCACCAGGGCGAAGGGCGCGCCGACCTTCACGAAATCGCTGAAACTATAATTGCCCGGCGAGACGACAAGCGTATTGGTCGGCGATGATACCGGTGTCATATAGGCGGCTGATGCGGCCAGCGCCACGATCATGGCGAAGGGATAGGGCGACAGGCCGAGTTCGATAGCAACCGCGATGGCGACGGGTGCCATCAGCACAGCGGTCGCCGTATTCGAAATGAACAGGCCAAGCAAGGCCGTTGTCATGAACAGCAGCGCGAGCACCACATAGGATGAGTACTGGCCAGCCAAGGCGACCAGGGCATCGGCCGCAATTTGAACGCCGCCGGTGCGCTGGAGAGCGATCGAGAAGGGCAGCATTCCAACAATCAGCACAAGGGTTTTCCAGCTGATCGACCGATAGGCGCTCGTCATGTCCACGCAGCGGAAGAGACCCATCAGCAGGCAGCCGATCAACGCGGCCTGTACATTCGGCACCACGCCCGTGATCATCAGCCCGACTGTCACCGCAAGGCTGAATACTGCTTGAATGGCCCGACCCGGCGCTGGCAGTGCATCGTCGAACTCGGCGGGCAGGTTGAGCAGCACAAGATCCGCATCCTCACGCCGCAACTGCTGAAGGTCCGACCAGAAGCCGAACAGCAGGAGCGTGTCGCCGACCGCGAGCTTCTGTTCGAGCAGATTTGCCCCGGCCGGCTTCAGCCCGCGACGAAGCCCGATGGCGGTGACGCCGAAATCGGAACGGAGGCGGGCCTCCAGGATGGTCTGCCCGACCAGGGGGGATTCCGCAGGCACCAGCGCTTCGACCATGCCAATTTGCTGGGTGCGGGAAGTGAAATAGCGGCTGCCTTCAGCGACCGGCAATTCCTGCAGACGATTGAGTACGAAAAGGGCGGCTGCATCCTCGACCGTGCTTTGCATGTCGGCCAGAAGAATATCGCCCGCGGCCAGAACCTCCTGGCCGCGTGGGCGGACCAGCTCCACCACGCCGAAGCGCCCCGCGCGTTCGATGGCAAGAATATTGAGCCCCCTGTCGCGCAGCTTGAGATCCTGCAGCGGGCGTCCCGCGAGCGGCGAGTCTTCCGCGACGCGCAGCCGATACTCGCGATCCGGCAGGTCGTAGAGCTTGATCCAGTCCTGCAACCGCGCGCGTTGTGCTACCGGTGTGGCGCTGACAGCTGCTGAGCCGGTGTTCCGAAGCAGACGCCTCGCAAGCAACATATACGCGATGCCGAGCACGAGGATCGGCAGCCCGAAGGGTGTAATGCCGAAGAAGCCAAACCCTTCGAAGCCCCGCCGGGCGAGTTCGGCATTCACCATCAAATTCGGCGCGGTCGCAATCAGCGTGAGCTTGCCGCTCAGCAGCGCCGCGACTGAAAGCGGCATCATCAGCGCGCGCGGCGAGGCGCCGGTGCCCTGGCAAAGCCGCAGCACGATCGGGATGAAGATTGCGACCACCGCCGTGCCGCTCATGAAGGCGCCGAGACCGGCGGCAGCCAGCATCAGCATCACCAGCGCGCGCCCCTCATTTCCGCCCGTCGTTCGGCCGATCCAGTCCCCAATACGGCGCGCGACGCCGGTTCGGACGAGGCCCTCCCCGATAACGAAAAGTGCGGCGATCAATACGATGCTCGGATCGGCGAAGCCGGCAAGCGCCTCCGTCATGGTCAGGACGCCGGTGAAGGGCAGCAGCACGATCATCAGCAGTCCGACCACGTCCATGCGAGGGCGGTTGGCCACGAACATCACGATCGCGGCCGCGAGCAGGAGCAGGACGAGAAGAAGATCAGTGTTCATGGGCAGGAACCTTGGAGACAGGCGTTGCGCCCGCAATTATCTTGACGGGCCAGCATGGGCGTCACGAAAAACAACAGCCCGGACATCGCTAGCACGGCCTGCGCGCCGATGCACAGTAGCATGAAGCTGACGCGCCAGGGTTCGTCTTGCGTGCCAGCGTTTCGCAGCGGCGGGTCAAGTGCGCACCAACCGTCTAGGTCAGCCGGACCTTGGCGGCAAGGCTATTGAGCGCGCTTCGCAAAAGACCACTCTACCAGGATGGCCGGTTCGGGGTCAGTTTTTGCGGAACCCAATCGCGCGCGGACCCCTGCCAAGACCGAGATGGAGCTAGCTGGGATGCTTCGCACATATTTGGAACCGCGCGCCAGTAGTCTGGAAGCATTTCTAGATCGATAAAGCTATAGGAACTGGGTCTTAAAGGTGGCTGGTTTTTTTATACTTGAGAGGACCGCTGACGGCACGAGAACCGATGTGTCCGGCCCAATGCAGGTTCCTTCAGGGTAGCAAGCAGCATGGGGAGAAATGGCGTGACCTTCGGAGAAGCTGACGATTTCGTCTCGACAGGAAGCTTGCCGACTCCAGAGCAGGTTCGGGGCCTATTGGACGCTGCCTACCAGCAGTTCGCCGCCCATAGCGAAGGCGCGGTGTCGCAGGTGTATCCGGCGCTCGCCCGCGTGAAGCCGGAGCTGTTCGGGATCTGCCTGGCAGGGGTGAGCGGCAATACCTACAGCATCGGCGCCGCCGAACACCCCTTTACCATCATGTCTGTGTCCAAGCCCTTCGTCTTCGCGCTGGTCTGTCAGATGATCGGGCCGGACGCGGTGCGGAAGAAGATCGGCGTCAACGCGACTGGCCATGCCTTCAACTCGGCAGCGGGCATCGAGCATATGCCGGGCGGGCGTACCAACCCGATGGTGAATGCCGGTGCCATCGCGACCACCAGCCTGGTGCCGGGTGCGGATGCGGAAGCGCGCTGGCGTTTTATTCATGATGGCCTATCGCGGTTTGCCGGGCGAAAGCTATCGATGAATGAGGAAGTGTTGGCTTCAGCGCGGGAGACCAACCATCGCAACCGGGGACTCGCGCATGTCTTGCAGTCGCTTGGTCAGATCTACGCTAACCCGCTGGAAGCTGTGGACCTTTACACCATGCAGTGCTCGCTCGACGTCACGGCGCGCGACCTGGCAGTGATGGGCGCAACACTCGCCGATGGGGGCGTCAACCCGCTGACCAAGGAGCGCGTTGTGGATGCCGCAACATGCCACTATGCGCTGGCTGTCATGGCGACATCCGGCCTTTATGAGACATCGGGCGACTGGCTTTACGAAATCGGGCTGCCGGGCAAAAGCGGCATCGGCGGCGGCATCGTCACCGTCTCACCAGGCAAGGGCGCGCTCGGCACCTTCGCGCCGCCGCTGGACGAAGCGGGCAACAGCGTGCGGGGCCAGATGGTCGCACGCTTCCTATCCCAGCGCCTTGGCCTTGATCTTTTCATCTCTGCACCCGCCGGCTGAGCCGCGACACAGGACAGGAACCGAAAGATGAGCACCACCAACGCGGATGCCGCCGGCACCCCAACCGAGATTCGCGAATCCTGGGTGCCGATGATTGCCATCGCACTGGGCCAGGCGATCATGTCGTTCAACGTGGCCTCGCTGCCGGTCTCGCTGGCGGGGATGGTCGCAAGTTTCGGTGTGCCGCCGACCACGATTGCGACCGGCATCGTGATGTATTCGCTGGCGGTCGCGGGCTTCGTGATGCTCGGTTCGAAGCTGGTGCAGCGCTTCGGTTCGACACAGGTATTCCGCATCGTCGTTGGTCTGTTTGCTGTGGCGCAGGTGTTGATGGTGGTGAGCCCCGTCGTCACCGTCATGCTGGTGGCGCAATTACTGGCCGGGCTGGCGGCGGCCGTCATCGTGCCCGCCCTCGTGGCGCTGATCGCGCATCACTATAGCGGGACGCAGCAGGCCACTGCCGTTGGCGCGCTCGGCTCTGCGCGCGCGGCGGCGGGTGTTTGCGCCTTCGTGATCGGTGGCATGCTTGGCACCTTCATTGGATGGCGGCCGGTCTTCGGCATCCTTATTGTGGCCTCGGCGCTGGTCTTCTTCCTTAGTTTCAAGCTCAAGCCCCAGGCGGCGCGGCCCGAGGTGAAGATTGACCTTGTGGGCGTTGCACTGGCGGCGGTCGCTATCATCCTGATCAGCTTCGGCTTCAACAACCTCAATCGCTGGGGGCTGAGTGTTGCCACCCCCAACGCGCCGTTTGATCTGCTGGGCATGTCGCCGGCACCGGTGATGATCGTGATCGGCATCACGCTACTCTATACCTTCATTGTCTGGTGCCGCCGTGTGCAGGCTCAGGGCGGTACGCCGCTACTCGATCTGCGCGTTATCACCTCATCCGAGGAACGCGCGGCGGTCTATGCGCTGTTCGTCGTAGTGGGGCTGGAGGCGATGCTGAATTTCAGCGTGCCGCTCTACATCCAGATCGTGCAGGGCCGCACGCCGATCGAGACGGCCATCGCCATGATGCCCTTCAACCTGACGGTGTTCTTCACCGCCATGCTGGTGGTGCGGCTTTATCCGAAGCTGACGCCGCGCCGAATCGCGCAATTCGGCTTCGCGCTCTGCGTGGTGGGGCTGCTCTGGCTTGCCTTCGTGGTCCGTAACGACTGGTCGGCCATTCCCGTGATGTTCGGGCTGATCACCTTCGGCATAGGCCAGGGTGCCCTGGTGACGCTGCTGTTCAACGTGCTGGTCACGGCCGCGCCGAAGGAACTCGCAAGCGATGTCGGCTCGCTGCGCGGCACAACGCAGAATCTGGCGGCCGGTGTCGGCACGGCGGTCGCGGGCGCGCTGCTGGTTGGGCTGCTGAGCACTGGGGTGATGTATCGCATCGCCGCCAACCCGCAATTGCCGCCCGAGGTGCAAAGCCAGATCAACTTGGATGCCATCAACTTTGTCAGCAATGACCGGCTTGAGGGCATCATGGCGCGCACCACAGCTACCCCGGCCCAGGTCGAGGAAGCGGTGCGGGTGAACACCGAGGCGCGGCTGAATGCGCTGAAGATTGGCTTGCTCATCATGGCGGGGGCAGCGCTGCTGGCGCTGATCCCGGCAAGTGGCCTTCCCAATGACCGCCCCGCACAGCCCGGCGCTACCCGGCCCGCAGGCCGGCGCAAGGAGGATGCCCCAGCGTGATGAGATCACGGCTAGCCTTGAGACCAAACCTGCTTCGTCCCTGATTGGTCCAGTTGCAAAGTCAGGGGCCGTGCGAAAACTTTTTCATTTTTGATATTGGGAACCTCTGATTTATTCTTACCCCCTTGGCGTGTCACTGATTTTCTGACTCTCTTCTGCATCGGCCCTTCAAGCGTTGAGCGTGACCTCCATGCGGCAAAAAAGCTTCTCCAGCCTCGGCTTTGATCGCCCCCACAAGCAGACACGGCGAGAACGCTTCCTGGCTGAGATGGATGCGGTGGTTCCCTGGGCCGCGCTCTCTGCGCTGATTAAGCCGCATTACCCCTCAGGCGAACGAGGCCGCCCGCCGATCGGGATTGAACGGATGCTGCGCATCTACTTTCTGCAGCAATGGTTCAATATGTCTGACCCGCAGGCCGAAGACAGCCTTCATGATAGCGCCGCGATGCGTAACTTCGTGGGCATTGATCTTGGCAATGAGGCGGCGCCAGACGAGACGACGATCTGCAAGTTCCGCCATCTGATTGAGGCTAAGGGGCTGGGTAAGATGATGCTGACAGCGGTCAATGATCATCTGAAATCCAAAGGCATCAAGATTGGAACGGGGACGATCATGGATGCGACGCTGATCTCGGCGCCGTCATCGACCAAGAATGAAAAGGGCGGACGCGACCCCGAAATGCACCAGACCCGGAAGGGCAATCAATGGTATTTCGGGATGAAGGGTCATATTGGCGCCGACAGTAAGGAGAAGGTCATCCATTCCACTGAGGTGACCGCGGCCAATGTGCATGACAGTCAGATGGTCTCTAGCCTGCTGCATGGTGCGGAGACAAAGGTTTGGAGCGATACTGCCTATCAGGGCCAGACGGCGGCGATCCGCGCCGCTGCCCCTGCCGCGCAGGACATGACCCATCGTAGAGGATCGCGCGGGCACCCCTTGTCAGATGAAGAGCGTGCAAAGAACGCCACCAAATCGCGCGTGCGTGCGAAGGGTGAGCATCCTTTGCTGGTGATCAAGCGGATCTTTGGCTTTACCCATGTCCGCTATCGGGGCCTGGCGAAGAACCGGACGCGCTTTGAGGTTCTCTGTGCACTTGCCAATCTTTATATGAAGCGGCGTGTTTTGCTGCGGTGCTGTCACGCCTGACAGGTGAATTGCGTCTGCAAGCGGCCACGGCGCGGGTTTCTTCCCCAAAAATAGCGCGTAAAGCCATCAACATTGGCCGAAATCAGACCGGGATCGCCGTGACCATGAAAAACCGACGGGATTGTGCTGTTGATCAAAGGTTCTCTAAGGTAGCTTCTACCAAGGCGGCTTATGGATTTGAACAGAAATACTTTGGAATTCAGCAGCCAAATCATAAGCTGTTTCAATGGAAGGTACCGCATCCCCCAGTTCGTTATGGTTAGTGCGAGCTAGCGGTCCTACCGG
>JADCGA010000052.1 GCA_020249265.1 Roseomonas sp.
AGCGCCACCTTTGCCTTGAAGGCTGGGCTGTGGTTCCGGCGTGGTCGTCTCGTCATGGTATCTCCTGTTCACGGCATCATGCCGCGGTCAGGCAGAAAATCCACTTATCCCAGCTGTTCAGAATCCCCGAGCCACCTCTGTAAGATGTGGTGACTAAGCGCCAGCGAAAGGTAGAGAAATCTGGATTTACGCTGCATTTAGTCTGGGCGTTATCCAGGCACGCTGCCTCTCGCCGGGAGCGTTCGCATCCGGTCGCACCCCATCCGCCAGATTTCCGTCGCTAACTGGTCCTAGGCCCGAAAATGGCCTCCGTTTCTTTGAGGATTTCAAAGGAATTCGCGAAGGCGACTAAACCTCTCAGACCCCGATCAGGCCGAAAATGGGTCTCTGAAGCCCTTTCGTCTCTTTTCGACCAAACCTCGCCAAAATTGGTTTACTTAAAGAAAATCTCATATTTTCAATACCCTAAGAATTTTTCGGACTTGCCCAGTTCGTAACGGTTCTCTCGCCTGTCGAGAAAAAATGGGCCTTAAGCCGAGGTAGGCGTAGAGGCGCTTGGTGGGGCGAATCAGACGATACTACTGCGTAGCGGCGGGGGCACAAAAACCGTCTCCCACTAATCTTAACTTCCTCAGATCAGCGGCGCACACACTCGGCGCGGACCATTCCTTGTGTCGAGCGTGGCGATCACCGCCTCCACCCCATAGGCGCTGGCGAGCATCTCGGCAGTGACCAATGCCTCAGGTGGCGCGGGACCCACCAGCGCGCCCGCATGCAGCAGCATCGCGGCATCACCCACCAAGAACGCGTGATCCGGATGATGGGTGGTCATCAAGACCGCAAGCCCATCACGCGCCGCAAGGGCACGAACCTCACGCAGTACAAGCGCCTGATTGCCGAAATCGAGGCTCGCGGTCGGCTCATCCAGCACAAGGCACTGCGCCTCCTGCGCCAGGGCGCGCGCGATCAGCACAAGCTGCCGTTCTCCGCCGGAAAGCTCTGTGACGGGACGATCAGCAAGGCGGGCGATGCCAAGCCGTTCGAGTGCTTCTTCCGCAACCCGCATATCCTGCGCACCAGGCGCGGCAAGCAGGGGCAAGCGCGCGGCGCGCCCCATGGCGACAACATCGCGTGCCGCATAGGCAAAGCCACCAGGTGTTGCCTGCGGCACATAGGCCAGGCGGCGCGCAACATCGCGCCGCGAAAGTACCGGCAGGGCCTGATCGCCAAGCCTGACCTCGCCAGCCAGCGGCGGCAGCAATCCAAGCAAGGTGCGAAGCAGCGTTGTCTTGCCACCGCCATTCGGGCCGAGCAGACACAACACCTTGCCGGGTTCAAGCGCGAAGGAAATATCAGCAGCGATGATGCGCTGACCATAACCAACCGATAAGCCGCGCGCTTCCAGCAGAAATGTCATGCCGCACTTCCACGCCGCAGGCGTACCAGCAGCCACAGAAACAGCGGCGTTCCCAACACTGCGGTAAGGATGCCCAAAGGAAGTTCGGTTCTTCCCGCGACACGCGCCAGCGTATCAACAAACAGCAGAAAGGCAGCGCCAAGCAGCGCCGAAAGCGGGATCAATCGCCGCAAATCCGGCCCTCCAAGCAGGCGCGCCATATGCGGCACCACAAGCCCAATCCAACCAACCGCACCCGCCAAAGCGGTGACAGAGGCCGTGGCAAGCGTCGCCCCGGCAACCGCGCCTGCCCGCAGCGCCGCCGTATTCACGCCAAGGGCGCGGGCTTCATCTTCGCCAAGGGTGAGCAGGTTCAAGCGCCAGCGCAGCAGCAATAGCAGCACAAGCCCCATAATCGCAGCCGGGGCGGCAGCCAGCATGTCATTGGGCGTTGCGCCGGAAAGCGTGCCCAGCAGCCAGAAGGTGATGGCCGGCAATTGATTATACGGGTCGGCAAGGATCTTCAGCAGGCTGATGGCTGCTCCCATCAGTGCACCCAAGGCGATACCCGCCAGGATCAGAACCAGCACCGGGTCCCCCTGGCCCCTTACCGTTGCGCTGAGCGCAGCCACCGCCGCGACAGCGGCAATGCCGCCGGCAAAGGCCATGCCCTGAACCGCCGCAACTGGCAGGCCGAGGAAAATACCAAGCACCGCCCCAAGCGAAGCGCCGGCTGAAACGCCGAGTAGATCTGGTGACGCCAAAGGATTGCGGAACATGCCCTGAAAGGCAGCACCCGCCGCTGCCAGGCATGCCCCGACCAGGATCGCCGCAGCGACGCGAGGTGCGCGAATATTCCAAAAGACAATCGCGCCCGTTCCGGTATCCGCACCGGTCAGGATCGCCCAAAGCTGCGTGGGCGTAATCGGGAAGCGCCCAACCGCCAACGCGCCGAGTATCGCCACAAACAGGGCAAGGATGCCCACGCCCCAGGCCAATGTTCCGCGCCTCACGCTGGTAGCGGCATGGCTGGGCGCAGCAGAGCCTCGATCTGGGAGGGCTCAGGACGGCGATGATAAAAAAGGTCATGAAAATCAGCGACCGCCGCAGCAAGCCCATCTGGTCGGCGCAGCCCAAAGAGAACGGGCAACCACATCAGGCCCAAAAGCCTGTTCACCGCAGGCGGAAAATCCACCCAGCCAAAAGGTAGGCCTGGCGCCAAGGCGACACGCCCTGCACGCACGGAAGGCACGGCGGACCATAGCCGATCTGTTCTTATCGTCGTCAGGAATTCCGGGTGGATGGCGATGATCCAATCAGGATTCCAGGCAAACACCTGCTCCATACTGATCTGGACCAGACTGCCGGCGCCAAGCGCTGAAGCCGCAACATTTTCGGCACCGGCGAATTCGATGATTTCAGTATTGATGGACCCGGCAACGCCAGTCTCAAGCCCGCGTGGCCCGCGCACGTATAACACGCGTGGGCGTCCCCTGCGGCGTAACGCCTCCGCAGCCTCCAGGGCATCAGCGATGATGCGCTCGGCGGTGCTGGCGCGCATTTCCGCATCCTGCTGGCGGCCCAGAATGGCGCCGAGCAACCGATAGGTTTCGGGTATCTTTGCAAGCGCCCCATCAAGCAGCAGGGTTGGTAAAGCGGTCTGTGCCTGCACCCGCTCCATCAGGGAAACAAAGACAGGCCGTACCGACCCGTAATCCAGCACCAGATCGGGCTTTTCCCGCAGCAAGGCTTCAATATTCGCGGTATTGTCGCGCCCGGTCAGACGCCCGATTTCCGGCAGGCTGGCGGCCTCCGGCAGCATGAAGGCCGCCTCGGCGGGGCGCGGTGGGCGGGCCGGCCAGCCCAGAAGCATTTCAGGCGCCAGGGTATAGAGCAGGATCGCCGCCGGCGGACCCGCTGGAAAGATGCGCCTGATCTGATCCGGCACGCCAAAGCGCCGACCGGTTGCATCCGCAACCATGCGTTCCGCACGCCCCGGGGCGGCGAAAAGACACGGGGCAGCAAGCAGGGTGCGGCGCGACAGCAAAGGCCTAAGCCTGAGTGCCAACCATGACATCGGAAGCCTTGATCACGGCCACAGCCTGTCCGCCAATCGCAAGGCCAAGCTCTTCGGCGGATTCATTCGTGATGGCCGCCGTGACAATGACGCTTGGCGCTACCTCAATCGTCACATGGGTTGTCGTGACACCCTTGCGAATGCCGGTAATGACGCCAGGAAATTGGTTTCGGGCAGAAAGCCTGAGCATGGTGAAGCCTTTCATCCAATCAGCGGTTGGGCAGCCCTGGGGCCACAAAGCCGTGGCGGTCCAGGATGGCCTGAGCGGCGGGAGATAGCAGAAACATCGCGAATTGGGTGGCCTCTGGCCGATCCGACAGCAAAATCATCCCGTAATCCGCTGCGACCGATAGCGCTGCGGGCACGGCGACCTGCCGCAGCGATGGGTCGGCGGCACGCGCCAATACGGCATTGGTGCAATAGGTTAGGAAGATATCGGCGGCATTGCGTTCAAATTGCCAAGCATAGAGATCGCGCCCTTCGGGTGGCCGCGCACTATCCGGCCCACCTGTCAGCAACAAGGCCTTGCCTTCCAGCGAGGCCTTGGCGCCCGGGCGCAGCGTTTCGGCGCGGGCGAATAGGGCAAAGGCGTAATCGCCGGCGGGATCGGCGCGCGGCGTGGAGGTACCAAGCCGTATTGCCGGATCAAGCAGCCGGTCCAGCAAGGTATCGGGGGTAACCTCAAGGCCCTGGCGCGTGATGGCGCAAAGCGCGTTGCGGGCAAATAAGACCGTAGGACGATTGCGTTCGCGCCCAACCGCTTCTGGATGTTCCATATTGGCTGAGGCGAAAACCTCAAAGGGCTCTCCGGCTGCGATACGCTGCCGCAACAGGCCAGAAGGCGCGTAGGTTTGCGTGACCGTGGTCCCGCCAGCACCCTGCGTGAAGGTTTGCGCAACCTCCGCAAGCGCTGCCCTGAGCGACCCGGCTGCGGCAAGACGGACGGGTTCGGCTGATGCTGGCATGGCAAAGAGGACCAAGGTGAGAAACGCGGCGATCCTCATGGCGTCATCCCGTATGCTGGGAAATGGGGCGCAGCGCTACACGGCGGAGCCGAAATGGTCGGGCATGGGGTATGGAACATGGCGCGTCTCCGTTGAGGCTCTCACACTGCGGCGCCACTCAACGCGAAGCGCGGGCGAGAACCCAGGCAGTTCGTGCCTGTGGGAGGCGCCAAAATTGGCGCAACACAAGGCAAAACCAGTCGAGTGCTGCCTAGCAAATTGTCTCAGCAGCGTCACCAGCAAACGAACCCGAAGCTCTATTAGGCCGACTAAAGAATGCGCCCCACCTGCTCCCCCCAAGGCAGCTTCGCCATCTCTACCATCTCATTGATCGAAATGGCTGGCGGCCGCCGCTTTACCGCCAGCGCCTCCAGCACCTCCGGCGCCAGATAGGCCAGCCGGATCAATCGGCCGACATACCGCTCGGAGACCCCCTCCTTCCCCGCAATATCCTGCAGGGTGGAAGCCTCCCCCTCCTCCAACTGCCGCCGCCACTTCCAGGCGCGGGCAATAGCGCGCAGCACATGCGGGTCCTGGCCATGGCTGCCAGGCAGCCCGGCATCCTCGGGCGGCAGGATCTTCGGCCGCCCATTGCGCTTGCGAAGCGTCAGCGGAATCACAACCCGAATGCTGGTGGCGGTTTCACTCATGCAAAGGCCTCCTCTTTCGCGGGCAGCAGCATGTCCCGCAGGACCAGGCCGAGCCCTTCCTTGCGCAAATCAACCGCGATGCCATTGGTGCCAACGGTAATGCGCTCGACCAGCAATTGGATGATGCGCGCCTGCTCGGCCGGGTACAGCGCGCCCCAAAGCCGCTCAAACCCAGCAACGGTCGCGATAACTGCGGCTTCCTCCACCGCAGCACCTTCGCGGCGCAGCGCGGCAATGGTGCGGGCGGTAATTTCCGGGGCGCGGATCATGCGGTGGATTTCGCCAATCACGGCGTCCTCCACCATCGGCGCCGGCAGCCGCAACGGGCCTGGGTTTTCGTCCAGCGGCCGGTTGCGGATCACATCCATGGAAACATAGTAGCGATACAGCCGAGTGCCCTTCTTGGTGAAAGCCGGCGTCATGGCGCAGCCGGTCTCGGTAAAGATCAGCCCCTTCAGCAAGGCCGGCGTGCGCGCCCGGGCATTGGCCGCACGCAGCCGTGGGCTGGTTTGCAGAATACTGTGCACCTTGCCCCATAGGCTCCGGTCAATGATCGGCCCATGCTCGCCGGGATAGGAAACGCCCTTATGCGTTGCCTCGCCCAGATAAACCCGGCTGTTCAGCAGCCGGTAGATATAGCCCTTGTCGACCGGCCTGCCGCTCTTGGTGCGCACGCCTTCCGCTGCCAGCGCCTTGGCGAGTTTGGTGGCGGACCCGATGGCCACGAAGCGCTTGAAAATCATCTGCACCGTCGCGGCTTCGGCTTCATTAATGATCAGCTTGCGGTCGCGCACGTCATAACCAAGCGGGACATAGCCGCCCATCCACATACCCCGCTTGCGAGAGGCCGCGACTTTGTCGCGGATGCGTTCGCCAATCACCTCGCGCTCGAACTGCGCGAAGGAAAGCAGGATGTTCAGCGTCAGCCGACCCATGCTCGTCGTGGTACTGAAGGACTGCGTGACGGAGACGAAGGTGACTTGGTTGCGATCGAAAACATCGACCAGCTTTGCAAAATCCATGAGTGAGCGCGACAGCCGATCAATCTTGTAGACCACGATCACGTCAATCAGCCCGGCTTCGACATCGGCCAGCAGGCGCTGCAGCGCGGGGCGTTCCAGCGTGCCGCCGGAGACTCCGCCATCATCATAGGGCTCGCGAATGGCGGCCCAGCCTTCGGAGCGTTGGCTGGCGATATAGGCCTCACAGGCTTCGCGCTGCGCATCGAGGGAGTTGAATTCCATGTCGAGCCCTTCCTCGCTCGACTTACGCGTATAGATAGCGCAGCGCAGGCGCCGCGGCATCTGCAATACGGATCCTGGTGCGCGGTTCATCGCGGATCCCGCCCGGCCTCACGCAGGCCGAAAAAGCGATAGCCATTCCATTGCGTGCCGGTGATGGCGCGCGCGACGGCCGAGAGCGATTTGAATTTCCTGCCCTGCCAATCGAAGCCGTCGCGCAGCACGGTTACGCTATGCTCGGCACCATCCCATTCGCGCAGCAGGCGCGTGCCGGGGACGGGCTTGCGTGGGTCGGTCATGATCGCCTTGCGGGTATTCTTGCCCTCGAGTTCCTTGACCAGCTGGTCGAGCACGCGTCGTGTGTCGCGTGAATGCCCGCCCAGCATGAGCTCCTGGATGCGATTGCCGAGGCGCATTTCCAGATAGCTTCGGCTATTATTGGGCGCAGGCGTGGCAAAGAGCGCTTCCCATCTTTGCTTGAGTTCGACCACGCTCATTTTCCGCAGTGCTGCAAGCTGTGCCACGACACTGGCATCGCTGGGGCCGGCGTTCATTCGAACCGGCTCTGCTTCAGGTTTCTTCTTCGATTCTGCCATCAACTTTCTCCGACGCGGGTGGTTGGTTTGCGACGACCAACACGGCGTTTGAGGGCGAGAATGTCGAATGAACTTTCTCTGTTTTCGGCAGATAAAGAACTTGCGTCCTGGGCCTGAAGGCGCCTCAGCCCGGTGGCCAGGATGCGCGCGACTTCATCCAGGCGCTCCGGTCCGGAGAGGCACTCGGCAGGTAGGGGATTGGGGCCGGAGAGAGCGTTGCGCATTGAGACCATCTGCAATGATTATGATCGGGCGAAACGTCATCGCCCTTTCGATTCTTTGAAGATGATCGCGCTTTCGTTGGGATGAAAGAGGAATCAGACAGCGCAGGAAGTTGCGCTGTAAAGAAAGTATCAAAGCGAAAAGCTGCTTGTTCTGACTGCGGCACCCTCAGTGCCGCAATCCATGGGGTTTTTCAAGTGTGACACGAAAGGAAAAAAACCGGTCGAAAAGTGGGGTACGTCGATACAAATGCGTTTTCAGGAAAGCCTTGCCAGGAATCGGATCGCTTCGATGCTCAAGAAAGCCAAAATGAAACAACGGGCGCAGGATCTGCGTTTCCATGGCGAAACTTGCCATATCAGAATCCGACCGGATCACCTCCTCAATCGGAATACTGCAAAGCCTCGTCAGATTCTCGGCGGTTTCCCAATCTGTGGCTGCCACCGAAAGCGCCCAAAGAACGACGCCAATATCTACCAAAGGCCAGCGGCCCGCTTGGGCGGGGACGTAATTGGGCGTCTCCAGTCGCCACATGTGAATGATAAAGAGGATCCTTTGCAATTCGCCGATCTTTTGCGGATCAAGCATTTCGCGGCCCAGTGGAGATGTTTTCAAATGATCCTTCGATTTACGGAAAAACTTGGCAGCTTGGGCAATCATGCGCGTCATATACAGAGGGAAGAAATCCGGCTCATTGATCACCTTGTTCATGCGAAAGAGCGTTTCCAAATCATAGAGGGGCCAATCAAAGCGCTTGACCATCTCCGAGACAACGCTGCGCGCCAGGTTCCCTGTTGCCGTGAGCTTAAGGCCATCGCTTTCCATGCCGGCCTTCAGGAGAATGATGGCGTGCTGTGTAATGGCCGAGCCCTTAAATTCCTCGGGCGACAGTTCAGTGTTGAATTCAATCGGCTCGCCAGGCAAAACAGGTGAAAAGCCTGCCAGGGCCCTGAAGCTATCCGAATCCAATACCGTCCAGGCAGGCTCAATACCGCCAAGCCAAGCTTTTATTCTTGGGCTCTCCATATGGGCGAGGGCAACCATTACAACCGCCTTTCCTGAACGCTCGGTGGCTTAATAGCACTACTGCCGCCGCCGTGCCTGCCGCCATTCCCAGGGCATCTCGAATCGCCCTGCCCACATCCCTTGCGTCAGGTAGCGCGCGATATCCTCGTCGCGCACGTAATCCGCCGAATAGCGGCGGTAGGCGACAGCCCAACCATGCGAGACAAGCGACTGCCCGATATCCCGCCCTTGCGACCAGCACGTCGCAACAAGGCGCTGATAACGATCACGTTCGCGGCTGATGCAGTGAATTTCTCCGCCAGCCACCGCTGCCGCCAATTCCGATGCGGCGCGACGTCCGCAGGCCCAGGCATCGCCGGCACTGTCTTCGCAGATCTGCCGAAGCTCCGGCGCGTCAATGCCATGGAGGCGCAGCCGCGTGTCACCCACTTGCAGGGTGTCGCCATCAACCGCACGCGCCTCGCCCTGCAGCAGGATGGGATCGATGCGCTTGGCCAAAGCGGGCGACGCTGCAAGGCCGAGAACCAGCAGCGCCAGGGAAAGGCCGGACAAGAATATCATCTGATCAGGAACCTCGATCCTGCCCACAACGAAAGCCAATATAGAACACGGCCGTTGCCGGAGGCTTACTGGCCCGGTGCTCGCGATGCATTTGCGTGGCGCCATACCACCAGGAACCACCTCGGGTAATGCGTTCGCTGCCAAGGGCAGTATCCACCCATTCCCAGACATTGGCGCCCATATCGTAGAGGCCATTCACGCCAGCCTGAGTGGTGCCGACGCGTGCAGGACCAATGCCTCGGTTGAGCCGCGCGGAGCGATCCAGCGCAAAAGGTGTTGGGCCACAATCGCGGAGGCAATTCGCCCCTGTTGGGCGTCCGCCGGTGGGATAGGGATAGGTCACGCCATTCTGGAATGGCGCGGGCGGTGATGCGCGCCTTTCCGTATACGCCGCTTCCAGCCACTCCGCATCGGTCGGCAGGCGCTTGCCAGCCCAGCGACAATAGGCAGCGGCTTCGTCAAAGGTGACGTGCACAACTGGTTCGCGCTCATCAGCTGGCTCACCAAACGGCTTGCTCCAAGTCCAGCCAGGCTTGCGCACCCAGCCCGCTTCGAACACCGAACCACCGCCCTGGCGTTCGGCCATGGTCACCATGCTGGTGGCGGCAACAAAGCGACGAAAGGCACCAACCGAGACCTCGGTACGATCAATGGCAAAGCGGCCAATGGGCTGCATCTCTCCATCCGCATGCGCGGCCTTGGCGGCGAGCAAGCCAAGGGCAACCAGCAGCGGCTTCCCAAGCATGCGGATCATCACAGCCTCTTCCCCGCCCAGATAACGCGGCCAATGATATTCACATCCTCGGTCGGGCGCTCGTAATCATTGTAAAGCGGATTGACCGATTTGATCACAATGCGTGATGGCTCCGCAGTCGGGATATGCTCGATGCGCTTGGCCACAATCCCAAGCCCGTCCCAGATCACGAAAATACCGGGCGGCGCCGGCACACGTTGCGCGGTGTCCACCAATACCCGATCGCCCGAGGCCAAAAGCGGCTCCATCGAATCCCCATCAATGGTGATGATTCTGAGATTGGCAGATCGTGCACGCAATTCATGGCGAATTACGGCATCGGGGAACATCCAGACTGCTTTTATTTCCTCGTCACCCTCATGAAATGCTCCATGCCCGGCCGAGGCACGCACATCCAGTTCCGGTATCTGCGAGAATCCAGGCACCGTCGCGCCAAGCGCAGGTGGTGGGGCGGCTGAAACTGCGGATGGCAAGGCAGGTGGTGTTGCCTCGCCCGTCGATTCTTTCCTTGCTGGGCGCAGGCTTTCTTCCGGCACTTCAAGGAATGCCGCGAGCGCTTCGCGCGCATCTTCAGGCAGTGTCTTCGGAATCCCGCGATAGAGGTACTGCTGCAAATAGGCGGCGTTTCGCCCGATCGCGAGCGAGGCTTTTTTCAGGTCCGTGCGCCTTTGCTGGATCAATTTCATGACCCTGAGACGCGTTGGATCGAGGTCCATGGTGCCTAACTCCTTGATCTGCCATTGATAGGGAATAGCCTATTTTATTTATTTGACCAGCGCAAGTTGGGCTGTCAATCCTATGCCTCATGACGAGCCGATACAGCGACGAATTCATCACGGAAGTTGAAGACTTCCTGGCATCCACCCGGATGAAAGCCACTGATTTTGGCCGAGAATCTATGGGGGACCCCAACTTTATCAGGCATTTACGTAAGGGGCGCTCGCCAAGCCTTCTAACCGCAGACCGGGTCAGCGCCTTCATGGAAAAGGTGAGGCAGAGCCGCCAAGCCTCAGGAAAAAGGACGAAACTCCCATGAATAATAGTCCTACGAATCACCTCAATCAGGTCCATCTCGCCCGGCGCTGGAACCTAAGCCCGCGCACGCTCGAGCGCTGGCGCTGGCTCAACCAGGGGCCACGCTACCTCAAGATCGGCGGACGGGTCGTCTATCGGTTGGAGGATGTGGAGGCCTTCGAAAATGAGGTCGCACATCAGCCTGAAGCAGTGGGGGCGAAGTGATGCTAGTCCGCGCACCCTCCCCGCTTCGGCCGCAGATCGGCGAGGCTGAGATGCTTGCCTGGTTCTTGGCAGCGAGTCCTGGTGACCGCATCGCCTATTGGCGCGGGCATCTGGCCATTGAGCTATCCGTGACCGCGAGCCCGCTTGGCGACAGTGAGCGCCGCCGCCTGCGTGGCCTGAAGAACATGACGCTGCACATGGCCGAGACAGGCTTGGTGCATCTCGTCCAGCAACGCCTCGGGCCGGATGACTACCTCTATCTGGCGATTGCGCGTCCCCGGCCGCGTCAGCGTAGCGCGCGCTTGATCCTGCCGGGCCTCTCCCCGCAGGCGGCGTCATCGCTGCCGCAGGCCGCGTGAGGCGCGCCATGGGTAAAGCCTCTCGCGACAAGGGCCTCCGGCGCGAACGCGCGCTGGTGGAGATCCACAAACAAAGCGGCATCGCCGCCGAGCGTGTCCCGCTATCCGGTGCCACGCACTATCGCGGGAATGGCGCCGACATCGACATCTATGCGCGCGGCCAATCCGAACCGCCGCTGGTGGCCGAAGTCAAAGCCCGCGGTGACGGCGAAGGTTTCAAGACGCTGGAACGCTGGCTCGGCACGCATGACGCGCTGTTTCTATGGCGCGACCGTGCCGCACCGTTGGTGGTCGTGCCCCTGCATGTCTGGCTGGAATTGATTGGTCGCGGTCTGCCCGCACCGCAGGTGAAGTCATGACGCGCCGTTCACTGCGCCGGTTGCGCCGCCTGGGGCATCATAGCCACCTCCACCACCACCGAGACCACCATGGCGGCGCTTTCTTGGAATGGGTTGAACGGCATCACGCCGACCGCGCGGGGCCTGCTGCTGAACCCCAATCGCGGCATCGGCTTTGTCGTGCAGACGACACATGCCAAGGAATTCGCGTTGGCGCATTGGTTGGTCGGCGGTGCCGATGGCGGGAGGCTTTGTCTGCGCTGCTTTGATGGCGCGGGCATTGTGCGGGAAAACATCGCCGGCGATGCGCTGGCATCCGGCACCACACTGCAATGGGCGCCGACCTCCAAAACCTGGCAGGCCGGGGCGGTGATGCAGGAGAGCGACCTCAATCGCCGCCAGACGGTGCACTTTGGGCCGGAGGTGGCCTTTGCGCAAATCGGGATCATTGGCTTTGACGGGCAGATTGAGGTGGAGGCCTTGCGCCTTTACGGCCTGCCAGAGGATGCGCCTGCGATCCTGTCCGGCTGTCCTGCATTGCCGGCAGGTGGGAGAACGCTGATGTATTCCGCCAGTTGGGATCTGCCGAGCATGCCGCCGGGCGCAACCGCCAATGCGGATGTGACGGTGCCCGGCGCGCGGCGGGGGGATTTCGCGGATGCGTCGCTCGATACCAGCAGCATTGCCTTTGTGTTGGATTGCCATGTCTGGTCGAATGACAAGGTACGCGTGACAGCGCGGAATGTGAGCCTGTCCACGGTGGATCTGCCTGCGGCTGCGCTGCATGTGCAGGTGGTGAAGAGGAGGGTGGGGTGACGCGCTGCATGCCCCCGGTGACGACGCCGCCATCAGCCGGGATAGCCTGCCGTTGGCGTCGCGAGGATTTAGGATGGTGGAGAGGGTGTAGAGCGCGCTTCGTTCAGAATGGAATCATTGTATTTTTTGACTGATCGATTGGGTGTGAGGCTTTGCGACTGGGCCTATCAGTAATTTTGTGCGCGAGGTCAGTTTCGTTCATCAGCCCACGAACCTATCGCCGAATAGGATGGCGAACTGGGTTTTGGCCTCGCACCACTCGCGCGGCGGTCGCTTCCAACCTTCGGCCGCTCGATTGAGGACAAGGTATAGCAGCTTCATGGCTGCCTCGTCACCCGGGCAATGGCCGCGTGTGCGCACCGCCCGTCGGAGCTTCGAATTCAAGGCCTCGATCGCATTCGTTGTATAAATGATCCGGCGTATCGGCGGGCTGAACGCAAAGAACGGTATCACCTGGTCCCAATGTCGGCGCCAAG
>JADCGA010000053.1 GCA_020249265.1 Roseomonas sp.
GCGCCACCTTTGCCTTGAAGGCTGGGCTGTGGTTCCGGCGTGGTCGTCTCGTCATGGTATCTCCTGTTCACGGCATCATGCCGCGGTCAGGCAGAAAATCCACTTATCCCAGCTGTTCAGAATCCCCGAGCCACCTCTGCCGCCACAGGCGCAGGCGTAGCTGCCATAAAAACTCGCGGTGCCATCAAGAAAATTCACGCCCCGCTCGGGGGTCCAACGCCCGCGCGCCAGCATGCCATAAATGGGTGCCATCAGCAGTGCTGCGCCATCCACCATGGCGGCATCCACCACCTGGCCACGACCCGATTGGTTGCGCTCAATCAAGGCTCCCAGAACGCCCAATGCGAGCAGTATCCCCCCACCGCCATAATCACCGATGAGATTGAGTGGCGGAGGCGGCGGGCGATCCGAAGTACCAATGGCATGCAGCGCTCCGGTCAGCGCGATGTAATTGATGTCATGCCCCGCGCGTTTCGCGAGTGGCCCGGCTTGGCCCCACCCCGTCATGCGGCCATAGATCAGGCGCGGATTGGCTTCGAGCAGCGTTTCTGGGCCCAGGCCAAGCCGTTCCATGACACCTGGCCGGAAGCCTTCAATCAGCGCATCGGCTTGCAGGGACATGCGCTTCACTGCCTCGATAGCGGCAGGATTCTTGAGGTCCAACACCAGGGATCGACGCCCACGCAGAACCACATCATCGCGCGCACCGGGCGGGCCTTCGGGGCGATCAATCCGGATCACGCGCGCCCCCATATCGGCCAGCAACATCGCGCAGAAGGGACCCGGCCCGATGCCTGCCAATTCCAGCACTGTTAAGCCGTTGAGCGTGCCCATAGCCTTCCTCCAAAACTGCCTAGGCGCAAGGTTAGCCATTACGATCCCTATCGTCATGTCTATTACGATCGATCTAGTTTTGGCGCCAAGAGGATCAAATCGCCGTTTTGCAGCTGGGAATATGAGAGGGCCCGCCCCTCTTGCCCGTCATCGCATAACACCAATACCGCCATCGGCGCCGCCACCTCCGCCGCAAGCGGCACCACTACCGACCTGACGTTGGCGACACCCTTCGCCGCCACCGCGCAGCTTTATCGCGGTGTGCCTTTGCTGCTTTCCGGCGATCACAGCCTCGTGAGAGGCATTATTGATTACAACGCCGCGCGTGTGGCCACACTGGGGGAGAGCATGGCAACCCCTGGCGCGGTTGCGACGCTGGCACAAATCCTGACCAATGTTCTCTACAGCCCCACCTCGGACGAGGCGATCCATCATACCGCCACGCTATATTTCTACGCCGCTGGGCTGCGTTGGCGTTGCACCGGTGGCCATCACCGAAGCCGCGTCCAGCAATGCCAATGAACTCGCGGCCGCCCTTGCGCGCGCCGAAGCCGAGCCGGATGATCCTGAGGCGCAGGCGCCACTCGCGATGATGGAAGTTGCGCACAAGCCAATGTGCCGAGCATGCCGCTTGCCAACCTTCAGGATGCGCAGCCACGGCGGCGGGCGCGGCTCAATGCGGCCAGCGCAACAATCGATGTGGATCTGCTGGCAGCCCTGCCGGTGGATTGCGTGAAGCTGCTTTCCACCACACTCAGCGCCAAGGCCACCATCCGCGTGCGCCTTGCCAATGTGAGCAGCTTTGCGACGGTGTTGGCTGACACCGGCACCATCAATGCCGAGGCGCAAGATGAGGCACAGGGCAATGTCGTGCTGGTGCTGCCCGCGCCTGTCACGGCGCGGTATCTCCGGATTGATCTTACCGATGGCGCGGCGGCTTTCATGGATATCGGGCTGCTGGTCGCGGGGCAGCTGTGGCGGCTGTTGCGCGGCACGGCGTACGGCATTCGCGAAGGCCGCGTCATGCTCGACCGGCGCGACCGCAATCCATTCACCGGGGCAGAATTTCCGGTGCCAGCCATCATCAATCCGCGCTTTGCGGCTTTCACCTTGCCGGCCTTGTCGGTTGCCGAGGCCCGCAACCAGCACCGCGACCTGCTGCGCCGGCTTGGTGCGGCGGGGGATGCGCTGTGGATCGTTGAGCTTGGCGACAGCCTCGCCGAACGCAATCGCCGGGCCATTTGGGGCGCGGTCAATGCGCCAGGGGAAGAGGCCAGCGCCAGCAGGGACAGCTTTTCGCTGGCATCGCGGGCGGTCAGGATGGTGGAGAGACTGTGAGGGGGATGCCAACTAGTGGCGCCGCAGATGGTTCATCCTCACTTTCTTTGGGATTACGATGAGCCGGAAATTCTCCGTACCTCACTTCGCCAGTTTGGTCTCAGAGGCGCTGACGGTGGACACGCAGATGGGCCAGATACTCCGCTAGTCAAGCCGCAAATCGACCTCAAATCATTTGACGATGGACACTTGTCATGGCAGCATATTCTGCAAAGGGAACGCGAAATGATCCAAGCAAGCACATCAGGCAGAGCTGCGTTGCGATACATGACACCTGCGCAGGTTAAGACCTTGATCAATGACGGTGTTGAACTGGCCATTCTTGATGCGCGTGAGGAAAGTGCTTTCGGTCCCTGTCATTTGTTCTGGGCCGTGCCATGCCCAGTTTCTCGCATGGAATGGCGCGCGCGTGCACTTTTGCCCTCCAAAACCGTGCGTATCGTTTGCGTGGATGGCGGGCAGGGTAGCGCGGAAACACTCGCCAAATATCTGCTGCTCATTGGCTATGCCGATGTTTCTGTTCTTGAGGGTGGGATGCCCAACTGGATTGCCGCCGGATATGTCGCGTTCTCAGGGGTGCACGTGCCATCCAAGGCTTTTGGCGAATGGGTCGAACATCACTACGAAACACCTTCAATAGATCCCGCCGAATTGGATTCGATGGTGAAGACTGGCGGCAATATGGTGATTCTTGATAGTCGACCGAAGGACGAATTCATCAGAATGTCCATTCCCGGCGGCATCAACGTGCCGGGTGGTGAGCTGGTTTATCGGATTGGGGATTTCGTCCATAATCCTGAAACCACCATTATTATCAATTGCGCAGGGCGCACTCGGTCCATTATGGGCGCGGAATCGCTGCGTAGTGCTGGCATACCCAATCAGGTTGTGGCCCTGCGCAATGGAACCATGGGCTGGGAATTGGCGGGCTACCAATGCGCGCACGGCAAGACGGAAAGCTTCAGTATCGGCGTACCGCGAGAGGCAGAATTGGCCCTAGAGCGTGCTGATCATTTTGCACGAAAGCGCGGCGTGCGTTTCATTGATGCCCAACAGGCAGAAACACTGAGAAAGGATATATCCCGAAGCTGCTATCTGCTGGATGTGAGAGATCCGGCAGAATATGTGCAAGGTCATTTGCCAGGAAGCCTGAATGCGCCGGGCGGGCAGCTTGTTCAATCGGTGGATATGTGGGTGGCGGTGCGCCATGCCCGCATCATTCTGATTGACGATACCGGCACGCGCGCGCGGATGAGTGCGGGATGGTTGCGCGAGCTTGGGGGGTGGGAAGTCTATGTTCTTGAAGGTGGGCTGAATGGCGCGCTTGAAGATGGCACGCCGCCCCTGCATTGCCCGGAAGCAAATGGGATTGCCGCACCGCAAATATCCCCGCGCGAAGTTGCGGCCCAAGGGGACCGCGTGAGGATCATTGATTTGAATCGTTCGGTCAGTTTCCGCGCTGGCCATGCACCTGGTGCGATCTGGGGTTTGAGGGGGCGTCTTGCGCGCCTGCTGCCGAAACTTGGCGCAGCGGAGCAGCTTGTGATCACGGCGCCGGAACCGGCGCTGGCCCGCTTGGCCTATGCTGAACTGGCGGATCTCGTCGCGGTGCCGATAGCAATTTTGGCTGGCGGAATGGCAGAATGGAAAGCCTGTGGCCTGCCTATTGTTGCCAATCGACGTAATCCGGAGGACTGGGACTGCGACGATGTTCATCTGCTCCCCTTCGATCATAATGACGGCATCGAGGAAGCCATGCGCGCCTACCTCGCCTGGGAAATTGATCTAGTGCATGAGGTGAAGAAGGACGGTGATGCACCCTTTGGCGCCTGGCCAAACTGAGGAAATCCAACAAGACCCAGCAAGGAGGAAGACAATGGACCGGGGATTGACGCGTCGGAATTTGATGATCGCCACATCCGCCTTGACGCTGTTCCCGTGGCCGTTATTGGCGCAGCCATGGCGACCATCGCAACCGGTACGAATCATTGTTGCGGCAGCACCTGGTGGCACGCTTGATATTCATGCGCGCGCAGCACAACCTGTGCTCTCAAGTCACCTGAACCAAGCGCTGATTGTGGAAAATCAGGGCGGCGGCGCGGGTCTGGTCGCCACACAAACTGTGGCACGCTCAGCGCCAGATGGCCTAACGCAGATGGTCGCATCGGGTGATGGTCTCATCCTACAGGATATTCTGGTTGGGGCACGCCACGGGCGACCCGCGTCAAAGCTTCGTCCAGTGACTATGACCATTATTGCGGCGCAACTGCTTTGTACGCATCCCCGTTCGGGCATACGCAACATAGATGATTATCTCTTGGCGCTGAGAACGCGGGGGGACAAGGTTACCCTTGCGGTCCCAGGTATTGGTGGCATTGCACATATTATTAGCGAAATGGTGAACCGAGCCCTTGGGCTTACGGTCACGCATGTTCCTTATCGTGGAGGTGGGCCAGCCACGATTGACTTACTTGCCGGCCAAGTGGATGCGCAGATCATCACACTGCCGGCTGTGACGACCTATGTCCGGGAAGGACGTTTGATCCCCTTAGCAGTATCAACATTACAGCGTGATCCAGCCATGCCGAATGTGCCGACCTTTGCTGAAAGCGGTATTCCAGGTTTTGATGTCCCAAGCACCCAAGGTATTTTAGTGCCATTAGAAACGCCGGATCATATTGTGGATGTTTGGTATCGTGCATGGAAGGTAGCACTGGATGATCCTGGTGTGAAGCAGCGGTTGCAGGCCTTGGGTTTTGTCATTCACGCCAGTACCCCTGCGCAATTCGACAAGGTGCTGAAGGACGCCGAGAAGCGATTCGCCGAAGTGATCGCAGCAGCAGGCATCAAGGGGGAATAGTGGCCCGGTCCGTCATCAAGTGAATTGACATCAAACGGCTTGCTGGAGGACTCAGTTTTCGACTCCTATGGCGGCGAGCTTAATAGTGATTTCTATGATGGCTGGCCGGGATAGTTAATCTGCACCACCATCCTTGTGTTCTCCGACCCGGGTGGCTGGGTGGCGCTGGCCGGCGGACCAAGAATGTATTCTGCATGGCGGACCCTGCCGCGCATGAGGTGGTCGCCATTTGCCGCACACCGGATGCGCGCGACAGGACGTTATTTGGCCCGGATCATCTGTGCGGTGTCGCTGCCAGTCGGATTACCAGCACTATATCGGGCACCGCCGACCTGCCCGCGGAATGCGTACTGGCCTGTGAGCCCTTGGTCTTGCCTGCGGGCTTGCGCCTGTTGCCGCGCACCATTGCGGTGCGCTGGGGCTTGAACCATGCGCCGCTGTCCAACATGGTTGGCAGTATCGCGGCGGCCGACCGGCAGCGGCTTTCCCAGGCGGGAAGTTTCGCCCGGGTGGAAAGCAGCCTGATTACCTCCCGCGTCGCGCAGCAGCGCGAAATGACTTTCCCCGCCTAATACTGGACCGAGGCTGCGGCGCTGGCGCGTGCCGAGAAATGGCGGGCCTTGGTTGAGGCCGGGCCGCGCATGCTGCGCGTGGTGACGGATCGGTATCTTGGGCAGATCGAAATCGGGCAAATCGGGCGCGTAACCTATCCCGCCTTTGGGTTTCAGAACGGCTTTGTCGGCGTGGTGGTCGGCTGGCGGGAGAGGCTTGCGGCACGGCGCGTTGAAATCACGGCATGGGGGGCGGGCTGATGCCGGGGGCGTTTTTGTATGACAATGTCGCCAAGGGCGCTGTGCTGAACAGCGCACAAGCCACTGTGCCGAGCATGCCGCTTGCAAACCTTCAGGATGCGCAGCCGCGGCAGCGGGCGCGGCTCAATGCGGCTAATGCAACAATCGATGTGGATTTGCTGGCAGCCCTGCTGGTGGATTGCGTGGCGTTGCTTTCCACGACGCTCAGCGCCAATGCCACCACCCGGGTGCGGCTTGCCAATATGAGCAGTTTTGCAACTGTGCAGGCTGATACCGGCACCATCAACGCCGAGGCGCAGGATGAGGCACAGGGGAATGTTGTGCTGGTACTGCCGGCGCCTGTCATGGCGCGGTATCTCCGGATTGACCTCACCAATGGTGCGGCGCCTTACCTGGATATCGGGCTGCTGGTGGCGGGGCAGCTTTGGCGGCTGCAACGCGGCACCGCATACGGCATTCGCGAAGGGCGGGTGATGCTGGATAGGCGGGATCGGAATCCCTTCACCGGTGCGGAATTTCCAGTGCCGGCCATCATCAACCCGCGCTTTGCGGCTTTCACCTTGCCGGCCTTGTCGATCGCCGAGGCGCGCAATCAGCATCGCGACCTACTGCGTCGGCTTGGTGCGGCGGGGGATGCGCTATGGATTACGGAGCTTGGCGATAGCCTCGCCGAGCGCAATCGCCGGGCCATTTGGGGGGCGGTCAATGCACCGGGGGAAGAAGCCAGCGCCAGCCGAGACAGCTTTCCGTTCACGGCGCGGGCGGTCAGGATCGTGGAGAGGGTAAGAGGGGGCAGTTGGATAGCTTTGCCGCCGGATGCATCACCAAAACGCAGCATTACCTATCCCACAGATGCGCCCGATACTCTGTTACCCAAAACGCCAATCAGTCTCAAATCATTTGACGATGGACAACACCTCAGGACTTTACCAGCCCAGGCGATATCGATGGAACATTCTTCGCGTGGTGGCTCGAAATACAGAATCGGCCAGGATGCCCAGAACCGCAATACCCGCGATTCCTACGAACATGCCCTCGGTGGAGAGCTGCAGACGGCTATTTAGGATCAGCTGACCCAGCCCCTCGTTTGAAGCCAACATCTCCGCGACGATGAGCGTCTGGAAGGAATTACCCATCCCTATGCGCATGCCGCCCAGGATCCACGGAACTGTGGCAGGCAAGCGGACGTGCAGGAATGCCTCCCAAGATCCGGCTCCAAAGACATGCGCAGCACGCATCCGGTCGCGATGCTGTTCGGCGAAACCCGCGAGTGTGTTGAGTAGGACCATGAAGGTAGTCGTGTAGGTAATGAGAACCCATTTGCCCTCCTCGCCGATGCCAAACCAAATCAGAACTGGCGTCAGCCATGCGATCGGCGGAATAAAGCGGAGAAACTGCACCAAGGGTTCTAGGATGCGCCGCACGGGAGCGAAGGCCCCGAACAGCAGTCCGAGGAAGGCCCCCAGAATACTGCCGGCGGCAAAGCCAACCGCAAGGCGGGAGGCGCTCATCAGCACGTCCCATTGCAGTGCTCCGGAAAGCGACCTCGCCCAGCCCTCAGCGGCTATGGCACTTGGCGCGGGGAGCACGGCAGGAACGAAGATGGTGCGCCCGGCGATTTCCCAGGCGATCAAAAATAGCAGGATTGCACCGCCTCCGCGCATCACACTGCGAGACACGTGCACGCTCACGCTTCTGCCGGCCGGAAGCGGCGGAACAGCACCCGCGTCAGCAGGACCATGAGCCGGTCAGCCAATAGCCCGAGCAGGCCGAGCGTAATCATGCCTACAAAAATCGCATCTACCTCCATCCATTGCCGGGAATTGAAGATCAGGAAGCCGAGCCCTTCCCGGGCTGCCACCATCTCGGCTGCGATGATGGTCATGAAAGAATTCATCATGGCGAGCCGCGCGCCCGTGAGGACATGAGGCAATGCGGCCGGCAAGGTGACGTGCGCAAAGAGACGGAAGCCCCGGGCGCCGAAGACCCGGGCTGCACGCAGCTTGTTCGGATGAATGGTCATCACGCCGATCATGGTGCTGATCAGCACCACGAAGGTCGTCGTGTAGACAATCAGAACGACCTTGGAGGTCTCGCCTAATCCGAACCACATCATGACCGCGGAAATCCAAGCGATGGGTCCGATGAAGCGCAGCGTGTGGACGAATGGGCCCAGAATATCGGCAATGGGGCGCGACAATCCCATCATCAGTCCAAGCGTCATGCCGAGCAGCGAGCCCAGCACGAAACCGACTGCGATGCGCCATAGGCTGATCAGGATGTCCGCCTGCAACTGGCCCTCGGCGATAAGTTGTGTCGCCTTATTCCAGGTGCTCAGCGGTCCTGGAAACAACACAGGAACATCAAAAACGCGGGAGGTGAAGTCCCACAGGAAGATCATCCCGACGAAGGGAAGGAGACGCAACACCAGCCACGTTAGATGGTGTACAAAGCCATGGCCGGGGGGCTTGGCGATGGCGCCGCTCACGCCGCCGCCTCGCGCATCACCACCTTCTGGACCTCCTCGCTCAATACGCGCTGGATCCTATCATAAATGGCGGCAAACTCCACGCTACCGCGATTGCGTGGTCTCGGGAGATCAAGCTCGAACTCGTCCTTGACGGCACTGCCTGGCCCGGCACGCATCACGCCGATGCGATCGGCGAGAATGATCGCCTCGGCGATATCGTGTGTGATGAATAGTACGGTCGCACCAGAACCGGCGCAGATATCAACCAATTCATCCTGCAGGATCGTCCGCGTCTGCGCGTCCAGCGCCCCGAAGGGCTCATCCATCAGCAGGACCGGCGCGTCGCAGACGAGCGCACGTGCGATCTGGATACGCTGCTTCATGCCCCCGGAGAGCTGGTGCGGAAACTTCGCCGCATGATTGGCAAGGCCAACGCGCGCCAGCCAAGTCTCGGCTCGGCTTCGGCGCTCCGCTGCACCTCGTCCCGTCATGCGCAGGGGAAATTCCACGTTTTCGAGCGCGGTTAGCCAGGGGTAGAGACTGTCATCGCCCTGGAAAATGACGACCCGATCCATACCCGGCTGCTGCACCGGCCGCCCCTCAACCAGCACGGAGCCAGATTTCGGTGTTTCAAACCCAGCAAGAAGGTTCAAAGCGGTCGTTTTGCCACAGCCCGATGGTCCAAGCAAAACGTAGAAGGTGCCACGGGCGATCTCCAGGTCCAGGCCGCGGAGGATGCTGTTACCCGCATCCTCCTGCTCGCCATAACGGAACCCGACATCCCGAAACGCGATGAACGACATTGCAATCAAAAATCGGTCAGGTTCGGAGCGTACCGCTTGGCGATGTCCGGATAGTAGTAGTCATCAACAAGGCGATCCGTATTGTCAACATTGATCAGGTTGCGCTGCCTTGCCCAGGCGGCAACCTGCTTAATGCGGACCGGATGCTCGCGTTTTGTATCGAGCACATAATTGTTGGCCGCCATCTGCACCCGCATGTCGGCGACTGGCGTACGGAATATCCGTGCGGCGAGCTGCACCGCCTCCTCGCGGTTGGCGTTGACCCACTCCATGGCTTCCGCCACGGCCCGATAGGTGGCCCCGGCACTGTCAGGATCCTCGCGCGCCCATTCCTCTCGGAACACCATCGTGTACCAGAGCTGATAGAGGTTATCTTCCGAGGAATAGGCGTAAACACGCGCGCCACGCACGATCGTGGGCAGGCGCGTGAGCCAAGGCTCCCATCCGAAGAACGCGTCAATGTCACCACGCTGCAGGGCTGGTACCCATTCAGGCGCTTGGACCGCAAGCACGCGGATGTCGTTCGGGCCTGTGCCTTCAGTGAGACCATGTCGCTGACAAAATAGATGAAAGAGATAGTCGGCCGCTGTGCCACGGATCATGCCAACACGCTTTCCGCGGAAATCCTCCGGGCGTTGGATCGTGGAATTGACACCGATGCCGATGTCCTTGTCAGAAATCAGTGGGCGCCCGACGCCCAGGATCCGCGCCCCCGAAGCGCGTGGACGCAATGCGGAAAGCTCACTTCCGAAGGCAACATGGGCATTGCCCGTCACCACCGCTTCCATTCCACCGATGGAGGATTCGAAGACGCGGTATTCGGCGCGAATGCCATGCTTCGTGCCGATCCCGCGCTCGACCAGCGCCAAATAGGGCGCGAAAGGTGCGGAGAGGCCGATGCCAAAGATCACGCGATCCGCGCGCCCGGCTCGCTGCTGGGCGATGGCTGGTGTGGTCAGCGCCGCTGCACTGGCACCCAAGAATACTCGGCGGCCCAGGGGCCATTCGGATCGAGCCATGATCATCCTCTCCGGTTGCATTGACGAGCCGTAGTTCGTGCAAACAGCGTACAGGCCAATGAGATCCCGGCATTGGGCGTTTGCGGCCTGAAGGCGCTTGTTCATCATATGACGTCAGCAGGAACATCTTGCCCAGTTTTTGCTATCCATGACAAGCTAGGGAGCAGACAGAAGAACTCCGTTTCGACGTACCAAATTCTCGCATCCTATGGATTTGGCCTAATCCTTGGGCGCCTGGACCCGATGATTGCACGCGCAGTCAGCGGATTCGTCATCGGGTGCGGAGCGGCGGCGTCGAGGATGTTCCGCTGGCCGCAGACGATGGGCGGAAGGGCTTTTACGGAGGCGGTGAAGGCCCGCAGAGCAGCCTGATCACTTCGCGCGTGGCACAGCAGCGAGAAATCTCTTTCCCCGCTGCCTATTGGACCGAAGCCGAGGCTTTGGCGCGCGCCGAGAAATGGCGCGCCGTGCTGGAAGCCGGACCGCGCATGGTCCGCGTGCTGACGGATCGGTTTCTGGGGCAGATCGAAATCGGGCAGATCGGGCGCGTCACCTATCCGGCCTTTGGCTTTGACGAGGGGTTTGTCGGTGTCGTCGTTGGCTGGCGGGAAAGCCTGACAGCGCGGCGGGTGGAAATCACACTCTGGGGGGCGGGCTGATGCCGGGGGCGTTCTTGCAGCAGGATAGGGTGGCGACGGGCAGCGTGGCATCGGCACAGGCGACCATCGCCACCATGCCGATCACGAACCTGCAGGATCCGCAGCCGCGCCGCCGTGCTAGGCTGATGGGCAGCAGTGCGACCATCACCGCTGATCTTGGGGCGGAGGTGTCCGTGGATTGCGTTGCGCTGATTTCCACGACGCTTGGCGCGGGCGCCGTGGTGCAGGCGCGGCTTTCAAATGTCGCGAATTTCAGCGTGACGCTTGCGGACACCGGGCTGCTGAACGCCGAGGCGCAGGATGAGAGCCAGGGGAATATCGTGCTGGTGCTGCCAGCCCCGGTCACGGCGCGGTATCTCCGCGTCGATCTCACAGATGGCGCAGCGCCCTACATGGACATCGGCCTGCTGGTCGCCGGGCAGCTCTGGCGGCTGCAGCGCGGCACCGCCTATGGCATTCGCGAGGGCCGCGTGATGCTCGACCGACGCGACCGTAATCCTTACACTGGCGCCGAGTTTCCCGTGCCGGCGATCGTCAACCCGCGCATGGCGGCCTTTACGCTCCCGGCACTTTCCACTGCCGAGGCGCGCAATCAACACCGCGACATGCTGCGCCGCCTTGGCGCGGCGCGGGATACGCTTTGGATTGCGGAGCTTTCCGACAGCATGGCGGAGCGCAACCGCCGCGCCATCTGGGGGGCGATGAACGCGCCAGGAGAAGACGCCGCCATCAGCCGGGACAGCCTGCCGTTGGCATCAAGGGGGTTCAGGGTGGTGGAGAGGGTGTGAGGGGGGCGGTTCGATGGCACCGCCGCCGGATGCATGACCAAAACGCAGCTTAACCTTAAGCGCAGATGGGCCAGATACCCCGGTAACCAACCCACCAATCAGTCTCAAATGAATTGACGACGGACATCTCGGTGTTGCGGAGGATGTTGGGCGGATAGGACGTGCCCAGCCGCACTGGGCACGCCCTATCCCTTTCGGACTGCCCAATGACGGCCAGCCTGGTGGGCACCAGCAGGTTCGCCGCCATCCCCACCATCGCCCCCTCGATCGGTGCCTCGGGCAGCATCTCCAGCGGTCCTCGCGCCCACGCGGCGGCGCCGGCGACCAGAGGGTTCTGAGCCTAAAGCTCACGACAAAGCGAGCGAACATAATCCACGAAGACCGACGTATTCTTGGGAACGAATTTGTTCTGCGGAGTCACCGCATAAATACTTCCGCCGTCCGGTTCGAAATCCTCCAGGACCCGCACCAGTAGACCAGTTTCGAGGTCGCGCCTGACGTGAAACATGTAGAAACCGCTGATACCCAAGCCGTGTAGGCAGGCATGGCGGAGCACGTCTCCGGTATCAGCCGTAAAGACGCCACGGATAGGCAATTCGATAATCTCGCGCTTCACCTTGAAACGCCAGCGCTCGCTGTATGGTGAATTTACTCCTAGCAGACATTGATGGTCCCGCAGTTCTGCCGGCCGGCGCGGCATGCCGAACCTGTCGATATAGGCAGGTGAAGCGCACAGCACCGAGGGCGCCTTGCCGATCTCCTGAACGCGCCCGCCATGCTGCTGGTCAATCATAGTCTTGATCGCTACGTCCACCTGGTTCTGCAGGAAATCAAAACTCGCCGTTGTGACCTTCAACTCCACATGCAAATTGGGATGGCTTTCCAGGAACGTCGGGAGCGCGGGGGACAGTACGCACCTCGTGAAGGCGGGGGGGGCCACGACACGAAGCCGTCCCCGGATTTCCTGCGGGTTGAAGGTTTGATCGACTGCCTCCTCCACCTGGTTGATGGCCTCGCGGCAATACTCATAAAAACGCGTCCCATATTCGGTCAGACTCAGCCGGCGCGTAGTACGCAGAAAGAACGTCGCGTGCAGGCGCCCTTCGAGGGTGTCGATATGCTTACTGACCGTGGAGACAGCGATCCCCAGTTGCCGTGATGCGGCCGAAAATCCCCCGACCTCAACAACCGTGACGAAGCTGCGCAGCGCAGCAATGGATACGGCATCCAGCCGCCTGCCACTGGACACGAGGCCCAGCGTCTTTGCCTGAGGCCGCTTGCCCGTTTCGGCTGGAATGGATGCCTTCATTATTCATGAATCCTGGAAGATGTGTTTCCACATTTCGCGTTTACAAGCCGAGCTGGCGCAGAGCAAGATGATTGAGGGTGTGCCAATTCCGTAATTCCACGTGGCACTTTCACTCGGCGCTTTGCGCCTTCACGCGGTCCGCGACCAAAGCGAGGAAATCTGCATGTTCTACGAACCACGCCTCGGCCACGGCCTTCCTCACGATCCGTTCAAGGCCATCGTGGCACCGCGGCCGATCGGCTGGATTTCGACCCTGAATGCCAAGGGCTACCCTAACCTCGCCCCCTACAGCTTTTTCAACGCAGTGCATTCGCGCCCACCCATGCTCGCATTCACCAGTGAAACCATGAAGCACAGCGCCGCGAACGCCATCGCCACGGGTGAGTTCGTCTTTAACCTCTGTACCCGCCCCCTCTTCGATGCGATGAACATCTCCTCCGGCGCGCTCGGTGATGACGAAAGCGAATTCGACGCGGCCGGCCTGGAAGCCGCAGCCTGCCGCATGGTGAAGGCACCTCGCGTCGCGGCATCGCCGGCCTCGTTGGAATGCCGGGTGGTGCACTCGATGCAACTCCATGACGTGGACGGGAGCGCATTGGAGGGATGGGTCATCATCGGACAGGTGGTGGGCGTGCATATCGACGAGGCGTTTCTCCGCGATGGTCGCTTCGACACGGCTGCGGCACAGCCCGTCACCCGTTGTGGCTATCGCGACTATGCGGCCGTGACCGAGCTTTTCGAGGCACTGCGCCCGACAGATGAGGGCGCCTTTGTCCCTGGCCAGCGCGACAAGTGATGCCGGATCTCAGCGCCACGGCAACGTCATGCGCTCAATTTGAAAGGCGAAGCTGATGGAGCTTGGATTGCGTGGGCGCCGGGCCCTCATCACGGGCGCTTCAAAGGGAATCGGCTTTGGCTGCGCAGAGACGCTGGCGGCCGAGGGCTGCGACCTCGTGCTCGTCTCCCGCAGCCTGGCTGATCTGAAGATCGCGCAGGGACGGCTGATGGCGGCGCATAATGTCGCGATCGAGGTTCATGCGCAGGACGTGTCGGAGAGCAGGGGCGTGGATGGACTCGCCGTCACGTGCCCAGATATCGATATCCTGATCAACAATGCGGGCGCCATTCCAGGCGGCGATCTAGCCAAGATGGAAGAGGCGCGATGGCGCGCCGCCTGGGACCTAAAGGTCTTTGGCTACATCAATATGACAAGGCGATTCCACGCCCAGATGCGCGAGCGCGGCCGCGGTGTGATCATCAACATCATCGGCGTCGCGGGTGAGAGTCCGGATGCCGGCTACATCGCCGGGAGCACGGGCAATGCTGCGCTGATGGCTTTTACCCGCGCGCTCGGCGGAGCAGGACCGGATGAGTGCGTGCGTGTGGTAGGGATCAATCCTGGGCCGATCCAGACTGAGCGGCTCGAATCCTTGTTGCGGCATCGCGCCGCCGAGAGCCGGGGCGATCCCGAGCGCTGGCCGGACATGATGGCATCCATGCCCTTCGGCCGGGCCGGCCGCGTGGAGGAAATCGCGGCGCTTGCGGCGTTCCTGGCCAGCGATCTCTCGGGCTACACGAGCGGAACCATAGTCACAGTCGATGGTGGGGCGTCGAGCAAGCGACGGGCCTTCTGACACCCGGAGCAGTGGCCTGCGGGGGGGGGAAGGCAGCCCGCTCGACAAGTCGTAGCGACGGGTGGGCGCCCACTGACCCGCCACATGGACACAGCCATTTTTCGGACCTCCGCGGCCCAAGCTTTCTGAAGAATTCATCGGCGATCCTCAAAACAACCGTTGCGGCGCGGCTGGCGCGGCATGTCGAAAGAGCCTACCGCGCAGTCACACCAGGATCCCGCCGAAGTCCGCACGGCAATTCACCCCGCAATGACCCCGGAAATCTGAGCGAGACTTTTCACGAAAATCGAAAGGAGAGTTTCGAAATTTCGAGGTTACGCAAATTGCGAAGATAGAACAGATTATCATAACCATAAGCGGAAGGCTGGCGCCAATTAGAGAGTTTACCTCGGGGATCGAGGGCAATTTCCACGCTACAGGCAATGCAGACGGACGATTCGTCCGTCGAAGCAAGGAGATCTCAGAATGATCAAGCGACGTTCCATAGCTTCGGCCACTCTCGGATTGCTGGGCGGTGCGACGACAGCCACTGCGATCATCGGACGCGCGCCCAAAGCGCAGGCCCAAGAGGCAGCCACGGCTTTCCCAAGCCGTGCCGTGAGTGTCGTCGTGCCCTGGGCGGCCGGCGGCTCGACTGATGCCTTCATGCGGGTGCTTGGCGCTCGCCTATCCACCGATCTCGGACGCCCCTTCGTGATCGACAACCGGACGGGCGCCAGCGGCACCATCGGCATGGCCTCCGCCGTGCGGGCCCGCCCGGACGGTTACACTGTGATCGTTGCGCCGAACAGCACCTATGCGATCGCGCCCAGCCTCTATCAGCTCCAATACGACACGGCGCGGGACTTCGTGGGCGTAGGCCTGCTGGCAACCATGCCGATCTTCGCGCTGGTGCCGCGCAACTCGCCGGTGCGCAGCATCGCCGACTACGTCGCGCGGGCGAAGCAGCCAGGCCACCGCGAAGTCTATGCCAATCCCGGCAGCGGCTCGACCCCACATCTTGCGGCCGAGATGTTCCTGCAGCTGGCAGGCATTGAGGTGCCCGATATCGGCTACCGTGGCGGCGCCCCGGCCGTCCTGGGCGTCCTCGCGGGGGAAGCTGGCTTCATCTTCCAGCCGGTCTCCTCCGTCATTTCCCATATGCAGTCAGGTGACCTGCGGCCCCTGGCCGTCGCGTCGCTGCAGCGTTCGCCCGTCGCGCCCGATGTGCCGACCTTCGCGGAGCTGGGCTTCCCCGGCTTCGAAGTCATGGAGCACATCGCGATGCTCGCCCCGGCTGGCACGCCGCCGGCCATTCTGGCCCGGCTGAACGCCGCATCCAAGGCGGCGATGGACGTGCCTGAGGTGCGCGAACGTATGGCCACACTGGGCGTCACGCCCGATGTGCGTCCGCCCGAGGCCTGGCCCGCCTATCTGGCGGCCGAGACGGCTAAATGGCGAGAAGTCATCCGCTCCCGCAACATCCGGCTGCAATAGGCGGGGCAGCCGGCGCAGAGGCCGCTTGGCCGCGCCGGCTCCGTGGCTGCTTTCCCGAACTCCAGGAGGGAACGGATGTCGGACGACGCTGCACTCTTCGAGAAGGGGCAGCCCATTCGCCGGGCGGTGCTGGGCGCCGAGCATATCGGCTCCAGCATGGCATGCGCGGATGACTTTATGATGTCGTTCCAGCTTGCGGCGACGGCCATCGACTGGGACTGGACTTGGGGCGAGCCTTTCCAGATTTCACGGTCCTCATTGCCATTCCACCAGCGCAGCCTCGCTCGAGGCTTGGCCGGCCACGGCGATGCCGGCGAAGCGCAATCCTTCCGGAGGCACGCCACGAGCGGGACGCACGGCTTTGGTCAACACAGCCTCGGATGGCGATGAGATCGCCCCTGGCGCTTCAACACAGGAGAATTCGATGAACTTCACTCGTCGCAGTCTGGTCAACGCGGCCGCAGGCGCCGCCGTGGTCGCACCCCTTGGCCGAAAGACCCACGCACAACCCGCCACGCCGTCGAATACGATCCGGATAGGCCTGCTGTCCGACCTGTCGGGGCCCTTTCGTGATATTAGCGGACCCAACGGCGTCGCCTGCGTGCGGCAGGCGGTGCAGGATTTCGGGTCGCGTGGCGTCGCGGTGGAAGTGGTCGTCGCCGACCACCAGAACCGCCCCGATGTAGCCAGCAACGTCGCGCGGCAATGGTTTGACCGCGACGGGGTGGACGCCATCGTGGAGGTGGTCTCCAGCGCGCCGGCGCTGGCCGTCAACGGCATCGCGCGTGAGAGGAACAAGGTCGTCATCCACAACACGGCCGCGGTGGCGGATCTTACGGGCGCGCAATGCACGCCGAACACCGTACACTGGTCGCATGACACCTGGATGCTGGCCCGCTCCACCGGTGGGGCTATGGTGCAGGCCGGCGGTGACACTTGGTTCTTCATCACTGCGGACTACGCCTTCGGGCACTCGCTGGAGCGCGACACGGCCCACTTTGTTAGGGAACAGGGCGGGCGCGTGCTGGGCAATGTCCGGCATCCGTTCCCGTCCAATGATTTCGCCTCCTACCTGCTGCAGGCACAGGCCAGCCGTGCAAAGGTGATCGGCCTCGCCAATGCGGGCACTGACCTTATCAGTAGCGTCAAGCAAGCGGCTGAGTTCGGCATTACGCGGCGCGGCACCAAGATCGCGGTACTTTTGATGTTCATCTCGGATGTGCATGCCCTGGGGCTGCGGGAAGCGCAGGGCCTCGTTCTCTCCGAGACCTTCTATTGGGACCTGAATGACAGGACCCGCGCCTTCTCCAATCGGGTGCTGTCAGCCATGGGGGGCGCTCGACCGACCATGTCGCAGGCCGGCTGTTATGCCGGGACCTTGCACTATCTGAAGGCCGTGGCCGATATGGGGGTGCCGGCCGCGAAGGCTTCGGGCCGCGATACGGTAGAGCGCATGAAGGCTATGCCGACAGAGGACGATGCCTTCGGCCAAGGACGCATTCGTGAGGATGGCCGCAAGATCCATCCCTCCTATTTGTTCGAGGTGAAGAAGCCAGAGGAGTCGGCCAGCCCCTGGGACTACTACAAGCTGCTGCAGACCACTCCGGCTGGTCAGGCGTTCCGTCCGATGGCTGATGGCGGTTGCCCGTTCGTGCGCGGCTGATCCGTTCCACACACTCCCGAGCGGCGATGCGGCGGTTGGAGCTAACCGCTCGCCGCTCCCCCCTAAAACATACACACTGAAGCGCCCCGGGTTTGCCGGAGGCTGTTTTGCGTAAGTTACGCTGCCATGGCTGGTTGATCCAGTGAGGCATAGTATCGTTCCTCGGCTTCCGCGGGCGGAATATAGCCGATTGGTGCCGGCAAACGTCTGTTATTGAATCAATCCTCCGCCCTACCCAGTCGCGTGCCAGCCGAAAAGCTGGTCCGCGATATTCGCCGTGCCGCGCGCAAGCACCATTCCGCCGAGGACAAGATCCGCAGCGTCCTGGAAGGGCTCGTCTTCGAGGAAGGCATTGAAAAAATTTAAAAATAGGGGCCAGAGAGTTTCGCCTTTTTGGTCGCCACTGCTGCTCCAGTCGCCACCTAGCCGAACCGGGTTAGCGCCCCAGGTGACCACGTAAACCCCCTTGAAAACAAAGCTTTTTTTTTCCGACCTTGAGGGTGCTCAAGCGGAACATTCCGGCGTTTTTTCTCCGAATCCGCGAATTCTCTCCAAAGCTTGAGGGCAGGCCGATTTTTCCAACAAGGTTTAACGCGTTGATCTGAAATGGTTTTGGCTATGCTGCGGTGCAGCGTGGTTGGGAAATGGACTGGTGGGGCGATGGGGGCTGAGACGGGAAAGTTGATCGGGGACTACAAGGTTTTTAGGGGAATTTCGCTTACACTTCCGATCTGGCGTCTGCGGGCCTGCAGCGGAACGGCCGCTATGGTGACGTCCAAACGGTCCCGGAGGGTGGCGGCGGGTATCCGGTGCCGGCGCCTATCCGATCAAGCGATGCCCAGCGCTTCAGGCGTGGCCCTTAACGTCCACCGTCGCCAAGTTGCCCCATTGGTTGGAAGAACCGCTAACACCTAAAATCCATCCCTCCACCTGCGCAATGACCTTTTCCTGCGGTGCCAGGTCTGGTTGCAGAAAGCCTGCAAGGCTGCCGTCCCGGTTTGCTTGGGAAAGCCAGGCGGCGATAGAGAAGGCATCATGCTGATCGCC
>JADCGA010000054.1 GCA_020249265.1 Roseomonas sp.
AACCGGCATCTTTCAGTATATCAACGGCTTCTATAACCCGCGCCGAAGGCATTCCGCGTTGGGAGGCAAAAGCCCTCTGGCTTTCGAACGACAGGCAGCCTAAACGAGCAATCGGAGCGGCAAAACTACGCGACAAGACCAAGACCAATTTCACCGCGCTGCCATCAATCCCGATGGCGGCCTAACCAAGGCAGGAATACACTTAGGAAACGCACAGGAACTGTTCAAACAAACCAAGCCGGCTCTCTAGGGAGAAACGCCATGAACCAAGACCCTCGCTGGCAGCAAAGCCTGCGCTACCCGGACCCTTCCATTGTTGCGTTGGATGCCAGCTTCAAGAAATTCCATCTGCCGCTTTCCGCCGTGGAACGCCTTTTTCACGGCACGCGCTGGGGCGAAGGCCCGGTGTGGATTGGCGATGCACGCTGCCTGTTATGGTCCGACATTCCAAACAACCGCGTGCTGAAGTGGGATGAGGAAACCGGCGCGGTCAGCGCCTGGCGGAAGCCCTCCAACAACGCCAATGGCCATACGCGGGACCGCCAAGGCCGCGTGATAGCGTGTGAGCATTTCGGCCGCCGCGTGGTGCGCTTTGAATATGATGGCGCGATCACCGTTTTGGCTGATAGCTACAAGGGCAAACGGCTGAATAGCCCGAATGATGTTGTCGTGAAATCTGATGGATCGGTCTGGTTCACCGACCCGCCCTTCGGCTTGATGGCGAATTATGAAGGGGAACGCGGCATGCCGGAATTGCCGCATACCAATGTCTATCGGATTGATGGCCAGAGCGGTGAAATCACCCTGGTGACGGATGAGGTGAACCACCCGAATGGGCTGGCCTTCAGCCCTGATGAGAAGATCCTTTATGTCATCGAAAGCCGCGCTGATCCGCGCAATATCCTGGCCTTTGATGTTGGCACGAATGGCAAAACTTTCCGTAAGCGCCGTGTTTTCGTGGCCTGTCAGCCAGGCGAATCACCCGATGGCTTCCGCGTGGATGTGGATGGCAATTTATGGTGCGGCTGGGGCATGACCGCAGAGTTTGACGGGGTGCGCGTGTATAATAATTCGGGTGCACCAATCGGGCATATTCATCTGCCCGAACGTTGCGCCAATGTCTGTTTCGGCGGGCGCTATCGCAACCGGCTTTTTATGGCAGCGGCGCAGTCGCTCTATTCGCTTTATGTGAATACGGAAGGCGTCAAGGGCGGCTGAGTTTTTCGCTTGGTATTTCAATGGTCATGGCGAGCAGCCGGAAAGAATGGCTCTTGCCATGGCCATCAAGATTGAGGCTGCCATTCACGCCGCCTTCCAGCACTTCATCAATGACAAAGTTGAAGGCGTGTAGTAGCGGCAGGTCATAGCGCTTGCAGGCGGTGGCGCCGCGGTGGCGGAACAATGCCAGCACTTTTTCTTCCGTGACCTGTTCTGCAAGAAGCGTATAATGCGCGGGATCATAGGGTATGAGCGAGAGGTTCACGCGATTGCCCTTATCGCCGGCACGGCTATGCGCGATGCGGTGCAGCGGGATTTCGATATGTTGGGTCATCAATTCCATTCCCGCGCCGGCAGAACCCGCGTTTCGGTGGGCACCATATCGCGCGGCACCAGGAAGCTTCGCGTTAGTATCCGCGGTGTCACGCGCCAACGCGCGCCGGAGGTGCCTGCCGTGCCGCAGCAAAGCAGCGCCAAGGCTTCACGCGAAGCCTGATCCGCATCATCGCGCGTGGTGGCCTCCACCGCCAAGCGAATACGAATATCCTGCGGATCCGGCCCCGCATAGCCGCGCCAAAGCGCGCCATCATCCGAATCATGCACGGACGCGACGCCGATCAAATCCGCTCGCGCTCGCCGCGCCAGGCCGCGCTGCTTCACGCGTTGCAGCAGCACATCGGCGGTTGCCCGCGCGCGCGCCAAGGCATTGGGGCCAGCCACGCTGATTTCGCCTTCGCCTAACCAGGAACCTTCGTAGCAGGCTGTCACTTTCAGCAAATCTGGCCGCTGACGGCCCTGCAAGCCATGCACCGCAACACGATCCTGCCCGTCTGGCGTCAGATGCGCCCCGGTAATGTCCAGGATTACATCTGGGGTGATATAGGTCGAAGGATCATGCAATTCATACAAAAGCTGTTCCTTGACCGTGCGCTGATCAACAATGCCGCCCGTGTCTTCCGGCTTCGTGATCAGCAAGGATAGATCGCGCCCGACCTCGGCAATCGGGAAGCCGATATTGGCGGGGTCTGGAATATCCTTGAAGCCAGGGTCCCAGAAAACGCCGCCTGTCACCTGGCTGCCGCATTCCAGCAAATGTCCCGCTGCCGCACCAACCGCCAGCGCCTGCCAATCATCCTCGGCCCAGCCGAAATAATGCATGAGGGGTGCGATGGCGAGAGCGGGGTCTGAGGTACGCCCTGCCACCACAACCTGCGCGCCTGCCGCCAGCGCTTCGGCTAAGGGGGCGGCACCGATATAGGCATTGGCGGAAACGAGTTTCCAGGAAGACATATCAAGCCCGGCATCGGCTTCATGCACGGCAAGCTTATCGAGATTGACGCTATCCGAAACATCATCGCCCGTCACAAGACCAATGCGGAGTTCCGGCAGACCGAGTTTCTTCGCAAGCGTGGCAATGGCCCGCGCGGCAGCGGCAGGATTGGCCGCGCCGAAATTGCCGAGAATGGGAATGCCCGCGCGGGCGCAATCCACCAGGATAGGTTCCAACAACCTTTCCAGCATGGGTTCATAGCCCGCTTCCGGATCGCGCCGGCGTTCAAGCTGCGCCAAAGCCACGGTGCGTTCGCCCAGGCATTCGAAGAACATGGCCGCGGGCAGGCCGCGCTTGACCAGGCTGCGCACCACCGGGATGGGGGCGTCAATCCGATCCCCGGAAAAACCGGCACCATTGCCGACCAGAAAAAGATCACTCACGTTGGGCACTCCTTTGAGCATTTTCAAGCCAAGTGGGATCGCTTGGCGACTCGGAAAATGCGATCAAACAAAAGTTTTGTGCAGTTTCCGTTCTCAAAGGTGACCGGAAACCGCTCTAATCGCCGCGCCCAGCAGTGCGGCGTCGTCATCGTCGAATGCGATGGGGTTTATGGCAAGCAGGCCCTGGGTGATGCGGGATGCATCAACATGAATGGCGGGACGATGGGCGCGGAGCCTTGCATCCGCGGCTTGTGCGGTGGCCGCATCGGGCAGGCGCCATTCCAGAATGGGCAGACCTGGCTTGGCGCCGTCGGGGATAAGGCGCAGCGCTTCCGGGTGCCCCGCCGCCACCATCACCGCTTCAAGCCGCGCCTGCCAGCGCGCGCTGCGTTGCATTGAGTCATCCGCCACAAAGCGCCGCAAGGCCACAATTAGCCCGACGATTTCTTCCTTGCCGATCTTGCAAGACCGTCCAATGCCGTGATGCGGCAGGCCGCGCATTTGCGCGAGTGGTGCGAATTCCGGCGGCGCGATGAAATCCGCTTCCGGCATATCAAGATCAAGCATTTGCGCGAGCGCGGAGGAGACAAGATCACGCCGCCCGGCGAGAATGCCGGAAGATTGCGGCCCGCCCAAAGCCTTGCCGCCCGAAAAACAAACCAGATCGGCGCCTTCAGTGATGAAGCGGCGCAAGTTTTCAGCGGGTGGCAATTGCGCCGCCGCATCCACCAGCACTGGGATGTGCCGCTCGCGCGCCACACGCACCACATCGGGCAGTGGCGGTTCGCTTTGCGCGCCCGCCAGATAGTAAATCGCCGCTGTACGATCCGTGATGGAGTCAGCGATTTCCCAGGGCGCGGCATCGCGCACGCCAGGGCCGGAAACCCGATCCGGAATACCGATTTCAACAATACGCCCGCCTGCCACGCGAAGCGCACGGTCATACATATTGCGCTGGCTGCGGATGGTGATGAATTCATCCGGCATGCCGCGCGTATCGGGCAGGCGGTTCATCGCGCCCGGATCAAGCCGCGCCATGCAGGCGGCTGCCCCCAGCAGCACGGCGGCGGAAGCGCCGGAAGTGACAATGCCGGCCTCAGCCCCCGTGGCCTTTGCGATTTCTCGGCTGGCCGCGGCTTGCAAATGGTGCATTTCCACCGTGGCGCGCGCAGCTTCCGCCATGGCGGCGAGCACTTCAGGCGCCATCAGCCCGCCGGAAAGCCGCGTATTCGTGCCATAGGCATTGATGATGCGCGGCACACCAAGATCATCGTAAATCATGCAGGTTGTTCCGAAAGGGTGCGGCGCAGCGCATCGCGCCAAAGCGCATAACGACTATCCGCTTCCGCGCGGTTCATCTGGGGGGTGAAGCGACGCTCCAGCCGCCAATGGGTGGCGCCCGCCGCACCTGGCGGGGCGCAAAGCCCGGCCTGCATCCCGGCCAGATAAGCAGCGCCAAGGGCGGTGGTTTCCAACACCGTTGGGCGATCCACCGGCGCGCCCAATTGGTCGGCCAGGAATTGCATGGTCCAATCGGAAGCGACCATCCCGCCATCAACCCGCAGCACGGTTTCCTTGGCACCCTGCCAATCCGCATGCATGGCTTCGATCAGATCGCGCGTTTGAAACGCAACACTTTCCAGCGCAGCACGGCATAATTCGGCACGGCCACTGCCGCGTGTGAGGCCAAAAATGGCCGCCTGCGCCTTGGCATCCCAATGCGGCGCGCCAAGCCCGGCAAAGGCCGGCACCAGCACCACGCGCTGCGCAGGGTCTGCCTGCGCGGCCAGAACGCCAGCTTCCTTCGCATGCCTGATGATGCCCAGGCCATCGCGCAGCCATTGCACCGCGGCCCCCGCGACGAAAATCGCCCCTTCCAGCGCGTAATGGCGCTTGCCTTGCAATTGGTAAGCAATGGTTGTCAGCAGCCGATTGCGCGACGCGACCGGCGTTTCGCCCGTATTCAACAACGCAAAACAGCCTGTGCCATAGGTGGATTTCACCATGCCCGGCGCGAAGCAGCCCTGGCCGATGGTCGCCGCCTGTTGATCACCCGCCATACCACGAATGGGAATGGCGGCACCCAATAGCGCGGGATCGGTTTCGCCAAAATCCCCGGCGCAATCACGCACTTCTGGCAAAATGGCTTCCGGGATACGAAATAGGCGCAGCAATTCAGCATCCCAAACGCCGCGCCGGATATCGAACAACATGGTACGCGCGGCATTGGTGGCATCTGTCGCATGCACGCGCCCACCCGTCAGGCGCCAGAGCAAAAAGCAATCCACTGTACCGAAGGCCAGCGCACCGCGTTCCGCCGCTGCCCGCGCGCCCGCGACATTATCCAGCAGCCAGGCAAGCTTGGTGGCGGAGAAATAGGGATCAGCTAGCAGCCCCGTGCGTTCCGTCAGCAGCGCCTCATGCCCCTCGGCGCGCAGCTTCGCGCAGGCATCGGCCGTGCGGCGATCCTGCCAAACAATGGCGCGGTGCAGGCAGCGCCCCGTCGCGCGGTCCCATAGCAGCGTGGTCTCGCGCTGATTGGTGATGCCAATGCCGGCTACATCGGTGGGGCTGCCGCCCGTTTTCTCCAAAGCCTGACGCAAAGTGGTGATGGCGCCCTGCCAGATATCTTCCGGCTCGTGCTCCACCCAGCCGGGTGAGGGGAAATGCTGCGGCAATTCCATCTGCGCCGTCGCACGCGGCGCAAGATCAGCCCCGAAGGCGATGGTGCGCGTGGAGGTTGTGCCCTGATCGAGCGCAAGCAGCAGGTGGGTCTTCATGCTGTGGCGTTTCCTTTCGCTGCCGAGCATAATGCGGGAAAGGAGATTGCGCGATGGCCATTCAGCTTTTTGAACTCTGCGGTGCCGATCCGGCGCGGCGCTTCAGCCCCTATTGCTGGCGGAGCCGGCTGGCGCTGGCCCATAAGGGCCTGGCGGTGGAAACCATCCCCTGGCGCTTCACGGAAAAGGCCGCGATTGGCGCCCATGGGGCACAGAAAGTGCCGGTGATGTTGGATAATGGCCGCGCCATTGTCGATTCCTGGGCCATCGCGGAATATCTGGAAGATACCTACCCGGATCAGCCTTCGTTGTTTGGTGGTGCGGGCGGGCACGCGCTGGCGCGCTTCATCAATGCCTGGGGTGATGCGGTGTTGCATACCGGGATTGCGCGACTGGTGGTTTCCGACATTGTGCAGCATTTGGCGCCGGAAGATGCGGCGTATTTTGTGCCGGATCGGGAAAAGCGCTTCGGCATGAAGCTCACGGAAGTGACAGCGGATCGTGCCGAACGGGTCAAGGGCTTTCGTGAGAGCCTGATGCCGTTGCGGATCGCGCTGCGTTCCGCGCCCTTTCTGCACGGCGATGCGCCGGGCTATGCGGATATGGTTGCCTTTGGCGGTTTCCAATGGGCGCGCTGCGTCAGCGCCTTCCCGCTCCTGACCCAAGATGATCCTGTTTATGCTTGGCGAGAGAGGATGTTGGATGCCTATGGCGGCATCGCCCGTGCCGCGCCGGCTTATGCGGAAGCCTAAACCGTTGCGCGTTTTCGCTTGAAAGGCGGGGCGCTTCGCGCTTGGCTTGCGGTATTCGCTGCGACCCGCAAGCCAGGAGGCCGCCATGCCCACACCCACCCTGATCCGCAACGCCGCCTGGACCGCTGAATGGGACGCAGCGTCAGGCCAGCATTTCTATGGCCAGGGCAGGGATGTGCTGCTGGTGGCTGGGCGCATCGCCGCCATCACGCCGCATGATCCGAATGCACCTCCGCCCACCGGCGCTGAAGTGATTGATGGCAGCAAGCTTCTGGTCATGCCGGGGCTGATCAATATCCACACGCACCCGACAACAGAACCCGCCGGGCGCGGCGTGCGTGAAGATCATGGCGTGCCGGAATAACAAATGACTGGCCTGTTCGAACGCCTGCAAGCCTTCAAGCTGGATCAGCAAGGCCAGGCCGCTGCCATGCGCCTTGCCTATGCGGAGTTGATGTCAGCGGGTGTGACTAGCGTGGTGGATTTGTCGCCTCCTTTCCCATCCTGGCTTTCCATCATGGCGGAAAGCGGCCTGCGCGGTTGGGCGGGCGCGGGCTATGCCGCGGCGCGCTGGGGCATGGAAGCGCCGCAAACCGTAACCTGGATGTGGAACCGCGAAGATGCGCGCCGGCAATTCGATGCCGCCAAGCAATTCATGAAGCAAGCGGAGGCCGATCCTTCGGGCCGGCTGACCGGCATTGTGTTCCCCGCACAAATTGACACGGTGGAGGAGGAGATGCTGCGCGAAAGCATCGCCTATGCCGCCGAAACCAGCCGGCCCTTTACCACGCATATCTCCCAATCCGTGGTCGAAGTGCGAGAGATTATTCGTCGCCATGGGATCACGCCCATTCAATGGGCGGCTTGTATTGGGCTGCTGACGCCGCGCAGCATTCTGGGCCATGCGATTTTTGTGGATGAGCATATCTCGATCGGCTGGCATACCGCGAAGGACATTGGCTTGATGGCTGATACCGGGGCGACGGTGGCGCATTGCCCATCCCCCTTTGCGCGGTATGGGGAGCATTTGCGCCATTTCGGCAAATACCGTGCGCGCGGCGTGAATATGGGTTTTGGCACAGATTGCGCGCCGCATAATCTGATTGAGGAAATGCGCCTGGCGATCATCCTCGCGCGCAATTCCACGTGGGATATTGCCGCCGCTGATACAGGCAGCGTTTTTCATGCAGCCACTGTGGGCGGGGCGGATGCTTTGGGGCGGCGTGATCTTGGCCGTCTGCAACTGGGCGCTTCAGCCGATATCGTGCTGGTGGATTTGGCGCATCCGCTGATGACGCCGCCGCGTGATCCGTTGCGCGCGCTTGTTTTCCACGCGGCGGATCGTGCCGTGCAACGCGTGATGGTGGGTGGCGAGACGATTTATGCTGATCGCCGCCCAACCAAGTTAGATGTCGCGGATGCCACCGGCATTCTGGCCGAAAGCCAAGCCAAGATGCTGCGCGATTCAGTGGGGCGGGATTATCGCGGACGGAGCGGCAATGAAATCTCGCCGATCAGCCTGCCGATACATTAGCCAAGGCTTGCCACCCCGCCCGAAGCCTGTAAATCACGCCAAAACAGAGGAGGCACGCCATGGCGTTGATTGACCGGATCGGGGTGGATGTGGGGCGCAAGCTGAAGCTTGAAGACGCCATTGAATGGGCGGCGCGTAACCAGGTGCGCCACATTGATATCCAATTGGACACGGGCGAGAACAAGGTGACGATGTTCGATGATGCGCGCTGCCGCGCCATTGTCGCCTCTGCCCGCGCCAATGGCGTGACGATTGCGCTGCACACGCTTTCCGCCGTGAATGTCGCGGAATATTCGCCCTTCCTGGCTGAAGCGGTGGATGCCTATATGCGCGCCTATATCGAAGTGGCGCCCAAGCTCGCAGCGGAATGGATTGTGGTCCATGCCGGCTATCACTTCACCGCCGATGTGCCGATGCGCATGGAAGCGGGGCGGGACCGGTTGCAGCGCATGGTGCAGCATGCGGAAAAACATGGCGCGCTATTGTTGCTCGAAAACCTGAATGTCGAACCGCCAACGGCGGAAGTGCATTACCTGGCGCATACGCAGGAAGAATGGCGCTATTATTATGACGCGATCCATTCCCCCGCCTTCGCGCTTTCCTTCACCGCCAATCACGCGCATCTGATGCCCGATGGCGTTGCTGCCTGGGTGGCGGGCATTCCAATGGACCGCGTGCGCGAAGTGCGGCTGGCGGATTGCTGGCGCAAGGGCCACGAAGAACATCTGGTGCCCGGCCAGGGAGATTTCGATTTCGGCGATATGTTCCGCCTGATCGAAGCCCGCGGCTTCAAGGGCCATTACACCAATGCCTTTGGCTCGCTTGAAGAAATGCAATGGGCGCGCGGCTATATGGTGGAAAAGGCCCTTGCAGCCGGGGTGAAGGTGGACTGAACCGCCCCGGCACGGAGTTTGCTCAGCAAGCCCCACAACAACAATTCCGGGGCTTCAAACCATGTCCATTTCTCGCTTTTCGCGCCGTGCCTTGCTGGGGGCTGGCGCTTCCGGCCTAACCCTGCCGCTTATTCCTGAGGCGTTCAGCCCGGCTTTTGCCCAAAGCGCAGGCGAAAGAACGCTGCGCTACGGCATTTCCATGGCCGATATTCCGCAAACCACCGGCCAGCCGGATCGCGGCGCGGGTGCTTATCAATTCACTGGCTATACGCTTTATGACCCGCTGGTTGCTTGGGAAATGGATGTGGCGGATCGCCCGGGCAAGCTTATGCCGGGCCTTGCGACAGCCTGGGAGACTGATCCAGCCGACCGCAAGCGCTGGATTTTCCGGCTGCGCCCAGGCGTGAAATTCCATGACGGGTCGGATTTCGATGCCGATGCAGTGGTCTGGAATTTCGAAAAAGTGCTCAATCCGCAGGCGCCGCATTTTGACAATCGCCAGGCCGCGCAGGTGCGTCCGCGCCTGCCCTCGGTCGCATCCTGGCGGAAGATTGATGCCATGACGGTGGAAGTCACCACCAGGGCAGTGGACAGCATCTTCCCCTATCAGATGCTTTGGTTCCTGATTTCCTCGCCTGCGCAATATGAAAAGCTTGGCCGTTCCTGGGAACGCTTTGCCAATGAACCTTCCGGCACCGGCCCCTTCCGCATGGGGCGGCTGGTGCCGCGCGCGAGTGTCGAATTGCTGCGCAATACCAGCTATTGGAACCCGGCGCGCATGGCGAAAGTGGATCGCATTGTGCTGGTCTGCGCGCCGGAAGCCGTCACCCGTTCCAATGCGCTGCTGACCGGCCAGGTGGATCTGATTGAAACGCCGGCGCCCGATATTGTCCCGCGGCTGCGCCAATCTGGCGCGCGGATCATGGAAAACATCACGCCGCATGTCTGGAACTATCATTTGAGCCTGCTGGAAGGCTCCCCCTGGCGTGATATCCGCCTGCGCCAGGCGGCGAATTTGGCGATTGATCGCGCCGGCGTGGTGGCGCTGATGAATGGGCTGGCGAAACCCGCCGTTGGCGTGGTGGATCCATCCTCCCCCTGGTTTGGCAATCCAAGCTTCAAGATCAGGCATGACCCGGCAGAAGCGCGGCGCTTGCTCTCGGCTGCCGGCTTTACGCCGCGCAATCCGCTGCGCACGAAATTCATCGTGGCCACGGGCGGCAGCGGGCAGATGCTGTCCATGCCGATCAATGAATTCATCCAGCAAAGCTGGCGCGAAGTGGGGATCGAGGTTGAATTCGTGCCGGTGGAATTGGAAGTGCTTTACACCTGCTGGCGCCAGGGCGCGGCGGGTGAATTGGCGCGCAACAACAATGTCACCGCCAATAATGTCGCCTATGTCACCAGCGATCCGCTTTACGCGCTGATCCGCTTCTTCCATTCCAACCAAATCGCACCAACCGGCGTGAATTGGTCCCATTACCGCGATGCGGAAATGGATCGGCTGATAGATACGGCACTGAATACCTTCAATGAGGCCGAAGTGGATCGGCTGATGGCGAAAGTCCATGAAAAGGCGGTGGATGAAGCGCTATTGGTGTTTGTGGTGCATGATACCAACCCGCGTGCGCTTGGCCGCAATGTGCGCGGCTATACCCAGGCGCAGCATTGGTTCCAGGATTTGACAACGCTTTCCTGAAACCCGGCGCTATTTGGCTTCTTGGATCAACCCAAGTAGCCGCCGCTTATCGGCGATATCGCGCGCGAGCCTTGCTGCAAGGCTCGCCGCATCTGCTTCGGGCCGCGTCGGTTGGAACATGCGCGCGCCGACATTGCGGTGGGCTTCGTCGCGCGCAGCTTCCAGGCAGGCGGCCTCCAGCCTGGCGATGGCCGCGGCTGGCGTGCCTGCTGGGGCGAAAAGCCCGCCAAAGCTGGTGGGCGCCACTGCAAAACCCTGTTCCATGACGGTTGGCGCCTCGGGCAGTAGTGGGTGACGTTCAGGCGCAAAAACGCCGAGTGTGCGAAGGCCCCCGGCAGCGAGGGAGCCCATGACCAGCACAGCAAAATCGACGCGCCCGGCGCGCAAATCCGTCACCACCGCAGGCTCACCGCGATAGGGTACATCCTGCACCTGCACGCGCGCGACTTCGGCCAATTCAATCGCGGCCAGATGCGGGATGGAGGCAACGCCCTGATGCCCATAAGTCAGCGTACCGGGCCGCGCGCGGGCAGCAGCAACCAGATCAGCCAAAGACGTGAAGGGGCTTTCAGGACGCACCGCGATGGCCATGGCATTTTCAAAACTCTGGCAAATCGGCGTGAAGGACGCGGCGGTGAAGCCAACCTCACCGCGCGCGGGCAGAACGGAGAAGACAACCGCCGGGGCAAAAAGCAGGTAGTGGCCATCGGCTGTGGCGCGCGCCGCCTGCGCGGTGCCAACACCGCCCGCCGCGCCATCACGGTTGACCACCACCACCGGCTGGCCAAGCCGCGGCGCCATGCCGACGGCCAATGCGCGGGCCAATTGATCCGTGGTGCTGCCGGCGGCATAGGGATTCAGGATGGTTACCGGCCGATCAGGCGACCAGCCTTGCCCATGGGCGGCAAAGGGCACGGCAATGAGCGCGAGCATTCCCAGAAACCAAAACGGCATGTTTTCCTCCCTTGGCCTTTATCGTGCTTTGGTCTCATTATGGGGGCAATAAAAAGGATCGCGCCATGGCTATTTCCGCATTGGGCTATCTGGAACTCCGCGCCAGCCAATTGGATGATTGGGCGGGTTTCGCTCCGCGCCTGCTTGGCCTCATGCTCGCCGAAAAATCCGCAGCCGAAATCGCCTTCCGCATGGATGATCGGCGCCAGCGCGTGATCATCAGCGCGGATGCGCATGATGGGCTTGGCGCCTTTGGCTGGGAAGTGGCCGATGCCGCAGCGCTTCAGGCCATGGCTGCGCGGCTGGAAGCGGCGGGGCATCGCGTGGCACTTGGCAGTGCTGCGCTCGCCGCGCGGCGGCGCGTGGCGGCGCTGATTGTCACCGCCGACCCGCTCGGCAATCGGGTGGAACTGTTCCATGGGCCGGAAGTAACGGAAAAGCCCTTCACCCCAGGCCGTGCGATATCCGGCTTTCGCACCGGCACGCTCGGCATGGGCCATGCCGTTTTGAATGTGCCGCGCATTGAGGATGTGCTGCCCTTTTATCGGGAAGTGCTGGGCTTTGGCCTTTCCGATTGGGTGGAAAACCCCTTCCGCGCCTATTTCATGCATGTGAATGGCCGGCATCATTCCCTGGCGCTGATTGAAACCGGCAAGGCTTCCCTGCATCACCTGATGATGGAATGCCTCAGCCTGGATGATGTCGGGCAGGGTTATGACATTGCGCTTTCCGAAGAAGGCTGCATCGGCACCACGCTTGGCCGCCACACCAATGATTGGATGACAAGCTTTTATGCGCGCACGCCGGGGGGCTTTCTGGTCGAATATGGCTGGGGCGGGCGGCATATCGAACCCGCAGCTTGGCAGCCGGTGCGCATGGATAGCGGGCCGAGCCTTTGGGGCCATGATCGGCATTGGGCCGGGCCGGAAGCCGTCGCCAAGGGGCGAGACATGCGCATGGCGGCGGCAGCGCGTGGCGAAAGGGCGCCCGTGCAGGTGCTTCCCGGCAACCACACCCTCATGCCCGGCGCCTGCCCATGGTGGGATGGGCTGCGCGGCGCCGCGGAATAGCGCGCGGCTTTTCCCCGCCATCCCCGTAATCCCCAGGGGGCGACTCCTCTGCGCTGGGCTATAAGGGGCCATGAATAGTTTTGACACGACGCCCGGCGCGATCCCCGGGGCCGGTTTGCTCGGCCTTTCGCAGCGTATCCCGCCCTCAAACCTGGCGGCCGAACAGGCGCTGCTTGGCGCGCTTTTGGCCAATAACAAGGCGTTTGAGCGTGTTGGCGAATATCTGGCGCCGGAACATTTCGCTGATCCGGTGCATGGGCGGATTTTCCACGCCATCAAGCGGCGTGTGGAAGCGGGGCAGCTTGCCGATGCGGTGACGTTGCGCGCGGAATTTGAACATTCCGGCTTGTTGGATGAGGTCGGCGGCCCGGCCTATTTGGCGCAGCTTCTCTCGGCCATGGTGGGGGTCATCAATGCCGGTGAGTATGGCCAGGTGATCTATGATGCCTGGCTGCGCCGCCAATTGGTGGATTTGGGCGAGGTTGTGGTGAACCGCGCCTTTGGTTCAGAAGCGGAACTGGACGCGAAGGGGCAATTGGAATCAGCCGAACAGGCTTTGTTCGAATTGGCCAAAGAAGGCGGCGCGGGTGAGGGGGGCTTCCTGACCTTCGAGCGCGCGCTGACCATCGCCGTGCAACACGCCGAAAAGGCCTTCTCCACGCCGGGCGGGGTTTCCGGCCTGCCCACCGGGTTGCGTGATTTGGATACGAAAACGGGCGGGCTGCATCCTTCCGATCTGCTCATCATCGCGGGCCGCCCCGGCATGGGCAAAACCGCGCTTGCCACCAAAATCGCCTTTGGCGCGGCGAAATCCGTGCTGCGGAGCGCCCAGGAAGCCGACCCGAATGCGGTGCCCAAGGGCGGGGTTGCGCTGTTCTCCCTGGAAATGAGCGCGGATCAATTGGCGACACGTTTGCTTGCGGAAGAATCACGCATCTCTGGCGATCGTATTCGGCGTGGCGAGATCAGCCAGCGCGATTTTGACCGCTTTCTGGAAGTCAGCCGCGAATTGGCATCCCTGCCGCTCAGTATTGATGACACGCCGGCGATCAGCATCTCCGCACTACGTACACGCTGCCGGCGCTTGCAGCGGACCAAAGGGCTTGATCTGATTGTGGTGGATTACCTGCAATTGATGCGCCCCGCCGCCGGCACACGCCCGGAAAGCCGCGTGCTTGAAATCAGCATGATCACCCAGGGGCTGAAGGCGCTGGCGAAAGAATTGTCGGTGCCTGTCATTGCGCTGTCTCAGCTTTCGCGCGCCGTGGAAAGCCGGGAAGATAAGCGCCCGCAGCTTTCGGATTTGCGTGAATCAGGTTCGATCGAACAGGATGCCGATGTGGTGATGTTCGTCTATCGCGACGAATACTACCTGGCCCAGCGCGCACCGAAAGAGCTTTCCTACGATAATGGCGAGAAATTCCAGGGCGCGCTGGATAAATGGCAAAAGGATATGGAAGAGGCGCATAACAAGGCGGAACTGATCATCGCCAAGCAGCGCCATGGCCCCACCGGCACCATAAAACTGTTCTTCGAAGCGGAATTCACGCGCTTTGGCGATTTGGAAACGCAGCATGATGATGGCTATGGCGGCTGATCCTGGTTCCGCATGATGGACCCTTCTGCGGTTTTGAACATTGATCTGGCGGCCATTGTCGCGAATTGGCGCGCGCTGGCCGCACGCGCCGCGCCAGGTGCCGTGGCGGGGGTGGTGAAGGCCAATGCCTATGGGCTGGGGGCGGTGCCGGTGGCCCGCGCGCTCAACGCTGCCGGCTGCCGGCATTTTTTCGTGGCGCATCTTTCAGAAGGCATGTCGCTGCGCGCGGCCCTTGGCGCCGGGCCGATGATTGCCGTGCTGGATGGCTTTACCCCTGGCGCTGATGAAAACGCTGGGCTGGTGCCGGTGCTGAACAGCCTTGGCGATGTGCTGGCCCATGCCGCTGCCGGGCGCAGCGCGGGCAGGGCGCAACATGCCTTGCTGCACCTGGATACCGGCATGGCGCGGCTTGGGCTGGATGCGGGGGAACAGGCGCGGCTGGCGGAGGATCACTCCCTGCTGGCAGGGTTCGATCTGCTTTATGTCATGTCGCATCTGGCCTGCGCGGATGAACCGACCCATCCGCTCAATGCGGAACAGGCAGCGCGTTTCGCCCGCGCTTGCGCGGGGCTGCCCAGGCTGCCTCGGTCCTTCGCCAATTCATCCGGCCTGTTTTTGGGCGCGGATTATGCCTCCGACCTCGCCCGGCCAGGCTGCGCGCTTTACGGCATCAACCCCACGCCCGGGGCGCCCAACCCCATGCTACCAGTCGTCCGGCTGGAAGCGCCAATCCTGCAAATCCGCGACATCCCTGCCGGCGCCAGCGTTGGCTATGGCGCTTCCTTTGTCGCGGCGCGGCCAAGCCGGATTGCCACCATTGCGGTCGGCTACGCGGACGGCTACCTGAGAAGCTTATCCGGGCAGGGTGTCGCGGCCCATCGCGACATGATCCTGCCCATGGTGGGGCGGGTTTCCATGGATTTGATCACGCTGGATGTGACGGATGTGCCAGGCATCGCCCCAGGTGATGTGCTGCAATTGATCGGCGGCGCCGCGCCTTCGCCCGATGATCTGGCGGCGCGGGCCGGCACGATTGGCTATGAGATCCTGACATCGTTGGGCGATCGCTATCGCCGCGCTTACGGAGCGGCCTGAGCTTGGCCGCGATACTGAACCCCATCGCCGCCTTGGGCCGTGCCGTGCTCGGCGCCTTGCAGGGCGTTGGCGCCGTGGTGCTGTTTGCGCTGGAAGGCGTCTCACACCTGTTTCGCCCGCCCTTCTATGGCCGGCTGTTTCTGCGCCAAGTGATCGAGATTGGTTATTTCTCCCTGCCCGTTGTGGCGCTGACCGCGTTTTTCACCGGCATGGTGCTGGCGCTGCAAACCTATACAGGTTTCGCGCGCTTCAATGCTGAAGGGGCGGTCGCGAATGTTGTCGTGCTTTCCATCACGCGCGAATTGGGGCCGGTGATTGCCGGGCTGATGGTGGCAGGGCGCATTGGCGCGGCCTTCGCCGCCGAAATCGGCACCATGCGCGTGACCGATCAGATAGATGCGCTGACCACGCTTTCGACCAACCCAATGAAATATCTGGTGGCGCCCAGGCTTTTGGCCGGCACCGTGGCGCTGCCCTTCCTGGTGATTATTGCTGATACTCTGGGGGTGATGGGCGGCTGGCTAATCGGTACGGCGAAGCTTGGCTTCAATTCGGCCGGGTATTTGCGCGCCACGCTGGATTTCATGCAGACCATGGATGTCGTCTCCGGCCTGGTGAAGGCTTCCGTCTTTGGCTTTGTCATTGCGCTGATGGGCTGCTGGTGCGGCTATAACAGCCGCGGCGGCGCGCAGGGTGTGGGCGCGGCGGCGACATCGGCGGTGGTGATTTCCTCCATACTGATCCTGGCGCTTGATTACATCATTACCGAGATGTTCTTCGCACGATGAGTGGCGCAGTGCCGAAAATCCGCCTGCGCGGGCTTTCAAAAGCCTTTGGGCCGAAGCAGGTGCTGGATGGCGTGGATCTGGATATCCGCGCCGGGCATGGCATGGTGATTTTGGGCGGTTCGGGTTCCGGCAAATCCGTCACCATCAAATGCATCCTGGGCCTGATTGAACCCGATGCCGGCAGCATTGAAATTGACGGCCAGAACATCCTGAAACTGCCGCGGCGGGAGCGTGAGGCGCTGAATGACCGCATCGGCATGCTGTTTCAGAATGGTGCGCTGTTCGATAGCCTGCCGGTCTGGGAAAATGTCTGCTTCAAGCTGCTGGCCCAAAAGCGCATCACGCGCGCGCAGGCACGCGACAAGGCCGCCGAGGTGCTGGCGCAAGTCGGCCTTGCCGCATCGGTGGGCGATCTTTCGCCATCAGAGCTTTCTGGCGGCATGCAAAAGCGCGTCGCACTTGCACGCGCCATTGCGGCAGAGCCCGAGATCATTTTCTTCGATGAACCCACCACCGGCCTTGATCCCATCATGGGTGCGGTGATTGATGGGTTGATTATGGATGTGGTGCATCGGCTGGGAGCGACCGCCGTTTCCATCACGCATGACATGGCAAGCGCGCGGCGGATCGGCGATGACGCCGCCATGATCCATAAGGGCCGCATCATCTGGACTGGTGAGGCGGCAAAGCTCGGCCAGACCGGCAATGCCATGGTGGACCAATTCGCCCGTGGGGAGCGGGAGGGGCCGATTCAGATGGAGTTGCGGCGGTAGCCAATCAGGCATTAGCCAGAAAGAATATCTTCGGCCTTTTGACCTAAAATCCAGCCTTCGAAATTGCGAATGTCGGCATCACTAGGGGCGCCGGCGGCTCGGCTACCATTTGCAATCTCAATCATGCCACAGGCGCCACAGAAGGCATCAAACCTGTCTTCACCATCCGCGGCGGCGCCGAAACTATCTTGTAGCTGTGCGTCAACATCTTCGGAAAGCGAGATGATTTTCACTTTTGGCAATTCAGGTGGCTTTTTGATATTCATTTCTTCTTCCCACTCCTCTGTCGTGAAAGGCCTTCCGTTGCTGATCGCTGTTTTTAGTGCTGCCCTCACTTTCTCGGGAGGCACATTTAACCAGACACTGGCCTTTCGAAGGGAAACGGCGCAGGCTGCCATAGCTCTTGGATCTGGAGGTACTCTACTTCGCGCCGCTCCCGCTCACGCAGATAGTTGCCGATAGGCCCTGGGTCACCGTGTTCAAGCAGTGGGAGAATTTCCCTCATCTGCACGAAACGTGGCGTATCGAGGAGATCCTGAAGATTGTACTTTTCCACACTAGCAAACGCCTCGAGGATATGGGCCCGCGCCTGCTCAAACTGGCCTGTGACACAATCACACCAGGCTAGTCGAATGTCAGGCCAGCTGGTACTAGTGAACGTATCCAAGCCATTGCGGACATGAACGACCATTGCGGGGAACGACCGCATGCGATCGCTGAAGGGAACAAAATCCGATTTGATGAGCTCCACAAGGGCGTTGGAAAAGCCTGGCGCCCGGATATCGACGGAGAAAGTACCGTCAATATAAACTCTGGCCGTCTTTGCAAAAGCAAACCCGCCAGGGTTACCGAACAAAGACAAGGGACGCAGCACAAAATGGATCTTCATGTTGAATTTCGATGGCGGACCATCGAAAAACATCCCTGAAACATGGTGGTTGCCTATGTGCTGGAATACCCATTTACCTCTTACGTGATAAGCTGGGAACTCCGAAGCGATGTGGTCAATCATGGCTTTGAAGGGCGTTTTTTGACGAGCAGTCTTGGCTTGAGGTCCAATACGATGACCGGCGAGCTGAGCTGAGGATTTGGCCTCCGCGATCGCCGCCTCGATGCTCATCACACTTCCCCCTTGCGGTTCGTAGATGACGCCGCCGCAAGCCTTTGCGATCGCTGCCGCGATACCGTTGGCGAAGGCCATTTCAAGGAAATCGCCCACCCACCGCAAAGTAACTACGCGGTCCAGTTGTGGTGCCGCTTCGGCGAAGTCGGGGTACATGTCAAAGACTTCCGCCTTATCTTCAATCGATATCTCGGCTCCAGTCTGTTCCCCATTAAAGGTAGCAGGTTGGAAGCCATCGACGCTTTTAAGGTTAAAGCTATTCTCCAGAATGATTGGCAATTCAAAAGCTGCTGCAGCCGCGTTCAGATCCTTCGCCGAAGGATCACAAATGGCAGGAATGGCGATATAAAGCTGTAGCGACATGTTTAGGGCCTCCATGAGGTTTAGCGGCAGTATTTGTCAGAGGTGGCTCGGGGATTCTGAACAGCTGGGATAAGTGGATTTTCTGCCTGACCGCGGCATGATGCCGTGAACAGGAGATACCATGACGAGACGACCACGCCGGAACCACAGCCCAGCCTTCAAGGCAAAGGTGGCGCT
>JADCGA010000055.1 GCA_020249265.1 Roseomonas sp.
AGCGCCACCTTTGCCTTGAAGGCTGGGCTGTGGTTCCGGCGTGGTCGTCTCGTCATGGTATCTCCTGTTCACGGCATCATGCCGCGGTCAGGCAGAAAATCCACTTATCCCAGCTGTTCAGAATCCCCGAGCCACCTCTCAAACGCTCGGCATGCCCTTGACCTCGGAACTCGGGATGCGTGCAGATTGCACTTAGCTCGGTGTAGCCCGGCAACCGCATGCGTTCGCCCGCCATCGCCACAAGGCGGCCGTTGTCGCGGTAACCGACAAAACGGCCGAGAAGATGGGTACGCGCTCCGAAAGGGCCTGGCTGAGCAAGCTTCGCGAGTTCCTGCATCGCTGGAGCATCGGCTTCCGACAAATCGTCGGGAACGGGGGCGTCCTCTGCCAAACGCCCCGCATGCGGGAACACCATTTGCAGCATCGGGAACGCATCGACCTTCTGCCACCCATTAGGTAGGGGCTCGTCGGTTGGCCGGAACAAGCGCGCCTCGGTGTTTGGCGGAAGGCCTAGACCTAAGTCCGCATAGGCTTCCGGCGAAGCGTCCTCGATCGCGGAAAAAGGGGCGATGTCGCGCGGGAAGTGGCGTGCGAGACCCGCGCCGACCGCCAGACTCGCTTGCGGCCCGGTCAGCGCGTGCCAAACAGGGTTGTCCAAAACATCGCTCATGCGCTCATCCCGTCCATTGCTGGACAAGCAAATATCATCGGGCACATGATCAACGCTCGCCGGAATCGGACTCCGTCGGCAACACATCAAAGGGCGCAACATGCTGGATGCCGAGGAATGCGAGCGTGCCCGCGTCGGCAGAAACCGCCTCTATGATGGGCGCTTCTTTTCGGGCGTTCGTACGACGAAAATCTACTGCCGCCCGGTCTGCCCCGTGCGACCCGCCAAGGCTGCGAATGTCACGTTCTATCCGTCAGCGGCGGCGGCCGAAGCGGCTGGCTTTCGGCCCTGCCTGCGGTGCAGGCCTGAAGCCGCTCCGTTCTCGCCTGCGTGGAATGGCAGCCTTACGACGGTCGAACGAGCGATGCGATTGATCGTCGATGGCGCGCTTGACGAGGCCAATGTGACCACCCTCGCGGAACGGCTCGGCGTCGGCCCAAGGCATCTGACGCGGCTGTTTCAGAAGCACCTTGGAGCGAGCCCCGTCCAGATTGCGCAGACAACGCGCGTGCAACGCGCGAAACGTCTACTCGATGAAACCGATCTGCCCATCTCTGACATTGCCATGCAGGCCGGGTTCGGGAGCCTGCGCCGCTTCAATACGGTCTTCGCTGCGGTCTATCGAAGGCCACCTTCCGAGGTCAGGCGGGTGGGCAAGCGGGGCGACTGAGTGCCATCAACCGTACAGCCCGCCCTTGTGCATAAGTCTTGAATTGGGAGGCGCTTTTCTTCGCAGCTACCGTGCAAATGGTAGCTTACGTGTTCGCCCTTAGCTTGAGGAGGCGGGCGGGAGCGAGGAGGTTGTTGGTGCTTCGAAAGCGTCGAATTTTTCCATTTCAGCGGTATTCCTTCCGCTGTCCCATTATCATTCGAGTGGTTTGAGCATCGCCTTCGTGGTGGCTGCCGCCATTTCGACCGCATGCTAAAGGCTCTCTGCTTCCCTTCGCCCTTCTTCCCGTCTATCCCGGCAACCCTACCCCCAGGGAGAGACCCCATGCCCGCTTGGCTGCCCGAATTGGCGGCTTCGGTCTTCGCGACCATCATCGCCATCACGCTGCATGAAGCGGCGCATGGCTATGCTGCGCGTGCTTTGGGCGATGACACGGCAGCCCGGGCGGGGCGGCTCAGCCTGAACCCGATCCGCCATGTGGATATGGTCGGCACCATCCTGCTGCCGGGTTTTTTGCTGGTCTCCCAACTGCTTACCATTGGCCGCGTGGAAGCCATGTTCGGCTGGGCCAAGCCTGTCCCGGTCAATATTTGGCAGCTCCGCAACCCGCGCTATGGCATGGTGGCGGTGGCGGCGGCGGGGCCGGCGACAAATTTCGCGCTCGCTTTGACAGCGGGGCTGGCGGCCCATGTGGTGGAACCCTGGCAGGCCAGCCCGGGGGCAGAGGGCACCGCCTTTGCCTATCGCGCCTTTGGCCTGTTCATCCTGGCCAATCTTGTGCTTGGCCTGTTCAACCTGTTTCCCCTGCCACCCTTGGATGGCGGGCGCATTGCGGTCGGGCTTCTGCCCCGCACCCCTGCTCTGGCGCTGGCGCGCATAGAACCCTTTGGCCTGCTGGTGGTCATGTTTGGCCTGTTTATCCTGCCCCATTTGGTCCCCGGCTATGACCCCATGGGTTGGTTTTTCCGGGGGGTGGTTGCGCCCGCCTTCGATTTCGTTCTCATGCTCACCGGACACGGGTAACGGGGCCGATGAGCGAATCATCCCTGCAATTGCAGCTTGAAGGCTATGAAGGGCCACTAGATCTGCTGCTGGAACTCGCCCGGGCGCAGAAGGTGGACCTCGCCAAGATTTCCATCGTGGCCCTGGTGGAGCAATTCCTGGCGGTGATCGAAGGCGCGCGTCGCATTCGGCTGGAATTGGCCGCCGATTGGCTGGTGATGGCCGCTTGGCTCGCCTGGCTGAAATCCCGCCTGCTGATCCCGCCCGAACAGGTGGAAGGCGAAGACGCCGAAGCCCTGGCCGAGGCTTTGACCGATCGGCTCGCCACACTTGAACGCATGCGCGCCGCCGCGCTTTGGCTGAACCGTCGGCCCTGGCTTGGCCATGATGTCTTTGCCCGCGGCGCCCCGGAACGGCTGAAGGTGGAAGATCGTTCCGGCATCTCTGCCGATCTGCCGGCGCTGTTGCAGGCCTATGTAGCGGGGCGGCGCCGTGCCTTGGCTGCGCGGCCCTATCGCCCCAAGCCGCGCAAGCTTTTCACCGTGCAGGAAGCCTTGGATCGGCTGACCAAGCTGGTCGGCGCCTTGCCGAGTTGGTCCGAATTGCGCGCCTTCTTGCCGGAAGGCTTTGACGATCCGGTGGAACAGCGCGCCGCCTTGGCCAGCACCTTGATTGCAGGCTTGGAAATGGCGCGTGGCGGCGGGATAGAATTGCAACAGGAAGCGGCCTTCGGGCCGATCATGATCCGCCGCCGGGCAGAAGAAGAGGTCAGCGATGGAAGAACCGACTGAAGCCGAAGCGCCGGCACCGGAAGCGCCAGCAGCGCCCGATGAAGCGACCATGGCGCTGGCGATTCGCATCGCAGAGGCAGTGATTTTCGCTGCCGATCGCCCGGTATCGCCGCAGACCTTGGCCACGGTGCTGCCGGAAGGTGTTTCGGCAACCTCCGCCTGCGCCGCCCTCGCGGCGGCCTATGAAGGGCGCGGCGTGGTGCTGACTGAAATCGGCGGTGGCTATGCCTTCCGTACCGCCACAGACCTAGCACCCCGACTGACCAAGGTGGTGGAAAGCCCGCGCCGCCTGCCGCGCGCGGCTATGGAAGCGCTTGCCATCATCGCCTATCACCAGCCCTGCACGCGGGGCGATGTGGAGGAAATCCGCGGTGCCACGCTGGCGCAAACCACGCTCGAATCGCTGTTGGAGCTTGGCCTGGTGGCGCCGCGCGGGCGCCGTGAAGTGCCGGGGCGGCCCACGCTTTGGGGCACCACGCCGAAGTTTCTGGAGCAATTCTCCCTGAAATCCCTGGCCGATCTGCCGCGCAAGGAAGAATTGGTGACAGGCGATGCGCCACCCCTGCCCGGCCTGAACGCCCCCATCAGTACCGCCGAGGAAGCCGAGGAAGCCCCGGCGCCTACCCCCGAAGCCGCCGAGGAAGCCAGCCAAAGGTGAGCCTCAGCTTCGCCGATATCCGCCATGCCTATGGCGCGCGGGAGGTTCTGGCCGGCATTGATCTCAGTGTCGCGGCGGGCGAGATTGTCTGCCTGCTCGGCGCCTCCGGCTGCGGCAAAACCACGCTGTTGCGACTGGCGGCGGGGTTGGAGCCCCTGCAACATGGCCGGATTGAAATCAGCGGGCGGTTGATTGCCGAAGCGGGGCTGGAGGTGCCGCCCGAAGCGCGTCATATTGGCTTTGTCTTCCAGGATTACGCGTTGTTCCCGCATTTAACTGTGGCGGAAAACGTTGCCTTCGGGCTGCGCTTCGCACCGCGCGGCGAAAGGGTTTGGCGTGTGATGGATGCGCTCGCCCGCGTAGGGCTGGAAGCCTTCCAGAATGCTTTTCCGCATATGCTCTCAGGCGGGCAGCAGCAGCGCGTGGCCCTGGCCCGCGCGCTCGCCCCCCGCCCGGCGGTGCTGCTGTTGGATGAGGCTTTTGCCAGCCTGGATGCGCGGCTGCGTGAAAAAGTGCGCGATGACACGCTGCATGTGTTGCAGGAAGCCGGCATCGCGACGCTGCTGGTCACGCATGATTCCGAAGAAGCCATGTTCATGGGTGATCGTATCGCGCTCATGCGCGAAGGCCGGATTTTGCAGGTGGGCGTGCCCGAAGCGCTCTATCTGGCGCCAGCGGATCGCTATGTCGCGGGTTTCCTGGGTGAGGTGAATAGCCTGCCCGCCCGCATCGCTGCCGGCCAGGCGGAAACCGCGCTCGGCACCCTGCCCGCGCCGGGCTTCGCCGAAGGCGCCGAAGTGGATGTGCTGGTGAGGCCAGAGGGGCTGAAGCTCGGCGCTGAAGGCCCGGTAGTGGAGGTTGAAGCCTTCCGCCTGCTAGGCTCCACCACCCTAGCGCATCTTGCCCTGCCGGATGGCGCGGGCGGGCTTTTGCACCTGCATGCCAGGCTGCCCCCGGGGCGGCGGCTCAGGCGTGGGGAGCGAATCGCCGTTTCGCTTGACCCGGAACGCGCCTTTGTCTTCCCACGCGCCGAGGCATGACACGGCTTTCATTCAAGCGAGCGACGCGCCATATCAGGGCGGTTGGCGCGCATCCGGCTTCCTGCTAACGGGTTCATCCCCGCCGGATTGAAGCGTGCGGACAAAGGAGAGCATGTTCGACCTCGCCTGGTCAGAAATCGCCGTGATCGCGGTGGTGGCCGTTGTCGTCATAGGTCCGAAGGATCTTCCGGAGGCCATTCGCGGTGTCGCGAAGGGCGTCCAGAAGCTGCGCCGTATGGCTGGCGAATTCCAGCAACAGGCGGATGAGCTGGTGCGCGAAGCGAAGCTTGATGATGTGCGCAATTCCATCCAGGAAATGAAGAGCACCATCAACGATATCCGCAGCTTCGACATCAAGGGCGAGATCGAAAAAACCGTGGATTCGGATGGCACGCTGAAAAAAACCATGGCCGATGACCCGCTGCGCGATACTTTCATGCCGCCGCCGCCCGCGCCTTATGTCCCGCCGGAATTGCCGCCCGCACCGGACGCGCCCCCTTTTGTGCCGCCCACAGTCGCGCGCTTTGCCGCCCCCTTGCCGCCCGCGCCTGGACCCGCGCCGGCCTCGCCCGCTTCGTCATCCACCCCACCCGCCGCCAGCGCTTGAGGAATTTCCGTGTCCACCACCCGGGATGACGATCAAATAAACGATAAGGCGATGCCTTTGATGGACCATTTGAAGGAGCTGCGTACGCGGCTGCTTTGGTCTGTCGGGGGTTTCGCGGCAGCTTTTGCGGTGTGCTATTATTTTTCGGCGCAGATTTACGCCTTTCTCGCGCAGCCCTTGGCCGATGTGCTGGCCAAGCAGGGTGGCGCTGATCGGCGCATGATCTTCACAGCACTTTATGAAGCCTTCTTCACCTATTTGAAGGTGGCGTTTTTCGGTGCGGTATTCTTTTCCTTCCCCATGTGGGCGACACAGCTTTGGCTATTTGTGGCGCCAGGGCTCTATCGCAGCGAAAAGCGGGCCATTATGCCCTTCCTTATCGCATCACCCTTCCTGTTTTTGGCGGGTGCGGCGCTGGCCTATTACTTCATCTTCCCGCTGGCTTGGCAATTCTTCATTTCCTTCGAAACCATGCCCGGATCAGGCGGTATTCCGGTGCAGTTGGAAGCGAAGGTCGGCGAATATCTCTCGCTGGTCATGCATATGATCCTGGCCTTTGGCATTGCTTTCCAATTGCCGGTGCTGCTCACGCTTTTGTGTCGTGTGGGTATTTTGAATGTTGAAAGCCTGAGAAAAGGCCGCCGTTACGCCATTGTTGGCATGTTCGTGGCCGCCGCAATCCTGACACCGCCTGATGTGATCAGCCAGATCGGCTTGGCCGTGCCGCTGATCCTGCTTTATGAAATTTCTATCCTGACGGCGAGCTGGATGGCGAAGAAGTCCGAAGCCGAAGCCGACAAGAGTTAACGAACCCATCGAAGATTCTGCAAGATGCATGACATAAGGCAATTGCGCGCCGACCCGGTGGCTTTCGATGCGGCTTTGGCACGGCGGGGCATTGCCCCGGCGGCGGCGGGCATTCTGGCGCATGATGAGGCGCGGCGCGCCGCCCAAACCGCACTCCAGGAAAAGCAGGCGCGGCGCAATGCGCTTTCCAAGGATATCGGCATGGCCAAGCGCCAAGGCGCCGATACCGCGGCGCTGGAAGCCGGAGCGGTGCAACTGCGCGATGACATGACGGCCCTTGAAGCGGAAGCCGCGAAGGCCGAGGCCGCACAACAAGCCGTGCTGGAAACACTCCCCAATATCCTTGATGCCGAAGTCCCTGATGGGCGCGATGAAAGCGCCAATGTTGTGCAGCATCTGCATGGCGCGCAGCCGGAATTTTCCTTCACACCCAAGCAGCATTTTGAATTGGGCGAAGCGCTTGGGTTGATGGATTTCTCAACCGCCGCGAAGCTGGCCGGGGCGCGCTTTACTGTGCTGAAGGGGCCGCTTGCGCGCTTGGAACGGGCACTCGGACAATGGATGCTGAACCTGCATACGGAGGCCCACGGTTATACCGAAAGCGCCGTGCCGCTGCTGGTAAATGACTCCACCATGTATGGCACCGGCCAATTGCCGAAATTCGCCGAAGACCTGTTCCGCACCACCGATGGCCGCTGGCTGATCCCAACGGCGGAAGTGCCGCTGACCAATTTCGCCGCGCAGGAAATCAAGGCAGAGGCTGATCTGCCCTTGCGCCTGACCGCGCTTTCGCCCTGCTTCCGGTCTGAAGCGGGCAGCGCCGGGCGTGATACGCGCGGCATGCTGCGCCAGCATCAATTCGCGAAAGTGGAGCTGGTTTCCATCGTGAAGCCGGAAGACAGCGACGCCGAGCATGAACGCATGACGCGCTGCGCAGAACGCGTGCTGACGGAATTGGGCCTGGTGTGGCGGCGGATTATCCTTTGCGCCGGCGATACCGGCTTTGGCGCCGCACGCACCTATGATCTGGAAGTCTGGCTGCCAGGCCAGGGCGCGTGGCGGGAGATTTCATCCTGCTCCAATTGCCGGGATTTCCAGGCGCGCCGCATGGGGGCGCGCTACCGCGCCAAGGACGCCAAGGGCACCAGCTTTGTGCATACGCTGAATGGGTCTGGTGTGGCGATTGGGCGCGCGCTGATTGCCGTGCTGGAAACGCACCAACAAGCGGATGGGACCATCGCTATCCCGGAAGTGTTGCGCCCCTATATGGGCGGGCTGGCGCGGCTGGAAGGCTAGCGCCGCGCACCAGTCCCCGCCGGGCGCGCCTCGGCCACTTCCGTCGCTGCATTCGCGGCCTTGGGGGGGAAGCAAACGATACGCGTCCGCGCCGCTGGGCCAGGGGTGCCGCCGCCACGCATACGAAGTTCAACCTCGGGCGTGGTCGGCACGGGTTTCAGGCTGGGCTCCCGCGCACCAATCAGCATCACCGCGCCGCGGCCAGTAGCACATAGCCCTGCCATGGCAGGCCCTGGCAGGGGAATAACCCCAGGCGCGGTGCCAGGGACAAAACCATTGCCACTCAGTGCTGCCATCACCCGCTGCTGATAGATCAGCCCGCGTTCCGGTGTCGCGGAATGGTAAAGCGCCACGGCCTGGTGCCAATCGCCAGTGCGCGCCTGCAGGCTCCGCAAATAGCGCACCGCATAGGCGACATTCGTTGTGGGGTCGAAGCCAGCTTCCAGGCTCGGGAAAGCATCCGGGTGATGCAGCAGATTGACCTGCATGCAGCCAATATCAATCGAACGCACGCCGCGCGCCTGAATCGCGCGCACTTCCTGAAGCGCTTCGGCGTTCGAAGCGGCGTAGCGGCCATCACCGGCAGCGTTATAGGACCAAGGCCAGGGCTGCACGCTGCCATCCGGCGCACGGCGCCCGGTTTCAACCTTGGCGATGGCGCCGAGCAAGCCCGCCGGCATCCCAGCATCGCGCTCCGCCGCCGCGATGGCGGCGCTGCAAAGGCCCCAGGGTTCCGGCAAGGCGGGTGGCGCTGGACGCGCGGCGGCATTGGTGGCGGCGGGGCGTTGCTGGCGCGCGGCATTGGGCGCGGCGGCGGCATCCGGTGCTGCCAATGCAACATGCGGGAAAGCCGCCAGGAACAGCCCCATAAGCCCAAGCAGCCGCTTGGCAGCAGCCATGCTGGAATTCCTCCCACATGCTCTTCGCACGCGCATTCCCTAGGCCCTGGAAGCGCCCGAGGTCAACCAAAACCCGATCAAAAGTGATCCGCCCGCAGCACTTGGCAATCCGTTAGCGTTACAATCGCTGGCCTGGCACCGAGCAATTCGCCCTCCGCCGCCAGCACGCGCGAAGCGACCTCGGCTGACGTAATGCACAGCACAAGCACATTATCATCCACCCCGCCCGGATCGCCGGCGCGGCGAATGCCCTGATGACCGCGCCCGGCGAGTACGGGCAGAATCGTCCAGCCCGTGGCGCCCATGCGATCCAGCAGCAAGGTCACCGCCTCTGCCCGCACCGCCTCCACGACAATTTCGATTCTTTTGCGCGCGTGCATTGTCCCGTCTCCCTTTGATTATTGTGTGGCCAGCCGCGCCGCCCAAAGCCAAAGCGGGATGCCAGCCAGCACATTGAAGGGGAAGGTGATCGCCAAGGAAAGGGTCACGTAAATCCCGGCATCGGCGGAAGGCAGCGCAAGGCGCATCGCTGCCGGCACCGCGATATAGGAAGCCGAGGCGCCCAGCACCGCCATCAGCCCCAGCCCCCCGGTGGAGAGTCCAATCAGCCAGCCACCCGCCAGTCCCGCTGCGCCGCCGATCAGCGGCATCAGAATGGCAAAGGCGATCAGCCGCACATCCAGCCCCCTGCCCCTATCACGCAAACGCCGCGCCGCGGTGATCCCCATCTCCAGCAGAAACAGGCAAAGCGCACCTGGGAACAGCGCGGTAATGAAAGGCGCCAATTGCCGGTCCGCCGCAGCGCCGCCCAGCCAGCCGATCAAAAACGCACCAAGCAGCAGCACGACAGACCCATTCAGAAACACCTCTCGCGCCATTTCCCGCGCGCCACCTGAAGTCGCCGCACCACCGCGCCGCGCGATCAGCAAAGCGGTCAGGATGGCCGGGGTTTCCATTGCCGCCAGTACGGCGGGCATGAAGCCCTCATAGGGCGTATTGGTCGCGTTCAATTGTCCGACCGCCGCAGCAAAGGTCACCACACTGACCGAGCCATAATGCGCCGAGACCGCCGCTGCCGTTGCCTTATCCAAAGGCGTTGCGGCGCGGAGCAACCCATAAGCCGGCAGGGGCAGGAAGGCCGAAAGCGCAATGCCCAGCACCAGGGCTGGGATCAGCCCTGCCGAGGCGCCTGGCTGCGCAATGGCAATGCCGCCCTTCAGCCCAATCGCCATCATCAGGTAAAGCGAGAGGGCTTTCGCCAAAGCATCCGGCACGGAAAGATCAGAACGCAGCGCAGCCGCCGCGAAGCCAAGCGCGAAGAACAGGACCGAAGGCGGCAGTATTTCAAAGAAGGACATTGGCGCCGGGGGTTAGGCGGAGGCCTTGGCTGTGTAAAGGGTTTTCACGCCATCGGCACTGGCAAGCCGTGATAGCCACGGGCGTAATACATCAGGCAGCCGGCCTGCATTTCGGCAAAGCGCACTGCCTCAACACTTGCGAAGACCACGCTATGCGTGCCTTGTTCCATCACTTCCGTAATCCGGCAATCGAAACTCGCCGCAGCGCCATCCAGCGCGGGGGCCCCGGTGGCCAGGTTGGTCCATGCCCCGGCAGCAAAGCGCGCTGCCATGTCCAATGCGCCGCTCGGCGCGGAAAAGGCATCGGAAACGCCCTGCTGTCCGGCGGCGAGCGTATTCACGCAAAGTACGCCATTCTTCAGGAAAGTCGCACTGCGCGGGCTGGTGCGATTGAGGCAGACAAGCAAGGTTGGCGGATCATCGGTCACGGAACAGACGGCAGTTGCGGTAATGCCGCCCTGCCCCGCCGCGCCATCCGTGGTGATGATATTCACCGCCGCCCCCAGCCTGGCCATGGCGTCACGAAGTTCCTGGCGAGAGACGGGCATGGCGGACAATCCTTGCAGCGGGCTTGGGCGGGAAGGCTCTATCACCCCAAGCGGGCGCCGTCACGCCAGTCAGCGCGGTGCATGCGATAGAGCAAATGGCGCCGGTAATGATGCCCCTCTGGCAGGCGCGGATGGTCGAATTCGCCTGCCGGCGCCATGCAGAGCTTTTCCATGAGCTTCCAGGAAGCGACATTGCCGGGCACCGTGAAGGCGACAATCTCTTGCAGGCCAAGTGTCGCGAAGCCAAAGCCCAAGGCGACGCGCGCGGCTTCTTCGGCATAGCCCTGGCGGCGAAAGCGCGCGCTGATCCGCCAGCCGATTTCCACCGCCGGCGTGAAATCCGCCTGCCAGGGAATGGTCATCAGCCCGACCACGCCGACGAAAGCGCCTGTCGTGGCTTCCGCCACCACCCACAAACCCCAGCCATGTTCGGCAAAATGCGCGCGCATTCGCGCCGCCCAGGCATCGCTTTCCGCCCGGTTCATGGTGGCAGCGAAATAGCGCATGCTTTCCGGATCACCATTGATGGCGAAAAGCGGGTCAAGATCCTCATCCCGCCAGGGGCGGAGGATCAGGCGTTCTGAACTGAGCGTCGCGGGTTCCATAGGTGCCTTCTAGCCCAGCCCTGCGCCCGCACCAGCCCCTAGCTTGCGCAGGCTGCGCCCGGTAGCATGACCAGCAAAGGAGAACGCCATGAACCCGATCAGCCTGGAAGCGCTGGCCGCCGAGGTGCCCGATGGGGCCATGCTCGCTTTGCCGCCCGATAATTCCCTGCCCTCGGTCGCGCTGGCCAAGGCGTTGATCCGGCGCGGGGTGCGTAATCTGCGCCTGGTGGGCGTGCCGGTTTCGGGCTTTGCCACGGATATCCTGATCGGCGCTGGCTGCGTCACCAGCGTGCAGACCAGCGCAGTTTCGCTCGGTGAGGCAGGCTTCGCGCCGCGCTTCAGCGCTGCCTTGCGCGCGGGCAGCATCAAGGTGATTGATGCCACCTGCCCCGCCATTCACACCATGCTGCAAGCCGCTGAAAAAGGCGTGCCCTTCATGCCGCTGCGGGGCTTGATCGGCAGCGATATCCTGGCCAATCGGCCAGATTGGAAAGTGGTGCCAAACCCCTTCGCGACGGATGGCGAAGACCCGATTGTGCTGCTGCCCGCGCTGAACCCTGATTTCGTCTGTTTCCACGCGCTGATGGCCGATGAGGAAGGCAATGTCTGGGTCGGGCGGCGGCGTGAATGCGCCACCATCGCCCATGCGTCCAAGCGCGCCTTGGTCACGGTGGAACGCGTGGTGCCGGGCAATTTCCTGGAAGATGAACGCCTCGCTTCCGGTGCTATCAACGCCACTTATATCAGCGGCATCGCCATTGCCGAACGCGGCGCGCGCCCGGTGGCGCTGCTTGATGAATATGGCTTTGATGGTGCTTATGTCAGCGAATACGCACGCATGGCGCGGAGCGAAGAAGGCTTTGCCGGCTGGTGCGCGCGTGAAGTGTTTGAACAGAAGGCGCAGGCCGCAGAATGACCGACATCAAGCTTGAAGAACGCATCGCCGTTGCGCTGGCGAAGCTGATCCTGGACCCGAGCGCGCCGCCCGCCCGCCATATCGCCGTGGGTGCGGCATCGCCCATGCCGGCGGCGGCCTGTTGGCTCGTGAAAAAGCAGGGCAATCCCGTGCGGCTTTCGCTGCTGCATAAGCGCAGCGGCAATCCGTTTACGGAAGGCACGCGCGAATTATTTGACCTGACCGGCCAGGGGCGGATTGATCTGTTCTTCCTGGGCGGCGGGCAGATTGATGGCAGCGCCAATCTCAATCTGGTTGGCACCGGCGAATGGCCCGGCATGGGTGTGCGCTTTCCCGGCAGCTTCGGTTCCGCCTTCATGTACTTCATGACGCCGCGCACCATCCTGTTCCGGGAAGAACACACGCCACGCGTTTTTGTGGAGAAGGTGGATAACATCTCCGCCCCTGGTGTCTCCCCGCCCGGCGTGTTTCGCCGCGGCACGGCGCAGGCGCTGGTCACGGGGCGCTGCGTATTCCGCTTCCACCCTGATCGCGCACAGTTTTCGCTGGAGAGTGTGCATCCCGGTGAGACGGTGGAAAGCGTACGCGAAGCAACGGGCTTCGCGTTTGACGTGACGGGCGATGTGCCCTTCACGCCAGACCCAACCACAGAAGAACTCGCGCTGCTGCGCGGGCCGATTTGCGATGAAATGATGGAAACCTACCCGGAATTCTGCGCCCGGGTCTTTGGCAGGAAACAAGCCGCATGAATGATGCAAGCATTGCCACCAAGGGCCTGGCGCGTTCAGCCGGCGCTTTGGCGGGGCTCCGCGTCGTGGACCTCACGCGCGTATTGGGTGGCCCTTATTGCACCATGGTGCTGTCCGATCATGGCGCCGAGGTGATCAAGCTTGAACCCCCGCAAGGTGATGAAGTGCGCGATTGGGGTCCCCCCTTCGATAGCGCCGGCGATGCTTCCTATTTCGTTGGCGTCAATCGCAACAAAAGAAGCGTGGGGCTGGATTTGTCCAAACCCGCCGGCAAGGAAGTGCTGCTGCGCCTGTTGGAAGGTGCGGATGTGCTGGTAGAAAACTTCAAGCCTGGCTCCATGGAAAAATGGGGGCTGGGGTATGAGGCGGTGCTGTCAAAACGCTTTCCGCGCCTGATCCATTGCCGCGTATCCGGCTTTGGCGGCGAAGGGCCTTTGGGCGGCTTCCCCGGTTATGATGCGGTATTGCAGGCCATGGTCGGGCTGATGTCCATCAATGGCACGGAGACTTCCGGGCCGACGCGGCTCGGCACGCCGATTGTGGATATTGCCACGGGGTTGTTTTCCACCATCGCCATTCTGATGGCGCTGCATGAGCGGGAAAAATCAGGGCAAGGGCAATATTGCGACATGACGCTGCATGATTGCGGCATGGCGCTGCTGCACCCCCATGCGGCGAATTACTTCCTGTCTGACAAGCGCCCCAAGGCCACGGGTAATCCTCATCCGAATCTGGTGCCCTATTCCAAATTCAAGACGAAAACCTGCGAGATTTTCATCGCCGCCGGCAATGACCCGGCCTTTCGGAAATTCTGCGAATTCCTGGGCATCCCTGACGTTGCGAAGGATGAACGCTTCGCCACCAATGGCGCGCGCGTGATCAATCGTGATGCGCTGACGGACATCCTGGAAAAGCGTTTTTCCAGCGAAGATGGGCATGATCTGACGCGGCGCATGTTGGCGGTTGGCCTGCCTGCTGGGCCGGTGCTGCATGTGGATGAAGCCATGGCCGCTGACCATACCGCCTTCCGTGACATGGTCGCGGATATCGGTGACTTCCGCGCGCTGAATACGCCGATCAAGCTTTCTCGCACGCCTGGTGGTGCCCGCACGCGCCCGCCGCGCTTCAACCAGCATGGGCGGGAAGTGCTGCTGGCGCGTGGCTTCAGCGAGGCCGAGATCGCCGCGCTGGAAGCCGATGGCGTGATCGTGGGCGCACGGCGGAAGGCGTAACGATCAGGCGGCGGCCGCGATTGTTGGCCGCTGCCCCGCCACCGTGGTGCGGACCATATGGCGGCGTTCTGTCGTGCTCGCGAAGGGGGTGGCGCGGTGCAGCACGGCGCGATTATCCCAAATCAGCAAATCGCCCGGCGACCAGCGATGGCTATAGATGAAGCGCTCCTCAGTCGCATGCGCCATCAGGCGCTCAATCAGCTTGCGGCTTTCCGATTCATCCATGCCTTCAATGCTGCGCGCATGGGCACCCAAGTATAGCGCGGGACCATAAGGGTTTTCTTCCAGCACCACCGCCTGGCGCACGGGTGGATGCTGCGTCTTTTCCGCTTCCGTCACCAACGCAGGATCAACGCGGGACCGAGACCAGCCGAAATCATGCAAAGCCACCATGCCACGCAGCCTAGCCTGTTCCGCCGCATCAAGGGCTGCAAAGGCGCCACGCATAAAGGCGAATTCCGTATTGCCGCCCGCGCTTGGAATCTGCCGCGCTGAGAGCAGTGATGCCCGCGCCGGGATGGGCTTGAAGGAGGAATCATGATGCCAAATCCGATTGGCCTTATTGTTCAATACCTGCTTGTCACTCGGCGCCACAATCTCTCCATTGGGGCCGAGATTGCTCAGCACAATCACGGCACTGCCAGCGCCAAGCGCGCCGGGACGCGTCATTTCCAAAGCCCCGAAACCCTGGCTGAAGGCGATTTGCGCCGCATCATCCAGGCGCTGGCTCGGCAGCACCAAAACCGCGTAGCGGTCCAGCGCATCACGCAGCGCTGCCATCACAGGCGCTGGCACTTCCCGCGCGGCGTCTATGCCTTCAATGCGCGCAGCGAAAAGCGGTTGCAGGGGGGTGATGTTGAGCATGGCCAAATCCTCCGGCAGCAAGGCTAGGCCGGAAGAACCCCCTCAGAAAAGCCCCTCAATCCGCCCTTCCCCATCCAGGCCGATGGTCTCCGCCGCCGGGCGGCGTGGCAGGCCAGGCATGGTCATGATGTCCCCGCAAACCGCGACGATAAAGCCAGCGCCGGCGGAAAGCCGCACTTCACGCACCGGCAGCACATGATCCACCGGCGCGCCGAGCTTTGTGGGATCGGCGCTGAAGGAATATTGCGTCTTGGCGATGCAAACCGGCAGATGGCCGAAGCCGAGTTCCTCAAACCGCGCGAGGCGCTTCGCCACATCAGCCGGTAGCGCGATATCCCGCGCGCGATAAATCTGCTGCGCGATGGTGCGGATTTTATCGGCCAAAGGCATGGCATCCGGATAAAGCGGCGCGAAGCGTGCGGATTTCGCTGCAATATGTGCTTGCACAGCGCGCGCCAAATCCGCCGCGCCCTTCGCGCCATCGCCCCAATGGGTGCAGAGGATGGCTTCCGCCCCCGCTGCCTGAATAGCCGCTTGAACCGCGGCGATTTCCGCATCGGTATCTGAGGTGAAGCGGTTCAGCGCCACCACCACTGGCAGGCCGAACTTACCCATATTCTCGACATGGCGCGCCAGGTTGGAGATGCCGCGCGTCACCGCCGCCACATCTTCCCGCCCAAGGTCAGACTTCGCGACCCCACCATGCATCTTAAGCGCGCGCACGGTGGCGACAATCACACAAACGGAAGGGTTCAACCCAGCCAGACGGCATTTGATATCCAGGAATTTCTCGGCGCCCAGATCGGCACCGAAGCCCGCTTCCGTCACCACAACATCAGCCAATTTCAACCCAAGCCGCGTCGCCATCACGCTGTTGCAACCATGGGCGATATTCGCAAACGGCCCGCCATGCACCAGCGCGGGGGAACCCTCAATCGTCTGCACCAGGTTGGGCGCGAAAGCGTCACGCAGCAGCGCCGCCATGGAACCATCCGCCTTCACATCGGCCGCCGTGATCTGCTTTCCATCCCGCGTCTGCCCCACCACCATGCGGCCCAGGCGCTGCTGCAAATCCGGCAAATCGCGGGCGAGGCAAAACACCGCCATGACTTCGGAAGCCACCGTGATGTCAAAGCCATCTTCCCGCGGGAAGCCATTGGCGACACCGCCAAGCGAGGAATTGATCGCACGCAAAGCACGGTCATTCATGTCTATCGCACGGCGCCAGGAAATGCGGCGCGCATCCAGGCCAAGTTCATTGCCCCAATAGATGTGATTATCCAGCATCGCCGCCAGCAGGTTATTGGCGCTGGTAATGGCGTGGAAATCGCCGGTGAAATGCAAATTGATGTCTTCCATCGGCAGCACCTGCGCATAGCCGCCGCCCGTCGCCCCCCCCTTCACGCCAAAGCAAGGGCCGAGGGAGGGTTCGCGCAGGCAAATCATGGTGCGCGTGCCAAGCGCATTCAAAGCATCGCCAAGGCCAACCGTGGTGGTGGTTTTGCCCTCACCGGCAGGCGTCGGGTTGATGCCCGTTACCAGAACCAGCGCGCCATCAGGCTTGTCTGCCTGGGCACGGATGAAATCGAGCCCGATCTTGGCCTTGTATTTGCCGTAGGGTTCCAGCGCATCCGCCGGAATGCCGGCCCGCGCGGCGATATCCGCAATCGGCTTCAACGTCGCGGCGCGCGCGATATCAAGATCTGTGGCCATGCCATTTCCCCCCGAATGCTCACCCTCGCATCGCCATGTCGGGGGCGGGCTGTCAAGGCCTGGATTAGGAACGGCTAAGCCGCCGCGGGCAGGGCTTCGGCCAGGGCGTCGCGGAAAATGGCGATGGCGCGCTGCATATCATCCGGCGTCAGCGCGCCAATCGCGCCAATGCGCAGGGTCGGTTCCGGCGTTGTCCAGAAATTGCTGATCAGCACGCCGCGCGCCTTCAAAGCGTCCACAAAGCGGGCAAAGTCAAAGCGCGGATCAGCGGGCTGATGCACCGTAACAATGATCGGCCCCTGTTCTTCCCGCGGCACATAGGGCTTGATGCCCATGGCGGCAAAACCATCATAAAGCGTATCGGCATTGGCGCGGTAGCGCGCATGGCGCGCCTGCTGCCCGCCCTCGGCATCGAACAAATCGAGCGCCACATCAAAAGCGGCCAAAACCTGCACCGGCGGCGTAAAGCGGAAGGACCCGAAGCCCGAACGTTCCGCATGGGTCAGCACATCGGCCAAATCCATGCACCAGGAACCTACCTGCCCTGCCCCGGCCCTGATGGCGTCAATCCGGGCCACGGCAAAACCCATCCCTGGCATGCCTTCCAGGCATTTGCCTGACGTGAACATCAGCGCATCGCACTCGGGGTGCTCGGCCATGTTGAACGGCAGCGCGCCAAAGGCGGAAACCGCATCAACCAGCATGCGCCGCCCGGCTTGCCGCACCGCGCGGCCAATGCCCGGCACGTCATTCACAATGCCGCTGCCGGTTTCACTATAGACCAGCGCCACATGACCAATGGCAGGATCAGCCGCCAGCACGGGCGCGATATCGCCGGCCCGCGCGCCGCGCGTATTGGGCAGGTCAAGGGTGACAACCTCGCGCCCCGCTTCGCGCGCCAGCCGCGCCATGCGATCAGCATAGGCGCCATTCATCGGAATCAAAATCTTCGCCCCCGGTGGCGCCAAGCTTCTGATGGCCGCTTCCATGATGAAATGGCCAGAACCTTGCAGCGGCAGGGTCACATGCTCCCCCGCAATGCCGCCCGCGATATCGCGCACCCTTTCACGAATGCGCGCATAGGTGGGGCGGAAGCCGTGATCCCAAGGCGCGATATCCTGGGCCATGGCGGCGCGGGTTTCGGGGCGGGTCTGCACAGGACCGGGAATGAGCAGCATCATGCACTAAGCCATGCCAGACCCATCAGGCGATGAAAACCCCCGCAACTTCCCGCCGCAGCTTTTCGCGGATGGCAGCCGCGAAAGCCTCATAATCCGGGCAATGCATGACGAAGGCGCCGGGCCCGCCAATCACCTCTGCGGCGTAATGCGCCATCAGATCGGGTTCTTCATTCAGCACGGCCAGCGCATTGATGGTGATCCCGGCCTGAACGCCAATATCGCGGATCGGCCCGGGCGGGCGGCCCTGGTTATGCGCGCCATCGCCCGAGACATCCAAAACCATCCGCCGCGCCTCATTTGGGCCAGCGGCGAAAAGCGCAAGCGCCGCCGCCATCCCCTCCCCCAAAGCGGTCGCGCCGGGCGGGACCAGGCGCGGCAGGGCCTCAATCGCCTCCGCCAGCGCGGCCACCTCGGCGTAGCTGGCCAGAACCCGCCAGGGAATAGCGATTTCCTGAGCCCGCTCCCCGGACCAGAACAGCATAGCCATTGCCGAAGCCCCTGCCGGGCCGGCGAGCAACGCCGCGGCGATCTCCGCGTCCCGGAAGGCCGCGGCATAGCCGCCGATCATCAGGTCAAACTCCGCCCGATCCACGGAGGATGAGGCATCAACGGCTAAGACCAGGGCAAGATCAACACGCTGCATCCCGCCATTATGCCACAGTCAAACTTGCGCTGCGTCAATAACGGCGCAGCGTCATTGCGGTTATGTTGCGCTTCGAAGACAGGAGAATGCCATGCGAAACCGCAGCATGGGTGAAATGGTTCGCGACCAGAACCCGCTCACCATGGGGCCGGATGCGACCGTGCAGGAAGCCTGCGCGGCCATGCATCGCCGCCACGTGGGCGCCGTGCTGGTGACGGATCCGGCAGGGCTATTGCTTGGCATTTTCACCGGGCGGGATGCGGTGCATTTCCTCTCCCACGGGAAGGACGCCACGGAAATCCGCCTGTCAGACGCCATGACTCGCCACCCGGTCTGTCTGCCGCCCGAGGGCAATGCCATGGATGCGCTGCATATGATGGCTGATGGCGGCTTCAGGCATTTGCCCGTGGTACGCAACGGTAAGGTTATGGGCATCGTCTCCCGCTATGATTTCCGCGCCAAGGAATATGGGCAATTGGACAAGGAAACCGGGTTTTTTGAGTGCATGAGATAGGCTGAAGGCGCCCCACTAGCCCTGCCTCTCCGCCCGACCTAGTCTTGCCGGGACGGAGGAATGACATGCCCGAAAGCCCGATTGATCATAAACTTGCCGCCGAAGCGCGCCTGCCCTTGGCGGGCGTGCGTATTCTGGACCTGACACTCGCCCGCGCTGGCCCCACCTGCGTGCGCCATTTGGCCGATTGGGGCGCCGAGGTGATCCGTGTGGAGCCCCCCGCCAATGCCGATGGCTTCGGTGGTGATCGCGATGGCTATGATTTCCAGAACCTGCACCGCAATAAGCGTTCCATCGCGCTTAATCTGAAATCGCCGGAAGGCAAGGCAGTGCTGATGAAGCTTGCCGCTTCCGCCGATGTTGTCGTTGAGAATATGCGCGTGAAGGTGAAGCACCGCCTTGGCATCGCCTATGAAGATCTGAAGCCGATCAATCCGCGCCTGATCTATGCCTCGATCTCCGGCTTTGGTCAGACTGGGCCTTATGGGGAACGCGCCGGGGTGGATCAGATCGCCCAAGGTATGGGCGGGATGATGACCATTACCGGCGAACCCGGCCGTGGGCCGATGCGCGCAGGCATTCCCTTTGTGGATTTGACCGCGGGCAATCTACTGGCACTTGCGGTCATGATGGCGCTGTTCCAGCGGGAGAAGACCGGCAAGGGCCGCTATGTGCATACCAGCCTGCTGGAAGCCATGGTGTTCATGCTGGATCTGCAAGCGGCGCGCTGGCTGATGGATGGCGAAATTCCCGGCCAGGCCGGCAATGACCATCCGGTGAACATCCCGATGGGCGTTTTCCCGACTGCCGATAAGCCCATCAATATCGCCGCGTCTTCCGCCAAGATGTGGGTGCAATTTGCCGAAGCACTGGGCCGCAAGGATTGGCTGGAAGTCGAGGAATGGAAAACGCTGAAGGGCCGCAGCAATGATCGCGCGCGGCTCAACAAGACCATCAGCGAAGTGACCAGCACCCAACCCAGCGAGTATTGGATTGATCTGCTGGAACGGATCGGCATCCCCTGCGGGCCGATCAATAAGGTGGATCAGGTGTTTGAAGACCCGCAGGTGAAGCACCTTGCCATGGCAGTGCCGATGACAACACCAAAGCGCGGCCTGACCCATGTGGTTGGCACCGCGATCAATTTGGAAGGGATTGAAAGCAGCGTGCGGCGCATCCCGCCCCGGCTTGGCGAACACTCCGCCGAAATCCTGCAACAGGCAGGCTATGGCGCCGCCGAAATTGACCAATTGCGCGCCCTTGGCGTGATCAGTGAAGGATGAGTCAGATGGAATTCGCGGAAGGCAAGATTCTTGCCGACATCAAGGACGGCGTTGGGCGCATCACTTTCAACCAGCCGGAAAAGCGCAATGCCATGTCGGTCGCGATGTGGGACGGCATGGGCCAGGCCTTGGATGAGTTTGAAAAAGACGCCTCGGTCCGCTGCGTGGTGCTGACCGGCGCGGGGGACAAGGCTTTCGTTTCCGGGGCTGATATCAGCCAGTTTGATAAAATCCGCTCGGATGCCGATGCACAAAAGGAATATGGCCGCTTGACCGCCGGCGGGCGGCTCAAGCTCGGCAGCTATGCCAAGCCGGTGATTGCGGAAATCCGCGGCTTTTGCATGGGCGGCGGGCTTGGTATTGCCATGTCCTGCGATATCCGCATGGCCGCAGAAGGCAGCCAATTCGGTATTCCGGCGGCGAAGCTTGGCATCGCTTACGGCTTTGACATGGTGAAGCACTTGGTTTCTCTGGTGGGCCCAGCGCATGCCCATATGATCCTGATGAGCGGCGAACGCTTTGATGCGAAGGAGGCAGAGCGCGTTGGCCTGATCAATAAGGTGGTCCCGGCAGAACAATTGGCGGCGGAAGTCGCCAAACTGACCGCGACGCTGGCGCAGAATGCGCCGCTGTCCCTTTACGCCAATAAGCGCACCGTCCAGGCGGTATTGCAGGACCGGACGGAGCGCGACATCGCCGCCATCAATGCAGCCATGAACGCCTGTTTTGATAGCGCCGATTACAAGGAAGGCCGTAAGGCTTTCATGGAAAAGCGTAAACCGGCCTTTCAGGGGCGGTGAAGCTTTGGGCTTGCGGCAAGTTTAACCAAAGGTAAGTTGCGCCCGGTCGCCAAAAGGTTATGTAACGGGCTTCGGTAACCTACAACCTTCTCAGGACGCCTTCAGCCCGCCATGCACGATGCGCTGCCCCCGGTTGCCGGCAATCATCAGAATGCGCCCATCTCTCGCCTGATCGCGGAGGTGGTGGAACGCTGCCCCGGTGAACGCATCACCCTGGGCGAAATGGCCGAGGCTTTCGGCGACCGCGCCTTTGGCCTGTTGATCTTAATGCTTTGCTTGCCGGGGCTTTTGCCTGGCATGGCCTCCATTTTCGGGACGCCCATGCTGATACTCGGCGTGCAAATGGGGCTTGGCTTTCGCAAGCCCAAACTGCCGGGGTTTCTTGCGCGGCAAAGCCTGAAGCGCACGGATGTGATGCGGCTTTCGACAGGGTCTTCCAAATTGCTCGCACGGGTAGAACGCTATGTCAGGCCGCGCCCCGGCCCCTTCACCAATAACACCGCTGATAAGGTGGTGGGGTGGCTGACGGCCTATGCCGCGCTGATGCTGATCTTGCCGGGCCCAGGCACGAATGGCCCGCCGGCTTTCGGCACTATTGTGATGTCACTTGGCGTCGTTGAAAATGACAGCAAAGTTGTTGGGATTGGCATTCTTCTGACGATCCTGGCGAATATCTTCGCAACCGGCGTGCTGCTTGCCATTATCTGGTTTGGCGTTGAGGCTTTGGGCTACGTCTTCTGATGTCAATAGCGCTGGACAGATCAGCGCGGCCTGACTAGCCTTCCCCCATGCTTCGGTGGCCCGAAAGGGCTGAAACGGGAACGCGAGAGACGGTGAAACCCACCGCCAATCCGCGGCTGCCCCCGCAACTGTAGGCGACCATATCTGGCCCATATGCCATTGCATGTGCGTCTGATCGGCGGAGGTGGAACACCCAAGCCGTGAATCAGCCGCTCAAAAAAGGGATGATGAGAGCCGCGAAGCGGATTTCATCATCTTTTGCGAGAAGGCGGGCAGATGGAGAGAAATCTCCAAGTCGCGAGCCAGGAGACCGGCCGGCGCATAGTTGTCTCGCGCGTATCGGGCGGGGTGCACCGATGCAACGGACCAAGACTGTGCGGGCACGCCCGCGCAGCCCCGTCTGCGAACAGCGTAGGAATTGCCCCAAGGCCGCAAGGCTTTGGGGTGCGTTGATACCTATGCTCGGAGGAATGCCGGATGAAACACCGGATTCTCGCGTTATTGGCGCTTGCCCCGCTTGCCCCCGCCTGGGCGCAAACAGCAAGCATCCCTGAAACCATCGTGACAGCCACAAGGATACCCACGCCGCAGGAACGCCTGCCGGCTGCGACCACGGTGATAGATCGTCAAACCATCGAAGAACGCGGCTATGTGACGCTGGCCGATGCGCTGGTGAGCGTGCCGGGCTTCAACATCGTGCCCAGTGGCGGCATGGGGCAAGTGACATCGGGCTTCATGCGCGGCACCAATTCCAACCATGTGTTGGTGCTGCGCGATGGTGTGCCGATGAATGATGCCAGCCACCCAAGCGGCGCGTTCAATTTCGGCAATACGCTGCTGGGTGATATTGAACGCATTGAAGTGGTGCGCGGCCCGGTATCCGCGATTTACGGCACATCCGCGATTGGCGGCGTGATCAATTTGATCACGCGCCGCGCGCCTGCGGATCGGAAAGCGCAACCCTATGGAGAGCTTGCCGGCGGCACCAATTACACCGCGCGCGGTGTGGCGGGCGTTGCGGGCACCATCGGCAATACGGATTACGGCGTGACGGGGCAAAGCCTTTCGACGCGCGGATCAAACGCCGAGGCGCCCCGTTTCTACAATAATCAGGGAGAGCGGGACGGCTTTAGAACCAGTGTGATCACCGCACGCGCTGGCGTCAATCTCGGCGAAACCGCGCCTGCCAATGTGCTTGGCATGACGCGCCTTGATGGCTTGGTGACCATGCGGGAAAACCGTTTCGGTCTGGACAATATCCCGAATGATGATCCGAATTATAGCGGCGATGATCGCAACTGGATGGGGTTTCTTCGGAGCGCGACTGAATTATTCGGCGGTGATTGGACCACGGGCGTGACGCTATCGGCCACCGAAGATCGGCGCCGCTATACCAATTGGCGCGATAGCCTGAGCAGCAGTACCGCTGATGATCTTTATCGCGGGCGGCGCGAAAGGCTTGCCTGGGACAATACGGTCAGGCTTGCGGATTTTGGCGTGATCAGCGCCAATAACCTGGTCTTTGGCGTTGGGTCTGAAAACGAAAGCGCTTTCACCAAGTCGGTGCTTGGGTTCAGCTTTGGCTCAATTAGCCAGGATTTGGACAAATCGCAGCGCAGTACATTTGCCTATATCGGCACGCAGCATCGCCTCTGGGATCGGCTGGATGTGACCACTGCGCTCCGCCAAGACGCGCCGGACGATTTCGATAGTGCCACCACCTGGCGGCTGGGTGGCGTGTTGAGCCTGCCAGAGGTTGCCTCTCGCATTATAGCTTCTGGGGGCACCGCCTACCGCGCACCAGCCCTTTATGAGCGCTACGGCGTATCAGCCTCAAGCTCCAGCCGTTTCCGAGGCAATCCCGATCTACGCCCGGAAAACTCTACCGCCTGGGAAGTAGGGTTTGAAACCGATCTTGCCGCAGGTTTCACGGTTTCCGCGCTTTACTTCGAAAACCGCATTCGTGATCTTATCGCGAGTAAGAGAACTTCGCCCACGTCATCAACCAATGAAAATATTTCACGCGCCCATATCCAAGGCGGCGAATTTGGCGTGAACTGGCGCGCATCAGACAGTTTTTCAGCCCGTGCCGCCTGGACCGTGCAGGAAACCCGCGATGAATCGAATGGCGCGGCTCTTGATCGCCGCCCGCGCAACAGCGCGAGTCTCTCCCCCCGCATCGCGCCCAAGGTGGATTGGGTGGATGTGCCGAATGCGCGACTGATCATCGCCCCTGAATTCATCTACATGGGCGATCATCGCGATTACCTGTATCTCGATAACGGAAAATTCGCGAACCAAGGCCAGAGTGATGGCGGCTTCGTCTTCAACCTGACCGCATCACTGCCCGTCACGCAGCACATCACCGCCTTCATCGAAGCGCGCAACCTTGGCAATCGGCGCTATGAACCGGCCAATGGTTTCGTCATTCCGGGCCGCAGCGCCATTCTGGGCCTGCGCGGCGTATTCTAAAGGCGCGCGGGGTTAGCCCCGCGTCGCCCCCGGCACCCACAGCACATCGCCGGCGCCATTGCCGTTCAGGCGCCGCGCAAGCACAAAAAGATGATCCGATAGCCGGTTCAAATAGCGGATCACGGCGGGGTTCACTTCTTCCGCCGCTGCCAAAGCCACCACCAGGCGCTCCGCGCGCCTGGTGACAGTGCGCGCCACATGCGCTGCCGCCGCCCCCGCAGAACCGCCCGGCAGCACGAAGGATTTTAGCGCAGGCATTGCGCTATTCATTTCCGCCAATTCCGCTTCCAGCCGCGCGGATTGCGTATCCGCCACACGCAGCCGCGCCCCCGCTTCACCGGGCACGCAAAGATCAGCGCCGATATCGAAAAGATCATTCTGGATGCGCGCCAGCATCGCATCCGCCGCCGCGTCTGCGCACGTATGCAAGCGCAGCACCCCTATCGAGGCATTCGCCTCATCCACCGTGCCATAGGCTTCAACGCGCATGGCATCCTTCCGCACCCGCGCCCCGTCACCGAGTGAGGTTTCCCCGCCATCGCCGCCGCGCGTCATAATCACATCAAGCTTGACCATCGTTCAATTCCTGCAAAGACCAATACGTCGTTTCAGCGCCGCGCGGTTTCAAGGCGGAAATGCACCGCCGTGGTGATGCTGCCCGCGACAGGCACCCCCGCACGCTGCGCCGGGCGAAAGCGCCAGTCGCGCACTGCTTGCACTGCCGCCGCATCCAAGGTGCCGAAGCCCGAGCTTTCCAGAATGCGCACATCCGCAACGCGCCCATTTGGATCCACCAATAATTCAACGCGCACCACGCCTTCTTCGCCGCGCCGGCGGCTGCTCTCTGGATAGGGGGGGCGGCGGTTGCGCGCTGCATCCGCAGCTTCCGGCGGCGTGGTGCGCCCTTCAAGCGTGAAGCTTTCCATCCCCTGCAAACCGGCATTCAACCGCACCGGCTGAGGCGAAGGCTGCGCTGCGCTTGCCCGCGCCGGCGGGCGGCGTTCCGGCGCGGGCGGAGGCACTTCCGCCACTTGCCGCGGCTGTTCCGGTTCCGGCGCGGGTTCCGGCTGGGGCTGCGCTTCCGCGATTTGTGGCGGCGTTTCCTCAAGCGGCGGGGGTGGCAGGATGGGCGCTGCCAGGGCCGCAGGGGGCGGTGGCGCAGGGGGCGGCGGGGCGGCAGCCATCACGGGCTGAGGCGGTGGCGGCGGGGGCGCTGGCGCGGCGACCATGGGCGGTGGGGGCGGCACTTCCGGGGCGGGCAGCACCGCCGCCACCTCTGGCGGGGCAGCAGGAGATTCCGCCATGCCGATTTCCGGCGCGCCTTCGTAAACTACCGCAATGCCCTGGTCGGCTGCATGATCAGACGAATATTCCTCAATCGCCGGCCATAGGAACAAAAGCGCCGCCACCAGCCCATGCAACACCAGCGACGCGCCAATCCCAAAACCGCGCCGTACCAGCCTCACAGCACCGGCACCCCCTGCTGTTTCGCCTTGCCTTCAGGTTCGACATGGATGGTGATGATGGCGCCTTCAAGCTCCGCCTTCAGCGCGGCTTCGATCCTATCGCAAATCTCATGGCTTTCACTGACGCGCATATCGCCCGGCACCACCAGGTGGAATTCCAGAAAAGTATGTCGCCCGGCATGGCGGGACCGCAAATCATGCGCCTCAATCGCGCCGGATGCCTGTTCAGCCACAATGCGCCGGATGCGTTCCATGGTGGCGGGCGGCACGGCTTCATCCATCAACCCGCCGACACTTTCGCGGAGCAGGCGCAAGCCAGAGAAGATGATATTCACCGCCGTCAACGCCGCCAGCAGCGGATCGAGCCACAAAATCCCGGTCAGCGCGACCAGCCCAACACCCACCAGCACGCCAACCGAGGTCACCACATCCGACCATAAATGCCGCGCATCGGCCATCAGCGCCGGGGAGCGTAAGGCCTTGCCGCGCCGGGTCAGAAAAAACGCCCAAACGGCATTCACGCCACTCGCCACCGCTGCCACCGCCAAGCCAATGCCCGCCTGCTCCGGCGCGCGCGGCGCCAGATAGGCCGCCCAGGTCTCATGCAAAATGAGCAGCGCCGCCACGATGATCAGCGTGCCTTCCAGAACGGCCGAAAAATACTCAGCCTTGGAATGGCCATAAGGGTGGTTGGCATCCGCCGGCAGGGCGGATAACCGCACCGCCAGCAGGGCCGCCATGGCCGCGGCGACATTCACAATGCTTTCCAGCGCATCGGCGTAAAGCGCGACGGATCCCGTCACCCACCAGGCAATCGCCTTGAGTGCGAGAACAGCCACCGCAACCACTACGCTTCCCGCAGCGATCCGCGCGGCGCTGGATTGCCGAGGTTCAACCATGGCGGGGGTTTACCCCGTTACGCCTAGACCGAGAAGTACTTTGCCCGCGGATGATGCAGCACAATGGCGCTGGTGGATTGCTCGGGATGGAGCTGCCATTCATCGCTTAGCGATACGCCGATGCGGTCTGCGCCTAGCAGGCGGAGCAAGCCCTCCTGATCCTCAAGCTTCGGGCAGGCCGGATAGCCAAAGGAATAGCGCCCGCCGCGATAGCCCTGCTGGAGCATTTTTTCGATGTCGCGTTCATCCTGATTGGCAAAACCCAATTCGGCGCGGATGCGCTTATGGACATATTCAGCCAGCGCTTCCGCCATTTCTACCGAAAGCCCGTGCAGATAGAGGTAATCCTGGTAGCGGTTTTCCTCAAACCAATCGCGCGCGATATCGGACGCCTTCTGGCCCATTGTCACCACTTGCAGGCCAATCACATCACGCGCGGCGGGGCCATCATCCACGTCGCGCACGAAATCAGCGATGCAATCACCATCTTCCTTGGGCTGGCGCGGCATATTGAAGCGGCAAACTTCCGTCACGCCATCTTCCGCGAACAGGATCAGATCATTGCCCTGCCCCGCGCATTTCCAATAGCCGTAAATGGCCTGAGGCTTCAGGATATTTTGTTCTTCCGTGATGCTCAGCATGCGCTTCAGCACCGGGCGCAATTCCTGCTTGGCCCAGCCAAGGAAATCGTCGAGCGACCGGCCCGCCTTCCGGAAACCCCATTGGAATTGATAAAGGCTCCGTTCATTGATGAAGGGCACCAGCGCCTTGGGGGCAGCTTCCAGCACACGCGCGCCCCAGAAGGGCGGTGTTGGCACAGCACTTTCCGCCGCCACACGCCGGCGGCGGGTTTGCGCGTATTTCACATCAACGGGTGCGAAGCCACGCGGATCTGCGGTGCCGAGCGTGCGCTTTTCATTGCGCGCCTTGCCGGAACGCTTGGTTTGCAGCGCGGCCAGATAATCATCAAAGCCATTGCCCATGACCTTATCCATCAAATGCAGGCCATCAAAAGCATCCCGCGCATAGGCAACACGGCCGGAAGCATAGGCGCGCACGCAATCATCTTCCACGTAATTGCGGGTCAGCGCGGCACCCCCCAGCAGCACGGGAATATCCACGCCCTGGCGCGACATTTCTTCCAGATTTTCGCGCATCACCACGGTGGATTTCACCAGCAAACCAGACATGCCAATGGCATGCGCCTTGTGTTCGCGCGCAGCATTCACAATTTCAATGAGCGGCACCTTGATGCCAAGATTGACCACGCGATAACCGTTATTGGTCAGGATGATATCCACTAAATTCTTACCGATATCATGCACATCACCCTTCACGGTGCCGAGCACGATGGTGCCCTTTTCCTGGCCTTCCACCCTTTCCATAAAAGGTTCCAGATAGGCGACGGCGGTTTTCATCGTCTCGGCTGATTGCAGAACGAAGGGAAGCTGCATCTTGCCCGCGCCGAATAATTCGCCAACAACCTTCATGCCATCCAGCAAAACATCATTGATGATAGAAAGCGGCGCGATGCCCTTGGCCAAGGCATCGGCCAATTCATCATCCAGCCCCTTGCGATCACCATCAATGATGCGGTCCTTCAAGCGCCCTTCAACCGTCTCAGCGCGCTTCTTGGCCGTGGCATCAGCGGCTTTGCGGCCGGCGAAAAGCTCCAGCATTTTTTGCAGCGGGTCATATTCTTCCGTGCGGCGATCATAGATCAAATCCTCCGCAACCTTCACTTCCTCAGGCGCAATCTGATGCAAGGGCTTGATCTTGGAAACATGCACAATCGCGCCCGTCATGCCGGCCTTAACTGCATGATCGAGAAACACGCTATTCAGTACATGCCGCGCGGCGGGGTTGAGCCCGAAGGAGATATTGGAGAGCCCAAGAATGATCTGAATATCGGGAAATTCTTCCCGGATCATGCGAATGCCTTCAAGCGTCCAAAGGCCGAGCTTGCGGTCATCCTCATTACCCGTCGCGACTGTGAAGGTCAGCGGGTCAATCATCAAATCGGATTGCGGCAGCCCGTGCTTGTCGCAGGCAAATTCCACCAGGCGGCGCGCGATGCGCAGCTTATCTTCGGCGGTTTTCGCCATGCCCACTTCGTCAATCGTCAGCGCAATTACCGCCGCGCCGAATTTACGCGCCAAGATCATACGATCCTCAGCGGCTTTCTCACCTTCTTCGAAATTGATCGAATTGATGATGGGCTTGCCGCCATGCAGCTTGAGTGCTGCTTCAATCACCGGGGTTTCGGTGGAATCAATCACCAAGGGCCCATTCACGCTGCTGGTGAAGCGGCGAATCACCTCGGTCATTTCCGCCATTTCATCGCGCCCGACAAAGGCGGTGCAGATATCAAGGCTGTTTGAGCCCTCCGCCATTTGTTCGCGGCCCATCGCCACACAGCCATCCCAATCGCCCGCTGCCTGGCGTTCGCGCCACGCCTTCGATCCATTGGCATTGCAGCGCTCACCGATCGAGAAATAGGAATTTTCCTGGCGTAAAGCAGTAGCGCCATAAAGGGAGGCGACGGATGGCACCCAATGAAATTTGCGCTTGATCGGCGCCGGGCGATGCGCGGCACCGCCAAGCTTGCGCAGCATGGCATCAAGGGCTGCGATATGCGGCGTGGAAGTGCCGCAGCAGCCGCCAATCAGGTTCAAGCCATCTTCGACAACAAAGCGCTCCATCCAGGCCGCGAGTTCTTCCGCGCCCAAAGGATAATGCGTCTTGCCATCCACCAATTCCGGCAGGCCGGCATTGGGTTGGCAGGAAATCAGCCCCGGCCAGTTTTGCGAAAGCCAGCGCACATGCTCCGCCATTTCCTGCGGCCCGGTGGCACAATTCAGCCCCATCAACGGCACATCCAAGGCATTCACAACGGTTGTGGCGGCGGCGATATCGGGGCCGACCAACAAGGTGCCGGTGGTTTCCACCGTGACCTGCACGAAAATCGGGATATCGGAACCCGCCGCCCTGCGCGCGATTTTTGCGGCATTCACGGCGGCCTTGATAAACAGCGTGTCCTGATTGGTTTCCGTCAGCAACGCATCCGCACCGCCGGCAATCAGGCCACGGCATTGTTCCACCAGCGCCGCTTCCAGCGCGTCATAGGTGATATTGCCAAGGCTTGGCAGTTTGGTGCCCGGGCCGATATCACCGACCACCCAACGATGCCGCCCATCGGCGAAGCTTTCCGCCGCTTCGCGCGCCAATTCCACCGAAAGCTTGTTGATTTCGAAGGCGCGTTCTTCAAGTTCAAATTCGCCAAGCGTCACTGGCGAACCGCCGAAGCTATTGGTCAGCACCATATCGGCGCCAGCTTCGAAATAGCCGCGATGAATGTCGCGCACGATGTCGGGGCGCGAGAGGTTCAAGACCTCTGTACAATTTTCCTTGCCCCAGTAATCGCGTTCAACCTCTAAAGTCAGGGCCTGCACGCGGCTGCCCATGCCACCATCACAGAGCAAAACGCGGTCACGAAGGGCGTCGAGAAGATGCGGGCGCGCCATGGGAAAACCTTCAGGATACGGGGGTGGAAACGGAAAGCGGCAGGCGTTCGGCGGACCAAAGCCTAAGCGTCAGCGATGCGGGAATGCTGCTGACACGCGGCGCGGTGCAGCCTGCGCCACCAAGCCAGCCCGCCATCGCGGCATCATCAAAACCAGGCCAGCGATGGGCATAGCGGTTGAGCAAATCGGCACGGTCATGCGGCGCCAAATCCAAGATCAGCAGCCGCCCGCCGGGCCGCACAACACGCGCAGCTTCGGCCAAAGCCGCGGCAGGGTCCTCGGCGTAATGCAGAACCATATGCAATGTCACGGCATCAAAACCGGCATCAGGTAAAGGCAGCCGATACATATCCGCCTGCCGCACGGCGATATGCGCGAGGCCACGTTCCGTCAGGCGGCTGCGCGCCAGCGCCAACATCTCGCGGGAGGCATCAATGCCTAGCCCTTCTTCGATGCGAGGGGCCAGCCGTTCCAGCACCCCACCCGTGCCACAGCCGATATCAAGCAAGCGCCCCAACCGGCCCGAAGGCAGGGCTTGCAGCAGGGCGGTTTCAATGGCGTCAGTCGGCAGGCCAAGGGCGCGGGTTTCATCCCAATCCGCGCCATGGCTGCGGAAACTGTCGGAGGCAATGCGCGCACGTTCCGCCGCGAGACGCGCCGCAGCGCGACGATCCGCCGCCAGCAAAGGGTCCGATTCCGGCAGCCGGGCCAGGATATGGCGGGCCAGATCAGCCTCCGGCGCCATTTGGAACCAAGCATTGGCGCCTTCGGGTGTGCGGGTCAGCAGGCCGGCTTCGACCAAAAGCTTCAAATGGCGGGAAAGCCGGGGCTGGGATTGGCCGAGAATCGCCACCAATTCCGTGACGCACCAGGCACCACGGGCGCAAAGCGCCAAAAGCCTCAGGCGTGTCGGCTCCGCCGCGCCGCGCAATTGGGACAGAACATCCTGCATGGGCTTTACATAGACATAAACATATTCTTATGTCTAGTGCCCGATGCGCGAAGGTGGGATCACCGAGGCGCTGAATGGGCCACTCCTTTAGGCTGCTGTCATGGCTTGGTCACTCGATGCCCGCATACCCGTCCACCTGCTAACGCCGGGTGAAACCCCAGGGCCGGGGATGGCTTTGCTTGCCGAGGCGCCGGCTGAAGTCTCGACCACCGCCATGGCGGTCTTCACCCTTGAAGGCGCCCATGCGCCAGCCTGCGCCTGCTGCGGCGCACGCGGGCCGGTGGCGGAAGCGCTGGACCGGTTATTTCTGGGACGGGTGCGGGGCGAATTCCCCTGGTTCACCGCCATCGCCGCCCTGCCCCAAAGCGCTGAGGGTGCGGAGGCGATCAGGCGCACGCTGCGCGAAGATCAGGCCAGCAGCGCAAGGTTTCGGCTTGCATCATAGGCTTGATTGACACGGCTCCCCCGCAACAACAGGCGAGAGGGATGCGTTCATAGCCCAGGATCAATTCACCACCTGCCCAAGCCTGCGCGGCGGGTCAATTGAAGCGGGGCACGCAGTCTAAGTGTGAGTCATGGCAGGGAATCATGGGTAGCCGGAACACTCGAGTTTTTGTTTCATAATGGCGAGAGCGCGATGCAGCTCCTCCAGAGACGGAACACCCAGACACAAGCGAATGCCTGACTCTGAGTCGGTTCCATCCACGAGAACCGACGCGGGCGCGGTCAACAGAACGCCTTCTTGCGCCATGCCCTCAACGATGCGCTCCGCTTCAGATCGTGGCATTGACAACCAGACATGAAAACTCTTGCCGGAGGGTTCCGTCATCCACCTGGACAGATAACGCCGCGCGACGGCCAAGCGCCGTAGGGCCTCTGCGCCGATAGAAGACAGCATATTCTCGGCCGTACCGTCGTAAAGCCATTGTTCCACAACGGCGCAGGAAAGCGCCGATACGGAAAGTCCTGTTGCCTGCAGTGTAAACAGGGCTTTTTGGACAAGCTGCGGCGGAACCAGCAGCATACCATCCCGTAAACCGGGGCAGAGGCATTTGGAGAGTGACGTTACGTAAAGTGTTCGTTCCGGCGCAAGGCTTACCAAAGCCGGCAAGCTTTCATTCTTTAGCAATCCATAAACATCATCTTCAATGATGAGAATATTATACTTCTCACAAGTCTTGATGATCTCTTGTCGCCGCATGAGCCCCATTGTCGCCCCGGTCGGATTATGCAGCGTCGGCGTCAGGTAAAGGGCGGATGGTGTTTCTTTGGTTGTGGCAAGAATTGCGTCCAATGCAGCCGGCATCATGCCTTCAATGTCGGTGGGGACACCCATCAGACGATATTTACCGACCTGCGCAAGGGTTAATGCTCCCGGATAGGTCAAGCACTCGGTGAGGATAACACCGCCTGGGCGGCTTGATGTTGCAAAGGCAACAGCCAGAGCCTGTTGCGCACCGCTGGTAAGCAGAAGCTGCCCCGGGTTTGCATTGACACCGATGCCGCTCAGCCAGTTAGCCATCAGCATACGATGCTTTTCATGCCCGGCAGGCGGCGGGCAATTAAGAAAATAAAACGAGTCCACCTTTCGTGCCGCCATTGAAAGTGTGGATGAAAGCACACGCTCATTCAGCATGGCCGGAGGCGCGTTGACTGACAAATCAATCACAGGCCCTTGCGGTCGCCTGCGGCCAATAACGAAAGTGCCGCTGCCCTTACTGCTTTCGATCAGTCCGCGGCGCTGTAGCGCGCGATAGGCTTTTGTCACTGAGCCAACACTGATTTTTAATTTCCATGCCACGTCACGATGGGCGGGAAGCCTGGCGCCATCTTCAAGTTGGTCGCTCAGGATGTCGGCAGCAAGCGCCTCGATCAAGCGCTCCGAGGCGGATGCATCCACATCCTCAAGACGGGGCTTCCAGGGCGAGACAATACGCATCAGGCGTGTCACCTAAAAACTGTCGAAGACATAGTCTTTGTAGCTTGCTTCATAAATTCGAAAAAGTGTCATGAGACATTTTTCCATTAGCTGGAAACCATGGCAACTCGTTAAGCTGACCCTCAAGTAGCTGGCACTGGTTCACGAGCCCGATCATCCACGCCTCTGCAGTGATGCTACCCCGCATGTTGAATCCGCCCCGGTTAGAGAACCGTTATACTTTATCAGGAGCACTCGATGCCGAGCCTTGACCAACTTTTCATCGCGTACCTTGCCTACTTCATTGGCACCGCTACTCCAGGACCGGGGAATCTCTCGATCATAGCGACATCGCTGGACCAGGGGCGTCCGGCAGGAATGGCTATGGCGTGCGGTATTGTTACTGGCGGACAATGCTGGGGTATCAGCGCGGCCATCGGGCTTGGGGCTTTGATGCTGCTGTGGCCTTCGACATTTTTTATTCTGCGAATCGTCGGTGGAGGCTATCTACTTTGGCTGGCTTTTCGTGCCGCGCGGCAGGCCGTAGCGGGTATTGCGACACGCCTCCCAACCTTTGGCAATCGCTTCCGTAGCACGTCACTTTGGCCGCATTATCTCCGTGGTTTCGGTATTCAGATCACTAATCCCAAGGCGATTCTTGTATGGATGACGACGATCACTTTGGGGTTGTCTGGCGATGACGCACCTTGGGCAGGCTTTGTTGTCGTTGCAGGTTGCCTGCTTATCGGGATGCTCGTCTTTTTCACCTATGCCTTGGTGTTTTCGAGCACGCGCGTGGTCGAGGTTTATGGGCGCATTCACCGGTGGGTGAACGGCGGCATGGCACTTTTTTTTGCCTCAGCCGGGATGGCCTTGATGCTTGGCCTGTGAGTAATTTTTTGCACATAAATGTTGCATTTCCCGAGCCGCCAAGTGTGCCACTTGGCTTGAAAATGGTCGGTCGTTTGGTCGCATTTTCCGAGCCGCCAAGTGTGCCACTTGGCTTGAAAATGCTCGGTCGTTTGATCGCATTTTCCGAGCCGCCAAGTGTGCCACTTGGCTTGA
>JADCGA010000056.1 GCA_020249265.1 Roseomonas sp.
CCAGTATTTGCGCGGGCTGGGTGGCGGGGGCACTTCAACCGGCGGCGCATTGCCTTCGGCGAGGTAAACGCGCAGACCCTTCAGGCTGGCGATGGGGACTTCCGCGCCAGAGTAATCTATGCCGATGGTGCGGGTGAAGGTGGGCGTCGCCATTCAATCGCCTTTCGTTATGACATGCACATGGTAACCGCAGAGAAGACCGTCACCATAGCGATAATCGTCCAGCACCAAAGAGTCGCTACAGACCGCGCACTTATAGTCGTCGAGACTAAAGTCACAACCGGGATTAAGGCACTTTCCTTCGGGGAACGCATAAGTTTCCTTGAAGCACTCAGGGCACCGCTCCAAGACCGGATAGCCTCCTTCCATCGCCGCGATATGGTCTTCTGCCCAGAGGCTTTCTCAAAGCGCAGCCTTCATCACTTCATCAAATTCAGCCTGTTCCCCGCAGCCCTCGGCAGGCGGTTCAGGGGTGGCCGTCACGGACGATTCCAACAGGGGTTCGATTTGGAGTACCGCGCAAAGGCTAATTGGCCAGTGCGTGATCGCCCAGCGCCTGGGGCCGATCCTCGCCCCTGAATGTCAATTTTGTCGCTTGCGCGCGTGTGAGAAGGGAAAGCCAAAACGCCCGCTTTTTCACACATCTGATGTGCCTATTGCCACCTGTCTGCTCGCGCGCGTGGTCAACCCTTTTCCGTCATCTCCTCAGCATCACCCGCATCCGCATGCACATGATCGCGGATCAGCTTGAGGGTGATGTCCAGGAGATGTGCTCGCAGGACCTCGTTCAGCTGTAGGAACTCCGGCCATAGGATCTGGTCCGAAAAGGCGCGTGGCAAACGCACCATGATCGTGCTGCGCTTCTGCCGCGGAAGGCGATAAGGGCGCAGCCCGTACCGGCGACATAGCGCTACGAACAGGCGTTGCGCCCATTGATCCTGGATCGAGAATTGCATCTCGACCGGCTGTTCGTTGCGCTGGATATCAGCGAGGCGTGCCCTGACACGCAGCATCGCGGCCTCAGCCGCATCGCGCTCACCGGGCGTCGCTGCACCTGCAAACAGCGCCTCTATTTTGCGCAGCTTTTCGCGGAGGGCCGTGTCCTGCACCGTGACCTACTGTTGTTGTGGGATGAACGATGGCATCACCCGATGGCGGGGCTGTCAATACCGGATTTCATCGCACCAATGAGGCGCCAGTTTTTAGCTCTTTGTTGCACTAAAGCCCGTTGCGCTGTGGAATCCACATGTCGTAGCTTCCTGTCAAGCTTGAGAAGTTGCTCTAGCTGCGGCCAACGCGAAGTGAAGGCCATGGTTCCTTCCTGGCGATATTGTGTGCGGTGAGCAGACGCGCGCAACATCGCTAGCGCCAGAATAGAGTTATGGGTTTCAGTTTGCAGCATCGCGCCGTGAATTCAATGCCTTGGGTGCAAACCTAGGGTCCTTCAGGTTTGTACTTGTTTTGCACCCTTTCGGTGTGATTTCAGCAGTTGAGGTGCAAACCTCAGCGCATCGCGCCGTCCATCCACAATTCACTCGCGGAAGCCTAAGCAGCCGGCCAAACCGCCGCGAGGCTCAGCAAAAAGCGCCGCTAGACATGGCGAGCGAGGGCCAGATAGCAGCAGCTTCTGGCCCTCACATCATGATCAAGACGCCTGACTCATTGCAATAAAATAACGCTCTATTTCGCTTGGCTCAGCCCCCATCACAGCGCGAAGCGTCCGTCACGCAAGACGGAGAATGACGATGCAGGCAGAAACTGAAAACCAATGAATAGTGCTTGGCGCCGATGAGCGGCATGTTTCCCTCGAACGCGCGGAGCCGAGTGAGGCGGAAATCGCCTCCGCCAGCGACGCCCTTGCCGCGCAGGGGCTTTCCAGATGGCTGGCACACATGCAAGGCGAATACTACAGCCAGAGCAAGCTGACGCTGAAACCGCTGCGCACGTTAGGCTCAACGCCCGAGGCTGATTGGCAAACCGCCCTGACCGCATTCCATGCTGCGCGCTGCGACGCCACGGGCGGGACGCTGTAGGCGGCCAAAGAATTTAGTGATAGTCTCAGCTTCGACTAACTAATCAATTTTTCTACGCCTTCTCGGAACCATCTCCACCCACGCCATATTCGCGTTCTTAAAACTATCATAAATCAGAAATACCACTGCCATTCTTCCTCTGCAATGGAAATTCTCCGATCATTCAGGAATTCTCCGCGTGCATGGCCTCTCCATCAAATCCATATCGCGTCATTTCGGGGCAGTAAGAGCGCTTGATAATGTCTCCCTTGACGTGGCCGCAGGTGAGTTCGTCGCCCTTGTTGGCCCTTCCGGATGTGGCAAATCCACCCTTATGCGGATTGTGGCCGGCATTGAAACCGCCGATGCAGGTTCACTCTCCATCGGTTCTAGGGACGTCACAGCTTTGCGTGCCGCTGAGCGTAATGTCGCGATGGTATTCCAGAATTATGCACTTTATCCGCATCTGACCGTGAGGGAGAATATCGCCGTCCCTCTCGCCATGCGGCGGCTTTCTACCGTGGAGCGCCTTCCCGTTTTTGGTCGCTTGATGCCTGGCCTCGCCCAAAAACGGGCGGCCATAGCCACCGATGTCCTCAAGGCCGCCCAATCACTCGGCCTGGACGCGCTATTGGATCGAAAGCCTGGGCAGCTTTCGGGCGGGCAGCGGCAACGCGTGGCATTGGCCCGGGCAATTGTTCGCCATCCTGACGCGTTTCTGATGGATGAGCCGCTTTCCAATCTGGATGCGGCGCTTCGCGTGCAAACACGGCGTGAGATTGTTGATATTCATCGCCGCGTCGGTGCCGCGACACTTTACGTGACGCATGATCAATCTGAGGCCCTGACCATGGCGGACCGTGTGGCCGTCATGCAAGCTGGCCAGATACTGCAGGTTTCGTCGCCTGAGGCGATCTACCACGATCCGCAGGATATACGCGTAGCGACCTTCATTGGTAGCCCACGGATCAATTCAATCTCTGCTGAAGCCGATGCCGCAGGCCATGTCCATATCGCGGGAAGGCCGAGCGGACTTCATGCTGCGCCTGGACCAGTGACTATTGCCATTCGTCCGGAGAATCTGCGGCTTGCATCCAGCGGTATGCCCTGCGTGGCAGACGGCTTCGAATTTCTGGGCGATAGCTTGCTGCTCCATGCGCGCCATACAGCCAGTGATGAAGCCTTGGTCGTCCGACTTCTGCCACACATGCCTCGGCCGCATGCTGGGGAAGCAATCCAGCTTACCTTTGAAGCTAAGCACGCTTTGCTGTTTGACCAGAATGGCAAGCGGGTGGCGCTGCGCAATCATCCTGCGCACAGCCAGGAATTGACCCTTGCCTGAAACCTTATCCGCTGCGCAGCCAGCTTCATTTCAGGCAAGATCGCGCCGCCTGACACCTGGCGAAGCCCTGGTCGGCCTTATGCTGAACCTGCCGGCAGGCATCGCTTATTTTCTGATGCTGTTATTGCCTAGCTTGGCCACGATCCTTTTGGCTTTCACCGATTATGAATTGGGCGCGCTTGAATGGGGCTGGATTGGCATAGCGAATTTTGAGGAGATGCTTGAAGATCGTGGATTTGCCATCGCCCTCCGCAATACGGTCATCTATGTCGGGCTCGTCACACCGCTTTCCATCTTGCTTGGCTTGGGCGCAGCGCTTTTGATTGAAGCGGGGATGCGTGGGCGCGCCCTGTTTCGCGCTGTCTTTTTCTTGCCAGTAGTTTCACTGACGGTCGCCATGGCAGCCGCTTGGCAATACCTGCTGCATCCGACGATTGGGCCTTTGAATGCCTTCTTGCGCCTTCTTGGCGTTACCTCCCCACCCTTCTGGCTTTCATCTTCGGATTGGGTACTTCTCAGTCTCGGGGCGATCGGCGTTTGGGAGAATGTCGGCTACAATATGGTGCTTTTCCTGGCGGGCCTCAGCGCCATTCCGCGGGAACTCTATCAAGCCGCCGAAGTTGACGGGACGAAAATCTGGATTGATCGGTTTCGCCTTGTCACTTGGCCGATGCTTGGTCCGACAACACTCTTCGTGCTGACCATTACGATGATCCGCAGCATTCGGGTCTTTGATACGGTGGCTGTTCTGACCCAAGGTGGGCCGAACAAGGCCAGCGAAGTCTTGCTGCATACCATGTACAAGGAAGGCTTCACCTTCTTGCGTCTTGGTTATTCGGCAGCGATCACCTTGGTGTTCCTGCTGATGGTTCTGGGCCTAGTTTGGCTGCAAACCAAGGCTTTGGATAAGCGGGTGCATTATGGCTGAGCGCGGCCCAAAATCGCTTTGGGCGGATGCGCCGCGGCTGCTTGTGCTAGGCTTCCTCGCGCTATTGCTCCTCATGCCCTACATCTGGATGATCTCAGCAAGCGTGAAACCGCTGGATGAGTTATTTCGTGCCAGCCTTAATCTTTGGCCAGAACGCTTTCACGGCATCGAGAATTACGCGAAGGTGTTTTCGCAAATTCCGGTATTTGGCTATCTCTGGAATGGTATTGTTGTATGCGCTGGCATACTTTTCTTCCAGCTGCTTTTCGCCGTTCCGGCAGCCTATGCGCTCGCGAAGCTTCGCTTTCCTGGCCGGGATATAGCCCTTGGCCTTGTCATGCTTGGCCTTCTTGTACCGCCCCATGTGCCGGCGCTTCCCCTCTACTTGGCCTTCAGCAAAATGGGGCTGTTGAATACCTATGCCGCGCTCATCCTGCCCTTCACCATTTCAGTCTTTGCGATCTTTCTGTTCCGTCAGTTCTTCAAGGCGCTGCCGGATGAATTGGTGCATGCCGCACGCCTGGATGGCATTGGCGAATTTGAAATCGTGTGGCGCGTGATCCTGCCAAATGCCTGGCCGGCGGCCACTGCCTTTGCGATCTTCTCTGTCGTCGCGCATTGGAATGATCTTTTTTGGCCGCTGATTGTGATTGAAGGTCAGGCGCGCGCCACGCCGGCACTGGGCGTTTTGTATTTCCGTTCCGATGAGGCCGGCGATGATTTTGCCGCATTGATGGCAGCAGCCGTCATCATGACGCTGCCTCTTGTCCTGGCATTCCTTTTTGCACAACGCCGCTTCGTTGAAGGCATCGCCACAACCGGGCTGAAGGGATGACCATGCCCTACCAAAACACCCGGTTTCTGCTTCAGTTCTCCTCATCCTCCCAACCGAAAGGATTTATGTCATGAAGTCATTTACCCGCCGCACGGCCTTGGGCGTCACGGCCGGCATGCTCGCCGCACCAGCACTGCGCGCTCAGTCCAATGTGGACATCACGGTGCATTACGCCCAGCCGCAAATCTTCAAGGAAAGGTATGACGCGATCGCGGCGGAATTCGCCAAGCGCGAACCCAATGTGACGGTTCGCTTCATCACCACGCCGAATTATGAGGAAGGCAATCAGCTTATCCTGCGCCAAGCTGCTGCAAATCAATTGCCCGATCTTTCCTATCAGGGATTCAATCGCCTGCGGGTATTCGCCGAACGCGGCATCGCCCAGGATCTGGCGCCTTTGCTTGCGCGTGAGGGTAATCCGGCGGCCCATGGCTATACCCCTGGCATCCTTGCCCTTGGCCATTTCGGCAGCATGCAATCGGGGTTCGCCTATGCCGCATCCAATGCGATTTCCTATTTCAATACCGAACTGCTTCGCCGCGTTGGTGCCAATCCTGCCCCCGAAGCCTTCCCAAAAACCTGGGATGAAGTGATTGCGCTTTCAGCGCGCATCAAGGCGCTTGGCGATGGTACTGAAGGCATGTGGTTCCAGTGGCCGGGTGATGACTGGATGTTTTCCGCGCTGCTCTTCAGCCATGGTGCGCGCATGCTGACACCAGATGAACGCGATGTTGGCTTTGCAGGCGCCGAAGGCCTTGCCAGCCTACGCTTGCTCCGCCGCATGGTGACCGAAGGGGGCATGCCGCAACTGAATGGCACCACGGCTCTGCAAGCCTTTGCCGCCGGCAAGCTTGGCATGCGCTTTGGCTCCACCGCCTTCCTGCGTAACATGATGAACAGCGTCGGGCGGAACTTTGAAATGCAGACCGCGCTATTGCCTGTTGTTGACCCGGTGAATGGCCGCCTGCCTACCGGTGGTGCCGCCGGGATGCTGACCGCGCGTGATGCCGCGAAGCGCGAGGCTGCTTGGAAGTTCCTGCGCTTTTCGACAAGCGCAGAAGGAACGACGCTGATGGTCAAGAACACTGGCTATGTGCCGACGAACCAGCTTGCCATTGATGATCCCCGTTATCTTTCGGAATTCTATCGCGAAAATCCACTGTTCAAGACTGCGACCATGCAGGTGGGCCGCATGGTGCCATGGTATGCGTTCCCCGGCACCAATAGCGTTCGTGTGACCGAAGTGATGGTGAATAACATGGCCCGTGTTGTCGAAGGGAATGCGACCCCCGAAGTGGCTTTGGCCGATATGGCCAGCGAAGTTCGCCGTCTGCTGCCACGCCGGGGCTGAAATATGCACACTATCCTTCAGATTACTGATGCGCATCTTTCTCCGCGGAATGAATTGTTCCGCGGTAATGTCGCCCTGATTCACGCCCTGGCGATGGCGACCCCGCCTGACCTTACCGTTGCCAGCGGTGATCTTTCGCTGGATGGCGCGGATCATGATGCGGATATGGCTTTCGCCGCCGAAGAATTGGGCCGCTTCCCCGGCCCAATTCTGGCGCTGCCCGGAAATCATGATACGGGCAGCCACCCGCATACAATGCCCCGTCAGCCCTTTGATGCCACCCGGTTGACTAGGTTCCAGCAATATTTGGGTGCGGGCTATGGTCTGCATGATCTGCCGGGCTGGCGCGTCATTGGCCTCAATTCCGAGGTTATGGGCACGGGACACCCGGAAGAAGACGCCCAAGCACGCTTCATCATCGAAGCACTTGAAAGCGCAGAGGCACGACGTTTGGCAGTGTTTCTGCACAAGCCAATTTTCATTACGCATGCGGACGACCCAACCTTTGACTATTGGTCAGTGCCTCCGCAGGCGCGCGATCAACTGTTGCCAATACTGGAGCATCCAGGGCTTCGGCTGGTTGCCTCTGGTCATTTGCACCTGCATCATGAATTCAAGCGAGGTGCTGTATCCTTCGTCTGGGCGCCACCGCTTTCCTTTGTGGTTGAGGAGGAGGAGCAGCAAGGCCTGCCCGGGGCGCGGCGTTGCGGTGCCCTACTGCATCAATTGAATGAGGATCACGTGGAGACGGTTCTTCTGGAGCCGGATGGTATGGAAATGCCTTATCTTGGCCCCATCCGCCATCTGACTTATCCGCGCGCCACGTCCTGAAGCGCTGTTGTGGCGCTTCTTGGCGCATCAAAACACGTCGAATATCGTAAAAGCGGCTGACACAAGCTGAGAATTTTGGCTTCCTACCTCACGCGCCGCTGACGTTTGGGAGAATGACATGACAAGCGTAATTATGGTCGCCCTGGATGGGCTTCGCCCCGATATGGTGGACCCTGTGGCGACCCCTTACTTGCATGCGCTTGGTATGGCGGGCGCGCGCTTTTCGCGGGCACGGAGTGTGTTCCCCTCTGAAACGCGGGTGGCAACGCCATCGCTCATCACAGGTTGTCGCCCTGGGGGTCATGGCTTGGTCGCCAATACGCTGTTCGACGCATCGGTGGCACCCGATCGTTTGATCCGGACCAAGCTCGTTGAGGATGTTGTCACCCTCGCCGCCGGTGCGGAATCGCCTTTGCAACGTCCCAGCTTGGCGGAGCGCCTGGCACCGCATGGAATGAGCTTCGCCCTGGTCAGCGCCGGCACGGCGGGGGCGGCCCGGCTGCTTCACCCGGCGGCAGAAAGGCTTGGCGCCTTTCGTTGGAATGTCGAGGATACTGAGGGCGAGACAGCGCAGCGCGTGGTTGAAGCATTGGGTAAGACGCCGCCCGCCGCCGTGCCGAATATCGCGCGGGTTGAATTTGCAGGGCGCGTTCTGCTTGAACACGTGCTGCCGCAAATCAAACCGGATGTGGCGCTGCTTTGGCTGTCAGAACCCGATGTTTCCTTCCATTGGGGTGGCTTGCGGGCTGAACATACGCAACGCGCGCTTAAATCGGCGGATGCGGTGCTCGGGCAAATCATCACCTGGCGTGATGCGCAGCCGGATGCGCAGGAAATCGCCATCATCGTTCTCTCGGACCATGGCCATGTTACCGGGCGGGGCAAGAAGTGCTTGCGGAGCGAATTGCAGCGCGCCGGCTTCCGCGCTGGCACTGGCATGGCGCCGGATGTGGATATTGTGGTGGCGCCAGCGGCTGCGCCCGGACTTTGGCTGAGCGATCCAGCCCTTGCCGCTCAGGTGGCGGATTTCCTGGCCACACAAAATTGGGCTGGTCCTTTATTGGCGCGCGATCCTGCCATCCTCTCTCCGGGGCGGGCGGTGCCGCTGGCGCTGCTGGGCTCAGCCCATGCGCGCAGCGCCGATCTGGTCGCAACATTTGCGGGCGAAGAAGGCTTGGATGAATGGGGCCTGCCAGGTACGGCCCCATTCGATGCCCCCGATGTCCCCGAAGGCGGCGGTATGCATGGCGGCCTGCATCGGGCGGAACTTGCGACCGTGCTTGTCATGCAGGGTGGCCCCTTCCGTCAGGGTTCGGTGATACAAGAACCCGCTGATTTGACGGATATCGTGCCGACGGTTCTGCATCTGCTCGGCGTTGACACTTCCGGCATGGAAGGGCGGCCATTGCGTGGCGCTTTGGATGCCGCAGCAGACCTTCCACCCAGCGAAGAATTGCACGATCTGCCGGGCGATTTCGTCCTTGAAGCCATGCGGTCAGAAAATGGGCGGCTTTACCCGACTGCGATGCGCCGGCGCTAGTAGTGGCGATCGGCGCTAACGGCCGCGGCGAATTCCCTCACCGCAGCGTCGGGTCAAGCTGATCGCGCAGCCAATCGCCAATCAGTGAAACTGAGAGAGTAGTCAGCACAATCGTGCTGGCGGGTGCCAGTAGAATCCAGGGCGCCCGCGTCAAATATTCCCGCCCATAGCCGACCATGGAACCAAGCGATGTTTCTGGTGGCTGCACGCCCAGGCCCAGGAAGGAAAGCCCGGATTCAAGCAGGATCACTTCCGGAAAGGCGAGCGTCATGGAAACAATGAGTGTCGAGGCAATATTGGGCAATACATGCCGCCCATAGATGCGCCATGGTGACGCCCCAAGCCCCCGCACCGCAGCCGCATAGCCCTGCGTGCCGGCGGCAAGCGCAAGCCCGCGCGCAATACGTGCATATCTTTCCCAGGCATGCAGCCCCAGAAGGCAAACCAGCAACAGCAGCGAATTGCCGAAAAAGGCCAGCACCGCCAAAGCCAGGATCAGGAAGGGAAGCGAGGCGGAAAAATCCACCAGCGCCAGCACCGCCTGTTCGATGAACCCTCTGAAATGCGCTGCAAGGAAGCCAAGTGATGTGCCAACAGCCGCCCCGATGATGGTGGCGCCGAAGGCGATCAATAGGCTTGTGCGGATGGAATAGATAAGCCGCGACAGCACATCCCGCCCAAGCTCATCAGTGCCGAGCGGATGAAGCCAGGTGCCGCCAAGCAGAATCGGTGGAGAGAGGCGATTGCGAAGATCAAGCGCCGTATAGGCGTAAGGCGCCAGGATATCCGCAAGCGGCGCAACAATGAGCATCAGCATCAGCCAGCCAATACCGAAAATGACCAAGGCCGGGGGTGCTTTCCGCCGCGTTTTGGCGGGCGCCGTTGAGGCAGCAATCACAAGGGGAGCTTCCGGCATATCAGGCGACCTTTCGCGGCGCTGCGCGCAAGCGCGGATCAAGCAAGCCGTAGAGCAAATCAACAATCAGATTGGCGCAAACCATGGTGATGGCGACCAGCAGCAAGATGCATTGCACCACCGCCAAATCCCGATTGGTGACCGCGACCACCAGCAATCGCCCCACCCCCGGCCAAGAAAACACGCTTTCCACCACCACCGCCCCTGCGATCAATGTGCCCACCATAAAGCCGATGATGGTGACGGTAGGAATGGCGGCATTCGGCAAGGCATGGCCGGTGACAACCGCGCGCCAGGGCACGCCTTTTGCGCTGGCGGTGCGGATATAGGGCTGGCCCAGAACTTCAAGCATGGCGCTGCGCGTAAAGCGCGCCAAAACTGCGGCACCGCCAAGCCCCAAGGTAATCACGGGCAGAATGCCATGGCGCCAGCTTTCCTGCCCACCGGAGGGTAGCCAACCAAGCTGTACGGCAAAAACCAGCACAAGCAGCAGCCCCAAGACAAAGGATGGCACAGTAAAGCCTGCCACCGCGATGATCATCACCACGCGATCCGCCAAAGAATTGCGATGCAAGGCAGCATAAATGCCGGCTGGAATGCCCAGACAAATCTTGATCGCTAGCGCAGGGAGCGTGAGCGCCAGCGTGGCCGGAATACGTTCCGTTACCAGCACAATCGCATCCCGCCCATCGCGCATGGACCGGCCAAGATCACCCTGCAGAATGGCCCAGAAATAGGAGAAATACTGCACCCAAATCGGCTCATCCAAGCCCCAGGCAGAGCGGAACGCATCCACCGCTTCCGGTGGCGCATCTGCACCCATGATGATTTGCGCGGGATCGCCCGAAAGGCGCAACACCACAAAAGCAAAGGTCACGACCATGGCGATGGTCAAGGCGGCCCGCGCCAGGCGTGTGGCCAGAAAACGAAGCATCAGGCGGCCTCCTGCCTTGTGTGTCCTTGGCCCCTGCTCACTTCCCCATGCGCCACATGGCAGGCAACAAGCCGCCCATCTGGCCGCGCCTTCAGTGCGGGCGTTTCACGCGCGCAAAGGCTGGTTGCCACCGGGCAGCGAGGATGAAAGGCGCAGCCCGAAGGCCGGTCCGCCGGGTTGGGCGGGTCACCTTGCAAGACAATGCGCTGGCCCGCGCGGCCAGGATGCGGAATAGCAGAAACAAGGGCGCGGGAATAAGGATGGGCCGGTTCATGCAGAACGCCATCCGGTTCCCCTTCTTCCACAATGCGGCCAAGATACATCACGGCGACACGGTGGCTCACTTGCCGAACTGCCCTGAGGTCGTGGCTCACGAAAAGCATGGCGGTGCCGAATTGCTCCTGCAAATCCACCAGCAGATTCATGACCTGCGCCTGAATGGATACGTCAAGCGCGCTGATCGGTTCGTCACAAACCAGCAGCGCGGGATCGGTTGCCAAGGCACGCGCCAAAACCGCGCGTTGGCGCTGACCGCCGGAAAGCTCATGCGGATAGCGGGCACCCTGATCAGGTCGCAACCCAACCGCGCGCAACAAGGTCTCAACCCGCGCGGCCCTTTCGGAGCGGGCGCCGATGCTGTGGATCTCAAGCGGTTCGCCCACTTGGGTCGCAATCGGCAGGCGACGATCAAGCGCGCCCAAAGGGTCCTGAAACACCATTTGCATGCGTGCCCGCATGGCGCGCCAGGCGGCGCTACCGGGTTGCGGCATGTTTGCGCCGTCAAAACTAACGCTTCCCGCATCCGGGGTTTCCATGCCGAGCACGAGCCGGCCTGTGGTTGACTTGCCGCAACCGGATTCGCCCACCAAGCCAAGCGTGCGCCCACGTTCCAATTTCAGCGAAACGCCATCAACGGCCCGCACTTCCACCGCGCGGCCAAGCAAGCCCCGCCGCATTGCATAACGGCGTACCAGCCCATCGGCTTCAAGCAATGTGCCGCCGGCCTTCATGCGGGTATCCTTTCCAGCGGCATCGCAGCAGGCGCCACGCGAATGCAGGCCGCACGATGCTGACCAGAAAGGCCCATCAGGCCAGGTATTGCGGCATCACAGGGGGCAGAACGAAATTGGCAGCGCGGCGCAAAGCCACAGCCAGGCGGCATGGCCCAGGGTTCCGGCACGCCACCCGGAATGGCAGCAAGGCGCCGGCGCGGGCCATCCATGGGCGGCAAGGCGCCTATCAAGCCTTGCGTGTAGGGATGTGCCGCCGCGTCAAAAAGCTGTGCTACCGGTGCCTCTTCCACGATCCGCCCGGCATACATGACGGCCACGCGTTCACAGGCTTCGGCAATCACACCCAGATCATGGCTAATCAGCACCAGCGCCATGCCCATCTGGCGGCGTATGGATTGCAGCAATTCCAGGATCTGCGCCTGGATGGTCACATCCAAGGCGGTAGTTGGCTCATCCGCCACCAGCAATTCAGGCTGGCCGGCAAGCGCGATGGCAATCATCACGCGCTGATTCTGCCCGCCTGAGAGTTCATGCGGATACGCATCAAGTCTTCTGGACGCGTCGGGGATGCCGACAAGATCAAGCAAGCGTTTTGCCTCGGCGCGCGCATTGCTGCCTGTCATGCCCCGGTGCAGACCAAGCGCTTCCATGATCTGCTTGCCGATACGATGAACAGGATTGAGGCTGCTGGAGGGATCCTGAAAAATCATCGCAATACGGCCACCGCGTACCCGTTCCAGAACAGGTGCCTGGGCGCCAATCAATTCCTGCCCATCCAGCATGACGCTGCCAGTGATGCGGGCCTTGGCCGGCAACAGCCCAAGCGCCGCTAGCCAAGTGACGGATTTGCCGCAGCCGCTTTCGCCAACAAGGCCAACCGCCTCACCCTTGGCGACTGAAAGGTCTATGCCGCGCAGCGCTGGCGCGCTGTCAAAAGCGACCGAAAGTCCGGTCAGACGGACCAGCGGCATCATGCGCCCACACGCAAATTTCCGGGGCCAAACATCATCGCCCAGCCAGAAGAAGCGCGCCATTCGATATTGCGCCTTTTGGCGGTAAAGGCCGCCGCGTGGTGCAAGGTGATATAGCCGGGGTCTTCCCTTTCCACGATGGTTAGAACACGGCGGAAAAGCTCGCGCCGGCGGTTCAGGTCAGTTTCGGCCTCCAGCGCGGTCGATGCTTGGTTGAAGGCCTCGCTGGCCCATTCCCCGGTGCGCTCCGCCTCGGTATTTGGGCCATAGGCACGGAGCAAGCCCGCAACGGGGTCCCCAAAGACGGAAGTATTGGACCAATCGCGCACGCCGCGGCCTGGGGTCCGCTCCGTCACCTGCGCGAAGTTTTCCTTCATTTCGATCACTACGTTGATGCCAACTGCGCGCCACATCTCCACCATGATCTGCGCATTCGCGACCTGATTGGTGTAGTAATTGTTCAACAGCCGATAGGGGATGGGCTGGCCGCGATAATTCGCCTCACGCAGCAGGCGCCGCGCCTCGGCGGGATCAAAGCGGGGATTTTCCCAATCGGCCAGGAACATCTGGCCGTAGCTTTCCATTTGCATGCCGCGTGGAATTTTGGTGCGACCCGCCCAAAGCGCATCCACCAGCACCTGCCGATCAATGGCATGGGTCATGGCGCGCCGAATGCGGGCATCCGCAAGAACCGGGTGCGTCTTATCAAAGGCAAGCTTGCGAATATTGTTGATCGGGCTGCCCAAAACCTCAAACCGCGCATTGCGTTCAACAACCGTGATTTGATCCGGCGGAATATCGCAGGCGAAATCATACTCCCCGGAAAAGAGGCCATTCAAGCGCCCGGAAACCTCGGGCACCTCAACAAACCGTATGCGTCGCGCGGGCGGCCTGCCGCCCCAATACTCATCATGCGCCTCTAGCACCAGCAGGGTATCGGGACGAAACTCAGCGATGCGATAGGGGCCAGTGCCAATCGGTGCCCTCCCCCAGCCGAGCCAAGTGTCTGACCGTGCAAAGGCCGCACGGGAGAATATGGCGCCAACACTTTGCGCTATGCGGCCTTCCAGCGTGACATCCGGCATGCGATTGACGAAACGCACGGTTTGAGCATCAAGCACTTCCACACGCTCAAGCCCCGGATAGGTGCGGCGCCCGACAGCAATCACTTCCGCCGGCGGTTCTTTGGTAGCTGTCCCGGCAAGCACCGTGGTGCGGCCAGCGCCAGTCGCACCTTGTGTACCAAACAGGCGATCCGCGAAGGAGAAGGCAATATCCTCGGCAGTAAGGACGCTGCCATCATGGAATTTCACGCCCTGCCGCAGCGTTAGATCAAGAGTGCGCGCATCAACGCGCCGCCAGGAAGTGGAAAGCCCGGGCGTCAGCGCGGCATTTCCCAGCCAATCGGTTGCGATCAATTGTTCGGCGTAAAGACCGTGAATGCGGAAGCCCACATTAGACTGTTCACGCGGTGGTTCAAAGGTATTTGAATTGGAAAGCCGCTGAACCGCGATGGTAAGTGTTGGGCGCGTATCAGCTTGCGCCAAGGCGGGCGTGGCAAGTGGCGCCCCCAACAGGGCGGCGGGAGTGGCGAGAAGACTACGACGACGCAACATGGCCTTAACCCCCAAAATTGCCGGGCCGGAAATCCATGGCGAAGGCCGGGCTTGCCTTCCAGCGCGTATCGCGCCGCTTTGCCGTGAAGGTCGCGTTCTGATGCAGCACGGTGAAGGCAGGATCTTCGCGTTCCGCAATCTCCAGCATCCGGCGGAAGACGGCGCGGCGGCGTGGACGATCCGTGCTAGTTTCAAGTTCAGCCGATAGGCGGTTGAACTCCTCATTCGTCCATTCGCCAACCTGTTGCTGCTGACCGCTTGGACCATGTTGGTTCACGATGGAGGAGACCGGATCATTAAAGGGCGCGCTATTGGACCAATCGCGCAACGCACGCGGGGTTTCGCGGGAGAAGATCTGCGCCCAATTCTCACGCATTTCGATTTGAACATTGATCCCAGCCTGACGCCACATTTCAACCAGCACTTGGGCCGTGGCGTTCTGGTTGGTGTAGTAGTTGTTCAGCAGGCGATAGGGGATTGGATCACCGCGGTAATTCGCCTCACGCAACAGGCGCCGCGCCTCATTCGGATTGAAGGCGGGCACTGCCCAATCCGCATGGAACATATCGCCGTAATATTCCCATTGCAGACCCTTCGGCACCACGGTGCGGCCAGCCCAAAGACTGTCAACAATCGCCTGCCGATCAATGGCATGCGTCATGGCGCGCCTGATCCGCGCATCACGTAGTTGGGGGTGGTTCTTGTCAAACACCGTAAGGCGATGGTTCAGGATTGTCCCGCCCTGCACTTCAAAGGCACGGTTACGTTCAATGCCCGAAATCTGATCAGGCGGCATGTCGCAGGCGAATTGATACTCGCCCGACAGCAAGCCATTAAGCCGTGAGGCAACTTCCGGCACTTCAACAAAGCGGATTTGCCGCAAGGGCGGACGCCCACCCCAATATTGATCATGCGCTACCAGCGTCAGCGAGACATCAGGGCGGAATTCCGCCACCATATAGGGCCCAGTCGTGATAGGCTTACGCGCCCAATCAAGCCAGCTTGCAGCCTCGTTAAAGCCGCGGCGTGAGCAGATGTCACTGCCATACCGGGCAAGCCGCCCTTCCATGGTTACATCCGGCGTCCGGTTCACGAAGCGCACGGTGTAACGATCAACCACTTCAACCTTCTCAAGGGCTGGCCAGATGCGCCGAGATATCGCCACTACTTCGGGCGGAAGCTCCTTGCCTTGCGGCCCTTGACCAGGAATGCGCGTGAAAAGTGTACCGCCGGCAGGGGTAGCAGGCGTGCCGGTCCCGAACATACGCTCAGGCCCGAAGGTGAATGCCACATCTTCGGCCGTCATCTCATCGCCGTTGTGGAATATCACACCGCGGCGGAGTGAAAGTTCAACCGTGCGATCATCAATACGGCGCCATTCCGTGGCGAGGCCGGGCATTGTCTCGAGATTACCGAGCCAATTCCGTCCCAGCAGCCCTTCCCAAAGTGAGGTGAAGAAAATGCGCTCACCTACGTTGGACTGTTCGCGCAATACCTCCAAGGTATTGCTATTGACGATTTTTTGGACAGCAATCGTGATTGCAGGGCGCTGATCCGATTGAGCAATGGCGAAACGCGGCAATAAGGCCAAGCCCGGAAGGGCAAGAAGTTCACGGCGCAGCATGGGGGTTCTCCTGCGATGATGATTAATGAGCGTGACGGGCGGGTCAGACTGGGGGCTTGCGTTCTTCAAGGCCAAGCGGTGAGGCGCGATAATGCGTGAGCGTCCGTTCGGCATGGCGCATACGCTTTGACAAAGCCTTTTGCGCATAGGCTTTCACGAGATCAGCGTAATCCGGTTCATCAGCGAGATTCGAGAATTGCTGGGGATCCCGCTTCAGGTCGAAGAAAAGGGGCGGCAGCGCGGCAAAATGGACATATTTGTATTGTGCGTCCTGCACCACGCACAATGAAGACTCATCCATGGAAAGCCCAAGGGCGCTTTCCGGCTTGGAATAATACACATCCCTAAAATCATATTCATAGAACAGCACATCGCGCCAAGACTCACTCGGCAGATGCTCCAACAATGGAAGCAATGAATGCCCATCGCTGGAACGCGGCGCTACACCACCAAGCGCTTCAAGGATGGTCGGCATCACATCCACGCTTTCCGTGAAGGCTTCTTCAATGGCACCCGCGCGGGTGGTGCGCCCTGCATCCTTGATCACAAGCGGGATGCGGAAGCTTTCGTCAAAATAACCTACCTTGCCGAGCAGCCAATGATCGCCCAGCTGCTCACCATGATCTGAGGTGAAGATAATCATGGTATTTTCCCATTGCCCATTCTCCTCCAACCAGGTGAAGACACGGCCAAGGCAATCATCAATTTCGGTAATCAAACCAGCATAGGTTGCGCGCATTTGACGGATGGAAGCCTCATCCAGCGTGCTCGCCGTACCGCCGGCACCATGGAAGAAGGAACCCTGCTTGATGTCGTGAAGATAATGCCGCAGCAGCGGGTGCTGGGTCGCCTCCTCCTCCCAATCGGGCTTACGGATGGGTGCCGGCATGTCCTCTGGGCGATACATCTTGTTATAGGGTGCTGGCGCGATGAAGGGTGGGTGCGGACGATAATAACCAAGATGCAGGAACCAAGGCTTACCATTACGGCCCTTGAGGTAGGTCAGCGCCCTTTCGGTGAAGTAAGTGCTGTCAGACAATTCGGCCGGGATACGGCAGGGTCTGTCTGTCACGCCAGGCACGGCATCCTCACCTTCCGGCAGCCAAATATCCTCCCGACGCGGCGGAAGTTCATATCCTTGATGTGCGAGCCAGCCGAAATAGCCATCCATGCTCGGTTCAAAGGCGCCAACGCTGCGGAAACCATCCATCAAATCGCCAAGCGTTGTGAAACGCGGATCGCGCGGGCCGGAAGTGCGCGGGTCTGGCGTGGAAGTCGTGTAACCGATCAGGGCTGGATCATAACCAAGCAGCCGCAATTGCTTGGCAAGGTTAGTGTGGCGCGCATCAAGCGGCACTGTATTCTGCACGGCACGATGATTCATCAAGTAAAGCCCGGTGAGCAGGCTTGCTCGCGCTGGCCCGCAAGGGACTGCATTCGTGACGTGATTGCGGAAGGTCACCCCTTCGCGGCATAGGCGATCCAGGTTTGGGGTACGCAGAAATTCTGCGCCAAGATGCGGAACAAAATCCGCACGCCATTGATCTACAACAATAAGCAGGACGTTTTTTGGGGGGGCCATCGGATCGCCTTGAGTTCAAAGTCAATGGTCCGATAAGGGATGAGATTTTCAGCAGCATGACGGTTATGCTGCAACTTCATGACTTCTATTTTTTCATTCAAATGCGACTCTCGGGATATAAAAAAGATTTTTCAACCTCAATTCAGCGCAGACCGTCCGCGAAAACCTGATGGAACGGCCAAGAATTCCTATGCTCTTTTGCCAAAGCGTGCCGCATTTCTGAGATATCTTCCTGCATCCACCGTTTTGAAGTGACGGCAGCATCACGGCGGCCTTAGAGCCCAGAGCGAGTCTAAAAATATCACTAGCGCCCAACAGCCCCGATCAGCCGCGCACGCAAAACGCGAGACAACGCATCAATACATGCCACCGTAACCAACACCATGATGACAATCAGCGAAACCTCACGCCAGGCACTGATCATCATGCGGTCCATCAGGAAAAAGCCTATCCCGCCCGCGCCGACAACGCCAAGAATGGTTGCTGACCGAACATTCGACTCGAGGAAATACAAGCTATTCCCAAGCAAAACCGGCATCACCTGCGGCAATATCCCAAAGCCAATAGTCTGCGTGCGGTTTGCCCCGGTAGCACGCACACCCTTTACCTGTTCACGATCAGTGTTTTCTATCGCCTCGGCGAATAGCTTAGTCAGTATGCCAGTATCGTGTACTGCGATCGCCAGAATGCCGGCGAAGGGTCCCAGCCCCACAATGCTCACGAAGAAAATTGCCCAGACTAAGCTATCGATGCCGTGTATTACGTCGCTGGATCTGCGTGTGAGTATAGCAGCCACGCTGGCGCTGCTGACGTTGCGCGCGCCACAAACCCCACCATCAGCGCCTATGAGACCCAGTAGAGATGTCATTCTCAAAGGATACTGAGGCCCAGAGCAGGAAGCGTCATTCCAAAGAAGGAGTCGTGCCGCGCTCATGGTCCTTGGCTCTATCAGTAATTTTGTGCGCGAGGTCATATAGATGGAATGGAAGGACCCATTGATATGGCAATCGACAAAGCGCTACTGGACCAGCTTCTGGCTGGGCGAGAGCCGCAAGACCTATTCGCCAAGGGCGGCCTGATTGACGATTTGAAGAAGGCCCTTTCTGAGCGGATGCTGGCTGCCGAGC
>JADCGA010000057.1 GCA_020249265.1 Roseomonas sp.
CCCCATTCGAGCCTTGACCGGCAGACGCCGGACGAGGCCTATTTCAACGTGCGGCCATCAATCCCGATGGCGGCCTAACCAAGGCAGGAAGCCACTTAGGAAACGCCCAGGAAATGTTCAAATAAACCGAGCCAGTTCTCAATTTCGATCAGCCCGATGCACCTGGCCAAAGGGCTGGAGTTTCGTGCGGTGGCCGTGATGGCTTGCGATGATGAGGTCCTGCCGTTGCAGGAGCGGGTAGAGGCGGTGACGGACGAAGCCGATTTGCTCGAAGTATATGAGACAGAACGCCATTTGCTCTACGTCGCGTGCACGCGGGCGCGGGATAGCCTTTGGGTGTCAGGGGTGGAGCCGAAATCGGAATTCTTGAGAGATATGCGAGCGTCAGGCTAATGAAAGTATCTCATGATTGATCGCCACGAAGTGTCGTCCGACGCAGTTTGACTATTTCAGCATTCCAAAACGGCCAGCCAGAAGAACCATGAATTCCATGATCATGTGGGCGCACAGGGACGCCGCCATATTTTGCACGTCATGATTTGGGCTGACGGTATTGAAATCTGCGGCCACAAAATTCAACCCACTCAGGCTCCGCATAAGCTGAATTCCTTCACGTGCAGTGAGGCCTCCCCAAGCTGGTGTGGCAACACCCGGAGCAACGGAGGGGTCAAAAACATCCATATCCCAACAAAGATATAGAGGGCGGTCTGCGACGACTTCGCGGAACTCAGCCATTGCTTGGGCGGTTCCCCGCCGAATTAAATCTTCGGTTGTTAGAACGCGAAAGCCAAGCCGATCAGCATTCTTCAGTACACCAGGCACGCCGGTAAAACCACGTATGCCAACATGCCACGTAGATGAGGCATCAACCAAGGCCTCCTCTGCGGCGTGCGTAAACTGATTTGACGCGTCATATGGGTCATCCGGATTATAAGGGTAGGCATCCGTATGGCTATCAACGTGAAGCGCGACTAGTCCTGGGTATCGTTTTGCGGCCGCGCGCATCAAGGGGAGCGATACAGACCCATCACCGCCAATGCCGATAGGGACAGCGCCAGCATCAAGGATCGCTCCTGCAGCAGCCTCAATTTTGGGATGTGCCTCACGCAACTTACCCGGAGTGATTCCGGCGACATCCCCGCAATCTACGATGCCGAGTGCACCAAGTATATCAAAATCAGCCAAAGACGGATGGTGCCGACGAATAAGAGGCGACTGCGCGCGGACAAAAGCTGGGCCTTCACGGGAACCAATTCGAAAGGGATGAATACCGCAATCGAAGGGTACGCCGAGTATGGCTGCACGTGTAGAAGCTTGCGGTGGTCCGGAGGGGACCCCCAAGAAGGTGACGGGCGGGGAAAAAAGAGGATTTTCGGACATTATCGTCACTTTTTAGCTTCAATCCATCTTGTGTCGTCCGAAGTGCCTCGTCAACATGTCTGGAGTTATGGATGCAAGGAGCTCTGTCATGTCGTTGTCTCGACGTTCGGCCCTTTTGGGGGCTGCCGCTGCTCTTGGTTCCTCGGCTGCAGTGGCGCAAAGCCTGGAAGATGTGCGGAGGCGCGGAGTCGTCCGAATAGTCACTACTGCCGCGTCACCTCCACACGGCTTTCTGGATCCAACCACGAACACGTTACGGGGCATCATGTTTGAGCTGGGCGGGTCAGTCGCTCGGCGAATGGCCTTGCGCAGCCAATTCACCGAGGTCCCCTTCGGCAGTCTTATCGGGGAACTGACCAGCGGCCGTAGTGAATTGATGTCGGCACCTCTTTTTATCACCCCGGCGCGCGCAGAAGTGATCGATTTTTCTATGCCAATATATGGTTGGGGTGAGGGCTTCGTCACGCGTGCGAATAACAACCGGGCTTACCCAGACCTCAATGCACTCTCAGGTCAGAATGTAGGCGCGCAGGTTGGTACAGTCCAGTTGGAGATGCTGCGTGCCGTGCCTGGCATACGTGAGGTTAGGACGTATCCGGATAATGTGACCTTGCTTTTGGATTTGAGGGCAGGGAGAATCGACGTAGCTTTGATTGATCCGCCGAGCATTGCTTATCAGTTACGCCTGCGTCGCCTGACCGATCTTCGCCTTGTTGAGGGCTATAAGCCGGTCAATCGTTGGCAAATCGGCATGGCTGTTGCCAAAGGAAATGCAACTCTGCTTGCGGCGGTGAACCAAGCGATTGCCGCCAGTAAAGCCGAGGGGGAGGTGCTACGCATCCTGACCCAATGGGATATACCGGACACACTAATCTCGTAATGCAGGAATTGATCGCGGAGATTTTGCTCTACCTCCCGGCGCTACTCCGCGGCGCAGTATGGACTATCAGCCTTGCCGCGGCGTCTACCGTAGGAGCCCTTGCTGTTGGGCTTCTCGTTTGCGGTGCCCGCATGTCCCAGAGTGCGCTTTTGAGTGCGCCTGCCAAAGGGTTCATTTCCATAATTCGGGGTACGCCGCTGCTGCTGCAGATTTTCTACATTTACTATGGTCTTCCCGAGGTCGGAATTGTGTTTCCAGCGTTTTGGGCTGGAACTCTGGCCCTCAGTCTAAACTTTGGTGGCTATCTGGCGGAACTTTTCAGAGGCGGCATTCAATCTGTCGAACCCGGTCAGCGCCAAGCAGCGGCAGCACTTGGGCTTCGCTGGTTACAGGTCTTCGCGCTTGTGATTGCCCCTCAGGCCTTTCGTACAATCCTTCCTGCTCTAGGAAATTACGCGACAGTGCTATTGAAAGAGACTTCTCTTGTGGCCACCATCAGCGTGCTTGAATTGATGAGAGCCGGAGAGTTACTTGCGAACGCAACTTTCCGTGTGCTGCTGATCTACACGCTAGTAGGTCTGATTTATTACATCATCTGCACTCTGGTTGCGCGACTCTTCACGTCTGCTGAGCGCCGCGTGGCTATTCCAGGTTCGCTGGCTGCCGAAATTGTCGGCAGTAACAAGGATGCGATCCTGGATCGTTTCAAAAGAAATTTGCTCAAGGCTAGATCAAGCAACAAGTACTGAGGCGCTGCCGGTAGCGCCGGGTGTCCAGTCCAATTAGATGGTGGTCCAAAAACAAGAGATGAAATGTAACCAATCGCGCGTCGCTACCTCGGCCAAAAAATTAGTTTAAAATCCCGATCCACCGTACCGGATGAGGGCCCGGTTAAAGATTTTGGCGCCTAGCAGGCTGCTGAAATTCGTAGCCTGATTTTCGGTTTTATGATTCACTGTCCTCGCATTTTGTCGAGGTTGCAATGCGTGGCAATGACGCGGTGGCTGGTTCCTTGTTTAGCTATGTTGATCTTGAAAAGCGGGCGCGTCCTGACCATCCGCTACGGGTGATCCGCGGCCTGGTGAACAGCGCGCTGGCTGATCTCTCGACCGCCTTTGACGCGCTTTATTCGCCATTCGGTCGGGAATCCATCCCGCCCGAGCGTCTGCTCCGCGCTCTGCTTTTGCAAGCTTTCTACTCGATCCGTTCGGAACGACAATTGGTCGAGCGGATCGAGTTTGACCTTCTGTTCCGTTGGTTTGTCGGCCTTGGCGTTGATGACCCGGTATGGGACGCCACGACCTTCACCAAAAACCGCGACCGCCTGTTGCAAGGCGACGTGGCCTCGGAGTTCATGCGCGCGTTACTGGCGCAGCCGAAGGTAAAGGTCCTGCTTTCAAGCGAACATTTCTCGGTTGATGGCACGCTGCTGGAAGCCTGGGCCAGCACCAAGAGCTTCCGGCCAAAGGACGGCTCTGGCCCGCCGCCCGATGCGGGCCGCAATGGTGAGCAAAACTTCCACGGCCAGAAGCGCAGCAACGAGACCCATGCCTCGACCACTGACCCCGATGCCCGGCTTTATCGCAAGGGGCGCGGCAAGGAAGCCAAGCTGGCCTTTATGGGGCACGCGCTGATGGAAAACCGTAACGGCCTGATCGTCGGTGCTGTTGCTACACGCGCCTCTGGCCATGCGGAGCGTTTGGCCGCGCGGCACCTGATAGAACCGCATACCGACCGATCGCAGAAGGTCACGCTGGCCGGCGATAAAGGCTTTGACACGCAGGAATTCGTGGCCGAACTCCGTGAGATCAACGTGACGCCGCATGTGGCGCAGCACACCAATGGGCGACGCTCTGCGATTGATGGCCGGACCACGCGCCATGCTGGCTATGCGATCAGCCTGCGTATTCGCAAGCGGATCGAGGAGGCCTTCGGCTGGGCCAAGACGGTGGCTGGCATGCGCAAGGCGCGCCATCGCGGGCTGCCCAAGGTGGATTGGCAATTCACGCTTGCGATGGCGGCGTACAACCTGGTTCGCCTGCCGAAGCTGCTGGTGGCGACAGCATGACGCCCGGACTCCGTCCCAAGCGTATCGGCAGGGCCAAAAAATCACTGAAAATGGTTGTATTCAGGCGAAAGCAGCGTTGAAAACATGCGCGCGAGGCAAAATGACGAGGCTCAATGACTGCTTTTCAGCAGCCTGCTAGGCATGCCAAAAGGGCCTCCTGCCGATTTCGCGCTAGCGCCTCCGGTTAACGATTAAACTTGAAACGGACACTCTCCGACGCTCCACTAGCAAATGCCCGTACCTTCGGTTCGCAAATCCAGTACGGATCTCAGGCAAGTTCACTGCTAACCGCGCCACATTTCCGCCACAGGAATTTATCTCAATTTCAATGACTTACGAAATTCGTACTAAATCGGCCAAGTAAACAGGTTCGGAGAGCATTGGCCCTCAGAGAAAGAATTTGGGGCTTTTCCGGGCGGGGCCAGTCAATAGGTCCGCCCCCAAAACCCAGGGCAATCGCTTGAGATTGGTCGGGATTCCTGATTGGGGCGTAATGTGATTCATGGGTTACCTCGATTTGATGAGGTTTCTCCATGTCTTCTGTGTCACTCCTGGATCATTTTTCTGCGCTTGAGGACCCTCGCCAGTCCTGGAAGGTGGTCTACCCGCTTCGGGAGATCATGCTGCTTGTTCTCTGTGCGACCATCAGCGGCATGGAGGATTTCGTTGAAATCCGGCTTTGGGGGCAGGAGAGAATGGATTTTCTGCGCCGTTTCCTGCCCTATAAGCGGGGCCTGCCGTCACACGATACGTTGAATGATGTGATGAACGCCCTGGACGCAGAGCTTTTCAAATCCTGCTTCACGGCCTGGGTCGAGGCCCTTCGGGACGGTGACCCGGACGTGGTCGCGATTGACGGCAAAACCTCGCGAAGAACCCATGACCGGGCGAATGGCCGAGAGCCGCTGCATATGGTCTCTGCCTGGGCCAGCCGGCAGCGCCTCGTTCTGGGGCAGGAGGCGGTCGCCAACAAATCCAACGAAATCAGAGCAATCCCCCTGCTGCTCGCGCGCCTCGAACTCACCGGCGCCATCGTCACCATCGACGCCATCGTCACCATCGACGCCATCGTCACCATCGACGCCATCGGCACACAGACCGCCATCGCTGAGACCATCCTGCACCGCGGTGGAGATTATCTTCTGGCTCTCAAGGCCAATCGCCCGGCCACCCATGCCGACGTCGCCGCCTTCTTCGAGGCGCCCCCCGCCGAGATGATCCACTCCGTTCATGAGACTATCGATGCCGATCACGGCAGGCTTGAAGAACGCCGCCACCTTGTCTGCCACGATGTCGATTGGCTGTTCTCAGATCGGCGCTACACCGACGAGCCCCGCTTCCCAAAGCTGGCCATGATTGCCATGGTCGAGACCAGGACCGAACGCAGCGGTCGTATCGAGCAGGAAAGGCGCTTCTACCTTTCCTCCGCAAAGCTCGATGCCAAAGTCTTCGCCGCGGCCGTACGAAGCCATTGGGGCATCGAAAATCGCCTGCATTGGGTGCTCGACGTCGTCTTTCACGACGACCTGGCGCGCCTGAGAACAGGCAGCGGACCACAAAACATGTCCATTATCAAACACATGGCCATGAACATGATACGCAACGCAGACGACAAACACAGCCTTAAAGTCAGAAGAAAAAAAGCCGCCATGAACACAGATTATCTGGAAGCATTACTATTCAGAACTCAGCAGTGAGCCTTTCAAGCGATTCCCCTGCCCCAAAACCCTATGAAACCTAAAGTTTTTCTGGCCCTCAGGCTCGGTGGAGAACGAGCTTCGCTAAAATACTGGCAGTGCGGGCAGGACTCGAATCAAAGACGCGCCAGCGATTTTCTGCCCCCGGTTCCACTCCCCCGGGCATCTATTTCACCAACCCATGCTGCATCGCAGCATAACAAAACCCATTCAGATCAACGCATTAAACCTTGTTGGAAAAATCGGCCAACCCTCAAGCCTTGGAGAGAATCCCCCGATTCGGAGAGAAAAAGCCCGACCATTCCGCCCATGCACCATCAAGGTTTCTGGCGAAAAGCCCGCAAATACTCGGGAATTTCAAAGCCCACCCAGGGCTGAGAGCATGTTTGCGGAAAGGGAGGTGGCGTGGGAAAGGGAACCGTGAAAGCAACCGTCTCTGGCTCCTATTTTTCAATATTTTCAATATGTTCTTCTCAGCCAACCCCTCAAAGGACGATGCAGTTCTTGTCCTTGGCAGAATGCTGCTTGCGCGTGGCGCGGCGAACATCGCGGACCAGTTTTCCGGCTGGCACCCGAGTGGTGGGGCGGCGGCATTGGGAGGCTACGCGCTTGCCGGTCGACAGCCCGCCCCCCCTTATCGCCTTCAGTGACGCGCCTCGGCCTTTGGCAGTGTGGATTCGCCCAGCGTCACCACAAGCCGCTCAAGTCGCCCGGTGAAGGCGAAGGGTGTGCGATAATCTCGTTCATCAACCGATGATCCGGTGTCCAGCCCGACATCGAAAGTCTCATCGCCCTGAACCGCGAATGGCAGCGTCCGCGCCATTGCCTGCCGCGCGACGACGTGGCCATTGACGAAAAGCGTACCCGTGCCGCCGCGGCCCACCGGCGGGCCAGACGCCTCGGGCTGGAATTCGAAGGCAATGCTGTGGCGGCCCGGCGGCAGGGCGCTTGGCGCTTCCCACCTGATCCTTTCGATATCAAGCAGATTCCAGGTGAATACAGGCCGACCCGCGAGCAGGTAAAAGCCCCAACCCGCGAAACGCCCGCCATGCGTTGCGATAACACCATTGGCGCCACCTTGTGGCACTTCAATTTCAGCCACCAGGCGGTAAGGCCGGTTCAGCAAGGAAGGCGCTATGCTGGTCTGTAAGCCACTGCCAGGCGCGCGATAGATGAATTCCTGCCGCCCGGCTGAAGGCCCTGGCCGGGGCGCGATCAGTCGCGGTAGGCTTGAATTATCCAGTGGCAAGACCTGGTAGCGTGCTGCTTCAATCAGGAAGCGCTGCTGCATGTCGCGTAGCCTATCAGGGAAAGCGGCGGCAAGATTCCGGCTTTGTGTGGGATCTTCCGCAAGATGATAAAGTTCCCAGGTATAGCCATTGACAACATCTGCCGGCATTTGGCCCGAACTCTCCCAAGGCAATGTTGGCGGTGTCGTATTCGCGAACCAACCATCATGATAGATGCCGCGATGCCCCAGCATCTCGAAATGCTGAGTCCTGCGGCGAGACGGCGCGCGCGCCTGCGCGGCATCGAAACTGTAGAGCATGCTGATGCCTTCAATCGGCCGCTGCGCCGTGCCATTCACGCTGCGCGGTTCCGGGATGCCAATCGCCTCAAGAATGGTTGGCGCTATGTCGAGCACGTGGTGGAACTGGTGCCGAATGCCGCCACGATCAGCGATGCGCCGTGGCCAAGAAACCGCCATGCCATTACGCGTGCCACCGAAATGGGAAGCGATCTGCTTCGTCCATTGATAGGGCGTACCGAAGGCCCAGGTCCAGCCAACCGCAAGATTAGGATAGGTACGATCACTGCCCAAATCATTGATGAAGGGTAATTGCCGCTCCACCGGGATTTCCACCCCATTGAAGAAGGCGAATTCGTTGGGCGTGCCGTGTATTTGGCCTTCGGCGCTGCCGCCATTATCGCCGCTGATATACATGATCAGCGTATTCTCAAGCTGTCCGGCATCGCGCACCGCCTGGATCACGCGGCCAATTTCGTGATCCGTATAGGCAAGATAGGCGGCGAAGACTTCGGCCTGGCGCGCATAAAGGCGGCGTTCATCTGCAGAAAGGCTTGCCCAACGCGGCAGTGTCTCTGGCCAAGGGTTTAGGACCGCATTGGGGGGCAGCACACCAAGGCGTTGCTGGTTTGCGAAGATGCGTTCGCGCATCACTTCCCAACCTTCGTCGAATTGGCCTCGGAAACGCGCGATCCATTCCGGTGTTGGATGATGCGGCGCATGTGCGCCACCAGGCGCATAATGGATGAACCAGGGACGGTTTGGCGCGACCTCATGCAGTTCACGGATGCGCGTGATCGCCTCATCGGCCATGGCCGTTGTCAGGTTCCAGCCGGGACGACCTTCGAAGGGCAGAATGCGCGTGGTGTTGCGATAAAGATTGCCTGGCTCCCATTGGCTCGTCTCGCCACCCATGAAGCCGTAGAAGAAATCGAAGCCAAGGCCTGTGGGCCAACGGTCGAAGGGGCCGGCGGGGCTGATTTCCCAGGGCGGCGTATTGTGATTTTTGCCGAACCACGCTGTCGAAAAGCCATTCTGGCGAAGCGTCTCGGCAATGGTGGCCGTATCCGCGCCGATGATCGCGTTATAGCCAGGAAAGCCAGTGGAGAGTTCCGAGACCATCCCGAAGCCGACCGAATGCGGATTACGCCCCGTCAGCAATGAGGCGCGCGTTGGTGAGCAGAGCGCGGTTGTGTGAAACTGCGTATAGCGTAACCCGGCCTCAGCGACGTTGCCCAGAGTTGGCGTTGGAATGACCCCGCCGAAGGTGGAGGGGGCGCCAAAGCCGACATCATCCGTGATAATCAGCAAAACATTCGGTGCTCCTTCCGGGGCGCCGAGCGTTGGTGGCCAGGCAGGCGTGCTATCCCGCGCGGATGGGCTGATGCTGCCGGCGAAGGGCGCGGGCGGCTGAGGCAGAACCCGCGAATTTGGAAACTCAATCGCCGTGGCGGCGCCAGGCGTGCCACGAAGTTGCTGTGCGGCTGCTGGTGTTGCGTGCATGGCGCAGGAAAGGAAGATGGCTGAAAAAAAACCAGCAAGGGCGGTTCCGAGAATATACCCAGGCCGCGCAGGAAGATCGCTTGCCATTGTCGCCTTTGGATTATCCTGTTTTGCGCCGCCAAGGAGCGGGCCGCCTATGCGGCGCGTATTCAGGCGAGACCGTGATGAAACACTTAGCGCCATGGCACGATTCCCTCCGCCAGCACTGGGGGTCCCCACGCCGGCAAAAACTTACATCCTTCGGCCAGCCTATTTGCGCCAAGGCGTCACAGTCTTGATATGGATCAACACTTGCGGGATGCGCGTGATAGAGACTTGGCCATCGAAAACAGTTGGCCAGGCGGATCAAGGTGCCGTGCAGCGCGGCATCAGCAAGCAGACGGCGCAGAAACCATATCGCCAGCAGAACCGGCGGTGCGCTTCAAGCTTCGTGTCATTTTGATTGGCTAATAAATTCTACCATCCAGCATCATTCGGTGCTGATCAGCATAATGAAGGGGGTCCAGCATGAAATCGAATCTACGCTATGGAGCAAAAATGGCCACTGCCGCGGCATTGATTGGTGCCGCCGTGTGGGTAAATCCGGCAGCCGCGCAGAATGCCGCGCCACAGAATGATGCTTGGACCTTCACGCTTTCACCCTATGTCTGGTTTTCTGGCCTCGGCGGTGAAGTGACCAATCCGCATGGAAGTGAGACCTTCTCCGCTGATTTCGGCGATATATTTGGTACCATGAAATTCTCCTACATGGGGTTGGTCGAAGCGCGGCGCGGTAATTTCAGCCTGCTCACGGACTTCATGTATCTCAACCTTCAGCAAGGTGTTCCCGTGCCGGGCCATGGTGCCTATGGAGGTGCCAGTGCGCGGACCCAATCCGTGGAAGTTTCCGCCATCGGCCTTTACACCGTAGCAGAGGCTTCGGCGGGGCGCTTCGAAGTTGGTGGCGGTATCCGCGGCTGGTGGTTTGATACCGAACTTAAACTCGATCCCGGCGCGCTTCCGGGAAGGACACAAAGTGCGTCCACCAGTTGGGCAGATCCCGTCATCGCAGCGCGGGGCGTGCTGCGGCTGAATGACAAGCTGTCTCTGACCGCTTATGGCGATGTTGGCGGCTTTGGCGTTGGTTCGGAATTCACTTGGCAAACCTTCGCGACACTTGATTACAAGGTCGCTGAAAATGCTACAGTGTCGGCCGGCTTCCGCTATATCCATATTGATTATCAAAAGGGTCGCAACGATATCAGCCTTCAGATGGCCGGCCCGATCATCGGTGCCAGCATCCGCTTCTGAGAAAGCCGGAAGATCGCGGCGGCTTGGCGCCGCCCCAATCGAAAAAGCGAGGCCGAGGCATTACTGGCGCAACCCGCGCAATCACTGGCGCAACCCGCGCAATTGCATGAGCAATGCCGCCGCTTCCCGGTCACTGGGTTGCAAAGCGGCGACCTCCGCAGCCAGACGTTCAGCTTCCGCCAAATCACCGCGGTCTCGTTCCATGGTCGCCAAGGCCATCAGGCTATCGCGATGGCGCGGATGGCGTGCGATGTTCAGTCGCAGCAGCGCGGCGGCTTCGTCACCGCGCCGTAACTGATTAAGCGCGATTGCCTGGGTATAGGCGTAGCGCGGTTCCTCTGGCCGCAGCCTGCTAGCATCGGTAAGAGGGCCAAGCGCTTCGGCTGGACGCCCCTGCCGAGCGATGGCCAGCGCCAGCGCGTAGTGCGCTTCCGCTTCCTCAGGATGCGCTGCCACGGCGCGGCGTAGCGCCGCCTCCGCTTCGTGAGGTCGCCCGCGCCGGGCTTCGAAATCCGCTAAATTCACCAAAGCGTGCAGGTTCGTCGCCTCACGCGCCAACGCATCACGATAGGCGGCCTCGGCACCCGCAATGTCGCCGCGCGCGGTGAGCAAGGCCGCGATGTTCACATGCGCCTCTGGCCGCTCGGCTGAGACACGCTCACTCGCGAGCAATTCCGCCCAAGCCTGGGTGAAGGCCGCACGCGCTGCTTCCGGTAGGGCTTCAACCGGCACGGGGGCAAGGGCGCGTGCTGCCTCAATGCGCACCAGCCGCGTCTCATCTGCCAGAAAGCGCGCCGCGTGCAGGCGATTACGCGGGTGCAGCCCATCCAATGTGCGAAGCGCCGCCGCACGCACCAGCGGTTCCGGGTCCAGCAATGTCGCGCCAATCGCTTGTGCCGACGCCTGGGATGGCGGCATGGGCAATAGGGAAACGGCAGTCGCGCGCAGGATCGGCGCATGGGCGCGATTGGTCGCGACGGCGGCGAGCAGCCTATCCGCACCGGTATCCCCACGCCGTCCCGCAGCGATCGCCAAGGCGGGATGGGGATCATCACGGCGATTTGGGCCGAACCATTCCACGATCTGGCTAGCCGCCCAGGATTGCAGGCGGTCTGTGTGGCATGATGTGCAAACATCTGGTGCACTGATCTGCGACGCCACATCAGGGCGCGGAATGCTGAAGGCATGATCCCGCCGCCGATCAACGCCCATATAGGTCACGGCCGGCATGTGGCAGGATACGCATTGCGTGCCAGCACTGCCGGGCGGATGCCGATGATGTTCCGCCACATCAAAGCGTGCCGGCAGATGGCATTGCGCGCAAACCGCATTGCCTTCAGCGCGTAGCGTACCGCGATGCGGTTCGTGGCAATCGGCGCAGACCACGCCGGCGCGCTGCATCCGGCTTTGCGCGAAGGAACCCCACTCAAACACCTCGCCCTGAATTTGGCCATCGGCGTGATATTCGCCCTGCTGGAGCAGCATGGGTGCATGGGTGTCCAGAAAGCGCTGGCCAGGCAGCGGGTCCGCGACCAGCGGGCGCGATCTGGAATGGCACGGTGCGCAGCTTTCCACCTGAGCCGCGGTGGCTTGCCGCGGCGGCCCATCCCAACGCGCGATGCCACGAGGATCATCCTTCGCGAAGCGCCAGGCGCCGCCGGAAGCATCGCGAAACCATGTTGAAAGGCCGCGGTGCGGATTGCCTTTATCAGCACCGGCCTGCGCCCAGGCTACATGCGCTGCACCGGGGCCGTGGCAGCTTTCACAGCCCACACTGATTTCGGTCCAAGTGGTGTTGTAGCGATCCGTCGCCTGATCATAGCCGCGGACCAGGCCGGTTGAATGGCAGGATGCGCACATGAAATTCCACGTCTGCTCGCGCCCAGTCCAATGCAACGGATCGCCGGCGGGCAGCGGATCATCCGCCATCAGATGGTACCAGCGCTGCCCGCCTTGTTCGCGCGGACGGCTATCCCAAGCCCAGGGCAGCGCCTGGCGTCGGCCATCGGGAAACGACACCAAATATTGTTGTAGCGGGTCTAAGCCAAAGGTCTCCGTAATGGTGAAATCCGCGACTGTCCCGCCCGGTCCATCAGAGCGGATAATGTAGCGATCCCCCTCGCGCCGGAAGCTTGCGTTATGCCGACCATCATGGACCGTTACGCCGGAGAAATCGCCAAGCACATTCGCGGGTGTTGCCGCAGCCATGGCGCGCGCGTGATCACTTTGCCGCCAGGCGGCGGCTTCCGCTGTGTGACAGGTGGCGCAGGTTGCCGAGCCGACAAAGCCTGCACGCGCTGCCTCACGCGCCCGTGGTTCGGCCGATAGCGTTAGCAGCACTACAATGCCCAAGGGCAGCAAGATCGCGGCAAGCAGCGCCACCCAGCCTGCCAGACGACGCGCGCCCTTCAGCGCCGGAGCAGAAACTGGATCTGGAAGCGACGCTGCCATTCGGGTCCTATATCGGGGCTGATGGCATCATAACACGCTCAAAACTACGCATTCAAAGGCTGCTGTTCGTTCATGCCGAAGGGCAAGGCGGGCTGGATCTTGAGCGCATTATGGATGTGGTTATTCGCACCATAGCCAAAACTCCGATTGCGCTGGTAGGGAACACTGATCATCGTCACAATTGGGCTCCGCGCGTCTTTCGGCATCAGTCCCGCCTGATCTGCCGCCGCGCCATTTCCTCCTGCAGCGCTTGCAGCGATGCCGGGGTGATGGTGCTGTCGCCCAGATCAATCGTCAGCCGCACAATCCGCCCGGTGAAGGGGTTGGGCGAGGTATAGTCGCGGTCATTAACCGATGTGCCGGTATCCAGCCCAACATCGAAGGTTTCGTCCCAGGCGACGGTGAAGGGTAGCGTATTGGGCAGCGCCCGCTGTGCGACTTGCATGCCGTTGATTGTCAGCGTGCCGGTACCGCCGCGCCCAAAGGGCATCCCCTGCGGCTGCATTTGCCAATCAAAGACCAGCGTATGGCGCCCGGGTGGCAAGGCAGTTGGCCCTTCCCAGCGATGGTTCTGCGCGCCCAGGAAATTCCAGTTAAACACCGGACGTCCTTGGACTAAGTAGAAGGCATAGCCGGAGAAACGGCCACCCTGCGTTACCAGCACCCCATTCGCCCCACCTTGCGGCACTTCGATTTCAGCGGTGACGCGATAGGAACGGTTGAGCAGGCTCGGTGCCGCGCTGCCCTGGATTGAGCTCACTGGCCCGGTATAGGTGAATTGGCGCCGACCAGCCGCTGGACCAGGCCGTGCAGAAATCAGCCGGGTCAGCGTGGAATTATCCAGCGGCAGCACCTGGTAGCTTGCAGCCTCCACCAGGAACAAATCCTGCATTGCACGCAGTTTTGCAGGCTCGCGCGCTGCAAGATTGTTCATCTGCGTCGCGTCTTCGGCGAGGTTATAAAGTTCCCAAGCATAGCCACCCATGACATCGGTGGGCTTGGGCGAAGTCGAATCCCAAGGCGGTACGGGCGGCGTGGTGCTGGCCATCCAACCATCATGATAAATGGCCCGATTGCCCATGATTTCGAAATACTGGGTCCGCCGACGCGATGGCGCATCGCGGCTTGCCGCATCAAAAGTATAGGCCATGCTGACGCCTTCAATCGGGCGCTGCGCGATACCATTGACCATGGTGGGTGTCTGGATGCCAACAGCTTCCAGGATGGTTGGCACTACATCAATCACATGATGGAACTGGTGGCGGATGCCGCCGCGTTCAGAAATGCGCCGCGGCCAGGAAATGGCCATGCCATTGCGCGTACCACCGAAGTGAGAGGCGATCTGCTTGGTCCAGCGATAGGGCGTATTGAGCGCGAAGGTCCAGCCGCTGGACATGTGGTTATAGGTACGATCATTCCCCCAGCTATCAAGGAAGGGCATCATCTGATCCACGGTAAAGAAGGTACCGTTGAACCAGGCGACTTCATTCATCGTACCATCGGGCCCGCCTTCGGCGCTGCCACCATTATCACCGCTGATGTAGATGATCAGCGTGTTATCGGTCTGCCCAACATCCTCCACCGCCTGGATCACCCGGCCAATTTCGAAATCAGTATAGGCAAGGTAGGCAGCGTAGACTTCCATCTGGCGGGCATAGAGCCGCCGCTGATTATCCGTCAGGCTTTCCCAACGCGGCACGTATTCCGGCAGCGGTGGCAATTGCGCATTGGCAGGGATCACCCCCATGCGCCGCTGATTTTCAAAGATGCGCTGGCGCAGCACTTCCCACCCACCATCAAACTGACCGCGGAAACGGGCGATCCATTCCGGGGTCGCGTGATGGGGGGCATGCGCGCCGCCCGGTGCGTAGTGAATAAACCAGGGCCGGTTCGGCGCGACAGAGGTGGTGAGGCGGAGATAGTCAATGGCTTCATCGGCCATGGCGGTGGTCAGGTTCCAGCCCGGCTTGCCAACATTCGGATGGATAGGCGTGGTATTGCGGAACAGATTGCCCGGCTGCCACTGGCTGGTATCGCCGCCCACAAATCCATAAAAGAAATCATAGCCCTGGCCACCCGGCCAATTGTTGAATGGGCCAGCAGGGCTTGCCTCCCAGGTTGGGATATTATGATTCTTGCCGAACCAGGCGGTGGCGAAGCCATTACCCTGTAATGTCGCGGCGACATGTGCTGTCTCAGGCGGAATGATGGAATTATACCCCGGCAGACCTGTAGTGAGTTCGGAAATCACGCCGGCGCCGACAGAATGGTGATTTCGGCCAGTCAATAGCGCAGCACGGGTTGGCGAGCAGAGCGCTGTGGTGTGGAATTGCGTATAGCGCAGCCCAGCCTGCGCCACGCGGTCCAGCGCAGGTGTTGGGATGACACCGCCGAAGGTGGAAGGCGCACCGAAGCCGACATCATCGGTCAGGATCAAAAGGATATTCGGCGCCGCTTCGGGTGCTGCCACCTGAGGGGGCCAGGCGACGCGGCTATCACTCACATTGGGCATGATGGTGCCAGTGAAGGGCGGCGTTGGCGCTGGCAGGCTAAAGGGGTTCGGGGTCATCACCGCATCGGGTGCGCCAGGGGTCCCCCGGATTTGCTGTGCGCCCGCACCCGCGCATAGCATGAGCGTGGCGCTGAGACCTGTGACGGCGATGAGCTTTGGCAGTCGCATAATTCAGGGCTCCTCTGGGCTGTGAGAGATTCGGTTTTCGTCAAGGCGATACGCTTGTGGTGTAATTAATGCCGACCATTCCATTTCCGCAGCACGCCCTATCCACGACTGGCCTGGGGTCTGATGGGCAGATTGCCATGACCATTGGTAGCCGCAGCCAAAAGATTAGAAGTTGATTTAAATCAACGCCCGTTGAGGGCTTTCGCCTTGGATCGAAGTCGGTCCGGATACCCCGACCAGAGAGCGAATTTCATGAAAAAAACAAATCCACACCCGCGCCCGCAAGCAGAGCAGCCAATGCCACGGCGCCGCCGCCGCCCTGTTGTGGATGAAAGGTTTGAGGCCGGCAAGCCATTGCGCGACAAGATCCCGCGCAACGCGCAGGCGGTATGGAAGCGGCCATCAGACCCGCCGGACCCGGTTTCTGTGCTGCAGGCATCCGACCCCGGCCGCCTGCCGGAATTGATACCCATACGCTACGGACGCATGCTGCAATCGTCCTTTGCTTTTTTTCGCGGCGCGGCAGCGGTAATGGCGGGCGATCTGGCAGAGATGCCCCAGGCTGCCAAGCTTCATCGATCGGCTGCGCTAGGGGTATGCCCGCTGAATTGCAAAGACGGCGGCACCGTCACCAACCAAGTCTTGGAATGTGGGTACCGCACCCGCGATGAAGCCCGAGCCGATGTGTTCCACTACATCGAGCGCTTCTACAATCGCGGCGTCGGCATTCGAAACTGGGCTATCTCAGACTAATGGTGTTCGAGGCCCGCGCGATGCTAGCTTATCTTGCTGTCCACCAAACCGGCAGCAGGCCACGGCCACCGCGCAAGCCTCTGGCGCAGCCAGGTGATCACGCTTCCTGCATAATCCGAACTTTGCCTTGCCGCACTGCTGCCTTTAGCGCCGCGTGGTCACGTTCTGCCTGATCCGCATAGGCGATACCGAAGCGGCCCATCGCCTCATCGAAATCCTCTCCGGAGCCCAGATAGCCGCTGATTTGTGACACCCCACCGGCCTTGGCATGCGCTCGTGCCAAGACAGTCCCGCAGCTTTTGGCGAATAGATCCAGCATCTCCTCATCAAAGGTTTCAATGAGAGGCTTGATCTTCGCATCACGCAATTGGCGCACGTAAAAATGCACACCATTGGCGCCGGTGACCCAGCCGAGGAAGATATCGCTGGTTGGCTGCATCAAGCGTTGGCCCATCACAACACGCTGGCCGTGATGCGGGTAGGCGCTGGCCCCGGCAAAGGGTTCCAGCACCGAGGCCGCCGCTTCCTTGAATTGCAGGAAAAGTGGTTCGTTGGAGGTGGACATCATCAAAAGAATCCAGCAGCGCCGGCCAACACTGCCGATGCCCACAACCTTGATGGCCGCATCCATGGGCCTGTAGCGATCCAGAAGCGTGCGACGATCCTCTGACAAGGTTTCACGATATTGGGCCAGCATCGCGTCAATCACGCCCTTGAAGGCTGGCAGGCGCGTCACTTCCGGGTGGAAGAGCAGCGGCGGCGCATCGCGGATGCTTGGTTGCCCACCGACCACTTGCCCGAGCTTCGGGAAATCCATCTCGGATCCTGAACGGTCCAGCGCCTTTTCGATGCGGTCCAGCACTTCCTTGCGCTTATTCTTGGGCAAGGTTTCGATCAGATCATCCGCCGTCAGCCGCGCATACCAGACTTCGGTTGGATGCATTTCCGCGAATTCACGCAGCCGCTTTCTGTAATTGCGGGCAGCAGTCTCCGCCGCTTCACGCCCCTTGGCGTCGGAAAAGCCGAGTGATCGCGCGGCCAATACGAAGGAAGCCGCAAGGCGCTTCACATCCCATTCAAATGGAGCGGGCAGGGTTTCATCGAAATCATTCATATCGAAGATGATGCTGCGTTCAGGGGTTGCAAAGCCGCCGAAATTCATCAGGTGGCAATCGCCACAGGCCTGTACGCGCAGATCTGTGGTTGGTGTTTTTGCCAAATCGGCGGCCATCAGCCCAGCGGAACCGCGATAGAAGGCGAAGGGTGAGGCGAGCATCCGACCCCAGCGTATCGGCACCAGGTCCGGCAGGCGTTCAGCATCAGAAGCCTGGAGGAAGGTGATGGGATCAACGCGATCAGCGGGTTTTTTCCATTTTGCATGGCTATCGCGCGATACGGTCTGGCGCAGCGCCTTGCCAACTGTTTCGTGTTCGGCATGTGATCGGTGTGCTGGATCAAGCATAGGGGTCGGGGCTGCGGGCGCCTTGGAGTCGGTGCGCTCAGGCTTAACGACTCGCAATGATGGCTTACTATTGGGCATAACAGCCTCTCCTCGCCGGTTTGTTCATTCTCGTGTGGATTTCTCCCACTGGTGACGAGGGTGCGTATTGATCTGCCGCAAGCGCCCTTCGATAGATAAAGCCTCTGGCTTAAAGAGTTTGCCCTTTGTCTTGGTTCAGTGAGTACGCGCAAAACTCTGTTTGATCGCCTTCGCAGAGCGGCCAAGTGATTTTATTTGGCTTGAGAATGGTCGTCACAGAGATGATAGTGTTCGAGACATCACGAACTTACGAAAGAGTCTTGCTGATATTGGCTTTCCCTGCGCGGGCCATTCTTGGGTCATTATGGGGCACGCGTCGGCCGGCGACCGCCGGCAAGGAATGGCGAAGTATGGTCCCAGGCTCGGCCTTCGAGGGCGCGCTGGCGACCGTTTTCAAAAAGCGCCTGCATCCACGCACGATCGAAGGGCCGTTCCCAGGGTAATGTGAAATCTTCCTTGATATAGGCGAGATTGAAGTTAACACCGTCCCGCTCGGCCTGCGTCTGAAGTCGCATGACATCATTCTGCCCGCTATAGGCGATCATGCTGGAGATGGCGCGGCCGGCGATGGTGAGTACGGCACGCTCGGTCTGCTGCCAGTCGGCGCCAAGCCGTGCATTTCGGATCACCCAGGCATGCCGCTCGCGCCCGGCCAACGCAGCCTGGTCGCGCGCGGCGCGGGTCAATGCCGGCGGATAGAGGAAGGTCTGTGCGACAGCACCGCCATCCACATGCATCTCCTGGAAGCGCCGTCCGCCGGCTTCAACCTCGAACATCACCGGCGGAAAAACCGTCGGCACCGAGGCAGAGGCCAGCATGATCCGGCGCACGAGGTCGAGCGCATCCGGCTGCCCACTCGCTGCAATTGCCCCGATATTCCAAATGCACGGTCTTAATGCGTCGAGATTAGTCGTACCGATGAGCAGCGCCCGACCCTTGCCGTATTCCTCGGCGATCGTCGCGAGGGTATCTGCATCCATGTGGCGGGAGATCGTCGCGAGCAGCGGCCGCGTATCCGTGAGGGAGTCGGAGAAGGGAATGCTGAGCCAATCGCGGCGCCGGAAAATTTGGTCGGGTCCAATACCCGTATAGACCTCCCGCAGCACCGGGTCCTTCGATGGCCCGATGAAGGCGAGTGGTGCACTCAGCGCGCCAGTGCTGACGCCGGTGACGAGCTTGAACTCGGGGCGAGTACCGGTCTCGGTCCAGCCGACCAGCACGCCCGCGCCGAAGGCGCCGTAGTCGCTCCCGCCCGACAGCGCGAGCAAATGCGCCGGTGGCAGGCGGCGAAGGTCGCGGCCTGACGCGAGCCCGAGATGCCGCGCCTCCCGTTCCAGCGCTGCGAATACTTCGGCGCGCAGCGCATCCACCTGCGTATCGCCCCAGAAGCGGGCATTCGGAATGCCGGGTATCGTGGCGCCATCTTGCAAAGACGCCGGAACCGCGGTGCCGCGCTCAATTGCGCCGCAGGCCGGAAGCGCGAAGGCAAGCGCCAGCGCGCCCCGGCGGGGTAGTAGACGCCTTGGTGCGCCCCCGTTGTTGCTGTGGGAATCAGCGTGGTTCGGTGGCCCATGTGTCACGCCAGCAGTGCCTAGAAAAGGATTCTTCACCACGGTACTCTCCTTGTGTTGCCGCATGCGTTTCGGTTTTCCGAACAGGCCTCAAAGCGTTCCACCGGTAGGACCGCTAGCTCGCACTAACCATAACGAACTGGGGGATGCGGTACCTTCCATTGAAACAGCTTATGATTTGGCTGCTGAATTCCAAAGTATTTCTGTTCAAATCCATAAGCCGCCTTGGTAGAAGCTACCTTAG
>JADCGA010000058.1 GCA_020249265.1 Roseomonas sp.
AGCGGCCCCATCAGGGGCGCGGCATGAATGGGCGCACACCCATCCGCGCATTCACCGAGGGCATGCCAAAAACCAGCAACACGGAGGTGACCAGCCAGACAAAAACTGCCAAACTCAAAGCCGCCTGAGGCCTGCTTCAAAAGCGGTCACTGTCAGGGGAATATCGTAGGTGTACATCCTGGATCTGCACTCCCGGCGCGTGATCGGCTGGGCCGTCAGCGATCGCCTGAAACGCGATCTGGCGATCCGCGCGCTGAAAATGGCCATTGCGCTACGCTCCCCGCCGCGGGGCTGCATTTTCCATAGCGACCGTGGCAGCCAATACTGTTCGCACGATTATCAGAGAGTTCTGCGCGAACACGGGTTGCGGTCGTCAATGAGTGGCAAGGGCAATTGTGATGACAATGCCGTTGTCCAGACATTCTTCAAAACCATCAGGGCCGAACTGGTTTGGCGCAGGACATGGGAAACCCGCCACCAAGCTGAAACCACCATCCTTCAATACATCAACGGCTTCTATAACCTGCGCCGAAGGCTTTCAGCCTTGGGAGGCAAAAGCCCTCCGGCTTTCGAACGACAGGCAGCCTAAACGAGTAATCGAAGCGACATAACTTCGCGACAAGACCAGTTCAGTTCAATCTGCCGGGTTGAAGGCGAGCAACTAAATCCCCCTGCGGGCATTGCTTGGGGCCACTGCCAGCTCGGCAAAATCGCATGACAGCGTGATCCGTAAACACACATCACGCTGCGCAAGAAATACTGAAGTCTGATCAAGTCACGCGAAAATTGCTGAATTGCCAGGGGTCTTCGCGGTCAAGCTCTTCAGGGAAAAGCGTCGCGCGATCCTGAAGCGGGCTCCAGTCAGAATATACCCCCGCCATTTCGCCGAGATAGGGCAGGCAGATTTCCAGCATGCGCGCGTGGTCCAATTCATCGGCCTCCATCACACCTAGTGAGGGGTTTTCCATGCCGAACACCACACCGGCCAGCACCGCCGCGCAAACCTGTAGCGAGGTCGCGTTATTATGCGGGGCAAGCGCGCGTGCATCCTCAATGGTTAGCCGGGAACCATACCAATAGGCGCCCTTCTTGTGGCCCATCAGCAAGACGCCAAGCTCATCCATGCCCGAGGTGATTTCATCCATCATCAGGCGCTTGCTTTCCTGGATATTCCAGTTCTGGCCAGCGAATTCATGCAGTGACAGCACCGCATCATCGCAGGGATGATAGGCGTAATGCGCCGTTGGGCGATAGATCACGGCGCCAGAAGCATCGCGGCGCGTGTAGTAATCCGAGATCGAAATGCTCTCATTATGGGTGATGAGGAAGGCATGCATCGGGCCTTCCAGCGGGGTCCAGCTTCGCACACGCGTCGCCGCACCGGGGCGCATCAGGTAAATTGCCGCGTCACTGCCGAAATCGTGGCGCAGCCCATCCGCGGGCAGCGCCTTTTCATGGCTACCCCAGCCAAGTTCCGCCGGCTGGCAGCCTTCACCGGTGAAGCCATCAATGGACCAGGTATTGACGAATTCGCCGCGGCGCTTGGCCACGTTCGCAGCAACCTGGGTATCGCGTTCGGCGATATGAATCACCTTCACACCAAGTTCATGTGCAAGCGTTGCCCATTCCGCGCGGGATTTTGGCATGGCCACAGCATGGCCCGTATCATGCGCGACATTCAGCAGCGCCTGTTTCACGAAATGCGAAACCAGGCCAGGATTGGCGCCGTGCGTCATGACCGCCGTTGGTCCCGCCCCATCCTTAAGCGCAAGCGCGCTTTCCCGCAGCGCGTAATTGGACCGCAGTGAGGGTGAAAGCGAAGTATCCGTATATCCGCCGGCCCATGGTTCCACGCAGGTGTCCAGATAAAGCGCGCCGATCTCACGGCAAAGCTTCACCAGCGCAACTGATGAGATATCCACCGAGAGATTGAGCAGGAAATCGCCGCGCTTGAGGCGCGCGCTGAGTTCCGCCGCGTAATTCCCCCGCGTGAGGGGCAGGATGGTGTGACGAATGCCATGCTGCGCCGCAATCGCCTCGCCGCGCGCATCGGAGGTCAGGATCTCAATCCGGTCCTTTGGCATATCAATATGGCGCAGGATCAGGGGCAGCACCCCTTGGCCGATGGAACCAAAGCCTAGGATCAGCAGGCGGCCAGTGAAAGCAGTATGTTTCATGCTAGTCTTCCTTCCAAGTCACGCCGCGCGGGGCGCGTTTGTCACGTTTTGCGGGCTGACGAGCAGTGGCGCGTCAGCAACTTCGGTCACCAAGGCGCGGTCGAAGCCATTGAAGGCCGTGCGTAATGCCGTGCCATAGGCCCCAAGCTGCCCGATTTCGATCCAATCTCCTTCGCCGATATCACCTGGCAAAGTCCATGGACCTTTCATGACATCTGCCGAATCGCAGGTGGGGCCAAACAGCACGAATTCCTGTGGCGCAGCACCTGGCCTGCTGCCGCTCGCCTGGATCAGGCGGTGCGGAAAGCGAAAGCCCGGCGCCCCCGCATCGGAAAGCGCGCCATAGACACCATCATTCACGTAAAGCGCATTGCCCCGGCGCTGCTGCACCTGGACAACTACCGAAGCGCCGCTTGCCACCAAGGCGCGGCCTGGTTCCGCCCAAAGCTTGGTGCCGGCAGGCAGGGCTGTCGCGCCTTCACGAATGGCCGCCATGAAGGCGGCAAGCGGGGGCGGCTGGCTGCCAGGATAGAGCACCGGAAAGCCCCCGCCCACATCAACAATATCCACGGCAACACTCGCCATGCGGATCACGTCCGCCGCCATCTTCATGGCGCGCGTCCAGGCCGCGGGTTCCATGCATTGCGACCCGACATGGAAGGAAATGCCAAGCCGCGCGGCATGTGGGCGGGCGGCGCGCAGCAATTCTGCCGCCACAGCGGGTTCCGCGCCGAATTTGCCGGAAAGATCATAGGCCGCGCTGCCCTTGGGCAGGGCAAGCCGCACCACAAGGCCGCGCGCGCCTTCACCGGTTTCGGCCAGAATTTTCCAAAGCTCATCAGCGGTGTCCAGGACGAAATCGCGCACGCCGAAATCATGCCAAGCAGCACGGATCGCGGAGCGGGATTTCACCGGGTGCATGAAATGCAGCGACGCCTTCGGGAACATGCTGCGCAGTAGCCGAACCTCGGCATCGGAAGCGCAGTCGAAATGCGTGATGCCGCCGGCCGCGATGGCGCGCAGGATCGTGGGTTCCGCATTGCATTTCACGGCATAAAGGACGTCACCCGGAAAAGCTGCCTGGAAATCGCGCGCGGCTTCGGTGACGGCGGCCGGACGCAGGCAATAGACGGGGTTTTCCGGTTGCAGGACCTGCACCAGACCATCCACGGAAGGACAAGGCGGCACGCTGGCGGAACGGTGCAGCGGAGAGACGGCAGTGCGGGTACGGATATGGCTCATCACAGAGACCCCTTTTGGAAGGGAAGAAACGGCGCCCCCGCCGCCGCACCACAGCCATTGGGGCTGGGTGCAGCGGCGGGAATGAGGAAGCCCGCCGGGCGCCAAACCGCGTTCCGACCCCGAACCCCCCTCGGCCTGCAAAGCTGGCTTAGGGGCAGGGTGGGCGCGCAGCTACGCCTTTAGGGCGCTGCGTTTAAAGCGATGAGGAGGTCATCGCAGAGCGGCAGACAGGCGACACAGGCGGCTCCCTCGAACATTCCGGCCCATTGGTGGCCGGATCGAACAAAGGACGCGTCCCGTCGTTGCTTGTGGCCCGTCCGGAGCATTTTCAAGCCAAGTGGTTTCACTTGGCGACTCGGAAAATGCGACCAGACAGAGGCTTAGAGCGGTTCCCGTGAACTAACGAGAACGGGAAACGCTCTAAAGGGCCTCGCGGCACGTGCGATGGCGTCAGCACCTCCATCCCGGATGGCGCTGACGGGTTTATATGCGGGGTTTATGCCGAATGCAAGAGAAATTTCGCCCCTTATCGTAAAATGTCTCGGCGATCTGCCTGATGGCTGCGATTGAGGCGGGAAATTATCCGGCCATTACTTCTTGCCAGCCAAAAGGCACAGATATTCCCAGCCCATAGTGGCGGCAGCCAGTGCGGTGATTTCCGCGACATCATAGGCCGGGGCCACTTCCACAATATCGGCACCGCGAAAATCAATACCTGCCATGCCGCGCAGAATGGCCTGGGCCTGCCAGCTTGCCAGCCCGCCAATCTCGGGCGTGCCGGTGCCGGGGGCAAAGGCGGGATCGAGCCCATCAATGTCGAAGGAAAGATAACAGGGGCCGGCGCCAAGCACGCTGCGTGCTTGGGCGATCACCGCAGCAATTGGGGATTGATGGACATCCTGTGACGAGAGAATGGTCACCCCCTGCCCACGCGTCCATTCGAACATTTCGGGCCAGGCGGGTGAGCGGATGCCGATCTGCACCATGCGCCGCGGGTCCACCAGCCCTTCCGTAATGGCGTGCCAGAAGACCGCCCCATGAGCAAAGCGCTGGCCGAAGTTATCTTCTGATGTATCAAGATGCGCATCTATATGAAGCAGCCCGACCGGCTCACCAAGTCGCTTCGTCAGCGCACGAAGCAGGGCAAGGGTGATGCCATGTTCACCGCCAAAGGCGAGCAAATGGGCAAGGCCCGCCGCCTGTTCCTCGATCATGGCGAGGCTTTTCTGGATGTCGCCAAGTGCAATGTCGAATTCGCCAAGATCGGAAAGATCGAGGGCGGTTGGATCAGCGCCGCTTACCGGATGTCGGCCATCGGTCAGCATGCGCGCTGCGTTGCGGATCGCGCGCGGCCCATCGCGCGCGCCGGCGCGGTTGGTGGTGCCGATATCCAGCGGCACGCCGGCCACGCAAAAGCCAGCGCTTCGATCATGGGTGCGAGCGCCTAGAAATGAATGCGGTGCGGCGAAGGTGATGGATGTTGTCATTGGTGTGTCTCGCGATTTTGCGTGGCGCAGTATGTGCGGATTTGCGCAAGCAAGGGAGCCCTCAGTTTATCTTGTGGGAGGATCGGCGCAAAAAGAGGCGGATTCGAAGGACCAGGGCATATCAGTAATTTTGTGCGCGAGGTCAGTTTCGTTCATCAGACCACGAACCTATCGCCGAATAGGATGGCGAACTGGGTTTTGGCCTCGCACCACTCGCGCGGCGGTCGCTTCCATGCTTCGACCGCTCGATTGAGAACAAGGTATAGCAGCTTCATCGCGGCCTCGTCACCCGGGAAATGGCCTCGCGTGCGCACCGC
>JADCGA010000059.1 GCA_020249265.1 Roseomonas sp.
CAATAACAGACGCTTGTTGGCACCAATCGGCTATATCCCGCCCGCGGAAGCCGAAGAACGCTACTATGCCTCACTGGATCAACCAGCCATGGCAGCATAACTTAAGCAAAACAGCCTCCGGCAAACCCGGGGCGGTTCACATCCGCTCCGGGCGCGCTGGCTGGAACCTTCAAACGCGCAGGGGAATTGCGTCGCATGCCCTCCGTCATAACCATCCGACCCGTCACGAGTGACGACTTCCCGCAGTGGCGACAGCTCTGGGACGGCTACAATGCCTTTTACGGCAGAGCAGGAAACACAGCCTTGCCCGAGGCAATTACGCAAGCCACATGGGATAGGTTCCACAATCAGACTGAACCGGTATATGCGCTGGTTGCTGTAGAGGGCACCCTCGTTGTCGGGCTGGTACACTACTTGTTCCATCGCAGCACAACACGGCTAAACGAGGTCTGCTATCTGCAAGACCTGTTCACGCGCCCAAGTCATCGGGGCCTTCGCATCGCTCCGAAACTCATCGGGGCTGTATATGCAGTAGCGCGTGAGGCCGGAAGTAGTCGCGTGTATTGGCAGACGCAGGCAACCAACGCTTCCGGCCGGGCACTCTACGACAAAGTCGCTCACCATGCTGGCTTCATCGTCTACGCGCACGAGCTTTAGTCGCCACACGCGAACATGGCTGAGTTTTTCCGCACCCGCCCCCTTCGGTCGGGGCGAGCAGTTTATTTCTCAAGCCCCGCCGGAAGCTGGATCAGCCACCCACCATGCGGCGGAAGCCATCAGTGACTCGCTTGACGAATTCGGGTTCGCGCGTGCGCCAGTAACGCGGGTCGCGCATCATCTCACGCAGTGCCGCCTCATCTGTCGCCGGCGCGGCATCAGCCTTGCGCGTGACGGCCGGTTCGCCCTTTTCCATCATGCGGTACAGCGCCATGATACCTTCTGATGTGGTGGAAAGCGCTTCAAACACCGCATCCGGCAGATTGGCGCGGCCCCAGGTGGAAAGCTGTTGCGCAATGCGGCGGAAGCGTTCCTCGCCCCCGAAATGCTCACGCAGTTTTTCCACCTGGCGGTCGGCTTCGAATTGTGCCGCCGCTTCGGCAATCATCGGCAGCAAGCGTTCGGCCGCCAGGTCATAGACAAGCTGTGCTTGGGCCGGCGTGAAGCCCGCTTCATGCAGGCGCTTATTCACTTCATCATCAGCGCAGCAAAGATCATGCTTAGGCGTGATTTGGTATTCGCCGTGGCTATCGGGAATGCCAAGGCTGCGACGAAAGCGCTGTACTTCTTCTTCCGGAGCATCAGCGCTGGGCGGCGCCATGCGCTGCGACAGGCGGAGTTCCAATTCGCGGTAGGATTTCAGCAGCGCATCCACACGCAGCTGGCCCGCTTCTGAATCCCAGAATTTCTCTGGCACATCTTCGGGGCGCATTGAGGGGTTGGGCTGGTCGCCAAGCGCATTGGCCAGCAAATCCTCAGGCATGGGGCTTACTCCTGATGGGGGGATGAGAGCATTTCGGCGGGGGTGCCGAGGGTGCGGGAAAGCCAGCGCGTGGTGGCGGGGATATTGATTTCGGCAACCGCTTGCGGGCCAAGACCGCGCAACGCTTCCAGAAACAGCAAGGCATTTGCTGCATCCGCGCGGCCCTGCACTTGCGCGAGCGGGCTGCGATAGCGCAGCACCGCTTCGCGGCCATCCAGCAGCAATGGCGCGATATCGCCACGCCGGCGCAGGATGGAAATGCAGCGTGCGATCAGCGGTGTCAGCAATTCCGCCTGCAGCCGCCCGTAAGTGGCACCCAAAAGCCGTGATGTTTCGGCGGCGCGTTCCAGAACTTCGGTCGCGGTCATGCGCTGATCGCGCTGCGGGCCAAGCCGATCAGCGAGCAAGGCGGTGCGGATGCGTGCGCGCAGATCATTCAGCACAAGCTGCGAAACATCGAAGCTGCCGGGGGCGGCAAGCGGCGTGAGGCCGGAAGACCCGGGCGCCTTCGGGATGATGGCGCCCGGCACCAGCCGCACGGTGGCCGGGTTCAGCACGCCATCATCTTCTGCCTGCCAAATGCCGGTGACGGCAATGGAGGCATTGGCCAAGACCAATTCCACTACCTTATTCGCGGTGCGAATATCGGGTAGCGCTTTCGCCACCGGGCCGCGGCCATAGCTTTCGCCAGGTGCCTTCAGCCAACGAAAGGCGATGAAGGGATTTTCGGCGAAGCTGCCTTCCGCGAGCACGGAAGGTGCATCGCCATCGGCCATGATGGCAGCAAAGCGATAGCCAGCGCGATCTGGCCAAATGGCTTCAATCACGCGATGGGCTGTTTCATCGGCGGTATCACCCTTGCGCCGCGGTGGCAGGCTGCCTGGAAAGCGCTGGACAAGCGCTGCTTCATTCATGCGAAGCGCGCGAAACACTGTATCCAGCCGGCCAGATGGGCCTTCTTCCAGCACTGCATCCTGCATGGGGATGGCGGTGAAACGTAGCGCGGAGGCCTCGCCCGGTGCGGCTTCTTCCACCAGCATCAGGCCAGTGCCGGTGATCACCAGTTCAAGAAAGGCCTGATGCATTTCAAGCGCGAAGTTTGAACGATCGAAATGGGTTTGCAGCATCTCTGCCGCTTCTTCCAAAACGGCGGCGGCTTGCTGTTCATTCGCGTCTTGCGTCGGGCGACCGGGCGCCAAGCCGAACCAGCGCGACCAGGGCGGCGTGAGTTCCGCAAGTAGCGAAGCGGAAAGTTGTTCTGCTGCGTCCGCCGCTGTTGCATCAAACAACGTGGCGCCGCTGCCGACGGCGGGCAGCACATGGTTGTAGCAATCGCGCCAGATGCCTTCATGGCGTTGCCGCGCGGCAAGGGCGGCTTCATAGCGCGCCAGGATATCATGCGGGGCCATGCGCTTCATTCCCCAAGCAAGGAACGGCGGGTGGTGATGAAATCGGGCATGCTGCCGAGCAGGCCGCGGGCCGAGGTTGCGATGGTGCCGGGCATGCCGCGTGTGGCGCGGGCACGGTTTTCAACGCGTGCTTCTGATGCCGTGGCCTCTGCCGCTGGGGAGGGCGGCGGCGCACTAATGACGCTTACCGGCGCCACATAAGCTGCCGGCGCCGGCGCCACCAAGGCGGGTGCTGGGCTTGGCGGGCGTTTGATCTTCGGCTTTGGCGCTTTGAAGAGGCCACCCATGCGCGCTTCTCCTGAAAAAGGTTGGCGCCCCGCCAAAAAGCCATGAGCCCGGCGCCTTCTTGTGGAAGAGGCCGGGCCCATGGAAGTTTCGGGAGGAGCGAGAGAGGAAGACCTTCAGGCGCACTTCGCCCGTTGGCGTGAGTTTGATAGCCTAAAGCCAAGCATGCGTCAAGATAATTTTCCTAAAAAAATTCAGGGCGATTTTGCAACCTACGATAGAGCCCGAATGGGGTCAAAGCGCGTGGCGCATCGGCGCCCAGCAGGGCACGGCAAAGGGCCACGCAGCTCAGCCCGAAGATGGGCGGCAGCAGGCGCGGTGCGGCGGGGCCGGGGGTGAAGGGGCCGCGCAGGTGAAAGCCTGCGCGACGGTAAAAACCCGGTAGATCGAAGCCCGGGTCAAGCGGCAGATGCGCCACGATCAGCCGGCCTGAAAGCGGGTCCAGCACGGTCCAGCCTTGCGCATCATGGAGCGCGGCGAAGCAATGGCGAAAGCCGCGCTTCAAAGGGTAAAGCCGTGGCTGATCCGCGCGCCCTCCGAAGAATAGCCAGATATTCTGTGGCAATTCTTCAGTATACGTATGGGAAATGCGTGGCTTCATGCGACAATGCCCTTCACACGCAGCGGCCATTCCAGCCGATCCAGGGCTTCGCGCCACAGCCGCCAATCATGCTTTTCGGAAGGGTAGCGCGCGTCCGGCGCGGTGCCCCTTTCGCCCCAGATGCGAAGAATCCGCGCATGGGTCAGGTCAATGCGGCGGTGGCGATAGAGCCGGTCCAGGCACTTCACCACATCATCCGGCTCACAAGGGCGCTGCTTGTCGCCCTTGCCGGCGACAATGCGGGCACCATCGCGTCGTGCCATCAGGGCGGCCATGGCCCAGAACCAGGCTTCCTCGGCTGAATGGAAGGGCTCGGCCTGGCTGATTGAGGCAAAGCGGGGGCTGTAATGGGTCTTTTGTAGTGCGATCATTGGGGGATAATCTCTCCTTATGGTTGTGGAACAAAGGGAGAATAACTGCATAAATTGCCATGATCAAGCGAAAAAAGGAAAAATGACCTATTGAAATTTGACACAAGACCTAGGATATCTTGCACAGAAACCAGAACCATATCTGGAGTCGGGACCCCCGCAGCATCGCGGGCACATGAGGAAGTAGCCTATGCGGCATGAGGATATTTGGCGAGCGCTTGATGCGCTCGCGGCGGAATACGGGCTCTCGGCTTCGGGGCTCGCGAAGAAGGCCGGGCTTGATCCCACTGCCTTCAACCCATCGAAGCGTGTCGGCGTGGATGGTCGCGCGCGTTGGCCTTCCACGGAAAGCATCGCGAAGGTGCTGGATGCGCTTGGCGCGCGGATGGATGATTTCGCGGCATTGGTCACTGGCGCGACAGCGATTTCCCGCGGCGGGCGCGGTGTGGTCAATCGGCGCATTCCCCTGATCGGCCTGGCGCAGGCGGGTGGTGAGGGGTATTTTGATGATGGCGGTTATCCGGTGGGTGGCAGTTGGGATGAAATCTCATTGCCCGATATCGGCGACCCCAATGCCTATGCGCTGGAGATTTCCGGCGATTCCATGGAACCGGTGTTTCGCGATGGGGATGTGGTTATCGTCTCACCCGCTGCGCCGGTGCGCCGGGGGGATCGCGTGGTGGTGCGTACGCGCAGGGGCGAAGTGATGGCCAAGGAATTGCGCCGCCATTCGGCGAAGCGGATTGATGTGGCCAGCCTCAATCCCGCGCATCCCAGCTATAGTTTCGAATTGCCGGAAATTGCCTGGGTGCACCGGATTGTCTGGGCCAGCCAATAAAGGGGGAAGACCGATGCTTTATGCGCTGTTGATGCTGGGCGTCTTGGTTGCGCTGATTGGCTTCGCGCGCGGGCAGGCTTGGGCCATGCCGGTGTTTCTGCTGGTGCTGATGGCAACGACCTACGCCTTTGTGTCCGATATCACCGATCCGCTGAAGATCAGTCTATGAGTGCGCTTTACGCCTTTGCGCTGCTGGCGAATGCCTGGGTATTGCTGGCGATTTTGGCCGCTGCCTTCATCGCGCAATTCGCTGCGGGGGAACCGCCTTGCCCGCTTTGCGTCATGCAGCGCATAGCCATGATGATGGCGGCGCTGGGGCCGTGCTATACGCTACTTATGGCGCAGCGAGAGGGCTTATCGCAGCGCGCCATAGCGATCGGCGCGGGGATCGGGATTTTGGCGTCCCTGCTTGGTGCGGCGATTTCCATTCGCCAGGTGCTGCTGCATATCTTGCCGGGCGATCCGGGCTTTGGGTCACCGATGTTTGGCTATCATTTATACACCTGGGCGGCGATTGCCTTTGCCTGCAATATCGCCGCCGCCGGGATGCAATTGTTGGGATTGCAGTGGTTTTCGGGCAGCGCTGCCTTCCGCCCACCCATGGTGCGGCTGACTGCGATGGCATTGGGCGTGATGCTGGCGGCGAATATCCTCTCCGTCATTGCGGAAGCCGGCTTCGCCTGGCACCTGCCGGATAACCCGACGACCTATTTGCTGTTCAGCCGATAAGCCGGATCGCCAGCCCAAAGGCGCCTTGCGCGAAGCGGCGCATATTGGCGCGGCGATCCGCGCTGCCGGTTTCAAGCGTGATCACGCGTTCAACGCCCGGCCCCACAATGGCAATGCAGCTATGCCCGGCGGCATCGCCGTAGCGATTGCCGGTGGGGCCTGCCGCGCCGGTTTCCGCAAGCCCCCAATCGGCGCCATGTTTTTCGCGCACGCGCTGTGCCAGCAAAAGCGCATAGGGTTCACTCGCGGATCGCATGCCCGCCATATCGGCCGGCCTGATGCCAAGCAGCGCTTCCCGCGCCTGCGCCGTGTAGATCACGCCGCCGCCGAGGAAATAAGCGGATGCACCTGGTTCGGCGAGCAAGGCAGCCGCGATCAGCCCACCGGTTGAGGATTCCGCGACCGCAATGCGCTGGCGCTTGGCCTTCAAACAGGCCGCAAGGGCCGCCGCTGAAACATGCAAGGCTTCCATGCTGAATTTCCTTCACCCGCCAGAGATGTGTTTCCAATAGCGATGCGTCACCGCCAGCGCCAGCAGCCCGCAGCCGGCCATCAGCGCGGTGGCAATCGGTGCGCCCAAGAATTCGGCGGCGATGCCAAGGCCAATAAAGCCAATCGGCCCCATGCCGATGCAGACCGAAAGCAGGCCAAGCACGCGGCTGCGCAACTCCACCGGCGTTGCCAGATAAATCAGCGTGGGCTGCATGATGCCAAAGCCCGAACCACCAATACCCACCAGAATTAACGCAAGCCCCGCGAGCCAGGGATTGGGGACCATGGCGAAGGCAATCACCATGCAAAGATACATGGTAAGGCCACCGATATAGCAGCGACGATAAAGCGCAGGGCCGATCAACAGCGCGATAAGCACCGCACCCACCAGCGCGCCCACGCCATCCATGCTGGCCAGCACGCCAACACCTTCAGGCCCCAAAGCCAATTGATCCTTGCCAATCACCGGGATCATGCTGGTGAAGGGCCAGCCGAAAAGGTTGAAGATCAGCGTGATCATCAGCGTGCCGCTCAAGCGCGGATCGGCGCGCACGGCGGCCAGGCCTTCCGCGATGCGGGCCAGCACGGGGGCGGGACGGCTTGCGGCTGCGCGCGGTGTTGGTGGCAGCAGGATCGCTGCAATCAACGCCGGCAAATATAGCAACGTCGCCAGCACGAAAGTGCCATCCAGCCCAAGCAGCGCCAGCAGCACGCCGCCCAGTGTTGGCCCCAGCATGCGGCTGGCATTGCTGGTGCCGACATCAATGGACATGGCGGCACCCATGCGCGCTGGCCCCACCACGGCACCAATCATGGCGCGGCGCACGGGATTATCTGCCGCCCAGCCAACACCGTTGATAAAGGCCGCCACCGCCAAATGCCAAACCGCGATCAGCCCGAGCAAAGCCAGCAACGCAATCACTGCCGAGGCCAGAATCTGCATCACCAGGATCAGGATTTGCACACGGCGCAAATCCATCCGCTCTGCTGCCGCGCCCAGAAAGGCGCCAAACAACCCCATGGGCAAAAGCCGCAGCATGGTCAGCATCGCAACAATAAAGGCCGACCCGGTGGCGTTATAGGCAAAGACGCCCACAGCCAGCATTTCCAGCCAGCGCACCACGAAAATAGAAAACCCGACCATCCAGAGCCGACGAAAGTCGCGCTCCTGAAACAGGCTTCGCCAATGGGTTTCGGTCAGCGCCACGGCGCCTTGCCTATCTTGTGCAATCGGCCGGGATAAACCCGGCCGATCCCAAAATCACAAACCGGCCTGAGAGACGAATTTCGTGTTGAGGTAAGCTTCAATCGCCTCAAGCCCCCCTTCGGAGCCATAGCCGGAATCCTTGATGCCGCCGAAGGGCACTTCCGGCAAAGCAAGGCCCAGATGATTGATCGTCATCATGCCGCTTTCAACGCGTGCCGCCACCGCATTCGCGGTTTTGGCGGAACGGGTGAAGGCGTAGGATGCCAAGCCATAGGGCAGGCGATTGGCTTCTTCCACCACCTCATCCAAATCCTTGAAGCGGGAGATCATCGCCATGGGGCCGAAGGGTTCTTCATTCATGGCGCGGGCATCTTTCGGCACATCGGTCATGACGGTGGGCTCATAGAAATAGCCCTTATTGCCGATGCGCTTGCCCCCGGTATGCACCTTGCCGCCCTTGGCTTGCGCATCCTGCACCATCATCTCAACCCAAGGCACGCGGCGGTCATGCGCCAATGGCCCCATGGTGGTATCCGCCGCCATGCCATCACCCACCTTCAAGGTTTTGGCATGCGCCACGAATTTTTCGACGAAGCCATCATAAAGTTCTTCCTGCACCAGGAAGCGCGTCGGGCTCACACACACCTGCCCGGCATTGCGGAATTTAGCGAAAGCGAGCGTCTTGGCCGCCAGATCAAGATCGGCGTCGTTGAAGACAATGGCCGGCGCATGGCCGCCCAATTCCATGGTCACGCGCTTCATATGCTGGCCGGCCAGGGCGGCAAGCTGCTTGCCGACGGGGGTGGAGCCCGTGAAGGTCACTTTGCGGATGATCGGATGCGCGATCAAATAGGATGAAATTTCCGCCGGCACGCCATAGACAAGATTGGCGACACCCGCCGGCAGCCCGGCATCAATGAAGGCGCGGATCAGCTCAGCCGGTGAAGCCGGGGTTTCTTCCGGTGCTTTCACAATAATGGAACAGCCCGTGGCAACCGCGGCAGACAGCTTCCGCACCACCTGGTTGATCGGGAAATTCCACGGCGTGAAGGCAGCAACGGGGCCAACCGGTTCCTTCACCACAAGCTGATAAATCCCCTCCGCGCGCGCGGGCACCACGCGGCCATAGGCGCGGCGGGCTTCTTCGGCGAACCAATCAATGATGTCAGCCGCCGCCATGATTTCCATCTTGGATTCGCCAAGCGGCTTGCCTTGTTCCAGAGTCATCAGCCGCGCAATATCATCAGCGCGCGCGCGCACCAGATCAGCGGCCTTGCGCATCAGTTTTGCGCGTTCATAGGCCGAGACCTTCTTCCACACCGCAAAGCCTTTCTCGGCGGCGGCCAAAGCCTCATCCAGATCGGCCTTTTCGGCATGGGCGACGGTGCCGATCACTTCCTCATTGGCCGGGTTCAGCACATTGATGGTCTTGCCACTGCGCGCGGCGCGCCATTCGCCATTCACGTGCAATTGGACATTCGGGTAGGTCATGCGGGCTTCCTCCGGCTTTCATTGCTTGATGGGGTGAGACTAATCGGCCTTGGCGCGCGGGACCAGATGGACTGGGCGGTCAGGGGTGCTAGAAACGCCTCAAGCATCATTTTTCCGGGAGGAAACCCCATGCGCCTTTCGCGCCGCACCCTGTTTGCCGCCAGCACCTTGCTGGCCGCCCCTGCCAGCCTGCGCGCGCAGCCTGCCTTCCCCAACCGGCCCATCACCGTGATGGTGCCGAACCCGCCGGGTGGGGGGACGGATTTCGCCGCGCGGCTATTTCAGGAAGCAATGAGCCAAGGGCTCGGCCAACCCGTGGTGGTGGAAAACCGCCCCGGCGCCAATGGCAACCTTGCCATCAATGCCGTGGCGCGGTCAGCGCCTGATGGGCATACGATCCTGCTGCAATATAATGGCTTTCACGCCGGCAACCCGGCAATGATGAAGAACCTGACCTGGGACCCGATCAAGGATTTGGCGCTGGTCGGTATGGCCACCATGGCGCCGCATGCGGTCATTGTCGCGCCCACCGTGCCCGCGAATAATCTTCAGGAATTCATCGCCCATGTGCGGGCCAATCCGGGCAAGCTGAATTACGCGTCTTCCGGCAATGGTTCCATCCAGCATGTGGGCGCCGTGCTTTTCACCCGCGCCATCGGGGCCGAGATGGTGCATGTGCCCTATCGCGGCGCCGCGCCTGCGCTGCAGGATGTCGCTGGCGGGCGCGTTGAGATGTTCATCACCACGCCATCATCCGCCATTGCCCTGGTGCAGGGCGGGCGCGTGAAGGCTCTTGCAATCGCGAGTGCGGCGCGGTCCACGGGCCTGCCCGATGTGCCGACCACGGCAGAGGCCGGGTTGCCTGGTTTTACCCTTGATGCCTGGTTCGGTTTTGCGGTGCCGGCCGCCACGCCGCGGCCCATTCAGGAAAGGCTGAATGCGGTGATCAATGCCGCCGCCGAACAGGCTTCCGTGCGCGAAAGGGCGCAGGCGGGCGGGGCCACAACGAAAGCCATGAGCCTGGCCGAATTGGATGCGCTGGCGCGGCGAGAGGTGGAAGAACTGGGTGCCGTGATCCGCGCCGCCGGGATTACGATGGAATAGGCATGCGGGAAAGAAGCGGCGTCGAAGGCGGGATCAGGCGCCCGTCTGCACTGGTGCTGGGGGCGGCGCTTCGGTGTTGGACTGGAGCAGATCGCGTTCAGATGAAATCATCTGAACGCGTGAAGATGCTCGAAAAACAATGATGTAGAGCGGGTTGCGTGAACCCATGTGAACGCAACATGGTCTAAGTCGGGCGAACCCTTGCCAGTCTTTCTTTGGCGGGCGCGATAACCTCTCTGCCGAAACCGGGTAATGCTTTCACGGCGTCCTGGGGCCTATCAGTAATTTTTTGCCTGGGTTCATATGGATGGAATGGGACGACCCATGGATAGGGCGATAGGTTCGTGGTCTGCTGAACAACACGGGCCTCTCGCACAGAATGACTGATGGGCCCTTGGCTTGTCATGTTTCTGTTCTTGTCAATGAATTCCTTCTATCCTGTCATTCCCACTCAATCGTCCCCGGCGGCTTGCTCGTGATGTCATAGGTCACGCGATTGATCCCGCGCACCTCATTCACGATCCGCGCTGCTACGCGGTTCAGGAATTCCATGTTGAAGGGATAGACATCCGCCGTCATCCCATCCGTGCTGGTCACGGCACGCAGCGCACAAGCCTGATCATAGCTCCGCCCATCGCCCATCACACCCACGGTGCGCACGGGCAGCAACACGGCGAAGGCCTGCCAGATCGCGTCATACAGCCCGGCATTGCGAATCTCTTCCAGGAACACCGTATCCACACGGCGGAGCAGATCCGCCTTTTCACGCGTCACCTCACCTGGGATGCGAATGGCCAGGCCCGGCCCCGGGAAGGGATGGCGGCCTACGATTTCTTCCGGAATGCCAAGCTCGCGCCCCAGCGCGCGCACTTCATCCTTGAACAAATCACGCAAGGGCTCAACAAGCTTCATGCGCATATGCGCGGGCAGGCCGCCGACATTGTGGTGGCTTTTGATGGTGACTGATGGCCCGCCGGTGGCCGAGACACTTTCGATCACATCCGGGTAAAGCGTGCCTTGCGCCAGGAAATCGGCACCCCCCAGCTTGTTCTGTTCTTCCTCAAACACTTCAATGAACAAGCGCCCGATGGTCTTGCGCTTCACCTCCGGGTCCGTCACGCCGGAAAGCTGGCCCAGAAACAAATCCGAAGCATCGCGATGGATCAGCTTGATGTTGAAGCGGTCGCGGAAGGTGCTGACCACTTGTTCGCTCTCATTCGCGCGCATCAGCCCGTGATCCACGTAAATGCAGGTCAGTTGATCGCCAATCGCCTCATGGATCAGCACCGCAGCGACCGAGCTATCAACGCCGCCGGAAAGCCCACACACCACGCGCCCCTGCCCAACCAGGGCACGAATGCGCGCCACCGCTTCCTGGCGGAAACCCGCCATGGTCCAATCGCCGGCGCAGCCGCAAACACCATGGGTGAAATTCTTCAGCAGCGCGGCGCCATGCGGCGTATGCACCACTTCCGGGTGGAACATGGTGCCGTAAAACTGCCGCGCATCATCGGCGATCACGGCGAAAGGCGCGCCCTCACTGCTCGCGACACTCCGAAAGCCGGGGGGCAGGGCCGTGATGCGATCACCATGGCTCATCCACACTTGTTCGCGCGCGCCCTTGGCCCAGACGCCGCGGGTGATGGCGCATTCGCCCGTCACTTCCACAAAGGCGCGGCCGAATTCGCGGTGATCGGAAGGCTCAACCAGGCCGCCAAGCTGCGCCGCAAGTGTTTGCTGACCATAACAAATGCCCATCACCGGCACGCCGAGCGTGAACACCACGTCGGGCGCGCGGGGGCTTTCGCCTTCATTCACACTGGCAGGGCCGCCAGACAAAATAATGCCGCGCGGCGCAAAGGCGCGGATGCGTTCTTCGGGTGCGTGGTGAAAAGGCCAAACCTCGCAATACACGCCGGATTCCCGCACGCGGCGGGCTATCAGCTGCGTCACCTGGCTACCGAAATCGAGGATCAGCACATGATCGTGCCGGGGGGAGGAGTCGTGCGGTTCAGGGGCCATGCGGGCTTGCACCACAAGCCGCGCCGTCCGGCAAGTTAGGGTTTGTTTGGTCGCATTTTCCGAGCCGCCAAGTGTGGCCACTTGGCTTGAAAATGCTCTGGGCTTGATCGCATTTTCCGAGTCGCCAAGTGTATCCACTTGGCTTGAAAATGCTCAAGGTTTGGTCGCATTTTCCGAGCCGCCAAGTGGGCACACTTGGCTTGAAAATGCTCAAGCCTCCGGCGCCGCCGCAGTGGCCGCCAGAAGCGTATCAATTGGCTCCCAGAGCATCGCCACCTGTTCCACCGGCTGGCCACCCACGCGGGTCTGCCCGCGCGCCACGACCCGTCCGCCCAAATGGCGGTAGAACCATTGGGTTGGGTTGTCCCGCAGCACCCAAACCATCGCCGAACGGCACCCCACCACGCGCAAATGCGCCGCCGCCGCGCGCATTAGTCGCCGGCCAGTGCCGCGGTCCCGGTAATCCTCATTCAAATAGAGCGTATTGATTTCCCCATCCGCGAGGTCGCCCCGCCGGGACCGCCCGCCAGAGGCAAAGCCGATAATCGTCGCCTCATCCGGCGCACTGCCTTCCGGCGCGTCATCGCCAGACGCCACCGCGACAAACACGGCATAGCCGCCGCGCCGGTCGAACATGTCGCGCTGATAGGACGCCGCAATGCGAGTCGCGGAAAGCCCTGCCAGATAGGCATCGGGCAGAATGCCGGCATAGGTGCTGCGCCATACCGCGACATGCAGCGCGCCAATCGCGGCGGCATCACTGGCACGGGCGCGGCGGATCGCGATCATGGCTTTCTTTCCAGTACAGCGCAAAAGAATCCATCCGTACCATGCGCGTCCGGAGAAAGCCGCAACCATGGCCCCACGCAGGGCTGCGCCACGCCTGGCCGCAGCGCGGGCCATAGCGCTTCAAGCGCCATCGGCGCGAAATCCGGGTTGCTTGCCAGGAAGCTTTCCATCCGCTCCTCATTCTCCGCCGGCACTACAGAACAGGTAGCGTAGACCAATCTGCCGCCGGGACGCACTAATTCTCTTGCCCTTTCCAGAATGTCGTTTTGCACTGCAATAAGCTCGGCCAGATCGGCCGGGCGGGTGCGGAGCCTTGCATCCGGGTTGCGCCGCCAGGTGCCGGTGCCGGTGCAAGGCGCATCCACCAAAACGCGATCAAAACTGCCGGCGCGGCGCTTGGCCCAGCGGTCCCCAGGTTCCAGCAAATGCCTCTCGGCATTATCCACCCCGGCGCGGCGGAAGCGCAAAGCCGCCCCTTCCAGCCGTGGGGCTGAGGTATCGCAGGCAGTGATCTTACCCCGATTTTCCATGGTGGCGGCCATGGCCAGCGTCTTGCCTCCGGCGCCGGCGCAGTAATCGGCAACCCGCATGCCGGGGCGCGCATCGGCCAAAAGCGCGATCAATTGGCTGCCTTCATCCTGCACTTCAATCAAGCCTGCCTTGAAGGCGGCCGTGCCCGTGACAGGCCGGCGGGATGGCACGCGCAGCCCCCAGGGGGAAAAGGGGGTGGGTTCCGTGGCGATGCCCTCATTCGCCAGGGCAGCCGCGGCTTCTGCCCGCATGCCGCGCAGCATATTGGCGCGCAGATCAAGGGCTGCGGGTTCTTCCATGGCGGCAGCTTCGGCGGCCAAATCCGCCCCGAAGCGCGCCTGGAAATCCGGCAGCAGCCATTCCGGCAGGTTGAAGCGCACGGATTCGGACATATCCGGGTGCATAAGCTCTCGCCCGGCCATGATGCGGACAGCGCGGGCTTCCGCCGCATTGGGAGGGGCCGCGCCGTAGCGTTCGCCGGAAAAGCCCCGGCCAATATCGGCTTCGGTCCAGCGGGCCACCAGCACCAGATAGGCCATTAGCAATAAGCGCGGCGTTGGCTCAGCCGGCAGCCGCGCCAGGTTCCAGTCCAGCCGCAGCCTTTGCCGCACTACGCCCCAGACCCATTCGCTGACGCTCCGCCGATCCCCCCCGCCAATGAAGCGTCGGGCGCGGAAAAAATCGCTGGCCAAGGCATCGGCGGGGCGGCGACGGGCATCGGGGGCGAAGCATTGGGCTTCGAGCGCTGACAAAAGCTCGATCGCCGCGGCTAGTCTGGCTGAAGGTATCACTTTTAAAACATCGGGGCAGAAGCGCCCCCTGGCAAGGCCCTTCCTCCCCCCCTTCACTTGGACCGGTGGCTTGCATTAGGTTTTATGACAGAATGGCGAAACCCATCGCCCAAAACGACTTGAGGAAGCGCCTTATGCATCTTGGCCTATTCATGATGCCGCTCCATCCGCCGGAGCGCCCCATGCATGAAACCCTGGCAGAGGATACGGAAAAATCCCTGCTCGCGGATCGCCTGGGCTTTCAGGAGGTTTGGGTGGGGGAGCATTTTTCCGCCACATCCGAACCCATTGCATCGCCCTTGATGTTCATGGCGGGGCTGGTGCATCGCACGAGCCTCAATTTCGGCACCGGCGTGATCAACCTGCCCAATCATCACCCGGCGATTGTGGCGGCGGAAGTCGCGCAATTCGATCACATGGCGCAGGGGCGCTTCATGATGGGGATAGGCGCCGGGGGCTTGTCTTCGGATTTTGAGCTGTTTGGCGATATCGAGCCGAAGGAACGCGGCAAGCGCATGGTGGAATCGCTTGAGACCATCCAGCGCATTTGGGCCGCCGAGCCACCTTATGATGTGGGCGGCGAAACCTGGCCGGTGAAGATTTCGCGCAATGTGCTGCCGAAATATGGCGTGGGCTATATGCCAAAGCCGTTCCAGCCGGGCGGGCCTTCCATTCATATCTCTGCCCGGTCCAAGGATTCGCAGGGCGTGGCGTTGGCGGCCAAGCGCGGCTGGGGCGTGATTAGCGCCAATTTCGTCGCGCACCGCATCCTGGCCGGGCATTGGCAAAGCTTCGCCGCCGGCATGCGTGAAGCGGGGCAAGCGCCCGATGGTTATCGTTGGCGCATGGCACGGAATTTCGTGATTGCCGCAACCGATGCCGAAGCCCGCGCCCGCGCCACCGCGGAGGAAGGCGCCACACGCTATTACTTCGAGTACCTCGGTAGCCTCGCGAAGCGCGCGGGGCTCGCCGCCACCATGACCCCGCGTGATGACATGGACCATAACGCCGCGACACCTGAGGATATGATTGACGCCTGCGTGATTGCCGGCAGCCCGCGCACCGTGTTGGACAAGCTGATCGCGCTGCGAGAGGAAGCCGGCCCTTACGGCCATGTGCTGATGGCAGGCCTTGATTGGTCCGGCCCCAATGCCGCTTGGGAGGCTGAGAGCATGGCGCGTTTGGCGCAGGAAGTGATGCCAAGGCTGCGCCAGCATCTTGATCGGCGGGCGGCGGCGGAGTGAACCAAAAAAAGTGAGGGGTGGCCGCAGATTTCCACCAGGGGTGTCTATTCTTCAGAACTTTATTTACGAATCTCGGCTAGATTAGCTTCATGACAAAAACCATCCCCGGCGGCATCAATGCCGCAATGAATGCGACGCTGAGCGGCATGCAGCGAGCCGTGGAGCGTCTGGAACTGGCGGCAATACGCCTTGCCAATTCTGCCACAGCGCCAGAACGGCCTGTGTTTGTCCCGCCCACTCCGCGAGAAGGCATCGGTTCCGGCATTGCCGCCATTCAAGGGCAGGAAGCCCTTGAGACGGCCATGGTTGATATCATGATCGCAAAACGCGCTTATGAAGCGAATGCCGAAGCTTTTCGTTTCATCTCGGCCACGGAGGATTGGCCCTTTAGCCGTGGGTTTTAACCCATGCGCCTGATCGGCGTAGGTCGAATGACCGAAGCAGTGAATCAGTCGCGTTTTCTAAGTACCAACGTAGTCCAAGGCCCAACATTGATCTTGCGTTCCAGCACCAGGCCCTGACGGCGATGCGCCGCCAGAACCATGCGCGCCTGCGTGCCGAGAAGCCCGGCCAAAATGGCCGTTCCCTGCGGTGCAAGATGTGCCGCCAATTCTCGCGCCATGGCGCAAAGCGGGCGCGCCAGGATATTGGCGAAAATCAGATCATAGCGCTTGCCCTGCAACCGCCGGTCACGCCAGCCATCCGCCAATAAAGCGCGCATCCGGGCTGACAGGCCATTCAAACGTGCATTCTCCGCACAGATGCGCACCGACCAGGGTTCGATGTCCGTCGCCGTCACCGGCACATGCAAAAGCTTCGCCGCCGCCATGGCCAGAATGCCCGAACCGCTGCCCAAATCCATAACACGTTGTGGCCGCCGATGCGCGATCTCTTCAAACGCCATCAGGCAACCTTGCGTGGAAGCATGTTCGCCGGAACCGAAAGCCAATCCCGCGTCAAGCTTCAACACCAACCGATCAAGACTGGGCAGATCGGCCACATGAGTCGGGCGGATCAGAAAGCGCCTGCCGATGCGCTGTTCCGGAAAAGCCTGCACGGTGCGCGCCAGCCAGCCATCCGCTTCCACGGGCGCGATCTGCAATGCGGGCTGGGAAATACCGGCGACCAGCGCCGCCAGTGCCAACGCCGATTCCAATTCCTCCTGCCCTGCGCCCGCTTCACGCACACCTTCCACGCGCCAGGTATCGCTCGGCTCATCGCGGAAATAGGCGACCGTGCCGCAGACCTGTTGCAAAGCGGCTTCAAAGAAGGGCAGGGCTTCCTCACTCAACCAATCAATGCTGAGCGCTTCAAGCGGTTCAGCGCGGCGTCGAGAAAGCGCGCCCGCGCCATCAGGGCCGGCAGGGCGCATCAGGCTTTCTCCACAAAACGATCAATCAGGCGCTTTTCGCCGGCCTTGTCGAAACGCACATCAAGCCTGTCATCCTCCACGCCTGTCACCTCGCCATAGCCGAATTTCTGGTGAAAGACGCGATCACCCCTGGCATAACGCGCGCTACTTGTCGGGCGTTCCTTAACTTCCCAGGCGGCTGCTTCGATCACACGCGGGCGCTGGCCGTAAAGCCCGCCGGAAGATGGGAAAACACTGGCACTTCGCATCTCGCGCGCCGCATTGCCTTCCAGCTTGATTTCAGATGCCGGCAATTCATCCAAAAAGCGCGATGGGATGGAAGCCTGCCAATTGCCGTAAATGCGCCGATTGGCGGCATGGCTTATCACCGCAAAGCGCCGCGCGCGCGTGATGCCAACGTAAGCGAGGCGCCTTTCTTCTTCCAAGGCTTTCTCGCCACCTTCTTCCAGGCTGCGCTGCGAAGGAAAGACGCCTTCTTCCCAACCCGGCAGAAACACGCGATCAAATTCCAAACCCTTCGCGCCATGCAAGGTCATGATGGAAACGCGCTGGCCTTCCGCCGCTTCGTCGTTTTCCATCACCAGTGAGACATGTTCCAAAAACCCGGCGAGCGTTTCGTAATCCGCCATGGCGCGCAGCAATTCCTTGAGGTTATCAAGCCGCCCCGGGGCTTCCGGGCTGCGATCCTGCTTCCACATATCGGTATAGCCGCTTTCTTCCAAAAGCGTCGCCGCCATCACCACATGGCCTTCATTCGGCAGCATGGCGCGCCAGCGGGCGAAAGCTTCCAATAATTCGCCCAAAGCGGCACGCGCCTTGGCCTGCTTGATCACGCCCTTTTCCAGCGCCAGCCCAGCGGCAATCGCAAGCGGTACGGCTTCCGCCCGCGCCAGCGCATGCATTTCCCGCATCGCGGTATCGCCAAGCCCGCGCTTGGGCAGGTTGACAATGCGTTCAAACGCCAGATCATCCGCGGGCTGCGCCACCACGCGGAAATAGGCCATGGCGTCGCGGATTTCCTGTCGTTCATAAAACCGCGCGCCACCGACCACGCGATAGGGCAGGCCAAGCGTGATCAGCCTTTCTTCAAAGGCGCGCGTCTGGAAACCGGCACGGATCAGAATGGCCATTTCACCAAGGCCCTCACCCGAACGCCGCGCGGCTTCAATGCGTTCAGCCACCATGCGTGCTTCTTCTTCGCTGTCCCAGACAGAGACAAGGCTGACCTTCTCCCCATCCGCATCATTGCGCCCGGCGCGCAAAGTTTTGCCAAGCCGGCCCGTATTATGCGCTATCAGCCCGGAAGCAGTGGCCAAAATATGCCGGGTGGATCGGTAATTGCTTTCAAGCCGCACCACCTGCGCGCCGGGGAAATCCTTTTCAAACCGTAGGATGTTTTCAATCTCCGCCCCGCGCCAGGAATAGATGGATTGGTCATCATCCCCCACGCAGCAGATATTGCGATGCGCCTGAGCCAGCAATCGCAGCCAGTAATACTGCACCAGGTTGGTGTCCTGATATTCATCCACCAGAATGTAGCGAAAGCGCCGCTGATAATCCGCCAGCACATCCGGGTGTCCACGCAAAATCGTCACCACATGCAGCAACAAATCACCGAAATCCGCCGCATTCAGCGCCTTCAGCCGCGCCTGGTATGCCTCATAAATCCCGCGTGCGCGCCCTGCGGCGTAATCCGTATCCTCGGCAGCCGTGATGCCATCGGGCGTCAGTCCGCGATCCTTCCAGCGCTGAATGATCGCCATCAGCCCATTCGCGGGCCAACGCTTCAGGTCAATATGCTCGGCTTCCATCACCTGCTTCAGCAGGCGCATCTGGTCATCCGTATCCAGGATGGTGAAACTGGCATTGAGCCCCACAAGTTCCGCATGGCGGCGGAGCATGCGTGCGGTCAGTGCGTGGAAGGTGCCAAGCCAAAGCCCTTCCACTGCCTCCCCCATCATGGCGCCTACACGTTCGCGCATTTCCCGCGCTGCCTTATTGGTGAAGGTCACCGCCAGCACTTGCGATGGAAAGGCCTTCCGGCTGCGCAGCAGATGCGCAAACCGCGTGGTCAGCACGCGGGTTTTGCCAGTGCCCGCGCCCGCCAGCACCAAAAGCGGCCCATCCAGCGCTTCCACCGCCGCCCGTTGTTCAGCATTGAGCCGCGCGAGGTAATCCGCCTCACTCACTGGCAGGAACCGATGGAAGCGGTGCCGCAAATCTTCTCGCCATCCAGCCAGCGCGCGCCCCCCAATTGCGCGCCAGAGAGGTTGGCGCCGGCGAGTTCCGCCCCGGTCAGATCGGCGCCACGCAAATCGGCGCGAAACAGCGTGGCACGGCGCAAATCAACGCCCTTGAGATTGGCACCAGTCAGCACGGCGCGGGTGAAATCCACGCTGCGCAGGGTGGCACCGGAAAGATCGGCACGGGAAAGATCGGCAAAGCTGAACCGCGCATCGGAAGCATCCACGCTCATCAGCTTCGCCTCCACAAAGCGCCCCCGCGCGAAGGAGCTATCGCGGAGCGTCGCCCCCGTCAGGTCGCGGCCCGACAGGTCCACACCATCCAGCATACAGCGCCGCCATTCAACGCCAGGCGCGGGGGAATCGGCGCAAGCGCCAAGGGCGGGGCCGGCCAGGAGCAGCGCTCCAAGCAGGAGGGGGATTTGGAGGAATTTGATCACGCGAAGGATATAGAGGGTCTGTCCCGCCGGTCCAACCGCGCCCGGCTTGCGAAGCGGACCAGAAGCGGCAAGCATGGCGCTTGGAAATCCAGGAGGTAACCATGCGTCGCCCTTCTTTCGCCCTTGGTCTTTTGGCCCTGCTGCCTTTGCCGGCAGCCGCGCATCACCCGATGGATGGCGCCATGCCGCAAACGCTGTGGCAGGGTTTTGCTTCCGGCATTGGCCATCCGGTGATCGGGCTGGATCATCTGGCCTTTCTGCTGGCGGCGGGCGTGCTGGCCGCAGCCCTGCCGCGCGGCGAGGCTTCGCGCGCGATTGCGGGCTTTCTGATGGCCGGCATGGCGGGCCTGGCGCTGCATATGGCCGGCATTGGGCTTGGCCCAATCGAAGCCTTGATCGCAGCATCCGTGTTGCTGGTGGGGCTGGCGCTGCTGGTCGCGAAGCGCGTCTCCGCCCCGGCGCTGCTGGCGGGTTTCGCCCTGGCCGGGCTTTTCCACGGCCACGCCTTTGCGGAAGCCGTGATCGGTGCGGAGGCAACGCCGATCCTGGCCTATCTGGCGGGGCTTGCGGTGATCCAGGGCGCGCTGATGCTGGGCGCCATGGCGCTGGCGCAGCAGGCCACACGCGCGCGCTGGCTGCGCCCGGCGATGGGGGCGGTGGCGAGCCTGGCGGGGCTTGGGTTTTTGGCGGTGGCGGTAGTCGCCTAAGCCGCCCGAACCTTGGCGCCTTGCGCTTCAAATCTGCGGCAGCTTTTGCCACGCTCGGGCGAAGCATGTGGGAGGCGCGGATGAAAACCTGGATCATCGCCTTGGCACTGCTGCCCGTTATGGCGGCGGCGCAATCCTCGCGTGAAGAAGCGTGGCGCTGGTGTGCAAGACAGGACACGGCCATCTCTCGTCAGGCACAGATCACTGGTTGCTCTTGGCTGATCGACTCCGGACAAGAGACGCCGCAGAATCAAGCAATCGCTCTCAATAGTCGCGGTATTGCTCGTGCCACGCTGGGCGACCAGGCGGGCGCCATGGTCGACTATACGGAAGCCATACGCACAAATCCGCAGAATACCACAAGCTTCAACCTCCGCGGCCTGTTGCGCGCAGCCCAGGGCGACCGCGTCGGCGCGATCAGTGATTATACCGAAGCCATCCGCCTTAATCCACAATATGCACTTGTCTACAATAATCGTGGCCTCGCCCGTGCAGGCGAGGGTGACCGCGCCGGCGCCATTGCTGACTATACCGAGGCAATCCGCCTCAATCCGCAATACGCGCAGGCTTACAATAATCGCGGCTTTTCACGCGCAGCCCTCAAGGATTTCGCTGGCGCAATCGCCGACTACAACGAAGCCATCCGCCTCGACCCCAAATTCGCCGATGCCTTCAACAATCGCGCAGATGCGCGTTCCGCTTTGGGTGACCGCGCCGGTGCCACGGCCGATTTCCGGGAGGCGCTCCGCATAGATCGGTAACGATTGCTCGCTTCCCCAAGCGCCTCAAGCCGCCCGCCAAATCAACGGAAACACCTCACTATCCATCGTCGGGCATGGCACATGCCGCGACGATCAGCGCAACAAGGTCGTTTGCCACCTCCTGCGCGCGATCCTCCGGATTCCAAAGATCTCCCCCCGCGCCTTCGGCGCGCAGGGCGCAGAATCCATAAACGGCGGCCCAGGCCAGCGCGAGCCGCGCTCGCAAGGCGCGTCCATCCGCGCGCGGCACGTGTCCGGCCATGGCCTCCGTAAGCGGTGCCCAGGAAGCCTGCATTGCGCACTGCAATGCCGGGTCAGCCAAATTCATTAAGTCGGTTCTGGACATCAGGCGGAAATGCGCAGGATTGTTGCGTGCGAAAGTCACATAGCCATGGCCTGTCGCAACAAGGCGGGTGTGGGCATCGGCATCGGGCGGCAGGGCTGCCACCGCATCCCGCATCGCATGCGCCAGGCGCAGGTTTCCTTCGGTGGCGAAGCTTGTCAGCAGGCCGCGCAGATCGCCGAAATGAGGCGCAGCAGCGGAATGGGAAACGCCAGCACGTCGGGCGCATTCCCGCAGGCTTACCGCATCCGGACCGGTCACCAGAACAATATCGGCAACGGCATCCAGCAGCGCGCGGCGCAGCGCGCCATGGTGGTGTTTGCCCCTGGGCTTGGGCGCGACCGTCATGGGACGACCATGTTGTGTGACGAATTGCTTGACAATGGGAATTCCTGGCAGCCATAAACTTTCCGTTGGAAAGATGGTGGTGGATGATGGAACCTGCAACAGTCTTTTCGGCAGCCAACTACCTTGCCATGGCTGGATGGTTAGCCATGCTGGCGGCGCCGCGGACGCGCCTTGTCACCTGGTGGATCTGCGGCCTTGGCATCCCGGGGCTATTGGCAGCGCTCTACGCGCTTTTGATGCTGCTTTACGCGCCGCATGCTGAGGGGGGCTTTTCATCCCTGGCCCAAGTCGCCCTGCTGTTTCGCCATGATGGCGTATTGCTCGCGGGATGGGTGCATTACCTCGCCTTCGACATGTTCATCGGCGCCTGGATGTGCCGACTTGCCGTAGCCGAGAACATGAATCCCTGGGCGGTACGGCTTTGCCTGCCACCAACCTTTCTGGTTGGTCCGGTCGGGCTGCTTCTGTTCCTGATTTTGCGATTTTTTCTCCTGCGGCGCGTCAGCCCGGGGCACCCATCATGACGAAACTCCGCGCGCTATTCGTGGCATTGGATCAACGCCAGCCAATCCTCGCCCGTCTGGGCTGGGTCATGCTGATCATCGTGGCGCTTTGCCTGATGGCGGCGATGATTGATGGCCGAAGGATCAATGGCGTTTCCGTTTGGGTGAAGCCCGCGAAATTCGCGGCGTCCTTCGTCGCCTGGTTTTGGACCATGGCCTGGGCCTGGGGGGTGCTTACGCCTGCAGCGCGTAACGGTTGGGTGGCGCGCATCATTCTGTGGGGCGCAGTGCTGGCAGCGATTTTTGAGCAAGCTTGGATCCTGTTGCGCGCTGGCCTTGGGCAACCGAGCCATTTCGCCACGGACCGGCTTGGTGAGATCGCCTATAGCCTGATGGGCCTCGGCGCCATGACCCTGGTTTTTTTGGCCTTCTTGCTCGGCGTGCTGGTCCTGCTGCGTGGCGATCAGCAACAGGCGCTGAATTGGAGGCTGGCTGTCGGGCTTGGCTTGGCCATCAGCGGCATTCTTGGGGGCATTACCGGCGCGACAATTTCCAGCATGACAACACCCTATGTCGGCGGCACCATGACAGATGCTGCTGATTTCGCGCCCTTCTTCTGGTCACGCGATGGCGGCGATCTGCGCGCCGCACACTTCCTTGCAATACACGCCATGCAGGCGATCCCAGCCTTTGTGCTGCTGGTGCGATCCGTAACGCCGGCAGGTGTAGGTCTTGCCGCCTGCGTTTGGGTCGCCTTGACCGCCGGGGCCTATGCCGCTGCCTTCGCCGGTATTTCGCTATCGCCCTGATGCAATGCAGCTTCGCGTTCCTTCACGCGACACGTCCTCGACTGCGCCCATGATCGCCGAAAGATCGAAGGCCGCGCATAAGGCCCCGCAAGCCGGGTCCCTCGGGCTTGGCGACTGAGACAAGAAAATCATAAGGAGACCAAGGCAATCACATCAGTCTCAGACGGGTTTCTGGGGAAATTGGTCGGAGTGAGAGGATTCGAACCTCCGGCCCCTGCGTCCCGAACACAGTGCTCTACCAGGCTGAGCTACACTCCGAAGCCGACCGAAGCAATGGCGCGGCTATAGCGGGCGGGGGAGAAGGCCGCAAGCGGGTGGTCGCCCCTTGGCGAGACGACCATCACACCCCACCTCTTGTCTGAATTAAAGTTAATGGGGCGGTAATGATGGCTTGGAAAGCAGGTTTTCTGCTGGTGCTGCTGATGCCCTTTACGGCATCTGCCCTGGCGCCAGGGGATGTGATCTCCGCCCGGCGTGACGGGCTAAAGGCAGTGGGACACCAAATGGACCGGATCGAAGCCCTGATGAACCAGCGTGGCGATACACGCGCGGCCGTCGCCTCCATCGCCGAAACGATCCGCTTTTTTGAAGGCCTGCCTTCGCTTTTCCCCCCGAATAGCGGGCAAGGCGATACCCGCGCACGCCCCACAATCTGGTCCGATCCGGGCGGGTTTGCGGCGGCCAATGCGAATATGCTCTCAAGCCTGCGCAGCCTGGAAAACGCGGCGAATACAGGCGATAATGCGGCCTTGCAGGCGGCTTTCCAACAAACCGCCGCCACCTGCAGCGCCTGCCATCGCCCGTATCGCAGCCGCAGCCGATAGGCAGGCGGTACCCGCCTAAAACAAGCGGATAAACAGAAACACCGCCGCCCCGGCCAACACCAACAGCCCAAGCGCCAGCCGCCCGGATGCGAGGCGCGGCGCCTTGGCGCCCTCTGGCAACAGCTTTTCACCGGTCAGCATCGGCATGACCAATTCGTGACCCTTCACGAGCTTATAGAGCATGATGGCCAGCACATGCAGCGCTATGGCGAAGACCAAATAGCGCTGCCCCGCCAAATGCCAGGCGGAAAGCGATTCCTGCGTCGCCTCGCCGACCTTCAAGGCCAGCGGGCCATGCTGCGAATAGCTGAAACCGGGATCGTGATTGGTAAAAAGTCCTGTCATGGCCTGCGCCAGGAGCAAACAGAGCAGCACCGCCACCATCCACCCGCCGGCTGGATTATGGCTGGTTTCCGTATCCCGATCCCGCTTCGCAAGCCGTGTCAATTGCCGCAGCGCTGCCCAGGGCGATTTCAAAAAATAGGCAAAACGCGCATTCTCCGACCCCAAAAACCCCCACAGGATGCGAAACAGCACCAGCGTCAGGATGGCGTAGCCGGAGAGATAATGCAGCGACCAGGCGCCGCTTTTGCCGCTGGCATAGGATAGCGCGACCAGCAGGATCAGGGTCCAATGAAACAGCCTGACGGGGCGGTCCCAGATGCGGATTCGGGTGTTATGCGCACTCATGCTCACCTGCCGGTTGCCATAGCCAGGATGGGCCTTGTTGCAGGCCGATGACAAGACACTTAGAAGCATTCTGTAATTTCCAAGATCTGGGCAAGGCGATGGCGCGGGGAAGCGCACCGCAGGGGAGTGCAGCATGAATGAGCTGAATGCCGGCGGAGGCGCCGCCAAGAAGCTGATCTTCCCAGCCGTGCTGATTCTACTGGCGATCTTGGTTTTTCTTGGCTGGCGCGGCGTGTTTTCGCCCGATTCCTCGAGTGTGACCGGCACAGCGCGCGCCCCTGTGGCGGGTGCACCTGCGGGGGCTGCCGGGCCGGGTGGTGCGGGCCAGGCCGCGCGGCCCCAGATTCCGCCAGCCCCGACGCCCCCTGGCCTTGCGACCCCCAGCACCGAGGCCCCCCGGCCCGACCCTAACGCCGCCGCCCCCGCCGCTGCCATGATCCCGCCGCGCTTTGACGTGGTGCGGGTTGGTGCCCGTGGCAGTGCCGTGGTGGCCGGCCGCGCGGCGCCGGGGGCCGAGGTGATTCTACTCGCCGATAATGGCCGCGAATTGGGCCGCGCGCGGGCCGATCGGCGCGGTGAATTCGTGATACTGCCCGCAGATGCCCTGCCGCCCGGCGCAATGGAGCTTAGCCTGCGCGCGCGACTCGGGGATCAGGAAGTCACCGGGCCGGATACGGTGGTGCTGATGGTGCCCGATACCGCGCCGCAAATCGCCGAAGCGCCACGCCCCGCGCCGGCGGCTGAACCTGTGCCCGGCAACCTGGCCCAGGCCGCAGAACGCCCCGCCCAACAAGCGCAAGCCGCGCCCGCCCCGGCAGAGCGCCCAGCCCAGGCACAAGCCCCTGCGCCGACCGGACCCCTGGCAGTGCTGATCCCGGGCCGGTCCGAAGCCGCCGCCCCGCGCCTGTTGCAGGTGCCGGAACCCGCCCCGCCAGCCGGCACCGCGCCGCGGCTTGGCATTGATTCGGTTGAATATGACCAGGGTGGGTCCATGCGCTTCGCCGGTGGCGCGACCCCCGGCGCCAGACTCAGGCTTTACGTGGATGATCAGCATGTTGGTGAAGCGGTTGCCGATGCTTTGGGCCGCTGGGCTTTTCAGCCCGACAACCAACCCTCCATCGGGCGGCATCGGCTGCGGGTGGATCAGCTTTCAGCGGCTGACGGGCGCGTGCTGGCCCGCGCCGAGGTGCCCTTCCAGCGTGAGGAACTCCCCGCCGAAGCTTTCGCCCAGCAGCGCATTGTGGTGCAGCCGGGCAACAACCTTTGGCGCATCGCCCGCGCCAACTATGGGCGGGGCATTCGCTTTACGGTGATCTATCAGGCCAATAAGGAACAGATCGCCGACCCCAACAAAATCTATCCCGGTCAGGTCTTTACGCTGCCTGTTGCCCAGCCGGCGCCGGCGGCTTCCAGCCGATCCAGATAGGGATCAAGCGCAAGCACGAAGCGCACCAGCGCCGCGACCAGTTCGGGCGCATTGGTGGGCGGCACCAACGCCAATTCGGCTTCAAAGCGAATCCGGTGGTCGGGTGTCAGCCCCATGCGCCATCCTTCCGGCAGGCCAGAGTTCAGCGCGGCCAGGGTCGCGAAGCTGGATTGGCGCAAATCCCGGCCTTCAGCGGTAGAAGGTATGCGCGCGGCATCGTTTTCCACCACCAGCCCCTCAGCGCTGAGCTCCGCCCGGCAGCGGCGGCCACGCCAGTCAAAGGTGAATTCCAGGGGGCGGTCTGCCAGCTTTGGCGCCAGGCGGCCTTCGGGGTCTATGGCCAGGGGGCCAAGGGTGATCGTATCCATGGGGCGCATTTTTGTGCAATTTTGGTAAAAACACTGTAAGCGAGCCCGCATGGCACTCGGACAAAGTCTTCGCATGGTTCTCGCCCGGCCTCATCCGGCGGCGAGGCCCTTCCTCATCGGCGGCGCAGCGGTGGCGCTGCTGGGCGGCGCGCTGCTTGGCGCTTTCGTCTTTTGGCTCGGCGTGGCCTTCACGCTGTTCTGCCTTTACTTCTTCCGCGACCCGGAACGCATCCCGCCCGCGCGCCCCGGGCTGGTGCTGGCGCCGGCAGATGGGCATGTGGTGTCCGTCATGCCGGCCAAGCCGCCGGTGGAATTGGGCATGGGCGAGGAAACCCGCTGGCGCATTGCGATTTTCCTCTCAGTCCTTGATGTGCATGTGAACCGCATGCCGGCGGATGGCACGGTCACGCGCATTGCCTATCACCATGGCAAATTCCTGAGCGCCAATCTGGACAAGGCAAGTGATGAGAATGAACGCAATGCGGTGGCGCTGCGGCTACCCGATGGGCGCGATATTGCTGTGGTGCAGATTGCCGGGCTGATCGCGCGGCGTATTCTGTGCGATGCCAAGGTGGGCGATGCAGTGCAGGCGGGCGATCGGTTTGGCATTATTCGTTTCGGAAGCCGCACGGATGTCTATCTGCCTTCGGGCGTGGAACCCATGGTTGCCGTGGGCCAGACCATGATCGGCGGAGAGACGGTATTGGCGGAGTTGCTGGCGCGATGAATACGCCGAAGGATGCGGGCCAACCAGGGCGCATGCGGCGGCTGCGCCGGCGCTTTCGCCCGCGCACCAGGCCTCGTTTTGAAGGGCAATCCTTCAATCGCCTGATCCCGAATATCATGACCATGCTGGGGCTCTGCTGCGGGCTTGTCGCTATCCGCGCTGCGTTTGAAGCGCGCTTTGCCGAAGCCGCCGTGCTGATTGTGGTGGCGGGCGTGATTGATGGGCTGGATGGCCGGCTGGCGCGGCTGCTGAAAGCCACATCTCGTTTCGGGGCGGAATTCGATAGTTTGGCTGATTTTCTGTCCTTTGGGGTGGCGCCGGCACTCGTGCTATATCTTTGGGCGATGCAGGATTATCGCGGCATTGCCTTTGCGCCTGCGCTGCTTTTCGCCGTGTGTTCTGCGCTGCGGCTGGCCCGCTTCAATGCGACGCTAGATGTGGGGCCGGCGCCGAAGCCTGCCTATACCTATAATTTCTTCACCGGCGTGCCGGCGCCGGCGGGGGCGGGCTGCGCGCTATTTCCGCTTTTCGCCGGTCTGTTCTTCACGCAAATCGAAATGCCCCTGCTGGCCAGCATCATGCGCAACCCTTTGCTGGTGGCGGGGGTGCTTATCGTGGTGGGTGGGCTGATGGTCAGCACGCTGCCCACCTGGTCTTTCAAGAATTTCAAGGTGCCGCGCGCAGCTGTGCTGCCGCTGCTTTTGGGCGTTGGGCTTTTCATGGCGCTATTGTTCGCTGAGCCCTGGGCGGCGCTGGCCATGGCGGGCATGATTTATCTTGGCATGTTGCCCTTTTCGGTGCGGTCCTATTTGCGGTTGAAGCAGGAAGCGGAAAGCCTGCTGGAACCCGTGCTGGTTGCCGATAATGGCAAGGGGAGTGCCGCGCCCTGATGCTGCGCGGGCGGCTTGCATTGCCGCTAGACGGCAGGCTGATCAGCATTTCGGGCGGGCCGTTTAATGCCATCCCGGAAGGCGCGCGCGGATTATGCCTGGAAGCCGATGCTGCACGCATTGGCGAAGCCGAATGGCGGCTTGATGTGCCGGATTACGGCGTGCCGGATGAAGCTGCGTTGCGTGCGATATTGGCGCAGATGTTGGAAGCGATGCGCGCCGCCCCCAATGATGCCTATCACATTGGCTGCAAGGCCGGCATTGGGCGCACCGGTACCGTTATGGCCTGCCTTGCCATCATGGCCGGTGCTGTGGAAGGCGACCCGGTGGCCTGGCTCCGCACTGCCTATTTTCAGGGGGCGATCGAAACCCCGGGGCAGGAAGCCTTCGTGCGCAGCTTTACGCTTACGGGTTCGGTCCCCTAACATTCTTGCATTGTGCAGGAGAAACGCGATGCCCCAAATCCTCGATGCCCAGACCATCGCCGATTATGACCGCGATGGCGCGGTGGTGATCCGTGGCGCCTTCGCGCCGCATTGGGTTGAACTGCTCGCTGGTGGGGTGGAACGTAATCTGCGTGAACCCGGCCCCTTCGGCAAACGCTATACGCCGGAAGGCAAGCCCGGCATGTTTTTCGGCGATTACTGTTCCTGGCAGCGCATTGCGGAATATGAGGCGTTTTTGCGCCATTCCCCCGCCGCCGCCATCGCCGGCGCGCTGATGCAAAGCGGCAAAGTCAATCTGTTTCATGAACATGTGCTGGTGAAGGAACCAGGCACGGAAGAACCGACCCCTTGGCATAATGACCAACCCTATTGGACCGTTGAGGGCTGGCAGGTTTGTTCCCTTTGGATACCGCTGGATCACGTGGCGCGGGAAAATGGCGTGGAATATGTGGCCGGGTCCCATCGCAAGGGCGAATGGTTCAAGCCCAAGCGCTTTGCCGATAGCGCCGACCATCCTTCTGATGACCCGCGCTTTCTGCCTGTGCCGGATGTTGAGGGCAATCGTGGCGATTATCGTTTGCTCGGTTGGGATTTGGAGCCCGGCGATTGCGTGGCCTTCCATGGGCTGACTTTGCATGGCGCGCCGGGCAATCGCAGCGGGAAGCTGAGGCGCCGCGCGGTTTCAGCACGTTGGACCGGCGATGATGCTGTGTTCACGCGCCGCAAGGGGATTGAAAGCCCGCCGGCGCCCGCGAATGCGCCGGCACATGGCGCGGCGATGGATAGTGAGGTGTTTCCGGTGGTTTGGCGGGCGGCTTAGGCCAACTGGGCCACCACCAAGAAGCCAAGCCCCAAAAAACGCGTCAGATGCGCGCCAGAATGTTCGGCGCGGCGATTGATGGAGCTTGCAGGGGTGGCCACGGGCGGGCCGCGACGCCGCCAGGGGCGGCCATGAGCCCTTAAACTCATAAGCGACCAATGCGCTATCGTCGTCGTCCGCGCTACTGGGCATGTCGGGCAGGCTTGCGCGTGGCCGACATGCCCCGAGCTATTGGTCGGCTTCTGATTGGCAGCATTTTTCGGGCCACGAGATGATGCCGCCGAGCGCGAAGATTTCCTACCCCCGCAGTTCAGCCGCCTCCGCCGAGATAGTGTGCCCGTAACAACATGTTACATGAAATTTATCTGGACACTGGTCAGTTTAATGTTAAACTAAATTCAGGTGAGCGTTTCGTCGCCGCATCCGCGGTGCCGATACCTTACGAAATCGGCATTACCGTTTCAACCGAAAGGCCTTGGGTCCATGAATAAAATCATCCGCTCCCCGCTGGTCGCTCTCGCAGCGCCACTTCTGCTGGCAGGTCTCGCCAGCCCGGCAATGGCTCAGTCCGATCCTCGGATTTCGGGCTTCTTTGCGCTCGGTGCCCTCTCTACCCCAGAGTATCAGGGTTCGAGCGACCGGACGGTCGGCCCGCTCATCGCAGGGCGCCTCGCTTACGATACTTTTTACATCGAAACTGCCACGCTGGCCGGCGGCTTTGGCGCGCGTGCCAATGTCTTACCCTGGTCTGGCATCGAAGCTGGCCCGGTTCTGGGTCAGCGGCGTGGCCGCTCTGACGTCGAGAATGAACGTGTCAAGCGGCTCGGCGATATTGACGATGGGACCATAGCCGGCGCCTTCATGCGGCTACCCTTCCGCGACGTTCTCACCAGGCGTGATGAAGCCGCTATCGAAGTGGAGTATCACCATGATGTTTCTTCGACCGCATCCGGCGGCCTGCTCTTTTTTGGTGGCAGCTATCGCTTCGACGCTACGGAACGGCTGCGGCTCGGTGCCATCGCACTCGCGAGCTATGCCAGCGATAGCTACAATCAGACATTTTTTGGTGTGACGCGGGCTGGCGCCACCGCGAGTGGCCTTCCGGAATACAAGGCTGGCGGAGGTATCCGCGATGTCGGCCTCACGCTCACGGCAAATTATAGAATCTCCGGCGGCTGGGGCGTCACTGGGTTGGTTACTCTCCGGCGCCTGTTGGGCGATGCCGCGGACAGCCCCATCGTCTCACGCGAGGGTGAGGAAAACCAGATAAGCTTCGGTCTTGGCCTGAGCTACAGATTCTGACGCCGTCTCCACGACCCTGGCATGAAGCCGCGTAACGGCCATGACGCGCCGGATACCAGGTCCTCGGTATTCGAAGGGGCATGGTCGTCGCCAAATGCGCATGCTTCTGCAGCGGCTGCCAACCTTTGCCGATCACCTTTGACGTCAATGCAGAAAGTAATGGGCCATGTCTGACACGTTACCAGCGGCGCCAATGACCCGCGCCGAGGCAATCGCCCTGGTACTTTTGACCTTGTCACAACTGGTGCTTTTCCTCATCCCGATGATCGTACTGGGCCAGGCAATCGGCTGGCCCGCCAGCTTGAGGCTGCCCGCAAACCAGGCGCTCCCCCTTGTCGCCGCCAATCCCCTCGCCATTCAGATTGGGTATTGGGGCTATCTGCTGACCGCTGTCGCTATGGTCCCCTTCGGTATCGCCTTGCGACGCTTCGCGATGGCGCATGGTGCGGGTGGCATGCTGGCCGATACCATGGCGGCTTTCGCCATTGCGGCCGGCATCCTCAAGACACTCGGCATTGTTCGATGGCTCACCACCATGCCGATGCTTGCCGAACTTTATGTCGCGACACCCGACCCGGCGACCCGCAGCATGATCGAGATCAACTACATGACGCTCAACGCTTATGCGGGCGGCGTCGGGGAGCTTCTCGGCGTGCAGCTTGTCTCCGGCCTTTGGTTGATTTTGCTCGGGCTGGTCTTCCGAAAGCTCGGCATGAGGATCAACGCCATCATCAGCGTGGTTCTTGGCATCGCCTTCGCACTCACGGCCTTCAGAACCGTAGTGCCGGAAGTGAATGCCCTGAGCGCCACCGTCCCGCCCTTTGGACCTGTCACGGTTTTGTGCCGCTCCGTTGATCACATATTGTGCAGCAAAGGAGATGAACCATGAGCATAGGCAGGACGGATGAATTTCGCAAAGAAGCGGTGCGAATAGCGCTGACCAGCGGGCTTTCGCGGCGCCAGGTGGCGGATGACCTTGGGGTCGGCTTTTC
>JADCGA010000006.1 GCA_020249265.1 Roseomonas sp.
AATCGCCGCCACCAGACAGCGCTGCTGAAGGGGCTGATATTTGGCCTGGATGGAAGGGCACTGTCGCCAACGCATTCGCGCAAGAAGGGGCGGATGTATCGCTACTACGTCGCGCAGCGCGTATTGAAGCACGAGCCCACCGGCGGCGATGATATTCTGCGCCGCATTTCCGCCGCGCAGATCGAAGGTGCCGTGATTGGCCAGGTGCGCGCCCTGCTGCGCCAGCCAGAAATCGTAGCGGGCGGCTGGCTGGCGGCGCGACAGGAAGCGCCCGACCTTTCGGAAGAAGACGCGCGCGACGCCCTGGCGCGGCTTGACCCGCTTTGGGAGGAGCTTTTCCCGGCCGAGCAGCAGCGCATCATCCATGCCCTGGTGGACCGCGTGGTGGTGGGCCCGACCGGTGCTGACATCCGGCTGCGGGTGGAGGGGCTGGGCAGCCTGGCGCGCGACCTGGGGCGGGGAGGGCAGGCAGCATGACAATGCCGGTGTCGCACGTCACCGTCCGGGTACCGCTGACAATCCGCCGCCGTCCAGGCCGCAAGACACTGGTATCCTTGGGGTTTGGTGCCGACGGCGGACGCATTGCGACCAAGGCCGACCCAGCGCTGGTGAAGGCGCTGGCGCGCGCGTTCCGCTATCAGAAGCTGCTGGACGAGGGGCGCTACGCCAGCATCAGTGACATGGCGGCGGGGGAGAAGATCGAGCGGGGGTATCTCGGCACCCTGCTGCGGCTGACGCTGCTGGCGCCGGATTTGGTGGAAGCGATCTTGAACGGGCGGCAGCCGGAGGGGGTGACGCTGCCCCGGCTGCTGGAGGGGGTGCCGGTGGTGTGGGGGGAGCAGCGCTAGCAATCACGTGCACGCCCCCAGCAGTATGTGCGCGCCTAGCTGTCATGATCCACCTCAGAAACGCCTCGGGCTGCCAGAATGCCGCTTGATGAAGACCCCCAAAATGGCCAATATGCCGGTAGCCGGCATCCAGCCGGAGCTTCAACCGGAGGATAAAACCATGGCCTGGAAGACCCCCAAGATCGTCGAAGTCTCGCTCGCGAGCGAAATCAACTGCTACGCCTGCGCCGAAATCGGCTGAACGGACTGCCCCGGGGCGTTACTGCATGCTCCGGGTGATCATACTCGGCGCCGGCGCCGGGGGCGGATTTCCGCAATGGAATTCCGCCGGCACCGGCTGCCAAAGGTCCCGTGCGGGAGATCCCGCCGCGCCACCGCGCAGCCAAGCGAGCATCGCCGCTTCGCCTGATGGTGAGAATTGGCTGGTGATCAACGCCAGCCCAGATTTGCGCCAACAAATCGCAGCAACACGAACCCTACATCCGCGCCCTGATCGGCTGCGCAACTCCCCGATCCAGGCCGTGCTGCTCACGGGGGCCGAAGTGGATACCATCGCGGGGCTTTTGCATCTGCGCGAAGGCCATCGCTTTAGCCTGCATGGCGCACCACAAAGCCTTGCGGTGCTGGATCAGAACCCGATCTTCCGCGCGCTGAACCCCGCCAATGTCACACGCTACGCCATTACGCTTGAACAACCCTTCAGCCTACTTGGCATCAGCATCACCGCCTATGCCGTGCCGGGTAAGGTGCCGCTTTTTGCTGAAGGCAGCACGGAACCTGCCATTGCTGCGGATGGCGAAGCGCTTGGCTTGGCACTTTCCGCCGGTGGCGGCACACTGCATTACATCCCAGGCTGCGCCATGATGACCGCGCCGCTCAGCGCCAGATTGGCCGGCGCGGCTTGCGTGATGTTCGATGGCACGCTGTTCACGGATGATGAAATGATCAGCCTTGGTGCGGGACCCAAGACCGGCCGCCGCATGGGGCATATGCCCATGACCGGCACCGGTTCCACGCTGGAAGCCTTCGCCGATATTCCTGTTAAACGAAGGATTTTCGTGCACATCAACAATACCAACCCCGCCCTTTTGGCCGATAGCCCGGAACGCGCCATACTGGCCGCAGCCGGCTGGGAAGTGGCCGAAGATGGCATGGAGCTTTGCCTGTGATGATGTCACCCGATGCGCTGGAAGCGGCGCTGCGCGCGATTGGTGAGGAACGCTATCACATCCATCACCCGTTTCATCATCTGCTGCATGGTGGGAAGCTTACGAAAGCGCAGGTGCAGGCCTGGGCGCTTAATCGCTACTACTATCAGGCATCCATCCCGGCCAAGGATGCGTCGCTGCTCGCGCGGTTGGCTACACCTGATCTTCGTCGCGAATGGCGCCGGCGCCTGGTGGATCATGATGGCGATGGCACGCATCCGGGCGGGGTGGAACGCTGGCTTGCTTTGACCGATGGGCTTGGGCTTGACCGCGCCTATGTTATTTCCCTCCAAGGCCTATTGCCCACAACACGCTTTGCCGTGGATGCCTATGTGCGCTTCGTGCGCGAAAAATCCCTGCTGGAAGCAATAGCCTCCTCACTCACGGAAATGTTCTCGCCGGATATCATTTCGCAGCGTGTCTCTGGTATGTTGCGTAATTATGACTTCGTCACCGCCGAAACATTGGCCTATTTCACCCCACGCCTGACCCAGGCACCGCAGGATGTGGCCTTCGCGCTTTCCTATGTGAAGCAATATGCGGATACGGCGGAAAAGCAGGAACAGGTACTGGCGGCACTCCGTTTCAAATGTGACCTGCTTTGGGCACAATTGGATGCGCTCCATTTTGCGTATGTCGCACCTGGCCTGCCGCCGCCTGGGGCCTTTCGCCCATGATCCCGCGCTTCGCCCCGGGTGTCCGGCTGCATCATGACAAGGCGCGGGCGCGCTGGGTGGTCATGGCGCCGGAGCGCATGTTCATCCCGGATGAGACCGCGCTTGAAGTGCTGCAACTGGTGGATGGCGCGCGCGATCTGGACGCCATTATTGATGCGCTGGTTGCCAAATTCGAAGCACCTCGCGATGTGATCGCCGCCGATGTGCACGCCATGGTGGAAGATCTGAACAATCGCGGCGCGCTGCAGGCATGAACGCGCCGTTGGCCATTTTGGCAGAGCTTACGCATCGCTGCCCGCTGCGCTGCCCCTATTGCTCCAACCCGCTTGAGCTGACGCGCGCTTCGGGCGAACTCACTACCACCGAATGGGCCGATGTTTTCGCGCAAGCGGCGGAGCTTGGCTGCCTGCAAGCGCATCTTTCGGGCGGCGAGCCCACCGCGCGGCGCGACATTGTGGACATCACCGCCGCCGCGCGCGATGCGGGGCTATATACCAACCTGATTACTGCCGGCGTGCTGCTGGATGCGCCCCTGCTCGCGCGGCTGAAGGCTGCGGGCCTCGATCACGTACAGCTTTCCATCCAGGATGCCGAGGCTGAGGGCGCAGAGCGCATCGGCGGCATGAAGGGTGCCCATGCGCGCAAGCAGGTAGCGGCACGGTTGGTGCGTGAAGCGGGCCTGCCGCTCACGCTTAATGCCGTGGTGCATCGGCAGAACCTGCATAATCTGCCAGCGTTTATTGACCTAGCGATCGCCTGGGACGCGGCGCGGCTGGAAGTGGCGCATGTGCAGTATTACGGCTGGGCGCTTGAAAATCGCGCCACGCTTTTGCCAACGCGCGCGCAATTGGATGAGGCAACGCGCATTGTTGAAGCCGCGCGCGCTCACCATAAGGGCCGGCTGGTGATTGATTATGTCGTACCGGATTATTACGCGGCACGGCCCAAGCCCTGCATGGGTGGTTGGGGCAATCGCTTCCTTGCCGTCTCTCCTGCCGGCAATGTGCTGCCCTGCCATGCGGCGGAATCCATAGCTGGCATGGCCTTCCCCAATATCCGCAGCACAAGCCTACGCGCCGCCTGGGAAGATAGTGAGGCATTCAACCGGTTCCGCGGTACGGCCTGGATGCCAAGCCCCTGCCAGGGCTGTGAGCATGCCGAACGTGATTGGGGCGGCTGCCGCTGCCAGGCCTTTGCGTTGATCGGCGATGCCGCCGCAACAGACCCCGCCTGCGCGCTGTCACCCCATCACAAGTTGCTGGCCTCGGCGATTGCCGAAGCAAGCGATTCTGCCTTCATTTATCGGGAATTCTCAGCTGCTCAATCCTGATGCGCCAGGTAATGCGCAAGGGCCGCGATATCCGCATCCGATAATCCCTGCACCGCACCATTCATTTGCGTATCAATGCCAACGCGGTTGCCATCGCGATATTCTGCCATGGTATGCGCCAGAAAAGCTTCGTGCTGATGGGTCAGTCGCGGCATTTGCGCGCGCCCCGTGTAGTTCGGCAAATGACACACGCCACAATTGCGCGCCGCTGAAATCGCCTGTCCACGCGCCATCAGCGTCGCATCGCGCGGTGTGCGATCCTCCGGCGGGCTAGATGGCAGGCCAGCAAAATAGGCCGCCAGCGCTTCAACGTCAGCATCGCTCAGTTTTTCGCTGGGGATTTGCATCGCCGGTACCTGCCGAATGCCTTCCCGGAACAGGATCATTTGCAGGGTGATGAAGCCCGCCTGCTGGCCGGCCAAGCGTGGAATTTCCGGCACACTGCTTTTGCCATCAATGCCATGGCAGGCGGCGCAGCGTTCCGCCGCAATCTCCGCACCACGCGCGGGATCACGCGCTATCGCCGGCAAGGAAAAGGCGGCGGCCGCAAGGACCGCCGCCAGGGTTACGCTCAACCTCACGGACGATAGGTGATGCGATAAATCGCACCCATCTGTTCACCGGCCACAAGCAAAGAACCATCGCGCATCACGTGCACATCCACGGGCCGATCAAGGAAGCGCTGGCCAGCATCATCGCGGAAGCCGGTCATGAATTCCTCAACGCGAGAAACATTGCCCTGCGCATCCAGATGCGCGACCACAACATCATAACCGCTCAGCTTGTCGCGATTCCAGGAACCACGCCGGGCAATGAAGACCTGATTGCGATACTGTTCGGGGAACATAGTGCCCGTGTAGAAGCGCATGCCGAGTGCTGCCGTATGCGGGCCGAGCAGCGCCGCCGGCTTCACGAAACTGCCGCAATTCCGTCCGGCATTGAATTGCGGATCAGGATCGCCCGCGCTGCAGAAGGGAAAGCCGTGATCCTCGCCGCTTTGGCGTACGCGATGCAGCGTATCATGCGGCCATTCATTACCGGCCCAGTCGCGGGCGTTATTCGTGGCCCACAACTCCCGCGTAATCGGGTGATGCGCCATGCCAACGCTGTTGCGCACGCCGCGCGCTTCAATGCGTCGCCCGCTGCCATCTGGGTTGAAGGAAACCAAAAGCGCGAATTTGTCGCGGTCAAACTCGCAAACATTACAGTTCACGCCAACATTGGTGTAAATGCGCCCATCGGGACCGAGTGAGGCGAATTTCCAGTGGTGGTTGCCGCCATGTTCCTGTTCGGTCGGCAGCGCGAAGGCCGCGGTCAATTCAACCGGGGCCGGCACATTGTCCAGATTGGCTTCGATATTGTCATAACGCAGCACACGATTGGCCGCGAGGACATAAAGGCTATCGTCAATCATCACCAACCCATTGGGCTGCACCAGACGCTCAGCGATGATGCGCGTGCGGGTGGTGCCATCCGGATTTCGGCTAATGGCATAGACACGTCCAATGGCGCGCGTGCCGGCAAACACCGTGCCGCGCGGGCCTTCCGCCATCATGCGCGCGCCAGGAATGCCATGGGCGAATACCTCGGCCTGGAAGCCGGGCGGCAGGCGAATGGCGCCCACCGGCACTTCCGCCAGGGGGGTTACGGTAAGGCGCGGCGCATGCGGCGCCAGCGTTGACCCTTCAGGCCGGCCCACCGCCCAGCCAGGCACGGGCGCCTGCTGCGCCAAGGCCGGCGCGGCCAGCATCACCGCTGTCAGGCCCATTACAAGCTTTTTCATCATGTTCTTTCTCCTCCCCAAGCCCCGCAGGGCGATACCTGTATTCGAAGGCTGAAATACGCGGCTTCGCAAGGGCTGATTCGAGTTTTTCGTATCGACCCGAAAAAATTTCAGCATAACGCGGCAGGTTCATGTCGCCCGCGGGCACATCGGCGGGAACACCTTTTGTCCGGCACACCGAAACGCCTCACCGAACGGGAGATCCAGGTCGAGACGTAACGTCCAATCCTATCGCTTCGGGAGCCAGCGCTTGGCAATGCGGCAGGCAACCGTGAAGGCGGGATTGAAGACATTGCCGACATCATACCGCACCACCTGGCCCATCAGATGGCTGGCGGCGCGGGCGTCCAAACCATAGTCCTCGCCGAGCCAGCGCGACATCTCGGTGGTGGCGTGCTGCAGGGCCTGGTCTAGCGGTCGCGCATTGCCAACGGTGAAGATATCGTCGGATGTCTCGCCCCGCGGCCAGGTGATCTTCCGCTTCAGTACGCGGAACGTCACCTCCATCTCAAAGGACGTTTCAATGCCGGTGCCGACGATCTCGCCATCGCCCTGGCAGGCATGCCCATCGCCCAGATAAAACAGCGCTCCGGGCACCGCGACGGGAAACCAGGTCGTCGTGCCGGGTGCGAACAGCCGATAGTCCATGTTGCCGCCATTCTGCGCGCTGGTCGCGGTGGACAACGCTTGCCCACCAGCCGGCGCGACGCCGAAGCAGCCGATCATTGGCTGAATGGGCGGGGCGAAATCTTCAAGCCCCTTCACATTCTCCTGCAGCCGCACCGTCCCGGCATCGCGGTCAATATCCCAGACGACGCGCTGCTGCGGGGGGCGGTCCACGATGGCGGCCGGGTCCAGCACGGTCAGGGCGAGCGGCGAATAGGTCCAGCCGGTCGCTCGGCTCGGTGTCAGCCGATCGATCCGAACGGCAAGCGTATCCCCGGGCTCAGCGCCCTCAATGAAGAACGGACCCGTCATGGGATTTGGCCGGCTGGCGACGGTGACCTCCCGCGCATCCAGGCCGGACGCATCGAGAGTGTCGGTGACCACGGTGTCGCCATCGGCAACGCGAAGGCAGGGTTCTGCGACGCCGATCGCGTTGAAGTATCGTGTGGGGTGAAAGCGGTGCTTGGCCATGGGCTTCCTGGGACTTCTCGCTGAGATGGGCCGCCTGGTCCGCGCCAAAGCTTGCTTCAGGCACGTTAGGAACAGGGGCGCGCGGCGGTCAAGGCGGGAGCTTAGGCGGGGGCAATCCTGAATGGGCGGCAGCCAGAGGAGGTGACGCTGCCGGCGCTGCTTGAAGGTGTGCCAACGGGGTGGAAGGAGCAACGCATGATCATGGGCTGCTAGTACCCATGCCAGCAAGTAGCCTGGAACGGTCGTCCTGCCCCTTCCTGACTTATGAAAGTTAGGCTGGTCAGCTTTTCAGAGCCTGGGGTCTAATGAAAGCCACCTTTCGTAACGCACCCGTGGCATGCGGCGCTGCCAAAGCTGGAAGTTTTGGTCAAAACCGCATCGCCACCCGAGAATGATTGAAAAATAGGTAATGTTATCGGTAAATGGCGTAATGCTTCCACGCCTCTGCCGCCCTCTTCCCCGAAGCCCGAGTCCTACCGCAGCCTATAGCGCGATCAAGGCTCAGTTGCTGGAACGCCCGGGAACCCGCTTGCCCTTCCGGCCAAGCTAGCCCCACAAAACCATGGACAAGCGCACCCTCTCCGAACGCGACATCTGCACCAAGTTCATCACGCCTGCCCTGCGCAAAGCGGGCTGGGACGAGATGCTGCAAATCCGCGAGGAAGTCAGCTTCACCAAGGGGCGCATCATTGTGCGCGGCAAGCTGGTCAGCCGCGGCCAGGCCAAGCGCGCTGACTATATCCTCTATTACAAGCCAAATATCCCGCTGGCCCTCATCGAAGCCAAGGACAATGCCCATGGGGTAGGCGATGGGCTGCAGCAGGGCCTGGAATACGCAGCCACGCTGGACATCCCATTCGTCTTCTCCTCGAACGGCGATGGCTTCGCGTTCCATGACCGTACTGGCGCCAGCGCCCAGCCAGAAACGAACCTCCCGCTCGATGCCTTTCCCTCACCGGCCGCCCTCTGGGCCCGCTATGCCAAGTGGAAGGGCTTTGATGCCGAAGCCGAAAAGATCGTCCTTCAGGATTATTACGACGATGGCAGCGGCAAGACCCCACGCTACTATCAGGTCAATGCCGTCAACGCGGCGATAGAGGCCATCGCCAAAGGGCAGGATCGCATTCTGCTTGTCATGGCGACCGGGACGGGGAAAACCTATACTGCCTTTCAGATCATCTGGCGCCTGTGGAAGGCTGGCCGCAAGAAGCGCATCCTGTTCCTGGCCGACCGCAACGTGTTGATTGACCAGACCATGGTCAACGACTTCCGCCCCTTCGGCGGTGCCATGGCCAAGCTTTCAACCCAATCCAAAACCATTGAACGGGCAGACGGCACTAAGGAAGACATCACCCTCGCGCTTGATCGCCAGCGGCGCATTGATAGCGCCTATGAAATCTACCTTGGCCTCTATCAATCCATCACCGGCCCGGAAGAACGCCAGAAGCTATTCCGCGAATTCTCCCCCGGCTTCTTCGACCTGATCGTCATTGACGAATGCCATCGCGGCAGCGCCGCCGAGGACTCTGCCTGGCGCGAAATCCTGGAATACTTCTCGGGCGCGACGCAGATCGGCCTGACCGCCACGCCGAAGGAGACAAAATACGTCTCCAACATTTCCTATTTCGGCGATCCCGTATTCTCCTACTCCCTCAAGCAGGGCATCCGCGACGGCTTCCTCGCGCCCTACAAGGTCGTCAAGGTGCATATTGACCGCGACGTGCAAGGCTACCGGCCCGAGAAAGGCACGCTCGACCGCGACGGCGAAGAAGTCGAGGACCGAATTTACAACACCAAGGATTTCGACCGAACCCTTGTTCTTGATAACCGCACCAAGCTTGTGGCCCGCAAGGTGACGGAGTTTCTGAAGGAAAGCGGTAACCGCTTCCAGAAGACCATCATTTTCTGCGTGGACCAGGAACACGCTGCCAATATGCGCCAGGCGCTGATCAACGAAAACGCCGACCTTGTTGAGAAGAATCACCGCTACGTCATGCGCATCACCGGCAATGACAAGGAAGGCCAGGATCAGCTTGGCAATTTCATAGACCCGGAAGCGACCTACCCGGTGCTGGTCACCACATCCCGCCTGCTCTCCACCGGCGTGGACGCACAAACCTGCCGCCTGATCGTGCTGGACCGTGAAGTTGGGTCCATGACCGAATTCAAGCAGATTGTTGGTCGCGGCACCCGCGTGCATGAGGATACCAAGAAATTCTACTTTACCCTGCTCGATTTCCGGGGTGCTTCCAGCTATTTCGCCGATTCGGAATTTGATGGCGAGCCGGTGCAGATATACGAACCCGGCCCGGATGACCCGATCACGCCGCCCGAGGATGCGCCCGCGCCCGAAGGCGCGGACCAACCACCGCGCGAACCTGGCCCTGATGAGGTTATTGTGGATCAGCCGGCAGGGCCGATGCAGCCGGGCGGGCCGAAGAAGAAGGTCTATGTGGATGGCGTTGACGTGCGCATCATCGCCGAGCGGGTGGAATATCTCGACGAAAGCGGCAAGCTTGTCACTGAAACGCTGCGCGATTTCACAAAAACGGCGCTGCGCAAACGCTTCGCCAGCCTGGATGATTTCCTCAAGCGCTGGAAGAATGCGGAACGCAAACAGGCAATCATCGAGGAATTGGAAGCCGAGGGCCTGCCGCTTGACCCAATCGCCGATGAGCTCGGCAAGAACCTGGACCCCTTCGACCTGATCTGCCACATCGCCTTTGACCGCAAGCCACTAACCCGGCGAGAGCGGGCGGAGAATGTGCGCAAGCGCGATATCTTCACGAAGTATGGCCCCCAAGCCCGTGCGGTGCTGGATGCGCTTTTGACAAAATATGCCGATGAGGGCGTTTTGAGCCTTGATGATGCCAATGTCCTACGCGTCACGCCCTTCACCTCCATGGGCAGTGTGATGGAACTGGTGCGCGCTTTTGGGGGGAAGCAGGGGTTTGAGCAGGCCGTGCAGGAAATGCAGACTGAAATCTATAGGGATACCGCTTAACCCATGTCCGTCCGCACCCTCGTCAAATCCATCCAAGACATCATGCGCCAGGACACCGGCGTGGATGGTGACGCGCAGCGCATCAGCCAACTATGCTGGATGTTCTTCCTGAAAATCATAGACGACCAGGACCAGGAACTGGAATTGCTCCAAAGCGACTACCGTTCCCCCATCCCGGCGCAATACCAATGGCGCAACTGGGCCGCCAACCCGGAGGGCATCACGGGTGAGGAGCTTCTGGCTTTCATCAACGCCGATCTGTTTCCCGCGCTGAAGAACCTGCCCACATCCTCCCTACCCGGGGATCGCCGCCGCGTGGTGAAGGATGTTTTCGAAGACGCCTATAACTACATGAAATCCGGCCAATTGATGCGGCAGGTGATCAACAAGATCAATGCCGTGGATTTCAACAACCTGAGCGAACGCCAGCATTTCGGCGACATCTACGAACAGATTTTGAATGACCTTCAATCCGCCGGCAATGCGGGCGAATACTACACCCCGCGCGCCGTCACCGCCTTCATGGTGGACCGCATAGACCCTCACCCCGGCGAAACCCTGCTTGACCCCGCCTGCGGCACCGGCGGCTTCCTGACCTGTTCCATCCGCCACATGCGCGACCGCTACGTGAAGCGCCCGGAAGACGAAAAGGCCATGCAAGCCGGCCTGCGCGGGGTGGAAAAGAAGCAATTGCCGCACATGCTCTGCGTCACCAACATGCTGCTGCACGGCGTGGAGGATGCGGGCTTTGTCCGGCACGATAATACGCTGGCGCGCCCCTATATCAGCTACACGCAATCAGACCGCGTGGATATTGTGCTGACCAACCCGCCCTTCGGTGGCCGAGAGGAAGACGGCATCGAAAGCAACTTCCCCGCCCATTTCCGCACGCGGGAAACGGCGGATTTGTTCCTGGCGCTGATCATCCGCCTGCTGAAGCCAGGCGGGCGCGCCGCGGTGGTGCTGCCGGATGGCACGCTGTTTGGGGAGGGGATCAAGACCCGCCTCAAGGAACATCTGATGGAAGAATGCAACCTGCACACCATTGTGCGGCTGCCCAATTCCGTCTTTCGGCCCTATGCGTCCATCGGCACCAATCTGCTGTTCTTCGAAAAGGGCACCCCCACCAAGGATATCTGGTTCTACGAACACCGCGTGCCCGAAGGCCAGAAGGCCTATTCCATGACCAAGCCCATCCGGCTGGAACATCTGCAAGCCTGCATGGATTGGTGGGGCGGTAAGGACCGCAAGGGGCGCGAGGAAGGCCCGCAAGCCTGGCGTGTCTCCGCCGAGGATATCAAGGCGCGCAACTATAATCTGGACATCAAGAACCCGACCTCCATCGCTGAGGATCACGGCGACCCGGAAACCCTATTGGCCGATTTGAATGAAGCCGAGGCCGAGACCACTCGGCTGCGCGATCAACTCAAGGCCATTTTGGCGGAGGCGCTGGCGCGCTGAGCCATGCTAAAAACCTGCTTATGGATCACCTGCCCAGCATCGCCGGATTGGAACGCACACGGGATACATCGGAAGTGCCGCTTGGTCAGCGAGTGGATGTGGTGGAGCGCGAAGCGGTCGAGGCCAGCCGCAACCCCATCCGCCGCTGCCGCATCCTGGCCGAGGCCCGCCCGCTTAATGCTGCCTGAGGTTAGGGCATGAACGCTGAGCGGTTATTGGCGCTGTATGAGCGCGTAGCGGAGGCGCCGGATGCCATCACCCGCCTGCGCAGATTCATTCTGGATTTGGCCGTGCGCGGGAAGTTGGTGCCGCAGGACCCCCAGGATGAACCGGCTTCGGAGTTGCTGAAGCGGATTGCGAAGGAGAAGGCGCGGCTGGTGAAGGCTGGGGAGATCAGAAAGGAGAAGATGCTGCCTGAAATTAATTTGGAAGACGCCCCGTTTCATTTGCCATTGAATTGGTCATGGGCTCGGCTTGGTTCGGCAACTCGAGTAATTCAAGGTTTTGCTTTTTCTTCCTCAGATTTTTCAAGCGACCCAAAAGACGGACTACCTCTAATCAAGATTGGCGATATCGGTGGTGATACGCCCGAGACTTTTATAAAAGGAAGTCCAGATCTGGCCTACCTTGTCCGGCCTGGCGATATATTGTTGGGGCTCAGTGGTTCTATAAAGTGCTCTGCTTGGAATGGTCCAAAAGCTTTGCTAAACCAACGTATCGCGCGAATTGCACCAGTATCGGAGGAGTTGGACACAACTTGGCTTTTGTTCTCCGTGCATGCTTGCATCGATAAATGGAAAGAAGAGACTTCGAAGTTAACCGTACAAAACGTAAGGGCGGCTCAGCTTTACGAGGCTATTTTTCCCCTCCCACCACTAGCCGAGCAACACCGCATCGTCGCCAAGGTTGATGAATTGATGGCGCTCTGCGGTCAGCTAGAGGCGGCGCGGCAAGAGCGAGAGTCGCGGCGCGACAGGCTGGCAGCGGCAAGCCTCGCCCGCCTCAACACGCCCGATCCGGAAACCTTCCAGTCCGACGCCCGCTTCGCCCTCAACGTACTCCCCCCCCTGACCACCCGCCCCAACCAAATCAAACAACTCCGCCAAACCATCCTAAACCTCGCCGTCCGTGGCAAACTGGTCCCCCAAGACCCGAACGAGGAACCGGCGTCGGAATTACTGAAGCAATTGAAGAAGGCACGGGCGGCCCTTGAGGCAGAAGGCAAGATTCGAAAGGACAAGGGCGAACCCCCATCGCACTATGGCGGTGAACAGGGTTTTGACTTGCCGCATAGCTGGTTATGGGCTCGGTTGACTGAAATCGGACAGACACAAACCGGGACGAGCCCAAGCTCGGCAAACGCCGATCTGTTCGGGAATTTTATACCCTTTGTTAAGCCCGCCGACCTCGACGGCAATCAGATCAACTATGATGGACCCGGCTTGTCAGAGATTGGCATCAGCCACTCAAGGATCGCTGCCGAAAATTCGATTCTGATGGTTTGCATCGGCGCGACACTGGGAAAGGTTAACACCACCTCTCGCCCGGTTTGCTTTAATCAGCAAATCAACTCTCTGACGCCCTTCCTCGATGGTTTGACGGCCTTCATTGCGATTGCACTTAAGGCCTCGGATTTCCAATCTCTGGCTTGGAGCAAGGCGGGCACAGGAACCTTGCCCATCATCAGCAAAGGTAAATGGGAAGTGCTCCCAATTCCCCTCCCTCCGATCGCCGAACAACATCGCATCGTCGCCAAGGTTGAAAAATTGATGGAGCTCTGCGACGGCCTGGAAGCAAGCCTCACCACCTCAGACCAAACCCGCACCCGCCTCCTCGAAGCCACCCTCGCCGAAGCCCTCGCGCCAGCCAACGTAACTGAAATGGAACCAGCGGAATGACTAAGGCGCGGCTCTACAACGTCTATTGTGATGAAAGCTGCCATCTGGAACATGATGGCATTCCTGTCATGGCCTGGGGCGCGCTGACATGCCCTGCAAGCGCGGTGCGACCCATCGCCGAAGCAATCCGGACTTTGAAAATCGCGCATGGGCTGAAGCCGGATTTTGAGGCGAAATGGACCAAGGTCTCACCGGCCAAGGCCGCCTTCTACCTGGCGCTGATCAACTTCTTCCTCAACGATGATCGCTTGCGCTTTCGCGGGCTTGTGGTGCCGGATAAGGCTCGGCTGGATCACGCGCGCTTCGACCAGTCGCATGATGATTGGTATTACAAGATGTATTTCACGATGCTGCGCCCAATCTTCACGGCGCCGCATCGGTATAGGATTTATCTTGATGTGAAGGACACGCGCGGCGGGCCAAAAATCCGCAAGCTGCATGACGTTCTCACCAATAGCCTGCTGGATTTTGATCGTCGGACGATAGAACGCGTTCAGCAAATCCGCAGCCATGAAAGCGAATTGTTGCAGATCACTGATATTCTGATCGGCGCGCTCACTTATGCCAATCGTGGCCTTGCCTCCAGCCCTGCCAAGACTGCCATCCTGGCGCAGCTTCGCGCCAGCCTGGGGCAACAGGCGCTGATCCGCACCTCCACCTTCGCCGCCGCCAAGTTCAACATTCTAGTTTGGCAGGCACAGGATACGGCTGGATGAATCCGCCCGATCTGTTGCCCTTCGCTGCGTATGGTGGTGACTGGGCCGCCTATGAAGCAGAGCTTTACCGCATCTTCATGGCCGATCTTGCCAAAGGTGGCGTGCAGTTCGGGGGGCTTCGTGTCGCGTGCCGCCGGAACCCGGAAACGGCGGGCAAATGGGCGTCCTTCTGGCATTTGGTGCAGGAAGGCCGCGTTGAGGATGACCGCCTGCCTGATCTGCGCCGATGCGAGCGCATCCGATGGGTGCGATGGGTGATTGCGAACGCCGTGGAGCACGCCGAAATAGACATTTGGCAGAATACGCGTAAGACCGAGGTCAATACGTTGCTGTGGTTCCGTGAAGAATATCTGGTGGTTCTCGGTCAGCGCCAGGGCTATTGGTTATTGCGGACAGCCTATTGCACGGAAGAGGATCTGCGCATTTTCAAGCTGAGGAAGGAGAGGGATGGGTTCCGCCGCGCCAACCCCAAAAAAGGCTGAAGCCGCCCAGGCGAACCAGGGCGGCCTCGAATGCTCCTCCTACACATGGCAGGTGAGACAGCGCATATACGCATTTTGCGTATTTGAAAGTCAAGAAGAATCGCCGCTCTTGGGGGGCGAGGCGACGCGAGACTGCCGGGCACAATAAGAAAAACTCTTATCTTCAAACGCTTACGTCTGCCTTCCGGGCGCGTTAGGGAACCAAATGATGCCAACCTTCACCCGCACCATCGGCATAGATTACTCTGGCGCGGAAGTCCCCATCGCCAGCCTGAAGGGTCTGCGCGTTTACCTCGCCGAAGGCAATGCGCCGCCGGTTGAAGTGCCCCCGCCACCCAGCCCGCGCAAATACTGG
>JADCGA010000060.1 GCA_020249265.1 Roseomonas sp.
AATCTTGCTGATCCGCTCCAAATGCTCCGACAAACCGAACAGCGACCGTTGCTCCATCGTCCCGTCTCCAAATCAGCGACGGAAGGAGTGAATCACGAAACCCGAAAACGCGCGAGGTTAATGCGGGTGTCCAGCTCCATGCCGTCTGCGATGGCGAAGGGCGACCCCTGGTGATGCTGCTCAGCGAGGGCCAGATGAGCGATTACAAGGGCGCAGCCCTGATGATGGGGGCCCTGCCGCCCGCCAAAGCTATGCTGGCTGACCGTGGCTACGACGCGGACTGGTTCAGGAACGCCCTGCTTGCACGCGGCATCGAGCCTTGCATCCCGTCAAAAACAAACCGGAAAGTCCCGATCCCGCACGACAAGGACCTCTATCGCCAGCGCCACAAGATCGAGAACATGTTCGGCAGGCTCAAAGACTGGCGGCGTATCGCAACCCGTTACGACAGATGCGCACATACCTTCTTCTCCGCAATCGCCATCGCGGCAGCCGTCATATTCTGGTTGTGATCAATGAGTCCTGAGCCTAGTTCTTGTTGTCATCGGCTTTTCCGCGCGAAAAGGCTCACGAGAACCCGGCCAAGCGACTGACCTCTCCCTGGCACCGTGCGGCCGGCTCCTCTCCCGCGTGACGCGCGGGAGAGGGCCATTTTCGGCAGCCGGGTAGCCATTTCAATTGGGGATCAAGGGACGTCCGGCCAGCGCCTGGGTGAAGGTTGCGATGGTGAGGACCGTGCCCGCTGCTGCGGCAGCATACAGCACCTGTCTGCTGGCACGGGGCGTGAAGCGCGCCGCGAGGAAAGCCACGGCGGGCAGGGCCTGCATGAGGTGGAGCCCGAAGAAATGCGCAACGCGCAGATCGCCGCCCGATCTTGACCAGCCGAACACCCATAAACCGCCCGCATCGGTGGGTGCGGTTCCCACCCAGTGCCCCGGCTGGGCCGACATGAAACCGCCGGTGATGCCACCCAGTACGCCGCCCAGCAACAGGCCTATCCCTGTCCCCCAGATGACCACATTTCTCCGATCGCCGTGGCGCAGGATCAACGCGCCGATCCAGGCTGCTGCCACCACCAGCGTTGCCGCGCCCACGCCCATTAATCGGTACATGGCCGCGCTCCATGGGCTTGTCAGGTTGTAATGCGAGCCCGCGCCCCGTGACGCCTGCCATGTGATGTAGCCACCCTCGAACATCGCGGCAGCCACCAGGGCCCAAGCCAATATGGACACCGTGCGCGTGCGGCGCATCTGCTCAGGCAGCGCCAGCAGCGCCCAAGCGATGGTGACGAGATGCAGCACCAGCGAGGCCTGGAATTTCAGTGGCTTGATCCAGATGTTGATGCCATTGAAAAGGCGTTGATCCAAAAGACCCGCCAGAGCCGTGGGAACCATTGCCAGAGCGAGCATGGCCGCGGTGACAGCCAGAAGTGCGGAGCCGTCGTAGGCAGCCCTCGACGGCAGTGGCAGGGAGGGATGTGACGCGGCGCTGATCGTGGTCATGGCCGGTTCTTCCTGGCGAATGCGCGCGTTGGGGAGAATGTCAGCGGTGCATGCGCCAACCGGATAACTAGCCAGGCCACAAGGCCCATCGGCCCAAAGAGCAAGGTCACAGGCATGACCGGTATCACCAGCCAGCGTGACACGCCGTGATGCTCCGCGTCGCGGGCAATCCAGGCTCCGACGAACAGATCGAATGCGAGATAATGGACCCACCCTGCCAGCAGCATCCATGGCGATTGGAACAGCCTGGAGACGTCCGAAAGCGATGAAAATCCGCCCTCGGCCGATGACCAGTGGGTCGCGATGATCGCCACATAGCCGAGAGAAAGGAGCGACGGAAGGGCGATGCCCGCGACAAGGTCCCGCCCCCTGCGCCAATTCAGCGCGATGCTCACCACCAGCACCAGCCATCCGGCCATGGCAAGCATGCTTGCCTGTCCGAAAAGCCGTGCTGCTTGCAACTCGGCATCCATGGTCAGCCCTCCTGGCGCAGGAAGACCGTACGGTCCAGTGTCGTGGGCCGCTGCTTGCAGCGGTCAACCTGCTGGTCACCGAAGCGCAGGCGGTTGCCCTCGACATGGATCAAATCTTGATCGACACACCCCGACGTATTGAAGGGCGGTCCGGAAACGCATCCGGATATCTCGACTGCTTTGCCGACAACGAGCGGGCAGCCACCAAGATTGATTGATTTCCAGATGTCCGGGGCATCGCGGTGGACTGTAAACAGCGAGCTCTCATTGGTCAGATTAGCCTCTATCGCACCCGGAATTACCGGCGAAGCCTGCAACAGATTGTACGGCCCCTTTGATTCGTACGTGAAAAGCGGCTGGTTCAGGTCCCGGTCCAAGAAAGCTTCTACCCGCAGGGTTTCAGCGCCTTGGGTAAAGATAACCGAGCTCCGCAAGAACGCGCTCTGGCGGCCATCGGGTGATTTTGCTTCCTGAATGTTCTCGGCAACCCAGGTGCCGACCACCTGACGCCGCAGGTTCTCGACCGCATCGCTGGCGAATGTCAGGGCGGGCCAAATCAGCACGGTCGCACAGAAACCGGCCCGGATCAGATTTTGGCGGTCAACACGGCGTAGCAGGGGCATGGCTTGTTCTTTTTTGGCTTAGAGCATGATGTGTTCAGACGGAAGCACATCATGCTCTTATCTTATTGTTATCGCATGCTTTTTTGTGAAAAACCGGATTCCACTTTTTCACAGCATGCTCTAGCAGGTATCTTGTCATTGCCTAGATATGGGAGATCAGAAAACTTGTCAATGGAAAGTTTTGGGATGGCGCGCTTGACGCAGCGGACCGGAGGGCCCTTTCTCAAGCGTCTGGCAGGGAGATGCGGCGTGTCGGAAAGTCCCGCGCAGATGCGGCGTTATCATCACGGTGACCTTAAGTCGGTCCTGGTGGCGGCTGGCCGGGAAATTATGGAGGCGGGCGGCGTGCGTGCGCTGAGCCTGCGGGAAGTTGCGCGCCGGGCTGGTGTCTCCCATGCGGCACCGGCCCATCATTTCCCGTCGTTGTCAGCGTTTCTATCCGAATGCGCGGCATCCGGTTTTGGAGAGTTCGCTGACGCCCTGATCCGAGCCCGCAGCGACGCTTTCGATTCGGAGGAGGCCATCGCTGGAATGGGGCGGGCTTACCTTGCATTCGCCCACCGGAATCCCGTTATCTTCCGCCTGATGTTTGACCAAAGCGAGAACCGCAAGCCCACGCCATTCCGGTCGGCCAATGGCAGCAGGGCTTATGGTGTGCTGGTTGAAGCGTGCCGTGATCTTCAGCCCTCCGTGACGGCCGAAGAACTTGATTTCCGCGCCTCGGCAATCTGGTCCCTGGTGCATGGCTATGCGGACCTGATGCTGGAAGGTCAGATCTCCCATGAGGCAGATGCGCCTGAAGCCGTTATGGCCCATACGCAGCAAATGGCATCGCGCGCGCTGCTTCTCCTGGTGAGAGGCATGCTGCAAGCGCCCGATCCAACCGAATTGTCAGGAAGCGAGGTCGTTTGGACGAACAGGCTTCCCAAAGCAACTGATGGATAATCCAACACTGCTCTTGGTGGAGGGCAGCGGTGCTTCGCGGGTTGATGAGCGACGCGGAATGGGCGTTCTTCGCGCCGTTCCTGATCGAGAACCGAAGGCGGGGCGGTCGGCGTCCCCTGGATCATCGGCGTGTGCTGGACGGCGTGCTGTATGTGGCGC
>JADCGA010000061.1 GCA_020249265.1 Roseomonas sp.
CCCCATTCGAGCCTTGACCGGCAGACGCCGGACGAGGCCTATTTCAACGTGCGGCCATCAATCCCGATGGCGGCCTAACCAAGGCAGGAAGCCACTTAGGAAACGCCCAGGAAATGTTCAAATAAACCGAGCCAGTTCTGAGGGGAACAGTGCCGCGGAGCGCGTGGTGATGGCTTTTCATGAGTGGGACAAGCATGGTGACGCATTTCGCTATGGCACCCAACGGAATGGGAGCCCCATAATTCTGCGGGATTACTTCATAGACCTTGAACAGCTACGTGATGTGATGGAAGGCTTCGAGAACTTTTTGAGTGGGGTTGACGGCGCCCTCGATGCCGCTCAGTCGGAGGATCGTGGTATGAGTGCCTAAGATGAGAAAAGGCCCCCCGCTCGTGTGACCCATTCGCCCCGCCTCCTACCTCCTTTTCGATTGCTTAGGCCGGATTTCGTGTAAGTGTGTTTCGAATCCAAGCCACGCCAGCGACTTTCCGCCCCCAGTTCCATTCCCCCCGGCATCCATTTCACCAACCCATACTGCATCGCAGCATAACAAAACCCATTAAGATCAACGCGTTAAACCTTGTTGGAAAAATCAGCCAACCCTCAAGCTTTGGAGAGAAGCCCCCGATTCGGAGAGAAAAAGCCCGACCATTCCGCTCTTGCACCATCAAGGTTTCTGGCGAAAAGCCCGCAAATACTCGGGAATTTCAAAGCCCACCCAGGGCTGAGAGCATGTTTGCGTAAGGGGAGGTGGCGTAGGAAAGGGAACCGTGAAAGCAACCGTCTCTGGACATGATTTCCCAATAATTTCAATATTTTCTTTTCATGCTCCCCTCACAGGACGATAGAGATTTTGTTCTCGGCGAAATGGTGTTCGCACGTGGCGCGGCGAATATGGCAGACTAGAATCTCAGCTGGGTCCCGCGTCGATGGGACGAAAAATTTCTAGCGTATCTTCACGCTGCTTGGGGTTACCAAGAGCCAGGGACCCCAAGTACCTCAAATCACCACTTCGGTCACATTGGTGCTGACGCCGGACATTTGGGACTGGTGCGCCGCCCCCTTATGTACTCGCGCGAAGAATGGTAATGAAAAAATCAGGGCCGTGGACGACGGAGCTGTGGATCAAGAAAGAACATTGGTGGAACGCTCTATCGTTCGCGATGCGCGGGCGCCGGGGTTGCGCGCCAAACTTCCCGGGCTCGCGCTAGGGGCGGTGTTTCTATCCCTTGCGGCACTCGCCTGTATTCGCTTGGCGCCGCCAAGTACCGGTGCGGCAATCGGCGGTCTTTTTGGCTATCCCGCCCAAAGCGCCGATAATTTCACTTCCCAGGAGCGCTCGACAATCACGGCGGAATTCCTTGCACACGGTCCTGTGGCAGTGCGGCGCATTCGCCTCAGCGAACTGGACGCGGCGATCGGCGGCATGGGTCTCACCGCCGCGCAAGAATCGGCGCTGCGCGCCGACATAGCGCTTTTGTTGCGCGCGAAAGGAAACTTGGCGTCCCAACGCGTGGCTGCATTCATCGAGGCGGGTCCCACAGCCGCCGTAGCGCCGGCCCCCGCCCCGGTCGTCGCCAACGGGGCCGCGCCGCCACGAGCGGCAAGGCCGCAGCCCGCAGCGCAATCGACACCCGAACCGCGCGCCGCCGCCCAGCCGGTCGCTGACGACGAGGTTGAATTGCCGCTCGCGTGGCTGACGCTGTGGGACCATCGCGACGAAGACGGCGATATCGTCCGCGTGGTCAGCGAGGGCTACATGCGGACGGTGCCGATCCTGAACGCGCCGGTCACATTGGCCGTTCCGGTGCCCGCCTCGGGCGTCGTCAACATCATCGGCATCCACGACGGCACCGGAGGTATTACAGTCGGCATTAGATCGGGCGTCACGCCGGTGCTGCTTCCGGTGTTGAGCGTCGGGCAGGCCGTCGGTGTGCCCATCGTCGTGCGGTAGGGGCTGGATGATGCTCGCCTGGCTAAACCGGAACATCGCGCTGTTGATTGCCGTCGCCGTTCTGATCGGCCTCGTTCAGCTCCTCAATGCTATGAATTTTGACTGGCGATCGGTCGAACGGGCGGCCGGTGCGGTGCATAGTCTTGCGTCGAACCATGCCTTCGTATTCTTATGGTTTTCGGGTTTCGCCTGGGCCATCGTGCTTGCCGGATTGCTCCACGAACGGCGCTCGGGGCGAAATCGTGCCGGCAAAGGAGGCTTCCTCATGGATATTCTGGATCGATTGACGAACCGGAAGGCGTTGGAGGCACGCCTCGCCGACGCCGCCGAACCGCTGATCGTGGACGCCGAGGCGCTCGCTGCGGCGATGAAGGCCAAAGTGATCGGCCAAGATTCGGTGTGCGACGACGTTGCGGCTCAAATCCGAAGGCGCTCGGCGATGGCGCGCCGGTCCCGCCCGCTTGGGGTTTTCCTGTTCGCCGGCGCGCCGGGAACCGGCAAGACGTATCTGGCAAAATGCCTCGCCGAAAGTATCGGTCGAAAGCTTATCCATATCGATATGTCGCAGTTCAGCCGGGGCTCGTCAGCAGGCACGATGCTGTTCGGATCGTCGAAAGGCTATATCGGTTCCGACAGCTATGGCTCGCTGACCGGCGCATTGCGCGACACACCAGACGCGATCGTGCTACTCGACGAGTTCGAAAAGGCCCATGCCGACTTGCACAAGAATTTTCTAACCGCGTGGAACGACGGTTTCCTCACCGAGGCGTCCGACGCTAAGGCCGTCTCCACGAACCGAGCCGTTTTCGTCCTGACGACGAACGCTGCGACGGATCAGCTGAACGAAATCGTGCGCCGCGGCGGCGACGACGAAACGATCCGGCGCGAATCAATTGGAGCGCTGCGCGACGCCCGCTTCGCTCCGGAAGTGCTGAGCCGAATAGACCGGATTTTCGTGTTCCGCACGCTTGGAGGCCTTGACGTCGCACGTGTTGCGGCGCTCGAAATTGAAGCGATCGTGAAGAACTACGATCTCGAAATCGCCGGGGGCGGTATAGATCCGGAAATTCTTTTCGAAACGATCGAGCGGATGAACAAGCTCGAAGGCGTTGGGTCAGCGCGCGATCTGGCGCGCGGTATCGAAGAGCGACTTTCTGAATCGCTGATCGCGGCGAAGCTGAAGCGCGTCAAGCGGGTTCGCCTGTTCTTCGACGACGGTGAACCGCGCGTCGAATCCGCAGACGAACCTGAAAAATGAGCGCAAGTTCCGCCACTCAAGCCCTATGGCGGCGCGCGCCGGTCTGGCGGAGGATCCTGGTGGCCGGAATTCTTTCGGCAATCGCCTTCATTGCGCTGTCGCCCGTGCCCGACTTCCGTTCGCAAGTAACAACCGCTCCGGCGGCGTCGACGCAAATAGACGCGACCTACGTCTCGCCGATATCAGCACCCGTGCGCAGCATGTTGGCGGAACGCATTGCAGAAGCAGCGGTGGCGCAGGAAGCCGCCGAACGTGCGAAAGCGGAGGCGGCGACGGCCCTCGAGCAGGCGAGACAGGCGCGCGCCGAACTCGCACAAAGCCAATCCCGGTCGCCCCCGCCCCCGCCCACACCCACACCCGCGGCCGCCTCACCCGCGTCGCCGGCGAATACCGGCGTGGGGCTTGTCGCTCCCAATCCCAGCATTCCGTCTTCCACCCCGCCCGTTGGCGGGGTGGAAGCAGACCGTCTCTATGTGATAACAAATGGGGTGAACGGTGCTGCAGGAGAGTTGAAGGCGGCCGGGCGGAGCATTCCGCTGCCGACAGGCCCATTCGAGCGGCTTGCCGTCGGCCAAGAGACTCTTGGCGGGACGCGGCAATATTCAGCCGCCTTCGCGCAGTTCAACGGCAAAATGTTAGTGGCGATCGTCGTCGTGAACCTAACGCCGCGCGCTGAAAGAATTGGCACTGGCCTTCGGGGCTATACCCCTTGTGCCCGTCGCGATCTCCATTTCATCGAAGTGGCGGCGAACGAAGATTTTGGCCGGCAGGAATGCCGTTACATCAATCATATTTGGCCGAATCCTTGGGATGGTCAGGAATCGTCTGCTTTGTTACGCTCGGTGGCCACAGCATTGAAGGCGCGCGATTCACAGCTCCCCGGCGCTTTGATTCAAAGCACGTTCCATTTCGCCGATAAAGACGAGCTTCTGCGGGTATTCTATTACTTCAATCCCGAGGTCAAAGGTATCGCATCCGCGCGGACTGCGTCGTGGGCGGAGAGCGATTGGCACAAAAGCTACCTCGCGCGTGACGCACGACGGATTGACTATCTCGGCGAGCTGCAGAAATGGACTAATGATTGGGCGCAGTATATCAGGCCCGCGTTCACCGGTGGCAGTCCGTCCGTTCCGCCGCCTCGGCTAGCGCGACAATTCGTTACGCGCTAGGCACTGCGTCGTGAATTTTCCTGATGGGTAGGCGCTGGCGTGGTACAAATTTCCTGTAGTGACCATGTGCAAAAGGGCCTCGCGGCCTCGAATCAGCAGCTCGTTTCGTTGAGTGCTGACGGCGAAGAGCGGCTCGAGGCCTAACCCCTGGCCCAGACACAGGCATTTGACACATGTAGCTGAAGCCCCGATGATTCGGCCGTCAACCCGTTCGCATGGAAAGGCCGCTCATGAGTGATAATGATACCGTCTCCGCTCTTGAAGCTGCCGAAAAGGCGCTCAGCCGCCTACCAATTTTGGGCCCTGTGGTCTGGTTGATGGCGCGCACTGAAGACAGGAAATACATGCTCGTCTCCGATATCGAGACGACCATATTCCCCTCTGTCATGCTCGACCAATGCCGAATTTTCACCCAGGGCCCCATGCCGCTTGCCTTCGTCAACTGGGCCTGGGTGTCGGATGAAGTCCATCAACGCCTGAACAGCGGCATCAGCCGCCTGGCCCCCCACGAATGGACCGGCGGCCCGCATCTCTGGATCATCGACATCATCGCGCCCTTCGGCGGCATTGATGATGTTTTGGCCGTCACGCTCCGGGAATCCTTCCCGACCCAGACCTCTCTCCGCTACCTGGCTTTCAACCCCATCACCCGCAACGGAGAGGTCAAGCATTTCACCCACCCAGCCCCGGCCAATCCCATCATGTGACGCGGCTGGTCCCTTGATCACCGCCATCACCTCAGACGCCGTTCATCCCCAGGGTGCCGAAATGCCATCGGAACCGCCCATGGGCGCCATTACTGCCCTTCATGCGGCACGCGCTACCCCTGCCTGGGAAACGCTGCGCGCTTCCATCGTCGGCACCGCGGCGACCATGGGCAAGGAAGGCCTGACCTTTGATTTCCGCCGCCTGCTGACAGACCCTGCCGCACTCAAATCCGCCGCCGACCTCATGTGGTCCCTCATCCGGCCCCTTGCGCCTCAGGTCCTCATCGGCCCCGGCTTCGGCGCCACACCGCTGCTATTCGCAATCTCCCTCCGCGCCGCCGAGGAAGGCCACAAGCTCCACGTACTTATGGTGCGCGACAAGCGTAAAGAGCACAACCAAAAGCGCTGGATCGAAGGCGGCGCCGTCCCCCCTGGCGCCGACACCGTCATCATTGATGATTTCATGAGTGCCGGTACCGCCCTAGACCTTGTGGAGCGCGCGCTGCGGGCAGAACGCATAAAGCTACAGCTTCGCGCTTTCTTCTTGTTTTTCGACATGTGGGAACCCCTTGGATCGCGGCAGCTCTCCCTCTCAAAATTGCCGGTGATCAGCCTGTTTTCCCGCCACGACATCGGCGCCTCCCGCGATTGTTTTGACGCCAAGCCCCCCCTCATGAAGGGCAGCTTTCCCGATTTCGTCTCTGAACCCCTCTGGTGGCGCTTGGGCCTCAATCGCCCGACCGACGCCACGGGCTACCCCTGGCGCTCAACCCCCGTCATTGCCGATGACGCGGTTTTTGCCGCCGATGACCAAAGCCGCGTCTGGCGCCACGCCGCGGCGGACGGCACCATCGAATGGCGCCGAGACAGCCTTGTCCGCACCCCCAAGGCCATTGTGCAAAGACTGACCTATGCCGAAGGCAGCCTGGTCTATGGCGATTATGACGGCACCATCACGCGCCTGGATGGCCGCACCGGCGACATCATCTGGCGCTGGCGCCAGGATTCCAGCGTGCACGCCACCCCGGAATTGGACCTGCCCAATCAACGGCTTTTCATCAATACGGAACAATGGCGAGAACACCGGCCTTATGGCCATCTTCAGGCGCTGGATTGGCGGACGGGCCGGGCGCTATGGTCCTTGCGGCATCGTTATTGGCCGCCCGCTACACCTTCCTACCATGCGGCTTCCCAAACCGTGATCGCCCCCTGCAATGACCGCACGCTTATCGCCGCCGATGCCGCCACGGGAACCCTGCTATGGCGCGCCGCCACGCAAGGGCTTGTGCGTGGCCGCGCCGGGCTTGCGGAAGACAGAGTGATTGTCGCCACCGAATCAGGCTTCCTAACCGCCTTTGACATCAAGACCGGCGCGCAAATCTGGTCTGTCCGCTATGGCCGCCCGGAAGCGCATCAATTCCTGCATATCCAGGATGGCATGGTCTATGCCGTGGATGGCAAATGGCACCTGCTGGCCTTTGACCTTCTGGATGGCCGCCTGCGCTGGCTATCCCGCCTGCGCAACACCTGTTTTTGGGGCCCGGTTCCCTTTGGCCCCTGGCTTATCTGCCTTTCCCGCGGTGGCGAGATCGCGGTCCTGGAACCATCGCGCCAGCGCAAAGTTTGGGAAGGGCGCATCGGCGGCGACTACCGCCAGCCGCCCGCCATCGGCCACACCCAAAGCGGCACCCTTCTGGCGGCGGTGGGCGCTGCTTCCGGCCTGAAGGTTTTCCGCATCAATCCCTTCTACCTGGAGGCACAAAATGACCGAGCCTGAACCAGAAGCCGCCACCGCTGAACCCGGCCCCAAGCCCTGGACCATTGTCACGCAGGTCAAATCCAACCGCGTTGTCTATTTCACGGATGACCCATCCTATGAACCGCTGATGGATGGCGATTGGTATTACGTCTCCATCTTCCATGAGGCCCTGCCCAAGGGCATGACGCCCCGCAATTGCTGGCGCTGGCGCTTCACGGGCGGGCGCTTCACGGATGCGGGCGCCCCCCCGGGCCTGCCGCAGGCCGAAAAGCTGCTGGAAGCCAACCGCAAGGCGCTCCGCCAGATTTTGGCCGAAAAAATTGACACGATCCGCGCGCCCTTCGCGCCTTCTTGCCGAGATGGCGATACGCTGCGCGCCATGAAGCGGGAAGAAGCGCGCGCCTTTCTGGCAGGCAATATGCCCGCCGGAACCGCGCTGCCTTTGCTGGAAGCCGTGGCCCTTGCGCGCCGTTGCACGCTGCTGGAAGCCGCCCAATTCATCCTGGCCAAGGATACCGAATACCGCGCATTGCTGACCGAATCCGAACGCTTTCGCGAACAGCTTGCCCGCGCCATTGATGCCGCCAATACCCAGGCGCGGCTTTTGGAAGTGCGCGAATGGCTGCTGGACAGTGTTTACCCTGAATTGACCCAGCGCTTTCGGCTGAAGCTTGTGGATACCGAACCGCTGGACCTGAACCAGGCGCTGGACGCCACGCAACGCACGCACGAAATCACCCGGCTGAAGGCCCGCCTGCGGGAATTGGTGAATGAGGCGCGCAAGCCGCTCCATTCCGATTACATCCGCAATGATGATGCGCGGCGGCGCAAATTGCGCCTGGCGCAGCTTGTAGCCACCAACCTAAACGCCGGGCGCCCGGCGGAAGCCGTGCCCCCGGGCATGGGCGTTGATTTCGACCCCTTGCGTATTTACGCCGAAGCGCGCGGGCTGACGCTTGCGGAAGCCGCAGACTTGCTGCTGCGTTCTGCCGAGGTGACGGAGGCGATCCTGGACCAGACCGAACGCCTGAAGGACCGGCTGCTGGTGCGTATAGAAGCCGTGCAAAGCCTGAATGACGCCAAAACCGTGGCGCGTGAGGCTGAAGAAGCCTTCGCCACCAAAGCGCTGCCAGGCGCAGCCCCAGCGCCTGCGGGCTGAGATACGGCCCGGTAGGCGCGCTGCGCGCCTGCATCCGCCCTGTCGAAGTGCCGTCTTGGGCAAAATGCAGTGAGGCCAAACGCTTGGCGGGGTTGGCTGAGAAGGTGTGGTAGTTGTGCGTCGCAATAAATTACACCAATTTAATAAAATAAACCGCGCGCCAAGGCCGAAATCAACTGGCGGTTTAATGCGTTTCCTAGATATTAGTATTTGAGGCGAGCGGCGGCATAAACCCTTGGTTGTGCATGTCGCCCGAAAGCAGCGCCCGGCTGGGAGAAGTGGGATATGCTGACTGGTGCAGCATCCGTAATGAAAGCAGCGCCGCAGGGCGCTTTGCGCGCACCGAGTTTTGGCCGTGAGGTGGTGGCGCTAGGCGCTTGCCTGTTGCCCGACATGCCGCCTGCTGGTGCCGGTTCAGGCCAAATGAGCAGTCTTGGCGTGACGGGTACCGGAAGCAAGCGGCGCCGCTTCGCCGGACCCAAGCGTGTTGTCACTTAACGAGATGGAGGACACCCCAACCCATGCCCCAGGGGATTGTGCGATATGGAAAGCCTGACCCGACGCTCATTTGGTTTGGCTGGCATTGGGGCGCTGGCAAGTGCCGGCGCGGTGCGCCCGGCGGGCGCTTCCTGGCTTGGCAATTTGTTCCAGGGTGGCCTTGGCATGACTGAGTCTGGCGGCGTGAGGCTGAAGCAAATCGCCAGTGTTGATTTGCGCAGTCAGGGCGATGCGTTTTCGTGGTCTGTTTCAAGCATGGCCTGGAGCCCGGATGGCAGCCGTTTGGTGGCGGTGAATGGGCTTGGTAACTTCCTGAATGTTATCGAGGCCTCCACTTGGCGTCTATTAGTACGGTTCCGGGTTATGGGGGCGGATTCACGCCGAACTTTCGGTTTTTCC
>JADCGA010000062.1 GCA_020249265.1 Roseomonas sp.
GAGACAGTGAGTTGCGGCGGCGGGCGCAGCATGGCCCCGGCACGGCGGCGCACATGTTCACGCGTGCGGCCTTCATTCGCCGCCGATGCCGGGAGGGTCGAAGCGATCGGAAGCCTCCGTCAGAAGCTCATTGATGTGCTGCTGCAGGATGGTTTGCAGCAGATGGGGTTCGACGCCGAGTTCGGCGGCAATCACGCCCGCGACACGCGCAGGCCAATTCAGCAGCGCGTCGCGCATGGTGCTGGCGATTTCGTCAATCGTCGCATTCGCGGTCGCGACATCCAGCAGGCGGCCCTTGCTTTCATCGAGCGCCAGGCGCTGGGCTTCGACCTTCAGCGCGAGTTGCGCGACCTTGAGGCGGGCGAAGGGCGTGCCCTCGGCCGCCGCGCTGCCGCTGATCGGGGAGCGCTGCGGGTCGGCGGTATCCAGCAGCCGGGCGCGGGTTTTGGCGATGTCCCATTGGCCATCGGGTTCGCGCGTGATGCGCCCCGTGCGTTCGGCCTTGTGCATGGTGGTATCGCTGACGCCAAGGCGTCGTGCGGCTTCACGCGTGGAGGAAGTCAGTTCAGCCATGGCGGCGACCTCCCGCCGCGCGTTGGTAGGGGTTCAGTGTGTGGCGCAGTGCCGCGCTGCGTGGAATGCGGAGAGGGCAGCCTTCCAGTCGGCTTCAGGCGCTACGCCTATCGCGCGCAGCGGTTCCAGCGTCACCCGGGCCCGGCTGTAGTATTCGCCCTGCATGCGTGCCAGCCATCCGGAAAGCCCCTGCGCGGCAAGGGCGTCACTGGCGCTGGCTACCTCTGCCTCACTTGGTTCGCTGCGGCCCAAGGAAACATGCCGGCCATCAGTGCCCAGCACGATCCATCGGCTTTCAGTTTGTGTGCGCATCGTCACTCTCCGTCTTACGTGACGGACGCTTCGCGCTGTGTTTTGTGCGAGCCAAGGCAATAAAGCGCCAGGGATCGCGATGATCCCTGGGCTTGGCAATCATTCATGCCGCTGTGGCTGCGCAGCTTCATTCAGCGACGCGGTAGACGGTGTAGGACCCTTTGGCGCCCTGCTTGTTCGGGCCGACTTGGCGGATGCGTTCCGCAATCTCCACCGTGATCCCCTGGCGCTTCTTCAGTCCGGCGAAAAACCCGCGCACCGTATGCTGCGCCCAGCCAGTGGCCTCGGCGATTTGCGCCACCGTCGCGCCCTCAGGGCGGCGGAGCATCGCCAGCACCACTTCCTGCTTCGTGCCTTCGCGCGGCTTGCGTGGCGCGCCCGTGGCGCGTGCGCCGCGGCGTGAAAGTGCGCGGCGCAGCATGTCCATCGCGCGGGAAATGGGATCCTTGTCGGCATTGGGCGGCGGCGTTTCCTCCCAGGCTGCGAGCAAGCGCTCGGCGGCTTCGCGTAGGTTCACGCTTCCCATGTTGGGCGCCTCGGGCGCGGTTGGGGCGGCCTCGGGGGAAGGCTGCTCCTCAGCCTGCGGCGCGGCGCTTTCCCCGCCCTGCGGCGCCGTGTCGGGCGCGGTGCGGCCCTCATTCGGGTCAATGCCAATCGCGCGCAGCCCCTCATCCGTCACTTGGATCAGGATCGGCGTGCCATCCGCATCCTTGCGCCACACCATTGCCAATTGATCGCGCGGCGCAGTAACCTCAATCAGCAGGCGGCTTTTGATCAGGCTGTTCACCACTGCGCGGCAGGCAGCGACTGGCAAATGCTTCGGCGCAATCGCCAGCAGTTGCGGGTGCTGCGCGCCATGGCTCAATACAATCCGCTGCGTGTCAGAAAGCTTCATCGTCTCGGTCTCCGGTTGCGGGCGCCGACCATCGGCCCCTACTGCCGGGAGCCCCGCGGGCGGACCCTGCGGGGCAGTGCGGCGTCGCCTTGCGGCGGGCTGCGCTTCAATCCTGCGCTTCGGCGGCGATGCCTTCGTTGATCACGAAGCCCGTCAGGTAGGGCAGGCCGGCGGGGATGCCCGTCTCGCGGCTCGTGCGCTGCGTGATGCGCCAGCCCATCCATTCCGCGGTGGTTTTCGCAATCGCGTCGGCGAGGCTCGCGCCGTGATGCATCTGGCTATTCACCCCGTCGGCGAAGTGGCGCCCGTAGCGGCTGTCGAGGAAGGCGCGGACCGAGGCGGGATCCGAGCTTGTCGCGTTGTGGATCGCGGTGAAAGCAATCGGCCAGGCAGGTGCTGCGTGTTCGCGCATGGTGCCCCAGAAACCCCAGTCTTGGTTTTCGGTGGGAAGGATCGTGTTCATCTGTTTGTCTCCGTCATCGGCGGGGGAAATCCCCTGCGCGTGACAGATCATTCGCGCTGTGATGGAGGCTGAGCCAAGCGAAATAGAGCGTTATTTTGTTGCTATGATTCAGCCGTTTTGATCATGATGTGAGGGCCAGAAGCTGCTGCTATCTGGCCCTTCATCGGCGTGCTTAGCGGCGCTTTCTGCTGCGCTTGGCGGCCGCCATCCCTGCGGCGTATGCCTCGGCGAGAGAGTTTCGGATGGACCAGACCGCGACATCGTGGAAATCGAGCGCGTCGCGGTTTCTGGTTTCCAGCGTTTCAACCGAAGGCATGTGCCGCTTGGCGATTTCTGGGAAAAGCTGGACGGTGTCGGTGGTGTCGGTCATCTTGGTCTCCTTGCTGTGGCGCCGGGCTAATTCCCTGCGCCTGAGGGACCATGCGCGCTGTAGCGGGGGGCGAGCCAAGCGAGATTAAGCGTAATTTCGTTGCTATGGTTAAGAGGTTTCAATCATGATCTATTACTTTTGCGTGCTGCAGCGATATCCGCGAAGGTTCGATCCTCGCCATCCAGTATCGCGGGCTGACCCGTCATCGCCTCAAACCGCGCAATCGTCACATCGCAATAACCAGGATCAATTTCCATCGCGTAGCAAATGCGCTCGGCAGTCTCCGCTGCGATGATCGCCGTGCCGCTGCCGCAGAAGGGTTCATAAATCATATCGCCGGGTTCGCTATTGTTCAGCATCGGGCGGCGCATGCACTCCACTGGCTTCTGCGTGCCATGCACCGTCGCCATATCCTCATCACCAGCGCCGATCGGCCAGAGCGTCGTCTGATCGCGCGCGCCTTGCCAATGACCGGTGGCACCCTTGCGAACGCCATAAATGCACGGCTCATGCTGCCAATGATAATCGCCACGCCCAAGCACTAGGCGCGGCTTGGCCCAGACAATCTGGCTGCGCACGACAAAACCCGCCGCTTCCAGGCTTTCGATTACGGTGCGCGCATGCACGCCGGCATGCCAGATGTAAGCCACATCGCCGGGGAACAGCGCCCAAGCCTCGCGCCAATCGGCGCGGTCATCATTGGCAACCTTGCCCGTGCGCGCGGTGGAGGAGACGCCGGCTTCGTTGCGCCAGGCGGGATCGTACCCAACCCCGTAGGGCGGGTCGCTCACCATCAAATGCGGCTTCGCGCCACCGAGCAGGCGGAGAACATCGGCGCGATTGGTGGCATCGCCACAGAGCAGCCGATGGCGACCAAGGTGCCAGAGATCACCAGAGCGCGTGACGGGCTGCGCCGGAGGTTCCGGCGCCGGTGCATCGGGATCGCCCTGCGCTGGCGCGTCACCATTGGCTCCGATGCTGGCCAGCAAATCCTCAAGCGCTTCGGGGGAGAAGCCGAGCACCTCCAAATCGACTGCTGCCTCGTCACGGATGCGCGCGATCTCCGCTGCCAGCAGCGCCTCGTCCCAGCCGGAATTCAGCGCGATCTGATTATCCGCGAGCCGCAACGCACGCGCCTGGGCTTCAGTCAGATGCGCCAGTCGAATGGCCGGGACCGATGCCATGCCAAGCTGCTTGGCCGCCATGACGCGGCCATGGCCCGCGACCAACACGCCCGCGCCATCCACCAGCACCGGGTTCACAAAGCCGAATTCGGCGATCGAGGCAGCAATCTGCGCCATCTGCGCCGGCGAATGTGTGCGCGCATTCTCGGCATAGGGCACCAGCGCAGCCACCGGCAGGGTTATGACGGCAAGGTCAGGCTGCATCGGAAAGTGCCCCTTCGCGCGCAGCCGCGATGGCATCGTAATCGCGGCTATCGTCCGCCAGCGTCACCGGCTGATCGGGATAGAGCATCCGCCAGCGCGCAATCGCCAAATCCACATAGGCGGGCGCCAATTCAATGCCGCGCACAACACGGCCCGTGCGCTCCCCGGCAATCAGCGTCGTGCCGCTACCCGCAAAGGGCTCAAACACCACCTCGCCAGCCTCCGTGTAGGCGCGCATCAGGAAGTCCGGCAGTGCCACCGGAAACACCGCCGGATGCTCGGTTTCAATGCCGCGCCCTTTGTGCCGCGTGATACGCAGCACTGCGTCAGGAATGCGCATGTCCTGCACGGGCTGCCCGATATGGGTGTACGCCTTCACCTCGCCATCCGCCGCACGTAGCCCGCTGCCCTTATTCGGCGTGCCGGCCCATTTGCAGGGGATGATCTTATTGGCCTGCCGCGCCGTGCGGTTGAAGTGAAACACCAACTCGAAGGCCGGCGCCAAACGACCATTCCAATCGCCTGGCAAACCCGGTCCCTGGTCCCAGGTGTAAAGCCCAAAGCGGCGCCAGCCGCGCGCGCGCATCCATTCAAGCCAAGCCTCCCAATAGGGCTGCCATTCATTCTCGCGATGGATCAGGCCGAGATTGATCAGCGCCTGGCCATCCGGCCGCAGCGCCGCGTCCAGATGCTGGAACACGCCCTGCATCAGCGCATCCCAATCGGAAACACCGCCGGTCGTGTAGGCGCGCTGATTGCCATAGGGCGGCGAAGTAAACAGCATCGCTGCATGATCGCTTTCCATCACGCGCGCGACCGTCGCCGCGTCGGTGCTGTCGCCGCACAGCAGCCGATGCGCGCCGAGCAGCCACAAATCGCCGGGACGAGAGACCACCTGGCGCGGTGCCTCGGGCTCAGCATCGGCAGGATCGCCAACATCATCGCCAATCGCCGGCGCGGCAGGGTTCTCGGCGGTGTCCGCGGACAGGGCCTCGGGCGCATCGCCGTCGGACACGGCCTCTCCAGCCGCCGCGAGGATGCCCGCAAGTTCATCCGCCGAGAAACCAAGCGCCGCGAGATCAATCTCCGCCGCTTGGACACTGGCCAGCGCATCACGCAGCAGCGCCTGGTCCCATGTTGCGTTCTCTGCGATGCGATTATCGGCAAGCCGCAGCGCTTCCTTTTGCGCGGGTGCGAGGTGCTTCAGCACAATGACCGGCACCTTGGCGATGCCGAGCGCTTCCGCCGCCGCCAGCCTGCCATGACCCGCGATCAGCACGCCATCCTCGTCCACCAGGAGCGGGTTGGTGAAGCCGAAAGCCTGCATGCTGGCCATGATCTGCGCGAGCTGCGCTTCGCCATGCACGCGCGCATTGCCGGCATGTGGGCGCAGCGAGGCAATCGCGCGGAGTTGGATCCGCTCGGCCATCCAGGGAAGCGTCATGGGAGATATCCGGGAAGGGTTGGGCGATGCTGAGGGCAGGGATAGGTGCAAACCAAGTGCAAACCTGAGGGGCTTGGGTTTGCAGCTAAGCTATTGAAACGGCAAGGCTATGGTGCAAACTGCAACCCATATTTTCGGCCTGGCGCTAGCGATGTCGAGCGCGAATGCCCCCCGCATACAAAATGCGCAGGAAGGAACCATGAGCTCAAAAGCCACAGTGGCTGATCATCTGCTGATTGGCTGACGAGCCACTAAGCTCGACGCGCCTTCTCGACGTGTCACCGTCATAGCAAACTCGATTTGCGCGCCGCAATGGGGAGAATTGTAACAGAGCATCAGCATGACAATTCACCCCATTGCGTAGCAC
>JADCGA010000063.1 GCA_020249265.1 Roseomonas sp.
GGCCAATTGCCGCCGATCAAGGGCACCGGCGCTTTCACCATGGCAACGCCCGATATCATGCTGACTGAAATCCACCGCCAGGCAGAGGAAAGTGCCATCATCCGTCTTGCTACCATGGCACGGCAGGGCATTGAGATTCCCCCCGGCGCGCATGATGCGCATGTCTGGAAAATGCCGCGCCGTGCGGTTAGCCCCGAGCAAATGCTGCGCGGTGGGCAGGTGATTTGCGGGCGCAATAACACAAGGCTCTGGCTCAATAGCCAAATGAAGGCGGCGGCGGGCTTTCCTTTCGCTTATCCGCAAGGGTGCGACGAAAAGATCATCTGTCTCAAGAACCGCCACGATCTTGGCCTGATAAATGGCATGTTCGTGACCCTCCGCGATATCGAGGATGACGGGCCGCTCAGCTTTCGCGCCAGCGTTACCACTGAGGATGGCGACGAAATCTCCGGCCGCCACCGCTTTTACAAGGGCCATTACGACGAGCATGTGCAGCGCGACCCGGAACGCGAAAGGCGTGACTGGCGCGATATGCGCGGCATGATCGAAACCTCCTGGGGTTACGCGATCACCTGTCATAAGGCTCAGGGAAGCTCCTGGCCCAATGTGATTGTCTATGACGATCAACTGTCGCGCACCGAGGAGGACCGCAAGCGCTGGCTCTACACCGCGATCACACGCGCTGAGCGTGGGCTGGTGATCCTTGATTGATTTGAACCAGATCGACCCGGCGCCCATCCGCTACGATCTCGATGAGATCGTGCGCCGCTTGCGCGGTGGCGCTGAACGCTGGGTGCCGGCGCTGTTTCCGAAAGGCCGCCGCCAGGGTGATGAATGGCGGCTGGCCAATATCCAAGGTGCGCCGCCGCGCAAATCAGGCTCCTGCGTCATCATGCTGCGCGGTGATCATGCCGGGGATTGGCATGATTTCGACGGTGGCCAGGGCGGCGGGCCGCTTGCCACCTTGGCGCAAGGGACCGGCCTTGCCGATCGTGCGCTATTCGCCCATGCGGCGGGGATCACAGGCTGGCAGGGCGAAGGCCCCAAGCGGCAGGAACCACCAGCAGCACCCAAGCCGGAACGCGATGCATCGCTGGATATCGCCTTTATTCGCGACAATGCCGCAGCCATCCAGGGCACGGCAGCGCAACGCTACCTTGAAGGGCGCGGCCTGATCATCCCGCCCGATGCGGATCTGCTGTTTCACCCTGACCTGACGCATTACGAAACCCGCACCGGCTATCCCGCGATGGTCGGGCTCATTCGCAACATGGCCGGTGAAGTGGTGGCACTGCACCGGACCTATCTTGCGGAGGCTCAGGACAAGGTCAGCAAGGCGGCCATCGCAAAGCCGCGCATGATGATCGGCAAGACCGCCGGTGGCACAGTGCGGCTTGGCGGGATTACCGCGCAAGGTTTGCTCGGCCTTTGCGAAGGTATCGAAACCGGCCTTGCCGTCATGCGCGCCTGCCCAACCCTGCCAGTCTGGGCGGCACTTTCCACCAGCGGCATGGAACAGGCGCAGCTGCCGCCCGAGGCAAGGCGCATCGTCATCCTTGCCGATCACGATCCCTCCGGCGCTGGGCTCCGTGCCGCGGAAGCCACCGCCGCCAAGCTGCAGCTTGAAGGGCGCGAGGTGCGCATTGCCATGCCGACAACACCCGGCACGGATTTCAACGACATGCTGCAGCGTGAAGGTGGCCCCGCGATCCTGAAGCTGATCGAGGATGCGATCAGCGGTCAGGACAACGCCAACGCGCAAGCCACGACCCAAGCACCCGAGACAGGTCGCCATTTGCCGATCGGCTTTGTTGAGCCATCGCACCCTCTGCCGAGCTTGAGTTCCATTGAAGGCAATCTGCGCCATTCAACGCGTCGCGCCTGGTCGCTGCTCATTGCCTCCAACCGGTCACCTTGGATTTTCCGCCTTGGCGGTCAACCGACCTGGGTTGTGCCCGATGATGAAGGACGCCCTGCTGCCGCGACGATCGACATCGAACGCATGCGCCACATGCTGGCCAATCTTGCTGACTGGCGGAAACCTCTGGGCAAGGGCGAATCAATCCCAACACCGCCGCCGTCCAACGTGATCAAATCGCTACTGGCAACGCCTGATCCTGCCTTGCCCGTTCTTGCCGGTATCGTCACCGCACCGGTATTCGGCCGCAACGGCTCCCTGCTGACTGAGCCCGGCTATCATCCGGATGCGCGGCTGCTCTACCACCCGCCGCCAGGGTTTTCGCTGCCACCCATCGCGGCCAAACCATCTGCCGAAGAAATCGCCGCAGCGCGCAGCCTATTGCTGGATGAATTGCTTGGTGATTTTCCCTTCACCGGAGAGGCGGAACGCGCCCATGGGCTCTGCCTGCTGCTGCTTGGCTTTGTGCGCCCCATGATCGAAGGGCCGACGCCACTGCATATGATCGAAAAGCCGACGCCCGGCACCGGTGCCACGCTGATGGTCGATGCCATTGCGACGGTACTCACGGGCTCCAGCGCCGCTGTTACCACGGAAGGGCGGGACGATGAGGAGTGGCGCAAGCGCATCACTGCAAAGCTTCGCCAAATTCCCGCGCTCATTCTCATCGACAATTTGCGGGAGAAGCTTGATAGCGCAGCCCTCGCCGCTGCTCTCACAGCACCCTACTGGGAAGACCGGGTTCTTGGGCAATCCGAGATGGTCAGGCTGCCAATCCGCTGCACTTGGATCGCCACCGGCAATAATCCGAGCTTCTCGAATGAAATGGCGCGCAGGATCGTGCGCATTCGACTGGATGCACGCACAGACCAACCCTGGCGTCGCGATGGCTTTCGCCATCCCGATTTGACCATCTGGGTACGCGCAAACCGCGCCAGGCTGGTCACCGCTGGACTTAGCCTCTGCCAAGCCTGGATCGCCGCCGGCAAGCCACGCGGCACGCGGATGATCGGGAGCTATGAGGAATGGGCGGCAGTCCTTGGCGGCATCCTGGAAGTGGCAGGCGTTCCCGGCTTTCTGAGCAATATCGACGAACTTATCGCCATTTCCGATAGCGAGGGTGCCACGTGGCGGCCATTCATCCAGGCATGGTGGGACCGCTTTGGCAGCGCCGAGGTGGGCGTCAACGATCTCCATCAGGTCGCCTTGCACACCGACCCACCCTTTCCGCTGGGCGATGGATCCGAGAGGTCTCAGCGCACCCGCCTTGGTACGGTCCTCGCAAAAATGCGTGACCGCGTGTTTCGCCTTGGTGATCGGCAGTTCCGCGTCGATCTTACCCGCATCCTGCATAAGGCCCAACGCTTCCGGTTGGTCGCTGAAGCGGCGCCAGAGGGACCGGTGAGCAGCACTGACGGCCAATCCAACGCAAGGGGGTGGGAACCTCAAGCCGAAAGTGGGAACCTCGTTCGGGAAGGTTCCCACCCTCAAGCCATTGAAAAGAAAGGCTCCGGGGAACCTTGGGAACCTGGGGAACCTTTTCCGACCCCAATACACGCGCGCGCGCATGCGCGCATGAAAGAGAATACCGAAAAAGGTTCCCCAGGTTCCCAAGGTTCCCACTTTGCTGAAAACAGCAAGGATTTTTCAGGGGAACCTCGCCAGAAAGGTTCCCACCCAGGTTCCCACCCCCCGGAACCACCCTGGCTCGAGGGCGTGCCGTGACGCGCCGCCCGAACAGCACCGGGCCGCCACGCGCGGTCCCATCCCCAAAGCCGGGCAGCGACGGTGTGCTCCGCCAAGAACCCCACCGCCGCCGCCCTCACCATCACCATCCCCATCAGGAGACAATCATGGCTCTCTCGACTCTCCCCATGTCCGCGGCGCTGGCAAGCAGGCCGCCTAGCATCAGCGGCAGTGATATCGGCCCAGCACGCCGCCCAGGCGTCCTGGCGCTGGACCTCGGCACCACAACCGGGTGGGCACTTCGCTTTGGTGACGGCGGCACAATCTCCGGCACCATGACCTTCAAGCCCGGTCGCTTTGAGGGCGGCGGCATGCGGTTTCTGCGCTTCACGGATTGGCTCGTTGAAATCGCCATGCACGCGCATGGCCTTCGGCGAGTAGTGTTCGAGGAAGTGCGCCGACACGCAGGAACGGATGCAAGCCATGTCTATGGCGGCTTCCTGGGCACGCTCACCGGCTGGTGCGAGCAGCACGAAGTGCCCTACCAAGGCGTCCCGGTTGGCACGATCAAGCGCTACGCCACCGGCAAGGGCAATGCCGACAAGGCGGCCATGATCGCTGCCATGCGAGCCCGTGGCTTTGCCCCGGCGGATGACAACGAAGCAGACGCGCTGGCCCTGCTGCTATGGGCGACGGACACTGAGGGAGGCCGGGCATGAGCCTGTACGGCGCCCCGATGCTCGCGCAGAGCCCGCTCACGCGCCTGCGCAGCACAACCAACGATGCCGAATTGAACGCCATGCGCGCGGCCGCGTGGCACCGGCATGGCGTGGCCAGCATCGTGGTGGATGACATCACCGATCCCTGGCTGCGCCAAGCCATCACCAACGAAGCCAATCGCCGCTGGGGGCGGCGCAATGGAGGAAACAACCATGGCCGCTAAGCGAAAGGACAAACGTCCCGCCAAGCCGCGTGAGGATTTGTCAGCGCCATCGAAATGGCGCTTGCAGCATGGCGATGTCAGTGCGGCGATTCGCGCAGCAGATCCGGAGACAGGCACGCCGTTCATGCAACGCCGCGTCGTTGATACACTCTCGCAAATGCTCGCGCATGGCAATATCTCGCGAGAGATGCATGAAGCGGGCTGCATCTTTCGCACGCTCTTTCGCAGTGCTGCACTGGATAGTATTGCCACATCGCAATTCGTTCGTGTTGCAGCATCATCGGGTGATTGGCTCTCGGTCAGTCAGCTTGATGCGCGGCGTCGCGTATTGAATGCACTCGATGTGCTGGGTGGGATTGATAGCCCTAGCGGTTCGATTGCGTGGCACGTGGTCGGGCTTGAGGTGTCACTACGTACATGGTCGGCGCAGCAAGGCTGGAATGGGCGGCTTGTCTCGGCGCCCATTGCCTGCGGAATTCTTGTTGCTGCGCTTGGAACTTTGGCAAATCACTTCGGTCTGCTGCCGCGTTCGCACGCGGCTTGACGTGCTGTGGATGGGGGGAATTGCGGCGCGCATTCTCTGTTACAATTCTCCCCCTTCCGGCGCGTAAAACGAAAGTGATATACCTCGTGAAGGTCGAGAAATTGTGTTGAGCAGCGGTGACGCTGCCGGGCAGTAGATCGAAGAACGGAACGAACTTTGGAGAGCGGGTAACGAGAGAACGCAAAGTCAAGATCTAACCTCCAATAACAATGTTTCTGATTACATGGTTCCTTCCTGGCGATTTTGTATGCGGGGGGCGGAAGCGCCCGACCTCTCTAGCGTCAGAATAAAGATATGGGTTGCAGTTTGCACCATAGCGGCGTGAATTCAATGACTTAGGTGCAAACCTAGGCCCCTCAGGTTTGCACTTGGTTTGCACCCAGCCCTTGCATGGTTTGCACCCTTTCGACGTGATTTCAGCAGCTTAGCTGCAAACCTCAGCGCATAGCACCGCGCATCCCCGCCCAACCCTTCCCGGATACCCCCCATGACGCTTCCCTGGATGGCCGAGCGGATCCAACTCCGCGCGATCGCATCGCTGCGCCCGCATGCCGGCAATGCGCGCGTGCATGACGCGGCGCAGCTTGCGCAGATCATGGCCAGCATGCAGGCCTTCGGCTTCACCAACCCGCTGCTGGTGGACGAAGACGGCGTGCTGATCGCGGGCCATGGACGGCTCGCGGCGGCGGAGGCGCTCGGCATCGCCAAGGTGCCAGTGATTGTGCTGAAGCACCTCGCACCCGCGCAAAAGGAAGCGCTGCGGCTTGCTGATAATCGCATCGCAGAGAACGCCACCTGGGACCAGGCGCTGCTTCGCGATGCTTTGGCGAGCGTCCAGGCGGCGGAGATTGATCTCGCGGCGCTTGGTTTCTCGGCGGATGAACTTGCGGGCATCCTCGCGGCGGCTGGAGAGGCCGTGTCCGACGGCGATGCGCCCGAGGCCATGCCCGCGGACACCGTCGAGATCCCTGCCGCGCCGGCGATTGGCGAAGATGCCGACGATCCGGCCGATGCCGAGCCCGAGGCACCGCGCCAGGCGGTCTCGCGCCCCGGCGATTTGTGGCTGCTGGGCGCGCATCGGCTGCTGTGTGGGGACAGCACCGACGCGGCGGCGGTCACGCGCGTGATGGAAAGCGATCGTGCGGCGATGCTGTTCACGAGCCCGCCCTATGGCAACCAGCGCGCCTACACGACCGGCGGTGTTTCCGATTGGGATGCGCTGATGCAGGGCGTGTTCCAGCATCTGGAAGCGGCGCTGCGGCAAGATGGCCAGGCACTGGTCAATCTCGGCCTGATCCATCGCGAGAATGAATGGCAGCCCTATTGGGAAGGCTGGCTGGAATGGATGCGCGCGCGGGGCTGGCGCCGTTTTGGGCTCTACACCTGGGACCAGGGGCCGGGATTGCCGGGTGACTGGAACGGTCGTTTGGCGCCAGCCTTCGAGCTTGTGTTTCACTTCAATCGCATGGCGCGGCAGGCGAACAAGATCATCCCCTGTAAATGGGCCGGCACGCCGAATAAGGGCAGTGGGCTGCGCGCCGCCGATGGCGAGGTGAAGGCCTACACGCATATCGGCCAGCCGGTGCAGGACATGCGCATTCCCGACGCCGTGCTGCGTATCACGCGGCACAAGGGACGCGGGATCGAGACCGAACACCCCGCGGTGTTTCCGGTCGCGCTGCCGGACTTCCTGATGCGCGCCTACACTGAGGCTGGCGAGGTGGTGTTTGAACCCTTCGCGGGTAGCGGCACGACACTGATTGCCGGCGAACGCACGGGCCGGATTGTGCGCGGCGTTGAATTGGCGCCGGCCTATGTGGATTTGGTGATTGCGCGTTGGCGGATGCTCTATCCGGATCAGCCGGTAACGCTGGCGGCCGATGGCCGCGATTACGATGCAGTAGCAGCAGCGCGCGAAGGGGCACTTTCCGATGCAGCCTGAGCTTGCCGTTGTCTCGCTGCCGGTCGCGGCGCTGGTGCCCTATGCCGAGAATGCGCGCACGCATTCGCCAGCGCAGGTAGCGCAGATTGCTGCCTCGATTGCCGAATTCGGCTTTGTGAATCCGGTGCTGGTGGATGGCGCAGGCGTGTTGGTCGCAGGCCATGGCCGCGTCATGGCGGCCAAACGGCTCGGCATGGCATCGGTCCCGGCCATTCGGCTTGCGCATCTGACCGAACCCCAGGCGCGAGCGCTGCGGCTCGCGGATAATCAGATTGCGCTGAATTCCGGCTGGGACGAGGCACTGCTCGCGGCTGAGATCGCGCGCATCCGTGATGAAGGTACGGTGGATTTGGACGTGCTTGGCTTCTCCGGCATGGAACTGGACCGTTTGCTGGCCGCCGCCGATGCCGGGCTTGATGGCGAGGACGCCGACGAAGCGCCGCCACTGCCAGTCAATCCCGTCACGCGCGAGGGAGATCTCTGGCGCTGTGGAGAACATCGGCTGCTCTGCGGTGATGCAACCAAGCTTGCCGATGTGCAGCGCGCCCTTGGTGCGGGGCATCTCGCGGACATGGCCTTTCTAGATCCGCCCTATAATGTTGCTTACGAGGGCGGCACGGCGGCTAAGATGACCATCGCCAATGACGCGTTGGGTAAGGGATTTCTGGATTTCCTGCGCCCGGCGCTGACAAACCTTCTCTCGGTCACCAAGGGCGCCAGCTATGTTTGCATGTCGTCTTCCGAGTGGCCGACGCTGCATCGCGCCTGGCAGGAAGCGGGCGGCAAATGGTCCAGCACCATCATCTGGGCCAAGAACACTTTTGCGCTCGGGCGCGCAGATTACCACCAGCAATTCGAAGCGATGCTCTATGGTTGGAAGGCTGGCGCGCAGCATTACTGGTGCGGCGCGCGGGATCAGGGGAATGTTTGGCACTTCGATAAGCCTGCCAGAAACGATCTGCACCCGACGATGAAGCCGGTGGCACTGGTCGAGCGTGCCATCCGCAACAGCAGCAAGCCGCGCGATACGGTGCTGGATTGCTTTGGCGGATCGGGCACGACGATGATCGCCGCCGAGCGTACTGGGCGGCGCGCGGTGCTGCTGGAGATTGATCCAGCTTATTGCGATGTGATTGTGCAACGCTGGCAGGATGAAACGGGCCACGCGGCGGTTCTCGATGGCGAGGACCGTACTTTTGCCGATGTCACTGCAGCGCGCGCAACCAATAGATCATGATTGAAACTCGCCAATCATAGCAACGAAATAACGCTCAATCTCGCTTGGCTCGCCCCCCGCTACAGCGCGAATGGTCCCTCAGGCGCAGGGAATTCCCCGGTGCTACAGCAAGGAGACCAAGATGAACGACACCACCGACACCGCCCAGCTTTTCCTCGAAATCGCCAAGCGGCACATGCCCTCGGTTGAAACGCTGGAAACCAGAAACCGCGACGCGCTCGATTTCCACGATGTTGCGGTCTGGTCCATCCGCAATTCGCTTGCGGAAGCCTACGCCGCCGGCCAAGCCGCCGCCAAGCGCAGCAAAAAGCGTAGCCGATAAGGCAAAGCGAGGGCCGAATGGCGCTGCCATTTGGCCCTCACATCACGATCAAATCCTGCTGAACAAAGCAATGAAATAACGCTCTATTTCGCTTGGCTCAGCCCCCATCACAGCGCGAATGGTCTGTCACGCGCAGGGGATTTCCCCCGCCGATGACGGAGACAAACAGATGAGCACGATCCTTCCTACCGAAAACCAAGACTGGGGTTTCTGGGGCACCATGCGCGAACACGCCGCGCCCGCCTGGCCGATCGCTTTCACCGCGATCCACAACGCGACCAGCACGGATCCCGCCTCGGTCCGCGCCTTCCTCGACAGCCGCTACGGACGCCACTTCGCGGATGGGGTGAACAGCCAGATGCATCACGGCGCAAGCCTCGCGGATGCTATCGCGAAGACCACCGAGGAATGGATGGGCTGGCGCATCACGCAGCGCACGAGCCGCGAGACAGGCATCCCCGCCGGCCTGCCCTACCTGACGGGCTTCGTGATCAACGAGGGCATCGCCGCCGAAGCGCAGGATTGAAGCGCAGCCCGCCGCAAGGCGGCGCCGCACTGCCCCGCAGGGTCCGCCCGCGGGGCTCCCGGCAGTAGGGGCCGATGGTCGGCGCCCACAACCGGAGACGAAGACGATGAAGCTTTCTGACACGCAGCGGATTGTATTGAGCCATGGCGCGCAGCACCCGCAACTGCTGGCAATTGCGCCGAAGCATTTGCCAGTCGCTGCCTGCCGCGCGGTGGTGAACAGCCTGATCAAGAGCCGCTTGCTGATTGAGGTTTCCGCGCCGCGCGATCAACTGGCGATGGTGTGGCGCAAGGATGCGGATGGCACACCGATCCTGATCCAGGTGACGGATGAGGGGCTGCGCGCGATTGGCATTGACCCGAATGAGGGCCGCACCGCGCCCGACACGGCGCCGCAGGGCGGGGAGAGTTCCGCGCCGCAGGCTGAGGAGCAGCCTTCCGCCGAGCCCGCCCAGGCCGCACCGGAGGCGCCCAACATGGGAAGCGTGAACCTGCGCGAAGCAGCCGAGCGCTTGCTCGCAGCTTGGGAGGAAACGCCGCCGCCCAATGCCTCGCAGGACCCGATCACGCGCGCGATGGACATGCTGCGCAACGCGCTCTCACGCCGCGGCACACGCGCCACGGGCGCGCCACGCAAGCCACGCGAGGGCACGAAGCAAGAAGTGGTGCTGGCGATGCTCCGCCGCCCTGAGGGCGCGACGGTGGCGCAAATCGCCGAAGCCACTGGCTGGGCGCAGCATACGGTGCGAGGTTTCTTTGCCGGACTGAAAAAGCGCCAGGGGATCACGGTGGAGATTGCCGAGCGCATTCGCCAAGTCGGCCCGAACAAGCAGGGCGCGAAAGGCTCCTACACCGTCTACCGCGTGGCGGAATGAAGCTGCGCAGCCACAGCGGCATGAATGATTGCATCAGCCAGGGATCATCGCGATCCCTGGCGCTTTATTGTCTTGGCTCGTGCGAAACACAGCGCGAAGCGTCCGTCACGCGAAGGGCATACCGCCCCGCAGGACGGAGAAAGACCATGCAGCAACTGGACACCATCTCGAAACTCAAGGGCCTCGCCGACCATGCCCGGCTCAGCCACGCGCATTGGCTGCGCGAGGCTCGCAAGGGTGGCATTGGCAAATATGGCCCGGCTTATTGCATCGAGGGCGCGGGCGTATGGCGCCGGAGGCTTGGCGAATTGCTGGCGCAAATGCGCAACGCGGAGCCGGCGCGATGATCGCCGGCGTGCAGCAGCGCTGGATAGTGCTCGGCGCCGATGGCCGGCACGTTTCCCTTGGACGCACCGAACCAAGCGAGCCGGAAGTGGTGGCCGCCAGCGACGCCCTTGCCGCGCAGGGGCTTTCCGGATGGCTCGCGCGCATGCAAGGCGATTACTACAGCCGGGGGAAAGTGACGCTCGAACCCCTGCAGCGCATCGGCATTGCGCATGACGCGGATTGGCAAGCCGCCCTTGCCGCATTCCACGCAGCGCGGCAGCGCGCCACTCACTGACGCTTCTGAACCC
>JADCGA010000064.1 GCA_020249265.1 Roseomonas sp.
CCGCGCCTCCACCCCCGCATCGGCGCCGCGCGCATCAATGGCGATGGAGGTATTGATCGTGGTGCCGGCAGGCGCGCTGCCATTGGGCAGCACCGTGCCGGCCTGGTTCGGCACAAACCATTCCGGGCCGCGTTCGCCAACGATATAGGGCTGCCCCGCCGCCACCGGGCCGCCATCGGCGCGGAACAATCCACCAATGGCAGTGCCGATATCATTCAGCCAATTCCCAGCCCCAATACTGGAAAGCCCGGCCGAGGCCGCATTCCCCAAAGGTTCGGTAATCGTGCGCCGGGCGATGATGCGCGTCATGTCCTGCAACAGGCCCTTGAGCACTTCCGACAGCCTGGCGCCGCGCACAATCGCGTCCTCAAAGGCCGAGGAAAACGCAAAGCCCAATTCCCGCGCTGCGTCGCGGGTGTTTTCCGTGCTGCGCTTGATGCGCTGTTCGGCCTCCTCCAATTCGTTCAGCGCGCGTTCGCCTTCGCGGGCGATGGTCTCGGTTGGGATGGGCCGGCCAGCGCGCTCGGCACGCTCCGCCAAATCTCCAAGCCGTTCCAGGCGGCGCTGATAGCGTTCATAGGCATTCTCATTATCCAGGATCAGCCTTTCGCGTTCGCGCAGCAGATCGTTCAATTCGCGTTCCGCGGCGCGATCAGCGGGCGGGATGGCGGCCACACGGCGCGTGGTGCCTTCAATACGGCGCAGCGCCTCGTCACGTTCCTGTAGCGCCAGGGTTTCAAGCCGGCTGCGATCCGCGGCGGTGATGCCACCGGCGGCCTCGGCCTCTCGCAGGCGGCGGACGCGGTCCTCATATTCGCTATTGATGCGAAAGCGGTCATCGAGCGCGCGGCGCAATTCTTCGGCATCCGCGCCAGCGCGGCGGCGGCGCGCATCGGCGGCTTGGGCGGCCGCACTTTCCGCCTCGCGCTGCTGCCGTTCGCCGGAGGCCTGTTCGCCGCGCGTGATTTCCTCCGCGAGTTCTTGGTACTGGCGACGCAATTCCTCCAGCCGGGCGGCGCGATCCACCCCGGCCTGTTGCTGCGCGGTGCCCACCAGGCCGCTGCGGATGGTGCCGCGCCTGGGTTCGGTGGGCTGGCTTTGGCCTTCGATTTCAGCCTCAAGCCGCGCGATTTGCGCGCGCAGCGCCGCAGCCTCCGCCCGGCGCGCGGCCTCCTGCTCGGTTGGCAGCAAAAGGCCGGAGCCACGCCGCACGCCATCGAGCACGCGCGCCGCGCCAGACAGCGCCTGGGCCAGCGTATTGGAAAGGCCGATGGCCTGATCGAGCCGGGCGAGGAATTGGTCCGTCGCGACGGTAAGCTGCCCAAAGGCGCGCCCCGCCGAAAGCGGCGCGCGTTCAAATTCGCCATTCAGTTTTTCAACGGCGCCCAACAGCGCGGGAAACACCGTATCGGCGGTGAGCTTGCCCTCGGAGCCGAGCTTGCGGAGTTCACCGATGGAAACGCCAAGCTCGCGCGCCAGGCCCTGCGCAAGGGTGGGCAGGTTTTCAAGGATAGAACGCAGTTCATCGCCTTGCAGCGTGCCCGATGCCAGAGCCTGGGCCAGCTGCTGGGTGGCGGAGGAGATTTCCTGTTGCGAGGCGCCCGAGGCGATAGCGATGCGCTGCAAGCCGCCGACCAGGGTTGCAACCTGATCCGAAGTGGCACCAATCTCTCGCGCGGCGATGGAAAACCGCGCGAAGGCATCCACGCTTTCACGCACCGCGACGCCGGTTTGCAGGCTATCCTGATAGAGTCTGTCATAGATTTCCCCGGCGCGTTCCACCGATCCGAGCGCGGTATTCAGCCGCCCCATGGATTGCGTCAGCGCATCGCCCGCGACCACCACCGCGCGCAGCCCGGCGGCCAAGCCCGCGATCTGCACGCCGCGCACGGCGACATCCAACAAATCCAGCGCGCGAGACGCACGTTCTGCGCCGCCTTGAATGCGCGCGAGGGAGCGTTGGCCGGTTTCACCGACCTCACGCAATTCCTGCTTTACGCGCGCGGCGTCGTCCAGGGATAGCCGCACCGAGACGCGGCGGGTGGCGTCAGCCATGGGGCGTTTCCTCCCTGCCGCGTGTGGCGATGCCTTCCGCCATGCCGATGCGCAGTGCCATCAACATTTCCGAAGCGGCCCAGCCCTGCGCACCGAGATCACGCGCGGCGGCCAGCGCATTGGCGAGGTTGAGCGTGATCCCGGCCATGCCAGCCTCAGCGCAGGCGGTGCCGGCGGCCCAGCAGGCGTGGGCCTCGACGCTGAGCGGCGCGTGTTGCGTGTAAGGACAGCTATCGCCGCAATCGCGCGCGATGGCTGCGCAGCCGCGACAATATTCGGGCCCGCTGCCGAAATGCCATGCGGCGCGGGCCCTTAGGCGTTTCCCTCGGTGGCCACGGCGGCGACTGGTGAGGTTGCGCGGTCCCAGAAGGCGGCGGCGATATCGTCCAGATCCATGAGGCGCTCGATGGCTTCGGGCGAGAGCGGTAGGGGCTTGCCGGTGGTGTCGCCGATGCCCTCCCAGGCCAGGACGGCGTGGCGGGCCAGCGCCTTGACCAGGAAGGCGAAGGCGAGACCACGGGCCATGTCGGGGTCGAGGTCTGGTTCCGCCGCACGCAGCGCGCTGAGGCGGCGGGCGGAGGCTGCCTGGGCGGCGGCCATGACAGCGGTGGTGACGGGGCGGATTTCCACGCGGATGCCGCGGGGCAGACCGAGCCAATAGGGCTCGACGGGAAGGTCTAGGGTGAGCATATTCGGGTCTCCGATCGGTAAGTTGCGAGAAGAATGCGCCTAGCGGCGCGCGGAACGGCAAGACAAGCCGGGCTACGGCTTTGCCCTTGACGGTCGGCTGCGCAGGAATGTCGAGGTTCGACTGGCGAAACGCTGGACGATCCAGCAGCATTATGCATCCCAGCCCAAAACCCGAACTGTAATCGAGTCCTGTCGAATGGAACCAGCTGAACGCACGCTTGGTCAGGTTCTGACCGACCAGATCCGGTATGAGATCCCGCCCTACCAGCGGCCGTACTCGTGGGAGGCCGGCAACGTCGAGCAACTGCTGGATGACGTATGGGAAGCCTTCCAGGCGAAGGACGATGAGTACTTCAGCTACCTAAACCGCGTTGGCGTCGATCTTGTCGTAGTCCCGGTGTGTTCCAACGAACCCGATGAACACGATGCCGAACCGGCAATCGATTTTCACGATCAGCCGGAACTGATTCCCGGCTAGGTCAAAGCACATACGGTTCCTGGCGAGATGGTCGGCCGAGCGGAAGGTCTGTTTGACCTCGACCGGCGTTTTTTTGTCGCCGACTTTGTGACCGCATACCAGACCTTGAGGGGCTGTTCGGCTGCCGGGTTCGCTTCGAAAAAAAGCCTTGAGCCGGAAAGTAGGCGGATAGCGCCCGAAATCTCGCAGCAAGGGCGCCTTACGCCGCCCGCGGCGCGTGTGACGCCTGAAACCGACCGGGGCCACTCATTGCGCGGAGGCCTCCGAGACAGTTAACAATGTTGGCGTTTCTGACGATCAATTACGTCTTGGCGTGCAGACAAACTAATCATTTCGCTAGCAAGATTTACGCAATCATTCATTGAAAAATAGCAAAAAAAACCGGCGCAAGCAACGAGAAAACCACCATCTCGGTTTCTGTTTGCGCTATCATTGCATCCTTTAAGTATTGGATAGAGTATTGGGTAATTTCTTTCTAATTGCAACCAATTTAGTAGCAATTCGTTTTCCGCTTGGAGCACATTCCTACAGCTTGATGTCTGCGCCAAACTAAAACTGGGTAACAAAATACACAGAATGCAAGCAATCTGAAATCTTATTTTTAATTCATGAAATCGTGAGGCGTTCGCTACGGATGTTGAATCCGCTGAGTATTTGCGAAGGGCGGCGCGCTGACCGCGTTTTCCCACAAAATTCATGGCTTTGTTTCCTCCTGTCGGAGCCAGATTGGACGATTTTTTGGAGTGCCTCAGCGTGACCCGACATTGCCCAGATGGCCGGCCGATCCGGCGGTTCTTGCAATAGTGCCAGCGCCCGCATGCCGCGCGCGTCGGGTCTGAACCGTCGATGGTCGCCGTCGGACCGAAAGACAGGCGCCTTCGGCTGAGATCCGGGCGCGGTCCTCCTGGTCACATCGGCCTGCGTGACGGATAACCACGGCGACGCTTAACATCGGGCTGGCCGCGATGGACGCAACGCGGCGATGGCATCGTCGCCAGAACGACGGCGCGACCATCCTTCGTCGTTTTCTGTCGCTCACCCATACTCCGCCCCGGCCTGCTGATTCCTCAGCACCACCGTCATCATCCGCCCCGCTGTCGCGTTGAACGCTGCCCTGAAATCAAAGCTCGCCTCCACCCCCGCCGGACCTTCGATCGGCGTCTTGGCCAGCGCCAGATAAACCTCATGCAGCGTAATCGTCAGGCTGCGATTGGCATCCATCGTGAAAGCCATGGCGAATTCTGCCGGCGTGCCGCCCTGCGCCTGCGCCAGCAGCACCGTATTCTCAAACCGCACCGTGATTTGCCCGGTGCAGCGCGCAATGCCGGGATCAACACCTTCCACCTTCCGGTCAGCACGGATGGTGCGCACCGTCTCCATCCCATTCGAAAAGCTAATCCGCGCGCCAGTCACCTGCGCAAGCGCCGCACCAGCGCGCGTGATGGAACCCTGCGCCTTGTTAAAGGCGGTAAACGCCGCGCCACTTGGCGTGCCGCCGGAACTCGCCGCACCGCGGAGCGAGCCCTGGCCCAGCAGCCCAATCGTCGCGCTGGCAGCACCGGTCGGCGTGAAATCCATCTCCAGCGTATCAGCCCGCACGCCCGTGCAAACATCGTAGTTTGGCACATCCGGATAGCCGATTTCGATACTGTTGGAAGGCAGCGCCGCAAGGCCCGAGGCAAAGCTATGGATGAAATTCGGGCTTGTGCCGCTCGTGGTCGGCGGGCCGAATAGCAGCCGCAGCCAATGCCCAAAATTGATCAGATCAATCGGCACCACTGCCTGGCCCGCCACCGTGACCGTATCCAATAGCGGCGCGCCAGTGTCTCGATTGCCGCCAATGCCAATCACATCCGCATCCAGCAACGGCTGCTCCGCGCCCAGATTGCAGGACAGAAAGGGCATGCGCCGCCAATTGCCGCTTGGCGCGGTGCCATAGCTGGCCTCAGGAATCATGAGCAGGCGCGCATTCGCGCCAATGGCACGGGGCATGTGGTTTCTCCTGGTGGGCGATCAGGCCAGCGGTGACCCGGTGGCGGTAAAGAACAATGCAACAGGCAGGCTCGCTGCACGCGCACTGGCCGCGCCTTCGAATTCGACATCCTCGATATCCGCGCTGCCGGGCTGCGCCCATTCCACCGCGCCACCCAGCATGGGATCCGCGGTGATGGAAGCGGCGATGGCAACCAGCAGCGCATCCAACAGCGCATTATCCGCCGCCAGCACTTCGATTTCTGCGCGATGTTCAATCGCATAGGCCAAGGGTGAGAGTATGGGCGTTTCCGAGACAGTTTCACCATCGCGCAGCACCACCAGCCCGCCCGCGGGCAGGCGCTGCGGCACGGTTTCATTGCGGCGTATCACGGGCGCTGGGTTGCGCCCGGCCAGGCTGGCGTTCAGGCGCGCGAACAGGGCGGTCAGGGCGGCTTCACGCAGGCTCATCGCGGCCTCCCAGCCTCGGCGGCCCAGGCCGCCACAAAACGCCCGGGCAGGCGGCGCAGGCCACGCTCCGCCGCGCCTTTTACGTCGAGGCGCTTCGCCAGCTTCACCTGCGGCAGCAGCAGGAACATCGGCACCATACCGCCCGCGAACAGCCCGCGCGCCCAGGCCTCTCGGCCGCGGCGATGGGCGGTGCCGACCTCGGTGACACCCCCGGCAATCAAGCGCAGGCGCTGCCGTCGCCGCCCGGCCTGTTCCCCGGCGCGGAGTGGCAGGCACCAAACAAAGCCGCGCCCCGATTTGAAGGGCAGCAGAAACGCCTGGCCGGAGGCCACCATCTGCGCTGGCGTCACGCGCATGCCTTTCTCGCCCCGCCCGCGCCTGCCACGCGCGGCGTTAAAGCCGGTGGGGATGGCGAGGAACTTCCGCCCGCCCTTGGCGCGGATCAACGCGCCGCGCTCAAAAGCATCAATCACCTTGGGGACTTTGGTGAAGACCAGCCCGGCGGGACGGAGCGACTGACCCGTCCGAGGAAAAACCATGGACCGCCAGGCATTGGCGATGCCGCGCGCATTGCCGGCAAAGGCGGTGGTGGCCTGCTGGCGGAGTTCGGCTTTGACCTCGGCGGTCTCGGTGCGGATCGCGGTCATGGCGGCGCGTTCACCGGCGCGTACTTCTTCCGCGAGCATTTTTCGGAGATCACCGACCAGCTGCGCGCCAAGCCTCATGCTGCGTGCCTATCGTTGGCAAAAGACGCGCCAGGCGGTGCCGCTGGCGTCGCGTTCGGCGTGGCGGACGGTGAGAACTTCGTCGCCAATCGAAAAACTGTCGCCCGCCGCGATATCAGGCAGCGTCGCGATGGCGAGTGAGAGAATATCGCTGGCGGAGATCACCTCTGTGCCGAAAGCATCCGCCATGCGGTCGGGCGAGGAACGCAGCACGCGCAGGCTGACCGGGGCGCCCGTGCCGCCCTGGCGATACTGCGCATCCACGCCAAGATGCGGATCAGCGATCAGGCTTGCCATGGCGGTATCAAAGGCGCTCATCGCCTCAGCACCTCCACAATGCGCGGCAGCGTCTTTTCGGCGGAACGGCCAATGACGTAGCCACCCAGGCCGATCTCGACGATGTTCCAGAGCTTGAGCGCCTCGGCCTCCGAGATCCCCGGCGCAGACCAGCCGAGCCAGCGGAGCACGATCAAGATGCCAAAGGTGATCATCATCAGCGGACGCCAGCAGGCGGCGAGCCAATGCTCTGACTGCGCCTCGGTCTTGATGATATCGGCGGCAGCCTTTTCCAATTCGCCAGCGCGCGCGAGCAACGCGGCATTCAGTTCCGCCTCAGCCTTTTGGCGCGCCTCCGGATCCGGGAATAGGCGTTTCAGCGCATCGCCCAGGATCGGCACCAGCGCGGGCAGCAATGCGCCGATCATGGGTATTTCCCCCGATCCAATTCGAAATGCGGGCCATCGGGGAAGCTCGCCCAATCACCACCCCAGGTAATGGCAACACCAAGTTTCTGCGCTGCCCCTTTCACGGCACTGGCCAGTTGCGCGTACAAAGGCCAGTCCCAACGGATCTCACCATTCTCCGGCACGCCATCTCCATCATCGAGCCAATACCCGAGATCCACCGCATGGCCGGTCAAATGTCGGCTGTTCATGGTGCGCGATGCACCAAGCGCGACAAGCTTGGCTTGCCTTTCGCGGGACCGCAGCCCTTCCAGCACGATGAAGGGTGCGGCCTTGCGTGCCTCGATCACCACGCGCACCAGATGGGGATGCACGCCTTGCATGCGTTCATGGTCACGCGCGAGCAGGTTCGTCATGTTCACGCCCCCGCCGCCGGAACGCGGTTGAGCCAGACACGCACGGTGGCATCGGCGGCGAGCGCGGCCTGGGTTGCGATGCCCACCTGGAAATTGCCGGTGGCGGTCGCGGTAATGCGCCGGTTGGTATTATCCCAGAACACCCGCACGCCAGCGGCGATGGCAAGCGCCGGTTCCTTGGTGAGGTCGAACACGCCCGTGGTCGCGGCCTCGATCATGGTGTTCTGCACGCCATCCACGGCGGCGACGCCGAACAAGGCACCGACCAACACGCCCTGGCCGGCGGAAACGCCCGTCGCATAGGGCACGGCAATGGCCAGGCTATTGCCCGGCTGGATGAAGTTACGCATGGAATGGTTCTCCTGAAACGCAACAGGCGCCCCGAAGGACGCCCGTTGCGAAATTGCGATGATGAAAAAGGGTGAGAGCGATCAGGCGCCCGGATTGAACCAAGCCCCGCGCCAATCAATGGCGCCGACGCCGAAGTCGAAGATTACGCTGACCTCGACACCATCCACGCCGGAGAGCACGCCGACCAGGACACCTTGGCCGGAGTGACGCCGCCCGCATAGGTGACGGCCAGCGCTAGGCTGTCGCGCAGCTGGATGAAAGCTTTCATGATAACGGGGCTATGGTTTGAGTACGGAGGTGGTTGGCGCCGCGTCCGGCACGGCGCATCGGGTATGGCTGGTCTGCAATTCGCCGGGTTGACCCGTCCTGTTGACGCGCCCTAACCTCGTCTATCCGAAGCGCGTCCGCGTAGGAGGCGAGCATGGCGACGGTTTACGGCATGACCCCGTCGGGCAATTGCTGGAAAGCGGTGCAGATCCTGAGGCTCACAGGCCATCCCATCCGTTGGGTGGAGGTGGACACGAACGGGGGTGAAACCCGCACACCGGCTTTCCTGCATCGCAACCCCATGGGCAAGGTGCCCGTGGTGGAGACTGAGGATGGCAACGTCTTTGTGGAGTCAAACGCCATCCTCGCGCATTTCGCCGAGGGCACGCCTTGGCTGCCGCCACCTGGTCTGGCCCGCACCCGGGTGTTCGAGTGGCTGTTCTACGAGCAATACAGCCACGAGCCTTACATCGCGGTCGCACGCAACATTCGGACCTACCTCCGCACCACCGAAGCCGAGGTGGAGCGGCTCGAGCGCTGCCGCGAGGGCGGAGAGCGCGCGCTTGGGGTGATGGAGGAACGGCTGATGCGGCACGACTGGCTAACGGAGCCCGACCCGACGATCGCTGACCTGGCACTGTTCGCTTACACGCATGTGGCCGACGAGGGTGGCTTCGACCTCCAGCGCTGGCCCGCCGTATCGGCTTGGATCGCACGGGTCCGCGCGCTACCTGGCATTGTGCCGCTGCGCTGAGGCCTGCCGGCGGCGCTGCGGCATCGGCAGGTCCCACGACCGGTGATCAGGCGCCCGGATTGAACCAAGCCCCGCGCCAATCAATGGCGCCGACGCCGAAATCGAAGATCACGCTGACCTCGACACCATCCACGCCGGAGACCGGGCCGGTGGTCACTTGCGGTCCCTCCGCGCCATTCAGGTAACCATAGACATAGACCGGCGCCGTCGGCGGATCGGCGAACAGGTACCAGCGGTTATTCGGGATCAACGGTTCGACCAGTGGCTGGACAAAGCCGGCATAGATATTGGCGTGGCTGATCTGTGTGGCGCCAACACTCACCGTCAATTGCCGCGCGGGCAATTCGAGGCTTGGGCCGACCAGCAGCTTCATGGCATTGCCGACGGAAATCGGCAGGCCATCCAGCGTCTTTTGCCGCAGGATCGCAGCGCGACCATTGGCAAGGTTGTTGATGTCCAGCGCACTGCCCGCCGCCGCCTTATTCAACCGCGCGGCCGCCGTGCCAAAGACGGCAGCAGGGCCGTTCGTCAGTGTCGGGCCATCGCCATTTGCCTGATTGAGCAGCGCATAGGCCGTGGCATTCTCGAAATCTGCCACGCGCCGACCAATGGCGGCAGCGAAATCCGTGAAGGCACCCAGGTCATCATTCACCAGCATCGGTCGCGTCACGCGGATGCGCCTGGCGAAGGTTTGCAGCAGGACGATTTCCTGGCTTTCCGACATGGTGCCAGCCTGGATTTCACCATTCTCCATCAGCGGCATGAGCGTTGGGAAATCACCCACCCGCAGATGCCGATGCGGCTTGAAGTCGCGGAAATCGCGGCGGAGGAAGATCTGCCGATAGCTCGGCGCTGCCGGCTGATAGGCCGCGAGCAGCATTTTGTTCGCCGCCGCCGAAAGCAGCAGCGGAAAGTCGGAGGTGGTGTGAAAGGCGCGCTCGGCGAGTAGCGTCGGATTGCGCGGTACATTGCGTTCACCGCGGACCCGCAGCAATTCGCCGATCATGTCCGATGGCCGCCAGCCCATAAATTCGGCATGGCGCCCGGCAGCCTGCGGCTGATAGCCAGGCATACTGCGCGCGGCCAAGGCTTCCGCCATGGCGTCCAGGATCTCCGAGGGCGAGTCATTCCCCGGCCCGGTTTCCGGTCGCGCAGGGATGGCAGGCGGTGCAGCGCTTTTCACCATGGCGTCGAACAAGGAGCGGCGCGCCTGGTCCGGATGCCAGCCGCGCTCGACAGCCTCACGCCGGATATGCGTGGCGGTCTCCGTGCCGACCAGGGCGCGCGCAGCTTCGATAGCGGTATCAATGCCGGAGATACGCTCACGCTCGGTGCGTTGTGCCTCGGCACGGAGCGCCTCAAGGTCAGGCGGTGTTTCCACCGTGGTGGTTGCAGGGGGCGACGCGGCGGGCGGCGCCGAAGGGGCTGCCGGGGTTTCCGGCGTCGTCTCGGTCATGGGTGGTTCCTCATTATCCAGGGCAGGTTCAATGGCGAAGGACGGCGCGCCCTGCGGCGCCGCGCCTCGCACTTGCGCATCCCGATCAACCGGGATGGGCACGATCGAGATCTCGAAAGGTTCCCAATCCACGGCGCGGTAGATCATCTCACCGCTCACCGGATCGGGTCGCTGGTCATAGCGATGCACGCGATAGCCGATGCTGACCGCGCGGAGCGTGCCATCGGCAATGCGCTGCCAGAGCGGTTCCACATCAGCAGCGCCAGAGAATTGCAGCCGCGCATGGCCGCGCCCGCCTTCAAGCCGGGCGGCGATCACGCGGCCCAGCACATCCCGCGCATCGCTGCTGCGATGGGTATTCAGCACCGGTGCATTGCCGGAGCCGAGTTGCGCCATGCGTACCGCATTGGGCGACATATCCAATTCCTCGGTAATGCCGCCGAGGGAGGGCACGAAGTTGCGTGCCCGCGCGCCGGTGGACCACACGACCTCGACCGTGCGTGCGGCACGATCCACGGTGGCGGGTGCGGTGATGGCGCGGCGGGCGGTGATCGATTGCCCATCGGGGGGAAGTCGATCGGGCAAAGCGGGATCAGCCGGCGCGGGATCGCTCCCGCCCGGGTCGGTGGTTTCGGTCATGGTGAGCCCTATGCTGTTTGGGTATCTGCCGGCGTTGGCGCTGGTGTCCCGGCCGTGCCGGTCGCTGCGATTTCCACCGCCGCCATTTGCGCTGCATCCTGCGCACCACCTGATTTGGCGACACGCCTGGGGTCGGTATCAAGCGAGATGCCCGCCGCATCCAGCGCAGCATTGGCTTCACGGATCATCTCGACCGCCGAGCGGAAATCATAACCGAAGGCGCCGGCGGCCTCGGGCTGCGGGACAAAGCCGGCACGCACCTGGGCGATCAAAGCCGTGGTGTCTTTCAGCGGATCAATCATTTCATGCGCTGGCGGCACATGCGCGACGCCCTTCGGCATGGCATCCGCCCAAAGCCCAACCAGCGCGCCCTGCGCATGAAAGCGCTCGGCAATCGGCCGCACCAGCATGGGGATCAGCATGCCGTATTGCACCTGTTCGCAAAGCCTGCGGAATTCAATCTTGCCGGCGCGGAGGGACGAGTAATTCGCCTGGGTCAAATCACCGGAGACCTGGTCATAGGTGAGGCCCGCGCCAACAGCAGCGGCTTCAAGTGAGCGTCGCGCGAAGGCGGTATGGGACCCACCGCCGGAGGGGTTCACCACATTCACCTCGCCATGGCCGCGCCGGTAGAGAATCATCCCAGGCTCGAAGCTTTCCACCGCGCGGCCTTGAGAATCACGCAGAAGACTAGAGGACGGGGAGGTAAGCGTTTCTTCGCTCTCATCCGTCACCACGGCGGCAAGACAGGCTTCGATCTTGGCCTTCATCAGCAGCGCGGCTTCGTAATCACTGAGGTCGCGCAGCCGGAGCAGTACGGGCGCGAGCCAGGAGACATCGCGCAATTGCCCAGGGCGGCGCTTGCGAAACACATGCAGCACATCGCGCGCGGGGATGAAATTACTGGCGAGCCGAGCGCCAGGCAGCATCCAGGCACCGGGATGGGTTGGGAAAAGCCAATAGCCAATCCGCTCGCCCAAATTCCCAAGCGCGATGCCCTGGATCGTCGGCGCGCCGTTCACCATGCCATTGCGCGCCGTATCCAGGTGATCGCTTTCCAGCACCTGCAAGCTGAGGCCCATAGGGTTCCGCGGCGATGTCGGCACTGTCAGCAGTCGGATGAAGCATTCACCGCTTTCGACGACCGCACGCATGGCCAGCGCCTGCAGCCCGTATAGATCAAGTTTGCCCTCAGCATCGCAAGCAGCGCTATCTGCCCAGGACAGCCAGACCGCGCCATGCGCCGTCTCTGGCCAACGCGTCGTGATGCCAGCACCGACAGCATTGCCGGTCCAAAGATCCACGATGCGCGCGGCATAGGGGTCATTGCGCACAGCATCGCGCGCGCGGCGTGCAACGCTGGCGGCGGCCATGCCGACCTCGCCATTCACGCTGCCGCCCGAGGGCGACCAGGCCGAGGCG
>JADCGA010000065.1 GCA_020249265.1 Roseomonas sp.
TAGCTCGTCAGGCTCATAACCTGAAGGTCACAGGTTCAAATCCTGTCCCCGCATCAAAATTGACCGAAATTAACAATTGCTGTTCCATACCAATACGCTCAGGGCCCGGACAACCCCCAATTCGTCCGGACACTTGGCGTAACCCAGAGCGCCTAGGTTTAAGTCTAGGCATACGCCTATGTCGAAGCCCGTTGAGCCTGGCGCCACGCCTCAGGTGTACACCTACAATTTTCCTCTGACACTGCTTCCCAAGCGTAAGCATCCGCCGAGCGCCACCTTCCCTTTCTGGTGAAGCCTCTGTCACTTGTTCTTATGGACGATCTTAAGGTCGCTCATAAGTACGGGGGGCGATGATGGGGCTTGAGATAATTTCTGGTGTTGAGCGGCGGCGCCGTTGGTCTGCTGCGGATAAGCTTCGGATTGTGGCTGAGGCTGATGAGCCTGGCGCGAAGGTTGCGGAGGTCGCTCGTCGGCATGAGGTTAGCCGGAGTATTCTCTGGACGTGGCGCAAGCAGGCGCGCGCTGGCGGGCTAAAAATGTCTGATCCACCCGCTTTTCTGCCGGTATTCGTTGACGCGGTAAGTGCTGTGGATGCGCCGATGGTGGCGGCCAATGCGCCATCGGCGCCGCCCTTGCAAGCCGATGCTGCGCCGCCGCCAGATCAGCGGATGATCACCATCACGCTTGCGAATGGCACGCGGCTGGAAATCAACGCGGCACTCAGCCTGCCTGCGCTATCCTGCATTATTGGGGCGCTACGCTGATGCTGGCAGTTCCACCCGGCATGCGTGTTTGGCTGGCGTCGGGTTACACGGATATGCGGCGCGGCATGAATGGCCTTGCGGCACAGGTACAACAATCACTGGGCCGCGATCCTCATGCGGGGGATCTATTTGTCTTTCGCGGTCGGCGCGGTGATTTAATCAAGATCCTCTGGCATGATGGGCTTGGCATGTCGCTTTATGCCAAACGTTTGGAACGCGGTCGTTTCGTGTGGCCCTCTGTGATGGCGGGATCGATCTCGATATTGGGCTCGCAGCTTGGCTACATGCTTGAAGGTATAGACTGGAGAAATCCGCAGCACACCTGGCGCCCTGCAAGTGCGGGGTGAATGAATTTATTTGCTGGTGCCGCGCATTTCCTCTTTGCAGATCGCGCGTGATGTGATTCGATTCTGGGCGTGACATCGCCCGCGCTACATATCCCCGAAAATATTGAAGCACTGCGCGCAGCCTATATCGCAAGCCAGGAAGCACTCATCGCAGAACGCGCGGGGCGCGCCGCCGAACAGGCAGCATTGGCGAGCGCTGAGAACACCATCGCCCATCTCAAGAAACTCATCGCGCGGCTGCAACACGACCGCTACGGCGCAAGTTCCGAACGCAGCCGCAAGCTGGTTGACCAATTGGAATTGCAGCTCGCCGAACTCACCACCGCGCAGGCCGAAGCCAAGACGAAAGCGGAAATCAATCGCCTAGCCAGCACACAGACAACCCCAGACGCCAAGCAGGACAAGGCGCCAAACCACCCCAAGCGCACCCCACTGCCCGATCATTTGCCGCGCGAGAGAATCGTCTTGCCATCACCAAGCGCCTGCCCCTGCTGCAGCGGCACGCTCGTGAAACTTGGCGAGGATGTGACCGAAACGCTGGAAGTCATCCCTCGGCAATGGAAAGTCATCCAGACAGTGCGGGAGAAATTCGCCTGCCGCAGTTGTGAGGCCATCACCCAGCCGCCCGCACCCTTTCACCCAATCATGCGCGGCAGGGCGGGGCCGCATCTCCTCGCCACCATTCTGGAGGCGAAATTCGGCCAGCACCTGCCGCTTAACAGGTTGAGTGAGACCTTCGCGCGAGAGGGCATCTCCCTCAGCACCTCGACGATCGGGGATTGGGTCGGCGCCAGCACCGCAACCCTCACGCCGCTGATGATCCTGATTGATGCGCATGTGCTGGCGGCCGAGCGGCTGCATGGTGATGACACCACCGTGCCGGTCCTGGCGGCGGGCCGCACCGATGTGGGGCGGTTTTGGACCTATGTGCGCGATGATGCGCCTTTTGGTGGTACTGACCCGCCCGCGGCGATGTTTCGCTATTCCCGCGACCGAAAAGCCATCCACCCTGAACGCCATCTGGCCAATTACACCGGCATTCTGCAGGCGGATGCCTATGCCGGGTTCAACGGGCTCTATGCGCCAGGGCGACAACCGGGGCTGATCCTGGAGGCGGCGTGCTGGGCGCATGGCAGACGGAAATTGTTCAAGCTGGCCGAGGTGCATCACATGCCGCTGGCCATTGAGGCCGTGCGCCAGATTGACGCGATATTCGCGGCCGAAGCCGCGATCAATGGCGCGCCTACGCCTGAGCGGCTTGCAGTACGCCAGCGCGACATCGCGCCACTAGTAGCCGCGCTTGAGGCATGGATGCGTGCCGAGCGGGCCAAGCTCTCGCGCCACAATGACCTGGCCCAGGTGATGGACTACATGCTGAAGCGCTGGGAGGCTTTCACGCGGTTCCTGAGCGATGGCCGTATTTGCCTGACGAATAACGCCGCCGAACGCATGTTGCGCGGCGCCGCGCTGGGGCGGAAGGCTTGGCTCTTTGCAGGCTCCGACCAGGGCGGAGAGCGCGCCGCCGCCATGTACAGTCTCATCCAGACTGCCAAGCTGAACGGCGTTGACCCGCGCGCTTGGCTTGCAGACGTGCTGGCCCGCATCGCCGATATGCCACAGCAGAGACTTCATGAATTGCTGCCTTGGAATTGGAAAAAGCAGCAAAACATGGCGCCCAGCGCGGCGTGAAGATCAAAAAGATGTGGGACTCGGCGGATGGTTACGTTGCACCGAAGGGCCAGTGACATGGAGGCCGGCACCTGGATCTACGCGACCATCTTCGTCGTTGCATTTAGCGAAGCATTTGTGGTCTCCAACGCATTTACTCCTGGCGGACCGGCATTGGTCGCAATGGGCGGGTATGCAGGACTGGGGCAGTTGAACTTTTTCATGGCGTTGCTCGCCGCCGCTGCAGGTACATTTGTCGGCGCGGCACTTTCGTTTTTCTTGGCCGAATGGATCTTTCGGGTACCTTATTTTACCCGAAATCTGCAACGTCTACAGCAGCATAAGCCCCGTCTTAGCAACAGGCCATTTCTATACATCATTATCGCACATTTTCTGCCTGGCCTGGGGTCGGCTGTGTTTGTTTTAATGGCAACTGTCTTGCCCTGGCGCGTCTTTTGCGCAATGGAAGCCTTGGCTGCCTTGGTCAGCGCCGCGGCCCATTTGTTACTCGGATACGCGCTGGCCACGCTTCCCATCCTGCAGGCTCTAGGGTGGGGTTAGCCATGTTTCGGACCTGAGCCCGTCACCCTGCCCCTGCGCAAGGTGAGGGGCTAGATCTGAGGACGATGGTACTGTGCAAAAGCATTGCGCGAATCTTACACAGTTTAGCTGTTCGTTGGGCGAAAGGAGGGTGCCTTGCCGGATATAAGGGCCGATTTAGTCCCCGTGCTGTGGCTCATCGGCAAGGCGCAGGCAGGGAAGACCAGCATCGCTGCGCAGCTAACGGGATTGGGCGAAGACGGCATTGGTCTTGGGTTCAAGCGCACCACTCGCGAGCCGCGTCTGCACCCCTGGCCGCCGGATCCGATGCGGCCCTTGTTCCAGCTTCTCGACACGCCGGGTATTGGCGCGGAGGGAACTGACAATGAAGCCGAGGCGATGGCCGCGATAGCCCAAGCAGAAGAGCAAGCCCATGTTCTTCTCGTTGCCGTGCGTGCAGAAGATGCCAACATCCATGGCCTGCTCGACGCCTTGCGAACCATTCGA
>JADCGA010000066.1 GCA_020249265.1 Roseomonas sp.
CGTTGTCGAGACGTTCTTCAAAACCATCAAGGCAGAACTGGTCTGGCGCAGGACATGGGAAACCCGCCGCCAAGCTGAAACAAGCATCTTTCAGTATATCAACGGCTTCTATAACCCGCGCCGAAGGCATTCAGCTTTGGGGGGCAAAAGCCCCCTGGCCTTCGAACGCCAGGCAGCCTAAACGAGTAATAGGAGCGGCATAAATACGCGACAAGACCAGATTTGCGCCCCGGCATCCCCCACCACCACGCGCTGGACCAACAGCCGGATCAGCCGTTCCTGCTCGGCGGGGAATAGCTCGGACCAGACGGGGTCAAACCCGGCCAGGGCATCGCGCACTGTCTCCTCGGCAAGGTCCGGCGCTTCTGTCTGCGCCGTGCGCCATGTGCCCACCACCACCTCCGGCTGGCGCAGCAGGGCACGAAGCTGGTCCAACACCAGCGCCTCAATCTCGCCTGCCGGCAAGCGCCGATAGGGCGCGTCATCCGCCCCACCCTTCAGTACCGATTGGCTGACGTAATATCGATAAAGCCGCCCTTGTTTGCGCGTGTGCGTGGGCGATAGCGCCCGGCCATCGGCGCCAAAGATCAACCCACGCAGCAGGGCAGGGGACCGATTGCGCGCCAGCCCCGCCCGCATGTGCGGGTTACCGGCCATGATCTCATGCACCTGCTTCCACAGCGCCTGGGGAATGATGGCGGCGTGCTCGCCTGGATAGGATTTGCCCTTGTGCACCGCCTCCCCAAGATAAACGCGGTTGGCGAGCAGCTTGTAGACCGCGCCCTTGTCGAAGGGGCGACCATGTTTGGTGAGCAGCCGCTCGGCGCGCAGGATCGGCAGCAGGCGGGTGGCGGAACCAATTTCGGCAAAGCCCTCGAACACGCGGCGCACGGTTGCGGCAGCGGCTTCATCCACCAGCAGCTTGCGGTTTTCGACACGATAGCCAAGCGGCACCGGCCCACCCATCCACATGCCCCGCGCGCGAGAGGCCGCAATCTTGTCGCGTACACGCTCGCCAATCACCTCACGTTCGAATTGCGCAAAGGACAGGAGGATGTTCAGCGTCAGCCGGCCCATCGACGTGGTGGTGTTGAAGGTCTGCGTGACGGATACGAAGGTCACCTCATTCTGATCGAAAATCTGCACCAGCTTGGCGAAATCCATCAGCGAGCGTGACAGGCGGTCAATCTTATAGACCACCACCACATCCACGAGCCCGGCTTCGATATCAGCCAGCAGCCGTTTCAGCGCTGGGCGTTCCAGCGTGCCGCCGGAAACGCCGCCATCATCATAGCGGTCATGCACCAGCACCCAGCCTTCGGAACGTTGGCTGGCGATATTCGCGCAGCAGCCGCGTTCCGACGATCGGGCGCTGATCCTGCGCGCGATTGGCATTGACCCGAATGAGGGCCGCGCGGCGCCAGACACGGCGCCACAGGGCGGGGAGAGTGAAACGCTGCAGGCTGAGGAGCAGCCTTCCACTGAGCCCGCACAGGCCGCGCCAGAGGCGCCCAACATGGGAAGCGTGAACCTCCGGGAAGCTGCCGAGCGCTTGCTGGCAGCCTGGGAGGAAACGCCGCCGCCCAATGCCTCGCAGGACCCGATCACGCGCGCGATGGACATGCTGCGCAGCGCGCTCTCACGCCGCGCCACACGCGCCACGGGCGCGCCACGCAAGCCGCGCGAGGGCACCAAGCAGGAAGTGGTGCTGGCGATGCTCCGCCGCCCAGAGGGCGCGACGGTGGCGCAAATCGCCGAGGCCACCGGCTGGGCACAACACACGGTGCGTGGGTTCTTTGCTGGGCTGAAGAAGCGCCAGGGGATCACGGTGGAAATCGCCGAGCGCATTCGCCAAGTGGGGCCAAACAAGCAGGGCGCCAAAGGGTCCTACACTGTCTACCGCTTATGCGGAGCTCCGCATAACCGGTAATATGCGGAGTGAAAGATTATGCGGAGTGCAGGCGACGGCCCCATGGCCGTCGCTGCGTTTGGGTAGTCTGTGACTCCACATAATTTTTGGCTACCCCGATCCTTCCTCAGTGCCCGCAGGGCATCAGAAAGGGAGGATTGACGTGTCACACCCTTCAAGCCACCAGGGATGTGCGCAAGGTTTCGCTTTGGCTCGGCCATGCCAGCATCCAGAGCACCAAAATCTACTTTCGAGCCGATCCGACAGAGAAGCTTGACGCACTTGCCAAGATGGCGCCCCCGACGCTGCAACGCGGTCGCTTCAAGGCGCCTGATAAGCTTCTGGCCATGTTGCAGGACGCCAGCCACCGTAAAAATTATGTGGAGTGATTCTCAGGCAAACGCAGCGACGGCCATGGGGCCGCCGCCTACACTCCGCATAATCTTTCACTCCGCATATTACCGCGTCGCTGAATGAAGCTGCGCAGCCACAGCGGCATGAATGATTGCCAAGCCCAGGGATCATCGCGATCCCTGGCGCTTTATTGCCTTGGCTCGCGCGAAACACAGCGCGAAGCGTCCGTCACGCAAAGGGCATACCGCCCCGCAGGACGGACAAAGACCATGCAGCAACTGGACACCATCTCGAAACTCAAGGGCCTCGCCGACCATGCCCGGCTCAGCCACGCGCATTGGCTGCGCGAGGCTCGCAAGGGTGGCATTGGCAAATACGGCCCAGCCTATTGCATCGAGGGCGCGGGCGTGTGGCGCCGGAGGCTCGGCGAATTGCTGATGCAGATCCGCAAGGCGGAGCCGGCGCAATGAGCGCCGGCACAGAGCAGCGCTGGATCGTGCTTGGCGACGATGGGCGACATGTCTCCCTCGGACGTACTGAGCCGAGCGAGGCGCAAGTGAAGGCCGCCAGCGACGCCCTTGCCGCGCAGGGGCTTTCCGGGTGGCTGGCACGCATGCAGGGCGACTACTACAGCCGGAGGAAAGTGACGCTAGAACCCCTCCAGCGCATCGGTGCTGCGCAGGAGCCCGACTGGCAAGCCGCCCTTTCCGCATTCGACGCAGCGCGCCAGCGCGCCACACACTGACACCCTGAACCCTCACCAACGCGCGGCGGGAGGTCGCCGCCATGGCTGAACTGACACCCTCCACGCGTGAAGCCGCGCGACGCCTTGGCGTCAGCGATACCACCATGCACAAGGCCGAACGCACGGGGCGCATCGCGCGCGAACCGGATGGCCAGTGGGACATCGCCAAGACACGCGCTCGGCTGCTGGACACCGCAGACCCGCAGCGGTCCTCGCTC
>JADCGA010000067.1 GCA_020249265.1 Roseomonas sp.
AAACCCGCCGCCAAGCTGAAACAAGCATCTTTCAGTATATCAACGGCTTCTATAACCCGCGCCGAAGGCATTCAGCTTTGGGAGGCAAAAGCCCCCTGGCCTTCGAACGCCAAGCAGCCTAAACGAGTAATCGGAGCGGCACAAAACCGTGACAGGTCCACTTTGTCGATTGCCATATCAATGGGTCCTTCCATTCCATCTATATGACCTCGCGCACAAAATTACTGATAGAGCCGTAGCATTTCAAATAGATTACGCGATTTCGTCATCCAAGCGTCACATATTCATGACAAAGCGACCTCAAAGACCGATCCGTTCGGGCTTTAGCGTCAATCGTCTTTCTGAATAAAGACATCCAATTTTGGAGTTGGCCATGTCGCAAATCCACCTAACCGTCGCCGGAAAAGACAAACAACCAGGTGACGTGAATTTATTCTTCCGACGCTGGCTTGCTAATCCTTTGCAAATGGGCTCTATCATTCCTTCATCGCCAAGGCTTGGAGATCTCATTGCCCGGCAGATAGACAGACAGTCCAATTCCTTCGTGCTGGAACTGGGCGCTGGCACCGGCGCGATCACTAGAAGCCTGATAAATTCCGGGATCTCACCGGGGCGCATCGCAGTGGTGGAAATCGTGCCGGAGATGGCCGATCATCTGCAAACAAAATTCCCCCAAACGACGGTGCTACAGGCAGACGCCTTCAATTTGCCCATCGAGCTATTGAAAGATACCGCAACGGAAATAGGCACTGTTATTTGTGGCATTCCACTCGTTCTGCTCAGCGAAGCCAGGCAGCGGCAATTCATCCAGCAGGTCGAGTTGGTGGCACCTGGGCGCGGCTTTCTTCTGTACACTTACTGTATCACATCACCGCTCCCATACCGCACCCTTGGCCTTGAGGCACGAAGGCTCGCCTGGACGCCTCTGAATTTTCCGCCGGCCAGTGTTTGGCACTACCGCCCCAAGGAATGAGGCTTTAGGGCACTACGACCCTGAGCGGTTGGGTGAATGGCACTATATGAATTGGCAGGGAACCGGCATCATCACCATCCGCTTGCACCGGTATTTCAGCGCCGAACACCTGAATGTCATGGCCGCGTTGCAGAGAGATGCTGGAGAGATAGGGAAGACGACCAAGGCCGAGAGCAGCGGCATGCGTCAGTGCATCCATAAAGTTCCTTTGCTGTAGGGTAAGTATGTGAAAATGTGTCTCACGCGGGTCTGCTTGCGGCGCGATTTGAAAGCGCCCCGCGTAATAGCGCCCCTTGGTGACAACCAATCCCGAAGCTTCCAATTCATTCCCATCAATCTGCACACGAAAAGAACGAAAGGGGTAACAGGTCAAATCGCGCAAGGTTTGCAAAACATAGGCGCCTTTTCCGAAGACTCGTTTAAGGCCAAGCGGCAGGTGATGGACAACAACCGAATCCAATCCAACCCCCACCATTTGGATGAAAAGACGATCCTTCAGGGATCCCCGCTTCAAAATACCTGGATAGACGCTGGTGCTGCGGCCCATCAGAAGCACGCGCGCAGCTTCCAGCGGATTGAGAGGCACCGACATTTCCAAGGCAAAGACATTCGCCGTACCAAGTGGTAGAATGCCAAGTATTGCTCGGGATCCTGCAAGGCCGGCTGCCACTTCCGCTATGGTGCCATCCCCGCCCGCCGCAACGACAATCCCATTTTCCTCAGCGGATATTCGCGCAAACTTTTCTGCATCACCACGCGCGGTTGTTTCCATAAGCTGAAATTGCACTCCCAGCCCGTACAATAGGTCCAAAGCAGCATGAAGCTTGGCACGCCGCCGCGCACCGGCTGAGGGATTGAAAACAATAACCAGGGATTTTGACATAGCCGTGAAGGGGACCAAATAAGAATTGCGAATTCGTGATGATCTGGAGAACTTTCAGTTAAAACATCTAATGCGCAGTATTTGTCATTGAAGATTCATGCCGAAAACCAAAAGGGTCGGGTAGCGCCGCTTTGAGTGTAACAGGAAAGATGGTGACCGATTCGTATCGGCGCCGGCTTCCGTAATCGGAGCGTAGATCATGACCCTCGCTTCAGCGCCGCGATGCTATCGCACCATCTTCCTCTCTGATATCCATCTCGGCCTTCGCAGTTGTCGCAGTGACTCCCTAGTGGACTTCCTGCGCAATGTTCAATGCGAAAAACTCTACCTCGTCGGCGACATCATTGATGGATGGCGTCTTCGCCGATCCTGGTACTGGGATACCTATCATGACGAAATCATCCGTCTGATCCTCCGGATGGCACGCCACGGGACAGAGGTGACCTATGTTCCGGGCAATCACGATGAAATCTTCCGTGACTGGCTTGGGCTTGAAGTGGCGGGGGTCAAATTATCGCGTGAAGCTGAACATATTGCAGCGGATGGTCGTCGGTTTCTTGTCATCCATGGCGATGAGTTTGATGGTGTTATTCGCTATGCGAAATTCCTCGCCCATATGGGTGATTGGGCCTATGATCTGGCCCTATTGGTCAATCGCTGGTTCAATTTTCTTCGGCGCCGCTTGGGCTATCCATATTGGTCCCTATCGCAATGGCTGAAGCGTCAAGTGAAGGAAGCGGTGAAAGCCATAGACCGCTTTGAGACGGCTCTCGCACAAGAAGCGCGCTCCCGCGGCATGGATGGCGTCATTTGTGGCCATATTCACCACGCGGAGATGCGAATGATTCACGGTATTCTATACATGAATGATGGCGATTGGGTGGAAAGCTGTACGGCCCTGGTTGAACATCAAGATGGCCGTTTCGAATTGCTCGATTGGTCACACCGCGAGACTATCGTAATGGGGAAACCGTTGCCCATGCCGGCACCCGATCTGATGGCAGAAGTTTTGCGCGGTGTTCGGTGACGCCATGCGTATTCTAATCGTCAGTGATGCCTGGTTTCCACAAGTGAATGGCGTTGTGCGCACATTATCGGTTGTGGCGGACAAGCTGAGAGCCATGGGCGATACGGTCGAAGTGATTGGTCCCGATCGCTTCCGCAGCATGCCCACGCCAGGCTATGCGGAAATCCGGCTTGCCATCGCACCCAAGCGGAAACTGGCGCGTCTTGTCGCGGAATTCAGACCGGAGATTATCCATATCGCCACAGAAGGACCGCTAGGCTGGGCCATGCGAGCCCTTTGCCGGCGCAATCACTGGCCCTTCACAACAGCCTTTCACACGCGTTTCCCGGAATACCTGGAAGCCAGAACGGGAATCCCAGCCGATTGGTCCTGGCGCGTGATGCGTCGCTTCCATGAAGCAGGTGAAGGTACCTTCGCCGCCACAGCTTCCTTAAGGCAGGAACTGACAAGACGCGGCTTCACCAAGCTCCGTCCATGGACCAGGGGTGTGGACCTTGATAAGTTTCGCCCCGGCGAGGGTGATGCATGGGCGGGGTTGCCGCGGCCTATCTTTCTCTATGCAGGTCGCGTGGCGATTGAGAAGAATATTGAAGCCTTCCTCGCACTCGATCTACCGGGCAGCAAGGTGGTTGTCGGCGATGGTCCAGCCCTGGAAGGCCTGAAGCAAAAATTCCCCCAAGTCACCTTCACCGGCTATCGCGAAAATGGCGCGCTTGCCCGTTCCTATGCTGGGGCAGATGTTTTTGTTTTTCCGTCGCGCACAGACACCTTCGGGTTAGTCCTGCTTGAAGCGCTGGCATCGGGGACGCCTGTTGCGGCCTTTCCGGTCACTGGCCCCATTGACGTGGTGACCGATGCACGTGTTGGCGCTTTGAATGAGGACCTCCGCACCGCCTGCCTCAAGGCCCTTGATTGTGACCGCACGGCCTGCCGTGAGCATGCCGAGGCCTGGTCCTGGGACGCCTGTGTAGCCCAATTCAGGGCAGCGCTTGTGCCGATCAATTAACACCAGATGCGCTGTCATCATTCTTTAATCCTACCGTCACGCGCCCATCATTCTACTCGGCCAAACGACCATCAGCCTGACCATGGAGGATCATCATGCTTGCTCGCCGTGCCACCCTCATGCTGCCCGGCCTGGCTCTCATGCCGCGCCTAGCGGGCGCGCAGGAAGATTGGCGTCAACAAATCCGCGAAGTGCGCTTTGGCATGATCTCAGTCGAGAATGAACGTGACGCCATTGCGCGCCTGCAGGGCTTACAAGCCTATATGTCACGTGAATTGCGGACCAATTTCCGCGTCTTTCGCGGTTCGGATTATGCTGCGGTTGTCGAAGCGATGCGCGCAGGCCATTCCGAGCTCGGCTACCTTGGCCCGGCTTCCTATAGCTTGGCGCGGCGGGTCATGGGTGAACGTATCGCCCCTATCTTTCGTTACATAGATAATGAGGGGCTTGAAGGCTATCACAGCGTAATGCTCGTGAAGGCCGATAGTCCCTTCCAGCAAGTGCAAGACCTGCGCGGCAAGACGCTTGGCTTCAGCGATCCCAACAGCACTTCTGGCTTTCAGGTGCCTGGCTGGTTCCTGCGCCGGCAGGGTATGGACCCCGCAAGTTTCTTTGCGCGCACAGGGTTCACCGGCAGCCATGAACAGGGTGTCATGGCCGTCATCAACGGCACCTTTGATGCGGCGGTAGTTGCCTATTCAAATGAGCGTCGCAATACATTCCAACGCATGGCCGAAAAGGGGATGATCCCAAGTGGTGCGGTTCGTGTTGTTTGGAAATCACCGCTCATTCCGAATTCCCCGATTGTCATGCGCAAAGACCTTCCTGCCGCGCTGCAACGGGAAGTTGTCGCCGCCTTCGCCGCATTGCCTGAACGCGACCCGCAAGCCTTCCGCGATATGTCATCTGATGCCCGTGGGTTAGCCGTCGCAAAGCATGAAGATTACCTCGATATCGTCGCTATCATTGAAGAAAATGCTGCACGCCGGCGGGAACGGCGTTCCTGACCGCTCCCCCTTCTGTTCTGGCAGCAGAATTGCGCTGGCGAGAGGCAAAGGCCCTTCGCCAGCGCAATTGGTTTCTTTGGGCTGCACTGCTTTCCCTGGCCATCGCGCTGTCCGCATGGGTGGGAGAGGTCAGTATCTCGCGGCTGGTCCAGGGTGTTCCGCTGGCTGGCGCTTATATTGCGGGTACCCTGCCAAGCCTCCGCCTTGATCATCTCTCTGGCGATCTTGCTCATTGGATGTGGGGATTTACGGATTGGCTGGAACTGCTGGCTGATACGATTCTAATTGCCTATGTTGGAACGGTTCTGGGCGGCTTGGTCGCACTATTGCTCTCCTTTCCGGCAGCAGCAACCTTGGCACCCGCTTGGATTGTCATGCCGGTAAGGCGCTTTCTGGAGTTATTGCGCACCATACCAACCCTCGTTCTCGCCCTCATTTTTGTTTACGCTTTTGGTCTTGGGGCCTTTGCCGGCATGCTGGCCATTGCGGTGCATACCGCAGGCGCCTTGGGTAAGCTTTTCGCGGAAGAACACGAAAACGCCTCACTGGCGCAGATGGAAGCTGTCCGCGCTGCCGGCGGCACTTGGGCGGCACAGATGCGCTTTGGCATTTTCCCGCAATCCCTGCCTGGTGTCTTGAGCTATGGCCTGCTGCGCTTTGAAATCAATGTCCGTGAAGCCAGCGTGCTTGGCATTGTCGGCGCCGGCGGGATTGGCGAGGAGCTTTATTTGGCCGTGCGTCAATTTGAGTATCAGGACATCTCCGCCATTCTGTTGCTGATTCTGGCAACTGTCGCCGCGATTGACCTGCTGTGCGGGCGCATGCGCCATATCGTCTTGGGGAAGGCGGGCGCATGAGGATTCCGTTCATGACGCCGGTATTCTTTGTCCTGGGCGCGCTGCTTTTGGGTGTGGGTCTTTGGCGCATGGATGCCTCAGCTGAGCGCATCTGGCTTGGCCTGACCAAATTGGGCTGGCTGTTGGCCTTGATGTGGCCGCCTTCGGCGGGTGGCGTCTTTTGGGAATTGCTGAAAAGCCTGCTGGAAAGCTTCGCCATGGCCTTCCTGGGGACGCTGCTGGCGGCAGTAATTGCTGTGCCACTCGCGCTGCTTGGCGCAGGCAATGTCATCGGCAATGTCATGCTGCGCTTTTCTGCCCGGCGCTTCTATGATGGCCTGCGCGGCATTGATACGCTGATCTGGGCTTTGATCTTTGTCGCAGCGGTTGGCATGGGGCCCTTCGCGGGTATTCTTGCACTGGCCGTGCCGGATATTGGTGTATTGGCGAAGTTATTCAGTGAAGCGTTGGAAGGCGCCGATCGCCGGCAAGTGGAAGCGGTGCGTGCGTCTGGTGCCAACCGTGTCCTTGCTGTGCGGATTGGCCTGCTGCCTCAGGTATCGCCGGTGATGCTTTCCCAAATACTCTACACTTTGGAATCCAACGCGCGATCTTCGACCGTGCTGGGGATTGTGGGGGCTGGCGGGATTGGTCTGGCGCTTTCGGATCGCATTCGGATCAATAACTGGGATGAGGTTGCCTTCATCATCCTTCTGATCCTGGGCATGGTGGCCTGCATTGATTTGGCCAGCCGAAAGCTGCGCTTGAAATTGATCAGGCCGGCGTCATGAAGCGCTCACTCAGCGACGCCAAGCTGAAGTGAAGCGACCAAGAACACTGTTCACTGAAAGTTGCAGCAGTTTCGCGCCGAGTGAAATGGTCAGAATAACGCAAGCCATAGCCGCAGCAGCGCTGGCCTGGCCTGCTTCATCCATATGCACCACCGAAACGGAAGCAGGCTTAGTATCAGGCCCGTAGAGGAAAATCACAGCGCTGACGGTTGTCATGGCGCTGACAAAAAGAAACACTGCGATTTCAAGAATGGCCGGCAGACAAATGGGCAAGGTCACTCGGCAGAAGGTACGCCAAACGGGCACGTGCAGGCTGGCGCTGACCGCTTCAAATTCCGGATCCAGTTGCCGGATCGCGGTAACTGCAGTCAGATGACACACTGTATAGAAATGCACTACGGAATTGAGCACCAGAATGGCTAGCGTCCCGTAGATGATCTCAAGCGGGTTATTGGGGGCATTGAAGAAAATGATATAGGCAAGGCCGAGGACTAGGCCGGGCACAGCCAACGGAATAGCCGCCAAAAACCGCAGTGGCGCGAGGAACACACCATTACGAGGGCCACGTTCGAGACTATAAGCCAAAATGAAGATGATTGCCGTGCCGATAATAGCGGTCAGAAGACTGAGCTTTATTGAAAGCCAAACCGCTTGCCAACCTGCCGTGTCAAAGCGCGCGAAATCATAATTATCCAGCGTGAGCGAAAGGTTATACGGCCAGAAACGGATCAAGGATCCCCAGACTGCGACGGCGACAATTCCCGTCAGGGTAAGCGCTATTGCCAGACACAATAGAAAAGCTGGCCGATCGCGCGCCGCCCGAGGTTTCGGCCGATAAGGCACGGCGCGCCCGGAAAGCGTGGCGCTTTTCTTGCCCAGCGCCCAACGATCCAGCAGGAAGGCGAGTATTGCCGGGATAAGCAGAACCAAGCCCACCACCGCGCCCATATTCAAATCCTGCCTGCCAACAACCTGCTTATAGACATCGGTGGCGAGAACATTGAACTGCCCCCCAATGACTTTTGGAATACCGAAATCAGTGACCACAAGGGTAAAGACCACAACGGCTGCCGACACCAAACCATACATTGCGCCGGGCAAGGTGACAGTAAGGAAGATCCTGAAGCGGGAAGCCTTCAATGCCTCGGCTGCCTCGTACAGCCGGCCATCGGCAGTAGAGAGCGCAACAGACAAGATGATTGTGGCTGCCGGGAAGCAATAGAAAATCTGCGCACCAATAATCCCCCAGGGCCCATAAATGCTGCCGCCATCCATCATCCAGCGCAGCATCCCCTGATTGCCAAAAAGGTAGATCAAGGAAAGCGCGGGCAGCAATGAAGGCGCGAAAATCGGCAGCAACATCACCGCGCGGAAGAACCACTTGCCCGGCATGCAGGAACGGGTAAGCCCATAAGCGTAAGCGAAGGCCAGCGGTATAACCACCAGCGTTGTAAGCGCTGCGGTCCAAATGGAATTCCAGGCTGAGCGGATCAGGCTTGGCGTGGTGACATAAATCGCAAAGTTATGCAGACCCACAAAAGCACCATGCTGATCTTCAAAGGCCCGCAACAACAGGCTGCCCAAAGGCAGCGCCAAAGCCACGGCCAGAAACAGAAAGCCGAGGATATGAATCATGCGCAGCGCCGTTTCATCCGCTGAAGCCTTGGGCCGGACGCTATCCTGAAACGGCAAAGCGAATTTAGTCATTAGTACGAAATATCATGACCCGTTCCGGGCGAAACCGCGCCAAAAGCCGCGCGCCAGGGACGGCGCCGAGCCTTGCCGTGAGGCCAGGCGCCACATCGGCTTCAAAGCGCAAACCATTGGCTTCAAGGGAGATACGACAGACTGGGCCAAGAAACTCAAGCCCGCTGATCTGTGCTTCAAAACATCCTGCGGTTGGGTCATTGAGAGGATAAAGTTCAACATCTTCGGGGCGAACAAAGACCTCTACTTCCTCGCCATAAAGCAGTGGGCCTGCCTCCATAGCGGCCAGCACAAGGCCATGGGCTGCAATGTGCCCCGCTGGCGTATGGACCTTGGCCGTGAAATGCGCAGATCGCCCGACAAAGCCGGCAACAAAGGGGGATGCGGGTGCGCTATAGATTTCCTCAGGCGTGCCGATTTGTTCAATGCGCCCCTGAGACATCACCACGATCCGGTCTGAAACACTCAGCGCTTCTTCCTGATCATGCGTCACCATAATGGTGGTCACGCCAAGTCTTTGCTGAAGTGCCCTGATTTCCTGTCGTAAATGCAGCCTTACGATGGCATCCAGCGCTGAAAGCGGTTCATCCAGCAGCAGCAAACCCGGCTCAGCCGCCAAGGCGCGGGCCAAGGCCACACGCTGCTGCTGGCCGCCAGAAAGCTGCGCGGGATACTTCGAAATCTGATCGGCAAGCCCCACCAGATGCAGCAATTCCGCGACACGTTGCTGCTTGCGCGCCTTTGGCCAAGCACCGCCGCGCAGGCCATATCCGATGTTTTCCGCGACGGTGAGGTTGGGGAATAGCGCGTAGGATTGAAACACAATACCGAAGTCGCGTTCCGCCGGCGGCAGCGCTGTAATGTCTTTCCCTGCCTGGATGATGCGGCCCACCGTAGGCGGATCAAGCCCTGCAATAGCGCGCAGCAACGTGGTCTTGCCGCAGCCCGAAGGCCCAAGAAATGAAACGAATTCGCCAGATGTGATATTCAGACTCACCCTTTCCAGGGCGACGAACTTGCCGAATTGCTTGCCGACATCTCTGATCTTCAGAAATGGATCACCGATGCCGGTTGTGTTTCCGGCATCGGTGCCCAAGCCATTATCAAGAGCGGCAACCATTACGCTTAGCGCGGCGCAGATTTGCCGTCATAACGGCGCTGCCATTCGGCCAGCAGCCTTTCGCGCGCCGCGGCAATTTCGGCGAAATTCGCATTCACCAGTCGCTGCGCGAATTCAGCCGGATAGCCACGCACCGTCGGCTCAACACCCGGCAGAGCAAGCATCGCATAGAAGCGGCCATAGAGTTCGGCAGCAGTGCGCGAGACCGTGAAGTCAGCAAGACGCTTCGCCGCTTCCAGGTTGCGCGTGCCGCGCATGATCGCAGTGGCTTCCAGGTCGAAGCCCACACCATCGGTCGGCACGATGATGTCAATGGGCGCGCCCTGATTCTTCAGCGTGACCGAACGCATATCGAAGGAGAGGCCCACGCCGAATTCACCGCGCGCGGCATTGTTGCAAGGCGCGCTGCCGGAATGGGTGTATTGCTGAATATTCTCATGCAGCCGGTCCATGAAGGCCCAGGCGCCTTGCTCACCCATATTGGCAATCCAGCCCGAAATGGTCAGGAAGCCAGTGCCCGATGAATTCGGGTTTGGCATCACGATCTGGCCACGAAAGCGCGGGTCCAGCAAATCCTGCCAGGTGCTGGGGCGCGGCAGGTTGCGCTGCTGCGCGACCACCGTGTTGAAGCAAATGGCGGAAACAAAGGCGTCCATACCGGTCCAGGTCATGGGGCTGCGGGCGCTGCGCATATTCGGGCGAAGTGCCTCCGCGCCGCGCGGCGTATAGGGTTCCAGCATATCCTGCGCTTCCATTTGCAGCAGGGAGAACACCGAAAGGCCCCACACCAGATCAGCGCGCGGATTGGCCTTTTCGGCGATCAGGCGCGCAGTGATCACGCCGGTGGAATCACGCACCCATGCGATTTCAATATCGCGGAGCGCAGCTTCTGCAGCCTGCTTGAACGGCTGAAGCTGTTCATTTTCAAGCGCTGTATAAACCGTCAGCCGCGTGCGCTGCTGCGCTTCGGCCATGGGGGCTAGGCCGAGAAAGGCCAGGGCGAGAAGGATGAATCGCACGGGTGAACCTCCGATGAAAAGGAGATTTCCGCTATCTCGGGAACCACGACGTTTGCGTGACGGTTTTGTGACGCTTTCATGTCAATTGGCTTCGATCAACCCTGGCTTTTCGCCGGCTGCCAAACGTGTCTCGATATGGTCAATCAGGGAGGGAAGTTCCGCAATGGTCTCAATGACCAGGTGCGCGCCGGCCCGCAAAAGAGGCTCACTGGCTGCACGCCGCAGGGCATCGCGCTCAGCGGGCGCCAAGCCTGCAAGTTCTTCTGCGGATAGGCCGGGAGTATTCCCGGTAAGCGCAACACCCACCGCCCAACACCCAGCGGCGCGAGCCTCACCAATGCCGGGGGGCGTATCATCCAGCTTGATCACGCTACTCGCTGGCCAAATGCCCATTTGCGCCAAGGCGGACCAGATTTGCAGCGGCGCCGGGCGCCCAGCAGCCAGATCGCCGGCGCAGATTGTCACCTCCGGCACAAAACCCTGCGCGGCCGCGAATGGCATCAGCCGTTCCATGATCGGGCGCGTATAGCCGGTGGTGGAACCAATCCGAATGCCACGCGCCTTGCACCATTCAAGGGCATCCTGCGCCCCGGGGATGAGTGCTGAATGGGCTTCAACGGCGGCGATGTTCATCGGTTCGAAAACCTCAAAAATCGCATCAATGGCGGCATCATCAAAATCGCGCCCATGCCTGGCCCGCCAAGCCGCGGCTACGCCAGGGGAAGTGCCCACCATGCGGATATGGTCGCGCTTGGCCATGCCCATCGGGCCGCGCGCATCGGCGATGGAAATGGTCACACCAAATTGCGCGAAGGCCTTCACAAAGGCCCCCATCGGCGCGCGGCTGCCATGGTCCACCACGGTGCCGGCCCAATCCAGAATAATGGCTTTGATTTTCTGTGTCATGGGTTTGCTTCCAGATCAGCCAATACTTCTTCAGCAAGGCCAAAGCCCGTGCTCGCGCCTGTGCCGGAGGTGACGGAAACCAGCCGGACCCCCGGCATGGGCGCTTCGAAAAATGCATCATCAGGACCAGAAGGATAAAGCCCGGTCCATCTTTCGATCACCTTCGGCCTAGGCAGATCAAGCACAAGCTGCGCTTCGCGCAGGATCAGCGCGTCCACCTCCTCAGGTTGGAAAGGATCAGGCGTGGCGCCGTAATGGTGACTGTCACCCACTACAAGCGACCCATCGGCGCTTTGCACGACTATCAGGTGAACGCCATTGTCGAGTTCATCCTTTTGTTCACGCTGCAAGCGCTGGCGCAGCAGCGGTAGTGATGGGCAATCCGCATAACCGCGATAGCGGTGCAGCCCAAGATCACTCATGATCGCCGCCGGCAAGCGCCAACCAGGATCAGCCAGGCGCAGCATATGCAGCTTGCAGAGTGTTACCTGCCGGCGTGCAAAGATATCAGGGAATAGGGTTGAGATATCCGGCCCAGGGCAAACCACAATGCGGGGGGCGCAAAACAAACCCTGTGTAGAGGCAACCTCGCCCGAGGCAATGCCATGCACGGCGGTGCGCCAGAAGAAACTGACGCCAAGGCTTTGTTCAAGCCACTGCGCGAAGCGTGGAATCGCCTCCCGGCTTTCAACCCGAAGCTCAGGCGGGCTATGCAGCGCGGCCAGAAGATCTTTGCTGCGTAGGGGGGCGGGGATATCGGCACCCTGCAGCAGGCGACAGCCTTCGCCCATCGGGGTTGTCAGAAATTCCTGCAAAACGCTGACTGCTTCAGGCCGCCTGACAGCCATCAGCAAGCCGCGATGATGAACGGGAATGCCGGCGAGCGGCGCGATTTCGGCCCAGACATCCCTGGCGCGGCGCGCCCGGCGCCATGTATGGTTTTCCGCTTGGCCGGTTACGGTGACAAAGCCGAAATTACGAATGCTGGCACCATTGGCCTGCGCGTCCCGGTCCAGCACCGCGACCTTGAGGCCGCTGCGGGCAGCATGCAGGGCATGGGCAAGCCCGATGATGCCGGCACCGATAACGAGGAGATCGAAGTTTTGCTTCATATGTCAGTCCCTGGGGCAAGCAATCTTCATTGAAAGAGCCGTAGGTCCAAAATGCAACCAAAGGACAACCCTTCAATTCGTCCACGCCATTTGACGCATTGAAAGTGCTATGAGGCTTTCAAGCTTTCACTTCGGCCTTGCTGGGGCCCCGGTCCTGCCAAGACGCAAGAAGAATTTGCAGAAATTCCGCTTTCTTGTGTCCTGCATCCTTGGCGGCCTTTTTGAATTTCTTGCGAAACTCGGGCGTCACTGAAAAACTGAAATCCTCTTTGCGTATTTTCGGTGACCTGAGGGATTTTCCGCGTTTCGGCGAAGCTGTTGTTGGTTTTTCAGGGCTACGGGTTGCCTTGGCCGCGATTTGATTGTTTTTCTTGGCCAGACCCTTGCCGCCAACCGCTGACACTTTCTTTGGCCTTGCCACCACCATTTTTGATTTATTGTCGCTGCCCTTGACGGGTTCAGGATTGGACTTCACCGAACGGATCCCCCAGACTTCGGCAATGACAGCACCTTCTGCCTTAAAGTCAATCAATCGCGTATAGTTGAATTTTTCATGAAATTTTTATGACAAGGCCGGGAGGGTAACCGTCCCTCCCGGCCCGCATGTCTTTGCGCCGTTGAAGTTACCGGGCGCGCAAAAGCTCCGGCACACGCAGCAGGATGAACTCATTCGCGTCAGCCTGGAAGAATTGGCGGCCTGCACTGAAGGGCAAGTTATTGTCATTGCCCACAATGATGTGATCGCCGTCAACTGCCGCAACATTCTCGATCGTGAAGAAGGGGAAGGTGAAGCGATCACGCGGCGCATTCGCCGGAAGGTCCCCCTTGATCCGCGCACGTCCATCGGGATCGCGGATCGCCATCAAATCAATATGGCCAATCTTGCGAACAAAACCGTCAGCATCAGCCTGGTCAAGGTCAACAAGATAAACGCGCTTGAAGCGAGCCGGCAGCGGGAAGCAGGGCTGCTGCTGTGTGGGGCGAACACCCTGCGCGCAAGCCAATCCGGGGTCGCCTTCGCCATTGTCCCGTTCAATGACCAGGGCGCGGGTTGCGTCAATGAAGTTGAAATCCCCAATGGCTGTCGCGCCGGCTTCAAGCCGATAGCGCAAGGTGCGGCCGGTCCATTCCATGCGCGGCACGCTGAATTCCAGAATGCGCAAGAATTGGCCTTCTGGCTGATCAGAATTGGCTGAGAAAAGCGGCTGTTCCAGCAGGGCCCACAATGTCTGGCCGTCCGGCGTCAGTGCCATCCCTTCATAGCCGCCGGAACGCCGCACACGGAACGGCACGCCCGCCGTCGGGCTTGCGGCCACTTGCAGTGCAGGATGGTCAGGGGACATCAGCACCTGCCCATCCATGCGCGTTTCAATCACCCGCTGCACCACCCCATCACCCGAGATATGGATCAGGAACGGCCCAAACTCATCGCCGATCATGAAAGAACCATCCGCAAGCGGCTGAATGCTTTCCAGATCAAAATCCGCGCCGGTCAGATAGCGTTGCTCGGTGCCCTCATAGGCGATGCGGAAGGCAATGCGGCGCAAGGGATCGCGCAGAAAGGTTGTTTGCAGCAGGGTCACTTGCCCGGTCGCGAAGTCAGGCTTCACCTTGTGGAACAGAGGTGGCTCGGGGATTCTGAACAGCTGGGATAAGTGGATTTTCTGCCTGACCGCGGCATGATGCCGTGAACAGGAGATACCATGACGAGACGACCACGCCGGAACCACAGCCCAGCCTTCAAGGCAAAGGTGGCGCT
>JADCGA010000068.1 GCA_020249265.1 Roseomonas sp.
GCCAGCAGCCTCGGCAATCGGGCCATGGCAGGCAATGCGATCCGCCGCGACCCAGGCGAGCGCGAGGCTTGCTGCTTCGGCAGGCAAGAGTTCCTTCTCCCAGGCGATCTGGCGCAGCCGAGCGAAGGCGCGGAACGCCTCCTCCGGCACGCCAAGTGCTGCCGCCAGCGCGGCGGGTTGCCAGTGCGTCTGTTCCATCATGCGTTCCTTGTGAAGCTGGCGAGTGTGACGCCCGGCCGACGTGCGGTGGCATTCTCCGCGCCGTAAAGCGCTGCAATGGCGCGGCCCAATTCATCCAGGCTGCGGTATTCCACGGTGCGGCCCTCGAAGGTCACGCGTGTGACGCCGCCGGTATAGGCAGATGCCAGCACGGCCGCGCGGCTTCCTACGGGTTGCGCCAACGCCCAAGCGAGGGTTGCGGGGTCCAAGGCGGATCACCCGCCCGCACCGCGCGCCAGTGCGCGCAGGATTGGCAGGATCTGCGCACCACCCGCCCCAAGCGCGATCAGCACAGCGACGATGCCCCAGATCGCACCCTCAATTCGGCGCGTCTGCCTGCGCAGGCCACAGATCTCGGCGCGCACCGCCGTGTAGCGCTCGGCACAGCGCTCCACATGCAGCGACAGATCCTCGCGCTCGCGCGCGTGGAGTTCCCCGTTACTCATGATTTCCTCCCGAAAGTAATCAGCGCAGCCAATTGCCACGCGGTGCCAACCAACCGGGCCGCCGCATCAGTGGTGGAGGCTCCGTGCTTGACGCCGGCGCTGGCAACGCCGCGGTCGCTTCCACCTGCGGCACATCCACCGGCGCATTCGCGATATCCTCGCGCAGCCTCTGCCAGAACCGCTCGCCATACCGATCCGCGCCCAGAAGCCACAACGCCGCACGCGCCAGCACCGCGCAATCCAGTGCCTCATTCCTGTCCCGCAGCTTGGCCCATTCCTGGCGCACAAAGCCGCGCCGATCCTTCACTTGGTGCAGCTGCTCCGCCACCAGCTGCTTGACCCATTCAACCTCAATCCCCTGAGGCAAATGCACCCAGCCGGGTGGATATTCGGCCGCCTCGCCACGCCCGAGCCAAAGCCGGCGATAAAGATCAACCTTCCAGGTCGAAACCGATACCGTCCAAAGCTTCAGGCCACGCCGCAGCTTTCGCCCATCGACCAATGCATCTACCGGGGTTGGGCCCTGCACCGGTTGCGCGCGGTTCCAACCATCGACGCCCTTGGTCGGCGCAATGCGCGGGTCACGCAGCCGGCGCAGATGGCCATAGACCGCCGCCGTATCGCGACCGCCCGTATCAACGCAGGCCTTGGAGATGCGGATCGCGCCGCCATTGGCCCGCGGCCAATCGCGCGCCAACAACTCCGCCAGCGCATCCCAGGGCGCACGCTCGCGCGGGCTGCCCGCAATAACGATGTGATCGACAAGCCAGGAGGAATAGCCCTCCGCCCAGGCCCAGACATCGCATTCCAGCCGGTCATCCTGCACATCGACGCCCGCCGTCAGTACCAGCGCGTCCTGCGGCACAACACCAAGCCGGAAATCCTCGCGCCGCTCCACCAGGCGTTCCCAATCGGGCGCCTCACCACGATCTTGCCAGGTCTCGCCGAGTACCGTGTTGCGGAAGGTTTTGAGATCCTCGGCCTTGCCCTGGGCTGCTTCCCAATCGCGCGCGATCTGCTCCCAGGACAGCCAGCCGACCGGCGAGTACAGCGCCGAGATATGAAAGCCGATGGTATGCGGGTTCTCCGCCGATGCCGTTGCCCGCCATTCGCCGGCAGCGAGCATGGCGGTCTTGTGATGTTCCTCAATCGGCGTGTCGCAGTCCTCGCAGTGATAGCGCACGCTGCGCGGGTCGCCCTTTTCCCAAATCAGACGTTCGAATTTCAGCCATTGCATCGCGCCGCAATGCGGACAGGGCAGGAAAAAGCGCCGCTGGTCTGAGGCAGCATATTCCCGTTCAATCCGGCTGCGCCCGGCAATGGTTGGCGTTGAAACCAGAAAGGCTTTCCTGCGCCAGCCGAAAGTGCGCGCCCGGGCCTCCGCCAATGCAATCGGATCGCCTTCGCCTTCGATGTCGCCGGGATAGGCGTCCACCTCATCCAGAAACAGAAACCTGGCCGGCATGGAGCGTAGCCCGACAGCGCTATTGGCGCCCGTCAGCACCAGAATGCCGCCCGGGAATTCCTTGGACAGCATCGTATTGCCGCTGTCCCGCGCGCGGGCTGGCGCCACGCGTTCCCGCAGCGCCGGCGTTTCCTCCAGCAATGGATCAATGCGTTGGCGCGAGAAGCGCTTGGCGAGTTCCACAGTGGGCTGCACCGCCAGCACCGGCGCTGGCACATGATGTAGGATGTAGCCGAGCCAGTTATTGCCTGCCTCGGTATTATGCGTGGGAACCCAGCCCTTCCCACAGAGGTAAAGATGGTTGGGCGAATCAACCTCAATGCATCGCACGGGTACGCTATCGGTGGGCTCAATACTGATAATCCGCCGCCGTCTGCTCCGGCCCGGTCGACCATGAGCGATTGACCGCATCCGCGCCACCTTGCGCGACAAACGAAACATCGGCTCCTCGACATAGGCGGTCCAGGACACGCGCCAGTAGTCTTGGCAAACCCGGTCGTCACCATTGATCACTTTGCGGCGGGATGCGCTGAAATAGACATTCGGCTTATAGCCGAGGCTACGCAGCAGCTCGACCATTCCGTTGACCAACTTAGGATCAGCATTTGAAAACTCGCAGCGTTTACCATCCGGAGTGATGGTGCCATCGGAGTCCATCATGCCGCGGACCAGATCAAGGCGCTGGGAACGGCTCGCCCGCAGATAGGCGGGCGGGATATGCTTGTTCTCCAAAAGATCCAGCATGCGCAGCCGCGTGATGAACCGAGAGCGATGCTGAATGCTTGAAGGTGCCGTTACTCCGTCTACCAGCCGAAAGGTCGGATCAATGACGATATTCGCGCACCGGCCATGACGCCATTTTGGAAGGCGGAATTCGGCCATTACCCCACATGCCTGAAGGTGCTCCGCCACCTCGGCATCGTCCTCGTGAACACTGATGTGGTTCATGATGGATGAACCATCACCCAACCACATCCCAAGCACATAAGGATGGATGATAAGATCCTGCTCGGGCAATTCGGCGGGGGCGCAGCAATCAATAGCATAGCGATAGCGTGGGCCAGCACCGATACGAACCCGATGGATCATCTCATCCGTCCGCAGGATACGCTCGATCGGCTGCTCCGCGTCTGTGAAATCTCTGACGGGCCAGCGATGCGCACCGTCGCAGGTTATAGTCTCCCCATCTTCGAGGGTAATCTTGAAGCATTCGCGGCCATGGAATACGGGCGATATGCCGGTTACGCGACATGGCAGGCCAAGCTCGTCAAACAGCGTATCGCCCACCACCAGGGAGCCCATCGTGGCCCAGCCCGCCGCTGTCGGGATCGGCGTATCGATGGCGAGTGGAGCGCCCACCTGCGCCCCCTTCATGAACACAATCCGCCGCGCCGGATGCACCGCGGACAGCGCATCCATCACATCGCGGAGATAGGGCGTGCGGCTCGTCCGCCAGGGGCCAGGTTCGGATGACGCGCGGCTGCCTAGGATGCGATGCTGTTCCGCCCATGCCGAGACAGTGAGTTGCGGCGGCGGGCGCAGCATGGCCCCGGCACGGCGGCGCACATGTTCACGCGTGCGGCCTTCATTCGCCGCCGATGCCGGGAGGGTCGAAGCGATCGGAAGC
>JADCGA010000069.1 GCA_020249265.1 Roseomonas sp.
CCGCCGTGGCGCCGGCATCCTTCACAATCTCGGCCCAGATCGGCATTTCGGCCTGCACGAAACGGCCAAATTCTTCCGGGCTTTCACTTGGCAGCGCTTGCAGCCCTTCCTGCGCGAAGCGCGCTTGCACGGCCTGCTGCGCCAGCACGGCGCGAAAGGCGCTGAATAGCCGGTCACGGATCGGGTTGGGCAAACGCGCCGCGGTCCAGACCCCCCACCAGCCGGTGATATCCAGCGCAGGCAGCCCTGCCGCTTCGCTGCCGGGCACATCGGGAATGACGGGCGATGGCAAGCGCGTACTGAGCGACAGCGCTTTCAGCGTGCCGGCGCGGATTTGCGGCAAGGCAACGGGCGGTGTGCCGACCAGGATTTGCACATCACCCGCCAGCACGGCTTGCAGGGAAGGGGCACCGCCACGGAAGGGCACATGCGTGATGTCCTGCCCGGTGACTTTCGCCAGCTTGGCCCCGACCAGATGGCTTGGCGTGCCAATCCCCGGCGTGGCGTAATTCCAGCGGCCCGGTTGCGCGCCCATGCGTGTGGCTAGATCGGCAAGGTTATTGATGCCGGAATCGGCGCGCACGGCGATGATCAGCGGCAGATCACTCACGCGCGAGATCGGTGTGAAATCATTGATGGGATCAAAGGGCAGGCGGCGATACATGGCGGGGTTCACCGCATGGGTGAAGTTGCCGCCGAGCAAAATCGTATAGCCATCCGCTTCGCTGCGGGCGACATGTTCGGCGGCGATATTGGAACCGGCGCCGGGGCGGTTATCCACGATGATGGTGGCGCCACCCAATTCGCGGGCGAGCGGTTCGCTGAGTGTGCGGGCGAGGAAATCGCCGGAGCCGCCGGGTGGAAAGCCAACGACAAGGCGGATCGGCCGGCCCATGGGCCACGGAGCGCCGGATTGCGCCATGGCATGCCGGGACGTGGCTAACGCCAGCGGCGCGGCAAGGAGGGTTCTGCGGTTGAGCATGGGTTTCTCCCGGTGGCGTTTTTGCTGGGCCTATGTGGGTGGATGTGAATAAGTCTGACAGGCTGGCGCGGCATGATCAATCGGGCACCTTGCGGCGCATCGGGCATTGCGAGAACATGGCATAGCTGCGATGGTCCATGAAATTCTTGGAAAAATACTCTTTGGGAGAGACATTCAATGAAGCTTTCTAGCCGACTGCCGCTGCTGCTGCTTGCCATGGCGACACTCTCCGGTTGCGCAACCGTGACCAGCGGGACCGATCATACCCTGTTGGTGGAAACCGACCCCGCCGGCGCGACCTGCATATTGCAACGGCAAGGCGCCAATATCGGCGCGGTCAATCCGACACCCGGTTCCGTCCGGATCAGCAAGTCACGCAACGATGTTTTGGTGAATTGCGAAAAGGCCGATCACGAGGCGACCAGCCGCACCATGACTGCCGGATTCCAATCCATGACGCTCGGCAATGTCTTGATTGGTGGCGTCATAGGTCTGGCCGCCGATCTGGCTTCTGGCGCTGCCATTACCTATCCCGATTCAGTCAAGGTCGCGCTTTGGCCGCGCAGCTTTCGGACCGTTGCCGCACGTGATGCTTTTTTTGAGGGGCGCTTGGCGGAGACCCGCGCTGAATTCGCGGCGCGAATTCAAAACGCAGAAGGTGCCTGCGGCGGTTCGACAGACCAGAACTGCCTGCAACGCGTTCGTGAATTACGCCTTCAGGAACAGGAGGAAATCCGTCGACTTGAAGAACGCCGCGTCGCTACAGCGACCGGCACCTGAAGGCTAGCCTTGGCGTGGTAGCATAGACGCCTAGGCCACCACCAACCACTTCCACACCCCGTAGGCACGGGCAATCAGACCTTTGCCGACGGAATGGTGAGGTGCTTAAACTAGTGAGGGATGCCCATGCTCAAGCGGATCTGCCAAGTCTTGCTTCTCAGCCAACTGGCCTTTCTCAGTGCGTGCGCCACAGTCACAACAGGTACTGAACAAACAATTCTTGTGGAAAGCGAACCGGCCGGAGCAACCTGTTTATTACAGCGAAATGATTCCAATATTGGCGCGGTCAATCCAACACCAGGTACGGCGCGGATCAGCAAATCTCGGTATGATCTTTTGGTCAAATGCGAAAGGGCCGATCACCAGGCAACCAGCAGGTTAGCATCCGCGAGCTTCCAGGCCATGACCGCGGGAAATCTTTTGATTGGTGGGGTCGTCGGCCTTGCGACGGACCTGGCCTCTGGCGCGGCTGTTAGCTATCCAGACAGCATTAAGGTAGTGCTATGGCCGTCAAACTTTCCCAGCGTTGACGCACGTACTGCATTCTACGAGGCGCGGCGCGCCGAAGCGCGAGCAGATTTTCAACAGCGCTACGAGAAAGCACGCGGAGCCTGCGGCGGGCGCATCGATCAAAATTGTCAACAGCGCTTGACCGAATTACGCACAGGCTATCAGGAAGAATTGAGGTTGCTGGTCGAAAGGCGCCGCCTGACGCCTATCAAGCCATAGCTTACAGAATGGCCATCATGGTGTGCTTGAGCACGGCTGCGCCTACCCCACCCCCAACCGCTTTCACACGCCATCCGCATGGGCAATCAGCCTATCGTCAGCGATCAGACGCCCGCGCACATAGACTACGGACTGCGTCACGCGCATCACCTCGTCTTCCGCCCCCAGGAAATCGCCCTGTTTGGTGCCCGAGATGAAATGCACATTTAGCTGCATGGTGAAATTCGGGCCGCGCGATCCGCAACCTCTCACACCGTATGGCTAAGGGGCTGGTTCCAAAGCCTGGGATGTTTCCCGCACACTCATCCTTGGTGCTGGTTCACTTGGGCTCGCCCCAAAACGCATTCCCGCTCAATCCACCCGGATATTCCCATCGCGGATCACGCGCGCCCATCTTTCGCGATCGGTTGCGATGAAATCCCGAAAGGCTGCCTGCGTCATGGGGGCGGGTTCAGTGCCCTGGGCCACCAGCCGCGCGCGGAAGGCTTCGCGGGCGAGCGATGCATTCACTTCCCGATGCAGCCGATCAACAATGGCAGCTGGCGTGCCGGCTGGCGCCATCAGCCCGTAAAAGCCAATGCCCTCATAGCCGGCAACACCGGCTTCGGCGATGGTGGGTACATCCGGCAAGGCGGGATCACGCCGCGCGGTGGTGACCGCAATGGCGCGCACGCGCCCGCCCTGGATATGCGGCAGCGCAGTAGGCATTGTGTCGAACATCATGGAAAGCCGCCCGCCGATCGTATCCACCATGGCGGGGCCGGTGCCACGATAGGGCACATGCGTGATGTCAACCCCGGTCATTTGCTTCAGCAATTCCATGAACAAATGCTGCGCACTGCCAGTGCCGCTTGATCCGTAATTCAATTCACCCGGCTTGGCCCGCGCCATGGCCAGCAATTCGCCCAAATTGCGCGCTGGCACGGAAGGATGCACCACCAGAACGGAAGCCACCGTTGAGATCATGGCAATCGGCACCAGATCCCGTGACGGGTCATAGGCAAGCCGCAGCAGGGCAGGATTGATCGCAAGCGGCCCGGTAGAGCCCATCAGCAGCGTATAGCCATCAGGCGCACTACGCACCACCGCTTCCGTGCCAACGGAACCACCCGCCCCGGTGCGGTTTTCCACCACCACGGATTGCCTGAGCGCCGGTGTCAGTTCCTCGGCCATATTGCGCGACAGCACATCGGCCGCGCCCCCCGGCGGAAAGGGCGAAATCAGCCGAAGGCTGCGCGTAGGCCAGGTTTCCTGCGCGGAAGCCAAGGCGGGAAAGGCAAGAAGCCCGGCAAGGGCAGCGCGTCTTGTTGTCATGGTGGGGTCCTTCAATAGCTCCACGGCAATGCAAATGGCGCTTTGGGGCGATCCGCCAAGGCTTGACGCCCCGCGCCAGTCAACCAGACTGGACTGGAAGCGCCCTTCAAAGGAAGCCCCGCATGTCCATGCCCCTGCTATTCACCCCCATCACGCTGCGTTCCGTGACGCCGCCCAATCGCGTGGCACTTTCGCCGCTTTGCATGTATTCGGCCAAGGATGGGCTCGCGAATGGTTTTCATTTTTCGCATTTGACCGCGGTGGCGCGGGGCAGGGCAGGGCTGATCTTCACGGAAGCAACCGCAGTGGCGCCGGAAGGGCGCATTACCCATGGCTGTTGCGGGCTTTGGAATGACGCGCAGGTGGAAGCCTATCGCCCGATTGTGGATGCCATCATCGGCTTTGGGTCGGTGCCTGCCATCCAAATTGCCCATGCTGGGCGCAAGGCTTCCGTGCATCCGCCCTGGAAGGGCAGCGCGCCGCTCCGCCCCGAAGATGCGGCGACGGGTTCGCCGCCTTGGGAATGCTTTGGGCCAACAGCGGAACCGGTGGGCCCGGGCTGGCATGCGCCAACCGCCATGACGGAAGCGAAAATCCAGGAAACCGTGCAAGCCTTCGCCGCCGCTGCCGCGCGCGCCGCCAAGGCAGGGTTTCGTGTACTCGAAATCCATGGCGCGCATGGCTATCTGATCCAGGCTTTTCTTTCGCCCATCGCGAATAAGCGCAATGACCGTTATGGCGGCGACTTGGCCGGGCGCATGCGCTTTGCCTTGGAAGTGACCGAAGCGGTGCGCGCCGCCTGGCCGGCTGATCTGCCCCTATTCTTCCGCATCTCCGCCGTGGATGGCCCCGCCGAGGGCTGGAGCCTGGATGATTCCGTTGTGCTGGCCAAGGAATTGAAGGCGCGCGGCGTTGATGTGGTGGATTGCTCGGCGGGCGGGATTTCCGGCGGACCGGCCTTCCGCGCCAATGATTCGGGCCAGCCCTTGCGCAGCCGAGCCGAACGCCCGCCCGGCTTCCAGGTGCCCTATGCGGAGCGCGTGCGCCGTGATGCTGATGTGAAAACCATGGCGGTTGGCGTGATCATCGCGGGCGATCAGGCTGAGGCGATTTTGCAGGAAGGCCGGGCTGATCTGATCGCGGTTGGTCGCGAATTGATGTATGATCCGTATTGGACGCTGAAGGCCGCCGAGAGCCTGGGTTGTGATCCAGGTGCGAAGATGTGGCCGGATAATTATGGCTGGGCCATTCAGCGCCGCGCGGAAATCATGGCGGCGGCGGGGCGGCGCTGAGATCAACCGCGTTTCATTTTTGCGGCGATGGCAGAAAAATTGCTGCCCTTGAAATGCAATAAGAAAGGATCACGCAAATGCATATGCGTTTCAAGGATCAGGTAGCGGTCATCACTGGCGGCGCCTCGGGCATTGGCCTCGCGATTGCGCGGCGTTTCGTCCAGGAAGGTGGCAGGGTTGTGGCCAATGATATCAACCCCGAACGCATCGCGGCGCTGACGGCAGAGTTGGCTGATGCGGGCATCGCCATTGTCGGCGACGTCACGCAAGAGGAAGACGTGGCCCGCTTATTCGCCACCGCGCTGGACCGTTTTGGCGCCGTGCATGCAAGCTTTCATGTCGCTGGTGCGAATAGGCACGCCTATATCGCGCGAATGGCGGAAGCTGATTGGGATTTCACCATCAATCTCTGTCTGAAGGGCGTGATGTTTGCCATGAAGCATGCGGCCCAAGCGATGCTGAAGCAGGGGCATGGCGCGATGGTGAATATCGCTTCCCTGAATGCGCATGTTCCGATGCATGCCGGGGCAGCCTATTCGACCGCCAAGGCCGGGGTTGAAATGCTGACCAAAAACGGTGCCCTGGAACTGACGCCAAGTGGCATTCGGGTCAATGCCATACTTCCAGGACTTGTTCAGACACCACTGACCAAACGCCTATTTGACAATAAGGAAATTCACGCTGCCTTCATTGAGCGCATCCCGCAAGGGCGCGCCGCGCAACCGGAGGAAATCGCCGCACCGGCGCTGTTCCTGGCGAGTGCAGATGCCAGCTATATCTCCGGCGCGTCGCTGCTGGTTGATGGCGCCTGGGCAGTGAGCGGCTATCCCGACATGCGGCCCTGGCGCAATTGAAGTGTTTTCCGTGCGCGTTGGTTTACTGGAACCAACCTGAACATGTGTTGGTCCCATTTGAAAGATGTGCTCCGGCCTTCCTGCGCGTACTTCACGGATGGTTTCCAGGGAATTGACAGTGCGGATTTGTGGAACAGTGCGATATATTTTTTCAGGGTTTGCTGCCAGCGACGTGACGGTGGCGCGCGCAGACCCAACAGCAATGGGTCGCACAATTTCGCTTTTGGGTCAGCTATCCGGCTGCTGTCTGGATGTTTTCGCCACCACGCGCCCCTGCGCCTGCTTCGCCTTGACGTTCATTGCTTCCAGACAGATGAGAGATGGAGGCGCAACCGAACGCGCAGTTTCATCAACCCGATACGGATGCAAATGACCCTTCCCCGACACCCCATATGTGAGACCAGCATCAACCACCCTGATCAAGGCCGACCATAACGGGCCGGCAGCGAGAAGGCGGCCGGACCCCACATTATCCGTCATCGCGGCATGGAACAGCACCCAAGCCCGCTGACGGGTGAAATCAATCGGGGATGAAACAAGGCCAGTCTTATGGATGCGGGTTGCGTGGTGGATGAGTGCGTAACGCTTCCTCATTGATATCCGCGCCCCAGCCTGGCCGATCAGGAACAATCAAGGCTCCGTCACGGATGATAGGCGGATGTGTCACCAGATCATCCTTCCAGGCCACATCATCAATATCAATTTCCATGATCCGAAAATTCGGAATTGATGCACAAAAATGCGCACTCATCAGCGTTGAAAGATGGCCATAGAAATTATGCGGCGCGCAATTCATCTCATAGGCTTCGGCCATTGTTGAAATCTTGTGGCTTTCCGCAAAGCCATTCCACGGCACGTCAACAATCGCCACATCCATGGCGCGCTGTTCAAAAAAGGGTCGGAATTGGCGCCGGCCAAACAACGACTCGCAGGATGCGATCGGCATGGGCGCGCGATCCCGGATCAGGCGCAGGCCTTCGGGATCGTAGCTGTCAATTTCAAGCCAAAACAGGTTGAAGGGCTCACAGGCGCGGGCGACCTTGATGTAGCCCTCAGTCTTGAAGTTGAAATTCGTGTCCAACAGGATGCCCATCTCAGGCCCCGCGCCCTGACGGAAGGCGGCCAATCCATCCCTGATGGCGGCGAGAGTTGCGCCATCAGCATTCAGTTCCGGTCCGCCTGAGGAACGTCCGAAGCCAGGCTGATGCATATTGGGTGGATCGAGATCGAAGCGGAAGATATTCGTCTTCAATGCCGTAAAGCCGCGCGCCTTCACATGCGCGCCAAGTGCCACCAGATCATCGAGGGAACGAATGGGATCAAGCCCCATGAGCGCCGCATGATGAAAGCGATAGCTACCGCAATGCGACCAGTAGAGCGGCAGGGTATCACGTACCTTGCCGCCGAAAAGTTCGTAGACCGGCACGCCGAGTGACTTCGCCTTTACATCCAGCAGCGCATTTTCGATCGCAGCCATGGCTTGCTGGTTGATGCCACCAGGCGCCTGGCGCGTCATGGCATACTGCGTGCTCATGATGCGTTCCACGGCGCGGGGATTCTCGCCGATCAGCCCGGCTGCCATGCGGCGAATGACAGCGGTAATGCCCGCACTGCCATAGCCTTCATTGTATTCGGACCACCCGATGATGCCTTCATCCGTTGTGATCTTCAGGAAAGAAAAATCCCGCCAACCGGCATTGCAGTGCAAATCCTCGATCCTGACGATTTTCATGATGCATATCCTATTGCAGGCTACAGGGAAGAACCACCACAGATGAATATCTGCTGGCCAGTGATGGCGCCTGCTTCCGGACCAAGCAGGAAGCAGGAAAGTGCTGCCACTTCTTCAGGTTCAATAAGCCGCCCAATGGGTGGAATTTTGGGCGCATTATTGGCGCGCGCAGGATCGCGCAGCATCGCCGTATCGGTGGTGCCAGGGGAAACCACATTTACCGTAATCCGGCGCGGCAGAAGTTCCTGCGCCCAGGCACGCGCCATGGCAACCAGCGCCGCCTTGCCTGCGCTGTATTGCGAACGGCCGGCAATGCCGGTGGCAGCACGGCTGCCAATCAGCAGAATGCGCCCGCCGTCAGAAAGCCGCGGCAACAGCGTATTTACCAGGCGCTCCGCAGCTTCCACATGAAGCTGCCAGAGTGTCGCGCTCACCGATGGATCAAGTGACCCGAGCGGCGCGGCGCGCATCATGCCTGCCGCGTGAATGATGGCATCCGCGGAAAGCCCCTCAAGCGCGGTCGGAATCGCGCCGGTGTCGGCAAGATCAATGCTGCGATGCTGATAGCCAGAAGCCTGCCAGGCAGGCGCCCTTCGGCTCAGACCGGTGACGTGCCAGCCCTCTCGCAGAAGGCGCTGGCAAATCGCCTCACCAATCCCGGAACTGGCCCCGCTGACAATTGCGCGGCGCGGTGGGGCTGTTGGCATGGGCGTTCCCTGATGGTGGTGGGTATTTCAGCGTGTCTATTCTGGCTTGATATCCGCATCCTGCACCACTTTGGTCCAACGTTGCACCTCAGACGAGATATGCTGCGCGAATTCCGCCGGCGTGCTGCTGCGTGGCTGGATACCTTGGCGTTCCATGGCCTGGCGAATTTCTGGCATCGCCATGACACGAACAACCGCAGCGTGAAGCCGTTCCAGCACGGCGGGCGGCAGACCAGGCGGTGCCATGATGCCGCCCCAGCTGGTTGATTCAAACCCCGGAAAACCCTGTTCCGCAATTGTTGGAATATCAGGCGCCTGGGCAAGGCGATTGAGGGTTGACACGGCAATGGCACGGATACGCCCTTCGCGGATTTGCGGCAGTACAACTGGCGCAGTATCCATGATGACCTGCACCTGCCCGCCAATCACCGCCGTGACCGCCGCCTGCCCACCGCGGAAAGCGACATTCACCCAATTGATATTGGACATTGTGCCAAGCTGCGCGAGCGTGAGATGCGGCGCAGACCCAATGCCGCCGGAGGCGTAATTGACCTCACCTGGTCTTTGGCGCGCATAGGCGATGATTTCCTGCAAATTGCGCGGCGAGAAACCCAGGAAGACGCCCATCACCAGGGGCACGGACGATACAAGCGAAATCGGCGTGAAGCCATTGATTGAATCATAATTGAGCCGCCGCCCATAAAGCGCCTGATTGAGCGCATTGGGTCCGGCGTTGCCCATGAGCAGCGTCGTGCCATCTGGCGTCGCGCGAGAGACAAATTCAGCGGCAATGCCGCCATTGGCGCCAGGGCGATTTTCCACCACCACGGTCTGGCCCAAAATCTCGGTCATCGGTTGGCTCATTAGCCGCGCGATCACGTCGCTGGCCCCACCGGGCGGATAGGGCACGATCATGCGAATACTACCCGGGGCGGTTTGCCCCAGCGCCGGTGCCGCAAGAGTGGCAAAACCAACGCCAATAAGGCCGCGACGCTTGAAATTGGACATGATGCTTCTCCCTTTTCTAAAGGCCTTATTCCGGCTCCTTGATACGCTGAGTGGAACGAGCATGAGCGCCCTTGGCGCACTGGCACGCCCCCCACAACTCTGATGACTGAGTGAAACCCGCCCATGCGGAGCGGTCAACCCTTGGCAGGACAAGGCGATAAGATGTCTTTTCTTGACTTGGAAACCCATTTGCCGCACGCTTAACCATATTGGCGCTGGCAGGTCGGGCTCGCGCCGCTCTGCGTGCATAAGGAATGAACCATGCCCGCCGCAACCATTGGCGCGATTGATTGTGATCTCCACCCGGCGATTCCTGGCTGTATGGCGCTGCTGCCCTATCTTGACGAACACTGGCATGAGGAAGTGGTCGGCCGCGGTTTGGATGATCTTGACCTTGCGCTTTGGCCGCGCGGCGCGCCACTGACAGCGCGAAGTGATTGGCGGCCGGAAAAGGGGCTGCCTGGCGGATCGGTGGAACTTCTGCGCAGCCAGATCCTGGAGCCCTTCGGCACCAGTATTGGCATTCTCAACACCATGTTCGGCGCACCAGCCTTGCATAATGTGGATATGGTGGCCGCGCTTTGTCGTGCGGCGAATGATTTGGTGGCAACGGAATGGCTGGATAAGGATGCGCGCCTGCGCGCCGGTATTCTGGTGCCGGTGGAAGACCCCTCCCTTGCTGTGCAGGAAATTGAACGTCGCGCGGCCGATAAGCGCTTCGTGCAAGTACTGCTATTTGGCGCGACCGAAACACTCCTTGGCCGACGCAGCCATTGGCCAATCTATGAAGCCGCGCAACGCCATGACATGCCGATCGCCTTGCAAGTAACCAGTGGGGTGCGCCATTCCCCCACCGCCAATGGTTGGCCAAGCTATCTGATCGAGGATCATGTGAATTTCGCGCAGACCTTCCAGAGCCAGTTGCTCTCCCTGATCTCGGAAGGTGTCTTCACGCGCTTCCCGAAATTGAAACTGGTCTTGCTGGGTGCCGGCATCGGATGGGTGCCGAGCTTCCTTTGGCGCGGCACCAAGGAATGGCGCGCCTTGCGGCGCGAAGTGCCCTGGGTGGATCGCAGCCCGGCGCAAATTCTGCGCGACCATGTGCGCATTTCCTGTCAGCCTTTGGACGGACCGCCTGATCCGAATGATCTTGCCGCCCTGCTTGAGATGATTGGCTGCGACGACATGTTGCTCTTCGCAACAGATTGGCCGCATTGGCGCTTTGACGGCTTCGAAGCTCTGGCACCTGGTCTGCCGGAAGGGCTGCGTACGCGGCTTTTGCGTGAAAATGCGCTTGCAACCTATCCCCGCCTGAAAGGGTCCTTGTCATGAGCTCTATCGCGCTGCCAAAACAGGAAAGCAAAGCACAATCGCGGCTCAGGATTGTGGATTGCGATATCCACCCGGCCTTGCGTTCAGGGGCGGAGCTTGATCGCTGGCTGCCGCAACGCTGGCAGCAGCATCGGCGCGAATATGGTCTCAGGTTGCGCCAGCCTTTCACCAGCACCTATCCCTATCCAAAATCGGCACCGGCCCTGTCGCGGCGTGATTCCTGGCCGCCGACTGGCGGGCCACCGGGCAGTGATCTTGATTTCATGCGCGCACAGCATCTTGATTTTCACGATATCGAATATGGCATGCTGCAACCACTTTCCGTGCGCGGCATGGATCAGCGCGTGCAAGGCTTTGCTGAGGCGGTTTCCTCAGCCGTCAATGAATGGCAGCAGGAAGATTGGACCAGCAAGGATAGGCGCCTGAAGGGAACCATTGCTGTTGCGGGCGAGGATGCGGCCTCTGCCGTCAAGGAAATCGAACGTTGGGCAAAGCATCCGGATTTTGTCCAGATTTCCCTGGTGACTCGCGCTTTGGAACCCCTTGGGCGTTCGCGCTATTGGCCGATTTATGAAGCAGCCGAACATTATGGTCTGCCGCTTGGGCTGCACACACTCGGCACCAGCGGCCACAGTGTTTCAGGCGGTGGTTGGGCATCCTTTTATTATGAGGAGCATCAGGCGGTCGCCATGTCGCTTTCCGCAATGGTTGCCAGCTTTATCATGGAAGGGGTCGCCGAACGGTTTCCCAAGCTGAGAATGGTGATCATTGAAGGCGGTTTCGGTTGGGTGCCTTCGCTTGGCTGGCGCATGGATAGCCATTGGCAGGCGCTGAAGAGCGAAGTCCCGCATTTGCGGCGCAAGCCTTCCGAATATCTGAAATCGCAATTCTGGTTCACGACACAGCCTGTCGAAGAACCGGAAAATCCTGACCATCTGCGCAAACTGATTGATTGGATCGGCTGGGACCGGCTGCTTTTTGCGACCGATTATCCGCATTGGGACAGCGATGACCCGCGCTATGCCTTCAAGTGCCAGCTGAGTGAGCAGGAAAAGCGCGCCATCTTCGCCGGCAATGCCAAATCCGTCTACGCATTATAGTTCTTTGGTAAGGCGGAGAGCAGATCGCGTTCAGATGGCAAATCTGAACCGGTGAAGATGCGCGTAAAGCAACGACGTAGAGCGGGTTGCGTGAACCCATGTGAACCCAACATGATTTACAGAAAACTGAGCAAGGGCCGCGTTGTATCGGCCAGCGCTGCCAGATCAAATACCTTGCCGCTGGCGATGAGGCGGCGGCAGGGTGTTGCTTCCCGCCCATTATTGATGAGCACTGCGCCGCGCACGCGCCCATCGCCGTCGCAGCAAAGCAGGGTCAGTCTTTCGCCTTCTGCCCGTTCAATTTGGTGAAGCGTGTCAGTGGTCTCACCAAGCACTTGGATATTGCAATCATATTGGTCGGTCCAATGCCAGGGAATGACATCATAGGGCCTGTCCTGGCCCAGGATCGCATGCGCGACTGCAATCGGCTGCTCCTGTGCGACCTGCCAGCTTTCCTGCCGCGTTGAAACATCAGCGTTCATCGGATGAGGAAAACGCGCGACCTCCCCGGCTGCGTATATGTCGGGATGAGATGTGCGACCGCAACGATCGGTGACAATACCATCCGCAACAGTAATCCCGGCGGCTTCGGCCAAAGCTGTTTCCGGAGAGGCACCAATGCCGACCAGGACAAGATCCACCCGCAGGAATCCATCAGCCAGATGAAGCGTGAGTTCCTGCGCCGAGCTTTCAATCCGATCGAGCCGCGCGTTCATGCGCAGCATCACGCCGCGCTGCCGATGCAGATTTGCCATGTACGTGCTGATGGTAGCCGGCAGGCCGCGCGCCATCAGCCTTTCGCCGGCTTCAAGCACATCAACAGCGCAACCCATCTGCCTGGCAGAGGCAGCAACTTCCATGCCGATCAGCCCACCACCAACCACCGCGAGGCGTGGCCTTTCGACGAGCCGTGGGCGCAACGCCCGCGCATCATCAAGGCTACGCAACACCATGACCCGCGGATCATCCGCCTCTGCAATGGCAAGGCGACGCGCCATGGCCCCGGTGGCGAGCACAAGCGCATCATAGATGAGGCTCCTGCCTTGCGCCGTTTCAATACGCCTGTCCGAAGGTGCGATGCGCGTGACGGCTTCGCCAAGGTGCAGTGTGATGCGGTTCTCCACATAAAATTCAGCCGAACGTGGAAAAAGTGCGGTACCTGAATCTTTCGCCAATAAAACGGCCTTGGAAAGCGGTGGACGGTCATAGGGCAGATGCGCTTCTGCCCCAAAAATCGTGATCTCCGCTGCTGGGTCCAGTTCCCGCAATACCTCGGCGCAGCGCCGCCCTGCCTGACCTGCACCAATGATGACAATGCGTCGCGGCATTCAGATCATGACTAAGACATCGCCATTTTCGCACTTCACCTGATAGGTGGCGATGGCAGTGGTGGCGGGAGCTGATAGTGCCTGGCCGGTGCGGATGTCAAAGCAGGCCTGATGCAGAGGACATTCCAGTTTGCCGTCCTCACAAAATCCCTCAGATAGCAATGCATATTCATGGCTGCATACATCATTCACCGCGAATATGCCATCAGCAAGGCGGATGATCGCCAATTGCATCTCTCCGATGCGTGCCGCAAAGGGCGTGTCAGGCTGAAGTTCTTCTTCTGAAGCAACGCGATGCCATTCTTTCATTGCCAAACCCCACGCGCCTTAAACATCAATGAGAATATATTGGTCTTCCACCGTCACCGGAAAGGTTTCCGCCAAAAATGGCCCTTTCGCCAATTCCGTACCCGGTTCGACCGTTACCTGATAGGTGCGCGCCTTGATGCCTTCAGGATCGCAATAGGATTGGCCGGTGCGGATATCAAACTCCCAGCCATGCCAGGAACATTGCACAAATTCACGCGGGCGCGAGAGATCATAGGTGCCCGGCTCCTTTGAGGTGAGCCGCCCCACCAATAGGCCCGCACAAAGAGAACCGCCTTCATGCGGACAACGATCAGTCAGCGCGTAATAGGTCTCATTCACGTTGAATAGCGCAATCTGACGGCCGCGCACGGTCACCAGCTTGCTGCCATTCGGCGGGACATCACCAACCTTCGCAACAATATGTCGAGCCAAGAGTCCCTCCGTGTCTGATGCCGAGCGCAATCTTCATCGGTATTGTTGCATGGAATATGCGCTTGGTGAAGCTGGAGCATGTTGCGTTCACATGGGTTCATGCAACCCGCTCCATTTTCTTGCTTTTCGAGCATCTTCACGCGTCCAGATGATACCATCTGAACGCGACCTGCTGTATTGTAGAAAGCTTCCAAGCCTTTGCCTGCCCGCGGAGCTTAAGTTGACCGCCGGGTGCCATTGACCACACCCATGTCCCTACCTAACAATTCTGCAACCAAACCGGGAAATCAGCGGCCTTTTCGCCGATCTCCTGTTCAGAACTTTGCCAGGGGGAAAACATATGGCGGAACGCCGCATTGGTATCATCATGAACGGCGTCACGGGACGCATGGGCATGAACCAGCACCTTATTCGATCCATTGCGGCGATCCGCGCGGAAGGCGGGCTACCGCTGGCCGATGGTCATAGATTGATGCCGGACCCGGTTATTGTTGGGCGCAACCGCGGCAAGCTGGATGCGCTTGCCAAGGCGCATCGCATTGAACGGGTCAGCACTGATCTTGATGCCTGCCTGGCCGATGGCAAGGACGAAATCTTCTTCGACGCTGCCACCACGCAACTGCGCGCGGGGCTGATCCGCAAGGCGATTGCCGCCGGGAAGCATGTGTATTGTGAGAAGCCAACAGCTGATAACCTGGCCGATGCGTTGGATATTGCGCGGCTTGCGCAGCAGGCAGGCATCAAGCATGGGGTGGTGCAGGACAAGCTGTTCCTGCCTGGTTTGCGCAAGCTGAAAATGGTGATCGAAAGCGGGCAATTGGGGCGCCTTCTCAGTATTCGTGGTGAATTCGGCTATTGGGTTTTTGAAGGTGATTTGCAGCCTACGCAACGCCCTTCCTGGAATTACAAGAAGGCGGAAGGTGGTGGCATCATCCTCGATATGCTCTGCCATTGGCGCTATGTTCTGGACAATACCTTCGCGCCGGTCCAGGCAGTATCCTGCCTTGGGGCCACACATATTCCGCGCCGCAAGGATGAAGCCGGACAATGGTATGATGCGGATGTGGATGATGCGGCCTATGCCACCTTTCAGCTTGAAGACGGCATCGTTGCGCATATCAATTCATCCTGGACCACGCGGGTGCGGCGCGATGATCTTGTGACCTTTCATGTGGATGGCACGCATGGCTCTGCCGTATGCGGCCTGACGGATTGCTGGGTGCAGCCGCGCGTGGCGACGCCAAAGCCCGTTTGGAATCCGGACGTGCCGCAAACCATCAATTTTTTCGAGGGCTGGCAAAAGATCCCTGAAAGCCAAGCCTATCCAAATGGTTTCCGCGCGCAATGGGAATTGTTCCTGCGCCATGTTGTGGGCGAAACCAAGGATTACCCCTGGGATTTGCTGGCGGGCGCCAAGGGTGTGCAGCTTGCCATGGCGGGTTTGCAATCCTGGAAGGAGAGACGCTGGATTGATCTGCCGCCATTGGAGATCACTTGAGCTATTGCGAAACCATAATGGCTGGAGGAGAAGTTTCACATGCCGCGCCTTGATCTGCCTAATCCCGATGGTTCCATCACCAGCTTCACCACCAGCCCCCCACGCGATTTTGCGCAAGCCTTGCCGCCCTATCCACGCATCGCCTTTGCGGCGGCACATGTTGTCGCTGATCCCATGGTCGAGCAGGATCCTTGGCTTGATGCAATGCTTGATTGGGATCGGACCATCGCTTTCCGAAAGCACCTTTGGTCCCTTGGCCTTGGTGTGGCGGAAGCCATGGATACGGCGCAGCGCGGCATGGGGCTTGATTGGGCGGCGGCACAGCAGCTTATTCGGTTGAGCCTTGATGCCGCGAAGGATCACCCGGGCGCTGTTATCGCAAGCGGTGCTGGGACCGACCATCTTGCCTCAGGGCCTGATGTTACAGTGGATGATGTGATCCGCGCCTATGAAGAACAATGCGAAGCGGTTGAGAAAATGGGTGGGCGTATCATCCTAATGGCGTCCCGTGCGCTCGCCAAGGCTGCGAAAAGTCCCGCCGATTATGAGCGTGTTTATGCGCGTATCCTGGGCAATGTGCGAGAGCCCGTGATTATTCATTGGCTTGGAGAAATGTTCGATCCCGCGCTGGAAGGCTATTGGGGCCATGATGACCATATGGCGGCGATGGAAACCGCGCTTTCGGTCATCCACGCGCATGCGCATAAGGTGGATGGCGTGAAGATATCCCTCTTGGATGACAAGAAGGAAATCACCATGCGTCGCCGCCTTCCGAGCGGCGTGCGGATGTATACGGGTGATGATTTCAACTATGCCGAACTGATCGCGGGCGATGCACAAGGCCATTCGGATGCGCTTTTGGGTATCTTCGACCCCATCGCACCAGCGGTAGGGGGCGCGCTTGCCTCCCTCGCCAAGAATGACCTTGCGACATTTCACGATATTCTTGCGCCCACCGTTCCGCTTTCGCGCCATATCTTCAAGGCGCCGACGCGATTCTATAAGACAGGCGTTGTCTTCATGGCCTGGCTGAACGGCCACCAGGATCATTTCGTGATGGTGGGTGGCCAGCAGAGCACGCGCAGCATTCAACATTTCGCGGAATTGTTCCGGCTTGCCGATGCGGCGGGTCTGCTGAGCGATCCGGAACGCGCGGCCAGCCGCATGCGCCAGCTTTTGGCACTGCATGGTGTGGCATGAAGCCGCTCAGCCTCAATACCGTCACGGTGCGGGAGAAATGGAGCCTCGCGGAATGTATTGAAGGCTGCGCACGCCATGGCATTCCGGGCATCTCTCCCTGGCGGGATGTGCTGGGCGCGATGGGTGTGCATGCCGCTGCGCGACAGATAAGGGACGCCGGTCTCACCGTGACGGGACTTTGCCGTGGCGGCATGTTTCCCGCTGCCGATGCCGGAGGGCGCGCTGCCGCGATTGAGGATAATCGTCGCGCCATTGAGGAAGCACATAGTCTGCAAGCGCGTAGCCTTGTCATGGTATGCGGCGGTCTGCCGCAGGGCTCCAAGGACATTCAAGAGGCGCGCCAGATGGTGCGCGATGGGCTTGAGATGATCCTTCCAGAGGCGCGCGCTGCCGGCGTGACCTTGGGGCTGGAGCCGCTGCACCCCATGACCTGCGCGGATCGTTCTGTCCTATCTACGCTCGGCCAGGCGCTTGACCTTTGTGATGCTTTGGGGGAGGGCGTCGGTGTTGTTTTGGATGTCTATCATGTCTGGTGGGATCCAGATCTCAGCCACCAAATGACGCGCGCTGCAGGCAGGATTACTGGCTTTCACATCTGCGATTGGCTTGTTCCCACCACCGATCTTGTCTTTGATCGCGGCATGCCAGGCGATGGTGTGATTGATATCTCAGGGATCAGCAACATGGTGAACACTGCCGGCTATGATGGTTTTGTCGAAGTTGAATTGCTATCGCGCCGGTGGTGGGCAGAAGCACCGGATGAGGTCTTGCGTATCATGAAGGAACGCCACGCGAGCCTGATCTGAAGCAAAAATACGGCAACAAAAACAAAGCCGCGCTGAAGGGCGGCGTAAACAGGGAGAGAAAGAAAATGAAGAGAATCACCCGCCGGGCCGCGCTCGCCGCACCTGCGCTGTTGTTGCCCTTCAAGGCATTCGCGCAATGGGCGCCGGTACGCCCGATGCGCTTCGTGGTTCCCTTCGCGGCGGGGGGCGCGACTGATATCGTGGCGCGGGTCGTAGGCGAACCCATGGCCGAACGCTTGGGCCAGCCCATGGCAGTGGAAAATCGCACCGGGGCGGGCGGCAATGTTGGTGTGGAGAATGTGGTCCGCAGCGCGCCGGATGGTCTGACCTTATTGATGGGAACAACGGGAACGCTGACCATCAACCCGCATCTTTACACCAATATGGGCTTCAATCCGCTTACGGATCTGGCGCCTATCGGGCTTGCCTTCGCAACCGATCATGTGCTGATCGTCAATCCGCAGGTTCCCGCGCAAACTGCGCAGGAGTTTCTTGCGCTGGTCCGCGCGCAGCCTGGTCGGCTTTCCTTTGGTTCCGGTGGCAATGGTACATCCACCCACACGGTCGCCGAGTTATTCAAGCTGGTGGCGCAGGTGGATATCCAGCATGTGCCTTATCGTGGTTCCGCGCCGGCACTGACCGATACCGTGGCGGGCACGGTGCAGGTCATGCTGGATCAGATAGCTTCTGCCTTGCCGCAGATACAGGCGGGGCGGGTGCGCGCCTTGGCGGTGACGGGCGCACGACGCCACACAGCCCTGCCCAATGTCCCAACTGTGGGCGAGATTGGCCTTGCCGCTGCGGAAGCAACATCCTGGGGCGCTGTCATGGCACCCGCCGGCACGCCAAATGCGGCGATTGATCGGCTGAATGCGGTGCTGCGCGAAGCGCTCGCCTTGCAGGCTGTGAAAGACCGGCTGACGCAAGTTGGTGCTGATGCCATGACTTCGAGCCCTGCAGAGCTTGCGGCCTATATGCGGAGCGAGACGGAAAAATGGGGTCGTGTGGTGCGCGAGGCACGCATCACGGTGAATTGATGCGGGCGGCCTGTCCAATGCGCGTCTTCGCGGTTTTCATTTCGGCCAAGCAGCCTTTTCCATGGGCTGCATGGCCGCGGTATCAGGCCAAACTGCGCTGCCCATGCCAGGCGTGGCAAGACTGCCAATGTCGAGCAGACCTTCATTGATGCGAAGGCGCGGACCGAAGGGCGTATCCTCATAAAGATCAGGATGCGCTGCCCGATAGGCCTGCGCCTCGGCTACAGGGCGGCCGGCGAAACCATCAATGAAGTGATGACCATTGCGCTCCACATGCGAAAGGCCAAGCGCACTGACCAAGGCGAGGTCTTGCTGCACACAAAGCCCGACCAGTGTCGTCAGATCCTCGGCTGACATGAAATAACCCTGGCCCCATCGCCGGCACCGCGCCAGGTTGATCAGGGAGCGCCAAATGCCTTTGCATGCCTTGCTGGAAACGCCAGTATAACCGAGTGACTTGGCTGTCAGGAATGCATCAAGCGCACCATCACTTTCATCAATGATCACTGGCCGCGCAGCAGCCAGATACGCGATACTCGCCTGCAGCGCATGAGAGCGCTTGATGGGCTGTTCGATGAACAGAATTGAAGCGCGTAGCCGCGCCAGTCTTGGCTCGGCTTCCATCGCGCGCCACAGTTCCAATACGCCGCCGGCATCCTCATATTGTTCATTGCCATCAAGTGTTACGTGATAACCATGCAGCCGGTCCAAAACACTGGCAATGCGGCAAAGCCGCGCAATATCATCCCTGACATTTCCACTGACCTTGAGCTTCCAATAGAGATGGCGATAGGTCGCCAGAACCTGTTCCAGTGTTTCGGGGAGACCGTCATTTACCGTGTCTGTTTGATCCGCGCTGGTGATGGGGTCAACCAGGCCAACCGTATGGCGCGCGTGTAGACGTGACGGCTTTGGCACATGCGAAAGCATGGCAGCGAAATCGAAATCCGCAAGATCTGGAATCACCGCATGCGGTGCCATGCCACAAAGATTGGCGCGCACACCAGCATCAAAGGAAAGACCCGCAAGGCGGAGCAGGGCATCGAAGGCAGCGCGATCCCAAAGGGCGCGACCGAAGCTCGCCACAAGGGGATTGAGCCCTTCTGTTGCGCAGGCAGCAATGTATTCATTATAGCCTTCCGCATAATGGCCAAAAGCCGTATTGAAGCCGGCGGCGAGTGACTGTGCTTCAGCGATTTCAAGCGCACGGCGTAACTGATGCTGATTATCGGCATCGGTCAAAGCTGCATCCTTGTCGAACCATTTTGCGGCGAGCGTCTCGCCGGCCATGCCGAACCCTTCCTGTCCCGCCGCATTGCGAATGCGAAGCCGCACCACGGCCTGAATGCCGTCCCTCACGGTAATGACCCCAAAGCGAAAAGGCATGCGCAAGGTAAAACGCCATTCAAATCTTTCTGTTGCAAAAAACCGAAATTTCACGCTGCGAGCCCTTCCTCGATACCGCGCAAATAGCCAATGGCGCGTGCGGCGCAGGCCACCGGATCGGGATGATAAGCAAATGGTTCAACACCGCAAATGCCCTGATACCCCGTTTCGGAGAGTGCGCGAAGGATAGGCGCGAATTGATCCTGTCCCTGTCCCGGCGCGCGACGATTGCGGTCATTCAAGTGCACATGCGCGATCAAACCCCTGGCCATGTAGCGTCGCAAAAGCGCATCAGGCGCCTCGGCCTCTCCATTGCCGGCGGCGCTTACATCCAACATGCTGCGCAAGGCGGGGCTGCCGATCCGTGCGACGATCTCCAACGCCTCGGCCAGGGAACTTGCCCAATTTGTCTGACCTGGGTCGAGGGGTTCCAGCAGGTACATCACGCCGGCGGATTGCGCGTGCAGGGCGGCCTTTCTTAACGTTGCTTCGGCGCGTTCGGCATCACCCGAAACACTCACTTTGCGCTGTGCGGGTGAACCATGCACCAGATAAGTCGCTCCCAAATCAGACGCGAGGTCAATCAGCGCGCGCATGACATCACAGGTCTTGTCATGGACTGCAGCTTCCGTGATGGAAAGTCCAGAAGGAGTGAGGAGAAGCCAATGCAGCCCCGTAATGGGCTGGCCAACATCTTCAGCCTTCCGACGAAAATCACTGCGCTGTGCCTTGCTCAGGTGATGTGGCGCATCGGGATGAAGCGTGAATGGCGCGACCTCCAAACCATCATAGCCCAGGGCGGCGGAAAGCTTCGCCTGCTCACGAAAAGGCAAATGACGCAGTACCTCATTGCAAAGAGAAAAGCGCATTCCGATTGCTCCCGAATGTGCAGCCTTCATTCGCTGGCCTATTGGCGACGGTGTCGGCAAAATATTTCGAATTCTTCACAGTTATTGGCCAAGCGCCCGTATCACCTCATCCGTGTTGGTCACCATGGCAACATTGCGCATGGCATAGTCAATGGAAGCGCGATGCCAATCCGCATTCATGGTGGAACAGCCATCTTCCGGGATCACCATGACATAGCCCTTATCGGCGCCAGTTCTGGCGGTATGTTCAATGCTCATATTCGTCCAGGCGCCGGTTTCGATGATGACTGGACCTGTCACGGTTTTGTGCCGCTCCTTTGATCACATATTGTGCAGCAAAGGAGATGAACCATGAGCATAGGCAGGACGGATGAATTTCGCAAAGAAGCGGTGCGAATAGCGCTGACCAGCGGGCTTTCGCGGCGCCA
>JADCGA010000007.1 GCA_020249265.1 Roseomonas sp.
CAATAACAGACGCTTGTTGGCACCAATCGGCTATATCCCGCCCGCGGAAGCCGAAGAACGCTACTATGCCTCACTGGATCAACCAGCCATGGCAGCATAACTTAAGCAAAACAGCCTCCGGCAAACCCGGGGCGGTTCACTAGAGCATGTTGCCTGAATTGCTGGCCCTGGCAAGATGCGCCGGATGGAGCACCCCACATGACCCAAAAACCCGACAACCTGCCGACCCATGATGTCGCCGGCCGCTTCGCCGCGCCGATAGACCAGACCGCGCATGAACCTGCGCATTGGGAGAAGGAGGCAGATGCCATCCGCCTACTGCTGGCGGATAAGACGCGCCACATCTTCACCACGGATGAGAGCCGGCGCGTGCAGGAAGCGCTCGACGCCGAGACCTATTGGAAGCTGCCCTATTATGAGCGCTGGATTCACGGCTTTTCCAGTCTACTCAAGGAAAAGGGCGTATTGCAGGAAGCGGATTTGCTCACCGAGGAAGCGCGGCTCGGCGCCGCCGGTGAAGACAAGGTGGAAGACGCGCCCGGCGGGCATCACCACCACCATCATGATCACGACCACGACCATGATCATGATGACCATCCCTATCAGGAAGATGATGATGCTGGAGTTGCCGTGCTTTCCCCCCTGCAATTGCGCGGGCGGGCGGTGCGGAACCTACTGATCGCGCGCGGCATTCTGAGCGCTGAGGAAATCCGCGCCCAGATTGAGGCGATGGATAGCCGGGGCGAACATCTCGGCGCGCGGGTGGTGGTGCGCGCCTGGACCGATCCTGACTTTGCCGCACGGCTTGCCGCTGATGCTGGTGCGGCGGTGGAGGAATTGGGGCTTTCGCGTGGGGAGACCGTGCTGACGGCGCTGTTCAATACGCCGGATGTGCATAACCTTGTCGTCTGCACGCTGTGTTCCTGCTACCCGCGCAGCGTCCTGGGCCGCCCGCCCGCCTGGTACAAAAGCCGCGCCTATCGCGCGCGGGCAGTGCGGGACCCGCGCGGCGTGTTGGCCGAATTCGGCACGCAATTGCCCGAAGGCACCAGCATTCGAGTGCATGATAGCAATGCGGAGCTACGGTTTTTGGTCGTGCCGCGCCGGCCCTCGGGCACTGAAGGCTGGGATGCGGCGAAGCTGGAGCAGCTTGTCACGCGCGATGCCATGATTGGGGTGACGGAAGCGCGGCGGCCGTAGCTACAAGCTAAGCCGTTCGGCATAGCGCGCTCGCCAATCGGCACCGCTAATCCAACGCTTGAGTGAAGCCGCATCCGCAGCTTCACCCCGCAACGCCGCCATGGCGCGCCACATCAAGGCAAGATTGCAGGAAATCACCGGCGCGCCCTCCACTTCCGGCTGCGCCAGGATGGCATCGAGGGAGGGCATGCCGGTACCCAGCAGAATAATCGCCTCAGCCCCCGCGCCTTGCATGGCGGCAAGCGCCGCGCTGGCATCACCCTCGGCCAGGGCATAGATTGGGTGAAAGGCGGCGCCCGGTGTGGCGACGGAGACAACGCGCGCCACCTCAAACCCCCGCGCTTTCCAATAAGCGGCTGAGGCTTCGGTCAGATCCGGCGGATACGGGGAAACCAGTCCGATGCGTTTGGCGCCTAGCACGGCAAAGGCTTCACACACGGCCCGGCCAGCGGTGATGAAGGGCGCGCGGGTGGAAAGCCGCGCCACGGCGGCGTCCTCGGCTTCCGGACCCACCAGATAGGATGAACCTGTGCAGGCAAAGGCAATCGCGCCAAGCGGCGCATTGCCGAATTGCGCGCAAGTGGCTTCCAGCCCCGCGACATAATCACGCAGCCGATCATTCAGGCTGGGGCGCGCACTCACCAGCCGCGCGGTCAGCATCGCCGTCGCGGGCGGCAGCAGCAGCGAAAATTCCGGCTCCACCGTGGTATTGGCCTGAGGGGTCAGCACCCCAAGCAGGCCCTTCCTCGCATAGGCAAGTGACATGGCATCCTCTCGCCCCATGAAGACATGGCGGCGCCTTCTGGTCTATGGAAAGCCCGAATTTCCAGGGGATCACGACATGAAAACCACCAAGCGCCGCGCCATCCTGGCTGCCGTCCTTGCCACCCCTGCCCTGGCGGCGGGCGCACAAACGGCGCGGCCCATCCGCTTCATTGTCCCCTTCCCGCCTGGCGGCACGGCGGATTTGCTGGCGCGGCTGGTGGCACGAGAGATGGAGGCCCGCCTTGGCGCGCCAGTGGTGGTGGAAAACCGCGCCGGGGCGGGCGGCGTCGTTGGCAGTGATTCGGTTGCCAAAAGCGCGCCCGATGGCACCACCATTCTGCTGTCCAACATCGCCTCCCAGGGGATTGCGCCGGCCATGCTGCCTTCCATGCCCTATGATGTAATGCGCGATTTCACCCATATCGGGCTGCTCGCCGCAGTACCGAGTGCCATTGCGGTTTCCGCCACCGGCCCCTGGCAAACCCTGCCCGCGCTGATCGCCGCCGCGCGCGACAAACCCGGCAATATTCGCTTTGGGTCCAATGGCAATGGCACGTCGTCTCACGCCAAGCTGGAAATCCTGAAGCGGCTGGCGGGGGTGGACATCACCCATGTGCCCTATCGCGGCGCAGCCCCGGCAGCGACTGACGTGATTGCGGGCAATATTGATGGGCTGATCGCCGCCATCCCTGATGTTGGGCGCAATGAACGCCTGCGCTTGCTCGCCATCACCACGGAACAACGCCTGGCGCGCTGGCCCGATGTGCCCTCAGTGGCAGAGCTTGAGCTTGGGCAGCTTGTCGCGGCGAATTGGTTCGGCATTAGCGGCCCGGCGGGCATTCCCGCCCCCGTGGCGGATCGGCTGAATGCTGCACTGGTGGAAAGCCTGGCGACACCCGCCCTCAGTGAACGGCTGGTGGAATTGGGCGCTGCCCCCAACCGGCTGGACCGGGCTGCCTTCATCGCTTTGGTTGAAACAGACATGAAGCGCTGGGCGCAGATTGTGCGCGAAGCCGGGATCAAGGCGGATTAATCTGCTTGGCACGGTGATTGCCTAGCTCCAGGGCAGAAGCGGTACCATCGCAGGAATTCGGGTAATTTTGCCCGATTTTTAGGCGGTTAGTGCCGGTTTAATAGCAAGGAGCTTTCGCATGAACCGTCGTCGTCTTCTTGGCCTAACCGGAGGCGCCCTTGCCGGCGCGCTGGCGAGCCCGGGCATTCTCTCCGCGCAAAGCGGCGCTTGGCCCACCCGCGGGTCCATCCGCCTGATCGCGCAATTCCCCCCGGGTGGCCTGGTGGATACGGTGAGCCGCCTGATGGCCCCTGCCCTGTCCCAGGCGCTTGGCCAAACCGTGGTGGTGGAAAACCGCGCCGGCGCCGGTGGCGTGATCGGCACGGATTTCGTCGCGAAGCAGCCCGCCGATGGCTATACGCTGCTGGTTTCGCACGCTTCGGTGCATGTCTTCTCGGCGGCCACCATGCCGACGCTGCCCTTCAACCCGGTCACGGATTTCACCCATATCGGGCTTTTGGTGGAAGCGCCGAATGTGCTGCTGGTGAAGTCTGAGTCCCGCTTCAAGACGCTCGCGGATTATCTGGACGCAGCGAAGACGCAGCCGGTGCGCTTCGGGTCTTCTGGCATTGGTTCGGCGCCGCATTTGCTGGGTGCCATGCTGTCCGGCGAAGCCAAGGTGACCAATCTGGATCACGTGCCCTATCGTGGCAGCGCGCCCGCCATGCAGGATTTGATGGCCAATCAGATTGAAAGCCTGATTGATCCCATCACCACCAATGTGCAGCTGATGAAGGATGGCGTGTTGCGCGCGCTGGCGGTTTCCTCGCCGCAGCGCCTGCCCGCCTTCCCCAATGTGCCGACCTTCGCTGAGCTTGGCTTCCCGAAGCTGACGTCAGCGCAATGGCTCGGGCTTTCCGCACCGAAGGGCCTTCCTCAGCCCATCACGGAAAGGCTTGCCGGCCTGGTCAACCCCATCCTGGCGCGGCCCGAATTGATGACGCGGTTTGAAGATTTGCAGACCCTGCCGCGCCGGCCTTCGCCACTGAATGGCGATTTCGTGAAGCTGATGCAGGAGCAAATCACGGAATGGACCGCGGTTGCCAAGCAATTCGATATTGTTGTGACCTGATGTGAACAGCCCCGCCCGAGACAACGCTCGGGCGGGGTGCCTCATCACTTCATGCCAGCCTGAGTCTTGCACCAGCGCGCCACTTCCTCATGCGTCGCGAACCAGACATCACCAAAACCCTTCATGTGCTGCACCAACCGATCGAGCAACGCGATGCGGCTGCGGTGGCCGATCACATGCGGGTGCATGGTCAGCAGGAACAAGCCACCTTCCCGATAGGCGCCTTCGAACTCGGCGGTGAAAATCTCCTCCACGCTTGAAGGCGGCGTATAGGGGCGAAGTCCCGAAAAGCGCAGCATGTTGAAGTAAACCGCATCATCGCGGATCCATTCTGGCGGCAATTCCACAATGCCCGTCGGCGTTCCCTGATCAAGCAATTCATAGGCATCATCATCCGCCATCAGCGATGAATCATAGAGCAATCCCAATTCGCGGATGATCGAAAGCGTATCCACCGAAAAATCCCAAGACGCGGTGCGGATGCCAACAGGGCGCCGGCCCGTCAGTTTTTCCAGCGTATCAGCGGCGCGGAAGGTGAGCTCTCGTTCCACGCCTGGGGGCAATTGCGTATTGGCTTCATGGATCCAGGAATGGATGCCGATCTCATGGCCCTCATCGGCTACAGCGCGCACCTCATCCGGGTGCAAAAGTGCTGAGACAGCGGGGTAGAAGAAACTCGCCTTGATGTCATGGCGCGCGAGCAAGGCGCGGATGCGCGGCACGCCCTGACGGGCGCCATATTGCCCCTGGCTGATGCGCATCGGGCTTTCATCCGCATCGCGCAGCGGAATGGTTTCGTGATCCGCATCGAAGGAGAGCGAGACACAACAGCGCGCCTCATTAGGCCAGGAAGTGGGTGCCAAGGAGCGCCCAGCGCGGGCGCGGCCCACAATTTCGCGCCATTGCGCTTCGGGCCATTCCCAGGGCTTGGCGGCTTTGTCGGTCATCGGGGGTTCTCCTGCCTGCAATCAAACGGCATGCTGCACCCTTAGCCAGCATACCGGAACCCCCATGAGCGATACCGATCCCGCCCTGATGTCCGCCGAAACCCTGCTGGGGCTTTACGCGCGGCGGCGCCTTTCGCCGGTGGAGGCGCTGAAGGCGGTGATGGAGCGCGTTGCCCGCTATAACCCCTGGGTAAATGCCTTTGCCGCCATGAACCCGCGCGCCCTGCAAGCGGCGGGCGAGGCGGAGGCGCGCTGGCAGGTGGGCCGGCCAATGGGCATGCTGGATGGTGTGCCCGCCACAGTGAAGGATTTGCTGAACCTGACGGGTTTCCCGACCAGGCGCGGCAGCCGCTCCACGGATACGACGCCCGCCAGTGAAGACGCTCCCGCCGTGCTGGGGCTGAAGCAGGCGGGCGCGGTGATCATCGGCAAAACCACCACCACAGAATTCGGCTGGAAATCGCCCGGCGATTGCCCGCTGCATGGCATTACGCGCAATCCCTGGAACCCCAAGCGGACGCCTGGCGGGTCATCCTCTGGCGCCGGGGCAGCGGGCGCGGCTTGTTTTGGTCCGCTGCATATCGGCACCGATGCCGGCGGTTCCATTCGCATCCCGGCGGCCTTTTGCGGGCTGGTCGGCATGAAGCCTTCCTTCGGGCGCATCCCGCAATGGCCGCTGGGTGCCTTTGGCCATGTCGCGGTGGCCGGCCCCATGACGCGCACGGTGCGCGACGCCGCGCTGATGTTCGGCGCCATGGCGCGGCATGATCTACGCGACCCCTATGCCCTGCCGGATGACCCGCGCGATTGGCTTGGCGGCATTGAAGATGGCGTGGCGGGGCTGCGCGTGGCGGTGGTACGGCGCATGGGTTTCGCGCCGCCCTTGGATGCGGAAGGCGAAGCAGTACTGGCCGCCGCTGCGCGGCTTTTGGAAGACCAGGGCGCGATTGTTGAGGAAGCCGATCCTGACCTGCCCGACACGCGCGCGATTTTTGGCCGCGTCTGGGGCGTGGCGCTGGCGCGCATCATCGTGACCACACCTGAAGACAAGCGCGATTTGCTCGATGCCGGCATTGCCGAGGTCGCCGCGCGGGAGGGCGAAATGCTCGCGGTAGATTATTTGGCCGCCGAGGCGATGCGCCTGGAAGCGGCACATGCCATGGCGCGGTTTCACCAGCGCTATGATTTGGTGCTGACCGCTTGCACGCCGACCGCCGCCTTCGCCGCCGATCAGCCGACCATCCGCCCGGCAGAGGCGCTGTGGCGCGATTGGGCGCCCTGGACCTTCGCCTTCAACCTGACGCGCCAACCGGCGATTTCCGTGCCGGTGGCTTTAGATGCGGAGGGCATGCCGCGCGCCGTTCAGATTGTGGCGCCGCTTTACAAAGATGATCTGGCGCTGCGCGGGGCGCGGGCCTTGGAACGCGCGGCGAGCCTGCCTCTGGCAAATCCCGCAGAAAGCGCTACCTGACTCAGCGAAAGTCAAAAGGATGAACTGATGCGTTTGGTCACTTTCTCGGATGCCGCCGGTGTGCGGATCGGTGCGCTGGATGAAGCGGGCGCGCTGCGCGACATTACCGCCGTCGCCCCTGCCCTGCCGCGTGATATGATAGGCCTGATTGCCGCGGGGCATTCGGCTCTGGCCTTGGCGCGGGATGCGCTTGGCAAGGCGCCGGTGGTGCATGGGGCGAAGATCCTGGCCCCCATTCAGCGCCCGCCGAAGAACGTGTTCTGCGTTGGCAAGAATTACCATGAACACGCCAAGGAATTCGCGGGATCGGGCTTTGATGGCGGGGCCAAGGATGTGGTGCCGCCCTTCCCGGTTGTATTCTCCAAACCGCACACCGCCATCATCGCGACGGGCGAACCCATCCTGAGCCAATTGGACCCGACCGGCGGGCTTGATTACGAAGGCGAATTGGCGATTGTGATCGGCACGGGCGGGCGCGGCATCAGCAAGGCCACCGCACTTTCCCATGTGTTTGGCTACACCATCATCAATGATGTGACCGCGCGGCATTTGCAAAAGCGCCATAGCCAATGGGTGTTGGGCAAGGGCTTGGATAGTTTCTGCCCCATGGGCCCCGCTATCCTGACTGCCGATGAAGCGCCCGATCCCACCAAGCTTCGCCTGATCACCCATGTGAATGGTGAAAAGCGTCAGGATGCGCTTGTCGCGGATTTAATCTTTGATGTGCCGACTCTGATTGAAGCGATCAGCGCCGCCATCACGCTGGAGCCAGGCGATGTGATTGCCACCGGCACACCGGTTGGTGTTGGCATCGGCTTCACCCCGCCGAAGTTCCTGCAAAAAGGCGATGTCGTGCGGATTGAAATCGGCGGGATTGGCGTTCTCGAAAATCCCGTCGCCTGAACGAACAACAAAAAATGGGAGGATCAAACATGCAAAGACGCACACTTCTGGTCGGGGCCACCGCGTTCCCCTTCGCCATGCCGGCATTGGCGCAGGAGAATTTCCCAACGCGCGCCGTTTCCATCGTGGTTGCCTTCCCGCCTGGCGGACAGGCCGATGTGGTGGGCCGCCCTGCGGCTGCAACGCTGGAGAGGATTTGGCGCGTGCCGGTGCCGATCACCAATCGCGGTGGCGCGGCGGGTGAAATCGGCAATGGTTTCGTCGCACGCAGCCCGCCCGATGGCTATACGCTGCTGATGGGCCTTTCTTCCATGACCTTCCTGCCGGAAGCAGCCCGCATCAATGGCCGCACGCCGGCCTATACGCCCGATATGCTGACGCCGATTGCGTTGTTTTCCGCCGATCCCACCGTGCTGGTGGTGCCCGCATCCAGCCCCATTCGCACCATCGAGGAATTCATCGCCGAGGTGAAAGCCAAGCCAGGCCAGATCGCCTATTCCTCGGCGGGCAATTACTCAGCGCTACATGTGCCGATGGCGATGCTGTCCCAAGCCGCAGGCTTGCAAATGCTGCATGTGCCCTTCCAAGGCGGCGGGCCGGCGCTGACCGCGATTCTAAGCGGGCAGGTTCAGGCGCTTTCTTCCGGCCCCGGGCCTGTCGCGCAGCATGTGCGCGATGGGCGGTTGCGCGCACTCGCCACCTGGGGCCGCCAGCGCCTCAAGGGGTTTGAGGATGTGCCGACGCTGTTGGAAAAGGGTTTCGCGGAAGTGGAATTCTACATCTGGGTCGGGCTTTTCGCGCCTGCCGGCACGCCGCCCGCGATCATTGACCGCATTCGCGACGCATCACGGCAAGTGGCACAGGATGCAGAGTTTCAGCGCATCATGGCCGGCAGCGGCAATACACTCGATTTCCGCGACGGCGATGCCTTCCGACGCTTTTTTGATGAGGATTCGGCGAGGTTGCTCCGCGTGATCCGTGCGCTGGGCAAGATTGAATAGCTCTCTTGTCTGCGCTGCATCGGTAGCGCAGGCTTGCGGCTGGTTTTGACAATTTCGAGGATACCATGACCACCGAAGCCCAAATCACCGCCTGGCTTGCCACGCAGCAAGAAGCCATGATCGCTGAACTCAAGGAAATGGTGAATACCGATGGCGGTTCCTATGACAAGGCGGGCGTTGATCGCACTGGCCAGCAGGTAAAGCGCTTCCTGGAGGGCCAGGGCATCGCGGTGGAGGTTGTGCCGCGCGAAAAACATGGCGAATGCTTGCGCGGCATCGTGCCCGGCGCGCATGAAATCGCTTCCGGCAATCAGCAGAAGAATATCGTGCTGATGGGGCATCGCGACACGGTTTTCCCGAAGGGAGAACCGGAACGCCGGCCTTTCACCATTCAGGGCAATATCGCCTATGGGCCAGGTGTGGCCGATATGAAGGCCGGCATTGTGATGAATATGTTTGTGCTGGCCGCGTTCCATAAATTCGGCGGCGCACCCGGGCCCTTGGTTGGGCTTTTCACCGGCGATGAGGAAATCGGCAGCCCCGAAGGCCGCCCGGTGATTGAAAATGAGGCGCGCAGCGCGCGGGTGGTTTTCAATAGCGAACCGGGCCGGCCTTCCGGCAATGTGGTGACAGGGCGCAAGGGAGGCGTGTTTTCCGTGGTGGATATTGAAGGCAAGGCCGCCCATTCCGGCGGTAACTTCGAAGCCGGCATCAGCGCCATTGGCGAAGCGGCGCAAAAAATTGTTGCCATTCATGCGCTGACCGACCTCAAGCGCGGCATTACGCTGAATGTTGGCTTGGTGAGCGGTGGGCAGAGCGTGAATACCGTCGCCCCCGCCTGCCAATTCCAGATTGATTTGCGCTATGTTGAATTGGCGGATCGGGATGAGGTTGTGGGAAAGCTGCACGAAATTGTCGCGAGGTCCTTCGTGCCCGGCACCAAGGCGAAGCTGGTCATCAAGGGCGAATTCCTGCCCTTGAATGCAACACCGGCAAGTGAGCGTGTTTTCGCGCTGTACCATGGTGCCGCAGCCGATAGCGGCTTGAAGGTTGGTGGCGAGTTTTCCGGCGGCTGTGCCGATAGCGGCTTTACGGCCGCGATTGGCGCGCCCACGATTTGCGCGGTCGGTCCCGTCGGCGGCAAGGCGCATAGCCCGGAAGAATATCTGGAAATTGACAGCATGATCCCGCGCGCCCAGGCCATGGCGCGCGCCATCATGCGGCTTGAAAAGGCGGGGCTATAACAACCCCTGCCCTTACCCTACGCGCCAGGGGCGCACCTGCCAAAGCTGCTTCAGCCGATCATCCACGGATTGCGCGAAGGCGCGGTATTCAGCACCGACAAGGGTATTGAGCGGCATGAAATTGCGCGCTGCTTCGCGCTTGAAATTCTCATCGGCCAAAGCAGTGCGGAAGGCCGCTTCAAGACGCGCCACAATGGCGGGCGGCATATTGGGCGGGCCGACAATGCCGCGGCTGGCGCCATGCACCAGGTCAAAGCCCAATTCGCGGAAGGTCGGCACATCGGCCGCTTCCGGCTGGCGTGCCGCGGCGGCTTGCGCCAGCATGCGCACCTTGCCTTCGCGCGCCAATTGGATCGCGTCATTCACATTGATCGCCGCGACATCCATATTGCCACCGAGCAATTGCGGAATAAGCGGCGCGGCGCCGGCAAAGGGCACCTGGATCATCGGCCTCAGCCCTGCCAGGGCTTCAAAATGCAGCACGAAAAGATGGTCATCACTGCCAATGCCCGTGGTGGCATAGGTGATCTGTTCTGGCCGAGCCTTCGCCGCCGCCACCAAATCCTGCAAGGACTTTAGCGGGCTATCAGCGCGCACGTAAAAGCAATTGGCGTCTTCGACGATATTGCAGATGAAGGTGAAATCCATGGCGCGGTAACGCACCTGGCGTTCCAGTGGAATGGCGTTATGCGCGGGGATGGTGGTGGCGCCGATGGTATAGCCATCAGGCGCCGCGTTGAAGGTCGCTTCAAGACCAATCTGCCCGGCAGCACCCGTGCGGTTGATCGTCACCGGGCGAAGGCCAGGGATTTGCGCCGCAATCAGGGGCATCACCAGGCGGGTCATGATATCCACGCCGCCACCGGCGGGGAAAGGCACGATAACTTCCATGGGCTTGTCACCCGGCCATGGCGTTTGCGCCTTCGCGATGGCGGGCGCGGCGAGCAAGCCTGCGGATGCCAAAAGACTGCGGCGATTGATCATGATTTTCCTCCCAGATTATGGATCTCAGCCTAAGCGCTCATGGCTGGCGCTTGCAACTCACTGATCAACGCTTCCAGGGCCTGCGCGCGAAAAGGGCGCGCACCGCCTCCCCTTCCGCCAGCACCATGGCGCGATATTCCGGCCCCACCAGGGGGCGCAACGGCAGGGAAACCTTTTCGGCTTCTTGCGCGAAGCGCGGATCGGTAAGGGTTTCACGAAAGGCGGCATCCAGCAGGCGCACCACCTCTGGCGGCAGGCCGGGCGGTCCGACAATGCCGCGCGCGCTGCCAATCACCACATCAAAGCCCAATTCGCGGAAGGTCGGCACTTGCGCTGCTGCCGACCAGCGCTCGGGCGATGCCTGCGCAAGGCAGCGAATACGGCCCTCACGCATCAAAACAATTCCCTCGCTCATGTTGAAGGAAGCGACATCCACCGCACCAGAGAGCAAATCCCGCTGCACCTGAGCCGTACCATTGAAGGGCGCGTGCAGTGCGCGGATATTCGCCGCCTCTTCAAGGCCCAGCAGCACCAGATGGTCATCGGAACCAACGCCAGCAGCGCTGCCAACCGAAAGCGCTTCCGGCTTTTCACGTAGCCGCGCAACCACATCGCCAAGGCTGCGTAGCGGAGAATTGGCCAGCACCCATAATCCGCAGGCGTCATCAACAATATTGGCGATATAGGTGAATTCCTCGGCCTTCCAGCGTACGGGCCGTTCCAGCGGCAGGGTGGAGACATTCAAGCTGCCAATCGTGCCGAGCGTATAGCCATCTGGTGCCGCGTTGAAGATGGCTTCCATGCCAAGCTGTCCGGAAGCGCCGGGGCGATTGCTGATGACAAAGCGCACACCCGGCAAACGTGGGGTGACCTGATGCGTCGCGAAACGCGCCACCGCATCCACGCCGCCACCAGGCGGGAAAGGGACAATCACTTCAATGGCACGATCCACGGGCCATGCCGCCTTGGCCGATTTGACCCAAGGCATGGCCAAGACGCCACCACCCAATAGAGCCAATTGACGCCGCCTGAACATGCGTTCCCCCCGGTTTCATTACTTGCCCGCGATGTTAGCGCGTAGGCCGCCAACCGCAAGAAAATTCGCCACGCCTGTTTGCGTCCTGCGCCGCGCCGTGCATGCTGGTGTAGAGGATGAATGTTACGGAGCATGGCAGATGGACGCAGCGACGCGGGCTGAATTCCAGGTGGAAGGCCATTGGGCCATGGCGCGGCGGCATCGCATTCGCTGGATTCAATGCGATATCTACGCCCATATCAATCATGCCGCCTATTTCACGATGTTTGAGGATATGCGGATTGATTGGTGGCTTGCCTCGGGTGGGCGCTTTGGGGCGGATGCGGAAGGGCCGGTGGTGGCTTCAATCGAAGCCAAATACCTGCGCCCCGGGCATTTCAATGAGGATGTGCTGCTGACCGTGCGCGCGGTGAGCTTCCGGCGAAGCTCCTTCATCCATGAATACGGGTTGTGGCGTGATGGGCTGCTGTGTTCCGGGCGCGCCGTATGCGTGATTGTGAATAACGCGACCGGTGCCAAGGCGCCGATTTCGGCTGCGCTGCGCCAGTTGATGCTGATCCGTGATCAGGCGATTGTCGAGGGTTAAGAACCGCACTAGGCCCTTTCGGGCGAAGGTAATCTCAGCCTCCGCTCATTCCGCCATAGCGCCGGAAGCGTGTACCAAAGGCCCCCATCTTTCGTAATCCGCCCTGACCATGGCCGAATAGGCTTCGCGCGAGATGCTACCGGGCGTAGCGTCAAATTCAGCCATGCGCTCCACCACATGGGGTGTCTTCAAAACTGCACTCACTTCGCGGTGCAGCCGATCAAGAATGGGCGTGGGCGTTGCGCTTGGCATGGAAAGGCCAAACCAGCCGTAGCTCACCAAATCAAAACCCTGTTCGCGAAAGGTTGGGATTTCCGGGAAGTTGCGGGTGCGGGTTTCTCCGGCAATGGCGATCGGGCGTACGGCACCCTGCCGGATATGCGCCGCGGCGGAAGGAAGGCTGTCAGACATGCCATGCACTTCGCCACCAATTACGGCCGCCATGGCCGGCCCTGCACCGCGATAGGCCACATGGTTCAGTGTCGCGCCACTGACATTGCCAAACAGCACAATCAGCATGTGATTGAGCGAACCGGAGCCTGACGACGCCATGTTCAACCCGCCATTGGTTGTCCGGGCAAGCCGCACTAGGTCATTCAGGTTTTGGGCGGGCACACGGTTATTCGTAACAAACACAAGATGATTGGTCGAAAGCAGCACCACGTGGCTGAAGTCTCGGATCGGATCATATTGCACATTCCGATAAAGCGCCGGCCCAATCGCCATGACGGTGCTGGATGCCAGCACCATGGTATAGCCATCGGGTTCGGAACGCGCGACATGGGTGGTTGCGATGGTACCGCCAGCCCCGGCACGATTCTCCACAATCACCGGCTGCCCCAAGCGTTCCTGCAAACCGGTTGCAACCAGGCGCGCAATTAAATCCGTTGAACCGCCGGGTGCGAAAGTCACAACCAATCGCAGCGGGCGTGATGGCCAGGCAGGGATGATGCTTGGCTGAGCCAGTGAAGCTGGCGCTGCGGCCATGCCGCCAAGCCCAATCATTGCTGTCCGACGGGTCATAGCCATGGCGTGGCACCTCCTCCGGCTTCAGCGCCAGGCCGCCAGGGCCTTTCTGCGCCATTGTCTTGTGCAGCCTGAAAGCTCTGACGCGACGCGTCAACTGACCCCTATGGTGCAAGCCTTGCGGCAATGCCTATGCTTCACCCTGAGACGGCAATGCCGCATGAGGGAGAAACACCTTGCTTCCAGACTATTTTCTGAACCCCAGAAGCATCGCCGTTATTGGAGCTTCCGAAGGTAGTGCCAAAATCGGCGGCAAGATCATGGCGACGCTCATTTCCTGCGGCTATGAAGGGCGGCTTCTGCCTATCAATCCACGCGGTGGCCTTCTGCATGGGCTGCCAGCTTTCAGATCCATTGCAGAAGCTCCGGGCCCGATTGATCTGGCCTTGATCGCTGTCCCCGCGCCCATCGTTGCACAGGCTGTGGCTGAATGCGCGGCGGCGGGGATTGCGGGCGCCATTGTCTTCAGCTCCGGCTTTGGAGAAGCGGGCGCCGAAGGCGCTGCCTTGCAGCGGGATTTGCGCGCGGTGATTGAACGGACCGGCATTCGCGTGGCAGGCCCCAATGCGGAAGGATTCTTCAATATCCGCGCCAAGATCGCGCCCACTTTCAGCCCGGCGGTTCATGTCAAAAGCATCGCCGGCCCCCTTGGGCGCGATATCAGCGTGGTTGCGCAAAGTGGCGGGCTTGGTTTTGCGCTGTTCAATCGCGGCGCGGCGCAAGGGCTTTCCTTTGGCACTATCGTCAGTGTCGGCAATCAGGTTGACCTGGATCTAGCAGCCTTCGCGCATCATTTGATCGAGGATGAAGGCACGGCAGCTTTGCTCCTTTATCTTGAAAGCTTCACGCGGCCGGATGCGTTTTTGGCCATGGCCAAGGAAGCGGCGCGGCGCGGCAAGCCGGTTATCCTTGGCAAGGCAGGGCGTTCGGATGCGGGACGCCGGGCAGCGGCTTCCCATACTGGTGCGCTTGGCGGTGAAGATGCCGCATGTGATGCGATGCTGACGCGCCATGGCGTGCTGCGCGGGGATGATCAGGATGAATTGCTGGATATTGCCGCGGGCCTGGTGAAGCATAGCCTGCCTGCAGGCCGACGCGTGGCGGTGATTTCCCCTTCAGGGGGCACGGGTGTTTGGTTGGCCGATGCCTGCGCGCGCTTCGGGCTGGAAGTGCCGGAAATTGATCCGGAACGGCAAGCGCGCCTGCGTGCCATCATGCCCGCCTATGGATCGCCGGTGAACCCCGTTGACCTTACGGGCCAAGGCGCCGGCGGTGGCCAGGGTGCCGCGAGCTTCGTTGATGCGCTAAATATTCTTTATGATGCGCCCTATCTCGATGCCTTCATCCTGGCGGGTTCCTTCGCGCATGAGGCACGGTTGAAGCGCGAAGGTGAAGCCATTCGTGATTTTGCGCGCGGGCCAAAGCCCGTTCTGCTGCATAGCTATACGCTGGTATCGGATGCTTCCAGCTCCATTCTGGAAGGGCTCGGACTGCATTGTTTCGCGACTGGCTCCGGCACGGTGCGTGCGCTGGCCAGCATGGCGCAGTATCACGATTTTCTGGAAACAACGCGCCCTGCCCTGCTTGCGCCGCCGAAGCCTTTGACCTTGGCGCCCGAAGCCGCTGCCATGATGAAAGGTCGGCAGGGTATGCTTGCCGAATATGAGGCGAAAGCATTGCTGCGCGCCGCCGGCATCGCCATGCCCCGCGATATCATTGCCCGCAACGCGGCCGAGGCAGCGGTCGCCCAAACCGCCTTCGGGGTGCCAGTCGCGCTCAAGATTCAATCGCCCGATATTCCACACAAGACCGAAGCAGGCGGTGTTGCCCTGAATATTCAGGATGCCGCTGCGGCGAGTGCCGCTTTTGATCGCATCATGGCCGCAAGCAGGGAATATGCGCCGGAGGCCGATCTGCACGGCGTCTTGGTGCAGCCCATGGCGGCGCCTGGCATTGAGATGATTCTGGGCGTGACGCGCGACCGGGATTTCGGCGCGACGCTCATGGTCGGCTTTGGTGGCGTACATGTTGAGGTGCTGCGCGATATTGTCTTTGCACCTGCCCCGGTTTCACCCAGCGAAGCCCATGCCATGCTGCGTCGGCTGCGCGCCTTTCCTTTGCTGGAAGGTGTGCGTGGCGGCGCCGCGGCGGATATTGATGCACTGGTCGCGCTGATCACTCATGTTTCCGAAATTGCTGCTGCCATGGGCGAAAACTTGCAAGAACTCGATCTCAATCCAGTATTGGTGCATCCTGACGGCCAAGGATGCAGCCTATTGGATGCATTGATCCTTTTATCGTCCGAAACGGAGGAAGCCGCATGACCGATTATCGTTTTTGCAAGGTGCAGGATGACGGGCGCTTGCGCATCGTCACGCTCAATCGTCCCGAGGTGATGAATGCGCTGCATGCCGATGCGCATGAGGAATTGGAGAAGGTTTGGGATGAATTTGCACAAAACCCTGATCTTTGGGTGGGCATTGTCACTGGCGCGGGGGATCGCGCCTTTTCCGCCGGCAATGATTTGAAGGTGCAGGCCGCCGGTAAGCGCCGCCCCATGCCGCCTTCCGGCTTTGCTGGCCTTACCAGCCGGTTCGATTTGGAAAAGCCTGTGATCGCGGCAGTGAATGGCATTGCCATGGGGGGCGGATTTGAAATCGCCCTCGCCTGCGATTTGATCATCGCCGCCGAGAATGCCATCTTTGCGCTACCGGAACCGCGTGTTGGCCTGGCGGCTGGCGCGGGCGGGCTGCATCGGCTGCCGCGCGCCATTGGGCCGAAGCGGGCACTTGGCATGATCCTGACCGGGCGGCGCGTACCTGCAGCAGAAGGGCTGCAATTCGGTTTCGTGAATGAGGTTGTACCGCAAGGTGAGGCCCTGGAAGCGGCAAAACGCTGGGCGGCGCTGATCCTGGAATGCTCTCCGCTTGCGGTGCGCGCTTCCAAGCAGGCGGTTTATGCGGGGCTGGATGAGGAAAGCCTCGCGAAGGCCATCGGCACCATGTATCCGGCGCAGGCGCGCAATCGTGACAGCCAGGATTATATCGAAGGCCCGAAAGCCTTCGCCGAAAAGCGCAAGCCGAATTGGCGGAATATGTAGGCCGCGCCCTATCGGTAGCGTGCTGCCGTAATGAACTGGCTGAAAGCCTCGCACCAGATGAGCACGCTGGTATAGGCTTCAATGTCAACATCCTGGGGCACGCCCAGGATGAAGCCGTTGAAGCTCTTTACTTCTCCTACCTGCACGGACCTTGGCTTGATGGCGGCAAACGCCGCCTTATTGGCCACAAGCTCTGGCGTCAGATAAAGGCGGTAATCCGGCCCCGGCGCCAGGCGACCGCGATGCACAATCTGTCGTGGCGAAAGGTAGATATCCCCCTCACCCCAATGAAGCGCATCGCTGCCTGGGTGGTTGCGCTGAAAGCCGGCCTGATACCGCGCCCCCGCCTGCGCCGTGTCCAATTCTCCTGACTTCGGTGCAGGCGGCGCGGTGAGGATGGGCAGCACATAAATGCCGCCCGCAAACCCGGCCCCCAAGGCGGCAAGATGGGTTGCCCCAAGCAACGCCGCCCTACGGGCCAGTATCATAAGCCCCGTTCCGCCTTGGTTGCGGCCAGATCATCCTCGATAAAGCCTTGGATGATCTCCTCCATCGGTTCCTGTTCGCGAAAACCAAGGCGGCGTGCGCGGGTGGCGGCGAAGGCACCAGGCCAGCCATTGACGATGTCAAACACTTCCTTGTCGAAGACAAAGCCAATTTTCTCTCGCGCTGCCTTGCCGGCAACCTGTTCCAGCGCGCCCAGGATTTTCGCCACCGTCAGGCTACGGCCCGGCGGGTTGATGCCGCGGTCCAAGCCAAGCGGCGCGGTATCCAACGCGGCTGCGTGCAAAAACCATTCAATCGTGGCGCGGGGAGAACAAATCCACACCGCGAAATCATCCGGCACCGGGCAATTAGTCTCAAGTCCCAGCAAGGGTTCACGCACAATGGCGGAAACAAAGGAAGACGCAGCTTTATTGGGCCGGCCCGGGCGCACCATCACGGTTGGCAGGCGCAGGTTCACCGCATCAAGGAAGCCTCGACGCGACGCATCATGCAGCAGCAATTCGCCAATGGCCTTTTGCGCGCCATAGGAATTGGTCGGGATTTGCCGGCCATCATCCGGCACCACCGCATCCTGACCGCCGCCGAAAGACGCGACTGAGGATGTGAAAATCACGCGCGGCTTGGTGCCAAGCGCGCGGCAGGCCGCCAGCACCGCCAGCGTGCCATGCAGATTGACCTTCATCCCCAAATCGAAATCGGCTTCCGCCGCGGCGCTCACCACCGCGGCGAGGTGAAATACCACCTCGGTCCCCGCAGGGATGGCGGCGGCAACGGCGGCTGGGTCCGCCACATCGCCGCCATGGCAGGTCACCGGGAAGGGCGCTGCCAGGGTTGCAGGTACGGCAAGGTCGAATAGCGTCAGGCCCGTGATGGTCCGCCCGCCGAGCGCTCCATCCTTGGCGAGCCGCGCCGCCACTTTACGCCCCAAAAAGCCAGCCCCGCCCAGAATGGTGATCCGCATCGCTTTACCCTCCCGTTACAGTGCAAGGTTTGGCGCGCGGCGCGGAAGGGCGCAATATGGGGGCATGATCGAAAAGCGCCCTTTCCGATATTTCCTTAATCGCAATCATGGCGTGCCGGGCATCGCCGTGCTGCCTGAGGGCGGCTATGCCCGCGCCAAGGCGGTAATCACGACCTGGCCAGGCTATGCGCCGACCCCGTTGGTGGCACTCGATACCATCGCCAAAGCCGCCGGCGTCGCGCGGCTGGATTACAAGGATGAGGCTTCGCGCTTCGGCCTCGCTTCCTTCAAGGCGCTGGGCGGGGCTTATGCGGTGATGCGGGTTTTGCAGGCGGAACTCGCCAAGCGGGATGTGGCGCGGGAGGCAACCAGCGCCGATCTGATCGAAGGCCGCTACAAGGATGCAACCGCAAAGATCACGGTCTGTTGCGCGACAGATGGCAATCACGGCCGTTCCGTCGCCTGGGGGGCGCAGCGCTTCGGCGCGGCTTGCGTGATTTTCGTGCATGAAACCGTCAGCCAAGGCAGGCGCGATGCCATCGCCAAATATGGCGCGGAAATTCGCGTGGTACCCGGCAATTATGATGACGCGGTGCGTGAAGCGCAAAAGCAGGCGGAAGCAAATTCGTGGTTCGTCGTCTCTGACACGTCATATCCCGGCTATACGGAAGTGCCGCGCGATGTAATGCAGGGCTATCGGCTGATGGCAGATGAAGCCGCGGATCAAATCAGCGAAGCGCCGACGCATGTCTTCATCCAAGGCGGCGTAGGCGGCGTGGCGGCGGCGGTTTCCGTGCAAATGCGCGCGCGTTTCGGCGCCGGCGTGAAGCTGATTGTGGCCGAACCCGACAAGGCCGATTGCCTGCTGGCGAGTGCGGAGGCCGGAGAACCCGTCACGGTGCCGGGCGATCTTGATACCCTCATGGCCGGTCTTGCCTGTGGTGAGCCTTCCTTGCTCGCCTGGCAGGAATTGGAACGCGGGGCCTTCGCCTTCATGTCGGTGTCAGATGAAAGCGCGGTGGAATGCATGAAGCTGCTCGCGCACCAAGCGCCGCCGATTGTCGCGGGCGAAAGCGCGGTCGCGGGCTTGGCAGCGCTGCTGCTCGCGATGCAGGAACCCTATGCGCGCGCAGCACTTGGCCTTGGGCCTGATAGCCGCGTGCTGTTGTATGGCACGGAAGGTGCCACCGACCCCGAAGTTTATGACAAGCTGGTGAAGGGCTGACCCGAAGCTTCAGCCCGCGAGCAGCGCATCCAGCTTGCCGGCGCGGTCCAGCGCCACAAGATCATCCGAGCCACCGATGGATTTTCCGTCGATGAAAATTTGCGGCACGGTGGTGCGCCCACCCGAATTTTCGATCGCGCGGCGCCTTGCGTCAGACCCGTGCGGCGCGTCGAATTCCTGATAGGTGACGCCCTTTTTTTCCAGCAGCGCCTTGGCGCGGGAGCAATAGGGGCAGAAATCGGTGGTGTAGATTTCGATCTTGGCCATGCGCGCAAGATTGGCGTTTAGGTGCCTATGGTCAAGCCGTGCGAAGGCGGGGGTCCGGCACCCGCGCCGCGGCCAACACCTCCACCCGCGTGGCACCGGCGGCCAGCAAGGCCCGCGCGCAGGCTTCCGCCGTGGCGCCAGAAGTCATCACATCATCCACCAGCAACACGCGCTTGCCCGCCAAACGCGCGGGGCGGGCCACGCTGAAGGCATCCGCCACCAGCGCCGCGCGTTCTGCGGCACCCTTATCGCCGAGCGGCAGCGTGGCGCGGGTGCGGCGCAGCAAATCGGGCACAACGTGCCGGCCCGAAAGCCTCCCCAGCCGTTGCGCCAGCAACGCTGCCTGGTCATAGCGCCGCGCAATCAGCCGCCGCCAATGCGCGGGCACGGGGGCCAGCAGATCAGCCCCCGCCAACATCTCAGCCCCTGCACGCGCCATGAGGCGCGCTAGTGGCACCGCCATCTCTGTGCGGTCAGCATGCTTGAAGGGCAGGATCAAGCGCTTGGCGCCCTCATCATAACGCAACGCCGCCCGCGCCACGGCGAAGCCGGGCGCGCGGTTGAGGCAGGGTGCGCAAAGCAGCGCGCCATCGGCACCCCTTTCGGCTTCCCCCTCATGCGCGAAAGGCACGCCGCAGCGCACGCAGAAGGGTGCAGAGATCAGGTTCAGGCCGCTGAAACAGGTGGCGCAAAAACTGCCCTGCCGTTCCACTTGCGCATCGCAGGTCAGGCAATGCGGCGGGAGTAAAACATCCAGAAGCTTCTCCGGCGCCCTACCAAGCGCGCCCCTAAAGCGGCCCAGCAAGGCGCCAGAAGGCATCATTCAATGCCAATGGCCGAAGGGGGCATCGCCATCCTTCGCCACCTCATGCACCAGATCAATTTCCCATGAGAGGTATTCGCGCATCGCCGCTTCCACCCCGTCATTCCGGTCATAGGGCCGCAGGTAGAAATCCGCGCAATCCGCATCCGTGGGGTTACGTCGATCCGCTTCCAGCGGCAGCCCCGACGCGCGCCACGCCTTGGTGCCGCCTTCCAGAATATAGACTGGCAAGCCAGTCAGTGCCGCCGCTTCCGGTGCCGCCAGACGCGCCAACGCCGCGTCCGGCGCGGCAATCGCAATCAGCCGCGCGCTTGCCAATGCACCGCGCAGCCTGTCCAGTCGTGTGCGAATGGCCCAATGCGCGCCCGGAATATGCCCATCGCGGAAATCAATGGAGCGCGCGAGGTCAATCACCTGCACGCCGCCCTTCGCACTTTCGGCGGCGAGTTCTTCCGGCGTCAGGCTGGGCAGCTTCACCGCCGCCGCTTCCGGGCTTTCCGGCTGCCATGGACCGGTGGCAAGTGTGCTATCCAGCCCATCGGTCAGCACCATCACGTCCCAGCCGCCCAATTGCCTGAGCCAGCCAGCGGTCATGCGTGCGCGCGTGCCGGTATCATCCACCAGCACAATGCGCGCATGGCGCACGGCCACCCATTGATCGGTGGCTTGCACCAATTGCCCACCAGGCGCGGAACGGCTGCCTGGCATATGCCCCGCCGCATATTCCGCAGGGTCGCGCACATCCAGCACATAGGTGCTGCGCGCGCCATCCGCCTGCCAGCGCGCCAGATCAGCACGCGTGCCGAAGGCCACACCATGGCGCTTGGCGAAAGCATCGGCGCGGGCGAAGGCTTCTGCCGCACCTTTTGGCGTGCCTTGCGGGAAGCTTGCGGTCTTGCCGCGATCACACGTAAAGCCGGCCAATTCCCAACCCATGGTGCCGTTGCGCAACGCCACGACCTTGTTCGGAATGCCAGCACTGCGGAGCGATTCAGCGCCCATGATTGACCGGGTGCGCCCCGCACAATTCACCACCACCGTCGTTTCAGGCCGGTTCACAAATTCACCGATGCGAAAGACCAATTCCCCGCCCGGTACATCCACCGCACCGGGGATGGACATGCGGTTGAATTCTTCCATCGGGCGGCTATCCAGGATCACCATATCGGTGCCGGCATCGATCATCGCCTTCAGCTCCTCGGGATCAACCGAGGGGGTTTCATAATGATGTTCCACCCATTCGCCGAAAGCCTTGGACGGTACATTAACACCTGAAAACGCGACAAACCCCGCCGCAACCCAAGCCGGCGTGCCGCCTTGCAGCACCGACACATCCGTGCAGCCGATGCTTTCCAGGTAAGCCGCAAGACGCGATGAAAACCCTTCCCCGCCATCCACGCAAACCACGCGCGTAGAAAAGCGCGGCAGAATGGCGCGGGCGCGGAGTTCCATGCGCGACAACCCGCAAGGATTGGCCCAGAAAAGATGCGAACGGCCGAATTCACCATCTTCGCGCGCATCCAGAATGGCCAATTCCTGCCCATCGCGGATCCAGCCCTTGAGGCTGGCCGCGTCAATCACGCGGGCCATGGCGGGATCAGCCCTTGGGGGCGGCGGTGGGCGCCATGAAGTTCTTGTTATAGGGCTTCACTTCGCCGGTTTCGGCATCGAAAGCCTTGCGGTCATCCAGCTTTTCCAAAGCCAGGCCATACATGTGTAAATGCCGCGTTGGCACGCTGCCCGTGGTGTGGATGGAATGGATATCTTCCGCCATCAGCGCGATGCCACGGCCCGGTTCCACCATGATTTCCTCACGCAAGCGCAATTCGCAGCGCGTGGGGTCTGAGCCATCATCCAAACGCTCATAAACCTTGTTGAGTTCCTGCCCATCCACGGCCACCACGCAGGCCCAGGTGGTGTGGTCATGCGGCTTGGTTTCATTGCCGGGATTGAGCGCATTCAAATACAGCGCGAAGAGATTGTTCTCATCTTCCTGCAACATGTAGCGGCAGCTACCCTTTTCGCCATTCGGCGGCGGGGGGAATTCGCTGGAAGGGAACAGATGCTCCTGCGCGGCAAGGCCCATCAGCTCCTGCTTGATGGCTTCAAGCGAAGAACGGCTGACACCTTGGGCCCGTTCAATGGCGCGAATGCGGTCAATGGTGGTAGCAACGGCAGCGGCGCGGGCGGCCTTCACATCAGATGCGTTCATGGTTTTTTCCTCCAATGGTAAATTCAGAGAAAACCCTACCCCGTCTTGCGCGCTTGGGAAACAGGGTGCATCCCAGGGCGCCATGACCGACCAGATGCGCGTCTTTGACCGGGCCCTTGTCGCGCGCCGCCGTGCGCGGGCGGTGGCCAGCGTGGACCAGGTGGCGCCAATTCTGGAGGATGCGGCAGATCGGCTGCTCGATCGGCTGGATGACACCACGCGCCGCTTCACCCGTGCGCTTGATCTGGGCGGGCGCGGCTTTGTGGCGCCGAAGCTTGCGGCGCGGGGGATACCCCTTGTGGTCTCGGCGGACCTGGCGCCGGCCATGGCGGCGCGCGGCGGGGGCCTGGCGGTTGCGGCGGATGACGAATTGCTGCCCTTTGCCGAGGGCGCCTTTGATTTGATTGTTGCCTCCCTCTCGCTCCATTGGGTGAATGACCTGCCGGGGGCGCTGATCCAAATCCGCCGCGCGCTCGCCCCCGATGGGCTGTTCCTAGCGAGCCTGCCCGGCCTTCCCACCCTTGGCGCTTTGCGCGCCGCCCTGGCCGAGGCGGAAACCACACTGCGCGGCGGCATATCGCCCCGCATCTCCCCCTTCCCGGAATTGCGCGGTGGCGCGGCACTTTTGCAGCGCGCCGGCTTTGCGCTGCCGGTCGCGGATGCCGAGGATATGGCGCTGCGCTACAAATCCGCCTTTGGGATTTTTGCTGATTTGCGCGCCGCCGGTGAGGCGAATGCCGTGCTGGCGCGGGATGGGCGCATCCCGCCACGCGCCCTTTTTCCCATGGCAGCGGCCCGGCTTGGCGGCGCCGAGGTTGCCCTGCCGCTCAGGCTTTTGGTGCTGACCGGATGGGCACCCTCCCCCACCCAGCAAAAACCAGCGCGGCCTGGCAGTGCGACAGCGCGGCTGGCGGATGCCTTGGGTGCGGCGGAAATCAGCGCGGGCGAGAAAGCCGGCAAGCCACCGTGAAGCCTTGCATCCTGCCGCACTGCGGCGCATTTTGCGCTTGCAACATTCACGAGCCTTGAGACCCCATGGAGCAACAAGGCGGCGAATCTCGCCGCATCACCATCCACAAGCCTGAGGATTTCGCCGGTATGCGCCGCGCGGGGAAGCTTGCGGCTGAAACGCTCGATATGATCACGGCCCATGTGCGGCCAGGGATTTCGACCGGGGAGATTGATAAAATCTGCCATGATTACATGGTGGAACGCGGCGCGATTCCGGCGACACTCGGCTATCGGGGCTACACGAAATCCTCCTGCACTTCGGTCAATCACGTGGTCTGCCACGGCATTCCGGGGGACCGCGTACTGGTGGATGGCGATATCATCAATATTGACGTCACCGTCATTCTTGATGGCTGGCATGGCGATACCAGCCGCATGTATGGGGCCGGGGAAGCTTCCACAAAGGCCAAGCTTCTCATGGATGTGACCTATGACGCCATGATGAAGGGCATCGCCGCCATCCGCCCGGGCGCGACGCTGGGTGATATCGGCCACGCCATTCAGGTGCATGTGGAAAAGCATCGTTTCAGCGTGGTGCGGGATTTTTGCGGCCATGGCATTGGCCGGCACTTCCATGAACCACCCAATATCCTGCATTTCGGCCGCCCCGGCGAAGGCCCCAAGCTGAAGCCCGGCATGTTCTTCACCGTGGAGCCCATGGTGAATGCCGGCCGGCCCGAGGTGAAAATCCTGGATGATGGCTGGACCGCTGTGACGCGCGACCGGTCCCTTTCCGCCCAATTCGAACATATGGTGGCGGTGACGGATAACGGGGTGGAGATTTTCACCCTTTCCCCGGCCGGCATGCATAAACCGCCTTATAGCGGATGAGTCTGGCGCCGTTGCTGGCCGCACCTTGGCTGGTGCAGGTCCATGTGGCGGCGGCGCTGGCTGCTATCATTCTCGGCCTTGTGCAATTCATTGGCCGTAAGGGCACCGCTGCCCATCGGCTGCTTGGCTGGTCCTGGGTCGTGCTTCTGGCGGTTGTGGCGCTTTCTTCCTTCAGCATCACTGGGGTTGCCGGACCAGGGCGCTTCAGTTGGATTCATGGCATTTCGGCGATCACTATCTGCCTCTTGGCGGCCGCAGTGGTATCGGCGCGGCGGGGCCGGATAAGGCGGCATCGTAATTCTATGATCGGGCTTTATCTGGGCGCCTTGCTGATTACCGGGGCGTTTACCTTGCTGCCCGGCCGGATCATGGGTCGCGTTGTTTTTGGCTGGTAAATTTCTACCATAGGTTTTATTGATCCACCTGATTTCGCGCGCCTTTCAAGGCGCCAACGGGTTGGAACATGGCTATCCGCAAAACCAAGGGCCTCGCCGAGGCCAGCGCCCTGCCGGGGCTGGAGCTTGTCACCGATGAGGCCGAGGCCCCGCCCGGCCATTTGGGGCATCGCGCCCGCATGCGCGAAAAGCTGCTGCGCGCCGGGCCGGATGCGCTGCTGGATCACGAATTGCTGGAAATGGTGCTGTTCCTGGCACTGCCCCGGCGCGACACCAAGCCCATCGCCCGCGCGCTGCTGGCGCGCTTTGGGTCCTTCGCCGGGGCCATCAGCGCCCCGGTGCAGGAGCTTGGCGAGATCGAGGGCTTGGGGGAAGCAGGCATCGCCGCGCTGCGTTGCATTCAGGGTGCCGCGCTGCGACTGGCGCGGGAAGAAGTGCGCGAAAGCCCCGTTTTGAACAATTGGGAAAAGCTGCTCGCGTATTTGAACGCGGTACTGGCGCGCGAGCGGATCGAGCAATTCCGCATCCTATTCCTCGATGCCAAAAACCGGCTGATCGCTGATGAGGCGCAGGCCAAGGGCACGGTCAATCACACGCCCGTCTATCCGCGCGAAGTGGTGCGCCGCGCCTTGGAATTACAGGCAACAGCACTAATCCTGGTGCATAACCACCCATCGGGCGATCCATCTCCTTCCCGTGCCGATGTGGAAATGACGCGAGAGGTCGGCCAGGCCGCGACCACGCTTGGCATTGTGCTGCATGATCATTTGATCATCGGCAATGGCCGGCATTATTCCTTTCGGCGCGAAGGGCATCTTTGACCCTGCCACGTCCCTTGGCACCCATGGCAAGGCGCGCGAAGCCTGATAGGGTTACAGCCATGACCATGACCTATAGGGCTGAGGCCTATAACCTCTCCCACGCTTCCGAAAATCGCATTCATGATGATGCGACGGCACAACGCTTTGGCTTTACCGGCGGGCTGGTGCCGGGGGTGGAGGTTTTCGCCTATTGCTGCCATCCGCCAGTAGAAAAATGGGGCCGTGATTTTCTAAGCCGCGGGGAAGTTTCGGCGGGCTTCCAAAAGCCGGTTTATGATGGCCGCGTCGCGACCGTCACCGCGACACCCGAAGCCGATGGTCTGGCGCTTTCGGTGGAAAGTGAAGGTATTGCCTGTGCGGCGGGTTTTGCGCGGCTGCCCGAAACAACGCCGGCAACTGTTTCCCTGGCGGAATGGCCCGCCGCGTCACCACCTGAAACACGCCCGAAGGCGAGTGATGAAAGCCTGGCGCCCGGGCTTTGGCTTGGGACTCGCGCCTTGGCGCTGACGCCGCAGGTCTTGGCCGATTACCTGCGTGATGTGCGTGAAACCGCGCCGCTTTATGCTGAACATGGCCTTGCACATCCGGGCTTGGTGCTGCGCATGTGCAATTGGCTGCTGACGCAAAATGTTGTGCTGGGGCCTTGGATACACATTGGCAGCAAGTTGCGCTTTCACAGTGAAGCGCGGCTTGGTGAAGCGCTAACCGCGCGCGGGCGCATCACCGCCAATATTGACCGCAAGGGGCATCGGATTGTGACGATTGAAGCGCTGGTGCTGGCGGATGGCGCGCGGTCCGTGGCCCACGTAACGCATGACGCGATCTGGCGCCCGCGTCAGGTGGCGGAGGCTGAGGGTTAAATCGAGCGCAGGATTTTCCCGCCCATCACGGCTGCACCGTGCGCTGCAACCTCTCCACCGCAAAACCTTCCCGCCGCGCAATCGCCACCGCCGCCGCGTAATCCGCTTCCGCCATCACTGGCGCGCGCGACAGCACCCAAAGGTAATCGCGCCGCGGCGCGCCCACCACGGCCCAGCGGTAATCAGGATCAAGCCCAATAATCCAGTAATCGCCAAAGAAGGGCCAGAAGAAGCTGACGCGCAGCCGGTCATTCCCTGGGCTTGCGCTGCGCGCAATGGCGGTGGCGTTGCGCATCGCACCATCCGCGGCGGCATTGCGGCAGCGATTGACCACATCCACCGCGCCATCGGGGCGGAGTGTGTATTGCGCCGTCACCGCCTCACAGCGAACGCGGCTGCTATCCTGAAAGCTGGTCGGGAAGCGCGCGGCCTCATGCCAAAGCCCGGCATAGCGGGCGAGGTCCACCTGTCCCACAGTGGCGGGCGTATTCGGCCCAGGTTGGGTGGCGCAGGCACCAAGTGCCAGCAAGGCAACAAACAGAAAACCGCGCATCTTATTCCCCCGGAATGCTGCCCTTGGGCAGCGTCAGAACATGATCATAAATCGCCCCTGCGGTGCTTATCCAGATATCACCACGCCGCGCGGCGATATGTGCCAGCGCGCGTCGCAAATGACGCATCCGATAGGGTTGGCCCACCAGATAGGGATGCAGCGCAATCCCCATCACTTGCGGCTTGCCATCGGCGATCTGCCGGCGCCGTTCCTCAAAATCATCCATGATCATATCAGCAAAATACGCCGCACCATCCTTGCGTCCAATGATCGAGGGAATGTCATTCACCTCCTGCGGATAGGGAATGGCGAGCAGTTTGCCGGCGCGGGTTTTCATCCAGATCGGCGCATCATCCGCGCACCAATTGAGCGTATAGCGATACCCCGCTTCCATCAGCAGATCAGGCGTTGTTTTGCTTTCCGCAATCCAGGGCGAAAGCCAGCCGCGCGGCGCTTCGCCTTCATGTTTGCTGATCGCAGCACTGCTTTCAGCGATCAGCGCGGCTTCCTCAGCCTCCGGCAGGATGGATTGGCGTTCCGAATTGGTCCTTCCATGGCCTGCGAATTCATCACCCCGCGCGCGATGCGCAGTGACCAATTCGGGCGCATAATCATACATGGCGCTATTCAGCAGCACCGTCGCCGGCATCTGCATTTCATCAAACAGCTCAAGCAGCCGCCAGGCGCCCACGCGATTGCCGTAATCCCGCCATGCATAGTTCAGCACATCGGGCTGCGGCCCACCGGGCGCCAATTCCGCACCCAAGCCTTCGCCAAAGGCGAAATGTTCAAGATTGAGGCCAAGATAAACCGCAAGCTTCGCCCCGCCCGGCCAGGCATAGGACGCGCGGTCCCGCCAGGGGTGATAGGTGTAGCGTCCATGGCTTGGCAGCATTGCGGTGATCCTTTCGTGATCTTCTTTGGGGGCGCGGGCCGGCTTCGGCAAGGGTTCGGGGCTTGCCTGCCGGACCGCACCGGGCCAGCCTTCCCCTGACCAAGGGAGGATCACATGAAAATCGGCGCCGCGATGTTCTTCACCGATTATTCCATGTCGCCCGGCGAATTGGCCGTGGCTTTGGAAGAACGCGGTTTTGATAGTCTTTGGGCGCCGGAACATTCGCATATTCCGCTGGCGCGCACCGCTTCCTATCCGGGCGGCGGCGCCTTGCCGCGCGAGTATTATGAGGTGATGGACCCTTTCGTGACCCTCACCGCCGCTGCTGCCGCCACCAAGAAATTGCTGGTCGGCACAGGAATTTGCCTGGTGGTGCAGCGCGACCCGATCCAGACCGCCAAGGCGGTCGCGACGATTGATCATATCTCCGGCGGGCGCTTCCTATTTGGTGTCGGCAATGGTTGGAACCAGGATGAGATCGAAAACCACGGCACCGTCTTCGCCTCGCGTCACAAACTGGCGCGCGAACGCATTGAGGCGATGAAGGCGATCTGGACTGAGGCTCAGCCAAGCTATGCCGGCGAATTCGTCAATTTCACGCCGATGGAAACTGGGCCGAAGCCACTACAAAAACCGAATCCGCCGATTATTGTCGGTGGTGCCTTTCCCTGGGGTGCCAAGCGCGCGGTACGCTATGGCGATGGCTGGATGCCGCATCGTGTGCGCAAGCACTATGCCGATGTGGCTGCGCTGATCCCGCAATTCCGCCAATTGGTCGCCGAAGCCGGGCGCCGCGAAGAAGATTTGCCCATCACCATCTGGGGCGTGAAGGAAGACCGCGACGCGCTGCTGGCGGACCGGGACCTTGGCGTTGCGCGCGTGGTGCTCAGCCTTGCTTCAGCCAAGCGCGATGAAATCCTGCCGGAATTGGACCGCTGGGCGGCGCTGATTGGCGCGATAGCCTAAAGCACGGTCTCGGCTGCCAGGCGCAGCGCTTCCTGCGTGGCACCCGTTAGCACCAGCGTATTCAGCTTGCCTTCTCGTGCTGCGGCCTGCCAATCGCGCAAGCGGGCGCGCACGCGACCCGCGGGACCAACCAGCGCAATTTCATCCACCAGCGCGTCCGGCACCGCGGCAATGGCTTCCTTGCGATGCCCGGCCAGAAACGCCTTCTGGATCGCGGCTGCGGCATCCGGAAAGCCAAGGCGTTTGCAATAGTCATTGTAGAAATTCTTGCCGATGGCGCCCATGCCGCCGATGTAAAGCGCCAGCTCTGGCTTCACCGCATCGCGGCAGGATTGCAGATCATCGCCCAGCCTGATCTTCGTATAGGGCGCGATATCGAAATCACTTAAGGCTCGCGGCGTCGTTGCTTTTGCCATGCCTTCGAGCGTTGGCTTCACCACCAGATCAGCTTTCTCCGGCGACATGAAAATCGGCAAATTGCCATCGGCGATTTCGCCTGCCAGCCGCATGCCGCCCGGCGTGATAGAGGCACAGTAAAAGCGCATCGGCTTGCCATGCAGAATGCTCTTCAGCGGCTTGCCAAGCCCTGTCGCATCCGGTCCGTCATAGGGAATGCGATAATGCGTACCCTGATATTCCACGGGCCTTTCGCGCGCGATGATGGCGCGCATGATGTCAATATATTCGCGCGTGCGCACCAGCGGGCTGCCATAAGCCTGCCCGTGCCAGCCTTCCACCACCTGCGGCCCGGAGGGGCCAACGCCGCAAAGAAAACGATCTCCTGATAAGGATTGCAGCGTCATGGCCGTGGAAGCGGCGCAAGCGGGGCTGCGCGCCGGCATCTGCATAATGCCTGTACCAGCCTTGATCTTCGTAGTTTGCGCCAGCACCCAGGTGATGGGTGTGACCGCATCCGTCCCGTAGCTTTCCCCGCACCACACCATACTGAAGCCAAGCCTTTCGGCTTCCAGCACCAACGCCATATCAATGGTGCCGGTCATGCCAAGCGTCATGCCAAGGCGCATGGTTCAGATCCTTTCCATCACTGAAGTGCGGAAGCTTTCCATTTGCCCCAGCACTTTTTCAGCGGTGGAACCGAGGAAGTTGAAATCAATCGCCGAGACACCCAGCGCGCGCAAAGCGTGGATATCTTCCACTATCTGTTCAGCGCTACCCGAGAACAAATGCCGTTCTCCATCACCCGCCAAGGCTGGCAACTCGGCGCCGAACTTTTGCACGCGGAGTGAAAGCCCGACAGAGGCGGGATCCCGCCCGGCTTCGGCAGTCAAGCGGCGCAGCTTGGCAACGCCGGCCTTGTAGCGGGCCAGACTATCCAGCGGAAAAGCCGGATTCGTGCCGATGGGATACCAGGCATCGCCCAGCCGCGCCGTGCGCCTCAGCGCCGGCCCGCTTTCGCCGCCCACCCAAATCGGCGGGCCGCCCGGCTGCACGGGCTTGGGTTCAAAACTGATCTTCTCGAAGGCAACATATTCGCCCTGAAAGCGCGGATCGGCCGCGGTCCATAATTCCCGCGCGGCCAGGATATACTCATCCGTCACCTTGCCGCGCGCGGCGAAATCCGGCGCGTCGAGTGCTTCAAATTCCTCCTTCAGCCAGCCAGCGCCAATGCCGAGCGTCAGCCGCCCGTTGGAGAAGATATCAATCGTGGACAGGATTTTCGCCGTCAGCACCGCCGGGCGATGCGGCACCACCATGACGGAGGTGACAAGCCGCAGCGTATTGGTGCGTGCGGCGGCGAACATTACCTCGGTCAATTGTTCATGCCGCCCGCCGCGCGCGCCGGCGGGGAATTCGCCATTATCCGAATAGGGGTAGATGGCGTGAATATCGGTAGGGATCACCACGTGGTCGCTGAAGGTGGCATAGGCATAGCCCATGGCCTCACCCCCCTGGAGAAGCCGCGTAATCGCCTCAGGCGTGGCGAGCGGGCCGGCAGTTGGGGCGTTGAAACCGATTTGCATATTTGGCCTCCCATCCCCGCGCATTGCATCTGGCGCGGCCTTCCCACACGATGGGGCCGACGAGAGGAGGATGGCAAGGGTGCAGGACAGGCTGGAACGAACGCCACTGGCGGAATTGATGGCGGAAGCGGCTGCGTTGCGCGATGCCGGGCATGGGCGCGTGCTGTCCTATTCGCGCAAGGTCTTCATTCCGCTGACCAAGCTCTGCCGCGATGTCTGCCATTACTGCACCTTCGCCGAAAAACCGCGCGCCGGACGGGCGGCGTATCTGACGCCAGACGAAGTGCTGGCGATTGCGCGCGCCGGCGCCAAGGCTGGTTGCACGGAAGCGCTGTTTACGCTGGGCGATAAGCCCGAATTGCGCTGGCGCCAGGCGCGCGACGCCTTGGCGGAAATGGGCCATGCCAGCACCATCGAATACCTGGTGGCCATGAGTGATCTGGTGCTGCGTGAGACCGGATTGCTGCCCCATGCCAATCCGGGCGTGATGAATAGGGCAGAGCTGCTGGCGCTGCGCGATGTGACCGCGAGCCAAGGCATCATGCTGGAAAGCACCAGCGAAAGGCTTTGCGCGCCCGGCGGCGTGCATCATGGCAGCCCAGACAAACACCCGGCTGTCCGGCTTGAGGTGCTGAACCAGGCTGGTGAGGCGCGGATTCCCTTCACCACCGGCATTCTGATTGGCATTGGTGAAACCCGCGCGGAACGCTTGGAAGCCTTGCGCGCCATTGCCGAAAGCCATGCGCGTTATGGGCATGTGCAGGAAGTCATTATCCAGAATTTCCGCGCCAAGCCGCGCACCAAGCGCGCCGATGCGGATGAGCCCGATTTGGATGACCTGCTCTGGACCATTGCCTGCGCGCGCATCATTCTGGGCGCGCAGGCGAATATCCAGGCGCCGCCCAATCTTTCGCCCGGCACCTATCCGCGCTTGATCGCGGCGGGCATCAATGATTGGGGCGGCATTTCGCCCGTGACGCCGGATCATGTGAACCCGGAAGCGCCTTGGCCCGCCATTGCAACGCTCGCCGAAAAAACAGCGAGTATGGGCAAGGTGCTGGTGCAGCGCCTGCCCGCTTACCCCGCCTATTTGCGCGCGCCGCGCGATTGGTTTGCGCCGCGCATCGCAACGGCGCTGCTCCGCGCCAGTGACGCGGCGGGATTTGCGCGTGGTGATGATTGGTCGCCCGGTGCGCTGACACTGCCGCGTCTTGCGGCACCATTGCTGGCTACGGCTGATGCAGCGCTGTCAGCCTTGGTGGAACGCGCCGCGCAGGGCGAAAGGCTCGATACGCCCGCGATTGAAACACTGTTTGCCGCGCGGGATGCGGATCAGGCGCATGTGATGGCGGCTGCCGATCGGCTGCGCCAGGCGGTCGCGGGCGATACCGTGCGCTATGTTGTCAATCGGAACATCAATTACACGAATATCTGCACCTATCGTTGCAGCTTCTGCGCCTTCAGCAAGGGTAAGACTCATGAAGCCTTGCGTGGTCCGGCCTATGATCTTGACCATGCGGAGATCACGCGCCGCGCCAAGGAAGCCTGGGCGCGAGGCGCAACCGAGGTCTGCCTGCAAGGCGGCATCCACCCGGAATATACCGGCGCAACCTATGAGGCGATTTGCCGCGCCATCAAGCAAGCTGTGCCGGGGATGCATATCCATGCCTTCTCTGCGCTCGAAATCCATCAGGGCGCGCGCACGCTGGGACTTTCGCTATCTACGTTTTTGGCGCGGCTACGCGATGCCGGGCTTGGCACTTTGCCGGGTACGGCTGCGGAGATTCTGGATGATGAAATACGCGCCATCATCTGCCCCGATAAGGTGAATACGGAAGAATGGCAGGCGGTGATGCGTGCTGCGCATGGGCTTGGCCTGCGCAGCACCGCCACCATCATGTTCGGCCATGTGGAAGCGCCCTTGCATTGGGCGCGGCATTTGCTGGTGCTGCGCGATCTGCAAGCGGCAACCGGCGGCTTTACAGAATTTGTGCCGCTGCCTTTCGTACATATGGAAGCGCCCATGTATCTGCGCGGCCTGGCGCGCCGCGGGCCCAGCTTTCGTGAGGCTTTGCTGATGCATAGCGTCGCGCGCCTGGTGCTGCACCCACATTTCGCGAATATCCAGACAAGCTGGGTGAAGATGGGCCCCGAGGGTGCGGCGATGGCTTTGCAAGCGGGGGCAAATGATCTGGGGGGCACGCTGATGAATGAAAGCATCAGCCGCGCCGCCGGCACGGAACATGGCCAGGAATTTCCACCAGACGCGATAGAACGCCTGATCCTTTCCATCGGGCGGCAACCGATGCAGCGCAGCACTACCTATGGCGCCGTTGAGCGTGAACGGGAACAGGCTTCGCGTAGCGCGGTACCTCTTGCGCCCATGGTGCAGACCGCGCCGCGCAAGCGAGCTTTATTGGCGGGCGATTAGGCTGATCGGCCAAGAATGCCGTTTTGTTGCAACCAAAACAGCGTTTGCGTGGATTTGGCTTCCGGAATGCTGGCGAAGCGCGCGATATCGGCCGGGTGGTCAATATCCATCGCAATGCCGGGCAGGTGCAGAATCTGCGGTACGATCCCCGCCACGCGTGACGCCGCCAGATGCGGGAAATAGCTGTCTTCACCGAAGCGCAGCTTAACCGCATTGGGTGGTGACATCAGAATGGCGTTGGAGCCCTGTTCATCATGCGCGGGTGCAATGATGAAGGCGGGCGACGCCTTTGCCGCTGCGATCAGTGCTTCGATTTCTGGCGTTTTTACTGCGGGAATATCGCCGGGCATGGTCAGAATGCTCGCCACACCTTCCGCCTGCAACACTGCTGCTGCGGCTGTCACCGCACCCGTGTGACCTTCCCGCGCGCCTTCCGTGATGATCCGTGCACCGTGCTCCTGTGCAAGCGCTGCCGCCCAAGGATCAAGCGTCACCAGCGCGATGCCGGCCAAGCCTTGCGCCGCCGATAGCGCTGCCAATACATCACGCAACATCACTTGCATCAGGGCAATGCGTTCTTCGGGTGACAGCAACGGTGCCAGGCGCTGTTTTGCCCCCACCATTTCCTTCACCGGCAGAATGGCCCAGGGCTTCATCTGAGTGCTTCAATCGCCGCCAGCACCTGCCGCGCAAGCGCGGTTTTGTCAGCCAAGTCGCGCATCAGTGTCGCCGCATGAAACACTCGCGGCGCAATGCCAGCACCATCATCGCCATGTTCCATGACGTAACCATCGAGTAAATCGCCATAGCGTGCGGCAACAGCAGCAGCACTTGGCGTGACACCGAGCGCCTCAAACATACGCGCGGTTGGCCCCTTCACCGCCTGCCCGGCAATGATGGGCGATACCGCCACCACCGGCGCGCCGGATGCCTTGACGGCATCTCGTAAACCCGGCAGGGCGAGGATGGGTTCGATGCTGATGAAGGGATTACTCGGGCAAATCACAATGCCGCGAGGCTGCGCGCGCAGCGCTTCAAGCAACACCGGCTGCGGGCGCGCCTGTTCAACACCCGCGAATTTCACTGCGCGCGCCAAAGGTTCAGCGCGTAGCCGCACAAACCAATCCTGAAAATCCAGCCACCCCTGATCCGTGCCGATTTTTGTGCGCACTGGATCATCACTCATCGGCAAGATGCGCGGGCCGATCCCTAAGCGCTGGCGAAAATCATCAGTGATGGCCGAAAGCGAATCGCCTACACGCAAGCGATGACTGCGCAGCACATGCAGCGCCAAATCGCGATCACCGAGCCGAAACCAATCTTGCCCACCGAGCGCTGCCAGCGTTTCCATGAAAGCCCAGCTTTCATCCGCGCGCCCCCAGCCAAGCTGCGGATTATCCAGGCCCGCCAGGGTGTAGAGCAAGGTATCCGTATCGGGGCAGATCGTGAGGCCGTAATGTTCAAAATCATCGCCCGTATTGGCGATGATCAGCAATTCCTCTGGCGGCAATACGTGTGAGAGTCCAAGTGCCAACTTCGCCCCACCAATGCCGCCGGACAGCGCGATGATCACTGGAAAAGATCCTCCTGCGCGGGGCGGAGCAATTCGGCGGCGGGATTTTCCTCGCCGGACCAGGACAAACCGCGGAGCAACACGGCCGGCTGACCCTCAGCACCCTGCCCCATCACCAAGCCCGCTGCGGCAGCGATTTCATCGGCAAAGCCCGTGATGCTGACCATCAAGGTACGACCAAACAAATCCGGCTGGCCACGCAAATCGCGCAGTGCCGGCAGCCCCGCCGCGCCAATCGCAACACCCACCGTGCCGCGCCGCCAGGCGCGCCCAAAACTATCCGTGATCACCACCGGAAGGCCAAGCCGCGCAGAAAGCGCCGCCGCACTGCCATCGGGATCGCGCGGCAAAAGCAATGCGTGGCCATCTTCACCAACATTGGATTGGTCAATGCCAGCATTCGCCATGACAAAGCCAAGCCGATGCTTGACGATGATCAAATTGGGCCGGGCGCGTACCACGTGTTCTGATTCTGAAAGGATCAATTCCACCAACCGCGCATCCTTGCCGGTTTGTTGCGCAAGTTCGTGCGCTGCTGCTGATGGCTGAACGGAGGCGAGTGCAACGCTCCGCCCTTCTGCCTTGCTCACGATTTTTTGCGCAATGGCCAGCACATCGCCGCCTTGCGATGCAAGATCGGCGCGCGCCAAGGACGCTGACAGCAACGCCGCAAGATCATCGCCCGCCTGCACCATGGGCAGGTCAGGCAGCGCAAAAAGCTGCAGGCTCGGCTTCAAGCGAAGCGGCGGCGCAGCAGTGGCAGCACCTGCTCCCCATACAACCGCAGAAACCGCGTCTGATCTGGCCCGGGCGCATGAAACACCAAATGTCGGAAGCCGAGGCCTACATAGTATCCGATACGCTCCACATGTTCTTCCGGATCGTTGGAGACAATCCAACGACTGGCGGCGCGCTCAAGCGGCAGCGCATCGGCCAGGCGCTCCATTTCCACCGGGTCTTCCACTGACATTTTTTCTTCTGGCGAAAGTGCCAATGCCGCCCAATGGCGCGTATCTTCCAAGGCGCGCTGCTTATCCGTGTCGAAGGAAACCTTCACTTCAATCATGCGATCATAATCGGGCTTCGGTGCTGCCGCCGCTTCCAGCCCCGCCACCATACTCGGCAGCAAGGTTTCGGTGTAAAGCTCGGGCTTCTTGCCGCTGGTACAGATAAAGCCATCACCAGCGCGACCAGCATATTTCGCGACCATGGCGCCGGCAGCGGCGACATAGATCGGCACGGGAATTTCAGGCCGATCATAAATGGTGGCGTGTTCTGTGCGGTAATATTGGCCTTCGAAGCTCACGCGTTCTTCAGTCCAAAGCTTGCGCATCAATTGCACCGCTTCGCGCATACGGGCGAAACGTTCCTTGAATTCAGGCCAGGGCTGACCGGTGGAAGGCACTTCATTCAGCCCCTCACCCGTGCCGATGCCAAGAATGACGCGGCCAGGAAACATAGACCCCAAGGTGCCAAAAGCCTGCGCCACGATGGAAGGATGATAGCGAAAGGTTGGCGTCAGCACACTGGAGCCAATCACCATGCGCCGCGTGCGCGCGCCAAGCGCGCCAAGCCACACAAGCGAATTCGGTGCGTGCCCCCCCGTATGTTTCCAGGGCTGGAAGTGGTCCGAAATGAAGCAGCTATCGAAGCCCATCTCTTCGGCCAGCACGCCGAAATCCAGCAATTGCGCCGGCGCGAATTGTTCGGCGGATGCCTTATAGCCAAGCTTCAACATGGCCATCACGTATCCGCCAGCGCTGCAAGCATGGCGTCTCGATGAGTGGTATCGCCATCATCCGTCACGGGCTGGATGCAGACATGCGTTGCACCAGCAGTGAAATGCGCGCGCAAGCCTGCCTTCACGCTGGCGGCATCACCATGCAGTACCATGGCATCAATGAAGCGATCGCTGCCGCCATTGGCCAGTTCCGCTTCGGAAAAACCAAGCCGCAGCCAATTATTCACGTAATTCGGCAGCGCCATGTAGCGGGCAAGCTCTCGCCGCCCGAGCGCACGGGCGCGCACCGGATCGGTTTCAATACAAACCTTCTGTTCCACCGCCAGCACCTTGCCCGCGCCAAGAATGGCCGCAGCCTGCGCGGTGTGTTCCGGTGTTACGTTGTAAGGCACGGCGCCATCCGCCGCGATGCCGGAAAGGGCCAACATTTTCGGCCCAAGGGCTGCCAGCAGCACCGGGCCTTCCAGCGCATCACCACCCGCCTTGCGCAAGCCATCCAAATAGCCGCGCATGGCGGGGATGGGTCTTTCGTAGCGATGGCCTCGCAGGCCTTCCACCATCGGGATATGGCTGACACCAAGCCCAAGCGCAAAACGCCCTTCATGCAGCGCATTCAGCGTGGCGAGGCCCCTGCGCGCGGTGAAGGCATCACGCGCATAGATATTGGCAATCGAACTACCAATCACGAGCTTCTTGCTATTCGCCAACAGAAAGCCCGCCAGCGCCATGGATTCATAGCCGCGCGATTCCGGATACCAGAAGCTGCCATAGCCAAGGCCCTCCACGCGGTTCAGGAGGGCGCGCAAGGCTGCCGCATCCAGCCGATCCGTGGAACACCAAACGCCCAAACGACCGAATTGCATGATTGTGATCCTTTTCCCCTAACGCGGGTTAGCCGTAGGTTTCATCAAGCGCCTGAAAGCGCGGCAGATCAACCAGGGCGCTGAAATCCGCATAGCTCATCATCGCGCTCGCCGCCTTGGCGGGGGTGCCATCGCGCTTGAGTATGGCCAGCGCATCAGCCATCGCCTTCGCCGCCGAAAAAAGCGCCGTCACCGCATAGAAAACGACAGCAAAACCCATTTGTTCAAGATCGCGCGCCGTAAGTGCGACGGTTTCATTACCATCCACAATGCTCACCACCTTGGGGCCGGGCACCTGGCGCGCCACAATCTCAACCTCGGAGATTTTCTTGATTCCATCGACGAACACCAGATCCACACCAGCATCCTGATACATCAGCGCGCGGCGCACCGCTTCTTCCGGGCCAATCGCCGGCATGGCATCCGTCCGGCCAATAATCAGCGGCCCATTCGCAGGGCGCGAAGCGATGGCGCATTTCAGCCGCCGGACATTTTCTTCCGCCGGGATCAGCTTGATACCCGCCAATTGGCCGCAGCGCTTCGGCGCCACCTGGTCTTCCAGATGGATCGCCGCAACGCCGGCCTGCGCATATTCTTCAACGGTGCGCGCGATATTGGCAGGGCCGCCATAGCCCGTATCAGCATCGGCAATGATCGGAATGCTCACCGCCCGCGCCATATCCCGCGCATGGGTGGTCATTTCCGTCTGCGTCAGCAACCCGATATCCGGCCGACCGAGCCGAGACGCCGTGGCGCCGAAGCCTGTCATGTAAATTGCCTCAAACCCCGCCTGTTCGATCAGCCGCGCGGTCAGGCTATCGGGCGCACCGGGGGCGGCGATGATGCCGCTGACCTTGAGGCGTTGACGCAGATGCTCCGCAGCATTCATGGCGCCCTCCACGATCTAGATGTGTTGTTCCCAGGCCGCCGGTATCAGTTGATACCCGCTGCCGCGCGGCACCAGATGCGTGAAGCCCGGAAAATGCAAATGCATACCCGTGACCAAAAGCCTGTCAGTCGCCACCATGTCAAACACGCGCCGGCGCGTTGCTTCCGCAGCCTTGGTATCGGTATCGAATGCCATGCAAACTTCCGGGCGGGCAGTTTGCACTTCCGGCACATGGACAATATCGCCCCAGATCAGAAGCTGATCCTGGCCAGATGAAACCAAGTAGCCGGAATGCCCCGGCGTATGGCCATGGAGCGGCATGGCGGTGACACCCGGGAAGACCTCTCCCTTCTGGAAAAGCCGCCAGCGATCCTTGTAAGGCAGCACCTGTTCGCGCCCCGCCTGGAAGAACAGCTTCTTCTCGCGGTCAGTGCCTTTGGCCATCGCGCCATCATCAAACCAATGCTTCGGTTCGTTTTCATGCATGACCAATTCGGCGTTGGGGTAATGCGGCAGGCCAGTGGTCATTTCCGTGAGGCCAGCCGAATGATCCGGGTGCATATGCGTCAGCATCACCACTTCGATATCGGCGGGATCAACGCCAAGCGCCTTGAGATTGGCCAGGATCTTGCCAGAACTTGGCTGCATGTAATTGCCGCAGCCAGTTTCAACCAAAGCTAGCCGCCCTGCCGACCAGATCAGGAAGGCATTCACCGCGGTGCGTCGTGCGGGCCGGAAATTTTCCGTCAGGATTTGGCGCGCCTCATCTTCGGTGATGTTACGCAGCACCTCCAGATTGCCATCAAGGAAGCCATCGCTGATGGCGGTCACGATGATGTCACCAACGCGGCGATGGTAAACACCTGGAATTTGAATGGATGGCGCGTTTTTCATGAAAATAAAGTCCCCGTTGCCGATGCAGTCCAAAGCCGATGTCTGGCCTGAAATCAACCGATCATCTCTGCGGGGGAAAGCCTATGGAAAGGCGCGTCTTGTGGCAATATTCTGAGCCAGCCCGTGGGACATGGTAGCCAGGCCAGCACCTTGAACATGGAATTGGTGAGCTCGGAGGGATTCGAACCCTCGACCTACAGATTAAAAGTCCGTTGCTCTACCAGCTGAGCTACGAGCTCCCAAGAACGGCGGGCGCCTTAACACGGCGCCGCCCATTCGCCAAACTCAGGCTTCAGGCGTTCTCCGCCGCCACCTTCATGCTGCGGATCCTATCCGGCCCCTGTACCATGCCGGAACCACCAGAACCGCGCTTGATCTTGTCCACCGCGTCCATGCCGCCCGTCACTTCACCCCAGATGGTGTATTGGCCATCAAGGCTCGGGATGGGCGCGAACATGATGAAGAATTGGCTATTCGCGCTATCGGGGTTGCTGGTGCGTGCCATGCCGCAAACGCCACGCAGGAAGCGCGCGCGCGATGGTTCGCTGAATTCCGCGGGCAGATCCGGCAATTCGGAACCGCCGGTGCCCGTGCCGGTCGGGTCGCCGCCCTGGGCCATGAAGCCTTCAATCACGCGATGGAAGGGCACATTGTCGTAAAAGCCCTGCCGCGCGAGAGCCTTGATCCGTTCCACATGCAAGGGCGCCAGATCGGGGCGCAGCTTGATGGTCACGGTGCCGTGCTCGATTTCCATGAGCAGGGTGTTTTCGCCATCCCCGGCAGGGGCTTCGGTTTCAGACATCGCTTTTGGTCTTTCGGTTCGGGTCTCAACGAATATCAGCGGCCACGCGCATGCTGCGCAGCCGGTCCGGCCCGCGCACAATGCCGTTCGGCGGATCGCCGCGCTTGATCTTATCGACGGCATCCATGCCGGCGGTTACGCGGCCCCAGATGGTATACTGGCCATCAAGCGAAGGCGCTGGCGCGAACATGATGAAGAATTGGCTATTGGCGCTATTGGGTTCGGAAGACCGCGCCATGCCGCAAACACCGCGCAGAAACCGCGCCTGCGACGGCGCGCTAAACTCCGCAGCCAGATTGGGCAGGGGCGAACCGCCCGTTCCGGTGCCGGTGGGGTCACCACCCTGCGCCATGAAGCCCTCAATCACGCGGTGGAATACCGTATTGTCGTAGAAACCACGCCGGGCCAGCACCTTGATGCGCTCCACATGGCGGGGCGCCAATTCCGGCAGCAATTGGATAGTGACGCGCCCATCCTTCAATTCCAGGAACAGCGTATTTTCCGGATCATTCGCCTGCGCCAGGGCTGGGGCGGCCAAGGCGCCCATACCGGCGGCAAGGATAAGGCGGCGATGCATGGATTCTTCCTTTCCTCAGGCGCCGGCTTTAACGCGCGCCATGGTGCGTTCCAGAGTCAATTTCGGCACAAAGCTGCTGATATCACCGCCCAGCTTGGCGATTTCCTTGACCAGCCGCGATGCGATGAATTGATTTGTCTCAGACGCCATCAGAAACACGGTTTCGATTTCATGATCCAGGCGGCGGTTCATGCCGGTCATCTGGAATTCGTAATCGAAATCCGTCACCGCGCGCAGCCCGCGTATAATCATGCAAGCGCCGATTTCGCGGGCGAAACCCACCAACAAACCTTCAAAAGGGCGCACTTCAATCACGGTGCCGGTGCGCGCCGCAATCGGCGCTACTTCCGCCTGCACCAATTCGACGCGTTCCGCCAATTCAAACAGCGGCCCCTTGCCGATATTGATGGCAACACCAATCACCAAGCGATCCACCAGCCGCGCGGCGCGGCTGATAATGTCCAGATGCCCATTGGTCACCGGATCAAATGTGCCCGGATAAAGCGCGATCCGTTCAGCCATTGCCATTCTCCTCCGGCGCGGGGGCGGCTTCTTCATCGCCACCTTCATCAGCGACCGGGAAACAGGAAATCACACGCTCACCTTCCGCAGGGCGCATCAAGGTCACCCCCATCGCCATGCGGCCGGTCAGGCGCACATCATCCGCCTTCAGCCGGATCAATTGCCCGCCATTGGTCACCAGCATGATGTCATCGCCGGGGCGCGCCGGGAAGGTGGCCACCACTTCGCGACCGGTGCGCGCACTCAACACAATGCCGGCAATGCCCTGGCCGCCACGGCCCGTGACGCGATATTCATGCGCGGAAGAACGCTTACCAAAGCCGCCATCCGTCACCGTCAGCAGAATTTCCTCGGCTTCCGCCAGCGCGTCAAAGCGTTCCGGCGTCAGCGTGATTTCAGCAACCGCTTCTTCAGCCTCTGCCACCACGGGCGCTTCCGCTTCATCATCGGGCGAGCGCCTGCGCTGCGCCGCCGCCTTCAGATAGGCCGCGCGTTCTTCCGTGGTTGCTTCAACATGGCGCAGCACGGAAAGCGCAATCACCGCATCGCCCTGCGCGAGCTTAATGCCACGCACGCCGGTGGAATCGCGCCCGGCAAAAACGCGCAGCGTATCCGCATCGGCGGTGAAGCGGATACATTTGCCGCCGCGTGTCGCCAGCATCACATCATCGCCTTCGCGGCAGGTGGAAACGCCAACCAAGCTATCGCCTTCATCCAACTTCATGGCGATCAGGCCAACCGAGCGCACATTCTTAAAGTCAGACAGCCGATTGCGCCGCACATTGCCCTGCACAGTCGCGAAAACCAGGTGCAGCCCTTCCCACAGATCCTCATCCATCGGCAGCGGCAGAATGGCGGTCACACCCTCGCCTTCCTGCAATTGCAGCACCTGGCGCAAGGAACGCCCACGCCCCTGCGGTCCCGCTTCCGGCAATTGCCAAACTTTTTCACGGAAGGCGATGCCGCGATCAGTGAAGAACAGCACCCATTGATGGGTATGCGCGACGAAAGAACGGATAATCACATCATCTTCGCGCGTCGCGGCGGCACTGCGGCCCTTGCCGCCACGACCCTGGGCGCGGAAGGTTTCCAAAGGCGTGCGCTTCACATAGCCATCACGCGTCAGCGTCACCACCATGGTGCCAGGTTCGATCAAGCTTTCATCATCCACATCGGCGATGCCATCCATGATCTCGGTCAGGCGAGGGGATGCAATCTGAGCGCGAATTTCGCGCAATTCCTGATCCATCACTTCAAGCCGGCGCGGGCGGCTCGCTAGGATTTCCAACAACTCACGAATACGCCCGCCAACTTCGCCGAGTTCAGCGACGATCTTCTCACGCTCCAGCCCGGTCAGGCGTTGCAGCCGCAATTCCAGAATGCCGCGCGCCTGTTCTTCGGTGAGCCGTACCGTGCCTTCCGGCGTCACGGCATTGCGATAATCATCCACCAGCGCCAGCAGCACGCCCACATCGCCCGCCGGCCAATCGCGGTTCATCAAGGCAGCACGCGCGGTCGGCGCATCGGCGCTTTCGCGAATAACGCGAATGATCTCATCCAGATTGGCGACCGCAATCGCCAAGCCAATCAGCAAATGCCCGCGTTCCCGCGCCTTCGCCAAGCGGTGGCGAGACCGGCGCAGAATCACCTCCTCACGGAAGGCGATGAAGGCCATCAGCGCGTCCTTGAGCCCCATCTGCTGCGGCCTGCCTTCATGCAAGGCCACGAAATTCACCGGGAAGGAGGTCTGCAACTGCGTCATGCGGTAAAGCTGGTTCAGCACCACTTCCGCTGTCGCATCGCGCTTCAATTCAATGACGATGCGCATCCCCGAACGGTCGCTTTCGTCGCGCAGATCCGAAATGCCTTCCACCGCCTTGGCACGCACCAATTCGGCAATTTTCTCAAGCAGCGTGGACTTATTGACCTGATAGGGAATTTCCGTAACCGCAATCAACTGGCGATTACCGCGCAATTCCTCAATTTCCGCCCGCGCGCGTAGCGGGATTGAACCACGGCCTGTTTCGAACGCGGAACGGATGCCGGAACGCCCCAGAATCATCGCCCCGGTCGGAAAATCCGGCCCCGGCACGATCTTCATCAACTCTTCCAGCGTCAGCGCCGGATCGGCAATCAGCGCGAGCGTCGCATCCAGAATTTCAGTTGGGTTATGCGGCGGGATATTGGTGGCCATCCCAACCGCAATGCCGCCCGCGCCATTGATCAGCAGATTGGGAAAGGCCGCCGGCAGAACGCGCGGTTCATCCACGCTTTCATCGTAATTCGGCTGGAAATCCACTGTGTCTTCGTCAATACCGGCCAGCAATGCGCCAGCGGCGGGGGCAAGCCGCGCTTCGGTGTAGCGCATCGCCGCCGGCGGGTCGCCATCAACCGAACCGAAATTCCCCTGCCCATCAATCAGCGGCAGGCGCATGGAAAAGGGCTGCGCCATACGCACCAGCGCATCATAAATCGAAGCATCGCCATGCGGATGGTATTTACCCATCACATCACCAACCACGCGCGCCGATTTGCGATAGGGCTTTTCTGCCGTGTAGCCAGCTTCCTGCATGGCAAACAGGATGCGCCGATGCACCGGCTTCAACCCATCGCGCACATCGGGCAGTGCCCGCGCCACGATCACGCTCATCGCGTAATCGAGGTAGGAACGGCGCATTTCCTCCTCAAGCGCGACCGGGGTCGTATCCTGCGGGGGTTGGCCGGGGTTCTGGGTGTCGCTCACGCTTGAAAACCGATTCTAAAGACTGCGATTCCTGAGGGGTCACAGGGAGAAAACGTCATAGGCACCGTCGGGCGCGCCGCGTCAACCACCGCCGCGCCTGAACGGCAAGCCTAACGTCAAGTCATTGATTTAGAAAGGAATTTCATCATCCAGATCGGATTTCTTGGCATCCCAACCGCCGGCGCGCTGGGCAGGGCGCGCCGCCGGCGCCCGATCCCCCGAAGGCTCACCCGGATCATCCATGCCGCCACCAGCGCCGCGCCCGCCAATCAGCTGCAATTCGCCGCGATATTGGCGCAGCACAACCTCAGTCGTGTAGCGATCCTGGCCCGATTGATCCTGCCATTTCCGGGTTTCCAGCTGGCCTTCAACATAGACCTCACTGCCCTTGCGCAGGTATTTCTCGGCCACATCACCCAGGCGATCATTGAAAATCGCGACCGAATGCCATTCGGTGCGTTCCTGCTGATTGCCTTCCCGGTCCTTGTAGCGTTCAGACGTGGCGATGCGCAGATTCACCACCTTGCCGCCATTCTGGAAATTGCGCACTTCCGGGTCCCGCCCCAGACGGCCCAGGATAATGACCTTGTTTATACCCGCCATGGCAAAGCTCTCCCGCGATTTCGGCGCCCAGGATAGACGATCCCCCCCTGAGCGGCCATCCCATACCCTTCCCAGGGCGCCATTCAGGCGCATATATAACGAGAACATTTTTAGAACAACAGCGCCCCCCTCCCCGGCGGCGGCTGTCGGAGCCCCCTTCGCATGACCGGCCATATTCGCATCCGCGGCGCGCGCCAGCACAACCTCAAGAACCTGGACCTTGATATCCCGCGCGATACGCTGACGGTGATCACGGGGCTATCGGGTTCGGGCAAATCATCGCTGGCTTTCGATACCATCTATGCGGAAGGCCAAAGGCGCTATGTGGAAAGCCTTTCCGCCTATGCGCGGCAATTCCTGCAATTGATGCAAAAGCCGGATGTGGATTCGATCGAGGGCCTATCGCCCGCCATATCCATCGAACAGAAAACCACCAGCCATAATCCGCGTTCCACCGTCGGCACTGTCACGGAAATCCATGACTATATGCGCCTGCTTTGGGCGCGGGTGGGCGTGCCCTATTCGCCCGCGACCGGCCTGCCGATTGAAGCGCAGACCGTGTCCCAAATGGTGGACCGCGTGCTGGCCATGCCGGAAGGCACCCGGCTTTTGCTGCTGGCGCCCATCGCGCGCGGCAAGAAGGGTGAATTCCGCAAGGAATTGGCTGAATTCCAGCGCCGCGGGTTTGAACGTGTAAAAATCAACGGCACGCTCTATCAAATTGCCGAGGCTCCCAAGCTCGACAAGAAACTCAAGCACGATATCGAAGTGGTGGTGGACCGCATTGTGGTGCGTGATGGCATCATGCAGCGCCTTGCGGATTCGTTCGAGACCGCGCTTGGCCTGGCCGATGGCATTGCCTATGCCGAAAACGCTGATGGTGGGGAGCGTACGGTGTTTTCCAGCCGCTTCGCCTGCCCGGTTTCCGGTTTTACCATCGAGGAAGTTGAACCGCGGCTTTTCTCCTTCAACTCACCCCATGGCGCCTGCCCTGCCTGTGACGGGCTTGGCACAGAAAGCTTTTTCGACGCGCAATTGGTCGTGCCGCAGGATGATGTCGCGCTGAAGGATGGCGCCATCATGCCCTGGACCGGCGCTTCTTCCCCCTATTACGACCAAACCCTGCAAAGCCTGGCCGCGCATTTCAAGGTGAAGATGACCACCCCCTGGCAGGAACTGCCGGACCGTGTGCGCCACGCCATTCTGCATGGCACGGGCGCTGAGGTTGTCGCGCTGCACTACAAGGATGGGCTGCGTGCCTATGAGGTGAAAAAACCCTTTGAGGGCGTGATCGCCAATCTGGAACGGCGCTTTCGTGAAACCGATAATCCTTGGGTGCGCGAAGACCTCTCCCGCTATCAAGCCGAACGGCCTTGCGCGGCCTGCGCGGGGCATCGGCTGAAGCCGCAATCACTCGCGGTGAAAGTGGCGGGGCTGCATATTGGTGAAGCTTCCGCCATGGCCATTCACCGGGCGCGGGATTGGTTCGCGCAGGTGGAAGAAACGCTCACGCCCCAGCGGCGCGATATTGCGCGGCGAATCCTGCGTGAAATCAATGATCGCCTGCAATTCCTGGTGGATGTGGGGCTGGATTATCTCTCCCTTGCGCGGTCTTCCACCACGCTTTCCGGCGGCGAATCGCAGCGCATACGCCTGGCCTCGCAAATCGGTTCTGGCCTGACCGGCGTGCTTTATGTGCTGGATGAACCTTCCATCGGGCTGCATCAGCGCGACAATGAAAGGCTGCTGGTCACGCTGCGGCGGCTGCGCGACCTCGGCAATACTGTGCTGGTGGTGGAACATGATGAGGATGCGATCCGCAGCGCCGATTATTTGGTAGATATCGGCCCCGCCGCCGGCAAGGGTGGCGGGCAGTTGGTGGCGCAGGGCAAGCCCGCAGAAGTGGCTGCCAATCCCGCCAGCCTCACCGGGCAATATCTTTCGGGCCAGCGCCGCATCGAAATCCCCGCCAAGCGCCGCAAGATTGACCCGAAGCGGCAATTGCGCGTGGTGGGCGCCAGCGGCAACAACCTGAGGCGCCTGGATGCGGCCCTGCCGCTTGGCACTTTTACCTGTGTCACCGGGGTTTCCGGCGGCGGCAAATCAACGCTGGTGATTGAAACGCTGTATAAGGCAGCAGCGCGGCGGCTGATGGGGGCGGCGGAAGTGCCGGCGCCGCATGATCGCATCGAAGGGCTCGATCACCTCGACAAGATTATTGACATTGACCAATCGCCGATTGGCCGCACGCCGCGATCCAACCCTGCCACCTATACGGGGCTATTCGCGCCCATTCGCGATTGGTTCAGCGAATTGCCGGAATCCCGCGCACGCGGCTACAAGCCAGGTCGCTTCAGCTTCAACGTAAAGGGCGGGCGGTGTGAGGCCTGCCAGGGCGATGGCGTCATCAAGATCGAGATGCACTTCCTGCCCGATGTCTATGTCACCTGCGATACCTGCAAGGGCAAGCGCTATAATCGCGAAACTTTGGATGTGAAATTCCGCGGCAAATCCATCTCGGATGTATTGGACATGACGGTGGAAGAAGCCGAGGAATTCTTTGCCGCCGTCCCCGCCATTCGTGAAAAGCTTTCAGTGCTGCGCAAGGTGGGGCTGGGCTATATCCATCTGGGCCAGCAGGCGACCACGCTTTCGGGTGGGGAGGCGCAGCGCATCAAACTATCGAAGGAACTATCGCGCCGCGCCACCGGGCGCACGCTTTATATCCTGGATGAACCGACCACCGGGCTGCATTTTGAAGATGTGCGCAAATTGCTGGAAGTGCTGCATGCGCTGGTGGAGACCGGCAATACGGTGGTGGTGATTGAACATAACCTTGAAGTGATCAAAACCGCCGATTGGGTGCTGGATCTGGGCCCCGAGGGTGGCGAAGGCGGCGGGCGCCTGGTAGCGGAAGGCACGCCTGAGGACATTGCGGCAGCGGCGGAAAGCCATACCGGGCGCTTCCTGGCGCCTTTGCTGCGGGAAGTGGCACCCGCGCCTGTGAAGAAGCGCAAAAGGGCATAGCGGCCATGTGGGTAGACTGTTTCGAGGAGGAAAATTCTGGCCATGAGTCTCGAGCACGACAGCGCCTTGAGAAAAATCCTCAACGAACACCTACGTTTGGGTAGGGATCTGACGCCCCACCTTAATTCCATCGATAGGCTGTGGAAGTCTGACGCGGATATGACGTCGCGGAAGACCTTTCCAGCGCATCTTACGGCCAGCGCGATACTCTTGCGCGGATCTGACGTCCTGATGATCGAGCATAAGGCTCTTTCCATGTGGCTGTTTCCTGGGGGCCATATGGACGCCGGCGAATGGCCACACGAGACGGCAGCGCGAGAATTACGCGAGGAAACAGGGCATTCTGCATCACTATACGATATGGTGCCGATAGACATCGATTGTCATGTCATCCCCGAGAACGGAAAGAAGGGTGAGCCAGAGCATTTTCATATCGATTTTCGATATCTCTTCATGGAACTCGAAAAAGTAGCCCCCTCCGATTCCCAAGTGGACCTGTCACGGTTTTGTGCCGCTCCTTTGATCACATATTGTGCAGCAAAGGAGATGAACCATGAGCATAGGCAGGACGGATGAATTTCGCAAAGAAGCGGTGCGAATAGCGCTGACCAGCGGGCTTTCGCGGCGCCA
>JADCGA010000070.1 GCA_020249265.1 Roseomonas sp.
ATCGCTGTCAAAAATCAACCCACGCAGCAAAGCAGGAGTCTGGCAGCGCGTCCGGTTGGCGCGTGTTCGTGGGCTGATGGTCAGCAATGCATGGGCGGCGTTCCACAGCGCTTGCGGCACGATGGCGGCATGCTCGCCGGGATGCGACTTCCCCTTGTGCATCGCCTCGCCCAGATATGTACGGTTGCTGAGCACGCGATAGACGTCGCTTTTTGTGAAGGGGCGGCCGCGTTTGGTGGTGGCGCCCTCGGCGCGCAATGCCTGCACCAGCTTCGTACCGGATTCTGTTTTCACAAAACCCTCAAAGATCCGACGCACCAGCGCAGCTTCGGCTTCGTTCACGATCAGCCTGCGGTCCCGCGCGTCATAACCAAGCGGCACAAAGCCGCCCATCCAAATGCCACGCGCGCGGGATGCCGCCACCTTGTCGCGAATGCGCTCCCCGATCACTTCCCTTTCGAATTGCGCGAAGCTGAGCAGGATGTTCAGCGTGAGGCGCCCCATGCTGGTGGTGGTGTTGAAGGACTGCGTGACGGAAACGAAGGTCACGTTATTCGCGTCGAACACCTCCACAAGCTTGGCGAAATCCATCAGCGCGCGCGACAGGCGGTCGATCTTATAGACCACCACAACATCAACTAGGCCGCGCTCTATATCGGCGAGCAGGCGTTTCAGCGCTGGCCGCTCCAGCGTGCCGCCGGAAACACCGCCATCATCGTAGCGGTCGGCCACCAGTATCCAGCCTTCGGAACGCTGGCTGGCAATATAGGCCTCACAGGCTTCGCGCTGCGCATCTAGGGAGTTGAATTCCATGTCGAGCCCTTCTTCGCTCGACTTGCGCGTGTAGACGGCGGCACGAATTTTCTTGACCGTGGCCGGCATGGTGGCGTCGGGGCTGGGTTTGCGCTTCATGCCGAACCCCTCTTGTTTTTCAGGCCAAAGAACACCCAGCCATTCCAGCGCGTGCCGGTGATGGCGCGCGCGATGGCGGAGAGTGATTGATAAGGCCGACCCTGATAGTCATAGCCATCCTGCAACACCGTGACGGTGTGCTCGACACCCTGGAATTCACGGATCAACCTTGTGCCGGTGATCGGCCTGTCGTCGCCACGGATACGGCGCACTGCCACTTTGCCGCCGTCGAATTGCTCGCCCAGCCTCTCAAGCCTTGCCAGGGTTTCAGGCTTCAACCCACCATAGGCCAGTTCCTGAATGCGATAGCCCAGGCGGCTTTCCAGAAAGCGTCGATTATAGGGCGGTGGCTCCTTGCCAAAGAGATCACGCCATTGCTGCTTCAATTCGGGCGTCGCGGTGGTTTTGAGCGCCGCCAGCCGACCGAGCACATCGGTTTGCGGAATGGCGGGGATGCTCGGCGTCGGCGTGGTGCCGGCTTTTGATTTGGCAGTGCGTATCATGCGTTTCTCCGGTTGGTCCGGTTTGCATGCAGGCGCTGGGGTGCCGGAAAGTGTAGTCGAATTTCTCCACTTGCTGCTGGCAATGGTGCTTCCCGCGCCGCCGCGCGGCTGCGCAGCCGCAGTAACCCGCGGGCGAGGATGTCGCACACTTCGCGCAGATGCGGTGGGAGGTGAGGATTGGTGGTGGAATTGTCACGCTGCATAGCGCGACAATACGCATCACGAACGCGCTTGGGGAGTGCTAGTTTGTAGCGTTACATTTTAAGCTACAAAAAGATCAAGACCCAACCTGCCGCCCCAGCCAAATCACGCGGCCAATGACCTGAATATCCTCGGCGCTCAGATTGCGCTGCGGCTGATAGGCCGGGTTGTCGGAAAGTACGCTCAGGCGCACCGGACGCCCAAGCTCGACCTGCAAGCGCTTTACCTGCAGCCCATTGCCGGTGCGGATGACGTAGATGCCATCCTTGTCGCCCGGCTGATTCTGCCCGAAATCGACGAGAACAGTATCACCGGTACGCAGCGTCGGCTCCATCGAATCGCCATCCACGGTGATGACGCCCAACTGCTCCAACGGCGCGCGGGTGACGCTGCGGATCCATTCCTCGCGGAAGGCAATGCGGTATATCACCTGGGCGCGGTCAATTTCCATTCCAGGGCCTGCAGAAGCAGCCGCGTCATAGACAGGGAGCAGCGCATAACTATCGCCCGCCATATTCACAAGCTCGACCTCAGTCGGGCCAGAATAAGCCGGCACGCGGGGCGACATGGGTTTGCGGCGCACGCGCTGACCCAAAATCGCCGCGGCTTCCTCGGGCGTATTGATCGCGATGCCGCCTTCGGTCGGCTCCTTGCCAAACAAAAGCAGCTGCCAGGTGATACCAAGCGGCACGGCAAGCTCGCGCGCGGCACGCGCCGTCAGCGGGCGACGGCCACTTTCATAAGCGCGATAGGTCGCCTCCGGTACGCCGGAGAGGCGGGCCAATTCTGCCCCGGAATCAATGCCTTTGGCCTCCCGAAAGCGGCGTAGGCGTTCTGCGATGGTGTCCATTGCGTTGCATCTTGTAGCGTTTACTGCGCCATTATGTAGCAGAAAGAAAAATATACAACAAGTCTTGTTTTAGTAGCGTGACTCTATGTATCTGCTGGCCATCCAACCCGTCTCGCCCCCCCGAGGAGACAATGCGCCAGCACCCTTCGCGCCCCCATGCCCCGCAAATGCCGCGTGATTTCGCGGAAGTCATCAATCTCTGGCGCAGCGCCACCGAACTGGCCATCGCTCTCGATGTCGAGGCCGTCACGGTCCGCGCCTGGCGCCGCCGGGGCATCCCCGCTCGGCATTGGGCCGGCGTCGCCGCTGCCGCGCGCATGTCCGGCAAGCCAGTGGATGAACGCCTGCTGACCGAACTGGGCTCCATCGACCGCACCCGCGCCAGCGGCGACGGGCCCGCTGATCGGTCTGCCAATCTGGGCAAGGCGAAAATGCTCCTTGCCAAGGGCGGGCCTCACCATGGGTAAGCCTTCACGCGACAAGGGCCTCCGGCGCGAACGCGCGCTGGTGGAGATCCACAAGCAAAGCGGCATCGCAGCCGAGCGTGTCCCGCTATCCGGTGCCACGCATTATCGCAGCAATGGCGCTGACATCGACATCTATGCGCGCGGCGCATCCGAACCGCCGCTGGTGGCCGAAGTCAAAGCCCGCGGCGATGGCGAAGGCTTCAAGACGCTGGAACGCTGGCTCGGCACGCATGATGCGCTGTTTCTATGGCGCGACCGTACGGCACCGTTGGTGGTGGTGCCCTTGCATGTTTGGTTGGAATTGCTCGGGCGTGGCTTGCCCGCCGCAACGCAGGAGAGCCTGTCATGAATGGCTTTGCCTTGCATGGTCTTGAGCATCTCTCTGCGACCAGCCTCAATCTTTATGCTGCGGCACCCGCGCTTTGGGTAGTGGAAAAACTGCTGCGTCGGCGTGCGCCGGTTGGCGCGGCGGCGCATCGCGGCACGGCGGCCGAACATGGTGTGGCACGCGGCCTGTTCGATCCAGCCTTGCCAGTGGCGGAATGCCAGGCAGCAGCGCTGGCAGAATTCGATCGGCTTTCGGCGCTTTCGGCTGATCCCAATCGCGCCAAGGAACGCGAAGCGATCCCAGCCATTGTCGAATTGGCGCTGGCGGAGCTGCGCCAGTACGGCGTGCCGACCAGCCCGCCCGAGGGCCGGCATCAGCATCGGGTGGAAATCCGTCTGGATGATATCGCCGTTCCCGTCATCGGTTATCAGGATTTCGTTTGGGATGACCATGGCATTGTGCTGGACCTCAAGACGCAATTCCGGCTGGCCAGTGACATCAGCGCGCCCCATGCGCGCCAGGGCGCTGTCTATGTGGCCGGGACCAACCGGGAGATGCGCTTTTGCTACGCCACGCCAAAGAAGGTGGCGGTCTATGTGCTTCCCGATGTGCCGGCACAGCTTGCGATACTGCGGGCCATCGCCATCAGGCTGGAACGCTTTCTCCGCCTATCGCGTGATGCAAACGAACTCGCTGCACTGATCTGCCCTGATTTTGAGACCTTCTGGTGGTCCTCGCCGGAAGCACGCGCGCTGGGGAGGGAAGTCTATGGCTTTTGAACCCTTCCGCGCGCGGGTGCGGTCTGCGCTGTCGCCCGAATTGATCCTGGCCGCGCTGCATTGGGCTGGTCTCTGGACGCTGTTGTTCCTGGCTTGGGGGCTGATCGCCTGACCCGGCCACGGCGCCGCGCGCCCGCCGCAACCGGCGCGCACCCCCCGCAAAAAAGGAGAGGCCAATGGCCCTCGGACTGAATACCAACACCAATGCCGAAATCGTTCCGCATATCCGCTACGATGCACGCGCTGGGCGCCTGTTCCGCAACGACCGTGAACAGAAGCCTGATGGCAAGTGGGAATCCAGATCCACGGATATCACATCGCCGGCACCGGTCATGCTGATGGATCTGGCCCAGATTGAAGTGGGCTGGATATCCTTCACTGGCGGCGCGCCGGATTTTCACATGGTGCGCTTTGGCGAACCTCTGCCGCAGCAACCTTCCAAGGACCATCGCCAGGGTTTTCGCATTCGCGTCTATGCGCCGAAGCTCTTGGGCGGCTTGCGTGAATTCGCGGCTACCGCGCGCGTAGTGATCGCGGCCATGGATGCCTTGCACAACCAATATGAAGAAGCACCAGAATCAGGCCAGCGTCTGGTCCCCTTGGTGACGCTGACCGGCACGACACCCGTTGTGAGCAAGACGCCACAGGGGCAGACGACCAATTACGCACCGATTTTCGAGATCACGAAATGGCTGCCGCGACCGGATGATATGCCGCTTGGCGCTTTGCCGAGTATCGCGGCGCCAACCAGCGTCGCGCCACGCGCTGCGGTGCCGATAGCAGCCCCGCCCGCGCGCCATGTGCCAGCGCCGGTCACGGCACCGGCCCCGGAAATGGCGATGCATGATACGGAATTCTGAACCATGTCGGGGGTGGCGCAGGTAGCATCCATGGGCGACGGGCTGATCTGCCCGCTGCCCATGGCGCTGCAAGCGCTCACCGCCGCCAGGCATTGGGTGATCTGGCGCTGGACGGAAACCAGCCCCGGCGCCAAGCCCGACAAGCCTTTGTTCCGCGCCAGCGATCCCTGGCGCCATGCCTCAACCCAGGATCCTACTTCCTGGGATAGTTTCGCCGCCGCCATGGGCGCTGTCGCTGCCGCCGAGGCCGATGGTGCGGGATATGTGCTGCGCGATGACGCAGCGCATGTCTTTCTCGATCTCGATCATTGCCGCGACCCGGCCTCGGGCACGCTCGCCGATTGGGCGCTGCGGCTTGTTGAGGAAGCCGATAGCTATACGGAAATCACGCCGTCCGGGCGCGGGCTTCGGATCATTGGCAGCAATGACGGGCTGCGCGCGCCGGTGCATCGGCGCATTGCCATGCCGGAAGGCGGCAGTGTCGAGATTTTCCATCGCTGCCCGCGCTACGTCACTGTCTCTGGCCGCCAATTGCCGCAAACGCCAGATGCCTTACGCCCCATCGCTGATATCGCGACCGAATTGCTGCTGCTGGCGCAGCCCGATGCGCAGACATTGCCCGACCAAGCGCCGCCGCGCGCCAATCCCGATAGCCGGGCTGCGGCTGCGGATATCGTCGCGGCACTGGCGCAAATACCGAATGCCGATCTGCCCTGGGATGAATGGTCAAAGATTGGCATGGCGGTCTGGCGTGCGTCATCGGCCAGTGCCGAGGGTCTCGCCGCCTGGGCGGCCTGGTCGGCGAAATCCGCCAAGCACCAGGAAGCGGCCTGCCTTGAACGTTGGCATCATTGGTTTCGCTGCCCGCCCGATCGGATTGGCTATGCCTCGCTTTATCATCTGGCGCGCATGGCCAATCCGCTTTGGGTCAAGCCATCGCTCATCGCCGGAAACGCCATTGCGGCGGGGCGTGGGGGCGTTGCATCGCCTGCCGGGGATGACTGGGAGTCTGGCCTGCCCAACCCGCCCCTGGCCGCGCGCAGCGCGCCCGCGGGTGCCATTGCGGCGGAGACAGCGCCCGGCCTGATTGCCACCCCCTTTGAGCCTGACCAGCTTGCCAAGCTGCCGCCGCGTGAATGGGTCTATGGCCATTTTCTGATCCGGCGCTTTGTCTCCGTGCTTGGCGCCCCGGGCGGCACCGGCAAGACCGCCTATGCCATCGCGGTCGGGCTTGCCGTCGCGCTTGGCCGCCCCCTGGTCGAGGAGCCAGTCCATAGCACCGGCGCAGTCTGGATCTACAATCTGGAAGACCCGCGCGAGGAATTGCTGCGCCGGGTTCAAGCTGCCCTGATTGCGCATGGCATTCGCCCTGCGGCCATGACCGGGCGGCTTTACCTCGATAGCGGGCGGGACCAGCCGCTGATCCTTGCCACGCGCCTGCCCGATGGCAGCACGGTTGCAACGCCGCTTGCCGATGCGCTGATCGCCGAATTGATCCGACGCGAAGTGCGGCTGCTGATTGTTGACCCTTTCGTCAAATCCCACCGGCTGGAGGAAAACCGTAACGAGCAGGTGGATTTCGCAGCGACGCTCTGGTCGCGCGTTGCCGATGCAGCAGGTTGTGCCGTGCTGCTGGTGCATCATTTCCGAAAGGGCGGCGTGGCGGGCGATGCGGATGCGTTTCGCGGTGCTTCGGCTTTGGTCGATGCAGCGCGTGCAGCTGTCGCGTTGCGCAGCATGGATGATGGCGAAGCCGAGCGCTTTGGCATCCCAGAGGAAGAACGCTGGTTCTATGTCCGCGCCGATAACGCCAAGCTCAATCTGGCACCAAGGCCGCTTGATGCCACATGGCTGCAGTTGCGGTCCATAACCCTGCCCAATGGCGATCATGTCCAGGCCATCGCGCGTTGGCGCCCGGCCTCGGTGTTTCGCGACTTGTCCATGAATGAATCTGCCGACTTGGTCGAGCAGCTCGGCAGCCCCAGGGATGATGGGGAACGTTGGTCAGCACGCAAACAGGATCTTGGGCGCTGGGGTGGCGAGCTGATCATGGCCACCACCGGATGCAGCGAGGAACAGGCGCGCGCGATGCTTGCGGCCTATTTCGCCAGCAAGGCCCTTCGCATCGTCGAATACCCAAGCCCCAAGCAGCGCAAGCTGCGCAAGGGGCTCGACCATGATCCGCAGATCGTCGCCGGCATGCGGCTGAACGCCCAGGAAGGAGAGCACCCATGAAAACCCGATTGACCCTGCCAGGCCGCCCAGCGCTTGGCGGTATCGCCTTTGTGCAGCACCAGCGTTTTGAGTGTGTGGAGATACGCCCGCACAAGACCATGGATGGTCGCCAAATGGAACTGACACGGTGGCAGAGCCACTGCGCTGATTGCGGTGCCCCGTTTGAACTTTTGACGCCGCGTCGCAACGTCGCAGTTCGTGTCGATCGTCGCCGCTGCGCCGAACATCGTGACCCGAAACGCCGGGTCAAAATACCTGCCGGAGCCGAAGCATGAACCGCTTTAGGCTTTGCGCCACTGGCCTGCGCCACTGGAAATTCACTGGCGCAGTGGCGCGGCAACCGGTGGCCGGGAAGGTTTGCGCTTCTGCGCCACTGGCCAGGCCCAAGCCCTCATGTCCCTTAGGGGACATGGGGCAGTGGCGCAGTGGCGCAAAACGGACCGGTGGGGCAGCGGCGCAGCTCAATATCCCTGTTTTGGGCTGCCAGAGCCATTTCAGTGGCGCAGCACTGGCGCAAATCATGACAAGGGCCGCGCCATGAACCAAAGCCAGCAGGACACCAGCGGCACGGCCATGGCCATCCAGGGCCTCGTGCAATCCGTTGACCTTGTGACCGATGCGCTGGAACGGAAATGGGGTGTCGGGCGACTGCGGCTGCTGGTGGGCGATGGGCTGCGTGAGCGCTTTGACCGCCAATGGACCAAGTGGCAGGCGGCCTATGCCACGCAGGACCTGGAAGCGGTGCGCGCCCATTCCGAAGCCATGCGCCGCGCCTGGGCAGCGCTTGAGCAGGCGGCCATTGCAGCCGGCTATCCGCCCCTGGCGCCCGAGGTCTGGGAAACGCGCATGCCCAATGGCCGCGTGCTCGGTATTGTGCGCAGCTTGCCCGAAGCCCATGCGCTGGCCGGGGACGGGCGGGAGCGCGATATCTGGACGCTGGATGAGGTTGGGCGTGTGCTTGCCGCCTGGGATGCCTATCGCTGGGTGGAAGCGAGCCATACGCATTTTCCCGGCGCGCAAATCACGGCGCTGCGCCTGACACCGCGCGGGTCAGAATTCGATTGGAAGCTCGGCGATGAGATTCCCTTTGGCCATGGGCTTTGCGACAGCCATGCGCATACGCCGATCACGACGAGGGCCGCGCCATGACACGCCTTGACCCGCCCTTGTCGCCGCGGTCATCGCTTGATCGTGGCACACGCAGCGCAACCCATGATGGGGAGATGGAGCGCATGCGCGCTGCCGCCTGGCACCGGCATGGTGTGGCAGCGCTTTCCGTTCACGACATCACCGATCCCTGGCTGCGCCAGGCAATTATCAACGAAGCCACGCGGCGCTGGGGCGTGCGCAAGGCTGGAGGTTCCCATGGCCAGTAAGCGCAAGAACAAACGGAGCGTGTTGCGTGAGGATTTGTCCCGCCCGTCCAAATGGCGGCTGCAGCATGGCGATTTCACCGCGCCTATTCGTGAGGCCGATCCCGAAACCGGCAGGCCGGTGCAGCATCGCTATGCGATTGATACGCTGGCGGTGATGCTCAATAACGGTACCATCACACGCGAAATGCATGACGCGGGCGCTTCATTCCGCCGGCATTTTCGCGCGGCAGCGCTGGATACGCTGCGCGCCATGCCGATGATCCGCATGCCGGGCGGCAGTGGCGATACGCTGACCGAGCAGCAATTCCAGGCACGCAAGCGTGTGGCAGGGGCGCTTGAGGCGCTCGGCGGTGCGGCCAGCCCTGGTGGGGCCTGTGTGTGGCATGTGGTGGGGCTTGAGCAATCCGTGACGGAATGGGCGCGACAATCAGGCTGGGGCGGCAAGGTGATTGGGCACGCGCAAGGCCAAGGGGTGCTGGTTTCGGCGCTTGGGGTGCTTGCGGGCTATTATGGGTTGGTGGGGGAGCGGGGCCGGACAGAGCAATCATAGCGGCACGCCAGAAATATCTTGCCATTTGGCGTTTAATTTTGATATAAATGCCAAATGGAGACAACATGCCGACGCTAACGCAGGTTACGACCACCCCTCAGGGTTTTTCGCCCTCTCCTATCACCGATGACGAGGCAGGGGCCATGTTTCGTGCCGCCCTGAACCTTTTCCGGAATTGGGGCGTGACCGATGAGCAAGCGGCGATTTTGTTGGACATTCCGCCACGCACATTCGCCAGATGGAAGGGCGATCGCACGCCTGGGCGGCTCGGACGTGATGGCAAGGCGCGATTGTCCAACCTCATGGGGATCCATAAGTCGCTGCGCATCATCTTCCGGGAAGCGCAGCGTGGCTACGATTGGATCAAGGCGCCGAACAGCGTTTTCGCAGGCCGATCCGCGCTGGCTGTGATGCTTGGCGGAGAACTCAGTGACCTCACACGCGTGCGGCACTATCTGGATGCGGAACGTGGTGGCTGGTGATTGACCCAAAGGATATACCTGTCAATCCAGTAAGCTGGCAGTCAGCACGACGGATCATCAGGAACTTACATCCTCCGATTGATTTGTTCGAGGATGTTGCTGATCCGGAAGACTGGCCGCTGCTGATTGCGGCCGAGATGAAGACCAATCCGAGGCTTGCAGAAACCATCGGTAAACTTGATCTCGTGCCGCCAGAAAGGCGTGTCTCAGGCCAGGGCGCCTCTTACCTAATGGCGCCTTTCACGCATGTCAGCCCCGAGCGGCCAAGCCGCTTTAGCGACGGGCGGTTTGGCGTCCTTTATCTTGGCCGCAGTTTCGAGACCGCTCTTGCTGAGACGATCCATCACCATGAAGTTTTCATGGCTACCACACGGCAGATGCCTGGCTGGACCTCCCAGTTCCGCGAATTGCTGATTGATGTTGACGGCATGCTGCATGATCTGCGCGGCGAACAAAGCAGCTTCTCAATATTCCTGTCACCCAGCGATTATACCAAGGCTCAAAATTTAGGGGCCGTGCTTCGAAACACGGGCACGGACGGGATTGCCTATCCGAGCGTCCGTGACCCTGGTGGCGAATGCGTCGCACTCTTCCATCCAAACCTTGCTTCCAACGTCATCCAGGGACGGCATTTGGATTATCATTGGAACGGAGAAAGGGTGGATCTAGTGCGGGAGGTTTCGACTACGACGCGTATTTTTCGCGTGAAGTGATTGATGCCCAATTGAAGTGAGGGGCGTTCTTACAAGGACTTTGTAAAAAGTCGCCAAACGCTACAATCTGGCACTCCCCACCGGAATCTGGATTGGCTATACAATCTCAATCCGTCGAATTGCGCGTAGCCGGCCACGGTTGTTCAAAGTCGATCTTTCTTCTTCAATCGAGTGCAGCGAGCGCGATTTCGGGAGCCTTGTCCAAAATCCTCAGTAACGCTTTGGCAGGCCCTTCGGGCAAACGCTTCCCTTGTTCCCAATGGCGCACAGTATCCACCGAAACATTGATCCGTGCCGCGAAATCCCTCTGCGTCATGCCAATGCGTATACGGATACGCCGCACGTAAGCCGCCACGTCTTGCATCGCTGCGGCCTCGTCTTCAGCCACTTGGCGCCGAATAGCTTTCTCTGTTGTTGCATCTGCCTTACTCGTATCAATACGCCCTGCAGCAGCCTTTCTGGCCACATGTCTCACGAAGCTGGTTGCCCCGCCTTTCATTGCCATGGCGGTGCTGTGCTAAGCAGCTTGCGTAGCTTGTCATTAGGGTTTGGAGGCGCATCAAGCGCCTCAACAAAGCGGAAGAACACTTTGGGCGTGGGGCGCAGCAACCTGCGATCCAGAATGACATCTGTCGCCGTATTAAGAGATGCTGCAAGAATGAATTCGGAACGAGACTTCCCGGTAAGCAAGGCAGCCTCATCAATCAGGGCGCGATCACCGGGTCGAACGCGAAATCGGATACCGCCAGCGGCTGAATCCTTTCTGCTTCGCGCGGCACAATGCCTTTTAAAACTTCTTCCTTTTGTTTTCTTTGACATGAATTCTCCAAAGGGAAGCTCTCGTGTGCTTCTTCACTGTGGAGCAAATCGCGGTGCATGCCAATGAACTCCCTTGATATAAAATACACCTTCGAGGCCTTCACGATGCCTTGTGAGAAGACGCACGCGCTTCTTCGCTTCCAATCTCATGGTTCCTTCCTGACGATTTTGTATGCGGGGGGCGGAAGCGCCCGACGCCTCTAGCGTCAGAATAAAAATATGGGTTGCAGTTTGCACCATAGCGACGTGAATTCAATGACTTAGGTGCAAACCTAGGCCCCTCAGGTTTGCACCTCAGCAGGGATTGGTCGCCACGCGGTCAACTGGGCCAATGGCCTCGAAGCGCCAAGGAACCTCAGGCCCATTGCCAACCTCAATAAGCACCGCCCGGACGTCTTGCGCGCCGGGGACCATCAGCCGTGTCAGATTTGGAATGGCAGGGCCATGAGGCTCCCGAAGAAATACGTGGCTGTCGCCATGGATCAACAGAACGGGTTTGCCGAAGGCTAGCGCCTGCTCCTCCAAGGCGGCCCGCATCGCCACGAAGCCGGACCTTTGCCCCCGCCCACACCTTTCAGCATAATACATGTCAGCCTGCTGCATCAGCACAACTGCTCTCGCCGAAATCCTCTGCGCCTCGGCGAAGCTTGCACGCAGCCAGGCACGATTGGCAGCATCGCGGGTCTGGAATTCTTCAAGGGCGCCGGGTGGTGGGTTTGATGCGGGCCTTTCTCCCGGCTCCGTCGGGCGATTATTGTTGCTGCCGGTCACATGCAGCGTGGCAAACAGGACATCGCCCCGCACCCAACGTGCATTTTCAACAAAAAGCCGAAACTCAGTATCAATATCAGCTTGTCGGGTAAGCTCCAGATTTTCACTACCAAGGCTGCGACGATCCGGAAAAAAACGTGCCCGAAGCAACGCAAGCCGTTCTAAAGGGTCAAAACGCCCAGCACGCGTCTGCCAGCAATCCGTCCACTCATTATCGCCCGGCGTGTAGATCAAGGGATGGCGCGCCAGTGACATCCAGGAAAAGGCACGCAATACGCGTTCGTCAGTGCAGATTTCACTGCCTCCCTTGGTGTCGCCAACAAAAACGGAAAAAGCCGGCGTCGCTGCATTGATGTCGCGCATCAAGCGCGCCACACGCGCCTCTTCCTCAGCGCAAGCTTCGGGCCGGCTTGGCGTGCAATAGGGCATGTCACCGAAGGCGACAAAACGAAATGCATCCTGCGCAAACCCTGAAACCGGTAGGGTCAAGATCAGGCATAGGAAAAGCGCACGGTGCAGCATCGTTCTCTCTCCGCTTGGAATGGGACGTTTCTCAGACAGTAGGCCCTAAGGTCAATCACGGTTGCGTGAATTTTGCGTCTCCTGGTTCACATCCTTCCCGCGTTATATCAATAGCTTAGTAAAAACTATGACGCATAGCGCCGCGCATCATCGCCCAACCCTTCCCGGATATCCCCCATGACGCTTCCCTGGATGGCCGAGCGGATCCAACTCCGCGCGATTGCATCGCTGCGCCCACATGCCGGTAATGCGCGCGTGCATGACGCCGCGCAGCTCGCGCAGATCATGGCCAGCATGCAGGCCTTCGGCTTCACCAACCCGCTACTGATCGACGAGGATGGCGTGCTGATCGCGGGTCATGGCCGGTTGGCTGCGGCGGAAGCGCTCGGCATCGGGAAAGTGCCGGTGATTGTGCTGAAGCACTTGGCACCTGCGCAAAAGGAAGCGCTGCGGCTTGCCGATAATCGCATCGCAGAGAACGCCACATGGGACCAGGCGCTGCTGCGGGATGCTTTGGCCAGCGTCCAGGCGGCGGAAATTGACCTCGCAGCGCTTGGTTTCTCGGCGGATGAACTTGCGGGCATCCTCGCGGCGGCTGGAGAGGCCGTGTCCGACGGCGATGCGCCCGATGCCCTGCCCGCAGACACCGCCGAGAACCCTGCCGCGCCGGCGATTGGCGAGGATGCAGACGATCCTGCCGATGCTGAGCCCGAGGCACCGCGCCAGGCGGTCTCCCGCCCAGGCGATTTGTGGCTGCTGGGCGCGCATCGGCTGTTGTGTGGGGACAGCACCGATCCGGCGGCGGTCGCGCGCGTGATGGAAAGCGATCGTGCGGCGATGCTCTTCACGAGCCCGCCCTATGGCAATCAGAGGGCTTACACGACCGGCGGTGTCTCGGATTGGGATGCGCTGATACAGGGCGTGTTTCAGCATCTGGATTTGGCGCTGCGGCCGGATGGCCAGGCGCTGGTCAATCTCGGCCTGATCCATCGCGAGAATGAGTGGCAGCCCTATTGGGAAGCCTGGATCGAATGGATGCGCGCGCGGGGCTGGCGCCGCTTTGGGCTTTACACCTGGGACCAAGGGCCGGGACTACCTGGCGATTGGAATGGTCGTTTGGCGCCGGCTTTCGAGTTGGTGTTTCACTTCAACCGCGCCGCGCGGCAGGCGAACAAGATCATCCCCTGCAAATGGGCAGGCACGCCGAATAAGGGCAGCGGGCTGCGCGCCGCAGATGGCGAGGTGAAAGCTTACACGCATATCGGCCAGCCGGTGCAGGACATGCGCATTCCCGACGCGGTGCTGCGCATCACCCGCCACAAGGGACGCGGCATTGAGACAGAACACCCCGCAGTGTTTCCGGTGGCGCTGCCGGACTTCCTGATGCGTGCCTACACTGAGGCTGGCGAGGTGGTGTTTGAACCCTTCGCGGGTAGCGGCACGACGCTGATTGCCGGCGAACGCACGGGCCGCGTTGTGCGCGGCATTGAATTGGCGCCGGCCTATGTGGATTTGGCCATTGCGCGTTGGCGGATGCTTAACCCCGATCAGCCTGTGACGCTTTCCGGCGATGGCCGCGATTACGATGCAGTAGCAGTAGCGCGCGAAGGGGCACTTTCCGATGCAGCCTGAGCTTGCCGTGATCACCCTGCCAGTCGTCGCACTGGTGCCCTATGCCGAGAATGCGCGCACGCATTCGCCAGCGCAGGTGGCGCAGATTGCCTCCTCGATCGCCGAATTTGGCTTCGTGAATCCAGTGTTGGTGGATGGCGCGGGCGTGTTGGTCGCGGGCCATGGCCGCGTCATGGCGGCCAAGCAGCTTGGCATGGCATCTGTCCCCGCCATTCGACTGGCGCATCTGACTGAAGCCCAGGCGCGCGCGCTGCGGCTCGCAGATAATCAGATCGCGCTGAATTCCGGCTGGGACGAGGCGCTGCTGGCTGCGGAAATCGCGCGCATCCGTGACGATGCTGCGGTAGATCTCGACGTACTCGGCTTCTCCGGCATGGAATTGGACCGGCTGCTGGCGGCTGCGGATGCCGGCATTGATAGTGAGGATGCCGACGAAGCCCCGCCGCTGCCAGTCAATCCCGTCACGCGTGAAGGTGATCTCTGGCGTTGTGGTGAGCATCGACTGCTCTGCGGTGATGCGACCAAGCTTGCCGATGTGCAGCGCGCCCTTGGCGATGGTCACCTCGCGGATATGGCCTTTCTAGATCCACCCTATAATGTTGCTTACGAGGGCGGTACGGCGGCCAAGATGACCATCGCGAATGACGCGCTGGGCAAAGGCTTTCTGGATTTCCTGCGGCCTGCGCTGACAAACCTTCTCGCGGTCACCAAGGGCGCCAGCTACATCTGCATGTCGTCCTCCGAATGGCCGACGCTGCATCGCGCCTGGCAGGAAGCAGGCGGCAAATGGTCCAGCACCATCATCTGGGCCAAGAACACCTTTGCGCTCGGGCGCGCAGATTACCACCAGCAATTCGAAGCGATGCTCTATGGTTGGAAGGCTGGCTCGCAGCATTACTGGTGCGGCGCGCGCGACCAGGGGAATGTCTGGCATTTTGACAAGCCGGCCAGAAACGATCTGCACCCGACGATGAAGCCGGTGGCGCTGGTCGAGCGCGCCATCCGCAACAGCAGCAAGCCGCGCGATACGGTGCTGGATTGCTTTGGCGGATCGGGGACGACGATGATCGCGGCAGAACGCACCGGGCGGCGTGCCGTGCTCCTGGAGATCGACCCGGCCTACGCCGATGTGATCGTGCGGCGGTGGCAGGAAGCGACCGGCGAGGCTGCGGTACTGGAGGGCGACGAGCGGGTCCTTGCGGACATCGCTTCGTGCCGGGCTGCCGCCGCGACCTAGTGGATCGCGTCTGACGGAAGACTTCCGGGCAGGTTTCCCCTGGCCCACCCCACGTGCGAGTGTGGACGATGCGCACCTGGATCGTCGTCGAGGTGAGCACTTGCCGACCGGGCTCGGCTGGAGGCGGTAGTCCCGGATTGGAACAGTCCGCAGAGGCACGTCTGGCGGGCCGAGATCGTCCTGCTGACGGCGGACGGCCACGGCACGAATGAGATTATGCGCCGCAAGGCGCTATGCCCTCGCCCGTTCCCCGGCGGCGATCCTGAACTCGACCTCGATCGTCACCGGTCCGCCGGTGTCGCCGAGCGCGCGGCGCATCTCCTCCCGCACGGCCCGCCTGGTGTCCTCCGGCAGCGAGGCCAGGACCTGGCCCGTGGACCCGCCACCCTGCTCGAACGGCCCGTAGTAGGCGTCGAAGGAGGGAAGGACGAAGGCGTGCGCGACAGTATCGACCTCCACGCCGACGAAGCCGGCCCGGGCGAAAAGCGAGCGCAGCAGGTCGGGGTCGCCGAGGGCGAAGGTGCGCGCGGCGGCCTCCGCGACGGCGGGTGCGTGCCGCGCCAGGAGGACGTTGATGCGGCCGTTGTAGGATCGCTCGGGCGTGGTCAGGACCGAGACGGCGGCGCGTCCCCCCGGGCGCAGCACGCGGTGGAACTCGCCGACCCCGCGCGCGGGGTCGGGGAAGAACATGAGCCCGAGGCTGCACAGCAGGGCGTCGAAGCCGCCGTCTGGTAGGGACATCCTCTGGGCGTCCTCGACCGCCACCGCGGCGTTGGCGGCTGAAGCGAGGCGGCGTCTCGCCCGCTCGACCATCTCCGGGGAGGCGTCCGTGGCCAGCACGGAGCCGTTGCTCCCGAGGACCGCGAGCGCCGCCTCCGCCGCGATCCCGGTGCCGGTGGCCGCATCGAGCACGCGCTGGCCCGGCGCGAGGCGGGCGGCGCGCAGCAAGGCGGGGAGGAAGCGTGCGGAGACGTGGGAGAATGCGCGGTCGTACTCGGCGGCCGCCTCGGTCCTATAAGCGAGTTGTGTCATGCTGGAGCCCCCCGATGCGCGGGCGTTATGCAGCAATCTCAGGTCCATTTGCAACGCAATTTTCGTCGAGCGCGCCATCCGCAACAGCAGCAAGCCGCGCGCTACGGTGCTGGATTGCTTTGGCGGATCGGGCACCACCATGATCGCGGCGGAACGCACCGGGCGGCGCGCGGTGCTGCTGGAGATTGATCCCGCCTATTGCGATGTGATCCTGCAACGCTGGCAGGAAGAAACGGGGCAAGCGGCGGTGCTGGATGGTGAGGACCGCACCTTTGCTGATGTCTCGGCACTACGCAAAGCTGCGTGATTATTCCGAAGACTGCATCCAGGACGGGATGTCGCGCTGGCCATGCAACACGCGCCACACATCAAGTGCATTGGGCTGTTCAATATAGAAAATCAGATAAGGAAAGCGCCGAAGAGGCCAAACCCTTAGCCCCTCCAGGCTAAGCTCGTAGGCATACCGCGGTGAGCCGATCACGGGATTGCGGCCGATGCGGCGAAAAGCCTGCTCAGCCTCCTCGATGAAATCCAGGGCCAGCGCTTCGCCACCCTCAGACTGGTAATGAAGGCTTGCCTGCTGAAGATCCTGCTCAGCAAGGATACGCAGGATGACCGGCTTGATGGTCACGCTTTTTTGCGTTGCTTCAGCTTCTGACGGAGCCCGTCAAAATAGGCGGCGTCTGCCACAGCGCCTTGCTTTGATTTGGCCCCCTGCAGCAACAGCCCTTTGAGTTGCTGGCGGTCCTGATCCCGGCGGATTAACTCGCGGACATATTCGCTGCTCGTGCTGTAGCCGCCCTCAGTGACCTGATCGTCAACGAAGGCCTTGAGCGTTTCGGGGAGGGAAATGTTCATGGTGCTCATCCGGCAAGTATGGCTGATATGGCAAATTTTGGCAAGTTTTTATTGGCGACCTCGGCACCCGTTTGATTACAGCCAATCAGACCGATCATAGCAACGAAACTACGCTCAATCCCGCTTGGCTCGCCCCCCGCTAGAGCGCGAATGGTCCCTCAAGCGCAGGGAATTACCCCGGCGCCACAGCAAGGAGACCAAGATGAACGACACCACCGACACCGCCCAGCTTTTCCTGGAAATCGCCAAGCGGCACATGCCCTCGGTTGAAACGCTGGAGACCAGAAACCGCGACGCGCTCGATTTCCACGATGTCGCGGTCTGGTCGATCCGAAACTCTCTCGCGGAAGCCTACGCCGCAGGGATGGCGGCCGCCAAGCGCAGCAGAAAGCGCCGCTAAGCACGCCGATGAAGGGCCAGATAGCAGCAGCTTCTGGCCCTCACATCATGATCAAAACGCATGAATCATAGCAATGAAATGACGCTCTATTTCGCTTGGCTCAGCCCCCATCACAGCGCGAATGGTCTGTCACGCGCAGGGGATTTTCCCCGCCGATGACGGAGACAAACAGATGAGCACGATCCTTCTCACCGAAAACCAAGACTGGGGTTTTTGGGGCACCATGCGCGAATACGCAGCGCCCGCCTGGCCGATCGCCTTCACCGCGATCCACAACGCGACCAGCACGGATCCCGCCTCGGTCCGCGCCTTTCTCGACAGCCGCTACGGGCGTCATTTCGCGGATGGGGTGAATAGCCAGATGCATCACGGCGCGAGCCTCGCGGATGCCATCGCGAAGACCACCGCGGAATGGATGGGCTGGCGCATCACGCAGCGCACCAGCCGCGAGACGGGCATCCCTGCCGGCCTGCCCTACCTGACGGGCTTCGTCATCAACGAAGGCATCGCCGCCGAAGCGCAAGACTGAAGCGCCACACGCCGCAAGGCGGCGCCGCACTGCCCCGCAGGGTCCGCCCGCGGGGCTCCCGGCAGTAGGGGCCGATGGTCGGCGCCCGCAACCGGAGACCGAAACGATGAAGCTTTCAGACACGCAGCGGATTGTATTGAGCCACGGCGCGCAGCATCCGCAATTGCTGGCGATTGCGCCGAAGCATTTGCCAGTCGCTGCCTGCCGCGCGGTGGTGAATAGCCTGATCAAAAACCGCTTGCTGATTGAGGTGGCCGCGCCACGCGATCAATTGGCGATGGTGTGGCGCAAGGATGGGGATGGCACGCCGATCCTGATCCAGGTGACGGATGAAGGGCTGCGCGCGATTGGCATTGACCCGAATGAGGGCCGCGCCGCGCGCGACACGGCGCCGCAGGGCGGGGAGGAAAAGACACCGCAGCATCACGACGCGGTAGTGGAACAACCCGCCCCAGCCGCGCCCGAGGCGCCCAACATGGGAAGCGTGAACCTGCGCGAAGCAGCCGAGCGCCTGCTGGCAGCCTGGGAAGAAACGCCACCGGCCAACGCGGATAAAGACCCGATCACGCGCGCGATGGACATGCTGCGCAACGTGCTCTCACGCCGCGGCACACGCGCCACGGGCGCGCCACGCAAGCCGCGCGAAGGCACGAAGCAGGAAGTGGTGCTAGCCATGCTCCGCCGCCCCGAGGGCGCGACTGTGGCGCAAATCGCCGAGGCCACCGGCTGGGCACAACACACGGTGCGCGGGTTTTTCGCCGGACTGAAAAAGCGCCAGGGCATCACAGTCGAGATTGCGGAGCGCATCCGCCAAGTCGGCCCGAACAAGCAGGGCGCGAAGGGCTCCTACACCGTCTACCGCGTCGCTGAATGAACCCGCCACGCTGGCGGCGGCGCTTGGCGTGCCGGATGAGGCGTTCCGCGCCTTCGCTCGGCTGCGCCAGATCGCCTGGGAGAAGGAACTCTTGCCTGCCGAAGCAGCAAGCCTCGCGCTCGCCTGGGTCGCGGCGGATCGCATTGCCTGCCATGGCCCGATTGCCGAGGCTGCTGGC
>JADCGA010000071.1 GCA_020249265.1 Roseomonas sp.
AGGCCGTGCAAGCGCGCTTCGCGCAGGAAGGGCTGCAAGCGCTGCCAAGTGAAAGCCCGGAAGAATTTGGCCGTTTCGTGCAGGCCGAAATGCCGATCTGGGCCGAGATTGTGAAGGATGCCGGCGCCACGGCGGAGTAAAACGCCCCCTACCCTTCCCCCGCCGGCCGGCCTGTCACGTAGCGCCAATGATGCCAAAGCAGCCGCGCCGCCATGGACCGCCAGGGCCGCCAGGCGCTGGCAAGTGCGGCCAATTCCTTGGGGCTTGGCCGTCCCAGCAAGCCGCGCAGCGCCGCCAGCGATGCCGCCAGCGCCAAATCACCTGAAGGGAAAACATCCGGCCGATCCAGGCCGAACAGCAAATGCACCTCTGCCGTCCAGGGGCCGAAGCCGGGGATGGCAGAAATGGCGGCCACCGCCGCCTCATCTGGCAAGGCGGCCAAGCCTTCCGCCGAAAGCTGTCCACGCGCAAAAGCCTCGGCCAGGCCGCGCGCGTGAAGCAGCTTTGGCCGCGATAGCCCGGCCTGCCGCAACGCCTCATCACTCAGCTCCAGCAGCCCCTCGGGCGTGGTCGCCCCCGGTAAGGCCGCAAGCCGGCCCCAGATCGCGGTGGCAGCTTGGTTGGAGATCATCTGCCCGCAGAGGCTCCGCAGCAGCCCAGGAAAACCCGCCTCGCGCCGCCGCCAAGGCAGGACCCCGGCGCGTTCAGGGATGGAGGCGATCAGCGAATCGCGTTCTGCCAAGTCCATCAGCGCCTGGGCCGCCCAGCCGGGCGCATCGGCTGCAAACATCGCAGCGGTGGCGCTAGGCTTTGCCGCCACGCAGCAGGGCCAGCTTGGCGAAGGGATTGCGCAGCGCTTCCTCGGGCGCATCGTCCAGCCCCACGGGCAAATGCGCGCCGTCAGCGCGGGGATAGGGGTTGAGCGAGAGCGACAATTCCTCGGCCAAAGCCTCGCCCAGGTCGAAATGGCCGGTCGCATCGGCCTCGATCTCATCGGGTCCATCCGGGTCCTCGGAAGGGGCGGCCTCGGGCGGCAGCACAACCAGGCAGAAGGGCTTGTCCAAATTCTCGGTCACCGGCTCAAGGCTGACAACGCAAAGCTGCACCGCTTCGGCCCTGATGCGCCCGTTCAGCAATAGGCCCCCGCCCGGATAGGGTTTGCGGGTGAAGCGCGCACTGAAATGGCGCAGGGCTTGAATGCCGAAGCGTTCCGCAAGGGCGGCACATTCCAGTGGGGTGGCTTCCAGCACTTCCCCCACCCCTGCCAGGGGCGGATCGTTCAGAAGCTGCCGACGCGAAAATTCAGGCAGCATCGCCAATGGCTTCCGGCGCCAGGAACTGCGCCTGCCCGCTGATAAGCTTGGCAAAATCCTGGGTTTGCAGGTAATCCGCTTGGGCCAAGGCAATGCGCGCGAGGCGCTGAGCATTGGGGCCGGCTTCTTCCGTGCGCCAGACATTGCGCGCAAGCGCTACAGCCATCGCCGCCTGGTCCGCACTATCAAGCGCGGCTTCATAGGCAGTGGCGCGGCCGTGAAACGCCTCCCACAAGCCACGCACGCGCTTGCCCACCACCAGATCACTCACGCCCATTTCGCGCAAATTGACATCCATATCGGAAAACATGGCGTCAAATACGGCCTGGGCCAAAGCGGGGCCGCGCGTATCGGCATCGCGCCTGACGCGCCGGACCAGCAGCGCGGCATGCAGATGGATGAGGTCCAGCCGGCCTTCCACCGAATCGCGCACACCAAGATCAGTGTAGAAATAGGGCGTGCGCGCGGCGGCAACGGCCGCGCCGTAAAGGGTGAAACCCGCTCTTTCGTGCGGCGGGCGGCGCAAGGTGCTCAGCAGACCCATTGTTCCTGTTCCAAGCCTGAAGCTAGCGGTTGACCCCGAAGGCTCAGCCTGTCTATCGAAGAGCATGGACATGGGTCCGGAGCGGCGAATGGTCAATCTTGAACAGGGTATCTTGGGCTGGGAACCGCGACATGGCTGAAGAATTACGCGCCAAGCGCCGCTTAAGCGCCCTGGTAATGCTGGCCGCACTCGCGCTTGGCGCCTGCGAAAGACTGGCCCCGCCGCCGGTGCCGCGCGGCAATCGGGTGGATTCGGAAAGGCTCTCCCAGATCAACAAGGGGGTGCAGACTCGCAGCGATGTGCTGGCGCTTCTGGGCCCGCCCACGGCGCGCGGCACCTTTGACGAGGAGAATTGGTTCTATATCAGCGGCCATACCCAGCTCATGCCCGGGCGTTATCTGGAATTGCGTGACAGGGTGGTGGTGGCGATCAGCTTCGACCGCCGCGGTGTAGTGCAGGATATCCGTCAATTGCGGCCGGAGGACGGGCGGGATGTCGGCATGGTGTCCCGCGAAACCCCCGTGCCGGGAACGGAGCGGAACCTGATGCAGGCGCTGTTCGGCAATATCGGCAGGCCCAGCCTTGGCGATGGTGCCACGGGCGGGATGAACAATCCGGCACGCATGAATCGCCAATGAGCCGTGTCACGCGCTGCGATGGGCCGAATAGCGGGACGTTACTGCCCGCCCAGCAACAGGGCTGATAGGCTCGGGGCAAGCCCCTGCGTCACGCGCCCCCGGGGCGGCGCATAGGACCCGCTTTGCGCCCGCGGCGGATTGAGCGCCACCAGCGCTTCCGCAAGTTTCACCCCGCAGCGAATGCCGTCAAACAGGGGCAAGGCCGCCCGGCCGGCCAAACGCTGGTCAAAGCCCGCCAGAGCCGCGCCGGCCAGCACCACGGAATCCGCCCCCTGCGCCGCCAGCCCTTCCACCGCGACGCGGAGCTTTTCGGCAACGCCTTCCGGGTTGGCGAGTGCTTCCTGCGGCGTCGCATCCAGCCCGGCGAGCGCCGCAAGCCTTGCCGATAGCCCATGGCGCGCGATCAATTCCCGGTAGGGCTCGACATTGCCGAAGGTGATCAAGCCAAAGCGGCCGCCCATCATGCAGGCCGTCAGCGCTGCCGCTTCCGTCATGCCAAGCACCGGACAGGGCATCATCTGGCGTGCGGCATCCAGCGCGGTGTCGAAACTGACCGCGAGCAATACCGCATCCACGCGGCCAGCGTATTCCGCCAACGCTTCCAAAAGCGCGTGACCGGCAATGATATTCTCCACGCGCGTCGCGATCACGGCAGGCCCGAAGCGCGGTGTTGCGCCGATGATCTCGGTGCCTGGCGCGGCAGCCGCGCGCGCCACTGCGGCGCAGGTTTCGGTAATGGCTTCGGTGGTATTCGCATTGGCAACCAAAAGGCGCATTGCTGTCTCTCCGTTCTCGGCGCAGCCTAACAGCAAGCCCCTGCCCTGCCGAGTTGCCCCCTTGCCCTATCTGCCGCGGCGCCGCAGGCTTCGGGTGTGATCATTCACAGGACCCGGAAACACCATGCCTGACGCCGCCGCTGCCCTTGCCCTGCCTTTTGAGACTGATGACATCCTCGCCCGCCTGATGCGCTGGGCGGCCTGCGAGAGCCCGACCTTCGATGCGGGGGCGGTCAATCGCATGATGGATCTGGCGTCCCGCGATTTGGCGCTGCTGGGGGCGCATATTGATCGTATTCCGGGCCGGATGGGGCTTGGCGATTGCGTGCGCGCGCGCTTCCCACACTCGGCCGGCGATGGCGCGCCGGGCATTCTGGTGATGGCGCATCTGGATACGGTGCACCCCATTGGCACGCTGGAAAAACTGCCAATCCGGCGCGACGGCAATCGCTGCTATGGGCCTGGCATTCTGGACATGAAGGGCGGCACGGTGCTGGCGGTGGAAGCGATGCACCAGATCATCGCGGCCAAGCTACCCACGCCCTTGCCCATCACGATTTTGCTGACAAGCGATGAGGAAATCGGCAGCCCCTCCACGCGCGATCTGATCGAAGCGGAAGCGGCACGCCATAAATTCGTCCTCGTGCCGGAACCGGCGCGGCCCGATGGCGGGGTGGTGACAGGGCGCTATGCCATTGCGCGCTTTAATCTGAAAACCACGGGCCGGCCTTCCCATGCGGGCGCAAGGCTCGCGGAAGGGCGCAGTTCCATCAAGGAAATGTGCCGGCAGATCCTGGCGATTGAGGATATGACGACCGAGGATTGCACCTTCTCCGTGGGCGTTCTGCATGGCGGGCAATGGGTGAATTGCGTTACCACAACCACGCAAGCCGAGGCGCTTTCCATGGCCAAGCGCCAGGAAGATTTGGATGCGGGTGTCGCGAAAATGCTGGCGCTGCGGTCTTCCACCAATGATGTGCAATTGGAAGTGACACGCGGCGTCACACGCCCGGTATGGGAGCCCGATGCGAAGGTGCTGGCGCTTTATCGCCATGCGCGGGAGATTGCGCAGGCAATCGGCTTTGACATCAACCACCAATCAAGCGGCGGCGGTTCTGATGGCAATTTCACCGGCGCGCTTGGCATCACCACGCTGGATGGCTTGGGCGTGCAAGGGGCGATGGCGCATACGCTTGAAGAACATGTGCTGATAGACAGCCTGGTGCCGCGCGCCAAGCTGATAGCAGGGCTGCTGACGACGTTGAATTAGCTTCCCATAAGCTCCTGCAAGTTATCATCCGAGGCTGGGCGCGTGCCAGCCTCACATTCATGGATCATGGCGACCAGCCGCGCGATAGTGGGGCAGGCAACACCATGGCGCGCGGCAATGCCCAGGACAGGTGCGATTTGCGCATCCACTGGCGTGCGGCGCCGGCGCACCCAAAGGTCGCGCCAAATGCCGGAATGGGTTTTCGCATTCGGTCGATTGAATTCCACCATGGCGGCAATGGAAGCCGCTGCCGAGGCTTCAGGTGCATCAGGCGCGAAGGCTGCGGGGGCAAAGCCGTTGAAGCTGCCGACCGTCACACCCTCGGCACGGGCCACCGCCATGGCTTCCTGACCAAGGCGCCGCCAGAGCGGCAGCAATTCCGGCCGTGCCAGCGCATCGGCAATGCCTTTTTCGCCCAGCGCCTGCGTGTACAGCATGGAGCTATAGGCGATCTTGCCCCAAAGATAGCCCCAGATATTCTCCGTCATGATCGCATCGGGTTCAAAATGATCGCGCAGCATCCGGTGCAACGCGGCAAGGCGCGGCGTGATGGTGCCATTCAATTCGCCGAGCACCAGCGCGCCGCGCCCGCCATAGATGATCCGCCCCGGCGCCAGCCAATCGGCGCTGAAATTGACGAAGCAGCCAATGGTGCGCGCCTCACCCAGAATGGACGCAATCAGCGCCTCGCAAAGCCCGTTTTGCAGCGAAAGCACATAGCCATCGGGCGCCAGATGCGGCGCAATGGCGTGGCAGGCGGCTTCCGTATCCTGCGCCTTCACACAAAGCAGCACGCGGCGGAACTGGCCCTTCAGCCTGGCCGGCGTATAGGCGGGGGCAGAGATGCGGTGCGGGTCAACCGGGCCTTCGATGGTGAGGCCAACCGCCGGGTCACGAATGGCCGCCACATGATCTTCGACGATATCCACAAACACCACGGCATGACGCGCACGCACCAGCGCGGCACCCAAAGTCCCGCCAATCGCACCAGCGCCCCAGATCAGGATTGGGCCATGATCCACCGCTTCACGGATGGCGCTTTGTTGGGCTTCACTCGTCATTGCAATCTCCTTGAGCGCGCAGGCTGCCGCAAAGCGTCATCCCTTGCCAAGGGCAGGGCAAGGCAGCAGGGTGGTCGCGCACCTATTCCCGGAATCACGCGCTTGCCCCTGCCCTACCCCTGCCGCCCATGATGCCGCGCTGGAATACCCTGCCTGGCAATTTGCGAGGGGCGGTGCTGATGAGCCTGGCGGCGATGCTCTTTGCCGGAGAGGCGCTGGCGATCCGCTATATGAATGAACGCGGCATACCAACGGCGATGCAGCTTTTCGCACGCTCCTTCGGGCAATTACTTTGGGTCACGCCCTTGCTGCTGCAGACCGGGCTTCAGGTGTTTCGCACCAATCGGCGTGGGCTGCATATCCTGCGTGGTGTCGCCAGCCTGCTGACCTGGGGTTTCTATTTCCTGTCCTTTGTTTTCCTCGATCTCGCCACAGCCACCGTCCTTTCCTTCACTAATGTCATGTTCACAACGCTGCTGGCCGGGCCGATCCTGAAGGAGCGTATCGGCACAGCGCGCTGGATCGGCACTATGGCGGGGTTTCTGGGCGTGGTGCTGATGCTACGCCCGGGGGCGGAGATTTCTTTCATCGGCGTAGTGCTTGCCTTGGCGTCAGCCGCCAGTTGGTGCGGCATCACGCTCACCAGCCGCATGCTGGCGCAAACCGAACCGAATGAAACCGTGCTCGCCTGGGTTGGCGTGGTGACCAGCCTTGGCATGCTGCCCTTCGCGATTTCCGCCTTCACGCCGGTCAGTGCCTTTGATCTGCTGTTTCTGCTGGCCTTCGCCATCACCACGCCTGGGATCATTTGGCTGCTGACCTCGGCCTATCGTGCGGGGGAGGCATCCGCCGTCGCGCCGTTCCAGTATTTGCGCCTGCTGCCCGTGGTGGGCTTTGGCTGGATTTTCTTCGGCGAAGTACCCGATCCCTGGACCTGGCTTGGCGGCGGTATCATCCTGGCTGGCGCGCTGGTCATCACCATTGCCGAAACGCGGCGCAGGAATTGAGCGGAGGACATCATGGCCGAACCCATCGCAGTGGATCGCATCGAAATCACGGTGCTGGTGGATAATGTCACCGATAGCCTTTCCTCGACGCCAAGTTTTGTGACGCGCGAATGGATACGCCTGCAACGCCAAGGCATGAAGCGCACCATGGGTGGTGCGCTCTGCTGCGCTAATCACGGGCTGTCTTTGGTGGTGCGCACCGAAGTAGGCGGCGCATCCCGCACGGTGCTGTTTGATGGCGGCCCGGTGGATTACGCGGTGGAACGCAATGGCACGCGGCTTGGCGTGGATTTCGCGGCGATCGAGGCCATGGTGCTGTCTCATGGTCATTGGGATCATGCGGGCGGCCTGCCCAAGGCCATTGAAATGACTCGCGCGGCCAATGGTGGGCGCGCCGTGCCGCTATACCTGCACCCCGGCATGTTCCGCGAACGCGGCAGCCGCCAGGCCGATGGTGGCGTTTTTCCGATGGATAGAGTGCCGCCGCCCGAAGGCTGGGCAGCGATGGGTGCGGCGCCCATGGTGGTGCGCGATGAACACATTATCGCCGATGGTTTTTACGTAAGCGGCGAGATTTCGCGCACCACCGCATACGAAACCGGCCTGCCAGGCCAAGTGGCGCGCGATGACGAAAACACCCCCTGGCAGCCCGATGAATGGCTGACCGATGAACGCTTCATGGCGGTGCATTTGCGCGGCAAGGGGTTGATCGTGTTTTCTGCCTGCTCGCACACCGGCATTGTCAATGTGCTGCATGCCGCGCGGCGGCGCTTTCCTGATGTGCTTCTTTATGCCGCGATGGGCGGCTTTCATCTCTCCGGCATCAATGAACGCGTGATCCCTGAGACAGTGCGCGATTTAGGAGGCTTTGGTCTGACCTATCTCTTCCCCGCGCATTGCACGGGCTGGCGCGCGGTGAATGCGCTGGAACGCGAGTATGGGGAGGCGATGGTGGTACCCGCCGCCGTCGGCAAGACCTTCACGCTCACGGCCTGACGCAGCATGATTCTGGTTCTTCAGGCGCTACCGCTGCTGTTGTTGATCGGCCTATTGTTTTCCGGGCGCCTGGCGGCCTTGCCGGCGGTGCTGGCTGCTTTGGTGGCTGCGATTCCTGCGGCGTTTGTATCACTACCAAGCAATATCGCGCTGCCCAATTTCCTTGGAGAACAGATGCTGCGCGGCGCCTATCTGGCGCTGCAACCCATGGGCGTGGTGCTGGCGGGGTTGTTGTTCCATTCTGCGGTTTCTGAAGCAGCAGCAAGCAAGGACGCACAAGCCGCAACACCGCGTCGCATTTTTATCGCAACCTTGCTGGCAGGCTGCTTCCTGGAAAGTGTGACGGGTTTTGGCGTAGGCGCGGTTTTCGCGTTGGCCAGCCTGCGCGTCATGGGGATTATCGGCGCGCCGGCGGGGGCCATGGCGCTGCTCGCGCTTTGCCTGATCCCTTGGGGTGGGCTTGGCCCCGGCACCTTGCTGGGCGCAGCGCTGATCGGCCTGCCGGCGCAAGGCATTGCCACCATCACTGCGCTGCCCAATGCGGTTTGGCTGTTGGTATTGGGGCCGGTGCTGTGGCGGCTATGCGGCGTGGCGGGGATTGCTGTGCCGGCGGGCGAAAAACGCGCACAAATCACTTATCTGCTGATGGTGGCGGTGCTGCTAGTGGCCTGCCATTGGCTGCTGCCCTTTGAAGTGATTGGCGTGATCGCCACCGGGCTGCCTTTGCTTTTCGCGCTTTGGCGTCTTGATCCGCCGCGGGATGGCGCTGCCTGGCGGAAGGCGCTTGCGCGTTTGGCACCCTATGCCCTGCTGACGGTGGCACTTTTGGCGGCCCGCGCCGTGCCAAACCCGCCCGCCTGGCAGCCCTTCGCCGATTTGCCGGCCTTTCCCGTCACCCATGTTTCGCTGGTGCTTTTGGCGGTGGCGCTATTGCTGCTGGCGCGACGGGCTGGTGCCGTGGCCTTGGCGGGGGGCGCCATCAAGCGCGGCGCAAGGCCGGCGCTGATCATGCTGCTCTACGTGCTGTTGGCGCGTTGGATGGGCGAAAGTGGCGCCACCGCTGCGCTCGCGCGGGAAGCGGCCGCAGCGCTCGGGCCGTTGGCACCCTATGCCGTGCCGCCGCTTGGGCTGATGGCGGGGATGGTGACGGGCACCAATGTTGGGTCCAATGCGGCGGTCATGCCGGTGCAATACAAGCTTGGCCTGGCGGCGGGGCTGCCACCCGCCTTGGCGCCTGGGGTGCATAATTTTGTGGGGGCAGCCGGTGCTGGCATGTCCTTCGCCGTCACGGCGATGATTTGCGGCTTGCTGGCCGATGGCACCAAGCCCGCCGCGCTTTGGCGGTTGTTATGGCCATCTCTGGCTGCGGTGCTGGTCATTGGTTGGGCGGCGATGTGGCTGTTGCATTGAGGGCTTGCATCCTGGGCAAAGGCCGCACAGTTTGGGGTCAAGAAATTCTGGGAGGCTGATGATGTCGCATTTCACCCGCCGCGCCGCCTTGGCGCTTTCCGCTGGCATGCTTGCCGCGCCGGCCGTTCATGCCCAGGGCGCATTCCCGAATAAGCCCTTGCGCATCATCGTGCCCTACCCGCCTGGTGGCGTGACCGACATCATGGGCCGCTTGATTGCCGAGCCCATGGGGCGGCAACTTGGGCATCCCATTGTTGTCGAAAATCGCGCCGGAGCTGGCGGTAATATCGGCGCCATGGCCGCCGCCCAGGCGGAACCCGATGGCTATACGCTGTTCCTTGGCACTATGGCGACGCAGGGGGTGAACCCGATCCTCTATGCCGATCCGCGCTTTGACCCGCGCAAGGCTTTTGTGGGTGTAGGCATGATGGCGGATATGCCCAATGTCATGTCCTGCCTCCCGCGCCGCTATAACCCGGCCAATGCGCGTGAAGCCCTTGCGCGCGCCAAGGCGGAACCAGGCAAGCTGCTGTTCGGCACGGTGGGCAATGGATCATCGGCGCATCTTTCGCTGGTCATGCTGGAAAAGCTTGCCGGGCTTGATTTTGTGCATGTGCCCTATCGCGGCTCTGCCCCCGCAATTGCAGCGATGCTCGCGGGTGATCTGGACCTGCTGTTTGATGCCTCGGCGACCTCCGCCCCGCATATCCTTCAGGGGTCCATGAAAGGGCTTGCCATCACCATGGATCGGCGGATTGGCAGCCTGCCTAATACGCCGACGCTGCAGGAGGAAGGTGTTGCTGGCTATCATTTGTCTGTCTGGAACGGCGTTTTCACGCAGTCGCGCGTGCCGGCGCCGATCCTGGCGCGCTTGCAGGATGCCTTCACCAAGGCGATGGATGCGGCGATGCTGGATAGGCTCAAGGCCAATCACACCGAACCCTTGCTTATTCCATCGAATGAATTGCAGCCCTGGCTGGATCGTGATGCGGAACGCTGGGGCCAGGTGGCGCGCGATAGCGGCATCAAGATTGATTGATCGGGTAGCATACTTATGAGCCTCGGCACGCCGGAGGCTTTGCGTCACCTCCGGCGTGATGCTGTGCTGAAGCGCGTCATCCGCCAGGTGGGGCCGTTCACGCTGAAGCCCGCGCGGCGACAACCCTATGAGGCTTTGGTACGCGCCATTGCGCACCAACAAGTGCATGGCCGCGCGGCGGAAGCCATTCTTGGCCGTTTCATCGCACTTTGCCCTGAGCCCGGCTTTCCCACACCGGAATCCGTACTGGCCTTAACACCTGAGGCCATGCGCGGCGCCGGGCTTTCGGCGAATAAGGTGCTCGCCATTCGCGATATTGCTGAGAAGGCAGCGCTTGGCGTTATCCCCAATCGCGCCGCAGCGCGGCGGCTTTCGGATGAGGTTTTGATCGAAAGGCTGGTCGCGCTGCGTGGCGTGGGGCGCTGGACGGTTGAGATGTTGCTGATCTTCACCCTTGGCCGCGCCGATATTCTGCCGGTGGATGATTTCGGCGTACGTGAGGGCTACCGCGTTGCGGCTGGCCTGCCGGAACAGCCAAAGCCCAAAGCGCTGGCGGAAATCGGCGAAGCCTGGGCGCCGTTTCGCACCACCGCCGCGTGGTATTTGTGGCGCGCGGCGGATTTGGCGAAAGAAGGCAGTTTCAAGGCTCCGGCTGCGATTTAGATATGCAGCGCCCGCCCATCCACCGCTAGCGCCGCTTCCTTCACCGCCTCATTCAATGAGGGATGGGCGTGGCAAGTGCGCGCCACATCTTCGGCACTTGCGCCGAATTCCATGGCCAGCGCCAATTCCGCAATCAACGTACCGGCATCCGGGCCGATGATGTGTGCGCCCAGCACCTTATCCGTTGCTTTATCTGCAAGGATTTTCACGAAGCCGTCCATGTCACCCATGGCGCGCGCGCGGCCATTCGCGGTGAAGGGGAATTTCCCGATCTTATAGGCAATACCACGGGCCTTGAGCTGTTCTTCGGTTTCACCCACCGAAGCAACCTCTGGCCATGTATAAACCACGCCCGGAATCGCGCCGTAATTCAGATGCGGTTTCTGCCCGGCCAGCATTTCTGCCAGCGCCACGCCTTCTTCTTCGGCCTTATGCGCCAGCATCGGCCCGGTGATCACATCGCCAAGCGCGTAGATGCCAGGGACATTCGTGGCGTAATGGCCATCCACCTTGATGCGTCCACGTTCATCCAAGGCAACGCCCACCTTATCCAGCCCAAGCCCGGCGACATAAGGCCGGCGCCCAATCGCGACAAGCACGACATCGGCGGTGAGGTCCTCAGTGGCACCTCCGGCGGCGGGTTCCAACTTCAGCGTGACACCTTTCTTGGACTTGGTGGCACCCATAACCTTGGTCTTGAGCTTCGTCTTGATGCCTTGCTTGGCCAGGATGCGTTCAAAAGCCTTGCCCACTTCCAGATCCATGCTGGGCACGAGGCGATCGAGGAATTCCACCACCGTTACTTCGGCACCCAAGCGGCGCCAGACGCTGCCTAATTCAAGCCCGATATAGCCACCGCCGATCACGACCATGTGCTTCGGCACGCTCGTCAATTCCAAGCCGCCGGTGGAAGTCACGATCTGCTTTTCATCCACCTCAACACCCGGCAGGGGAATGCTCTCACTCCCGCTCGCGATCACGATATGCTTCGCGGCGTAATCCTTGCCGGCGACGCTCACCGTGCCGGGCGCGGTGATGCTGCCCTCGCCCTTCAGCCAGGTGACCTTATTCTTGCGGAACAGGAACTCAACACCCTTCACATTGGCGCCCACCACTTCCCCCTTGCGCGCCTGCATCCGCGCCAGATCAAGCTTCACCGCGCCAACAGTCACGCCATGATCGGCAAGCTTGTGGAGCGCTTCTTCAAAATGTTCGGAGGATTGCAGCAGCGCCTTGGACGGGATGCAGCCGACATTGAGGCAGGTGCCGCCCAGGGTTTCGCGCTTTTCCACGCAGGCGACCTTCATGCCAAGCTGCGCCGCACGGATGGCGCAGACATAGCCGCCGGGGCCGGCGCCAATCACGATAACGTCAAAAGCATCACTCATGGTCAGGCATCCTCAACCCTTATCTTTCTAGGGGCATGTTTGGACCGGTCAGGCGGGCCGATCAAGCCATGGAATTAGGGCTTGGGTTTTGCGTGATTTTCCCCCTATCCTTCCCCGGAAAGCAGCGCCGTCAGATGCGCGCTCGGGAGGAAGAAGCATGACAAGAAACACCGATTTTTCGCGCCGCGCCCTACTGGCCGGAACCGGGGCAGCCCTGGCCGCGCCTGGCCTTGCCCTGGCACAGGGGCGCTACCCGGACCGGCCTATCCAGCTTGTGGTGCCCTGGCCCGCCGGCGGTTCCGCAGATGCACAGCTGCGTTCCATTTCCGAACTGGTCGGCAGGGCGCTTGGCCAGCCTATGGTGGTGCAGAACCGGCCCGGTGCTGGCGGTACGCTTGGGGTGCTTACCGTGGCGCAACAGGCGCGGCCCGATGGCTATACGCTTACGCAAATGCATCTTTCCGTGCTGCGCCGGCCCTGGATGATGCGGACGCCGGGCTGGGACCCGATTGGTGATTTCACCCATATCATCGGCATGACGGGCTGGCTGTTCGGCACCGCCGTCAAGGCCGATAGCCCGCTGAAATCCTGGCAGGATCTGATCGCCTATGCGCGTGCCAATCCGGGCAAGCTGACCTATTCAACCAGCGGGATTGGCACAACGAACCATCTGGCCATGGAATCCATCCAGGAGATCGAGAAAATCAGCCTGACCCATGTGCCCTTCCGCGGCGCCAATGAAGGGGTCACCGCCGTGCTGTCCGGCCAGGTGGATATGATCTGCGATAGCTCCACCTGGGCACCCAATGTGGAAGCGGGGCAGATGCGCGCGCTGGCAGTATGGAGCGCGGAACGCGCCCCACGCTTCCCCGCCGTGCCCACGCTCAAGGAACTGGGCTACGACATGATTGTTGCCTCCCCCTATGGCGTGAGCGGCCCCAAGGGCATGGACCCCGGCATTGTGCGCGTGCTGCATGATGCCATGAAGGACGCGCTGTTCAGCCCCGAGAACACGCGCATCCGGGGCCAATTCGATATGCCGCTGGTCTATCAGGATACGGAAAGCTATCGGCGCTTTATTGTGGAGCGTGTCGAATATGAAAAGACCATGGTGCGCCGCCTTGGTCTGACGCTGGATGGCTGAGGGCAACGCCATGGTGAAGCTTCATCGCCGCGCGGCGCTTGGGCTTGGCGCCAGCCTTTTGGCCGCCCCAGCCCTTGGACAGGGCCGCTTTCCCAATCGCCCGATCCGCTTCCTGATCCCCTGGGCGCCTGGTGGATTGCTTGATGGCTTTATGCGCCTTCAAAACGAGTTGTTCTTGCAGGAATATGGGCAATCCATCATTATTGAAAATCGGCCTGGCGCGCGGGGTACGCTGGCTGCCCAGCATTTGCTGACGCAAGCAAGGCCAGATGGCTATACGATAGCGCATCACCACCTATCGGTGATCCGCCATCCCTTTCTCACCAAGCGCCCAACATGGGACCCGGTGAATGACTTCACGTATATCATGCAGCAGACAGGCTTCATCTTCGGCCATGTCGTGCATCCTGCCTCCGGGTGGAATTCGCTCAAGGATATGTTTGCTGAAGCGCGGCGGCGGCCCGGGGAATTGACCTATGGGACTTCGGGTATCGCCACTTCCAATCATCTCGCCATGGAGGAACTTTGCGAGAAAGAGGGCGTTGAAATGATCCATGTGCCCTATCGCGGCACATCAGAAAACATCACGGCGCTACTCGCCCGCCAGATTGATTGCGTCGCCAATTCCAATTCCTGGGCGCCCAATGTGGAGGCGGGGCAATTGCGATTGCTGGCGGTGTGGACCCATGAGCGCCTTGGTGCCTTTCCCAATGCGCCAACCCTGCGCGACTTGGGCTATGACATGGTGGTTACCTCACCCTACGGGATTACCGGCCCTAAAGGCATGGATCCCGAGATAACCGAATTCCTGCATCAGGCCTTCAAAAAGACCCAGCATCACCCGCTGGTTCAGGAATACATGAAGAAACACGACCTGCCCAATGAATATCTTGGTCCGGCAGACTACACACAATTCGCCCGTGAACGTGCGGTCTATGAAGAACGCATGGTCGCAAGATTGAAGCTGAGCATAGACTGAAAAAGAAAAGGGAGGGCTATTCGCCCTCCCGCAGGGTTCAGATATCCAGCATCAAGCGGCGCGGGTCTTCCACGCTTTCCTTGACGCGCACAAGGAAACTCACCGCTTCCTTCCCATCCACAATGCGGTGGTCATAGGACAGCGCGATATACATCATCGGGCGGATTTCGATCTTGCCAGCCACCGCCATGGGGCGATCCTGGATCTTGTGCATGCCCAGAATGCCCGATTGCGGCGGGTTCAAAATGGGCGTGGACATGAGCGAGCCATAAATGCCGCCATTGGTGATGGTGAAGGAACCACCAGCCAACTCATCCAGCTTCAAGGCGCCATCACGCGCACGCTTGCCGAATTCACCAATGCGCTTTTCAATTTCGGCAAAGCCCATTGCATCGGCATTACGCAGCACCGGCACCACCAGGCCCGAAGGCCCGCCCACCGCAATGCCCATATGCACGAAATTCTTATAGACGATCTCATCGCCATCAATCTCGGCATTCACGGCAGGGAATTCCTTGAGCGCCGCGATGCACGCCTTCACGAAGAAGGACATGAAGCCAAGCTTCACGCCATGCCGCTTTTCAAAGGCATCACGATATTCAGAACGCAGCGCCATGGCGGCTGACATATCCACCTCATTGAAGGTGGTCAGCATCGCCGCCGTATTCTGCGCTTCCTTCAAGCGGCGCGCGATGGTGGTGCGCAAGCGCGTCATTTTCACGCGTTCTTCACCCGCTTCCGGCGGGCGGGAAGCACGCGCGGCGGGGGCGGGCGCCGGCGCGGCGGCGGGCTGCGCCAGATAGGCCAGCACATCACCCTTGGTGATGCGCCCATCCTTGCCCGTGCCCGCACCCATCGCGGCTGCGCTGGCACCGGTTTCGGCGATCAACTTGGCAGCAGCCGGCATCGGCGCATGGCCCGAAGCGGCAGCCGGCGCAGGCACAGGTGCAGCGGCGGGCTTGGCGGACGGCGCGGGCGCTGCGGCAGGCTTCGCCCCAGCGGCAGCGCCGGCCTGGATGCTGCCCAGCACGGCACCAGGGAGTACTTCCGCCCCGGTATCAGCAGCAATGGCGGCAATAACGCCAGCAACCGGCGCATTCACTTCCACCGTCACCTTATCGGTCTCAAGCTCCACCAAGGGCTCATCCGCCGCCACGGCATCGCCCGCTTTCTTGAGCCAACGCGCAACCGTGGCGGAAGAAACGCTTTCGCCCAGAGTGGGCACGACAATATTGGTCATTGCTCGATCCGTTCCAAAACCAATACGCGTCAGCCCGCCAGGGCCGCGCGCACCAATGCTTCCTGTTGATGTTGATGCACTTTCGCAAGGCCGGTGGCAGGGCTTGCTGCCTCCTCCCGGCCCACGTAATCTGGGCGCTTCGCCTTGATGTTCAGCGTCTTCAACACACCTTCAATCTTGCGATCCACGAAATTCCAGGCACCCATATTCTCCGGTTCTTCCTGGCACCAGACCACATCCGCATTGGGATATTGCGCCAGTACCGGCGGCAGGCTGATGCGCGGGAAGGGATAAAGCTGTTCCATCCGCACAATCGCGACATCCTTGATGCCCTTGTCGCGGCGTTCCTGCAGCAGATCATAATAAACCTTGCCGGTGCACAGCACGACGCGACGGATTTTCTTGGGCGGCGCGATCTTATCCACCTCATCAATCACGTGCCGGAAACCGCTGCCGGGGCCGAATTCCGACAGGCTGCTGATGGCAAGCTTATGGCGCAGCAGGGATTTCGGCGTCATCACCACCAAGGGCTTGCGGTAATTCGCCTTCATTTGCCGACGCAGCGCATGGAAGTAATTGGCCGGCGTGGTGAAGTTGCAGACGCGCATATTGCGTTCCGCACAAAGCTGCAAATAGCGTTCAAGCCGCGCCGAGGAATGTTCCGGCCCCTGCCCTTCATAGCCATGCGGCAACAGCATCACCAGGCCCGACATGCGGAGCCATTTGGTTTCACCCGAGGCGATGAACTGATCAATGATCACCTGCGCGCCATTGGCGAAGTCACCAAACTGGCCTTCCCACAGGACCATTGTCTTCGGATCGGCCAGCGAATAACCGTAATCAAAGCCCAGCACGCCAAATTCAGCGAGCAGCGAATTGAAGGCTTCAAACTTCGCCTGACCGGGGCGGATGTTATTGAGCGGCGTGTATTCAGCCTGGCTTGCCTGATCAATCAGCACCGCATGGCGATGGCTGAAGGTGCCGCGCTGCACATCTTCGCCAGACAACCGCACACGATGGCCTTCCAGCAGCAGCGAACCGAAAGCGAGCGCCTCACCTGTTGCCCAATCAATCCCCTCCCCGGTTTCGATCGCCTGGCGCTTTTGTTCCAATTGCCGCGCGATTTTCGAATTGACGCCGAATTCCTTCGGCACACGGCAAAGCGCTTCACCAACTTCCTTCAGTATTTCCGGCGCGACGGATGTCGCTTCAAGCTGCTCCGCCTCATCCGTGGAACCGGCGGGCTTGAGGCCGGACCAATGCCCTTCCAGCCAATCCGCCTTGTTCGGGCGGAAGGATTGCGAAGCTTCAAAGGCTTCCTCAAGCCGCGCATTGAAGGCATCCAGCATCGCCTTGGAGGATTCAGACGGCACTGAGCCTTCCTGCGCCAGCCGTTCCGCATAAAGCGTGCGCGTGGTGCGCATTTCGCGGATGCGGTTGTACATGAGCGGCTGGGTGAAGGCCGGTTCGTCACTTTCATTATGGCCGTGGCGGCGATAGCAGACGATATCCAGCACCACATCCGCGCCGAATACCATGCGGAATTCGGCTACCAGGCGCGCGCAGAACACCACCGCTTCCGGATCATCGCCATTAACATGCAGGATCGGCGCCTGCACGGATTTCGCCACATCGGTGCAATACAAACCGGAATAGGCATGCAGCGGCACAGTGGTGAAGCCGATCTGGTTATTGGTGACGATATGCAACGTGCCGCCCGTGCGATAGCCCACCAATTGGCTCATCGCCAGCGTTTCATAAACAACGCCCTGCCCGGCAAAGGCCGCATCGCCATGCAGCAAAATGCCCATCACGGAACGCCGGCCCTTGATATCGCCCGACATATCCTGGCGCGCGCGCACCTTGCCCGCCACCACCGGGTCCACCGCTTCCAGATGCGAAGGATTGGGTTGCAGCGAAAGGTGAACCTTATTGCCGGCAATTTCGATATCGGTGCTGGTCCCCAGGTGATACTTCACATCACCTGAGCCCCCGGTATCATCCGGATTGCTGGAATTGCCTTTGAATTCCGAAAACACCTGGGTGAAGGATTTCTTCACGACATTGACCAGCATGTTCAAGCGGCCACGATGGGCCATGCCAATCGCGATTTCCTTGGCACCCTGCTTGGCTGCGGTTTCGATCGCTGCCTGCACCGCCGAAATGGTGGTTTCCCCACCTTCCAGGCCGAAGCGCTTGGTGCCCACAAATTTGCGCGCGCAGAAGGCTTCAAAGCCTTCTGCTTCCGTCAATTGCTGCAGAATTTGATTCTTCTGCGCGGTATCGAAAGCACCATTCCAGGGCGCACCTTCAATGCGGCGCTGGATCCAGGATTTCTGATCCGGGTCCTGGATATGCATGAACTCCACGCCGATCGAACCGCAATAGGAAGCGCGGCAGATGGCAAGGATTTCACGCAGGCTGGCCGTTTCCTTGCCCAGCACGAAATCCAGGAAGATTTGCCGATCCCAATCCTCATCCGTGAAGCCATAGGTCTTGGGGTCAAGCTCAGGGTGTGGTTTCGGCACTTGCAGGGCGAGCGGATCAAGCCGCGCTTCCAGATGCCCGCGCACGCGATAGCTGCGGATCAGCATCAGCGCCCTGATCGAATCCAGCACCGCGCGACGCGTCGCTTCCGGGTCCGCCGCACCTGGCTTGGCACCCTTGGCGGGGGCAGGCTTTTCAGGTTCCGGCCCGAAAGCGCCCCGGATGCGCGGCGCCCAGGAGGCGCCAGAGGCATCCGTCAATACCGCGCGGGCTTCATCATTCAGGGAAGCGAAAAGCTCCGCAAAGCTTGGGTCCACGCTTCCGGGATTTTCTGTCCATTTGGCGTAGAGATCAGCAAGATAGGCAGCATTCGCCCCCGTCATCGCGGTTGCGATAATATCCACTCCGGCCATCAACCTTCTCCCTTCCGCCTGGGCTGCCCCGTTCGGGGTTTGGCGGATGTGTTCTTGTGGTGCCGTGCAGCGCCCCGGCACCGGGGCAGAGGGCTGCAAGCATAAGGCCTTAACGCCCGCTGCGGCAGCCCCCCAATTCTAGTTTTGGGCGAAATCAGCCACCAAGCGCCTTGACCATGGTGGAGCCTAGCGCAGAAGGACTATCCGCAACGTGAATCCCGGCGGCTTTCATGGCGGCCATTTTCGCTTCCGCCGTATCCGCCCCGCCAGAAATCACCGCCCCGGCATGGCCCATGCGCCGACCCGGAGGGGCCGTGGCGCCGGCGATGAAGCCCACCACCGGCTTATTCGGCTTACCCGGCGCGAAATTCTCCCGCTTCAGGTATTCGGCAGCCAGGATTTCGGATTGACCGCCAATTTCACCAATCATGACGATGGATTTGGTATCGGGGTCGGCCAGGAACATCTCCAGCACCTCGATGAAATCCATGCCCTTCACCGGGTCACCACCAATGCCAACGCAGCTTGATTGGCCAAGCCCGGCAGCGGTGGTTTGCGCCACGGCTTCATAGGTGAGCGTCCCAGAACGGGAGACAATGCCAACCGAACCAGGCTTATGGATATGCCCCGGCATAATGCCGATTTTGCAGGCGCCTGGCGTGATCACGCCCGGGCAATTCGGCCCGACAAGGCGGGATTTGGAGCCATCCAGCGCCCGCTTCACCTTGACCATATCCAGCACGGGAATGCCTTCCGTGATGCAGATAATCAGCGGCACTTCCGCATCAATCGCTTCCAGAATCGCATCCGCGGCGAAGGGCGGCGGCACATAGATCACGGAAGCATTGGCGCCGGTCTTGGCGACACATTCAGCAACGGTATCAAACACCGGCAGCCCAATATGGGTGGTGCCGCCCTTGCCGGGCGTGACACCGCCGACATAAGTCGAACCATAGGCAATGCCTTGTTCGGCATGGAAGGTGCCCTGCGCCCCGGTAAAGCCCTGGGTCATCACGCGGGTATTGGCGTTGACAAGAACAGCCATGATTCAGGCCCCCTTCACAGCAGCGACGACTTTCTTCGCTGCATCGGCAAGATTATCGGCGGCAATAATGGCAAGCCCGCTATCAGCGAGGATCTTCTTGCCCAAATCCACATTAGTGCCTTCCAACCGCACCACCAAAGGCACTTTCAGCGATAGCGTCTTGGTCGCTTCCACAATGCCAGTCGCGATCATGTCGCATTTCGCGATACCGCCGAAGATATTGACCAGAATGGCCTTCACATTGGCGTCCGAGGTGATGATGCGAAAGGCTTCCGTGACACGCGCCGCAGTGGCGGTGCCGCCCACATCCAGGAAGTTCGCCGGGCTTGAACCATAAAGCTTGATGATATCCATCGTCGCCATGGCCAGGCCCGCGCCATTGACCATGCAGCCGATCTCACCATCCAAAGCCACATAATTCAGGTCATTCTTGACCGCGTCGAGTTCCTTCGGATCCATTTCCGTATCATCGCGCAGCGCTTCCAGATCCTTGTGGCGGAACAGGGCGCTGTCATCGAAGGATACTTTGGCGTCGAGGGCGACAATCTCACCCGCGCCGGTCACGACCAGCGGGTTGATCTCCACAATCGCGCAATCAAGCTCCACGAAGGCACCGTAAAGCGCCAGCACAAACTTGGTGAAGGATGAAACCTGCTTGCCGGTCAGCCCAAGGCCGAAGGCAAGCTTGCGCGCATGAAAGCCGGAGACGCCCGAAGCAGGGTCAATCGCGACCTTGAGGATTTTCTCGGGATGGTTTTCCGCGACTTCTTCAATTTCCATCCCACCTTCGGTGGAGGCCATGATGGTCAGGCGCGATGTCGCGCGATCCACCAGCAGGCCCAGATACAATTCGCGGGCGATATCACAGCCATCTTCGACATAAACGCGCGAGACCAGCTTGCCGGCGGGGCCGGTTTGCTTGGTCACCAGCGTCTTGCCGATCATAGTATCAGCGGCGGCCTTCACATCCGCCACTGACTTCACCACACGCACGCCGCCCTTGCCATTCGGGTCTTCCATGAAGCGGCCAGCGCCGCGCCCACCAGCATGGATTTGTGATTTCACCACATAGACCGGGCCAGGGAGCTTGGCCGCTGCCGCGGCGGCTTCCTCGGCATTCCAGGCGACATGGCCTTCAAGAACGGCAACGCCATAGCGGCGCAGCAATTCCTTCGCCTGATACTCATGAATGTTCATGCAGGAAGCTCCGGTAAGGATACGGAAAGGGCCGGGCTTGCTGCCCGGCCCCTTTAGGGATTAGCCAACCAACTTGCGTGACGCTTCGATCAATTCCTGCACCGCAGCGCAGCTTTTATCGAAAGCGGCTTGTTCAGCCGGATTCAGTTCAATTTCAACAATGCGTTCAATGCCGCCCGCGCCAATCACCACCGGCACGCCGACATAAAGATCCTTGATGCCATATTGGCCAGTCAGCCAGGCAGCGCAGGGCAGCACGCGCTTCTTGTCCTTCAGGTAGCTTTCCGCCATGGCAATGGCGGAAGCCGCCGGCGCATAGAAGGCGCTGCCGCGTTCCAAAAGCTTCACAATCTCACCACCACCATTGGCGGTGCGCGCCACGATGGCATCAATCTTTTCCTGCGTGGTCCAGCCCATCTTGATCAGATCAGGCACGGGAATGCCGGCCACGGTGGAATAGCGCGTCAGCGGCACCATGGTATCGCCATGCCCGCCCAGCACGAAGGCGGTGACATCTTCGACCGAGACATTGAATTCCTGCGCCAGGAACAGCCGGAAGCGCGACGAATCCAGCACGCCCGCCATGCCAACAACCTTGTTGTGTGGCAGGCCGGATTTTTCGCGCATCACCCACACCATCGCATCCAGCGGGTTGGTGATGACGATCACAAAGGCGTTCGGGCAATGGTTCTTGATGCCTTCCGCCACTTGGGCGATCACGCCGGCATTCTTCGCCACCAGATCATCGCGGCTCATCCCCGGCATGCGCGGGAAGCCAGCGGTGACGATGACCACATCGGAACCGGCAATGGCGGCATAATCGCCCGTGCCGACCATGTGCGAATCAAACCCATCCACCGGGCCGGATTGCATGAGGTCCAGCGCCTTGCCCGCGGCAACGCCGGGGAAGACATCGAACATCACAACGTCGCCAAGTTCCTTGAGACCAATGAGGTGAGCCAAAGTGCCGCCGATATTACCGGCGCCGACCAAAGCAATTTTCTTGCGGGCCATGTCGCTTCCTTAAACCTTGCCTGGAAAACGCCAGACTCCTAGCCCCGAAGCCTCCGCCCGGCAAGGCGGGCGGCGTTCAGGCTGGGCTCTGCCCGCCCAGATGCGGCAGGGCCAGATATTCCTGGCTTTGCATTTCGGTCAGCCGAGAGGCCGTGCGTTCGAACATCGCGGCATTGGTCCCGCGTTCATAAAGCTGATCGGGGCTGGAAGCCGCACTCGCCACCAGCTTGCAGTGGTGTTCGTAAAGCGTGTCGATGCAGGTGATGAAGCGGCGCGCCTTGTCGAAATTCTCCGGCCCCAGGCGGGGGATGTCATCGACTACCAGGCTATGGAAGGACTGGGCAATGGCCAAGTAATCCGCTGGGCCCAGGGGCTTGCCGCATAATGCGTTGAAATCGAAGCGCGCCACGCCCCGGGCGGCTTCCGGCACTTCAATCACCCGGCCGAGCAGGGGCAGTTCCATGGGCGCCCCCCTTTCCTGGCCGGTCAGTTCCGCAAAAGCAGCATCCAGCGCGGTTTCGGACCTGCCATCGGCGGGGACATGCCAGGTGGGCAGGCTTCTGATCCTTTCCCGCCGGTAATCCCGCGCCGCGACCAAGGGCCAGACCTCCACATGCCGGTTGATCAGCGCGATGAAGGGCAGAAAGGCATCGCGCCCAGGCTGGCCCTTGAACAGATCATCCGGGGCGGTGTTTGATGTGGCGACAATCACGGTCCCGCGGGCGAAAAGCGCTTCAAACAGCCGGCCCAGGATCATGGCGTCGGCGATGTCATGCACCTGAAACTCGTCAAAGCAGAGCAAAGCGGCATCGGCGGCGATGGAATCGGCCAAGGGCGGGATAGGGTCTGCGCTATCGCCATGCACCTGCTTCCAGCCATGGATGCGCCGATGCGCCTGCTGCATGAAGGCATGGAAATGCAGCCGTTGCTTGCGCGGCACCTCGGCCGTTTCAAAAAACAGGTCCATGAGCATGGATTTGCCGCGCCCGACCTCGCCCACCAGATAAAGCCCCTGCGGGGGGTCCCGGCGCGGCGGGGCGGTGGTGCGGCCAAAAAGCCGGCCGAGCAGCCCGGCGGGCTTGGGTGCGGCGTGCAAGGGGGCGGGGTCATAACCGCGCAGCGCCTGCCACAGGGCTTGCAAACGCTCCATCGCCGCAGCCTGGGCCGGGTCGGGCGCCAATTCGCCGGTCGAGAGGCGCGCCTGATAGGCCGGCAATGGCCCTGGCGCCGTCCCTTTGGTTTTCGAGTCGCTTTCCTCAACAAGCTGCATGGTTCGCGCTTACCCCGACCAGGGCGCCCCCACAATCCAAGCGGCATTGATCCCTTGCGGTGGAGGAATTAGTGACACTGTAACCCTCCAGGTGTGATGATCCATGACACGTTCTGTCGCCATTCTCTATGCTGCTGAAGGCTATGTCTCCCAGGGGCGCGCCATGCTCGGGCGGCGGGTTGCGGGCGATAGTTTTCTAAATGGCTTGCTCCGCCATGGCGGGCTGGAAAGCCTGGTCGGGCTGATGCTGAATGACCGGGAGGTGAAGGATTTTCCAGCGGAAATCCAGGCCCGCGCGCCAGGTTTGCAAGTGCGCACCGCAGGCTATGAGGATCAGCGCCCGGTCGCGGAAGCCGGCACGTTGTTCCTGCCCGGCCCTGGTCTGGAATCCTACGCCTATTGGCGCCGGCGGTCGGGCAATCAGCGCGCCTTCAGCCTATGCGGTGTGACGCATACAACCTCCACCGATCGGGTGATGGATGCGCTGGCCCATTCCCTGACCGCGCCGGTGCAGCCCTGGGATGCCATCATCTGCACATCGCGTGCGGTGCAGAGCATGGTGCGGCGGCAATTGCAGGAGAACGTGGCCTATCTTCAAAGCGCTATGGGGGCGACGCGCGCCGGCGTGCCGATGCTGCCCATGATCCCGCTTGGCGTCGATTGCGATGCCTTCCGCCGCGACCCTGCCCTGGGTGCTGCCTATCGCCAGGAATTGGGCATCCAGGCTGAGGATATCGCCATTATTCTGGTGGCGCGCTTGTCCAATGCGACAAAATTCTCGCCCTTGCCGATGTTTCTGGCCCTGCAAAAGGCAGCCGAGCGAAAGGGACGGAAGCTCCATCTACTATTGACCGGTTGGATTGAAGGCGATGGATCGCGCCCCGCCTTTACCGACGCCGCGACGCAAGCCTGCCCGGATGTGAAGGTGCATTTGCTGGATGGCCAGAATGCCGAGATTCGCACAAAAGCCTGGGCGGCGGCGGATATCTTCACCCTGCCAGTGGATAATATCCAGGAAACCTTCGGCCTGGCGCCGGTGGAGGCCATGGCAGCAGGGTTGCCCGTTGTGGTGACGGATTGGGATGGCTTCCGCGACACGGTGGAAGATGGCGTCACTGGCTTTCGCATCCCAACCATGATGGGCGGTAATGGCAATCTCATTGCCACGCGCTACCAAATGGGGGCAGATGATTACAACGCCTATTTGCGCGCAACCTCTCAGGCCATTGCCATGGATATTAGCGCGGCGGCGGATGCCTATTATCGGCTCGCGGAAGATGCGAATTTGCGCCGGCAGATGGCGGAAGCAGCGCGGCTCCGCGCTCGGCGCATGTATGATTGGTCGGCCATTATTCCGCAGTATCTTGCGCTATGGGATGAACAGGCGCGCATTCGCGCCAAGGCCACGGAATTCGCGCCACTGATCCCAGGGCGCCAAGCCGCGCCGACGCGCCCCGATCCCTTCATGCTATTCGCGGATTATCCAACAAATCGGCTTGATCCCAAGCAGCGCGTTACCCTTGCGCCGGGCGCAAATCTTGACCTTTTGCGCCAGCGCGCGGCCATTCCTGGTGCGGTCTCTCGTGGTTCGTTGCTGCCTTCGCTTCCCGGTTTTCAAGTGATGCTGGAACGCCTGGCGCAAGGCAGCATGACCGCGGGGGAACTGGGTGGCATGCTGCCGCCAGAACAGCGCCCCCGTGCGGGCGCCGGCATGGTTTGGCTGATGAAGCTTGGCCTGATCACCATCGCGCCCATCGAAGAAGCCAAGCCCGATTGACTTGACGCGCCTGCCAACCGGGCGTCCGATGCGCGCGCCATGCGCAGCGCATGGCGCGCCTTGGGATAGAGCATGATGGCAACGCATGATCGGCACGACACCTTTGATCCAATCAGCCTGGAAATCTACTGGTCCCGCCTGATTTCCATTGCCGATGAGGCCGCAACCGGTCTGCTCCGCACCGCCTTTTCCACCATTGTCCGCGAATCAAATGACTTCGCGACAGTGCTGATGGATCGCAATGGGGATTCAATCAGCGAGAATACCGGCGGCATTGCCTCCTTCTCCTGCATTCTGCCGAAAACCACGAAGACATTTCTGGAACGCTTCCCGGCGGAGACCTGGCAGCCAGGTGATTGCGTCATCACCAATGATCCATGGCTTGCCACCGGGCATTTGCCGGATTTCACCGCGGTCAGCCCGATTTTCCACAAGGGCAAGCTGGTGGGCTTTGCCGGTTCCATTTCGCATTCACCCGATGTCGGCGGCGCGCTGTGGTCCGCCGATTGTCGGGAATTGTTTGAAGAAGGCATCCGTATCCCCCCTTCCCGCCTGTTTCGCGCCGGCAAACGCAATAAGGATTTGGTGGAGGTTCTGCTCGCGAATGTGCGCCTGCCACGGCAAGTGATGGGCGATCTGGAAGCGCAGGTGATCGCAAATGAGGTCTGCGCGCGCGGCGTGGATGAATTTCTGGGCGATACCGGCTTGCCTGATTTACAAGGGCTGGGCGCTGCACTCCATCAGCGGGCGGATGCCGCCATGCGCCGCGCCATTGCGGCCCTTCCCGATGGCACCTGGCATTCCACCCTGGAAGCCGACGGCTTTGATGAGGCGATTACGCGCATCGCCTGCGCCGTCACCATTAAGGGTGAGACGATGCATATTGATTTCGCCGGCAGTTCCAAACAGGTGGATCGCGGCATCAATTGCGTGATGAATTACACCCATGCCTATTCGGTTTATCCGGTGAAATGCGCGCTTGACCCCTTCACACCACGCAATGAGGGTTCCTCTGGCGCCATTACCGTCAGCGCCCCTGAGGGTAGCATCCTGAACCCGCGCTTCCCGGCGGCGTGCAGCGCGCGGCAATTGACCGGGCATTTGCTGGCGGGGGCGATCTATAAGGCACTCGCACCCATCATGCCGGATAAGATCATTGCGGAATGTGGCGGCGCGCCCACCATGCGCGCGCTGTTCAGCGGGTTGGATGGTGCCGGGGATCGCTTCTCACAAGTCTTGTTCGCCTCGGGCGGCATGGGCGCTTCGCCGCATCGTGACGGGCTGCCAACCACCGCCTTCCCCACCAATGTCGGCGCCGGCTCGATTGAGGCTTATGAAAGCGTTGCACCCTTGGTGGTGTGGAAGAAAAGACTGCGCGCTGATTCCGGCGGCGCCGGGCGCTTTCGTGGCGGGCTGGGGCAGGAGGTGGAGATCGAAGTGCGCGCCCCGGACGAGGTGCGGCTTTCGCTGCTGTCCGACCGACGCGACCATCCGGCGCAGGGCGTCTTGGGCGGCGGCGCGGGCGGTGCGGCGGTGATTGCCTTTGATGATGGCACGCGCCCGCATCCGAAATCCCGCACCACGGTTTCGCCCGGCACGCGGGTGACACTGCTTTACCCTGGCGGCGGCGGTTATGGAGACCCCGCAACGCGTGATCCCGAAGCATTGGCCGCAGATATGCGCGATGGCTATGTCTCCGCCGAGGGTGCCACGCGTGATTACGGAGCCAAGCCATGAGCGCCACAGCACGCATCGGCGTTGATGTCGGTGGCACCTTCACCGATTTTGTGTTGCATGATCCAGCGCGCAATCTGGTGGCGACCGGCAAGCGGCTGACCACGCCAGATGATCCATCGGAAGCGATTGTCGCCGGCATTGCACGCTTGCTGGAAGAAACCGGCCTCAAGCCCGCCGATTTGCACAGTATTGTGCATGGCACGACGCTGGTGACGAATACCATCATCGAACGCACCGGCTGCAAGGTGGGCTTGCTCACCACAGATGGCTTCCGCGATTCCATCGAGATCGGGCGCGAAATCCGCTATGATTTATACGATCTTTTCCTGGAAGCACCGCCCACGCTGGTGCCGCGCCATTTGCGCCTGGAAGTGCCCGAACGCTTGGATGTTCGAGGCCAAATACTGCTGCCCCTGGATGAAGCCGTACTAATCGCCGCCGCGCGCCAATTGGTGGAGGTTGAAAAGGTTGAAGCCCTGGCGATTGGCTTTCTGCATGCCTGGCGCGACCCGCGCCATGAACGCCGCGCGGCGGAGGTGATACGCAGGCTTTATCCTGATCTGGCCATGACACTTTCATCCGCCGTGGCGCCGGAAATCCGCGAATTTGAACGCATTAGCACGGCTTGCGCCAATGCCTATGTGCAGCCACGCATGCAACGTTATCTGGCGAAGCTTGAAGCATCCCTCGCCGCGATGGGCGTGACGGGGGCGCTTTATGTGATGCTCTCGGGCGGTGGCATTGCTTCCGTGCAGGAGGCGAAGGATTACCCGATCCGGTTGATTGAAAGTGGGCCGGCGGCGGGGGCCATGGCGGCATCATGGCTCGCGCAACGCGCCGGGCTGGATCAGGTGATTTCCTATGACATGGGCGGCACCACGGCCAAGATGTGCCTGATCCAGAATGGCGCGCCGGACCGTAAATTCGATTTCGAAGCGGGGCGCGTGCGGCGCTTCCAAAAGGGTTCCGGCCTGCCGTTAAAAGTATCCGTGGTGGATATGATCGAAATCGGCGCGGGCGGAGGTTCCATCGCGCGGGTTGATCCCGCTTCCGGGCTGATGAAGGTCGGGCCGCGCAGCGCCGGCGCCAAGCCGGGGCCGATCTGCTACGGGCGCGGCGGGGTTGAGCCCACCGTCACCGATTCCGATCTGGTGCTGGGCCGGCTTGATCCCGCCTATTTCTTGGGTGGCGAAATGGCGCTTGATCTGCCCGCCGTGACGCGCGCCGTGAGTGGTGACCTTTCAGCGAAGCTCGGCGTGAGTGCCGATGATGCCGCGCTTGGCATTCGCCGCATTGTGGATGAGACCATGGCGGCGGCAACGCGCATGCATATGGCAGAAAAGGGCCGCGACCCGCGCCGCTTTACGCTGATTGCCTTTGGCGGCGCAGGGCCGGTGCATGCGTGTGATTTGGCAAGGCTGCTCAAGATCAAGCGCGTACTGGTGCCACTCGGCGCTGGTGTGGCTTCCGCGATTGGCTTTCTGGTGGCGCCGCCCGCGACTGATTTGGTGCGCAGCCTGGTCGGGCGGTTGGAGAGGCTCGATTGGGCGAAAATTGCCGCGCTTTATGCCGAGATGGTTGCGGAAGCGCGCGGCCTGCTGCTGGGCGCCGGCGCTGATCCTGCTGATATCATCTACAAACCGGCGGCAGATATGCGCTATGTCGGCCAGGGGTTTGAAATCCCCGTGCCGATGCCAAGCCTTGCGCCGGGACAGGATGATGTCGCCGCCATCGCGGAGAATTTCCTCGCTGCCTATCGGGAACGCTTCGGCCGCGCCCTGGATGGGCTGCCGATTGAAGCGCTGACCTGGCGGCTCGCGGCTTCTGCACCCGGGCGCGATATCGCCATGGAAGGCGCGCAACAGGCCGAGGCAGGCGAAGCGCAACGCGGCAGCCGGCGCGCGCTGTTTGAAGGCCATGGCTGGTGCGATTGCGCGGTTTATGACCGGTATCGCTTGGCGCCCGGTGCCGCTTTCGCTGGCCCGGCGCTGGTGGAAGAACGCGAATCAACCTGCGTTATTCCACCTGGGGCACTGGTTTCCGTGGACAGGCATCGCAATCTCATCATTGAATTGAGCCAAAGCTGAAGGAGGCTTCCATGCATTCCATCCATCGCCGCGTGGTTCTAGCTGGGCTACTGGCCGCGCCCGCACTACGCCACGCCTCGGCGCAGGAAGCCTGGCCCGCGCGCCCGGTGCAGATCATCAATCCCTGGCCGGCAGGTGGGTCTTCCGACACCATGGCGCGGCTTTTCGCGCAGCGCTTCACCGCGGCGTTCGGGCAGCAATTCGTGGTGGATAATCGCGCCGGCGCTTCGGGCACAATCGGGCATGGCGCAGTCGCCCGCGCGCGGCCAGATGGCTATACGCTGCTATTCGCGACCAATAGCACCTATGCCATCGCGCCCCATCTGATCAGCCCCCTGCCCTATGATAATCGCGCGGGCTTTACGGGCATCAGCCTGGTGGGGCGCACGCCGCAGGCGCTTTGCGTGCATCCTGGCTTGCCGGTGAATGATATCGCGGAATTCCTGGCCTATGTGCGCGCCAGGCCAGAACAGGTTTCCTTCTCCTCAGCCGGGATTGGCGCATCAAGCCATTTGGCGAGTGAAATGCTGATGGCGATTGCGGGGCTCAAGATGCTGCATGTGCCCTATCGTGGTGGTGCGCCTTCCATGCAGGCCGTGGTGGCTGGCGAGACGCAAATGTCCTTCATTGATGCGGTATCATCCCTGCCGCATCGCGCCGCGGGGACGCTGAAATTGGTGGCGGTGGGCACCGCGACGCGGTCTTCGCTATTGCCAGAACTGCCGACGCTGGCGGAATCAGGTGTGACGGGTTTTGATTCCTCGACCGATATGGCGCTGATGGGGCCGGCGGGCCTATCCAGCGTGGTGGTGGAACGGTTGGCGGGCGCGGTGCGCGCGGCGGTGGATGACCCGGCCTTTCGCCAGCAAATGATCACACAAGGGACAGAGCCGATTGGCGATAGCCCGGCAGAGTTTGATGAGTATTGGACGCGGGAGCTTGCCAAATGGGGCGAGGTGATCCGGAGCCGGGGGATACGCGCGGCGGGGTAGGTTCAACAAGACGTCAGGCAAATAGCTGAGCAAAATAAGAGTTTTGGTCTCCCGATTATCTTTGTTCTATTTTTGTTCTTGCCAAACCCCTAACTGTCCGGCATCTTTCACTTGCACCGAATCGAGGCCTCAGGGCCTTGTGGCGGGGCGCTGACGAATTTTCTGGTCTCCCTGCCATAAGTTGTGGTAGTTGCGGCCAAAATCGCGTTATGGTTGAAATTATCGCAAGTTACTCAACAGCATTAGGGGTGCAGCATGGATAAGGGAAAAGCGCTCGACGCAGCGCTCAGCCAGATCGAAAGGGCCTTCGGCAAGGGCTCCATCATGCGCCTCGGCGCCAAGCAATCCCAGCAGGGCGATATTGAGGTTATATCCTCAGGCTCGCTTGGGCTTGACCTGGCGCTTGGGATTGGCGGCCTGCCCAAGGGGCGTATTGTTGAAATCTACGGGCCGGAATCCTCAGGTAAAACGACGCTCGCGTTGCATGTGATTGCGGAAGCGCAGAAGCGCGGCGGCACCTGCGCCTTTGTGGATGCAGAACATGCGCTCGACCCCGGCTATGCCAGGAAGCTTGGCGTGGATGTGGACAATCTGTTGATCAGCCAGCCCGATGCCGGCGAACAGGCACTTGAAATCGCGGATACGCTGGTCCGTTCCGGCGCGGTTGATGTGCTGGTGGTCGATTCCGTCGCGGCGCTGGTGCCGCGGGCGGAATTGGAAGGCGAAATGGGCGATACCCATGTCGGGCTGCATGCGCGGCTGATGTCGCAGGCGCTCCGCAAGCTCACGGGTTCGGTTTCCAAATCCAATACGCTGCTGATTTTCCTGAACCAGATCCGCCTGAAGATCGGGGTGATGTTCGGCAATCCGGAAACCACCACGGGCGGCAATGCGCTGAAATTCTACGCCTCGATCCGCATGGAAATCCGCCGCATCGGCGCCATCAAGGAACGCGATGAGGTGACGGGTAACCATACCCGCGTGAAGGTCGTGAAGAACAAGATGGCCCCCCCCTTCCGAGAGGTGGAATTCGACATCATGTATGGTGAGGGCATCAGCAAGCTTGGTGAGCTCATTGATCTTGGCGTGAAGGCCAGTATTGTTGAGAAATCGGGTGCCTGGTTCTCCTGCGATAGTCAGCGCATTGGCCAGGGGCGTGAAAACGCCAAGAATTTCCTGCGCGAACATCCGGATATGGCGGCTTCCATCGAACAGCGCATTCGTGGCCAGGCCGTCGTATTGTCTGAGAAGATGCTCTCCGGCGATGTAACCGAAGAAGAAGAAAAGGCGGCGGCTGAGTAGCCGTCTGCGAAAAAGGCGTGACCCGGCTTATCGGATCACGCCCCCTGCCCGCTTAATCCGCGTAAGCGCCGGCGGCCTCAATGATGGGCCGCCAGCGATCCACTTCCTCGGCCACGAAGCGGCGATGGAAGGCGATGGAAGCGCGCTCATCCGAAGGTACATCGGTCAGCAGATCAGCGAAGCGCTGACGGAGCCTTTCTTCCCGCAAGGCCATACGCAGTGCGGCTGAGATATGTTCCTGGATCGGTTCCGGCGTGCCGGCGGGGGCGTAGAGCCCATGCCAGGTGGACATGGCAATGCTGGGCGATCCGGCCTCGGCAGTGGTGGGAACACTCGGCAAGCCAGCAAGGCGCGCTGGGCTGCTCACGGCAAAAACCTTCACGCGATTGTCGCGGATATAGGGCACTGTGTTCGTCGCCTGATCGCAAAGAATATCAATGCGCCCGGCCATGAGTTCGGCAATGGCGGGGGCGGTGCCGCGGAAGACCACCGTGGTTGCCTTGGCGCCTGCGGCCTGTTGCACCAATAGCCCGCAGAGATTGGCCGCGGAGCCGATACCAGCAGTTGCCAAATTGATCACATCGCCCTTGCGGCCCAATTCCGCCATCACTTCCCGCAGATTGGCTGCCGGGAAATCGAGCCGGGTGATCACTGTCATGGCAGCGTCGGAGACTATGCCAAGCGGCGCGAAGCTGCCCGGCACCTGATACGGCAGGCGGCGGAACAAGGTGGCACTCGCAGCCATGCCGATGTTATTGATCATCAACGTATAGCCATCCGGGCGGGATTGGGCCAAACGCTGCGGCCCCACCACGGAACCACCAATGGCCTCCACCACCACGGATTGGCCGACATGCCGGCTAAGACTATCGGCGACGATGCGGGTGATGGTGTCGGTCGGGCCACCTGCGGCACCGGCGGCGATGATGGTAATGGGGCGCGCGGGAAAGGCCTGGGCATGGACGCTAGGGGCGACGAGCATGGCTGCCCCGGCGACAATAATCTGGCGGCGCTTCATGGTTTCCTCCTGCTTTGGCCGGGCGGGCCTGTTCCCTCGCCCCTGGCAGCGACGATCCTGGCAGGCCCGCGCTATGGTGCGAAGGGGGCAGGTTACCGAAATCTCACACGCCCACCCCCTTGAGGCTGTTTCCTTTTTCTGAAGCCTCCGGTAGCTTGACTTTAAACAGTAAAGAACCCCGCCACCCGAGCGGGGCGGAAGTTCCAACAGGGGGTACTCGCTTCATGGCGCCACTCTTGGCGTTCAGTCGCTTTGTCGACTGGATCAATCAAGGCTTCGGCAAGGTCTGCGACTGGCTTGTGCTGCTTGCCGTCCTCGTCAGCTCCGTCAATGCCATGATGCGCTACGGCTTCGACATAAGCTCCAACGCCTGGCTTGAGCTGCAATGGTATATGTTCGCCACCATCGTCATGCTCGGTGCCAGCTATACACTGAAGAAGAACGAGCATGTGCGGGTGGATATCCTGTACATGAACCTATCGCGGCGTGGTCAAATCCTGCTGGATATCGCGGGCATTATCGTCTTCCTGCTGCCGGCCTGCATCCTGATTGGCTGGCTTTCCTGGCCCTTCTTTATGCAGTCCTTCCATATGAATGAATGGTCCAGCAATGCCGGCGGCTTGTTGCGCTGGCCGGTGAAATTCCTGATCCCCCTCGGCTTTGGCCTGCTGACGTTGCAGGGCATTTCTGAACTCATCAAGCGCGTGGCGGCGCTGCGGGGCCATGACATCCCTGACCTTGAAGCCCATTACGAGAGGCCAGTGCAATGATACCTTTGGAATGGATGCCGCCGCTGATGTTTGCGGGGCTGATTGTATTCTTGATCATTGGCTTTCCGGTGGCATTTTCGCTCGCGTCTGTGGGCCTGTTCTTCGGCATGATTTCCATGGCGCAGGGCTTTTTCACCATAGACTTCATGCAAGCCATACCGGGGCGCATTTTCGGCAGTATTCTGGCCAATGATTTGTTGCTCGCCATTCCCTTCTTCACGCTCATGGGCGCGATATTGGAAAAATGCGGGCTGGCGGAAGATATGCTGGAAAGCATGGGGCAATTATTCGGCCCGATGAAGGGCGGCCTTGGCTATTCGGTCATTATTGTGGGCTTCATCCTGGGCGCCATTACCGGCACGGTTGCCGCGCAGGTGATCGCCATGGCGCTGATCACCATGCCGGTGATGATGCGCTATAACTATAATATCCGATACGCGACCGGCGTGCTTGCTGCATCCGGCACCATCACGCAGCTGGTGCCGCCTTCGCTGGTGCTGGTGGTATTGGCCGACCAGTTGGGACGGTCCGTGGGTGATATGTACCTCGGCGCTTGGGGGCCTTCGCTGCTGCAAATCGCGCTTTTCGCGCTCTATACGTGGTTCCTGACAATCATTCGCCCGCAGGATTTGCCGCCGGTGCCGCGCACCCTTACGGGCCGGCCGCTCCTGATCAAATGCATGTGGGGTATTATCCCCGCTGCCGTTCTGATCTTCCTGGTGCTCGGCACCATTATGTTGGGCCTCGCAACACCGACCGAAGCCGGTGCGCTGGGTACGGTTGGTGCCATCATCCTGGCGGTGTTGCGCAATACAAAAATGACCAAGATGGATCAGACGGCCTATGCCGCCGGCTTGATCGCCGTAGCCTGCTGTCTGGTCGCTGCCTACACGGTCGGCATGAAGACTGTGCCGTTTCGCATCAGCTTCTCCGTATTCTTTGCAGCGGTGATTTGGCTCTGCTGGCGTGCCTGGCAGGACAAGGCGCTGCATGATTTGATTGTGGAGGGCATGCGTTCGACCATGCGCATTACCTCCATGGTCGCTTTCATTGTGGTGGGCGCGACCTGCTTTTCCATTGTGTTTGCCGGCGTGGATGGCAATCTTTGGGTGGAACATGGTCTGACCAGCCTGCCGGGCGGCGTTTGGGGCTTCCTGATCGCAGTCAATCTGTTGGTCTTCTTCCTGGCCTTCTTCCTCGATTTCTTCGAAATCGCCTTCATCATCGTGCCCATGCTGGCGCCAGTGGCGCAGAAGCTGCTGACCCCGGTGGTGGGCGCGGATGCGGCGCTGATTTGGTTTGGCGTGATGCTTTGCGTGAATATGCAGACCAGCTTCATGCATCCGCCCTTCGGCTTCGCGCTGTTCTACCTGCGTAGCGTTATTCCAAAGACCATCAGCAGCGCGGATATCTATTGGGGTGCCATCCCCTGGGTGGGCTTGCAGCTTATCATGGTGGCGATCGTGATTTTCATGCCGATCACGGTCACCTTCTTCCTCGATAAACCGCACGGTATTGATCCAAGTACGGTCAGAATTGAGGTCGCGCCGCCACCCGAGGAGGATGATCTACCACCGCCAAGCTTCGGGCCAGCCAGGTAAATCCTGGCCAGCTCCTCAACGCAAAACCCCATGGCGAAACGCCATGGGGTTTTTCATTGCCAAAAAATTCAGCCACAAAAAATCCGGTCAGGTGCGACCACCTGACCGGTTCCAACAAACCAAATACGCGGCTGGATCAAATGCGATTGGCAGCCGACATCCTGTTCATGAAGCTGTCGAAACTGCCCTCGGCCACACGGAACCACGCGACGTTATCGGGACGGAAGGCCTTCAGGCTGTCCAGGATTCGCTTGAAATTGGCGTTCTGTGCCGCGACTTCATCATAATACTTCCAGCACTCATCATAACAGGCCTGCAGAACAGGTGTTGAGAAGGGCTTAAGTTGCGTACCGCCAGCCAGCAGACGTTTCATGGCCTGCGGGTTCAGCGCGTCATATTTCGGCACCATGGAGGCGGTGACGAGCCCAGCGGCCGTTTCGATCATGGATTGGTAGATCTTGGGGATCGAATTCCAGGCCCGTTCATTGATGAACAGCGTGCCGCAGGAAGCGCCTTCCCACCAGCCGGGGTAGTGATAGAAGCGCGCGACCTTGTTGAAGCCGAGCTTTTCATCATCATGCGGCCCGACCCATTCGGCGCCGTCAATCGTGCCGCGTTCCAGCGCGGGATAGATATCGCCAGCGCCAATCTGCTGCGGCACCACGCCAAGGCGGCGCAGGATATTGCCGGCAAAGCCACCCACACGGAATTTCAACCCGCGCAGATCTTCAACCGTATTGATTTCCTTGCGGAACCAGCCGCCCATCTGGCAGGCCGTGCCGCCAAAGGTGAAGGACCGAACGCCAAGCGGGCGATAGAAATCATTGATCAATTCATGGCCACCACCATTGCGGAGCCAGGAATAATATTGCCGCTGGTTCAGGCTGAAGGGCAGGCCCGTTTCGAACACGAAGGACGGGTCCTTGCCGAAATGGTAATAGGCCGCGTCCTGGCCGCATTCCACCGTGCCATTCTGCACCGCGTCATACACCTGCAGGGCGGGCACAATTTCACCCGCAGCGAAGATGCGGAGCTGGAACTTGCCATCGGACATGTCATGGATGGCTTTCGCGAACTGTTCAGTGCCGCCAAACAGCGTATCGAGCGATTTCGGGAAGGCCGAGGTATGGCGCCAACGGATTTCCGGCATGGCCTGGGCCAGCGCCGGCGTGGCAAGAGCGGTGGCGGCGACGGCGGTGGTGCCAAAGCCAGCCTTTTTGATGAAATTACGACGTTCCACTGCGGGAAGCTCCCTGTGCGAAAAGGTTGAGCAAAAACTATCCAGCGCCCTTGTCCCGAGGCTTGGAAGATGAAGCTTTTAATATGTTACGGCGTCTCAGGAAAGCCGAAAATCTTCAACCCGGACGTCAATGCCCCGATTTCACCCCGGTCGGCACGGTGGAAAGCCGATCCACCAGGGCAATGCCGATGGCGGAGAGGATGAAAATGGTGTGGATAATGGTCTGCCACATGATGCCCGCTTCGGTAAAAGCGGCATTCGGGGAACCAAGGTTGCCGGCTTCGATAAAGGTCCGCAGCAGGTGGATCGAGGAAATGCCGACTATCGCCATGGCCAGTTTGATCTTGAGTACGCTGGCATTCACATGGCTCAGCCATTCCGGCTGATCCGGGTGGCCCCTCAGGTTCAAGCGCGATACGAAGGTCTCAAACCCCCCGACAATCACCATGACCAGTAGATTGGCGATCATCACCACGTCAATCAGGCCAAGGACAATCAGCATGATTTGCTGTTCGGTGAAGGTTGTCGCTTCCAGCACCAACCGGGTCAGTTCCTTGAGGAACTTATAGACATAGACGCATTGCGCCAGAATAAGCCCGAGATAGAGAGGCAATTGCAGCCAACGAGACCCAAAGATCAGGGCGGCTAGGGGACGAAGCGGCTTGAATTCTTCGGGCTGGGCCATGGGGATCCTCGGCTTTGTGTCGCGGCGCTGGTCACATAGGACGGCTTCACCGAATTGTCAGCAGGGCAACCCCTGGTCCAGGTCGGATGAACCGGTCAAGATGAGCGCATGAAACTTTGGCAGAGGTGGCTCGGGGATTCTGAACAGCTGGGATAAGTGGATTTTCTGCCTGACCGCGGCATGATGCCGTGAACAGGAGATACCATGACGAGACGACCACGCCGGAACCACAGCCCAGCCTTCAAGGCAAAGGTGGCGC
>JADCGA010000072.1 GCA_020249265.1 Roseomonas sp.
GGATCGCATCAGGGCCAGCGGCCATGCGTGCCGCATCAAACAGGCCGGACACATGGCTGCACCCGACCGATACAACGTCAAATCTGAAATTACCTCTTGCGAGGTGGGGGTCGTCCACACAGGGTCGTCCACACATGGCCGCTATATGCGCAACTCGCCAGCGCCGTGAAAGCCGCCGCGCGGCAATGCGGCGTGCCCATCACCTGGGGCGGTGATTGGCCGAGCTTCCCCGATGGCCCGCATTTCGAGTTGGACCGGGGAAAATACCCATGATCGGTGCGTTGCTCCCCGCCCTGGTGCCGATCCTGGGGGATGCGCTGAAACGCCTATTCCCGGATCCGGAGGCTCGCCAGAAGGCTGAGGCGGAACTGAATGCCGCCCTCCTCGCGCGCGCCGGTGAATTGGAAAAGGCCGCCGCCGATATCATCAAGGCCGAGGCGCAATCGGAACATTGGCTCGCTGCCTGCTGGCGGCCGATCCTGATGCTGACCTTTGGTTTGTTGATCGTCGCACGCTGGCTCGGCTGGTCCGCGCCGGGGATCAGCGAAGCGGAAGCGCTCAAGCTCTGGAACATCGTTGAGATCGGCCTCGGTGGCTATGTCATTGGTCGTTCCGCCGAAAAGACCCTGCCGCGCATTGTGGAAGTGCTGAGGCGATGAGCGCCTTTGATGCCGCCATGGCCAGCCTGATCGCTGATGCGCATCTCGCCGTGGATGCGCAGTATCGCCAGGGCGGCACGGGCGCGCCGATCAACCTGCGCGTGCTGCGTTCCTCGCCCGACCGCATGGCGGATGCTTTTGGTACAGAGGTGATCTCGGCCAGCGATATCCTCTCACTCGCCATCGCCACCCTGCCTGATATCGCGGCTGGCGATAGTTTTTCGATCGGCGGCGAAGTGCTCACCGTGCGCCATGCCGAACGCGACGCCACCGGCACCGCCTGGCGCGTCTTTTGCCAACGATAGGCACGCAGCATGAGGCTTGGCGCGCAGCTGGTCGGTGATCTCCGAAACATGCTCGCCGAGGAACTGCGTGCGGGCGAACGCGCCGCCATGGCCGCGATCCGCACCGAGACCGCAGAGGTCAAAGCCGAACTCCGCCAGCAAGTGACCACAGCCTTTGCCGGCAATGCGCGCGGCATCGCCAATGCCTGGCGGTCCATGGTGTTTCCTCGGACGGGCCAATCACTACGGCCTGCGGGGCTGGTCTTCACCAAAGTCCCCAAGGTGATTGATGCCTTTGAGCGCGGCGCGCTGATCCGCGCCAAGGGTGGACGCAAATTCCTCGCCATCCCCACCGGCTTTAACGCCGCGCGTGGCAGGCGCGGGCGGGGCGAGAAAGGCATGCGCGTGACGCCAGCGCAGATGGTGGCCTCGGGCCAGGCGTTTCTGCGGCCCTTCAAATCAGGGCGCGGCTTCGTCTGGTGCCTGCCTCTCCGCGCTGGGGAACAGACCGGGCGGCGCCGGCAGCGCCTGCGCTTGATTGCCGGCGGCGTCACAGAAGTTGGCACCGCCCATCGCCGTGGCCGAGAAGCCTGGGCGCGTGGGCTGCTCGCGCGCGGCATGGTGCCGATGTTTCTGCTGCTGCCGCAGGTGAAGCTCACCAAGCGGCTCGACGTAAAGGGCGCGGCGGAGCGTGGCCTGCGCCGCCTGCCCGGGCGCTTTGTGGCGGCCTGGGCCGCCGAGGCAGGGAGACCGCGATGAGCCTGCGTGAAGCCGCCCTGACCGCATTGTTCGCGCGCCTGAACGCCAGCCTGGCCGCGCGCAACCCGGCGCCCGTCATCCGCCGCAATGAAACCGTGCCGCAGCGCCTGCCTGCGGGCGGGCTGTTGGTGCTGCGCGATGGGGAGAGTGTCGCGGAAACGCCCATCCTCTCGCCGCTGGCCTTCGCCATCGAGCATCGCGCGGAAATCGAAGTGCTGGCAGCGGATAATGCGCTGTTGGATGCGCTGCTGGTCGCCATCGCCGCTGCTATCACCGCCGATCCCATGCTGGGTGGCGCGGTGGAATGGGCCCAGCCCGGCAGCGCGGACATCGAGGATGTTGAATTCGAAGGCGCGGCCAGCGCGCGTGCCGCAAGCCTGCCTGTTGCCCTATTTTTTACCGCCACCGGGTCACCGCTGGCCTGATCGCCCTCCAGGAGAAACCCCATGCCCCGTGCCATTGGTGCGAATGCGCGCCTGCTCATGATTCCCGAGGCCAGCTATGGCACCGCGCCAGGTGGAAATTGGCGGCGCATGCCCTTTCTGTCCTGCAATCTGGGCGCGGAGCAGCCGCTGCTGGATGCGGATGTGATTGGCATTGGCGGCAATCGCGACACCGGCGCGCCGCTATTGGATACGGTGACGGTGGCGGGCCAGGCGGTGGTGCCGATTGATCTGATCAATTTCGGGCATTGGCTGCGGTTGCTGTTCGGCCCGCCGACCACGAGCGGCACCAGCCCGAATTTCATCCATAGCTTTGGCTCGGGCCTTGCAGCGCTGCCTTCCAACAGTATCGAAATCGGCTATCCGGATGTGCCGAATTACGATGTTTGCACAGGCGTGCGCGCTGATACGTTGGAGTTGGATTTCACGCCCACCGGTGCTGCGACAGCGACGATTGGGCTGCTGGGCCAGGGGTCGCTCCGCGGCGCGGCAAGTTCCGGCGGCACGCCAAGCGGCGCGGCCTTTACGGCCTTCAACAAGGCGCAGGGTTCCATCACGCGCGCCGGTGCGGCGCTGGCGCAAGTGACCGGCGCGCGGATCAGTTTTTCAAATGGGATGGAGACGGTGCGCACGATCCGCGCTGACCGGAAGGTGGAGGGTGTTGATCCCGGCATCGCGCGCTGCACCGGGCAAATCACGGTGCGGTTTGAGAATACGGTGCTGCTGGCGCAGGCGCAGGGCGGCTCGGCCGCGGAATTCGCCATGGCTTTCACGATGGATGCCAATCGCAGCCTGACGATCACGCTGCATGAGGTTTATCTGGCGCTGGCCAAAACGCCGATCGAAGGGCCGGCGGGGGTGGAGGCGAGCTTCGATTTCAGGGCTGCGTTCAACGCGACGACGGGGCGGATGATGACGGTGGTGTTGAGGAACCAGCAGGCGGGGAGTGAGTATGGGTGAGACACGGCTATGCGCCTCCTTCGCGTTCAAGGTCCTGTAGCACTTCCGGCAGATCGCGGGCGCCATGAAGGACCCGCAAGATCCTCGGCGGAATTGCATCAGCGCGATAAACCACGATGTAGGGAAAGCCGCGCAGTAGCAGGAACCTTATGTTCTCAGAAGCAAGGTCTCGCCGCTGTTTTCCAAGATTGGGATGGGCGCCGATCAACTGGGCTGCCTGGCCCACCGCAATGCGCAAATTCTCAGCGGCGCTGAGGTTTTCCTGGCTGATCCAGGCAATTGCCTCTCCAAGATCCGCCAAGGCCTCTGGCGATAGGATCGCGCCAGCGAAACGAGATTGCGGGCTCAGCTTTTTTCCCTCGCGGCTTTCGCTTGCGCGATGACCTTTCGAAGCTCAGCATCTACCCGATCGGCGGTAAGCCAGCCTTTTTCATCAGCCTCACGTTCGACACGCTCCAGCATTTCGGTAAAGGCCGTGCGTCGCGCTTCCTGGTCCGCAAGGAGGCGAAGTGCTGCGCGAATCACCTCACTCACATTGCCGTAGCGACCGGAGGCGACGCAGCGCTCCGCAAAGCCCTCAAGCTCGGGCGTTAGACTCACATTTGGCATCGCTTAGCTCCTGCCCTGGACATGTCATACTTTGACATAACAGGGCTGCATTTCAAGTCTGGAGATTCCCCCATGCTCACCCTCGACCTCCCCACCGCACCATACTGGCTCACCCTCCCGCGCGGCGTTCGCGTGGAAATCCGCCCCGTAACGACGGCGGTGATGGCCGCCGCCCAGACAGCCTCCGCCCGCCGCCTCAGCGCGCTGCGTGCGGCGGAGCCAGAGCTAGACCCCGACATGGCCCGCGGTCTGGCCTTCGCCTATCTGGTCAAGGCGCTCGCGCGCCACGCCATCCTCGCCTGGGAAGGCATCGGCGATGCCTCCGGCAACCCTTGGGCAATGCGGCCTCGGCCGGGCTTTCCAGTATTGGCGCGGGGAATTGGCTGAATGATATCGGCACCGCCATTGGCGGCTTGTTCCGCGCCGATGGTGGCCCGGTGTCGGCGGGGCAGCCCTATATCGTTGGCGAACGCGGCCCCGAATGGTTTGTGCCAAACCAAGCCGGCACGGTGCTGCCGAACGGCAGCGCGCCAGCCGGCACCACGATCAATACCTCCATCGCCATTGATGCGCGCGGCGCCGATGCGGGGGTGGAGGCGCGGTTGCGCATTTTGGCCGGGCAGATTGCGCGGCAGTCATCCAGCATGACGATGGATGCCATTCGTCGTGGCGGCAGCGCTTATGAAACAGTGCGGGGATAGCAGCCATGGTTGAATATGCCTGGCCCGAGGCGCTGCGCCCGACGCGGCTGACATTCTATCTGCAGCACAATACCACGCGCTTTGTCTCGCCCATTACGCGCCAGGCGCAGGTGCTACGGCGCGAAGGCGCACGCTGGGTGGCGCGGAGGATTTCTGGCTCATCTTCACTCTCCTTGGGGTCACGATGAGCCAGAACTCCTCCGCTACTCAAATCGCCAGTTTGGTCCCATAGGCGCCGACGCGGGACACTATCAGTGCCGATGCGGGAGATACATTTCAAACGCCCCGCCGTCGGAGCAGCTTGAACATCGGTGGCGTAAACCAAAAGGCCAATAACGAGGAAAGCAGGACACCACCCGCGATCGCCGTGGCGAAAGGCGGCCAGAAGCCGCCGCCGGCCAAGATCAGCGGTAGGAAGCCGCCAAAGGTCGTCGCCGCGGTCGATATGATGTGACGGCTCGCGCCTACAACGACCTCGGCCAAAGCCGCATCATCACCACTGCTCGCCGCCGCATCTTCCTGCACTGCAGATAGGACGATCAGCGCTGCGTTGATGGAAACACCGATGGAGCCCACTAGGCCGATAATCGCGGTAATCCCGAAGGGATAATTGAGCAGCGCGAGCGACAAGAGCGACAATCCCGCGGAAAGGCCCGCCGCAAGAAACGCGATCAGCGTGAGGCGGAAGGAATCGAAGGTCAGCACAACGATTGCGATGGAAAGCACAACGATAAGCCCAAGCGGTGCGATCAGCGCCTGAACGGTGGTTGCGCGCGCATCGGCATCGCCGCCGGTCTCCATCCGCACACCCTCAGGCAGGCGGAATCCTTCCGCGTCAAGTCGCCGCAATATGGCGGCGAGCGCTTCCTGCGGCAGCACCCCAGGCATCAGAAAGGCTTGCACTGTATTGACCCGCTCACCGTTACGACGGGTGACCGGACTTTCGGCAGACGCCAGCCGCAACACGCCAAGCGCCGAAAGCGCGATGCCCGGGAATTGCCCTTGCGCCGACAGTGTGGCGGCATTGGGCGGAAGGATTGGCATGTCTGTGATCGCAATCGGGTCGCTACGTAACCCAGCGCCGAACCGCACGCGCACGGGGAGTTCCTCGGTACCTTCCAGCAGTGATCCGCCAATGACACCCTCAAGCCCTGCTTCAAGTTGCCGCGCCACCTGGGAGAGATCGAGGCCGAGCAACCGGGCCCGTCCTTCGTCTATATCAAGCATAAGCTTCGGTGCACCCCCTGCGATGGTGGTGCGTGCGACTGTCACTTGCGGCAGGGCGGCGATGCGTGCACGCAGCTCCTCGCCGATTTCACGCAGCATCGCGATATCGGTCCCGACCAGACGCAACTCTACAGGCGCTTCCACTGGTGGCCCCTGGACAAGGCCGCGCACCAGTACGCGTGCCGCGGGAAATGCTGGCGGCAGGCTGGACTGCAGGTCGTTGAGCAGCCTCTCAGTGGCCGTCGCGGATGTCGTCGTGATCAGCGCATGCGCGAACCCCGGCGCCTGATCGCGATTTCCGACGATGTTATAGTAGAAAGCTGGCGCGGAACGCCCGATCACCCAGCTGACGGAGGCAACCTCAGGCTTCGCCCGAAGCCTGGCATCGAGCGCGCGCACGGTCCGCATCGTCTCGGCAAGCGCTGTGCCTTCGGGCAACTCAAGCTCAACAGTGAACTGGTCACGATCGACGCCGGGAAAGAACTGCGCAGTCAATGTCGGCAGCGACATGAAGCCAAGCACCGGGAGTATGAGCGACAGCCCGATGGCGCGGACCGGGTTGGCGAGCGAAAGTCGCACGGACTGCCTCAGCAGGCGCAGCAACACTCCTTCCCTTTGACGGGCTTCGCCATGCGGTGGCAGCCACCAGCCGGCAATTGCCGGCGTAATCGTCACCGCCACGACAAACGACCAGATCAGCATAATGACCACGGCGATCGCGATGGAGCCAACGAAGTCGCCCGCCGGGCCTGGCAACAACATCAGCGGTAGGAAGGACAGAATCGTCGTGACCGTGGACGCCAAAAGCGGCATGGTTAGTCCACGCATGGATGCGGCCACCGCTGCAATCCGCGTCTCCCCGCGCCGCATCTTCGCCCCGATGTCATCAACCATGACGATAGCAGCGTCCACCAATAGGCCGAGCGCCACGATGAGTCCCGTGACCGACATTTGGTGGATAGGCACACCAAGCGCTTTGAGCGTTGCGACCGAGGCAAGTGTCACAACCGGCAGGGCCAGCGCGACGATCAAGGCAGAGCGCCAGCCCAGAGTGAGGAACAGCACCACGATGACAAGGGCCATACCCTGCGCCATGTTCATCGCGATTTCGCGCAACCTTTCCACAGTGTAGCGGCTCTGGTCGAATACCAGTTCGACTTGCAGGCCCGCCGGTAGGGATGCGGCGAAGCGTTCAACCCTCACTTGCACGCGCGCCATCCACCGATCCACCTGCAAACCTTCCTCCAACCGTGCGGAAACAAGGATTGCCGTCTCGCCCCGATGGAGCGCAGCCTCCACGGCTGGCTCCCGGGCGCCGCGCGTCACGCTGGCTATATCGCCGAGCAGCACTGCGCGGCCCGCCGCGTCCTCCCGCACCACCACGCGGCGCAGGCGATCGAGAGCGGTGATCTCCCCACTCACGCCAACCAGCAGATCGTTCGACTCACCGCGGAGCCGACCTGCCTGTACTTTCGCATCTGCAGCCCGGATCGCGGCGGCGATTGCGTCCGCAGTCAGGCCAAGTGCGGCGGCGCGTGCCGGGTCCAAGGTGACCAGCACCTCCTCAGTTGGCGTGCCGTGGAGATCAACAAGCCTGGTGCCTGGCACGGCCCGCAGCAGGTCGGCAAGCGCCTCTGCCTCCCGCGCGGCGCGCGCCAGAGATTGGCCTTCGGGCACCGTGATGGCGAAGATCGCAGCATAGCCACCCGCCCCGTCACTATTGAACTCCGGCTCTTGGACGCCCGGTGGGAAGTCGCGGCGCACATCAGTCAACGCATCTCGAACCCTGGACCAGACCTGCTCAATACGTGCCGCCGGCACTGTATTGGCCAGTTCGACAAGCACGACCGACACGCTGGTGCCCGAGGTTGAGGAGATTTCAGCAATCTCCGGGATCGTCCTGAGCCGCGTCTCGATCTTGGCGGTGACGAGCGCCTCGACACGCGCAGGATCGGCGCCGGGGTAGACAGTGGTGATGGAGGCGAAGAGGTTTGTAATCGTCGGGTCCTCCTGGCGGCCAATGGTCAGAAGGGAGGACAAGCCTGAAACGATGATCACCAAAAGTGCCAAAACAACAAGGCGGGGCTGGCGGAAGAACAGGGTCTCCATCGCGGTCACTCCTTGAGCACGGCAACGGCTTGGCCGGGCGCCACGCGGCCGGGACCGTGGGAGACGATACGCGCACCATTTTCAAGGCCGCCGCGCAAGAAGACCCGGTCACCCGCCAGATGAATGACCTCAACCGCCGCGACCGCCACAACGGAGCCCTCAGTGCCCGGCACCACAACCAGCACGGACCAGCTGCCGCGGCCGCCTTCGCGCAGCGCCGCGACAGGTGCCCAAAAGCCCTGTTCGGCCACTTCCTGATCCATAAGCAGGCTACCGGTCTGCCCATAGGCGAGGCGCGAATCCTCGGGGAGCGCCAGGACGACACCGCGCGTGCGTGTCACAGGGTCAAGATCGGCGCGCAGGCGCAGCACGCGCCCCTCCATCCGCCGGCCATCAATTTCGACCGGCACCGAGACGCCAGGCGCCAGCCGCTCGGCCAGGCCAACCGGCAGGCCGACGCGAAGCTGGGGTGCCGCCTGTTCAAACAATTTGAGTACCGGGGCGCCCGCGCCGATATTCTGGCCGGGATCGGCGAAGCGGTTGCCAATCACAGCATCGAAGGGGGCCGCGATGGTGGATTTGCTGATCAGCACATCAACGCCGACGATTTGGGCATCCAGTGCTGCCTTCCTGGCCGTAAGCCGGGCGACCGCCAGCCGCGAATCATCGCGCGCGGATTCAGAGCGGAAGCCACTGCGTGCCAGCTGCTCATTGCGCGCTAGCGTCAAACGCGCGAGTTCCGCGTCAGCAGCAAGGGCTTCCCGTTCAGCCTGCAGCGCTCTGCGCTGGGCCTCAAGCGCCGCGATATCGAGCCGGGCGAGCGGCGCGCCTCGGGGAACCCGATCGCCTTCCTGCGCAAGGATTTCAACGATCCGTCCCCCCAGTTCAAACCCCAGGTCGATCCGGCCAGGCGCCTCAACCTGACCAATGAAGCGGCGTGTGACCACATATCCTGGCTGTAGCTTTACCTCGGCAATGGCGACCGGGGTGAGTGGCGCCCGGGGAGGCGCCGCCACGGCCGCCGCGCGCTCTGCCAACAGGTTGGCGCCCCAGAACGCCGCCAGCATTGAAAAACCCAAGAATGCAACGGTCACCGCGATGCGCAGAATTCTGCGACTGGCATTGCGAAGATTGGTTTTGATACCCGGCATATCGACACCCCCACATCCTGATGTTAGAAACTCTAACATATGTTAGAATTTCTAATATCCTTTTTTTGGAGCCTGACTTGCTTTTCTGACGATCGGGGATCACGAGGGCGACGCATGAAGGCCCACGCATGAAAAAGCAGCGCTATCACCACGGCGATTTGCGGGCCGGCCTCACCGAGGCGGCAAGGCTGCTCGTGGAAGAACGCGGCCCGGAGCGGCTGACGATGTCCCTGGCATCGCGGGCGGCCGGCGTTTCAACGGCGGCGCCCTACCGCTATTTCGCGGATAGGGACGAATTGCTGAACGCCGTCGCGCTGGAAGGGATGGAACGGCAGCGCGAGGCGTTGGAGGCCGGCGGCGCGCTGCATCCCCTGGGCAGCGAAGCCGCCGTCACCGCGATTGGGCTTGCCTATGTTAACTTTGCAACGCGTGAGCGCGGTGTCTTCAGACTGATGTTCAGCCTGACGCGCACCCATGCGCAGCACCCGGAAATGCTGCAGAAGGGGAGCGATACCTTCGACGTATTGCTGCGCAATCTGGCGCATCGCTACGCGCTGCCGATGGATGACCCAGCCATCCTCGCGCGCGGCCTGAAACTCTGGACCTTCGTGCATGGCCTATCGTTCCTGCTGATTGATGACAAGGTGAGCGCCATGTCGATTTCTCTCGACCTGCACGACACACTGGCCGATGCTGCGCGACGCTTCCTGCGCGACGATTGAACCGGTGTGTCCGTTGCCGAATGATTTGAGACCAATCGGAGGGCTGGCTTACGGAGCGCAATCGCCGCGCAATTTGGAGGGCGGTGAATTCACTGGGGGGAGAAGCCAGCGCAACCAGGGATAGCTTTCCGCTGGCAGCGCGGGTTCAGGATGGTGGAGAGGGTGTGAGGGGGGCGGCGCCATGACACAAAATGAAGCAGGCGGGCTTCCTCCATGACGCTGGACGCCATTCGCCGTGGTGGCAGCGCTTATGAAACAGTGCGGGGGTAACAGCCATGGTTGAATATGCCTGGCCCGAGGCGCTGCGCCCGACGCGGCTGACATTCTACTTGCAGCATAACACCACGCGCTTTGTCTCACCCATTACGCGCCAGGCGCAGGTGCTGCGGCGTGAAGGTGCGCGCTGGGTGGCGCAAGCCAGTTTTGAACCGCTGGATCGCAGGCGGGGTGGCATTCTGGAGGGGTTGCTGGCGGCGCTGGCGGGCTCGCTCAATACGGTCAGGGTTTATGATTGGCGGCGGGAATTCCGGAGCGGCGATCCGCGCAGCCAAGGACAGGTACCAAGCGGTCCATTCTCCTTTAACGACGCGACAATCTTTACCGATGGCACCGGCTTTGTGGTGGGTTCGGGCAATCCTGCGCTGGCCACAGGCGCGCCGCGCGGTGCGCTCTCGATCCAGACGCAGGGATGGTACCCCAATGCGATCGCGATTGGTGCGGGGGATATGATTGGCCTTGCCGGGCGGCTTTATATCGCGACCGAGGCCATCACCGCATCCGGCACCGGCACCGCCACCATTCCCATCGCGCCACCCCTGCGTGAGGCGCTGTTGGTGAACCAGCCGCTGGTGCTTACGAGGCCGAGCGTGCCGATGCGGCTGGTATCGGATGATGAGGCCGCGAACCCAACCCGCCCGGGCGGCTTTACCGCCATCACCATCCGGCTTGAGGAGGCGTTGTAATGTCCGGCAGTAACCCATCGCCACGCCTCACGCCGGCTGCCATTGCCGCCGCTGCGTCGCCTGTCGCGGCACCTGTTGTGCTGGTGGAGCTTGATTTCGCCTCGGGGTTTTTCCGGGCATGGACCGGAATTGGGCCATTGCATTGGGCCGGCAAGGTGTTTGAGGGGCTGGGCGCGATTGGTGCTGTCAGCGAAATTGAGGAAACGGTCGAATTGCGCGCGGTGCGGCTGACGCTCTCGCTCTCACCCGTGCCGCAGGATGTGGTGGATATCGCGCTGGCGGAGCGCAGCTTTCGGTTGCGTCCCGCGCGGCTTTGGGGCGTGCTGCTGGATGCTGAGGGGGCTTTTGTCGCCGATCCATTCCCGCTTTGGGCTGGGCTGATGGATGTCATGGAAGTGACGGACGGGACAGAGGCGCGCATTTCGCTGACCTGCGAAAGCCGGCTTGTGGATCTCGAACGCGCCGAGGTGCGGCGCTACACGGATGCGGACCAGCAGGCAGAATATCAGGGCGACAGATTCTTCGAATACGTGCCCGCCCTGCAGGAGGCCGAGATACGCCTGCCGGCGCAGTGATGCGGCGGGGGAATTGGTCCTCGCCCTCACAGAAAAATCAAATCAGGCAGCTTCATTCATGGCGCGTCGTGCGGCGCGTGCCAGAAAGGCGCTGCGGCTTAGCCCTTGGCGTCCAGCTTCCTTGTCCACCTCGGCCAGCACGTCCTCCGGCAGGGTGATATTCACGCGCACGGCGCGGGCGTGCTGCGCCGGTGCTTTGACCAGAAAGGCCACCGCCTCGCGATGCGCGCGTTCCGCCATTACCGTTTCCAAGGTTGAAGCTGCGGGGATGGTTTCACCATCCTCGATCATGCCTTCGATATGCAAAGCAAGCGCTTCAGCCGCTGCCGCGCGCGCTTCATCGAGGGTTTTGCCGGCAGAAATGCAGCCTGGAAAATCCGGGAAGGAAACGCCGTAGTCGCTGCCGGGTTCCTTATGGATCAGGGCGATGTATTCCGACATGGTGGTCACTCCATCCTGAGGCCGGCTTGTCGCGCGATGCTGCGCAAGGTTCCGAGCGGCAAATCGCGCTTCGGGTGCGGCACCGTCACCCGCCCCGGTCTGGACGGGTGCTTGAACTGCACGTGACTGCCCTTTTGGGCGACCTGCACCCAGCCATTGGCTTTGAGCGCCCGAATGACGTCGCGGCTGTTCATATGCGTATTTATACACACTGGGCGCGCAGTTCAAGAAGGGTCTGTCCCCATGGCCCCAACCGCTGCCTTGGTTCAGCAACGCCGCGCTGATTGGGCGGTGCGGCTGGCGGCGCTGCTGTCGGCGGCGGAAGCGCGTCCATTCGATTTGCGGCAGTGGAACTGCGCCAGCTTCGCGCTCGCCGCTGTGGAAGCTGTCACTGGCAATAAGCCCAGAGTGAAGGTCCTGCCATCGCTTGAAGCCTCAGCCGATAGCGCTGGCTTTCCACGTATCGCGCCCGCCTATGCGCGCGCGGGCGATATCGTCCTTGCCAGCGATCCGCCGCGCCTTGGCGTGGTGGTCGAAGCAGGCCGCGCTGCCTTTGTTGGGCCACGCGGCCTGACCCACGCGCCGCTTACCGAATGCAGCATAGCCTGGAGGATCGGCTGAATGCCCGTCGCCATCCCGATCATTGCCGTTGCCGTCGGTGCAGTCGCCTCAGCCGCAGTCGGTGGCGGGATCATCGGCGCTTTGGTTGGTGCCGGGACTGCCTTTGCCATTACCAGCGTTGGCGGTTCGGTCTTTCCCTCACGCCCGCCCTCATCCCCCGCTATTCCAAGCCGCACGGTCGATAATACCACCGCCCCCGGCGCGGGGCGCACGCAATCCTTTCGCCAGCCACTGACAGAACATCAACTCGTCTTTGGCTGAATCAAGGTGGGGGGGGCCATGGTGTTCATTCATTCGGCCACCGATGATCAGGGCCGCGCCGATGGGTATTTCTACACCGTCATCGTGCTCGCCGCGCATCGCGTGCACTCCATTGGCGATGTCTGGTTGGGCGACACGCTGGCCACGGATGCGAAATTCTCTGGCCTGGTCCGGATAGATCGCCATCTTGGCGCGGCGGACCAGGTGGCGAATGCCAATCTGATCGCCGAGACCGGCGGCAAATGGACCGCCAATCATCGCGGCCGCGGGCGTGCCTATGTCGCGGTGCGGCTCAAGATCACCGCCCAGGCCTTTCCCTCTGGCCCGCCCAACATTTCCGCGCTGGTGCAGGGGGCGAATACCATCCTCGACCCGCGCAGCAATACGACAGGATGGTCGGACAATCCCGCGCTCTGCCTTGCTTGGTATCTCACCGCCCCCTTTGGCTGGAAGGCATCCTGGGATGATATCGACATCCCCGCTTTGATCGCCGCCGCCAATATCTGTGATGAGCTGATCGGCACGCGCGCCGGCGTCTATGAAAAGCGCTATACGGTCAATGGCCGTGTCTCCCTTGGCGAAGGCAAGATCGCCATCACCCGCAAGCTGGTGGCCGCCATGGCGGGTGCGCTGGTGGTCTCAGGCGGGCGGTTTTTTGTTCATGCCGGCGGACCCGCGCTGCCTGTCACCACACTTAATGCAAATGCGCTGCGCGGTGATGTTACCATCCAGGGCAGTCGCCCGCGCCGGGATCTCTTTAACGGCGTGCGTGCGGTTTATGTGGACCCCGCCAAGAATTGGCAGCCA
>JADCGA010000008.1 GCA_020249265.1 Roseomonas sp.
GACCAGCGTACAACCGTCGCCGCGCTGATGCTCAAGGCCGCAGCAACCGTCCGAACACTCTCCCCAGCCACAACACGCGCTATCGCGCGCTCCCGCAAATCCATCGAATAGGGTCTGGTCATCGCCGCTGGCCTCCAAACCCAGCCAGCAGCTTGAATCAGAAAATCACGCCCACGTGAATCCCAATTCGATTCAAGCAAACGTCATCCCGCTCTAGAGAATAGATCGCGTTCAGATTTGCCATTTGGACGCGATCTACCCTAAAAAACGGGGCGCGCGGGCTACCAACGCTCCGTCGGATCCCTCTCCCACAAAGCCGCCTCTGGCGCGGCCAAAAACCCATCCCGCAACGCCCGCAGCGCCGCAACGTCCCCAGCGCCAAAGCCGCGCCGCGCCGCGTCAGCCAAGGCCAGCCGCCGCAGCGCATCATCGCTCAGCACCGGGCAATCGGCCAGCAGCGCCGCCATATCCTCAAGCTGGCCCGAACAATGCAGCACCACATCGCAGCCCGCCGAAAGCGCCGCACCAGCCAAGTCATTCGCCATGCCGGCAAGTGCGCCCATCGCCAGATCATCCGTGATCAGCAGGCCATCAAAGCCAATCTCGCCCCGGATCACATTCTGAATGACAACGGGGGAAATTGTCGCCGGCAGGCGATCATCCCAGGCTTCATACAATACATGCGCCGTCATCGCCCAGGCACCGCTGCCGGCCAATGCGCGAAACGGTGCAATATCCTCATCAAGCGCCTCAACATCAACGGCGACGCGCGGCAATTCGTGGTGGCTATCTGCCAAGGCACGGCCATGCCCCGGTATATGCTTAATCACCGGAATACAGCCTGCGGCGTGCAGCCCAGCAATGCAGGCAGCGCCAAGCCGCGTAACCTCCTCAGGGGCCGAACTGAAGGCGCGATCGCCAATCACCTGATGCGCGCCAGGCAGGCGTAAATCCAATACGGGCGCGCAGACCACATCCAAGCCGGCCGCGCGACACATCGCCCCCAGCAGATACGCATTGGCGCGCTGTGCCACTTCCGGCTGGGCTTCGAATTGTGCGGCGGCGGGCAATGCCTCCCAATGCGGCGGATTCAACCGCGCCACGCGCCCGCCTTCCTGGTCAATCAGGATCGGCGCGGCAGCGCCCAGCACATCGCGAATATCATTGGTCAGCGCGCGCAATTGCTCGGGGTTCTGGATATTGCGCGCGAAAAGAATGGCGCCAAGCGGTGGAAAAAGCCGCCACAGCGCCGCTTCCGCCGCCGTCAGGCGCGGCCCGGAAAGGCCGAGAATTGCAGCCCGAACAGGCGCCATCTGCCCCTATCCGCCAATCACCATGCAGGGGATACTGCGGGTTTTCATTTCATCGCAAAAGGCCCGCGCGGTCGCGGCATCGGCGAAGCCGCCGGTGCGGATGCGATACATCGTGGTCTGTCCTTCGCGATCAAGCGGTGCCAGGCTCACGCGGCGATTGCCGAGCAATTCCGGCACGCGCTTTTGCAGCCTGTCCCATTCGCCACGTGCGGCGGCTTCGCTTGGCAGTGCGCCCAATTGCACCTGCGCGCGGCCATTGGCGACCGGGGCAAAACGCTCGGCACTCGCGGGCACGGGGGCGGGCAGGCTTGGCGCCGTCAGCGCGGATGTTGTCGCCGGCGGTGCCGGTGTGGCGGGCGCGGTCGCTTGAGGCGCGCTCCGCGGGGCGGCTTGTGGCGCGGCTGGCTGCGCTGGCCCTGGCGTGGTGGCTGCCGGTGGCGGCGCGCTGCGGGCGGCTTCCTGTGCTGCACGCTCAGCCAATTGCTGACGCAATTGATCCACACGCGGATTTTCCGCCTCTGGCGCCAAGGCACCTGGGGATGCCGTCCGCCCGCCGCGATTGCGGTCAAAAATCAGCTCATCCTGATTGGGCACGCGCAAGCCGCCGGGATTGTCGGGCCGCACTTTGATCGGGCGCGTATCTGCTTCGATCAGCGGCGCATTGCGCGAAGACCCGCGCGAAAAACCCCAGACCAGCGCTGCAATCACTGCCCCCACCGCCAGCACGGAGCCCGCGATGATAATCATCCGCCAAAGAGGCCCCCCAGCCCCCTTGCGACCCAGCCTATAGGCTGGAACTGGAACTTCCCTCACGCCTATCCCCCGATCGGCGCTGGAATAGTGTCAGCGCATTTCCTCGACCGGCGTCACCCCCATGACGCCAAGACCGGAACGAATAACGCTTGCCGTCGCTGCCACCAACGCCAGCCTTGCAGCTGTGGCGGCGGGTTCATCCTCGCGGATGAAGCGAAGCGCCGAATCGTCACGACCCCGGTTCCACAATACATGAAAATCGGCGGCCAAGTCATGCAGGAAAAATGCAATTCGGTGCGGTTCCCGGGCCAGGGCTGCGGATTCCACCACCCGCGGCCAGGAAATCAGGCGGCGGATCAGGTCAAGCTCTGCCTTGTCCTGCAAATGTTCAAGCGGTGCGGCGGTAAGGGCGGCGGCGCTGGGCTCCCCCGCCTGACGCAACACGGAACGGCAGCGCGCATGGGCGTATTGCACGTAGAAAACCGGGTTTTCGCGGGTTTGTTCCACAACCTTGTCCAGGTCGAATTCCATCTGCGCGTCGGATTTGCGCGTCAGCATGGTAAAGCGCACTGCATCGCGGCCCACTTCCTCGATCAAATCGCGGAGCGTCACATAGGTCCCGGCGCGCTTCGACATGCGCACGGGCTCTCCCGCCTTCATCACATGCACAATCTGGCACAGCACGATTTCAAGCGGCACGCGCCCATCGGAAAGCGCCTTCACGGCAGCGCCCATGCGCGACACATAGCCGCCATGATCCGCGCCCCAGACATCAATCAGCAGATCAAAACCGCGCTTCAGCTTATCCGCATGGCAGGCGATGTCATTGGCGAAATAGGTGTTGGAGCCATCGGATTTCTTGAGCGGGCGGTCCACATCATCGCCGAACCCCGTTGACCGGAACAGCAATTGCGGGCGCGGTTCCCAATCATCCGGCGTCTTGCCCTTGGGGGGCTCAAGTACGCCTTCATAAAGCAAGCCCTTGGCTTCAAGGGCCGCAATCGCGGCATCGGTCGCATTCGCTTCCACCAGCGCGCGTTCAGACAAGAACACTTCCTGGTTTACGCCAAGCAGTGCCAAATCCTCGCGGATCGCGATCATCATCATCGCAACGGCGCGTTCGCGCGCGATGTCGAGCCAGGCGCGATCCACGAACCAGCCATGCTCCAGCGCGCTCGCCACACCCGCCGCGCTTTGTGCCGCGCTGGGCGCAGCTTCGATGCGTTGCGGCGCCAGTGACGCGCCGTGATGTTCCGCCAAAGCCTCGCCCACCGCCACCAGATAATCGCCGCGATATTGCAGCGTCACGCCAAAGCGGCGTTCCACCTGTTCGGCGGTCCATTCCTCAAGAATGGGCTCAATGACACGCAAATAGCGCCAATAGGCCGCCCAACCCAAGGCCGCGACCTGCGCGCCCGCATCATTGACGTAGTATTCCTTCGTGACGGCAAACCCCGCCTTGCCCAGCAGATTGGCCAAAGCATCGCCCACCACCGCGCCACGACAATGCCCGACATGCATCGGCCCCGTTGGATTGGCCGAGACATATTCCACATTCACGCGCCGCCCAGCGCCAATCGCGCTATCGCCATAAGCCTCTCCGGCGCCCAGCATCACCGTGATCTGCCCGGTCAGATAGCTTTCCTTGAGCCGCAGATTGACGAATCCCGGCCCCGCCGCTTCGGCTTCCTCAACCATCGGCAGCGCGCCAAGCTTTTCCACCAGTGCGGCAGCAATCTTCGCCGGCGGCAGGCGCGCGGGCTTGGCAATCACCAAGGCGGCATTGGTTGCCATATCGCCATGCGATGCATCGCGCGGTGGTTCCACCTGCACGCGTGCCAGGATGTCAGCGGGCAGTTCTGGGTAAAGCGCCACCAGCGCCGCGCGCACCTGTTCCGCCATGGCGGTGAAGATATTCTGGGTCATGGAAATCTCAGCCTGAAATATCGGGGTCGGTCATGCGCCGGTGTTCTTCCAGCGCGAAGCGGTCTGTCATGCCGGCGATATAATCGCAAACCACCAGCGCGGCCTTAGCGGAACCTGCTTCGCCCGCGCGGGCGCGCCAAAGGGGCGGCAGCATGGCCGGCCCACCATGCAGCAGGCTGAACAGCACCTGCACCACGCGCTTGGATTTCGCCATGGTGCGATTGACGCGCCAATGCCGATACATGCGCTGAAACAGGAATTCACGAATGGCGAGGTTGGCGCGCGCCATGTCTTCCGAAAACACCACCATGGGCCGATCCGCGGCGCGAATATCGGCCACCGTGGCAGGTTTCAGCGCGGCCAGGCGCCGCGATGCCTCGGCGGCCACATCGCCCACCATGCGGCTGATCACGCGGCGGATCATCTCAGGCGCCAGGCGCTCCATCGGCGCATCGGGCGCCGCGGCGCGGGCTGCCGTCAGCGCATCACCAATCACCGGCAGCGCGCCCACTTCTTCCAGGGTGAAAAGCCCCGCGCGCAGCCCATCATCCAGATCGTGGTTGTTATAAGCGATATCATCCGCAATGGCCGCGATCTGCGCTTCGGCGGAAGCATAGCTGGTCAAATCCAGCGCATGGTGCGCACCATATTCGGCGATATAGGGCGAAGGCCTCCGCAAGGGGCCGTTATGCTTGGCAAGCCCTTCCAGCGTTTCCCAAGTCAGATTCAGGCCATCAAACCCAGCGTAACGGGTTTCGAGTTGCGTCACGACACGCAAGGACTGAGCGTTATGGTCAAACCCGCCATAGGGCTTCATCGCCGCATTCAGCGCATCTTCCCCCGCATGGCCGAAGGGCGGATGGCCCAGATCATGCGCCAGCGCCAAAGCCTCCGCCAAATCCTCATCCAGCCTCAGAAGCCGCGCGATGGACCGCGCGATTTGCGCCACTTCAATCGAATGGGTCAGCCGCGTGCGAAAATGATCGCCTTCGTGATAGATGAACACCTGCGTCTTGTATTGCAGGCGACGAAAGGCCGTGGCGTGGATGATGCGGTCCCGGTCCCGCTGAAAGGGCGACCGCGCATCGCCACCCGGCTCAGGGTATAATCGCCCGCGAGAGGTCTCAGGCAGCACCGCATAAGGGGCAAGGTTCATGCAGCCCCCTGCCCTTTGGGCTCAATTGTCGCGGCTCTGGTTAGGGCTTGCATGAAAATCGTGGTTTTCCGTCAAAAATCGCGAGACGAAGCGCTGTAACACCCGCCGCACGGCCCTCGCAATCTTTGGTGATTGGAAGCGGCGCGCAAACTGCCTATGTTACCTGCCAAGGAGTCCAAACCATGCCGGATGGCAGCACCAACCCCGCCCCGTTTCGCGTCACCCCCCGTGCGGCGGCGCAAATCGCCGATATCGCCGCCCGTGAAGGCCGCCCGGATGCGGGGCTCAGGCTTGCCGTGGAAGCCGGCGGCTGTTCCGGCTTTCAGTATAAATTCGGCCTGGAAGATGCACCGGCGGCGGATGATCTGGTAATCGGTGATGGACCGGGCCAGGTTTTCGTGGACCCCGTTTCGCTCGATCTGCTGATGGGCGCTGAATTGGATTGGGCGGAAGCGCTGATCGGCGCGCATTTCGCGATCAATAACCCGCAAGCCAGTTCCGGCTGCGGCTGCGGTTCTTCCTTCGCGATCGGCTGATCCCCTGCTCAGCCTGGTTACCTTCAACGTCAATTCCATCCGTGCGCGCGCGGCCCATGTCGCGCGCTTTCTGGAACGGCAACAGCCCGATCTCGTGTTTTTGCAGGAAACCCGCTGCACCGCGGAACAAGTGCCGGCGATGGAATTCTCGGGCCTTGGCTACAAGACCCATGCGGTGGGCCAGGCAGGCGGGCGGAATGGCGTCGCCGTGCTGTCGCGCATCCCTTTTGAAGTCCTGGCCGAGGCACTGCCCGGCGATGCCGAAGATACCCAGGCCCGCTATATTGAAGTGGCGGCGGCGGGCATCCGGGCAGCGGGGATCTATCTGCCCAATGGCAATTCGGGCGGTGATTCCGGCTTTGCCTACAAACTTGCCTGGATGGATCGGCTGCGGGCTTTGGTCGCCGAAAGGCTTGATAGCTTCACCCCCTTCGCAGTGCTCGGCGACTATAATGTCTGCCCGACCGAGGCCGACCTTGCCCCCGGCGCCCTGCCGGCCACCGATGCCTTGGTGCATCCCGAAAGCCGGGCGCGCTTCCGGGCGTTGCTGCATCTGGGCATGACGGATGCGCTGCGCGCGCTGCACCCCACTGAGACGCTCTACACCTATTGGGATTACGGCCCGGCTTTTGAGGCCAATCGCGGCCTGCGCATAGACCACGCTCTGCTCAGCCCGGAATTGGCCGAGCGCCTGGAAGCCTGTGAGGTTGATGTGGCGCCGCGCGCCGAGGCTCAGCCTTCGGACCACACGCCGCTGATCGTCACCCTGCGGGACATGTAAAGCCTACCGAAGCGTCCGCCCCGCCACCCCGGCCTGCGCCATCACAATCGGCCGGCTGGCAGCATGGATCGGTGCTGAGCGATAGGCATCAAGCCCCCGCCCCGGTGAACTGCCGCCGGCAGACCCGCCCCCCCCGCCGCCAGGCAATGGGATGATCTGCGCCCGATCGGCCCGATTGCTAAGCGAAATCCCACCCGCACTCGCCAGCGCAACACTGCCCCAGCCGGCGCGCAGCCGCGCCAGCGCCATGGCTTCCGCCGAGCTATCGCCGGCATTGCGCGCTTCCTGTTCCCAGGCCGCCAACACTTTTTCTCGATACGGCCCGGCCCTTTCGGGCGTTTGCGAATGGTAATGCCCCGCCGCCTGGCGCCAATCTGCCCGGCCGCCATTAAGCTCGGTCAGGAAGCGCGCCGCGTAACGGGCATTGGTCAGCGGATCGAAGGCTTGTTCCAAGGACGCGAAGGCATTGGGGTGGTGATGCAGGTTCACCTGCATGCAGCCGACATCAATGATCCGCACGCCGCGCGCCTGCAATTGCCGGACATGGGCAATGGCTGCCTCTCTTGTTGGGAAATATTTGCCCTCCCCCTCGGCATTGGTGGTCCAGGGCCAGGGGGCGAAATGGCCGGTTTCCGGGTCACGCCGCCCGGATTCAACCCGGCCAATGGCCTGGAGCAAGCCGCGGGGCAGGTTGGCGCCGCGCTCGGCCTCAGCGATGGCGGCGCGGCATAAATGCCCTTCGCTGAAGCCCCTGGCGGGCATCAATTGCGCCGCTGCCGTCAATGGCCAAAGCGCCAAACCAAGCAGCGCAGCGCAAAGCAGCGCCAGATCACGCGAAAGGCTCGGAAGGAAGGAGTAGACAACCAGCATGCCCCGTTCATGGCAAGCCGCGTGCCAGATTTACCTCTGCCAGCCAGCAGCGACGCAAGAAACCCTTGGTTGATATTGCAAACACCCGTTTTGCTGCGCTGCAAAAAAAATCTTGCAATGCCAAAAGCGGATACATATATAGAGGGCGTGCGGCGGTTTCCGCTGCACATTCTTGGACGTTTCCTCCCTAAACTTGGCGGTGCTTTCGGGCACCGCCCTTTTTTTGCCTCCCGTTCTAAGCTGAGGAGAGAAAGTCCCAATCCACCCGCGTTAGGCTCTCAATCAGGCTGGTCATGTCGCGTCTGAGCGGGCCAAAACCCGGCAGGCGCTCAATCCGGGCCTCATCCATGTAAAGGTTCCGCGCCACTTCGATCTGCAGCGCATGGGTCGCTTCCCGTGGCCGCCCGTAATGGCGCGTGACAAAGCCCCCCGCATAGGGGTCATTACGCCTGACCCTATAACCAAGGCCGAGTAGCGCTTCCTCCACCAGCCGTGTCGCGCGCGGCGTACAGGCTGTGCCATGCGCGTCGCCCAACACAAAATGCGGGGGGTTGGTCAGATGCGCCGGATGGGCGGGCATGGAATGGCAGTCAATCAGCAGGCAATAGCCGAACTTGGCCCTGGTTTCGGCGATCAGCCCGGCCAGCGCGGCGTGATAGGGTTCCCAACAGGCGCGGATGCGCGCCTCGGCCTCGGCAAAGCTGAGTTTGCGGCGGTAGATTTGCTCCCCGCCAGTGACAATTCGCGCCAGCGTGCCAAGCCCCGCGCCCACCCTGGGGCTTGCACTATTGACCCAGGGCGGCAATGGATCGGTGAACATGGCCGGGTCCAATTCCCAGGCTTCGCGGTTCACATCGCACCAGACGCGCGGGAAGGAAGCCGCGATCAGGGGCGCACCATGGGCGGGGGCAGCGGAGAATAGGTCATCCACGAAGGAATCCTCACTCCGGCGCAGCGCAAGCGAATCCATACGGGTATCCAAAAGCAGTTGGTCCGGATATTGCTGACCTGAATGTGGCGACGCAAAGACCAGGGGGATGGACTGCCGTTCGGGCCGCTTGATGAGGTACGGTTCACCCTGGGCCGGGCCTTGGGTGGCGCAAATGGGGGTATTCATGGAACAAGTCTCAAAACCACGCCGCGTCCCTTCCGTCAGTCTGGCCCTTTGGCAGTGAGGCCATTCTATGTTAGCGGAAATTAGGCTTTAGGAGCTACACAGTCTGTCATGGCGCGCAAGGGAAGAGGCTCGCAAAGTGGCGGTGATCTTATCATCGTCAAAAGGGAGGAAGGCGGAGCGCATGCCCATCACGGCGGCGCCTGGAAGGTTGCCTATGCCGATTTTGTGACGGCAATGATGGCCTTCTTCCTGCTGATGTGGTTGATCAATGCCACCACGGAAGAACAGCGCCGCGGCATCGCCGATTACTTCAACCCCACCAATGTGCTTTCAAGTTCCCAATCAGGCTCTGGCCGGCCATTTGGTGGCCAGACGCCCAATGACAATGCGGCGATGGTGTCTACGACAGGCACGATCGAAGTGCAGCCTGGCAAGCGCCCGGTGGTCATGGATATCGATGAAGATGACAGCCGCACCCCGGCTGAACCCGTGCCAAGGCGCGAAGGCCCAGTTGGTCAGGAAGATGCTGATAATGCGCGGCTGGTGATCCGCACGCCCCCTGGTGCGTTGGTGGGGCCTCAACAACCGCGCGGCGGCCCGGCCGACGAACCTTCGCCGGAACAGCGGCCAGAGAATGTCGGCGAGGCTGATTTGCGCCAGGAACTCGCCAAGCGTGAACGCGAAGCTTTTGAAGCCGCTGCCGAACAACTCCGCGAAGCGGTGCGTACCGACCCGGCCCTTGCCGACCTCGGCCGCCAATTGCTGATTGAACAAACGCCAGAGGGCTTGCGCATTCAATTGGTGGATGCAGATCGCCAGCCCATGTTCGCCCTGGGTGGCTCGGCGCCCAATGATCGCGCGCGCGCCCTGCTATTGCGCGTGGCGCAGGTGATCCAGCGGTTGCCCAACCCAATCAGCATCGCGGGCCATACGGATGCCACCCCCTTCCGTGGTGGTGGAGAACGCAGCAATTGGGACCTTTCCACCGAACGCGCCAATGTCACGCGCCGCCTGCTGATTGACGCGGGTGTCGCGGATAATCGTATCAGAAATCTGACAGGCCATGCAGAACGTGACCTGTTGATGCCGGAACAACCAACAGCCGCCGCCAATCGCCGTGTTTCCATCACGCTGATCCGTCAGGCGCCGGAGACACCACGCCCATGATCTCGATTGCTGGCTTTATCTTTCTACTGGTCTGCGTCTTTGGTGGCTACATTCTTGCCGGCGGCAAGATGGAAATCATCTTGCTGGCGCTACCTTTCGAATTCGCCATCATCGGCGGCGCTGCCTTGGGCGCGCTGCTGATGGCCAACAGCATGTCAGAGGTGAAGCACATCTTTGGCAGCATCGGTAAAATCCTGAAGGGCGGCAAGTATAAACGCAGGGATTACATGGAATTGCTGAGCCTTTTATTCTGGCTCGTGCGGCTTGCGCAAACCAAGGGACCAATGGCGATTGAACCACATATCGAAAAGCCCGAAGAAAGCGCTGCCTTCCAGAAATTCCCAAATATCCTGAAGGATCGTCACACGGTTGCGATCATTTGCGATTACCTTCGCATGGTCGGCATGAATGCCGATGACCCGCATCAGATCGAAGATGTGATGGCGCGCGAATTGAAGAAAATGAAGGAAGAGGAATTACACAGCGCCCATGCGCTGCAAAGTGTCGCCGATGCCCTGCCCGCCCTTGGGATTGTTGCCGCCGTCATGGGCGTCATCAAGACCATGGCGTCCATTGACCAACCACCGGCCATTCTGGGCAAGATGATCGGTAGCGCGCTGGTGGGTACCTTCCTAGGTGTTCTGCTTGCCTATGGTCTGGTTGGCCCCTTCGCCGCGCGCCTCAAGGCCGTGATCGAGGAGGAGGCGAAGTATTACGAGGTGATCCGCGCCGTGCTGGTCGCGCATCTGCATGGCAATGCGCCGCAGGTGGCGGTCGAAACCGGGCGCAAGATGGTGCCGACCGATTTGATGCCAAGCTTCCATGAAGTGGAAGAATCTCTCCAGGAACTGAAATTCTGACGCAAATTTTCTGATTGGCCGGAGTATGGCCGACAGCTTGCCCATAGGCGTTTGCTTCGCCGCGCCCGATCAATCCCGTGCCGCATCAAGATGCGCGCGCAGCCTTCTGAGATGCGGTAATATTTCCGCTATCTCAGCATCCGATAGCACCCCCCTTATGGCGGCCATATGGGGCCCGACTGCGGCAATCGCGCGTTCACGCATGGCGCGCCCGGCATCGGTCAGAAAGACGCGCTTGGCCCGCCCATCCTTCGGATCGGCTTCCACGCGGATCAGGCCGCGCGCCTCCAGCCGGTGCAGGGTATTGGTCATCGCCGCCTTTGCCGTCTGGAAAGCACGCGCCAGGGCGCCCGGTGACGCACCATCCCCACGCCGCACAAGGTGATTGAGAACGGCAAAATGCGGCTGCCGCAGCCCGTCCGGCAGCACGCGTTCCAGGGTATTGCGGGCCAATTGCTCAATGATCGCGATCTCATTGAGCAATTGGAAGGTGGGCGGGTCCGTGGGGGTCACCCGCGCATTATACGCGTTTCCGCCGGCCAGCGTAGAGCAGTTCGGATGCCCGGCGATGCCGGATGGCCCAGCCGCCCGAACATTTGCAGCCTTTCACCCGATGCCACGCCTGTCGCGCGGCGCATCGCCTCATGCAGGGGCTCCATTTCCGGGAATTCCTGTAGCGTCTGGCTTAGTGGATGAATGCCAAGCCCGGCGGCATTCGCCGCCAGATCAAGCCGCAGCCAGTCGCGCCCCGCCTCAAGCTGCGCCACGCGGCCATTGCCCAGTGTCGTGGTCCAGACAAAGCAGGGCGAAGCGGCAATGACCGAAAGCGTTGATTGCATCATGAGCCCGAAGGCCTGGCCATTGCGGTCAGCGAAGGCGGCACGGGTAAGCTGCCCGCGGGCGACCATTTCTTCGACCTGCGGTCCGCCGATACCGATCCCGTCAGGGTTCGCCGCCATCTCGGCCCGACCCAGCCGAAACAGGTCTATGCTTTCCTGAAGCGTATGCGGCGTGCCGGCCTCAACGCGGAAGCCATCCTGCGCGATGCCGCGCAGTGCCGCGACCCGCGCCGGATCGGTGGTGAAGCCAAGGCGCTTTGGATCAGCCAGCGCGGCGGCGAGCGGCGCGGGGTCCGGCACCCGCGCCATGTCATAGGGCTGCTTGGCCGAACGGCGCGTCGGCACAGCGGCAAAAAGCGGATCGCGCACCCCAGTTCCAGGGCGGAGCGTGATAGCGGCGACAGGCCGCGCATCAAGCCGCCTTCCCGGCAGCCCCTCAGGGAACAAGGCGATGTCGGCACCAATGCCTTCCTGTGCCAGCGCCATCCGATAAAGCTCAATGAAGCCGCCAAGGCCGATCACGATTTGCCGATCGAAGGGGTCGGTTTCGGGTAGGCGGCGTTCCAGGTCGCAACGGATCAGCACTTGATCAGCGCCCGCCAATTGGACCAGCCAGGGCTGCCGATTATGCGGGTTTGGAGCGCGGATGGCGTGCCCGGCGGCACGGATACGGGGATCAGCATGGCGCGTCGCCGGGTCGGCTTCGGGGGCGGGCTGGGCGTTTGCCATGCGCAGCACCCCGTCCGACAGGACAAGCATGGCGCCGGCAGCGGTGAGGATTTGGCGTCTTTGGATTGTCATGGGTCAACAGGCCTTTGGGCGTGGTCGAACCGAATTGTTCGACTGCGAACTAAATAGTATAATGTCGAACTAACTGCAATATAAATCTGCGCTGCCGGGCGCAAAGCGGTGGCTGATCGGGTAAAGCTTCGATGCAGCGCGAAAAACCATTTGAAAACAATCGGTGAAAAATTTTTGCCTTCAGCATCATTTTTTTGCTTGCCAAATTGTTCTTGTTTTGTTCTTATACTCCCCATGAGCAGCACCCTTTACCAAGACCCCTCCCTGATCATCCCGCAACGCCCGGTGCGCGTGCGTTTTCAGACGCGCCGCGCAGGCTTGGATAAGGCGCGCAGCGCCATGCGGGATTTCACGTTATTGCTGGCGCTCGCCTGGGGCGCGGCGGAAGTGGCGCTTTGGCTGAGCGGGGGCTAACGCCCCCTACTCCGCAGCGGCTTCCCTCGCCCGCTCGCGCAAAATCGCGACCGCCCGGCGCAGCCCATCGGCGATATTCTCCGGCGGCATGGCGCCTGAGAACAGCAAATGCCGATCCAGCACAAAGGATGGCACGCCGGAAATCCCGGCCTGGCGATAGCCCTCATCCTCGGCCAGCACCTCGTGCCGCCCGGCATCGCCGACGTTGAAGGCGGCAAGAGTTTCTGCCGATAAGCCCACCACTGCGCCTAGCCGCGCCAGGGTCTCGGGATCGCCAATATCGGCGCCTTCCTGAAAATAGGCTTGGAAGATCGCCTCGGCCACCTCGCGCTGCAGGCCATCGGCGCCAGCCAGCCGCATCAGCCGGTGCGCTTCCAGTGTATTCGGTGTGCGCGCCATCAGATCATGGCGGAATTCAAGGCCAGCCACGCGCCCAGCATCGGCCACGCGCCGGTCCAATTCCTGGGATTTTTCGAGCGAGCCGAATTTGGCGCTGCGATATTCCCGCCGATCCACGCCCTCTGGCGGCATTTCCGGGTTCAATTGGAAGGGGCGGAAGCGGACCTTAAAATGCAGCCCGTCTTCAGCCAGCATGTCGAGCGCCGCATCCAAATTCCGCTTGCCAATCCAGCACCAGGGGCAGATCGCGTCCGAAATCACATCCAAAGTGCCGACATTGGCTTCAGTGGCGCTGTCCATGGGGCTTACTCCTGCAAAGGCGCCTTACCATGCCGCTTTGGCGCGCCTCGGTCCAGCACGCCCCCTCTTGGAGAGAAGCGCGGAAAGCCGCATGGTCAGGCGCATGAGCACCATGACCTTCCCCGCCCCCGCCGCCTGGCCCAGCGCCACCCCCGCCCAAGCCGGCTTTCATGCCGCCAAGCTGCAAGCCGCCGTGGATCACGCCGCCGCGCATGAAACCCCCTGGCCCTATGACCTGGCCGGCCATATCGGGCGTGGCTTTTTCGAGGCACCGCCGGATAATGAGGTGCTGGGGCCGCTCAGCCCGCGCGGCGCGCCATGCGGTCTGATCACGCGCCATGGCGCCTTGGTCACCAGTTGGGGCGATACACGGGAAGTAAGCCAAACCTTCAGCGTCGCGAAATCCTACCTCTCGATGCTGAGCGGCCTCGCCTGGGCCGATGGGCTGATCCCGGACCTTGATCAGCGCGTCGGCGAAACCGTCACGGATGGTGGCTTTGACACGCCACAAAACGCCCCCATCACTTGGCGGCATTTGCTGCAGAATATGTCGGAATGGGAAGGCTCGCTGTTTGGCAAATCCGACATGATTGACCGTGGCCGAGACCTTGGCGCCGAAGGCCAGGGCAAGAAGGGGGCTCGGCAATTGCAGGCCCCCGGTACGCATTGGGAATATAATGACGTGCGCGTGAACCGGCTTTCGCTGGCGTTGCTGCGCCGCTTTGGCCGGCCCTTGCCGGAAGTTTTCGCCGAACGCATCCTGAACCCGATCGGCGGTAGCCGGGATTGGCGCTGGGATGGCTACCGCACCTCCTGGGTGACGCTTGAAAACGGCCAGCGCGTGCAATCCGTCCCCGGCGGCACGCATTGGGGCGGCGGCGTTGCCATCCATGCCGAGGATCAGGCGCGGATCGGGCTGCTGGCGCTTAATCGCGGGCGCTGGGCGGGGAGTGAAATCCTGCCGGCGCAATGGTTTGACTGGTCCACTGAAGCCTGCGCGCTCAATCCTTCCTATGGCTTCCTTTGGTGGCTGAATACCTCCGGGGAGCGTTTCCCCTCCGCCACACGGGATGCGTTTTTCGCCTCCGGCGCCGGGGGCAATCTGACTTGGGTGGACCCCGCCACCGGGATTGTGGCGGTGCTGCGCTGGACGGACCCCAAGGCGATGGATGGCTTTGTTGATCGCGTGCGCGCGGCTTTGGTCTGACAGAGGGGAACGCAAGCCATGGAAATCGGCATTGTCGGTTTGGGCCGTATGGGGGGCAATATCGCGCGGCGGCTTATGCAGGCGGGGCATCGCGCCGTGGTCTGGGACAAGGATGCCGCCGCCGTGGCGGCACTCACCGCCGAAGGTGCGGTGGGTGTCGCGGGTCTTGCCGGGCTGGTCGCGGCGCTGGGTGCACCCCGCGCGGTCTGGGTCATGCTGCCCCATGGCGCGCCGACGGAAGACGCCCTGGAACAACTGGGCGGGCTCCTTTCGCCGGGGGATACCGCAATTGATGGCGGCAATACGCATTGGAAGGATGATATCCGCCGCGCCAAGGCGCTCGGCGCCAAGGGGATTGATTACCTTGATATCGGCACCTCCGGCGGGGTTTGGGGGCTGAAGCGCGGCTATTGCCTGATGATCGGCGGCAAGCCCTCCCCGGTGGCACGGCTGGCGCCGATATTCACTGCCTTGGCGCCCGGCCGGGGCGATATTCCAGCGACACCACGGCGTGAAGATCGCCCCACAAATATTGAAGAAGGTTGGATTCATTGCGGCGATCATGGCGCCGGGCACCTAGTAAAAATGGTCCATAACGGCATTGAATACGGGATGATGCAGGCGCTGGCGGAGGGGCTTGACCTGCTGCGCCACGCCGATAGCCCGGAATTGCCGGAAGATCAGCGACTTAACGTGGATATCGCCGATGTTACGGAAGCCTGGCGGCGGGGTTCGGTCATCACCTCCTGGCTATTGGACCTGACCGCGAGTGCCTTGGCGGAAGACCCTGATCTTGCGAAATATTCCGGCAAGGTCGGGGATTCCGGCGAAGGGCGCTGGACGGTGCAGCAGGCGGTGGAAACGGCGGTCGCAGCGCCGGTGCTGACGGCAGCGCTTTATGCCCGCTTCCGGTCGCGCGATCAGGTGAATTTCGGTGATCGCGCGCTTTCGGCCATGCGCCATGGCTTTGGCGGGCACCTGGAACCCAAATAGCGATGCGCGCCGCTGCCATCATCATCATGGGGATTTCGGGGGCGGGCAAATCCACCATCGGCGCGCTACTGGCTGAGCGGCTCGGCTGGCCCTTTGCCGATGCGGATGGCTTCCACCCGCCGGCGAATGTGGCGAAAATGGCCGCCGGCACGCCGCTGACCGATGCTGACCGTTGGCCTTGGCTGGATGCGATTGCCGCGCATATCGGCGCGGCGCGGGGAACGGGGCAGCCCGTGGTGGTGGCCTGCTCGGCCCTGCGCCGCGCCTATCGGGAGAGGCTACGCGCCGGGCATGGCGATCTGATTTTTCTGCACTTGGCTGGCGCACCCGAGGTAATTGCAGCGCGCCAGGCGGCCCGTCAGGGCCATTTCATGCCGCCATCCCTGATGGCGAGCCAATTTGCGACCCTGGAAGATACCGGGGATGAGCCCGATGCCGTGGCGGTATCCGTGGCTGATACACCTCAGTCGGTGGTGGATGCCGCCATGGTGGCGCTCGGCCCCTTCACCCTCAGGGCGGGTCCATGAAGGCAGAGGACATGGAAGCCCGCGCAATCAAGGACCGCATGGATGGGTTTTCATGGCCCTCATGTGCGGTCAGTGCCTCCATCGGGCAGAAATACTCATGCGGCTGCGGCACCTGGTTGCGCGCAAAGCCGGCATAGTGTTCCCGCTGCAACCCATAAAGCACCCTGATATCACGCACCGGCAGCGTCAGCCCAGCGATGGGTTCGGCGATACAGGCCGGGATCAGGCGCCAGCGCGGCGTTTCATCCCCGGGCTGGATGGGCGCCAGCAGCCAGGGCAAAGGGCAGAAGGCGAGCAAGGAGGTGGTTGAGGGCGCAAAGCGGGACCGTTTATCCAGCAAATTCTGGAAGGTGGAGCAGGCTTCGATACACAGGATATCCGCGTAAGGGTCTTCCGGCGTGCCGCCGAAATACAGCCAAAGCCCGTCCGGGATGGTGCGCATCCGGTCAGACCCGGGAACCTTCAGATAGGGCTGGGCGATGGGCTCCCCCTCACTCGGGCGGGCGCGGAGCCAGGATGCGCCCTCACTGGCGGTGGCACCCGGCGGGCGCTGCGGCCAGGTTTTCAGCCGGGCACGGACCACATTGTCCAACCGGATGGTCTTACGATCGTTGCGCAGGGATTCGCTCATAGCACGAATTACCTCTTTTAAATACAACCTATAGTTTAGTTAAGATGAATCCCACAAAGCAAGGCAAGCGAAATCCGCTGCAAAAATTAGCCAAACTTCGAGTCAAAATGCTGCTTAAGGCGATTTTCTTAAGACATCACTTTAATAATAACAACTAACTGATTCTATGGAATCATCATTAAAAGGCACTGCCAAAAAGCTCGTCAAAAAAGAAAAATACAGCCATAGAGAGAATGTCTTGACCGGTCACGTTGATGTATCTGTTTTGTTCTTATCGTGCAAGCCATCCAACAGCCGCAAACGATGTTTTCCATCTCGCTTTTCTCCATGTAAGACTGCCGCAGAAGGCCAAGCAGCGCTTTTGCTGACCATTTCCAGCCCTACCATTACCAAAAGGACGCCCCCGATGACCATCAAACGTCTTGCCCCTGAAGAACGCCTATCGGGTGCCGTGATTGGCGGCGGGCTGATTTGGTTGGCCGGCCAGGTGGCCGATGACACCGGCCTGGATACGGAAGGCCAAACCGCGGATATCCTGAAGCAGATTGACGCCCTGCTGGCCGAGGCCGGGACAGATAAGCGCGCTTTGCTCTCTGCCACCGTCATTCTGGCCGATATCCGCGATGCGCCGGCCATGAACCGCGCCTGGGATCGCTGGCTGGACCGTGCCCATAAGCCCGCCCGCATGACCATTCAGGCCGCGCTGGTGGACCCAGCCTGGAAGGTGGAGATCACCGGCGTCGCCCTGGCGCCGTGAACGCACCACCTCCCCCTCGCCGGCCGGATCGCTGGCTGCGCGCTGCGCTGGCGACGCTCGGCTTCGGGCTGCTGGTGGCGGGCGGGATTGCGGATCATGGCGGGGTGTTGCCGATGCTTGTCATCGGTATTGCCGCGACGGCCATCGGCTTCTTCTATCTGCTCTTTCCGCAGGGCATGCATTTCGCCTTTGGCGCCAGCGCAGGGCTTGCGGTTTATGCCTGTCTTTTCGTGGTGATTGGCCGCGCGGCCTTCCCGGAGGCGCCGGCCTTGGCCCGTGCGATGGCCTTTCTATTGCCGGTCTTTGCTTTTTTGGGCTCGGTCTGGGCGCGGCGGGATAGTCTCCGCCGTGCCGCCGAAGCCGATGCGCCCTTTGATCATGGACATTTGCCGCGCATGGCGCGCTGGCTGATCCCGGTTTGGGTGGTGGGGGGCTTCAGCCTTTCCTTGCCGCTCAATCGCCTATCCCCCTTTGATCAGGGCTTGGCGTTGCTCGCTGCCATGGGGGCGATTGCGGCCATTGTCGCGGTCTCCGTCCGCCCGGTGGTGCTGCTGCTGAGTGATCTGACCCTGATCACCAAGGAGCTTTCGGCGCGGCTTCGGCGCATTACCGTGCCGGTTGTGGCCTTCCTGACGCTTTATAGCCTGCTGGTGATTTCCTTTGCCTGTTTCTATCGCATCGCCGATGGGCTTTCGCGCATGCCATTATTTCATGGCCAGGGTGGTCCGATCAGGCTCGGCTTCCAGGATGCGCTCTATTTCAGCCTGGTCACGCAAGCGACAGTTGGCTTTGGCGATCTGACACCGCATGATGATGGCATCAGGCTGCTGACCGGTGTGCAAGTGCTGGCGGGGCAGATTCTGTTGCTATTCGGGTTTGCCGAGATCATGCGGAGCCGGCGCGTGCGGATGACGCAGCGCGACGAAAAACGCCCCGGGTCTGCCGGGGATTGAGCATTTTCAAGCCAAGTGGACTCACTTGGCGGCTCGGAAAATGCGACCCAAAAACAGAAAGATTTTCAAGCCAAGTGGCTTCACTTGGCGACTCGGAAAATGCGACAAAACAGAGAAGCTGGCGCATGGCGGATGAACGGATGCGAAGCCGCCACGCTCCAGGCGTGTTTCCGCCGTAATTCTCGTATTGTATGGATCGTGAAGTTGCAGGATATGCGCGCATGGTAACGCCGGCTTACTGGCAAGGAAAAAGGGTTCTGGTGACTGGGGGGGCGGGCTTCCTTGGCTCCAACCTCTGCCATAGCTTGGCCGGTATGGGCGCGCGTGTCACGGCGCTCGATGCCATGATGCCCGATGGTGGTGCCTCCGCCCGCAATCTGGAAGGGGCTGGCGTATTGCTGGTGCGGGGCGATATCCGCGATACGGAATTGCATTCCCTGTGTGACGGCATTGATGTGCTGTTCAATATGGCGGCGCAAACCAGCCATATGGGCGGGCAGAAGGACCCCGTTGCCGATATCGCGATCAATGCCGTGGCGCAGGTGCGCCTGATTGGCGTGATGCGCGAAGCGGCGCCCAAAGCGACCGTGGTTCATGCCTCCACCCGGCAATTTTATGGCCGGCCGCGTAGCCTGCCGGTGGATGAATTGCACCCCGTCAACCCGCCCGATGCCAACGGCGTTTCAAAATGGGCCGGCGAGCAATATTGGCTTTTGGAAAACCGCGTGCTGCATCGCCCGGTTGTGTCGCTCCGGCTGACCAATTGCTACGGGCCGCGGCTGCGGATTCGCGATGCGCGCCAGACCTTTTTGGGCATTTGGATTCGCCGGGCGCTGGAAAATGAGGCTTTTGAAGTCTGGGGGGGCGCGCAGCTGCGTGACCTGACTTATGTGGATGATGTCACCAGCGCATTTCTGATGGCCGCCGAACAAGCGGCAAACCCCGGCGTGGGCGGCCAGGTTTTCAACATTGGCGGCAGCCCGCCCATTTCCCTGCTTGATCTTGCCGCCAAGCTGATCAACGCCAATGGCGGGCTGGGCCGCTATGAATTGCGCGAATTTCCCGCTGATCGGGCGCCGATTGATATCGGGTCCTACGCGGCGGATGATCGCGCCTTCCGTTCCGCGACCGGCTGGGTGCCGGCGATTGACCTGGATAAGGGGCTGAAGCTGTCCCTTGACTGGTATCGCCAGCGCCTTGCCGATTATTTGTGACCCCGAAGCGAAAGAACGCAAAATGAATGCGCCCGTCATCACCATGATCCCCCAGGCCGATCCCGGCGCCGGCTACCGCGCCCAGAAGGCCGAAATTGACGCGGCGGTCGCGCGCGCACTCGCCAGCGGCTGGTACATCCTTGGCAAGGAAGGTGCGGCTTTTGAGGAAGAATACGCTTCCTGGCTTGGCACCCGCCGCGCGATTGGCTGCGCCAATGGCACGGATGCGCTGGCGCTGATCCTGCGCGGGCTTGGCATTGGCCCCGGGATGAGTGTCGCAACCGTTTCCCACACCGCGGTTGCCACCGTTTCCGCAATTGAAATGGTCGGTGCGACGCCGCTGCTGCTGGATATTGATCCCGATACCTACACCATGGACCCGGATGAGCTGCTGAGCGTGATTGATCACCCGCCGCCCGGCCTGCCGCCTCTGCGCGCCGTGATCCCGGTGCATATTTATGGCCAAGCCAGTGATCTGGAACCGATGCTGGAAGCAACGCGCGCGGCGGGGATCGCGTTGATTGAAGATTGTGCGCAATGCCATGGCGCGACGCTGAATGGGGCGAAGCTTGGTACGTTGGGTACCGCATCGGCTTTCAGCCTTTACCCCACCAAGAATCTCGGCGCGCTTGGCGATGGCGGCGTGCTGGCCACGAATGACGAAGCGCTGGCGGATCGCATCGCGGCCATTCGGCAATATGGCTGGAAGGAACGCTATATCAGCGACATGGTAGGCGTGAATTCTCGGTTGGATGAAGTGCAGGCGGCGATTTTGCGTGTGAAGCTGACAGCGCTTGATGCCGGCAATGAACGCCGCCGCGCGATTGCTAGCGCCTATGATGCCGCATTGACGGGTGGCCCTTACGCGCCGCCGCAGCGCCGCGCGGGCACGGAGCATGTCTTCCATCAATATGTGCTGCGCGTGCCAGATCGTGCCGCGGTGCAGGCGAGGCTGAAGGAACAAGGCATTGGCACGGGCATTCACTACCCGGTGCCGGTGCATTTGCAGCCGGCCTATCAGGGCCGCGTGCCGCTGGGGCCGGCTGGCTGTGCCGAGACCGCCGATGCCGCGCAGGAGGTGATGAGCCTTCCCATGTATCCCGAATTGACCGATGCGCAGGTGGAACGCATTTGTGTTGGGTTGCGGAGCTTGCAGGGCTGAATACTTCAGCTGCCTTGGCACGCGTTTGCGTCGTCACGGTCGCCTATAACAGTGCGGCCGCCTTGCGCGGGATGCTGGAGGGCGTGCCGCCTGGCCTTGGCGTGATTGTGGTGGATAATGCGAGCGGCGACGTTAGCGCCGCTGTGGCTGAAGCCGCAGGCGCGCGCGTGATCCGCAATGCGGCCAATCTTGGCTTTGGGGTGGGCTGCAATATCGGCATGGATGCGGCAGAGACGGAATTCGTGCTGCTGGCCAACCCCGATACCCGGCTGGATGCGGGGGCGATTGCGCGGCTTGTTGCCGCCGCCGATGCCTTTCCCGATGCGGCCATTCTGGCGCCAATGCTTTGCGATGAAGACGGCGCGCGGGTGCGGTCTTGGGATGTGGAACAACTGCATCGTCGGTTGCTTTCGCGCAAACGTGGCGCCGAGGCTTGGCCAGAGGGGCCGTTATGCGCGGAATTTCTCTCGGGCGCTTGCATGTTGCTGCGGGCTTCCGATGGGCTGCGCTTCGATGAAGCTTTCTTCCTGTTTTATGAGGATGACGCGATTTGCGCCGCCGCCCGCGCGAAGGGGCGTAGCTTGGTGCTGGTGCCGGATGCCGTGATGCATCACGCGGGGGGCGGTTCTTCCGCGCCATCGCAAGCGCTTTCTGCCTTCAAGGCGCGGCATATGGCCTGGAGCCGGCTGCATTACATGGTGCTGATGCAGGGTAGCGCGGCGGCGCAGCACGAAGCCTGGGCGCGGGTGTGGCATCACAGCGGCAAGGCTGTTGGGCATGGGCTCACGCTGCGCTTGGAAAAATTGCGCGCCGATCTGGCGGGGCTTGGCGGGACACTGGCTTGGATGCGCGGGCGCCGCGCCTGATTGCGCTACGCCCCCAACATCTTCCGCGCGACGATCAGGCGCATGATCTCATTCGTGCCTTCCAAAATCCGATGCACGCGCAAATCACGCACGATTTTCTCAACGCCATATTCCGCCAAATAGCCATAGCCACCCAGCAATTGCAGCGCATCATCCGCGACGCGAGACGCGGTATCGGTGACGAAGCGCTTGGCCATCGCGCAATACATGGTGGCGTCTGGCTCTCCGCCATCAAGCTTGGCGCAGGCACGCCACAGCAGCGCGCGCGCCGCTTCCAATTCAATGCGCATATCGGCCAGCTTGAATTGGGTGTTCTGGAAATCGCTGATTGCCTTGCCAAAGGCGCGGCGTTCTTGCGTGTAGCGAAGCGCGATATCCAAAGCCGCTTCCGCGCCACCCAGCGAACAGGCAGCGATATTCAAGCGCCCACCATCCAAACCCGCCATGGCGAAACGAAACCCCTGCCCTTCCCCGCCCAGCAAGGCATCCGCGCCGACGCGCGCATCTTCCAAAATCACCTGCCGCGTCGGCTGCGCATTCCAGCCCATTTTGCGTTCAACCGCACCGAAGGAAAGCCCCGGCGTATCCTTCGGGATCAGAAGCGCGGAAACACCGCCTGGCCCGTCGCCGCCGGTGCGCAACATGGTCAAGTATAGATCAGACGCGCCGGCGCCTGAGATGAATTGCTTGGTGCCATTCAGCACATAGCCTTGATTATCGCGTGTGGCGCGGCCTTTCAGCGCTGCCGCATCGCTGCCGGAACCAGGTTCTGTCAGGCAATAGGAAGCAATCGCTTCCATGGTAATCAGCTTCGGCAACCAGGCGCTGCGCTGCGCATCATTGCCGAAGCGGTCAATCATCCAGGCGACCATGTTGTGGATGGACATGAAGGCGCCGATGGTAGGGCAACCGGTCGCAAGCGCTTCAAACACCACCGCCGCATCAAGCCGCGTGAGGCCCGCACCGCCGGAGTCTTCCCGCACATAAAGCGCCGCCATGCCAAGCGCTGCTGCTTCGCGCATTTCTGCCACCGGGAAATGCTGGTCCTTGTCCCATTGCAGGGCTTTGGGTGCCAATACGTCGCGCGCAAAATCCCGCGCGACAGATTGCAGCGCGCGGGTTTCTTCCGGCAGGTCGAAGGTGATGGCGTTCATGCTGAGATTCCCTTGGCGATATCGGCCATGCGTGCGCGTGCGGCGGCCAAGTTGCGCGCCTTCACATGGCCAAACCCCTTGATACCGGCAGCGGCTTCTGCCCATTCGCAAATCGCGCCATGGGTTTCGGGAGAAAGCCGCGGCAGCAGCGCTTCAAGCCCCGCACGATATTCGCCCGGTAGCGCGCGTTCTTCGCGCCTTTCGGTGGTGCGCGCGAAAGGATCAAGCCAGGTGCCGCGCAGGAATTTACCGTGGCGCAGCAAGCCCATCGCCTTCAGCATCCAGGGGCCAAATTCCTGCTTCACGGGCAGGCCCGTATCCGGGTTCAGCTTGGTCATGATCGGCGGCGCCAGATGCATCTCAATGCGCTGCGTGCCCGTAAAACCCTGCGTCAGCATGCTGCGCCATTCCGGCAGGCTATGCAGCCGCGCCACTTCATATTCATCCTTATAGGCCATGAGGCGATAAAACTGCCGCGCCACGGCGCGTGAGAGACGTTCTTCGCCAGGAACCGCAGCCGCTTCCGCCGCGCGGATGCGCGCCACAAAATCCTGATAGCGCCGCGCGTAACGCGTGGATTGATAGGCTTTCAGGTCTTCCGTGAGGCGCGCGATCATCTCATCCAAGGTTTCCGGACTGCGCGGTGCTTCGGGCGCCTCAGTCGCGGCGATGCGCCCTAGTGCAAAGGCATTCTTGTTGCGCTCAACCGCCGCGCCGTTCAGTTCAATGGCGCGCAGGATTGCCTCAGCCGAAAGCGGCACCAGCCCGCGCTGCCAGGCAAAGCCCAGCATGAAAGGGTTGAGGTAGATCGCATCGCCCAAATCACGCTCAACCCGCGAAAGTGCTGGAATGGTGAGCGCTTCGCGGCAGGCGGCACCCAGGCTTTGCAGCATGGCGGCATTGTCGTAGCGCGTTTCAGTATCCTTCACGAATTGTGCCGTCGGCGATAAATCCGCATTCACAATCGCCGTACTGCGTGCAGGGCCGAGCAAGGGGCGCGCGGTGCGGCCATGCGCTACCACCATATCAGCGGCGAGCAGCAAATCCGCTTCCCCCGCCGCAATGCGCGCACCGGATAATTGATCCGCCGCCGCACCTACCGGGCCAATGCGCAACTGCGCGTAAACCCCGCCACCCTTTTGCGCGAGGCCCAAAAAGTCCAGCGTGCGCACGGGCCGCCCTTCCAGATGCGCGGCCTGCGCCAGGATAGCCGCCATGGAAGAAACCCCCTGCCCGCCCACACCGGCGATCAGCAGATTCCATGCCTCACCTTGAATGGCGGGCAGGCTTGGTTCAGGCGGTAGCGTCGGCAGCGTGATGGCGACGGGCCGCGCCGGTTCCGCGCCGATCAGGCTGACGAAGGACGGACAAAAACCCTCCACACAAGAAAAATCCTGATTGCAGGCGGATTGATCAATGCGGCGCTTGCGCCCGAAGGGCGTTTCAATCGGCTCCACCGCCAGGCAATTCGAAGCGCGCGAACAATCGCCGCAATCCTCACAAATGCGCGGATTGATCGCGATGCGCCGATTGGCGCGCGGCGCCAAATCCCGCTTACGCTTGCGGCGGCGTTCTGTTGCGCATTCCTGATCATAGATGATGGCGGTGACACCCTTCACCGCGCGCAATTCCTTCTGCACCGCATCAAGCCGCGAACGGTGATGAAAGCCAACCGTGGCCGGCATCAGCGGATGGCCGCGATGCCGATCCGGATCATCGGAGACAACCTCAATCCGCCCCACCCCTTCGCCATGCAATTGCGCGGCAATGTGGGGGACATCAATCTCGCCTTCCGGGGTTTGCCCACCGGTCATGGCGACAGCGCCATTCAGCAGAATCTTGAAGGTGATATTGGCCTTGGCGGCGACGGCAAAGCGCACGGAAAGACTGCCGGAATGCGCATAGGTGCCATCGCCCATATTGGCGAAGATATGTTCTTGGCTGGTGAAATGTTCCTGCCCGATCCAGGCGGAACCCTCGCCGCCCATTTGGCAGAAGAAATCCGTATCGCGGTTCATGAAGCGCGCGAGGTAATGGCAGCCAATGCCGGCCAAGGCGCGGCTGCCTTCCGGCACGCGGGTTGAGGTATTATGCGGGCAGCCCGGGCAGAAATACGGGTCGCGCCCATGCACCGGCGCTTGGTCTCCTTCCGCCAAGGCTTGCAGCGCCGCCATGCGCGCCAGCATGGCATTGGTGCGGAAGGCTCGTGGCAGGCGCGCGAAAAGCGCGCGCAGAATGCCGGCGGAATCAAGCTCACTCAGATCAGACAACAAAGGCCGTCCGGCTTCATCGCGCTTGCCGGTGATGCGCGGGCGGCGATCCATGTGAAAAAGCGCATCGCGCAACTGCCATTCCAGGAAAGGACGGCGATCTTCGATCACCAGAATTTCCTCAAGCCCTTCGGCAAAGGCGCGGGCGGCATCGGCATCCAAGGGCCAGGCCAGGCCCACTTTCCAGATGCGCAAACCTTGGGCGCGGGCGAAATCCTCGGAAATGCCGGCTTCAGCCAAAGCCTGACGCAAAACAGTGAAAGCCTTGCCGCGCACGGCAATGCCAAAGCGCGCATCTGGGTTATCCAGCACCATGCGGTCAATGCCATTTGTCCGCGCAAAAGCATTGGCGCGCGGCAGTTTGGCATGGCGCAGGCGTTCTTCCTGCAACATCGGCGTATCGGTGGCGCGGATATGCACGCCATCGGGCGGCGTCGTCAGGCCCTGCGGTTCGCGCGTGGCGTAAAGTGCGGGGTCCAGCATCACCGTCATGGTCGCATCCATGGTGTCGGCCACGCATTTCATGCCCACCCAGGTACCGGCGAAACGGCTGAGCGCAATGCCCTTCAGCCCATATTCCAAAACTTCCCCGACATCGGCCGGGTCCAGCATGGGGATCTCCAAATCCATAAAGGCATATTCGCAGCCCGATGTGATGGTGGAGGATTTGGACGAAGGATCATCCCCCGCCAGCGCCAGCACACCGCCCTGCGGCGCGCTGCCGGCGGAATTAGCATGGCGCAGCACATCGCCGGAACGATCAACGCCTGGCCCCTTGCCATACCAAATGCCGAAAACACCATCCAAACGCGCGCCGGGTGTCAGATGCACCTGCTGCGAGCCCCAAACGGCGGTCGCCGCCAAATCCTCATTCAACCCAGGCTGGAACACCACATCATGCGCACGCAGCCGTTCCGCCTGGCGCGCCAATTCGCGGTCAAAAGCGCCGAGGGGCGATCCGCGATAGCCGGAAATGAAACCGCCCGTGCGGAAGCCCTGCGCCGCATCCATTTCCTGGCGCAGCATCGGCAGGCGCACCAGCGCATGCGTTCCTGTCAGCAGGACGGGGCCGGAGCGGGCTTCCCAACGTTCTTCGAGCGTGGCCTCAGGCCGGATGATGCTTCCCATGCCGTCTATTGTGGCGATTGGCGGGGCGAATGCCAATCACCAAATCAGGGCTTAGTGATTGGCCTCGGCGTGATCAAAATGCGACTTGATCGTGTGGAAGATGCAAAGCACCCCCAAGCCAATCAGCCCGAAGCCGAAAATGCTCATGCCGATATCCTGCGCAGCGGCAGCAGCGAAAAGGCCAAGCAAAGCCAGCAGGCCGTAAAGAGCGAGGAAGAAAACGCGGGCACCGGTCATGGCGGTGGGTCCTTTCCAGGTTGATCGTCAAACAGGATCCGGGCGGCGGCGCCTTCCAGATCATCATATTGGCGCGAACGCAGCGCCCAGAGGAAACCAATCAGGCCAAGCGCGCCGAGCAGCAGCGAAACCGGCACCAGCAGGATCAGTGCTTCCATGGTCTATCCCCTCCCCGCGCGCAGAGCATTGCCGATGACAATGAGGGATGATGAAGCCATCACCAGCGCCGCAATCAGCGGATTGACCAGCCCGGCAATCGCCGCCGGCACGGCAATCACATTATAGGCGAGCGAAAAGCCGATATTCTGCCGCGCCAGAATTTGCGCGTGGCGCGCGATGCGGATCGCTTCCGGCAACATCGCCAAACCTTCGCGTTGCAGCACGATATCAGCGGTGGTTTGCGCAAGGTCTGTGGCGCCCGCAGGGCTGGCGGAGACATGCGCGGCGGCCAGTGCGGCGGCATCATTGATGCCATCACCCACCATCAGCGGCTTCCGGCCTGCGGCCTTCAGGATTTCGATGTAGGCTGCCTTGGCGCGTGGATCAGCCTCGGCCCGCCAGGTTTCAATGCCGGAAGCGATGGCGGCGGAGGCAACCGCGCCCGGGCCATCGCCGGAGAGCAATTCTACCGGCAGCCCAAGCGCCTTCAGATCAGCAACCGCTTGCGGCGCATCCGCGCGCAGCCGATCCGCGAAGCGGAAGATCACCGGCGCGGCGTCAGCGCCCCCGCGAAACACCAACACCATGCCATCGCTGAGGCCCGCCACATCGCAAAACGCGGGCGAGCCCAAACGCGCCGCGCCGGCTTGCAACCCCTGCCCCGGTATTTCGCGCGTGCCTTGCAGCAAAGGCGCTTCAGGGCAAGCGCGGACCATCGCCTTCGCCAATGGGTGGCGCGATGCGCGTGCCATGCCCGCCGCGCTCCGCAGTATTTGCGGGTCCTGGCCTTCCGGGATCAGCACCGGGCGGCCTTCGGTCAGCGTGCCGGTCTTGTCTAGCACCGCGCAATCCGCCGTGGCCAAGCGTTCCAGCGCGGTTGGTGAGGCAACCAGCACACCGCGTTTGAATAGCGCACCATTCGCCACCACCTGCACCGCCGGCACTGCAATCGCCAAGCCACAGGGGCAGGTGATCAGCAGCACGCAAACCGCATTCACCAAGGCTTCCTGCCACAGCGCGCCAAAACCCAGCCACCACAGCAGGAAAGTTGCGACAGCAATGGCATGGGCGATGGGCACATAAAACCGCGCCGCACGATCCGCGATGGAAACAAAGCGCCCCTTGGATTGTTCCGCCGCTTCCAATAGCCGCGCCATGGCAGCGAGTGATCCATCGCGCGCCGGGGCTGTTACTTCCAAGGTGAAGGGCGCGCCCATATTCACCGCGCCCGCCGGCAAAGCTATACCCGCCGCAAAGCCGCGCGGCAGGCTTTCACCAGTTATTGCTGCCGTATCCAAAAGCGTTTCGGCGCGCGCCCTCCCATCCAGACGCAAGGTCTCACCCGCCGCGATGTGCACGCTTTGGCCCGCTTCCAAAGACGCCGCCGGCACCAGGCGCGTTGTGCCATCGGCAGCGATCAGCGCCACCATGCCATCCTGAAGTGCCAGCAATTCTGCCACCGCCTGCCGCGCCTTCTTCCGCGCGGCGCGATCCAGCACGCGGCCCGCGAGCAACAAGGCTAGCAGTGCCGTTGCGCCATCAAACCAAGTATAGGGACCGTTGCGGAAGGTCTCGACCAGGCTCATGCCCGTCGTCGCCAGAACGCCGAGTGAGACCGCCATATCCATATTCACGCGCCCGGCACGCAGCGCATTGGCGGCGGAACGATAGAAAGGCATGCCCGCCACCAGCACCGTCGGCAGGCCAATCAAAGCCGCCAGCCAATGCATGAAATCGCGCGTATGGGCGCCCATATCCTCGCCAACCCAGACGGCGATGGACACCAGCATGACATTCATCGCGCCGAAGGCGGCAATGCCAAGCGCGCGGATCAGCGCGCGGCCTTCAGCATCCTCAGAGGCGCGCAGACACGCGGGCGTATAGGGTGCCACGCGAAAGCCAAGGCGAGATAGCAGCGCGATCAATTCATTGCCGCGCGTTGCATCGCCGCGCCAGCGCAAATCCAGCCGACGCGCGGCAAAGGAAACGCGCGCCTTGATGACATCGGGCTCGGCAGCTAGCGCCTGTTCCACCAGCCAAACACAGGCACCACAACTCAGGCCGGAGATCATCAGTTCAAGCGATTTCACACCATCAGCATCATCACGGATCAGCGGAAGCGCATCGAAAGTAGGCGCAGCGGTTTCAGGACACAACGCACCATCAGCAGTTTCGCGCCGGCGATAAAACGCATCCAACCCAAGGCCGCGCACCAAGCCATAAGCGACTTCGCAACCATTACAGCAAAAACGCCCCTGGCCAGGCACCAGCACAGCACCACAATGGGCGCAGGCGGCAGCGCTTTGCGGCGCTTCAGTAATCAAGGGGCGCTTGAGGTCGGTCATGGCAGGATGAAGCGCTTGCGCAAATCAAAAGCCGTGCCGGCTTCATCAAAGAATGTAAGCCGAGCTTCCCATTGCCCGGCGCGGAGTGGTTCAAGCCGCGCGGCGAAGCGCCCGTTGCCCGTGGCGGTGAAACCAAGCGGCACTTCAACTCCTTCCAGGGGGCGCAGCATAACACCTTCAACGCGGCCATGCAGCGGTTGTTGCGCGCGGTCCCGCATGGCAAGGCGCAGCACACCGGCTTCCAAAGTGATGTCTCCACGCCAGCCAAGCGAATCCTGCCGCGCGGCTTCGGCCAGCACCTGGTCATAGCCACGGCCACGTTCATAAGCGCGCGGCACAGTAACACCCGTGAAGGTGGAAAACGCGAACCATACAAACACGGCATTCACCGCCACCACAAGCGCCATGCCACCCACGAATACCCAGGGGATCCAGCCTCCGCGCTTCGGGTCAAAATCGCGTTGCATGGTCGTGCTCATGGCTTCGGTCCCAGAAAAGCGCTGCTTTGGCTGGTCGCCAGCCGGCCCGCGTCATCAAGCAAGCGGAAGGTGATGGGGGTTGATTCTGCCAATTGCGCCATGGGCGGGGCGGTGACAAAAACGCGGTACTGCGTGATGCCATCAGCGCGGCGGGAAAGCGGATAGCGCCCTTCACCAGCGGCTTCCACATCCTGCACGGTCAGGCGCAGCCCAGCGGGGGCTTCCAGTATCAGCGTCAGTGGCGCCTCATCATGGGTTTTGTTCACGATCTTTACCGTATAGGCATTGCGAATACCGCCATCCGCCAAGCGCACAAAAAGCGGTGCGCGATCAGGCAGAACCGTGACATCAAGCGTGGAGCGCATCAGGAAGGCGCCCAACATCACCAGCGCCACGACAGAAAGCGCCGCACCATACATGATGGTGCGCGGGCGGATGAAGCGCGGCACGCGGCGCGCATCCATACCCGCCTGTTGGCGTTGCGGCCCAGGCGGCAGGGAAGCGGCAGCAGCAGCGCTTGCCGATAGATTGTTTAGCGTTTCAAAGGCAACCAACCCCTTGGGGCGCCCCAACTTGCCCATGACGGAATCGCAAGCATCAATGCAAAGCCCGCAGCCAATGCATTCAAGCTGCTGACCATCGCGAATATCAACGCCTGTCGGGCATACATGCAGACAGGCCGCGCAATCCACGCAATCGCCAACCCCTTCGGCCTTGGCCTTGCCGCGCGGTTCGCCGCGCCATTCGCGATAGGTCACGACCAGGGAATTTTCATCCAGCATGGCTGCCTGAAAGCGCGGCCAGGGGCACATATAGGTGCAGACCTGTTCGCGCGCCCAACCCGCGAGAAGATAGGTAAAGCCCGCAAATAGCGCGAAGAAGAAATAGACCATGGCGCCAGCTTCGCCGGTGAAGAATTGCCGTGTGATGGTGGGCGAATCATTGAAATACATGATCCAGGCGCCGCCCGTGGCACCCGCGATCAACAGCCAGGCGCCGTGCTTCGTGATCTTGCGTGTCCAGTAGTTGCCATTGCGCGGCCCGGCATCCAGCTTCATGCGCGCATTGCGATCGCCTTCGATCCAACGCTCCACAAACATGAAAAGATCGGTCCAAACCGTTTGCGGGCAGGTGAAACCGCACCAAAGCCGGCCAAACAGCGACGACACCGCGAATAGCGCGAAGGCACCCAGGATCAGCGCGCCAGCCAGGAAATAGATTTCCTGCGGCCAAATCTCGATCCAAAAGAAGAACAACCGCGCATTGGTCATATCCACCAGCACGGCCTGATCTGGCATGCCCGGGCCGCGATCCCAGCGCAGCCAGGGCACCAGGTAGTAAAGCGCGAGGCAAAGGATCAGCACCGCCCATTTCACGCTGCGGACCTTGCCGAAGACGGCTTTAGGATAAACACGCTGACGATCAGCATAAAGCGAAGGCGCGGCGGCCGGCGCCACGCCCTCCGCCTTCAGCTTATCAGGGGTTTTGATCTCGCCCATTGGTCTGTGACCGCGCTTCTTCTATTCACCGCCGCCCAGGTTATGCACATAGACGGTCAGCATATTGATGATGGCTGGATCAAGCCGCTTGCCCCAGCTTGGCATCACGCCAGCGCGCGCATTGGAAATGCTGAGCACGATGGAAGCCTTATCGGCACCATACAGCCAGATCTGATCGTTCAAGCGCGGCGCACCAAGGTCGCGATTGCCCTCACCCTTTTCCCCATGGCAGGCAGCGCAATTCTCCGCGAATAGCGCAGCACCACGGGTAGCCGCGGCCTGATCGGTGGCGCGATTAGTGAGCGACAGAACATGTTCCGCCACATCATTCACCTGCGGGCGCGTCAGAATACCATCCACCAGGAAGCGCGGCATCATGCTTTGGCGCTGTTCATCGCTTTCATTGGCGCGGATGCCATGGGTGATGGTGTGATGGATAGCTTCAAGGCTGCCGCCCCAGATCCATTCATCATCGGCAAGGGACGGGAAGCCACCAAGCGCCCCCTGGCCGCCCGCGCCATGGCAGCTTGTGCAATTATTGGCGAAGGCACCGCGCCCGCCGGCCATGGCAAAGGCGCGCAATTCAGGATCAGCGGCGATTTGCGCCGGCGTTGCAGCGCGCAGGCGCGACATCATCGGCGCCATGCGCGCTTCTGCCTGCTGCACATCCCGAACCACCGCTTCACGTGCGATCCAGCCAGACGTACCTGTCGCACCCGGAATGGGCAGCGCCGGATAGATCACCACCCAGACCAGGCTGAAGGCAATGGTCGCGTAAAAGGTCCACAGCCACCATTTGGGCAAAGGCGTATTGAGTTCCTTCAGCCCATCCCATTCATGGCCGGTGGTGTTCTGACCGCTCACGCTGTCTTTTTCGATTTTCGTTGGCATCACCGCTACTCCTCACGAACGGGGCTGCGCGCGGTCATCGCGCAGCGGTATATCGGCAAGGGATTCGAAATGCTTGCGCCGCGAAGGCCGCATCACGAACCAAAGCATCCCCAGAAACAGGGCAAAGAACCAAACCACCCAAAGGGCGCGCAGCGCGGGGTAGAGTTCAACCAGGTTTTCCATGTGCTGGCCTCCCACTTACTGCTGACGCAGCTGCGCCGGCGTCACATCGCGGAAATCCACGAGTGTGCCGAGCATTTGCAGATACGCGATCAGCGCATCCATTTCCGTGATGCGCGCGGGATCACCATCGAAAGCACCCTGCCGCGCGCGCGCATAACGGGCATTGAAACCCGTTGCATCCGCATCCGGTCGCGCCTGGGCTTCCAGATCGGCCTTGGCATTGGCGATCATCTCATCGCTGTAAGGCACACCCACCGCACGGAGTGCCCGCAGATGATCAGCCACGCGATCATAATCCAAAGGCCGATCCAGGAAGGAATAGGGCGGCATGATGGAAGCCGGCACCACAGCGCGCGGTGAGCGTAAATGCGCCGCATGCCAATCATCCGAATAGCGGCCACCAACGCGCGCCAGATCAGGCCCGGTGCGCTTTGAACCCCATTGGAAAGGGTGATCATACATGCTTTCCGCCGCCAGGCTGAAATGGCCATAGCGTTCCAATTCATCGCGGAAGGGGCGGATCATCTGGCTATGGCAAAGATAGCAACCTTCGCGCACATAAATGTTGCGCCCCATTTGCTCGAGTGGTGTATAGGGCCGCATGCCCTGCACGCGTTCAATAGTGGTTTCCACCGCGAAAAGCGGCACAATCTGCACCAGACCGCCGATGGAAACCGTCAGCAGCGTCAGTACACCCATCAGGACAACATTGCGTTCAATGACGCCGTGATCACGAAGCCAGCGGAACATTTGCCAATCCTCCTTCTATTCCGCCGCGACGGCATGGGCAGGGACAAGGCGCGGCGCGGGTTCCGCGGCTTCCCCTTCAGTGACGGTCTTCCACAAATTGAACGCCATGATCAGCCCGCCAGCCAGGTACAAGACCCCGCCGAGTGCCCGGATGACGTAGTAGGGATGCAAGGCTTCCACCGTTTCCACGAAGGAATATTGCAGGAAGCCGAGCTCATCAAAGGCGCGCCACATCAGCCCCTGCATGATGCCCGATACCCACATGGCAGAGATGTAGAACACGATGCCAAGGGTCGCGATCCAGAAATGCCAGGAGATCAGGCGTTCGCTCCAGATGCTTTTCTTCTTCCACAACACAGGGAAAAGATAGTAAAGCGCGCCAAAGGTGATGAAGCCGACCCAGCCCATGGCGCCGGAATGCACATGGCCGATGGTCCAATCCGTATAATGCGAAAGACCATTCACGGCCTTGATGGACATGACCGGGCCTTCAAAGGTGGACATGCCGTAAAAGCCAAGTGCCGCGACAGAAAAGCGCAGCGCCGGATTGGTGCGCAGCTTGTCCCAAGCGCCCGAGAGCGTCATGAGGCCGTTGATCATACCGCCCCAGGAAGGCATCCAAAGCATGACAGAAAAGACCATGCCCAGCGTCTGCGCCCAATCTGGCAAAGCCGTGTAATGCAGATGGTGCGGGCCTGCCCAGATATAGAGGAAGATCAGGGTCCAGAAGTGAACAATAGAAAGCCGATAGGAATAAACCGGCCGATCTGCCTGCTTTGGGATCAGGTAATACATCATCCCAAGAAAGCCCGCGGTCAGGAAGAAGCCCACGGCATTATGGCCATACCACCATTGGATCATGGCGCCTTGCACGCCCGGGGTGGCGGAATAGGAATGCGATGACCCAAGGCTGATAGGGATCGAGATATTATTGCCGATATGCAGCAAAGCAACGGTAATGATGAAAGCAAGGAAAAACCAATTCGCCACATAGATATGCGGTTCTTCGCGGCGCATGATGGTGCCACCAAAAGCGATCAGGTAGACAACCCAAACCAATGTCAGCCACAAATCCACATACCATTCAGGTTCCGCATATTCCTTACTCTGCGTGATGCCCAAAACATAGCCAAGTGCCGCCATGACAATGAAGAATTGGTAGCCCCAGAACAGGAACCACCCCATATCATCGCCGCCGAACAACCTGGCGCGGCAGGTGCGCTGCACGATGAACAGGCTGGTCAGGAACAGCGCATTGCCGCCAAAGGCGAAAATCACCGCGCTTGTATGCACCGGGCGCAGCCGCCCGAAGCTCGTCCATTCCAGATCAAGGTTCAGCAGCGGAAAGGCAAGCTGAAGTGCAATGACAACCCCCACCAGAAATCCCACCACCCCCCAAAAGGCGGTGGCGATGGCAAAGGCGCGGATCGGGTCTTCAACATAAACCGGCGAACTCGCCGGGGCATAATGCCCTGCTGTGGCTGTAGCGGCCATGCTTGGTCTCCCTCAGGATGCGGGATTCGTGGCCCGCGTGGAAGAATGAAACGCCGCCGGGGGAATGCTGTCCTTGATCAAGATCAATTGCCGGCGTGAAGCTTATGCTATTAGATTAACTTACTGTGAAGGCTCGTCATCTGTATGACAAGCGGAGGAAGTTTTTATGGCAAGCGATGCAGTCTTTGCGCCGCGCCGGCTAACGATCCGGAAGGTCGCACCCGACCGTCCCTGGGTGTGGCTGAATGCGGGCTGGCGCGATTTGATGGCGAACCCAATGATCAGCTTTTTCTATGGCGGCGCCTTGGCCGCCGCTGGTTGGCTGCTCATTCTGACCCTGCTTGGCGTACGGTCTGGCTGGGTCATTCTGCCGGCCTCGGCTGGGTTTTTCATGGTTGCCCCCTTGCTGGCGACCGGGCTTTATGAGGCAAGTCGGCTGCGCGCTGAGGGCAAGCCGGTGACCTTCGGGGCCTGCCTTGCAGGCTTCACGCGCAATGGCCAGCAGCTTGCTTTCTTGGGCGTTCTGCTGGTGATCCTGCATATATTCTGGGTGCGCGTCGCGGCGCTGATTTTCATGCTGATGTTCGGCATTAATTTCACGCCCAGCATCGAAAACCTGCCGATGGCCATGCTGCGATCCGACATGCTGCTGCCGTTCTTGATTGTCGGCACCGGCGCGGGGGCCATTCTGGCGGCGGTGGCGTTTTCAATCTCGGCGATTTCCATTCCCATGTTGTTAGATCGTGATGTTTCGGCCATGGAAGCGATTATGCTTTCCATCCGCGCGATGCTGACAAATCCGGGTGCCATGATCTTCTGGGCCGGGCTGATTGTGGTGTTCACCGCCATGGCGATGGCGCCCTTCTTCCTGGGCCTGGCACTTGTGGTGCCGTTGATCGGGCATGCCACCTGGCATGCCTATAAGGATTTGGTTGTCGAAGCCTAATCAGGGGCGCATGGTCAGCGCGGCCAGGCCCGTGCCGCGCAAGGGTTCGGCGATGCGCGCGAAATCACACAGCAGCGGGCGGGTTTCGCGCGGGTCAATGATTTCCTCGACCCAGAATGCCTCGGCGGTGCGGAAGGGGGAACGCAGTTTCTGCAAACGCTCATCAATTTCGGCGATTTTTGCGACCGGGTCCGTGGCCGCATTCACCTCAGCCGCATAGGCGGCCTCGATCCCGCCTTCCAAGGGCAGTGATCCCCAGCGGCCGGATGGCCAAGCATAACGGATGGAATAGCGCCCGGCCGGTTGGTGCACCACGCCGGCAACACCAAAGGCATTGCGCAAAATCACCGTACACCAGGGCGCGCGGCATTGATTGACGGCGGCCATGGCGCGCACGCCCCAGCGGATAGTGGCGGTTTTCTCTGCTTCAAGCCCCACGGCGAAGCCCGGGCAATCCATCAGATAGACCACCGGCAGATGAAAGGTTTCAGCCATATCGACAAAGCGGATGATCTTGGCGCAGGCATCGGCAGTCCAGGACCCGCCGGAGAATACCGGGTCTGACGCCAAAACCGCGACCGGCAAGCCATCCAGCCGCGCCAGCCCCGTGATAATGGGCCGGCCAAACCAGCGGCCCATTTCGAAAAAACTGCCCTTGTCGAAGAGCGTTTCGACGATTGGGCGCATCTTATAGGCTTGGCGCGGATCGCGAGGGATGGCGCTGATCAGCTTCGCATCGCGGCGTTCCGGATCATCGCGCGACCGCAGCCGGGGCGAGACTTCAAACACTGATTGCGGCAGGTATGAAAGAAAGCGCCGCGCGGCGGCGAAGGCTTCTTCTTCTGTCTCCACCGCATCATCCACCGCGCCGGCCTTGCACTGAATCTCCCAACCGCCGAGGTCGCGTTTGTCGAGCTTCTCCCCAAGCCGCGCCACCACCGGGGGCCCCGCGACAAACATGGCGGAGGATTTCGTCATCACCGAATAATGCGACGCCGCCAACCGCGCCGCGCCAAGCCCGGCAACCGATCCAAGCCCAAGCGCCACCACCGGCACCAGGCCTAAATTCTGGGCAGTCAAATGATAAAGCTGCGTGCCACCAACGCCACCTGGCAGATTGGCGCGGCCCGTGGTTTCAATGGTCTTCACCGAGCCACCACCGCCCGAGCCTTCAATCATGCGAATGATCGGCAGGCGCAATTCGGCGGCCATGCGTTCCGCCATGATGGGCTTTTCGCGAATGGTCGCATCCGCGCTGCCGCCGCGCACGGTGAAATCATCGCCCAGCACCACCACTGGGCGGCCATCAATCTCCGCGCGGCCCATGACGCAATTGGACGGCGTCAGGCTCTCCAGATCGCCCTTGGCGTCATATTCGCCGCGCCCGGCAATAGCGCCGACTTCGTGGAAACTGTCCTTATCCACCAGCTTCAGCACACGTTCGCGCACGGTCAGCCGCCCGCCATCATGCTGGCGCTTCACCTTATCCGGCCCGCCCATGGCCTCCGCCATGGCTTGGCGGCGCTTCAGCTCCTCGATTTCCGGTTGCCAAGTCATGCGGCGTTTCCCTTGGTGTCCTTCTGGCGGCGAGTGTCACGCGAGTTCCCGCGCCCTGCAAGCGGGCGTTGTCGCCAGCCTGCCGAGCCCCCATGATAGAAAGGCCCAGCCGTACGGAGAGGCCGCCATGCCAATTGATGAAAGCCTGAAATTCCTGCCCGTGAATATCGCGGTGCTGACCGTGAGCGACACGCGCGACATGGCGAGCGACCGTTCCGGCCAAACCCTGCAAGACAGGATCGAAGCCGCGCGGCATCACTGCGTCGCGCGGGAAATTGTGAAGGATGATCCGGACGCGATTGAAGCCGTGCTGCGCCGCTGGATCGCGGACCCCGCCGTGGATTGCGTGATCACCACCGGCGGCACCGGTATCACGGGCCGTGACGTAACGCCGGAAGCCTTCAAGCGCGTGCTTGAAAAAGAAATTGAAGGCTTCGGCGAATTATTCCGCTGGATCAGTTTTCAGAAGATTGGCACATCCACCATCCAATCCCGCGCCATGGGCGGTGTTGCCGGCGGCACTTATCTTTTCGCGCTGCCTGGTTCAACCGGCGCCTGCAAGGATGGCTGGGATGATATTCTGCGCTTCCAATTGGATTCGCGGCACCGCCCCTGCAATCTGGTGGAGCTGATGCCGCGCTTGCTCGAACATTTGAAGCCCGCGTAATGGGCGCGCGAGGAAACACCCCCTCGCGCGCTTCGCCTTAAGCCGCCTTGGAAGTCGCGAGCGCCTTCCACACGCTCTCCGGTGTGGCCGGCATATCAATATGCTTCACGCCATCACCGGCAAGCGCATCCACCACGGCATTGATCAAGGCAGGCGGGCTGCCAACGGCGCCAGCCTCACCGGCACCCTTCACGCCAAGCGGATTGGTCTCACACGGCACTTCGATGAAATCCACATCAATGTTGGGAAGATCATCGGCGCGCGGCAGCGCGTAATCCATGAAGGATGCCGATAGAAGCTGGCCGCTTTCCGCATCAAAGGCGGTGCGTTCCAGCATGGCTTGGCCAATGCCCTGCGCCACACCCCCATGCACCTGGCCGCGCACGATCAGCGGGTTCAGCGCATGGCCCACATCATCAATCACGACATAATTCGCGACCTTGATGATGCCCGTATCGGGGTCCACCTCAACCTCGGCGGCGTGGCAGCCATTGGGGAAGGTGTGGGATTTGATCTGTGCCACTTCCAAAGCATCCAACAGCGTCACCTCCTGGCCCTTCGCAGCGCGTGCCTTTTGCGCTGCGGCCAATTCCAGAATGCCGATGCCCTTATCGGTGCCAACCACACCAAAGCGGCCATTGGCAGTGGTGAATTCAATATCGGCGACTGCGGCTTCCAAATGCTCAGACGCTGCCTTCTTGCCCTTTTCAACAACCGAGGCCGCCGTCACCAAAATCGCTTGGCCTTCGGAATAAAGGCTGCGCGCGCCACCCGTGCCGCCGCCCGAAGGGAGGCTTGCGGAATCGCCCTGCTTCACACGGATTTTTTCGATCGGAATGCCCAATTCGTGGCTGGTCAGCATGGCATAGGCGGTTTCATGCCCCTGCCCCGTGCTTTGCGTGCCGACATAAACATCCACGAAGCCATCATCGGCGAAACGCACCGCGGCGTTTTCGGTCGCGTCACCGCCCGTCGCTTCCAGGTAATAGGCAAAGCCAATGCCGCGCCTTTTGCCGCGCCGCTGGCTTTCCGCCCGCCGCGCCGCGAAGCCGGACCAGTTCAGCTTTTCCAAAGCGGTGTCCATGAGTTTCGCAAACTCGCCGGAATCATAGCGCTGCCCCATGGCCGACACGTAAGGCATGGCGGAAGACGGCACCATGTTGTGCTTGCGGATCGCAACACGATCCATGCCCATTTCCTGCGCCGCGGTATCAATCAAGCGTTCCACCAGATAATTGCTCTCTGGCCGCCCGGCACCGCGATAGGCATCCACCGGCACGGTATTGGTAATCACGCCAACAACATTGGCGTAGATGGCGCCGAAGTCATAAACGCTTGCCAGCACCTTGGTGCCGGCACCGGTTGGGATGAAGGGCGCGAAGGTATTCAGATAGGCGCCCATATTCGCCCAATTCTTCGTGCGCAGCGCGAGGAACTTGCCATCCTTATCCAAGGCCAATTCGCCGGCGGTGATATTGTCACGCCCATGTGTGTCGGATTGGAAGGCTTCCGTGCGCTCGGACGTCCATTTCACCGGGCGCTTCAGCTTGCGGGCGGCGAAGCAGGTCAGCACATGTTCGGCATACAGAAACAGCTTCATGCCGAAGCCGCCGCCGACATCGGGGGTGACAACGCGGAAATGATCTTCCGGTAGGTTGAAGACGCTGCCGGCCAGAAGCTTGCGCACCAGCCAGGAGCCCTGGGTATTGGTGTGCAAAGTCCACTTGTTGCTCGCGGCATCATAATCCGCCACCGCCGCGCGGGCTTCCATGCTGGCAACGACAACGCGGTTATTCACGACTGTCAGGCGCGTGACATGCGCGGCCTTGGCGAAAAGCGCATCGGTCTTGTCCTTGTCACCGACATGCCAATCAAAGCAGGTATTATTCGGCGCGCTGGCCCAAACCTGCGGCTGGCCCGGCTTGGTCGCGGTCGCAAGTTCGGTAGCGGAGGGCAGGATCTCATAATCCACCTCAATCGCTTCAGCAGCATCGCGCGCCGCCTTGGCGCTTTCCGCCACCACAAAGGCGACCGGGTCGCCAACATGGCGCACCGTGCCATCCGCCAGCACCGGGCGCGGCGTGGATGACAGCGGCGAGCCATCGCTATTCTTCAGCGGGATCAGGCAAGGCAGCGGGCCAAGCCCTTCGGCGGCCAGATCGGCAGCGGTATAGACCCCCAGCACCCCTGGCATCGCCTTAGCGGCGGCGGTGGAGATGCTTTTGATTGCCGCATGGGCATGGGGGCTGCGCAGCACCACGCCTTGGGCTTCGCCGGCCAGGCTGATATCGGCGGTGTATTGCCCATCGCCTTTCAAAAGCCTTGGGTCTTCGACACGACGAATGGATTGGCTGAGGCCGAATTTTGCCATGGCGAGGTACTCCTTGTTTCGCGTTGAGACTATCATTCAACAGGTGGGGGTGGGATGGAAAGGGGGGAAGGCCCAGCCGGGCAGGAATTGTCGTCGGGGCGGTGGCGATTGCGCCGAAGGCGCCACCCTGTCAGTTTACCCACCACCCTAAGAATGGAGAGGCAAGTTTCGTGTCAGATCAGGCAAAGCCACCAACACCCGATTCCATGCTCCTGACCGGGCGCTTTGGCATGCAGCTGGTGAAACAGACGGCAGGAAGCTGGTGGGTTTTCATGCTCCGCGGCATGGCCGCCATTATTTTCGGGCTATTGATCTTCCTCTTCCCGGGGCTTGGTCTGGTCTTCATCCTGGCCTTTCTGGGGGCCTGGATGCTGTTCGATGGCATGGGGTCCATATTCCAGGCCGTAAAGGGCGGTCACCCAACCGGGGAGCGCAGCCGAACCTGGCTTTGGATTGACGGCATCATCTCCCTGCTGGCGGCAGCGGTGATCCTGTTGGCACCGGGGGTTTCGGCCATTGGCCTGCTGATTGTGACGGCTGCCTGGTTCCTTTTGTCCGGCGGGGCGCGGCTTATGCTGGCCTTCCGGCTTTCCTCCGTGCTGCTTGGGCTGCTTGGGGCTTTGAATATCATGATCGGCGCCTGGATGCTGCTGCGCCCAGGGCCGGGCTTGCTCGCGGTGATCTGGATGGTGGCGCTGGAGGCGATCGTCATGGGCGCCATTATGGTCACTCTTGGCTGGCGCCTGAAGCATATCCATCAGAATCCGCAGCCGGAAGCCGGGCAGACCAGGATTTGATCAGCCCTGGGGGAAACCCCTAGGCTCCGCCTATGTGGTTCCCCGCCCCCAAGGAGCTTCCACTCCGCCCCTTCGCCCGCCTGCCGGATCGCTTGCGGAATCTCCGCCGCACAAGCTGGGCGGATGCGAATCGCGCCGCCGCGCCGATTGACAGTTTCCTGGAAGGCCCCTGCTTTGATCGCGCGGGGCGCTTTCTGGTCACCGATATCCCGAATGGCCGCATCCTGCTGGTTGGCCCCGGTGATGGGTGGGAAGTGCTGGCGGAATATGAGGGCTGGCCGAATGGCTTGGCGCTCGGCGCCGATGATGCGTTGCTGATCGCTGATTACCGCCATGGGCTGCTCAGCCTTGATCCGGCGCGCGGTTCCATCACGCCGCTTTTGGAACATGTCGGTAGCGAGGGGTTTCTCGGCCTGAATGATGTGACGCTTGGCGCCAATGGCGCGATTTTCTTCACCGACCAAGGTCAGACCGGGCTGCAAGACCCGCGCGGGCGGGTGTATCGGCTCTCGCCCGATAGCAGGCTGGATCGGCTGATCTCAAACGGCCCCAGCCCCAATGGCATTGCGCTGAACAAGGCTGGCACGCATTGCTATGTGGCGATGACCCGTTCTTGTGAGGTCTGGCGCTTCGCGCTTCGCGCGGACGCCATTGTCGGCAAGGCCAATCTGTTCTTCCGCACGCCGGCTGGCACATCCGGGCCGGATGGCATGGCGGTGGATGCGCATGACAGGCTGTTCATCGCCAATCCCGGCCATGGCATGGTCTGGGGCGTTGATCCGCATGGCGTGCCGCTTTTCGCGCTGGATTGCCGGCCCTTTGGCCGCATGCCGACGAATTGCTGCTTTGCGCCGGATGGGATGACTTTGCTGATTACCGAAAGCCAATCGGGCCAGGTTCTGGCGGCGGAAATCCCGCCGCCTTGAAGCGGCGACCAAGATTTCACGCGCCGTCAGGCAAGATCTTCCATCGGCACACGCAAAGCGCCGGCCAAGGCGCGCCGTGCCGCGGCGCTGCCGGGTTTGCGGCCACCTTCAATCTCAGAAAGGTAGCTGACCGAAACGTTTGCCATTTCGGCCAGCGCGGTCAAGGTCAGGCCTCGATGCTCACGCCAGATGCGAATGGGGCTTTCGCCCGCGATCAAACGATCCACCAACGGGCCGGGCAGGTAATCGGCACGCGCGACTTCCTTGCCGAGAGCTGCTTCCCGAGCTTCTTGCTCATTGATCGCCTGATGATCAATCCGATTCTCGGCGGCAGCGATCAGCGCCTCATAATCACGGCGCGAAAGCGTCACGGTTTCCGGCGTTTCCGCCACAGGCCTGAAATGGTTCATCACTCATAAATCTCCCGACGATGGCCAATCCTGTCCACCACCACATCCTCGCCATCAATGCGAAACACCGCACGATAATCGCCCTGACGCACCCGAAAGCGCCCGCGCGGCTCCCCCTGAAGTGCGGCAACGCTGGCATGCGGCGCGTCTGGCTTGGCCGCAATCGCGTCCAGCCGAGCCTTCAACTGCGCGCGTTCCCGCTTCGGCATGCCCAACAGGGCCTTCACCGCAGCAGGAGAGAGCAGCAACACCATTGAGAAAGTTTCGCTGATAGCGAAAAGCAATGCAAGCAAAATTTCGCCAATAGCGAAGATACCCCACCTTCAGGTCACCCTATCCAATTCCTGTTCCGTCATCCCGCCCGGCACCAGCGCCATCGGTATCTTCAGGCGTGACGCATGCCGCCCCGTCAGCGCCGAAATCAGTGGCCCCGGCCCGCCGCTGCCAGTCGCCATGGCCAGTACCAGGATGGAAATGCGCGGGTCTTCTTCGATAAACGCCAGCAATTCCTCGCGCGCCTCACCTTCGCGGATGATCAAAATGGGCATGCCGCCGGTAATCTCACTGACTTGAGAGGCAAGGCCGGCCAGCAGGCGCTCCGCCTCCGCACGGCGTTCTTCCTGCATCATCACGCCAACGCCGGCCCATTCCACAAGCTCCACCGGTTCCAGCACGCGCAGCAAAGCCACACGCCCACCGCCCTTGCGGGCGCGTAGGCACGCATAGCGCAAGGCCACCGCCTGTTCGGCGCTGTCATCCACCACCACCAGGAAAACGCGATCCCGTTTGGCCTTGGTGGCCGCAGCGGCGGCTTCTTCAGAACCGGTCATCAATTTCTCCTGAACAGCACGCTGCCAAGCCAGCCGGCCAGCGCAGCCAAGACAATACATAACACGCCGTAAAGCAGTGGCTGACCGCGGGCGAGCGAGGCAATATCCGCCGCCGTACCCACGCGCTCCACGCGCAGTGACAATTCCTGGCGCGCAATCACGCGGTTTTCGCGCGCGAGCAGTACTTCAATCTGATAATCGCCGGTTTGCACCGTGGCCGGGAAGGCGATGCGCGCGCTGAAAAGCCTTTCGCCGGCACGCGAAACTGGCGCGGCATATTCCTGCCAGCGACCATCGGCCTGCTTCAATTCCAAAAGCGCGGCGCGAAAGGCCGGGTTGCGATTACCCTCAGTGCGCAGCCGTAAATTATCGAAGCCCAGGCGATATTGTCGGCGTTCTTCCTCGGGCAGGATTTCCCAAACCCGGCGCGTGGCGGCCAGCGCATAAAACCCTGCTACATCGGGAAAGCGCGTGGAAGGGCCATTCAGCCAAATGCCAAGCACATTGATCTTGCGCCGTACCACCACGCCCTGGGTGGGCCCAGTAGCGACCACGATCAAATCTTCTGGCGGATCGCCGCCCAATGGGTTTTGTGTCGCGCCAAACACCAGCACGGAAGCGCCAGTAAAGCCGGTGCTGATTTGAACCCGATCCGTGGAAAGCTCTGCCGTAATCGGTGGGCCAGCGGCAATGGCGGGCGCGCCAAGCAGCCCAAGCAGGCATAGTGCGCTGGCCAGGGCTTTCATGAGATCGGGCCAAGGGTGAAGGCGCGGGTGGGGGTTTGCAGCAGATTCCAGGCGAGGCCCAGGGCGACCGAGAGCACCAAAAGCCCGAGCAAGGCGCGGGTTTCCTCACCGCGCAGCTTGGTGCCCATGGCGGCACCGAATTGCGCGCCCGCCACACCACCAACCAGCAGCAACATGGTCAGCACAATATCCACGCTGCCCACCTGCCAAGCTTGCAGCAGCGTGACATTCGCCGAGACGAAAACCACCTGAAACAGCGACGTGCCGATCACAATCGCGGTCGGCATGCCAAGGATATAGATCATGGCTGGCACCAGCATGAAGCCGCCGCCCACCCCCATGATGGCGGAGAGCATGCCAATGCCAAAGCCGATCACAAGCGGCGGAATGACCGAGATATACAGCCTGGAATCACGAAAGCGCAGCTTGAAGGGCAGGCCATGCAGCCAGGTATGCTCATGAAGCTTCCGCTTCGGTGCTGCGCCGCGCCGGCGCCTGAGCAGCGCGGTGACACTTTCACGCACCATCAGCGCGCCGACAATGCCAAGGATCACCACGTAAAACAGTGAGACCGCAACATCCACCTGACCCCAGCGCTTCAGCAGGGCAAAAATCTGTACCCCAAGCGCCGAACCAAGCAGCCCACCCGCGAAAAGCGTGAGCCCCATGCGCCAATCCACATTGCCGCGCCGCCATTGCGCAATTAGGCCAGAAACGGAGGCACCCAGTGTTTGATTGGCGCCGGAAGCCACCGCGACGGCGGAAGGAATGCCGATCAGCATCAAAAGTGGCGTCAGCAGAAAACCGCCGCCGACACCAAACAAGCCCGAAAGCCAGCCCACGCCAAAGCCGATGCCAAGCAGTAGCAGGGCATCTACACTCATTTCAGCGATGGGCAGGTAGACCTGCATCGCGATTCCAATCAGTCAGAACGTGAGCCTTGCGCGAAGCTTCGGCCTTGCGGCGCCTCCCCGCAAGAGGATTTATCGGCGCGTTACAAGGCAGGAATGCGGCAGGGGCATTATCGCCGGGTGACGAAGGCGACGAGCGCCAGAAAAACCAGCCCCAACAGCGCAAAGCCGGCAATGGCGAAGGGCGGGCCAATGCCATCCGCAAGCGCGCCAAGCACCAACACGCCAAGCGGCCCGGTGCCGATGCAGGTGGTGGTGAGGCCTAGAATGCGTGACCGCGCCTCCACCGGTGCTTCCATCATCACAATACCGGTTTGCAGGCTGGCAAAGGCCGCCGTGCCGAAGCCGCCCAGCATCAGCAAAAGCGCCGCGAGCCAGAGTGTTGGTGCGAGCGCGGCCAGCGCCAAAACCGAAAGAAAGGCGGTGGACCCCAGCAATAAAAGCCCCCTGCCCGCCTGTGGCCCTCGGCGTAGCGCCAGCGCCAAGCCGGAGATCAGCGCCCCCAAAGGCTCAGCCGCAGCCAGAAAGCCGATTTCAATGGCACTCGCCCCAAAGGCGCGGTCCCCAAAGGCCGGCAGGATGGAATTGTACGAAAAGCCGAAAATATTCATCACCAGCGTCACGCCAAGCACCGCACGCAAGGCCGGATGGGCGAGCGCGAACCGCAATGCCTCGGCCACCTCAGCAAACAGGCGGCGCGGCACTAAAGCGCGGCGTGGTTGGCTGTAAGAAACCGTAGAAACCAAGCCAAGCGCCACAAGATAAATCACCGAGGCGATGATATAGGCCACGGTAACGCCAAGGGTCTCATACAAAACCCCACCCAAAATAGGCCCCAACATGCGAGTCGTGCTGCCGGTTGTCGTATCAAATGCGACTGCGGGGACGATACGCTCTGGCCCCGCAGTTTCCGCCACCATGCGCCGGCGTGTGGCGAGTTCATTGGTCCAGACCAGACCGCCGATCAGGCCATTCACCCATAAATGCCAGAGCGAAAGCCAGCCCAGCGCCGAAAGCATGGCGATGGTGATGGCGCCAAGCGCGGTCAGCACCTGGCCAGCCATGAGCAAGTATTTGCGATTGAGGCTTTCCGCGACCGCCCCCGAAAGTGCCCCCATCAACAGCATGGGCAAGGCACGCGCCATGAGCACCAGCGAAACCGCAAAGGCGGAGCGGGTCAGTTCATAGGCGAAAAGCCCGCTGACCAGCATTTCCACCCATCGCATGGAATTGGTCAGCCCGCCCGCACCCCAAAGCTTCAGAAAGGTGCGGTCGCCAAGCAAAACGCGCAGCGGTGAGAGCTGCGCGGCGCTGGGTAACGCGGGGTCAGTCATAAAGCCGCGCGCTACCCTTCAATTTCAATACCCGGAATCACCCAGATGCAGCAGCGGGAAGGCGCTGAAGACATGCGGCGCATTGGTCGCCAAGACACCTGAATGGATGAAACCTGGGTTGAGTTCACTGAACTTCGTGGCCCCCAGCAAACCCATCGTGGTGTAGATTTCGGTTTCCATGATTTCGAGCATGCGTTGCACCCCGGACGCGCCATCAGCCGCCAGCGCGTAGCAGTAAAGCCGCCCAAGCCCAACCAAATCAGCGCCGAGGCAGAGCGCCTTCACCACATCCGTCCCGCGTGAAAACCCGCCATCAATCCAAACCTTCGCGCGGCCACCAACCGCCTGCACCACTTCCGGCAGCACATCCATGGCACCCCGGCCATGATCCAACTGCCGCCCGCCATGGTTGGAGACATAAACCACATCAACGCCATGATCGCAGGCAAGCTTGGCGTCTTCGGCGGTAGCGATACCCTTCAGGATGACAGGCATTCTATACTTGGCCTTGAAGCGATCCACCTGCTTCCAGGAGAGCGCCGCTTGGAATTCAATCCCCTGCACCCGTGCACGCCAAGGCTTGGCGAAGCGGCGCGCAATATCCCGTTCGCGCCGGCTGTAAACGGCGGTGTCCACAGTGAAGCAGAAGGCATCATAACCCGCCGCGACTGACCGATCCGCGTAATCATCAATGAAGCTGTCATCGCCGCGCACATAGAGCTGGAAGACCTTGGGTCCCGGCGTATTGGCCGCGGTTTCCTCAAGCCCAGGCTTGGTCACGGAAGATACAATCAACGGCACGCCAAAGGCGGAAGCGCCCTGCCCTGCTGTCGCCGCGCCATTGGCGCCGAAGCTCTCTAAGCCCCCCACCGGCGCCAAGGCAACCGGCAGCCTCAGCTTCTTGCCGAACATCTCGGTCGTTGTGTCAATGGTCGAAACATCCCGCAGTACACGCGGGCGGAACGCCAGTGTATCCAGCGCCAAGCGATTGCGGCGCATGGTGGTTTCGGTTTCCGTCGCCCCCGTCAGGTAGTCCCAGATATTGGCATCGAGCCGATTTTTCGCCGCCTTGGCGAATTCGTGCATCGTCAGGAATTTGCCTTCAGTTTCACTCAACATCTTCTGTCTTCCTCAATGATCAACCGGTCAAAAAATCACGCGTCCAGCGTGCATAATCATCCTCACGCATGGCGGCCTTCATCAGCGCCGCATCCGCAAGCCCGGGCAGCTTCCCGGGTGGGGTGCCATCGCGCAAGGCCTTGAGTGTCGCATGCACCGCCGCCATGGCCGCGAAGCTTGGCGCATGCCCCTGAAGCGCAATACGCACGCCATGCGCCGCAAGCTTCGCCTTATCAGCAAGCGCGGGCGGCGTGCCGCCCAGCATTAGCGGCACACCATTGGCCGCGGCTTGCAGCGCGGAAAGCTGCGCCCAATCGGTGACACCAGTATAAAACAGCGCATCGGCCCCAGTTTTCGCATAGGCACGGGTGCGCGCCACGGCTTCATCCAGGCTGACCAGATTGACCGCGCTGGTGCGCGCCACAATGACGAGACCAGGGTCTTCCCGCGCGCTCAGCGCCGCGTGGATTTTCCCAAGCCCGGCATCCAGGCTGAGCAAGCCCGGCTCCCCGCCGCCATGGGCGCGGGGCAGGTCTGTGTCTTCAATGGTAAGTGCGGCAACCCCGGCGGTTTCCAATTCCTGCACCGTCCGCATCACATTCAGCGCATTGCCGTAGCCGTGATCGGCATCCACCATCAGTGGCGGCGCCCCGGCGCGGCAGATGCGCCGCGCCTGTTCGGCGAATTCCGTCAGCGTCACCAGAATAAGGTCGGGCGCACCCAATACGGCGATGGAAGCGATGGAACCGGCAAACATGGCGGTTTCAAAACCAAGATCGGTTGCGATTCGCGCGGCAATAGGGTCATGCACGGAAGCCGGATGCACGCAGGCATCCCCGGCCAAAATGGCGCGAAACCGCGCGCGGCGCGCGGAGGTATTCATGGTTGCGGCATTCCCTTCCCCTTCTCGCAGGGGAGTGTGCAACCGGGCGCCAGTTCGGGCAACCCGCCGGGTCAGGCAAGGATGGTGGTGACCAGGCCGGCAATAAAGAGACAGGATGCTGCCAGAAAGCCCAGGCCTAGAAGCAATAGGGTGAGCGCGGTAGCCAGATCACCTCGGCGCGAAACTGCGCTCTCGGGAGAGATAGAAAGCCCTTCCTTTTGGTGCTTCGCAGAACCTGTTCCTGTTGCCTGAGCGCTGCCGCCAAGCGCCGCATATCTGTTAGGCGGATTGAATACGAAAGACATGACCCAACCTCCGATAGGCAATATATCGGATTTTCCGATAAAGGGTCAAGCCCTGCTTTCAGTCTTTCAGCCTTCAGGGGTCAGTTTGCGCATATCGGCCAGCAAGGCGCGGATGGCGGCCAGTTGTTCCCGGGCGGCTTCCGGGTCGGCAGCCTCGGTCATGGTACCGCCGGCGCTCCGCCATATCTGAAAGGCAAAGCGCCCCTTACTGACCAGGCTGGAGGAATGGCCAATGCCTTCCAATTCGCGGGAGACAATTTCGAGCAACGTGCCAAATTGATCGGCGATCTCACCGGCAGAAAGCGGCGCCTGGGCGATATTTTCCGAGGCGTTGCGAGGCATATCCGGCATCAACTCAAGCAGCGAAAGATCAAGCGCCAGCAGCAGGCGCTTCAATGTCTCATGTCGCGGTCGTGTTTTCCCCGTTTCCCAATCGGCAACAGTCGCCTGAGAGGCACCGATCAGGTCCCCCAGCGCCACTTGTGACAGCCCTTTGGCACGCCGCGCCATGCGCAGGCGGCGCGACCATTCCGGAACTTCCGAATCGGGTATTCTCAAAGCCATGCCCCTGTTCACCATTGACTTTTGCACAAGTCCAAGGGGTTCTTCCTATAATTTGAGGCATGGGCATCAAACTAACGATTGCGCCTCGGGATTTGAAAAAAAGATCAAGCTCGAAGAGGGGAGAAGCCAAATCTCGTTTCGCTTTTTGGGATGGGGCAGGCAGGTTGTGAAGCAGATGGTGTCAAAAACCGGCGCCAGATACAATCATTGCGCGAGTAGTCAATTTTTTTCTCCCCCGCATAACCAGGACCGCATCGCCAATTCCGATTGTAATTCGCCCAGGCGCCTGAGGCCCTTGATAGTTCGAGGTCGAAGAATCGGAAATCAACAATCACGCATCTTGGCGCGCGACGCGCTGGTGTCATGGCTTCATCCAGAATCACCCGTGGCCTCGCCTCTATCCCAAAACCCTCAGTACCGATTGTTGTCGGGACCATATTTTTGGGACGGCAGATTGCGGTCATGCCTTTACAGGGACAGCAGGCAATCACTACCTTGGAAGATCATGAGGAGCCTTAAAATTTCGGCGCCACAGGCCAAGCTAAGGTCCTCAACTACCAAATCGCTCGGGAGGCATAATCATGCAGGAAGACGATCTGCGCGGTCTTATCGGCCGCGTCAAGAATGGTTGAATGTCGCGCCGCGCCTTTGTCAGGCGCATGGCGGCGGTAGGCTTAACCGCACCCATGGCGACGCAGCTTCTGGCCATGACCGGGGCTGCCAATGCGCAATCCACGGCGGCAAGCGTGCCGGCCTATGGCGGCACGCGCCGTGGCGGTGGCGGCCATTTGAAGGTCCTTTATTGGCAGGCCTCCACCCTGCTTAACCCGCATTTCGCCGCCGGCACCACCAATCAGGATGCCAGCCGCGTCTTTTATGAGCCCCTGGCCGGCTGGGCGGCGGATGGCACCTTGCAGCCGATCCTGGCCGCTGAGATCCCCTCCATCGAAAATGGCGGCCTGGCGCGGGATGGGCGTTCCGTCACGTGGAAATTGAAGCGCGGCGTGAAATGGCATGATGGCCAGGATTTTTCGGCTGATGATGTGGTGTTCAACTGGGAATATGCGCGCAACCCCCAGGTGGCGACCGTGACTTCCGGTTCCTATCGCGATGTGAATGTCGTGAAAGTGGATGATCACACGGTACGCGTTGAATTCCCGGCGCCGACGCCCTTCTGGGCCGATGCCTTTGTTGGTTCCACCGGGTTGATCATTCCGCGCCATTTGTTCCGCGATTTCGCCGGCGCCAATGCGCGAGATGCGCCCACCAATATCCGCCCTGTGGGCACTGGCGCCTATCGGCTGCAAAGCTTCGCGCCGGGTGATCTTCTGCGTGCCGAGCTTAATCCCAATTACCACATGAACAACCGTCCCTTCTTTGATTCCATGGAAATCAAGGGTGGCGGCGATGTGGCATCCGCCGCGCGGGCGGTGCTGCAAACCGCCGATTTCGACTATGCCTGGAATTTGCAGGTGGAGGACGCCATTCTGCAACGCCTGGAAGCCGCAGGCCGTGGGCGAGTGAATATTGTTGAAGGCGGCGGCATTGAATTCGTGCAGCTCAACGCCGCCGATCCAAACCGCGAAGTGGAAGGGGAACGCGCGCACCCGAATTCGCGCCATCCTGCCTTCCAGGACCCGGCTGTTCGGCAGGCCATGGCGCTGTTGATTGATCGCCAGGCGCTGCAGCAGCATATCTATGGTCGCGGCGGTCCGGCCACGGCGAATTTCCTGAATAACCCGCCGCGTTTCCGTTCGCCCAATATGCGGATGGAATTCAGCATCGAACGTGCCAATCAGGTCCTGGATCAGGCCGGCTGGGTGCGCGGTTCGGATGGCATTCGCGCCAAGGATGGGGTGCGGCTGCGCTTTGTCTATCAAACTTCCGTGAATGCGCCGCGGCAGCGCACCCAGGCCATCTACAAGCAGGCCGCCCAACGTGCGGGCATTGATCTGGAACTGAAATCCGTCGTCGCTTCCGTGTTCTTTTCGTCTGACGTCGCCAACCCGGATACCTTCATCAAGTTCTGGGCCGATGTGCAGATGTATACGACAACCATGCCGCAGGCGGACCCGCAGCGCTTCATGAACCAGTATGTTTCCTGGGAAATGTCGCAGCGTTCCAATTCCTGGCAGGGCCGGAACATCGTGCGCTGGAGGAATGACGAATATGACGCCGCCTTCCGCGCTGCCGAAGGTGAATTGGACCCGGTGAAACGTGCCGCGCTATTCATCCGCATGAATGACCTGATTGTGGGGTCGAACCACGTCATTCCGCTGGTGATGCGCCCGACCGTTTCGGGTTCGGTGAATAATCTTCGGCATGTTCTGTCCGGCTGGGACATCACCATGTGGATGATCCAGGATTGGTGGCGTCAAAGCTGATGGGGCCTGCCACCCGGGCGGTCAGCAAGGCAGCATGACCGCCCCATGACCCAATATCTGATTCGCCGCTTGCTCATTGCGATCCCGAGTATCTTCGGGATCAGCATTGTGCTGTTCACCGTGCTTGCGCTGGCACCTGGTGATCCTTTTGAGGAATTGGCGACCAACCCTGCCGTGCCGCCCGATGTGCGCGCGGCGCTGCGCCAGAGCCTCGGTCTAGATGATCCGGTGCATATGCGCTATATTGCTTGGCTGACTTCCATGCTGCGCGGTGATTGGGGTTATTCCTTTGTCAGCCGCATTCCGGTTGATCAGCTTATTGTCCAACGCATCCCCACCACGCTTTACGTGATTGGCCTGTCGCAGCTTGTGGCGCTGGCGATTGCGCTGCCGGTTGGGGTTTATGCCGCAACAAGGCCCTATTCCATCTTTGATCAGATCGCGAATACGCTCGCCTTTATCGGGTTTTCGCTGCCCACTTTCTTCACCGGGCTGCTGCTGATCCTGCTGTTTTCCATCTATCTGGATTGGCTGCCCTTTGTGTATCGCACGAATATTGAAGCGACAGGCTGGCGCTGGTGGTGGGAACAATTCCGCCAATCCATCATGCCGATCATGGTGCTTGGCCTGTTTCAGGGTGCCGCCTGGACCCGCTTTGTCCGTTCCGCCGTGCTTGATGTGATCCGGCTGGATCATGTGACCACCGCGCGCGCCAAGGGCCTGCCGGAAGGCAAGATCACCATCCGCCATGTGGTGCGCAATGCCATGATCCCGGTGGTCACGTTGGTTGCGCTGCAAATGCCGGCGGTTTTCGGTGGCGCCATTGTGACCGAACAGATTTTCCGCGTGCCTGGCATTGGGAGCCTGTTGATCAGCGCGATTCTTGCCAATGACACGCCCGTCATCATGGCGGTGACCTTTGTGTTTGCGTGCCTCGTGATCTTCTTCAATCTTTTGGCGGATATCCTTTATGGCTGGCTCGACCCCCGCATCAGCTACCGCTAACGCCAGCCCAAGGCCCTTGACCAGCCCCTGGTCAGAAGCCTGGCGGCGCTTCCGCAAGCACAAGCTTGCGGTGGTGAGCGCCCTGGTGCTGAGTTTCCTGATTCTCGCGGTGGTATTTGGCCCGCTGGTCTGGCGCGTGCCGATCAATGAGATTGATTTTTCAGTCATCCTGCAAGGACCATCGCTCGCGCATCCGTTGGGTACGGATGATCTTGGACAGGATTTGCTGGCGCGCATGCTTTATGGCGGGCGGATTTCGCTTGCGGTTGGCTTTACCGCCATGCTGGTGGCTGTGAGTGTCGGCATCCTGATTGGCGCGATTGCCGGGCTTGCCGGCGGCAAGACGGATGCGGCGCTCATGTGGCTCACGGATTTGTTCCTGTCCCTGCCGCAATTGCCGCTGTTGCTGCTGATCATTTTTCTGTTCCGGGACAGTCTGAAGGTGCTTGTGGGGCCGGAACTTGGCGTATTTATCCTGATCGTCATCATCATCGGCCTGTTCAATTGGATGCAGGTGGCGCGCCTGGTGCGCGCACAGTTTTTTTCGTTGCGAGAAAAGGAATTCGTCGAAGCGGCGCGCGCGCTTGGCGCATCACGCTTCCGGCTGGCAGCGCGCCATATCCTGCCGAATTCGCTTGGGCCCGTGATTGTCGCGGCAACCATTGACGTGGCGGCCGCCATCATTGCGGAAAGCACGCTGTCTTTCCTCGGGCTCGGCTTTCCGCCGGATATCCCGACCTGGGGGCGGCTTTTGTATGATGCGCGCGACCATCTGGATTTCGCGCCCCATTGGGCGCTGTTTCCGGGGCTTGCGATTTTTCTGACCGTGCTCACGATCAATTTTGTGGGTGATGGGCTCAGGGATGCGCTTGATCCAAGGCGCGTGGTCTGAAGCGCGATGGATACTCTTTTGGACATCACGGGCCTCAAGGTTCATTTCAAGACCGATGATGGCTGGGTACGCGCGGTGGATGGCGTGGATCTTTCCGTCGCTGCGGGAGAAACCGTTTCCATCGTGGGCGAATCCGGCTGCGGCAAGACCGTGACCGCCATGACGATCCTGAAGCTGATCGCCATGCCGCCTGGCAAGATCGTCGCCGGTGAGATCAATTGGCGCGGCGAGAATCTGGTGGAAGCCCCGCCTGCGCGCATGCGCGCCATTCGCGCCGCCGAAATCGGCTTTATTTTTCAAGAACCCATGACGTCACTCAACCCGGTCTATACGGTGGGTGAACAGATTGCCGAAGCGGTGCGCCAGCATGAAGGCCTGTCGCGCAAGGCGGCGATGGACCGCGCGGCGGAGATGCTCAATCTTGTGCAGATCCCGAATGCCGCAAGGCGCGTGCATGATTACCCGCATCAGTTTTCGGGCGGGATGCGCCAGCGCGTGATGATCGCCATGGCGCTTTCCTGCAACCCGAAGCTTGTGATTGCCGATGAACCGACAACGGCTTTGGATGTGACCATCCAGGCGCAGATCCTTGATCTGATGAATGAAATGAAGCAGCGCCTGGGCATGGCAGTGCTGTTGATCACCCATGCCATGGGCGTGGTTGCGGAAACCGCGCAGCGCGTTGTGGTGATGTATGCCGGGCGCGTGGTGGAAGAAGCATCCGTGGAGGCGCTATTCGCGACGCCACGCCATCCCTATACGCAGGGCTTGATCCGTTCCATTCCAAGGCTTGATCTGGCGGCGACTGAACATAAACGGCTGGAGGCTATTGGCGGTGTGGTGCCAAGCCTTTTGCATCCGCCGCCCGGCTGCCGCTTCGCCGCGCGTTGCAAGCATGCCATGCCGTCCTGCCGTGATATTGAACCACGGCTTGAGATGGTCTCCCCCGGCCATAAGGTTGCCTGCCTGAGGGCGGAGGAGATCGCATGACAGGACCGCTGCTCAGCGTGCAGGGCTTGGTCAAGCGCTTCCCCGTGAAGGGCGGCATCCTGCAACGCACGGTCAATGAAGTGCATGCGGTATCGGGCGTTTCCTTTGACATCAACAGGGGCGAAACCCTTGGCCTGGTGGGCGAATCAGGCTGCGGCAAATCCACCACGGGCCGGCTGATCCTGCGCTTGATTGAGCCCACCGCCGGCAAGGTCTGGTTCGAAGGTCGCGACGTGACGGCGCTTGATCATCAGCAGATGGTCGCCTTGCGGCGCGATATGCAGATCATTTTCCAGGATCCTTTTGCCTCACTCAATCCGCGCATGACGGTCGCCGCCATCATTGGTGAGGCGCTGATCATCCACAAGCTTGCCAAGACGCCGCGTGAACGCGAAGACCGCGTGGTGGAATTGCTGGAAACGGTTGGGCTCAATGCGGATCATATGCGGCGCTTTCCACATGAATTCTCCGGCGGGCAAAGGCAGCGCATCGGCATTGCGCGCGCCTTGGCTGTTTCGCCCAAGCTGATCATTTGCGATGAGCCGGTCTCGGCGCTGGATGTCTCCATCCAGGCGCAGGTGGTCAATCTGCTCGAGGATTTGCAGGAAAAATTCGGCCTGACCTTCCTGTTCATCGCGCATGATCTTTCGGTGGTGGAACATATCTCCGACCGTGTCGCGGTGATGTATCTGGGCCGGATTGCGGAAATTGCCTCAGCACGGGAACTCTACACCACACCGCTGCACCCCTATACGGAAGCGCTGCTTTCAGCCGTGCCGATCCCTGACCCGACGGTAAAGCGCGAGAGGATCAGGTTGCAGGGGGATGTGCCAAGCCCGCTCAACCCTCCATCGGGCTGTCATTTCCATACGCGTTGCCCGATTGCGGATGGGGCACGGTGCCGGAATGACGTGCCAGCCTTGCGCGAAGTGCGCCCGGGGCATTCGGTTGCGTGCCATTACCGCGAATAGGCGCGGGCTGAGCGCGCAAGTATCTGGAAAAAGGAAGGAATGGCGCGCCCGAAAGGATTCGAACCTCTGACCCCCAGATTCGTAGTCTGGTGCTCTATCCAGCTGAGCTACGGGCGCCCTTGACGAAGGGACGGATAGCGGAGCCACGCCAAAGGCGCAACCCCGAAGCCGTCACCAATCTGTCACGCTGCGAGTTTATCCAACTCCCGCACCACCGCTTCGCCCATGACCGTGGTGCCAACACGCGCCATGCCGGCTTGCATGATGTCTGCCGTGCGCAAGCCGCCGCCGAGCACCTTTTCGACCGCCGCTTCCACCAGCCGCGCATCTTCTTCCATGCCGAAGGACCAGCGCAGCAGCATGGCGAAGGAAAGAATTTGCGCACAAGGATTGGCGATGCCCTTGCCGGCGATATCCGGCGCCGAGCCATGCACGGGCTCATAGAGCGCATGGCGGCGGCCAGAGGCATCAACGGCGCCAAGCGTGGCGGATGGCAGCATGCCGAGCGAGCCGGTCAGCGCCGCAGCCAAATCAGACAGCACATCGCCGAACAGGTTCGACCCCAGGATCACATCAAACTGCTTGGGGCGAGAGCAAAGCTGCATGGCGCAGTTATCGGCATACATGTGTTCAAGTCCGACATCGGGGAATTCCGCCTTGCCGATCTCACCCACCACCGCGCGCCATAGCCGCCCGGATTGCATGACATTCGCCTTTTCCACGCTGGTCACCTTGTTGCGACGCTTGCGGGCCAGGTCAAAGGCAATACGCGCCACGCGGGCGATTTCGTCTTCCGTATAGACTTCCGTATCAATGCCGGTGCGCTTGCCCTTGGCATCCGTGTGAATGCCGCGCGGTTCACCGAAGTAAATGCCGCCCGTGGATTCGCGGACGATCATCACATCAAGCCCGCGCACCAGATCGGGCTTCAGTGAGGAAGCATCCACCAGCGGATCAAGCACAACGGCGGGGCGGAGATTGGCGAAAAGACCAAGGTCTTTGCGCAGCCGCAGTACGCCCAATTCCGGGCGCTTGTCGAAGGGCATGGAATCCCATTTCGGGCCGCCTACGGAGCCGAACAGCACCGCATCGGCGGATTTGGCGCGCGCGACGGTTTCATCCGAACAGGGCGTGCCTTCAGCATCCAAAGCGGCACCACCCACCAGCCCTTCTTCGATATTGAAGGACACATGGCGGCGGCGATCCATCCAATCCACCACGCGGCGCACTTCGCGCATCACCTCGGGACCAATCCCGTCGCCGGGCAGGATGAGAAGCTTCTTGTTCGATGACATGGCGTTGTCCTTTTGGCCCCGGCTTTACGCGCCAAGGCTTAACTCAATCAGGTGTAAAGCCAGGGCTGGGCAGCGCGCCGGCGGGCTTCAAAGCCATCAATCGCCGGCGCGTGCTGCATGGTCTGGCCGATATCATCCAGCCCATTCAGCATCAAATGCCGGCGCAGCGGGTCTGTCTGGAAGGGAATTTCCTCCCCGTTCGGGCGCACAACTACCTGGCGTTCCAGGTCAACGCTGATGCGCGCATTGCCGCCCATCTTCGCGTCTTCCATCAGCTTTTCGCAAATCTCGCGCGGCAGGCGCACCGGCAGCACGCCATTCTTGAAGCAGTTATTGTTGAAAATATCAGCGAAATCAGGCGCGATCACGCAGCGAATGCCGAAATCAAGCAAGGCCCAAGGCGCGTGTTCACGCGAAGAACCGCAGCCGAAATTCTCAAACGCTATCAGGATTTCAGCCTTGCGGTACGGTTCCTGGTTTAGCACGAAATCCGGGTTTTCCGTGCCATCTTCCTTGAAGCGAAAATTGGCAAACAGATTCTTCCCGAAACCCAAGCGGCTGATGGATTTCAGAAAGCGCGCCGGGATGATCTGGTCCGTATCCACATTCGCCTTGGGCAAGGGTGCCGCGATACCGGTAAGCTTGGTGAAGGCTTGCATATTACAGGGCTCCCTTCGGCTGATAATCACGCACATCGGCCAAATGGCCGGCCACCGCCGCCGCCGCCGCCATGGCGGGGCTCAACAAATGGGTCCGCCCGCCGGGGCCCTGACGGCCTTCGAAATTGCGGTTGGACGTGCTGGCGCTGCGCTGACCAGGTGTGAGCTTATCGGGGTTCATGCCAAGGCACATGGAACAGCCCGCTTCGCGCCATTCAAAGCCCGCTTCACGCAGAATGCGATCCAGCCCTTCCGCTTCGGCTTGCTTCTTCACGAGGCCAGAGCCAGGCACGACCAAAGCGCGGACATGATCCGCCACCTTGCGGCCCTTGGCGATGGCGGCGGCAGCGCGGATATCTTCAATGCGGCTATTCGTGCAGGAACCGACAAAAACCACATCAACCTTCAAATCGGTCAGGCGCTGGCCGGGGGTCAGGCCCATATAGTCAACCATGCGCTGCAATTGCGCACGCCGCGCCTCATCGCCCTCATCCGCCGGGTTTGGCACAATGCCGGTGATCGGCAGCACCGCCTCAGGGTTCGTGCCCCAAGTCACTTGCGGCGCAATCTCATGCGCGGCCAAGCGCAATTCCTTGTCGAACTGGGCGCCCGCATCGGAAGGCAGCGTCTTCCACCATTCCAGTGCACGCTTGAAGGCCTCACCCTTCGGGCCATTCGGCGTTTTCGCGATGTAATCGAAGGTGGTTTGGTCCGGCGCCACCATGCCAGCCCGCGCACCGCCTTCGATGGTCATGTTGCAGACCGTCATGCGGCCAGCCATGTCGAGCGCACGGATCGCATCCCCGGCATATTCGATCACATGGCCCGTGCCGCCCGCCGTGCCGATCTTGCCGATAATCGCCAGCACAATATCCTTGCCGGAACAGCCAAAAGCGAGGTTGCCATCCACGGAAACGCGCATGTTCTTGGCGGGCTTCTGCAGCAGCGTCTGCGTCGCCAGCACATGTTCCACTTCTGATGTGCCAATCCCGAAAGCCAGCGCGCCCATGGCGCCATGGGTCGAGGTATGGCTATCGCCACACACAATCGTCATGCCCGGCAGTGAACGGCCAAGTTCCGGCCCGATCACATGCACAATGCCCTGACGGTCATCGAGCAGCGGAATGTAAGGCACGCCGAATTCAACGACGTTCTTTTCCAGCGTTTCAACCTGCAAGCGGCTTTCGGGGTCCACAATGCCGGTGCGGCGGCTGTCATCGGTGGCGATGTTATGGTCCACCACGGCGAGCGTCGCATCCGGGCGGCGCACCTTGCGCCCCGCGGCGCGCAGGCCATCAAAAGCCTGCGGCGTGGTCACTTCATGGGTCAGATGCAAATCAATATAGAGAAGCGCCGTGCCATCCGGCAGGGTTTCAACAACATGCGCGTCCCAAATCTTGTCGAACAGCGTGCGCGGCTTTTGCGCTGACATCTCATCTTCCCCCTTGCATCACATGAAAACGCCGCGCCTTTCAGCGCGGCGCGTTTAACTCAGCCTTCGGCAGGCTTGGCGGGGCTGGCAGCCTTCATGCCCAGCTTTTCCGCAATGCGCGCGGATTTGCCGGTGCGGCCACGCAGGTAATAGAGCTTCGCACGACGCACCTTGCCGCGACGCATTACCTGAATTTCCGCGACATTCGGGCTATACAGCGGAAACACGCGTTCCACGCCTTCGCCATAGGAAAGCTTGCGGACAGTGAAATTGCTCTGCACGCCCTTGTTGGAACGCGCGATCACAACGCCTTCATAAGCCTGGGTGCGGATGCGTTCGCCTTCCACCACCTTCACCATGACGCGCACGGTATCGCCCGGGCCGAATTCCGGCGTGGTGCGGGCGGCGGAGAGCTTCGCCTGCTGATCAGCTTCGAATTGCCGCAAGATATTCATGTTGGTACCCTTTCTTCGGTTTCTTTAGGCGGCGGCGGGATGGCCGGCAATGGCCCCCGCGCCCCCGCGCGCTGTTTCATGCCGCGCCCATAAATCGGGGCGGCGATCCTTGGTGATCTTCTCGCTTTCGGCCCGGCGCCAGGCCGCAATGGCGGCGTGATGGCCCGAAAGCAACACTTCCGGCACGGCGCGCCCGGCCCATTCGGCGGGGCGCGTGTAATGCGGATATTCCAAAAGCCCCTCGGCGCCGTGGCTTTCCTCGGCAGCGCTTTCCGCCGCCCCCATGACGCCCGGTAGCAAACGCACACAGGCATCCAGCAGCGTGAGCGCGGCCAATTCCCCCCCGCTCAGCACGTAATCGCCGATCGAGATTTCCAGCATGCCGCGCGCTTCAATCACCCGCTGATCCACGCCTTCATAACGGCCACAGAGCAGCACAAGCCCAGGCACCGCCGCCAATTCCCGCACCAGCGCCTGATCCAACAACCGCCCGCGCGGTGTCAGATAGATCACTGGCCGGGTTGGCGCTTCGGCCAAGGCCGCGCCAATGGCCGCATCCACCACATCCGGGCGCAGCACCATGCCGGCGCCTCCCCCGAAGGGCGTGTCATCCACGCTGCGATGGCGGTCCTTGGCATGGTCGCGGATGTCATGCGCGGCCAAGCACCACAGCCCTTCGCGCAGCCCACGACCGGCCAAGGAAAGCCCAAGCGGCCCCGGGAACATTTCCGGGAATAGCGTCAGGATATCGGCGCGCCAGGTCATGCCGCGGCCTCCTTCCCTTCCGGCGGGGGCACCAGCACTTCGGCGGGCGGCACCACGACAAGGCGGCCAGCGGCAATATCCACCACCGGCACCACCTGGCGCGTGAAGGGCAGCAGCATTTCTTGCCCCCCTTCAATCACCAGGAAGGCGCCACCACCATGGTCTTCCACCGCGCGCACCACACCAAGCGCATCGCCGGCCTCCGTCACCGCCGCAAGGCCGATCAGATCCGTCAGGTAGAATTCCTCTTCCTCGGTGGGGGGCAAAGCCTCCCGCGCGACGAAAAGGCGTGTGCCGGTCAGGCGCTGGGCAGCATCACGATCATTGATGCCATCAACGGCGACCAGATCATGGCCCTTCAGCGTCAGGCGGAATTGCCGCGCACCAGCCTCATCGGAAAGCGGGCCATAGGCAGTGATGGCGGCAGGATCGGCAGTGAAGGCATTCAGGCGCAAAAGCCCGCGCACGCCATGCGGCCTGCCGAACTCCCCCACCATAATGCGCTTGCCGACCATCTGCCGTGTTGCCTGTGGCTAGGCTCAGCCAGCCGCCGCCGCAGCAGCGCGTTCCTGCGCCTTCTTCTTCGGCGCGGCCTGCTTGGTCTGCGCCGGGATCGCCGGCATGGCGATCAGGCCAGCCTTGCCCAGGAAGCGCGCCACGCGATCCGTCGCCACGGCTCCATGGCCGAGCCAATGCTTCAGGCGATCTTCCTGCAAGCGAATACGCTCCGCATGGTCAGAAGGCAGCATCGGGTTATAGGAACCCACTTTTTCGATGAAGCGGCCATCGCGCGGGCTGCGGCTATCGGCGATGACGATGTGATAATAAGGGCGCTTCTTGGCACCAGCGCGCGCAAGGCGAATCTTGAGAGCCATACAGGTAGTCCTTTCTTTAGTGACTTAAAACGAGGGGTTTGGTTGCGGCCATCATCAAAACGGCCTCCGGCCTTGGGGGAGCAGCGCGGCGAGCCCGCCACGCATCAGCCCCTTTTGGCCAATTTTGCTCATCCGCTTCATCATGGCGGACATATCGTCGAATTGCTTGAGCAGGCGGTTCACATCCTGCACCGTGGTGCCAGACCCAGCCGCGATGCGGCGCTTGCGTGATGCCTTCAGCAGATCAGGTGTGCGGCGTTCCTTGGGTGTCATGCTGGAAATAATCGCCGCCTGACGCTTCAGAATGGCGGTATCCAGATTGGCGCCTTCCAATTGTGCCTTCACCTTCTGCACGCCGGGCAACATGCCAAGAATGCCTTGCAGGCTGCCCATCTTACCGATTTGCTTCAACTGCGCCGCATAATCATCCAGCGTGAACTGGCCCTTTTGCATGCGCGCGGCGAGCTTTTCAGCCTCCGCCTGGTCAATCGTCTCAGCGGCTTTTTCCACCAAGGAGACGATATCGCCCATGCCAAGAATACGGCCCGCGATGCGATCGGGGTGGAAATCTTCCAAAGCATCCAGCTTTTCGCCGGCGCCCAGAAGCTTGATCGGCGCGCCGGTCACGGCCCGCATGGAAAGGGCCGCACCACCGCGCGCATCGCCATCAACGCGTGTCATGACAATGCCGGTGACGCCCACCTTTTCCTGGAAAGCCTTGGCGGTATTCACCGCATCCTGCCCGGTCATGGCATCTACAACCAGCAAGGTTTCATGCGGCTGGGTGGCGGCCTTAACCTCGGCCACTTCGGCCATCAGCGCTTCATCAATCGCAAGGCGCCCGGCGGTGTCCAGCACCACCACATCGTATAATTCGCGCCGCGCGACATCCATGGCGCGGGCAGCAATTTCAAGCGGGCGCTGGCCGGCGATGATCGGCAGGCTGGTCACTTCCGCGCGTTCGGCCAATTGCTGCAATTGCAGCTGCGCCGCTGGGCGATGCACGTCCAATGACGCCAGCAGCACCTTCTTCTTGTCGCGGCCCTTTAGCCTAAGCGCGATCTTGCCCGAGGTCGTTGTCTTGCCCGAACCCTGCAAGCCCACCATCAGAATGGCGACGGGTGCCGGCGCGTTCAGATCAACACCACGCGCCCCTTCAGTGCCGCCAAGCGCTTCCACCAAAGCATCATTGACGATTTTGATGACCTGCTGCGCGGGGGAGACGGAGCGGATTACCTCCTGCCCAACGGCGCGTTCCTTTACGCGCGCGACAAGGTCGCGGACCACCGGCAAGGCGACATCAGCTTCCAGCAACGCCACGCGCACTTCGCGCAGCGCTTCGGTCACATCGGCTTCGCTCAGCGCGCCACGGCGGCGCAGCCGATCAAAAACACCGTTGAGCTTGCTGGACAGAGCCTCAAACATGGCAGCGCCCAATAGTCCTTTCGCGTTGCGGTCGCCCCAAAACAGAATGCGCCGCTGCGCGAGCCTTCGCGGAGCGGCGGAGCCAACCCGCATCAGGCGGGCGGACCAAGGTTCAGGGCGAACCAGTGATGAAGTGGCCTTTATCGCCCAGGCGCCTGAGGGTCAAGCCAAAAGGGGCAAGTGGGGCTTGGGCCATTAAACGCCTCGACGCCAGGCGGGGCATTTGTTAAGCACGGTCTCAAGAATTCCAAAACAGGAAGGCAGGGGCTGACATGGGCCAAAAGCTTGAAGACGCGCTGAAAATCACCCGTCGCGCCGCCTTGTTTGGGGGCGCTGGTCTGGGGCTTGCCGCTTGCGCCACCCCGACCCGTGGCCCCGCCGTACCCATTGCCCGCACGCGGGATGCACGGGTGCTCGGCCTTCCCAATGAGCGCTTTTTCTTCCCCTGGGATGGGGATGCCTTCCGTACTGAGGTACTGGCCGCCCAGGAAAGGGCGCGGCAAATCCACGGCACGCCCCGGCGCGGGCAGGAACGCACCATTGAAATGTTGGCGATTTCCGGTGGCGGCGAAAATGGCGCCTTCGGCGCCGGCCTTCTCAATGGCTGGACCGAGGCCGGGAACCGGCCAACCTTCAGCCTGGTGACGGGCGTTTCAACCGGTGCGCTGACCGCGCCCTTCGCCTTTCTGGGGTCCCGCTACGATGCGGCGCTCAAAGCCGTGTATACTGACATCACGCCCAAGGATGTGCTGGAACAACGCAATTTACTGAATGCGGCCCTGTTTGAAGATGCGCTGGCCGATAGCGCGCCGCTGTTCCGTACCATTTCAAAGCATTTGAATGAGGCGATGCTGGCCGATATCGCCCGCGCCTATGAGCGCGGTAGGCTATTGCTGATCGGCACTTCCGATATTGATGCGCAATTGCCGGCTGCTTGGAACATCGGCGCGATTGCGGCCAGCGGCCACCCGAAGTCGCTTGATCTGGTGCGCCGCCTGTTATTGGCGTCTGCCGCCATACCTGGCGCTTTCCCGCCGGTCATGATTGATGTGATGTTGGATGGAAAAGCCTATCAGGAAATGCATGTGGATGGCGGCGCCTTTACGCAGTTGTTTCTCTATCCGCGTAGCGTCACGCGTGAGCGGCGCGCCCATCTCCGCAATGGCGACCATGTCCAACCCGCGAGGGCCTATATCATCCGCAATGGGCGACTCACGCCGAACCCGGCACGGACCGAGCGCCAGACTTTCGTCATCGCCCAGCGCGCCATCGCCAGCATGATTTCGGCGAGCGGCTTCAATGATGTGACGCGCATCCGCAACACCACGCGCGAAGACAAGGTAGATTTCAACCTGGCCGTGATTGGCCCTGATTTCCAGGATGAGCCGAAGGAGCCCTTCGAACAGGCTTTTATGCGCAAGCTCTATGATCACGCCTATGCCCAGGCGCGGGTTGGCTATCCCTGGATGAAGGACATCCCCTACTGACAAGTCGGCCTGATCAACTGACCCCCAGCACATAGGCCGGCGGCTTCTGGGTCTCAAACGCCACCCCCTTCACCCCTGGCACTTTTTCAGCAAGCACCCGCAAGCCCTGCTTCACGGTTTCAGACCGGCAGAAGCCGTGGAAGGTCACCTGACCATCCTTCACATCGGGAAAGATGAAATAGGTATCCACCCAGGGTTCATTGCGCATCGCAATCGCCAGATCGCGGCGGATGCGTTCATCCGGCGCATCGGCGACCATGCTGCCCGGTGCCGCGAGCAGCGCCCGGATCAGGTCCGAACGAGAAACAACACCCACCAGCTTGCCATCGCGCAGCACGGGCACGCGGCGGATTTTCTTTTCTTCAATGAGTTTGGCCGCGTGCTCGATCGAGGTATCCTCAGTCACCGAGGCGATATCGGTGGTCATGACATCACGCGCGCGGCACCCATGGGTGCGCGCGAACCGCGCTGCCTGTTCGGCGGCGGACGCGAAAAGCCCCAACACCCAGGATTTCGGCGCATCTTCCTTGGCGGCCAGGCGGCGGATCAGATCGCCCTCGGTCACCATGCCGAGGAAATTGCCATCGCCGTCCACCACGGGGGCGCCTGAGATGCCGCGATCCGACAGGATTTGGGCCACCGCTTCCAAGGGGGCTTCGGGGGGGATGGTGACAAGGCTGGTGGTCATCAGGTCGCGGGCGCGCATGGGCTGGGTCCTCCGTGCGGTCATAGATAGGCGCGCAACCCGCGCCCGTTCTTGCGGTAGGTCAAGAATGCGGAACGGCGCGGGAGGTGAGCTGCGTCACCAGCAATCAACCGCGCCCACAAGCGTCCAATCTCCGCATCTTTGTGATAGACTAACCAGTAAGTGGATTGCCGGGTCTAGGCAAAGGTCGCTCTTCCTCGGACACGAAGCCATTCGATACGTCCCATTCGCCGGTCTCAGGATCACGAATCCCACAAGAGAAGTTGAATTCATCCTCGGCTGTCGCGGCCATAATCTCCACCAAAGTAGTGATCTTGAATAGCCAAAGGCCCCTTCGCTTGGAGCGATCAGAGGCGAGAAAAACGCCGGAGATGGTTCTATCGTTGTTCAACTCAACCATGAAGACGAAGCTATGAATCACCATATCTGATAGGTCTTTGGCGGATAGACATTCTTCTTCGCCAACAGATAAATCATAATGCTCGTCGAGACGGTGCCAGTTCATGAGATCAGGGGGGGAGGCGATCAGTGGATACCAGAGACCAGGTACCGAACGACCTGCCCAGGCGCTGGAGAGCTTCTTTGCCTCATTCAGTTTGCGCATTGCGTAAGCGCCAAAGAAGAACGTACGCTCAAAGAGAGCGGACCGCTTATCCGTCTCACGCCGCTGCGCGGCGAGACGTGTGAGCCCTGCGGCACATCGCCTAAGCTCTTCGCGCCACGGCGCACTTTCCCAAATCATGCTAAGCAAACCCGCTTCTAAAGTGGTAAGACCTACGGTATAGCATGCGTTATCCAAGTGAATTCCAAGAAAACATGATATACCCTTAACCGATAAGTCGAACCGCACTGGTTTCGCCGGAGGCTGGAATTGCCGGTTAATGTCTTACCGAGAATAGCGTTTAGCGCGTCTATAACGAAAACATTGGCTTCAATGGGCGGCTAGTCAGAATCGTTCGTTAAAGCTGCAAAAAATTACCAAACAAGGTCATGGACAGTGGCTGGGGGACCTGGATTCGAACCAAGGCTGCCCGGGTCAGAGCCGGGAGTTCTACCGCTAAACTATCCCCCAAAGACCGCGCGCTATAGCACTGCCCTCCCGGCGCTTCAACTCGCCCCCCTCAAAACTGCTTGCCCTTGGGGCCAGATATCCCGATCATGGTCGCAGCGTCCCAAAAGGGCGACAGAAAAGGGATAATGACCGAAACCGCCCCGCATATCGCCCGCGAAGCCGAAACCGCCCCCGCCTATGCGCGAGCGGAAGCCTCGGGCGCGGCTTATGCGGCGCTTGATCTTGGCACGAATAATTGCCGGTTGCTGATCGCCTCCCCGAATGTAGCGGGGTTTCGCGTGCTGGATTCCTTCAGCCGCGTGGTGCGGCTTGGCGAAGGTCTGGGCAGCAGCGGGCAGCTTTCTACGGCCTCCATGGACCGTGCCTTGGCCGCACTTGGTGCCTGCGCCGATAAGCTTAGCCGCCGACCCTTACGCGGCTTTGAGGCTGTGGCAACCGAGGCCTGCCGCCAAGCCGGCAATGGCCCGGCCTTCATCGCGCGGGTTGAGGCGGAAACCGGCATCAGGCTGCGCATCATCACGGGGCGGGAAGAAGCAGAACTCGCCATGGAATCCTGCGCGGCCCTATTGGAACCGGGTGATCGGCGCGCGCTGCTGTTCGATATCGGCGGCGGCAGCACCGAAATCGCCTGGATCCGCGCCGCCGCTAAGCCCTGCGATGTGCCGGAACTGATCGGCTATATTTCACTCCCCATCGGCGTGGTGACCCTGGCTGAGCGCTGCGGTGCCGCCTGTTTCACCGAAGCCGGCTTCTTCGCCGTGGTGGATGAAGTCGCGGCCAGGCTGGAAGCCTTTGATCGGCTGCATTGCATCGGCCAGGAAATCCATGCCGGCGGCGTGCGGCTGATGGGCACATCGGGCACGGTCACCACACTCGCCGGCGTGGTCATGGCGCTGCCGCGCTATCGCCGCCCGCTGGTGGATGGCTCGACCCTTGATTGTGAAGCTGCCGATGCCGCTTTGGGTGATCTTTTCGCCATGGGCCGTGCGGAATTGGCCGCGCACCCCTGCGTGGGGCCGGAACGCGTGGATTACGTGCTACCGGGCTGCGCGATTTACGCGGCGATAAGGCGCATTTGGCCAACGCGGAGCCTCCGCGTCGCGGATCGTGGCCTGCGTGAGGGCATGTTGCTCAGGATGATGCGTGCGGACCGTGAAGCTGCGCGCCGCAGCCCACCGCGGCGCCGTTAGGTCTCGGCCATGGCCAAATCCAGCCCGCCCGGCAGCAGCCGGGGCCTGACCCAACGCCTGCGCAGCGCCGAAGGCCGCAGCACCGCCAGCCAGAAATGGCTCAATCGGCAATTGAATGATCCCTATGTGCGCGCCGCCAAGGAACGCGGCCTGCGATCCCGCGCTGCCTTCAAACTGCTTGAAATGAATGAGAAGGTAAAACTGCTGCGCCCCGGCGCGCGCGTCGTGGATTTGGGCGCCGCACCTGGCGGCTGGACTCAGGTGGCGGTGGAAGCGGTGGGGCCGCGCGGGGAAGTGGTGGCTTTGGATATCCTGCCCATGGACCCGGTGCCAGGCGCCACCACGCTGCAAGGCGATTTCCAGGAAGAGGAAGCCGAGGCACGCATCATCGCGGCCCTTGGCGGCAAGGCGGATCTGGTGCTGTCCGATATGGCGCCCAATACCACGGGCCATGGCGCGACAGATCATTTGCGCATCATGGCGCTTGCGGAATTGGCGCTTGATTTCGCGCTGAAGGTGCTGGCGCCAGGTGGCGGTTTTGTGGCGAAGGTCTTTCAGGGCGGGTCCGAAAAGGACATGCTGGCGACACTCAAGCGCCATTTCGCGACCGTTCGCCATGTGAAACCGCCAGCCAGCCGAAAGGAATCCGCCGAATTATATGTGGTGGCGAGCGGCTTTCGCGGCTGAGCCGCCATCCGCGTGATTGCGCCCACCGGGATCAGGGGCTAAGGAGGGTCGCCAAGGTAGCGCAACGCGAAAGCCCAACCATGGCCATCGAAAAACCCTCCTCTGCTCCCACATCCTTTGGCGCCATGCCCATCGCTGAGGCTTATGCCTTTGATGATGTGCTGCTGGTGCCGGCCTATTCCACCGTGCTGCCGGCGCAGACGGTCACGAATACACGCCTTACCAAGGAAATCCGGCTGAATATCCCGCTGATGTCGGCGGCGATGGATACGGTGACGGAAGCCCTCATGGCGATTGCCATGGCGCAGGCCGGCGGCATTGGCGTGATCCACAAGAATTTCTCGCCGGAAGATCAGGCCGCGCAGGTGCGGCAGGTGAAGAAATTCGAATCCGGCATGGTGGTGAACCCGCTGACCGTGCATCCGGACCAGACTCTGGCTGAAGTGCGCGCGCTGCAAGACCGGCACCGCATCAGCGGCATTCCGGTAGTGGAACGAGGCTCTGGCCGCCTGGTTGGCATCATCACCAATCGCGATGTGCGTTTCGCGACCGATCCCAATCTGCGGGTCTATGAACTGATGACGCGTGAGGGCCTTGTCACCGCATCGCCTGAGGTCACGCCGGATGAAGCCCGCGCATTGTTGCATAAGCACCGCATCGAAAAGCTGCTGGTGGTGGATGAGGCGCAGCGCTGCGTGGGCCTTGTGACCGTGAAGGATATGGACAAGGCGCAGGCCAATCCACATGCTTCCAAGGATGGCATGGGAAGGCTGCGCGCGGCGGCGGCGACGGGCGTTGGTGATGATGGCCTGCACCGCGCCGAATTGCTGGTGGCGGCGGGTGTTGATGTTGTTGTCGTGGATACCGCGCATGGCCATTCCGGCGGCGTGATGCAGGCGGTGGAGCGCATCAAACGGCTTTCCAATTCCGTGCAGGTGATTGCCGGCAATGTCGCAACCCCCGAAGGCGCTTTGGCCTTGATTGAAGCGGGTGCCGATGCGGTGAAGATTGGCATTGGCCCCGGTTCCATCTGCACCACGCGCATTGTGGCCGGCGTTGGCGTGCCGCAATTGACCGCCATTATGGAAAGTGCCGCCGCCGCACGCGAAAAGGGCGTGCCGGTGATTGCCGATGGCGGCATTCGGTCTTCCGGTGATCTTGCCAAGGCTTTGGCCGCCGGTGCGGATTGCGCCATGATGGGCAGCATCTTCGCCGGCACGGATGAAGCGCCTGGTGAAGTGTTTCTCTATCAGGGCCGGTCCTATAAATCCTATCGCGGGATGGGTTCACTCGGCGCCATGGCGCGCGGTTCGGCGGATCGCTACTTCCAGGCGGAAGTGCAGGACAGCTTGAAGCTGGTGCCGGAGGGCGTTGAGGGGCGCGTTGGCTATAAGGGGCCTGTTGGCGCCGTGATCCATCAAATGGTCGGCGGCTTGCGCTCTGCCATGGGCTATACGGGCTGTGCCACGATTGACGAATTGCAGACCAAGGCGCGCTTCCGCCGCATCACGGGTGCCGGCCTGCGCGAAAGCCATGTGCATGATGTGGCGGTGACGCGTGAGGCGCCGAATTACCGCGTGGAAGGCTGATCCGGTTTCTTGATCCCATAGGGCGCGACCAGCGCCCAGACATGATCTGGGATCATATTGCGCATCTTGGCGGGCTCGGCGCGTTCAAGATGCAGCACGCTTTCCACGGCCTTCATTTCCACCCGCGCGCGGGCAAATTCCAAGCCGCGCGGGCCAATGCGCGGCATCAGCCAGCCGATGATGGGCCTCAGCCAATTGGGCATGCGGCGCAAGGGTAAGCCACCGGCGGCGCGGCGCGTGTTTTCCAGAAATCCCTTTACTGCGCTGGCACGTTTGCCGGCACTCCCCGGTGCGGCGGTGGAGATTTCATCGCCAAGCAAACGCAGCAATTCCTCGCCCCGCGCATTGCGCACCAGCAGCCATTGCTCCCCCTGGCCGCCCATATAGCCCACGGTGATATCGGCCAGCACATTGGTGTAATCCACGCAGCTGCGGCACGTCAGCGGGAAGAAATCCGCAGGCAATTGGCTGATCGGCAATTGCAGAAAGGGAATTTCGCGCTTACTTCCATCAGCGAAGCGAAGTTCCACATGGTAATCGGCGCGGAATTCCAGATAGGTGATGGTCTCTGGCTTGTCCGAGAGTAGTTCAAGAAAGCGATGGAATTTTTCCGTCGTGGTATTGTCGGAACATGGCGTGCCGATGACGTAAAGCGCTTCCAGATTGAGCGTCGCTTCAATTGCGCGCAAAGCATAGACTTGGCAGGGAATCCCGATCACGGCGATGCGCTTATGCCCGGCGGCAGCCGCTGGTTCCAGAAGCGCGAGTAGCGGCGCATAGCCCATACGCATGCCGCGGCAGGCGGCCATGGCTTCGGGCTTCGTCACCAGGACGGGGACGGGTTTCCATTTATCGTTAGGGTCGGGCGCCATGGTCAGCACGGCGGTCACCGCACCCGCTTCCAGCAGCTTCTCCGCAAGGCGCGTGGTGATGCCGGTCCATTGCGCGCCGGGCCGAGGCGGCTTCAGCGATGCGCGCAGCATTTGTCGAAACGGGCCGAAATGCAGTTCATCGGGGCGCGAGGGGTCTCGTGCGCGGCCATGCACGGCGGCTTCCAGGCGCGGATAATCCGGCTTGATGAATTGGCAGGCAGCACCACAAGCCTTGGGGTTTTCCATGCGCGAAACACCGCAATCCGTGCAAAGCCCGCGCGGCGCCGCTTCGCGGAAGGCAGGTGCCGCGATGCCTTCCCCCATCACAGCACCAAAGCCCCAATGATGGCGCCAGCCCCCAGCACCCAAAGCGGGCTGAAATCCGTCCGCCAGACGAAAATAGCGGAACAGATGGTGAGCACCACAGTGACCCAGCTTTCAGCCGAACCCTGCGCCAGCAGCAGGCCAGACGCCGCAATCAACCCAACCGCAATCGGCACCAGGCCGCGTTCGATAATCCGCAGCCATGGCCGGCCCAAAAGCCGCGCGCGCAGGCGCGAAAAGCCAAAGGCGATCAAGCTGGTGGGCACGGTCATGGCGGCTGAGGCCGTTAGCATCCCCAGAATGCCGCCGACATGCCAGCCAAACAGCCCCACCACCAGCACATTTGGGCCAGGTGCTGCTTGGGCTAGCGCGAAGCGGCGCGCGAAATCCGCATCACTCATCCAACCATGCACATCCACGACCAGGCGGTGCATCTCAGGCAGCACAGCAATGCCGCCACCGACCGAGACCAGGGAAATGGCGCCAAAACCGAGCAGTAATTGCCAGAAGATCGTCGCGGTCATTTGCCGCGCGCCCCATACCAGGAAGCCAGAATGCCTAAGGGTGCCAAGCCCAACACCACCATGGGCAAAGGCACGCGCAAGAAGCCGGCAGCCGCCAGCGCACAAAGCCCAACCCCCAAAAGCGCCAAGGTCGGCTTCAGCTTCTGCCCCATCTTGACCGCCGTGCCGAGCACCATGCCGGCCGCCGCCGCCGCGACACCGGCGAGCACAGCCTTCACCAAAGGCACCTCGCCATAGGAATCATACAGCACCGCAAGCCCCATCAGGATGATCAGCGGCCCGCCAAACATGGAACAGGAAGCAAGCAAGGCCCCCACCGCACCATGAAAGCGATCCCCAATCATAATGGCCGCATTCAGCGCATTCGGCCCCGGCAGCACCTGCCCAAGGCCCAGGGTTTCGGCATATTCCTGTTCCGTCAGCCAGCGCTTTTCTTCCACCAGCACCCGCCGCGCCCAGGCATTGATGCCACCAAAGCCGATCAGCCCGATCTTGCCATAGGTGAGGAAAAGATCGGTGCGGGTCGGCAGCCGGGGGGACGAATCATCCATAAGCGCAGAGGAACCCGCCGCGCCGCCGGGATCAATACCCCATGCCGCGTGAAACAGCCAAAGCGCCGGTCAATTATTGTTAAATGCGCGGGAGGCGAGGGCAACTTGGAACAGCGCCGTGATCAGTTCCTGACCCATGATGAAGAGCTTCGGGTCAAGATAAGGCAGCGCAATCAATTCATCGCCTGGACCGGGTGATTGGCGCGGATCAAGAATAACCTGCCCGCTTGGCCGACGCAGCATGAGCGTCGAGCGCGCCCCGCGCGCCGTCAATCCGCCTGCCTGTTCAAGGTATTGTTCAATGGTCGTCCCTTCGCGCCACAAGACGGCGCGTGGCATTCTGACTTCACCTTGGACCATCACGGTCTGAGAACGTTCCGGAATGACGATGACATCGCCATCTTCCAGGCGTACCGGCGCGCAGGTGCCATCCTCATTCACCACAACCAGGCGACCTTCGGGCAGGCTGCGACGCGCGCGGCTGATATAGGAAAGCACGAGATTGGCTTCGGCGGTGCGCGCTGCGGCCACACCTGGGGTCATGGCCGGAGAGAGAAACAGCTGCCGTTCCAGCCGATCAAGCGAATCATCAATGGCGCGCTTCTGCTGCAGGGCAAGGCGGGGGCGCAGCAGGAAAACAGCCGAGGTATTCGCAAGCGTTGGGTCCACCGCCACGTGATCCAGAATCTGGCACAGTGAAAAATCCCGATCCGCGACAAGAACCGACGGGTAGAGGCGGCTGCCTTCGATTGTGATGCGCACGGTGCGCAAGGCCACATCAGCGACGAAGGTTACCGTATCCTGATCATTCAAGGTCTGACGGGCAAGCTCGGCCAGGGTGACATAGCGCGAAAAGGGCTGCGCATTCCGCACACCACGCACCACCGCATTGGTTGCTGCCGGCAAAGGCCGGGCGTAATTGATCAAATCCTGACCCCGCATGGGGCCACGTTGCGCGCTTTCAAACAGGTAATTGTTGCGCACCGCGCCATCCGCGCCGATCAGCGGGCGCTGCCGGCCAACAAGGATGGTATCGCCTTCCTGCAAGCGTATCTGCGGAATATTGCCGTCAAACAGGAAATGATAAAGATCAAGGCTGGTAACCGTGGTGCCACCGCGCTGCACGCTGATTTCCCGGAAGGAACCGCGCGCGGGGTCAACACCGCCGGCGCGCAGCAGAAAATCAAGGATACTGTCCGAAGCTGCGCCCGCGTAGCGACCGGGCGCCCTGACAAAACCGGCCACGAAAACGCCGATCCTTTGGGTGGACAGGACCGTGGCATAAACCTGGACCTGCTGTGTGTAGACACGGCGGATTTCGCCTTCCACGATGCGCTGCAAATCGCCGACACGCACCCCCGCTACACGAATGGGCCCGATATTGGGCAGGAAAAGATTACCCGCAGGATCAATCTGGGCGATTTGTTCAGCATCAACCGCCCCCCAGGCGCGCACGCTGATCCGATCACCAGGGGCCAGGACATAATTCGGATTTGGTGCATCGGACGAAGATTGCGGCTGCCCGGTGAAAAGGGCCGCACCAAATACCGCCGTTGGAGCACCGAGAGAACGTTGCAAGTCGCCGAGCGGCGTGACTAGCGTGGGGCCACCCTCGGCCTGGGTAGGGCTGCCTGCACGTTCCGTCGCGCGCGACTGGCCGGGCAAATCAGCAAGGCTGCGTTGATCGAAGACAGGGGGTGGCTGCATCTGATCGCCACCGGGAGGGAGACCAGGCAGGGCCGGAATCATATTCCTGGGAAAGCTTGGCATGCCCGGGATGATGTTGGAGCCCGGAGCCTGTGGTTGGGTCTGGGCAAGGGCAGGCAATCCCGTGCCGATCAGGAAAAACCCAAAGAAAAACAGGAAAACATGTGCCAGGAAACTTATGCGCTTAAGCCGCATGTTCACGCATCCCCACAATCAAAAGCCAACCGATGCCATAGGCGATGACCAATCCCAGAAAGATGCTCGCTGTATTCGTGAAGCTCCGGGGGTAGAGCGGATAAACAGCCAGATTGGGCTGGACGATACGCGAGAGATAGAGTTGCTGGCGTTGCGCTTCCATGCGCGCCGTTTCAAGGCTTGCGGTGGCAGAGGCGAGCTGTTTGTCAGCAAATTCCCGTTCCAGCATGAGCCTTTCATAGGCGGCCAATTGACGCGCAAGGACCGCCCCGCCGACATTGGCAGTCGAATCAGTGTGACGCGAACGCTCGGCAGAGATTTGGCGTTCCAGCGCTTCAATGCGATTGCGGGTTGCCTGCAGGGCGGGATTGTCGGGCCGCATGAATTGCTGGCGTTCCGTCAATTCAGCCCTGGCTTGGGCCAGCGCGCCTTCCAATTGACCGCGAAGAACAAGCGCTGCCTGCACCGCCCCGGCGCTATCGAGCTCTCTTTCCTGTTCGCGAAAACGAACAAGGGCAGCACGGCTTTCCTGAACACGCCGCTCTGCGACTTCAATTTCCTGTTGCGCAAGTCGCAAAGTGTCGCCGCGAGCACGCTCCGAGAGCCGGTTGACCAGCGATTCCGCCGCGACCAACAGCGTCTCAGCCAGTTCCTTGGAATCCTCCGGACGAAAGCTGCGGACCTGCAAGGTTGTGACACCTGTCATGGGGTCAAGAGTGACAGTGACCATATGCTTGAAGAAGCGCGCAATGCGTTCCGGTTCGGTGAACCAAATTCGCGCCAAAAAATCAGCTTCCGGGCGGCGCCACAATTCGACCAAGTCAAGCTTTTCATTGGCCTGCATGACCGCATCGAGGGAGGAGAGAAAGTTGCGGATACTATTCGCTTCGCCTGAAGACATGGCCCCGCCCAGGCCGCCAAGCGCGCCCCCTGCGGCAGCACGCAGGGCGGCGGCTGGCCCGCCACCATCATTTCCCCGCGAATGAACAACAAATCTTGCCTCAGAGACATATTGCGGTGCGGCGATGCCGTAAAAATAAAAGGCCACAAGCAAACTTGGCAGGATGACCAGCAAGAAAAAAGGCTTCCGCACCAGGCGCAACAGCCATGGCTGCGGCGGTGGTGCTGGCTCAAGAGCCTCACCGCTACGACTGGCACTAGGCTCAGAGAGCGTTATAAGTGGCGAGAGCTTCATCGAGATCGTCATAGAAGGTTAGGATTCCCTGATCAAGCACGGCTGCGCGGGTGCAAAGCCGCCTTACCAGGGCGGGAGAGTGGGATACCAGAATGAGCCCGGATCTTTCGATTTTCTCGGCGAAGGCACGACCAAAGCGCGTATCGCCAACAGCCAAGGCCTCATCCACCAGATAGCAATCAAAATCCACGGCGAGCGAAACGGCGAGCGCAAGCCGAGAGCGCATGCCAGAAGAGTAGGTCATCATGGGCATGCGAAAATAGTCACCGAGTTCGGAAAAATCGGCAACAAAATCGGTTATCTTTCGAATGTCGCGCCCATAAAGGCGAGCGATCAATCTTGCATTGTCAGCCCCGGAAAGCTGCCCAGAAAACCCGGCTGCCATGCCAATCGGCCAGGAAATGGTCATTGTCCGATTGATGCGCCCCTTGGTTGGCGCTTCAACCCCGCCCAGCATGCGCACAAGGGTTGATTTGCCAGAGCCATTTCGCCCCAGGATGCCAACCTTCTCCCCGCGCGCTATCCTACCGGAAGCGCCATGCAAGATGATTTTTTGACCTGTCCTGGTCGGATAGTGTTTGTGCACATTGATCAGTTCGAGGGCCATGGCGACGCCTATTCCAACCCCAGGCGCTGACGCGTGATGCGAAGCGCGGCGAGGCCAAGTAAATGGGTCACCAGGATCCATGCGGCCACGTAGCCAAGATCATAATGCGCTTGAAAGCGCGACCCGAACTGGCCGTCACGCATAAGCTCAAAAAGATGGACCATCGGAACATATAAGGCCAGTTCCTGCAGCGATTCAGGCAACCACTCAACCAGAAAAAACATCCCGCAAATGGGAAGAGTCAAATACGTAAATGCATGGACGGCTCTCTCCATCCCTTCCATGGCTTCGGTCGCGGCCGCTGCCATCAGGGCCATACCCTGCGTGAGAAGGGCCATGCCAATAAACGCGAGAATGATTTTGGTCGGGTCTTCGACCATCTCGCCATTCACAACAAAAAGCGCAAACATAAAAACAAACATCACACCGATGCAGGAGATTGTTTCGATAAGATGGCGGGCGAAGAATATATCGGGCAAGGTTACAGTTCTGTGATAAAGCAGGTGCAGGTTGGAACGAATAGCAGCTGTTGCGCGGTTAAGAATGCCACGAAAGATAAAATACAGGATGTATCCGGCAGCAAAAAATTCAAAAGGACCGAAAATTGCCGAATGATCATTCAGATAATGTACCAGCCCAATGGCACTACCCAGCAGCAATGGTTCAAAAAACAACCAAATATAACCGTAGTAATGTTGCCCGAAGCGCGAATGCAATTCCCGGATGATCAGCGCCCCGATCACGCGGCGCTGCATGCGCGCGCCGCGGAGCGTCAGGGCCACTTCCTCCTTGAAGCTCATCAACGCGCATCCGTTTGCGCAATCAGGGGACGCGCTTCGATCCACCCGGTACCGGCGCGACAAAACAGCCTTAGGCTATCGCCGCCGCGCTGCGTGACGCGCACTTCCCGACATTCACGCCCGCTCGCGGCCGCATAGTGGCGCATAATCCGTAGGGTAACGGTTTCATTCCGCTCGGCAAGGAATACTTGGGCCTGGGCGTTATTCGGCGGGTCTGCCGCAAAAGCCGCAATCGGGTCCAAAATTGGTCGCGGCGCAAGTGGAGCCACCTCGCCCGTTCCGCCCAAGCCGGAGGTTCCACCGCACCCCGCCAGCAGCAGAGCAACGAGGGACAGGATACCCGATCCTCTCATCTGGCGCCCGCGATAGGCCCCACTCAACATCGACTCAATCTCCCCTCTCCCAAGTTATGAGAACGATTATAACGCTCACGTTATGGTTGAATATTAGCATGTAATGTCTTAAAGTAAAGTTGAAATGACCCTTGGAAATATAACCGAAGTGTTCGTTCAACGGCCGGGCATGAATGGAGGTTGGTCATGTTTCACTCTTCTCCCCTGCCCGTCGGCCATGAACTGGGCTTTGCACGCCCATGCGGCATATTCTCATTAGCGGAGCCTACCGCGGGCTACTGGTGCGATTCATGATGACGTTTCCCGATCCAACGATGGCCCCGCGCACCACCAGCCTCATATTCTATGGGCAGATTCACGCTTCTGTCATGAACCGACAGCAGCGATCGGAACACCAGGCGATTGCCCGACAATGTTTCATTGAGACGTCCCACACTCTCCCATCGCATTCAGCGTCGCGCCATCAACCGGCAGCGGCGTGATATCAGGCCATTGCGGCCGCGTCGCCTAAGCAAGCACCCATGGGTTTGGAAACGAACCCGCGACTTGCGCCAGAGAGTTCAACCAGTTCAATGGCGACCGCAGCCGATTTCGCCCAGAATCTTCTCGAGCGTATCTTCCGCCTGCCAGGCACGAAGTGAAGCCGGCGGGGCCGCATAACCGAAGGCAACTCTGCCCTGCCCGCCCATCTCAACCCTTGGGCACACATCATGCGGCTATTCGGGCTTGGTCAATCGCCCCCTATCTGTGCGAAGAAGCCTCAACGCTGCGACCAGGGCGTCACTTGCCACAGCCGCCGATACTCCGCTTCCTGCCGGCGCAACCGTTCAAACCAGGCATCGCCCGCCTCATAGGCCGGTTCGGTGAAGCGCCCTTCCAGGATTTTCACAAATTCCGGATCGCGCGCGATATCAACGGTCGCCTCACGCAGGCGCTGCACAATGGCGGGCGGCGTGGCCGCCGGCATGACCAAGCCCCGTTCAGAGGCCATTTGCACCGGAAAACCCAATTCGATCAGGGTCGGCACATCCTGGCGGAAGCGGCTGCGCGTGGCGCCACCCTGGGACAGGACACGGAGCTTATCAGTATTTGCAGTGACCGGGCCAAGGTTCAGCCCCATGCTATCCACCTGCTTGCCAAGCACGGCGGTGCGAAGCTGCGGGTCCCCCTGAAACACCACATGGATAAAGCGCGTCCCGGTCGCTGCCTGCAACAATACCAATTGCAAATGATCATCCGTGCCCACGCCGGGCGAAGCATAGGTGATGGTATCTGGCCGCGCCCGCGCCGCCGCCAGCAGGTCCGCGAGCGTCCGGTAGGGGCTATCCTCATGCACTGTAATGGCAGAAGGATCGGTCACCAGATTGCCGATGCCAACAAAATCATCCAGCTTGAACTGCGCCGTGCGCTCAATCGGGATCGTCAGCAAGCCAGGCATATTGGTGGTGCCGATGGTATGGCCATCAGGGCGGGAACGTGCGACCGCCGCCAAGGCAACCTCACCACCCGCGCCGGGGCGGTTCACCACCACCACTGATCCGCCGATGCGCTTTTCCAGCGCCGCCGCATAGCCCCGCGCATCAAGATCGGTCGCGCCGCCGGCCGTGAAGCCGACAATGATTTCAATGGGTCGATCAGGCCAGCGCGGCTGCGCCAGGGCGGGCGCCGCAAGCAGCGCGCCGGCTGAGGTCAAAAGACCGCGACGTTGGATTTTCATGGATACCCTCCCGTTATTGCCCTTCCGGCACAGGGGCGGTGATGCCCCCGCCCGCCCCCGGCTCTCGCGCCAATCATGACCGAGAGCGCGCCCTGGCGCTACCCCATGGGCAGCCAAACATGCACCTTGGTGCCAAGCCCTTCGGTGCTTTCAATCGCAAGCCTTCCGCGATGGCGCATCACGATATGGCGCGTAATGGCAAGGCCAAGCCCGGTGCCGCCCTTATGGCGGGAACGCGCCGGGTCCACGCGGTAAAACCTTTCGGTCAGGCGCGGGATATGGTGCTTCGCAATGCCGGGGCCATCATCGGCAATACTGAGCAAGGCACCGGGGCGCGCGGTGCCATCCTCTGCCACCGCAGACTTCAAGGTGACAGCAATCACCCCACCGTCACGCCCATGATTGATCGCATTTTCCAGGACATTGCGGATCACCTGCGCCACCTGATCCGCATTGGCGGGCCGCGCCACCAGCGCTGCATCCAGGTCCAGTTCCGCCCTTGAATCGCGCCGCTTCATCAGCGGTGACAGCGCCTCCACTTCCGCGCGTATGATCATGGCAAGCGGTGCTTCGCCGACCGGCGGCTGATGTTCTTCCATCTCAATCCGCGAGAGGCTCAGCAGATCATCAATCAGCCGGCGCATCCGCTCACCCTGTTCGGCCATGATGCCAAGGAAGCGCTGCTGCGCGGCGGGATCATCGGCGGCAGGGCCGCGCAAGGTTTCAATGAAACCAAGCAGGCTTGCCAAGGGCGTGCGCAATTCATGGCTGGCATTGGCCACAAAATCGGCGCGCGTCCGTTCAATCGCCGCTTCCCGGCTGCGATCAATCAACAGGATCAAAAGCCGCCCACCATCGGCAAGCGGCGGATCAAGCGGCACAACGCGGGCCGAGACCTCGCGCGGTACGGGCACGGGCAGATGGAGTTCCGCCGTGGAGGCATGGCCCAAGGCCAACGCATCATCCATGGCGGCGGCCAATACCGGATGGCGAAGCAGCGCCGCTGCATCCGGCCCCTGCCCAGCCGCTTCCGGCCCAAGCATCGCCCGTGCCGCAGGGTTGGCGCGCAGCACAGCGCGTTCAGCCGAAAGCAGCAGAACGGGTTCGGGCAGGTTTTCCAGAATGGCGGCATCCGCCCGGCGCAGCCTTTCCAAAAGCGCACCCTGTTCCGCGAGGCCCCGCGCCAGGCGGCGAATACCATCTGCCAGATCATCCGTGGACGGCAGCGCAGCAACCTCAGCCCTTGCGGGAGCCGCTCTGACTTGCGCCAGCGCCTCACCAAGGCTGACCGCCAGAAGGGCAAGCCGCGCGCGCCAGCCCCAGGCCAGCGCAAGGCTTCCGAACATCACAGCAGCACAGGCCGCCATGCCCGGCAAAGGCCGCAATTCGCGCGTCAGCATCAGCAGACAAAGCACCAGCAGCGGCACCGCGCCAATTGCAAAGGCAAGCCGCAGCAGGGGCTTCATGTGAAGAACCTGCCGCGCCGCAAGGATCTAGAAACCAACACCGAGCGGCATCGGCGGTTCCACCAGCACGGCATCGCCATTGGGCGAGACGCGAAACAGCGCGAGGCTGCGATCCACCGCCCCATTGGCGCGCAATTGCACCGGGCCATCCACGCCATCAAAGCGCGGCATGGCATCAGGCGATGTGCCGGCCGGCGCAACCGCAAGGCCCGCGGCCATCAGCGCCGCATCATGCGCAACCCCCGCGATGCGCGGGGCGCGCTGGCCAAAAGCCTGCTGGAAGCGCGCATCAAAGGCGCCTCGGGCACGTTCATCCGGGGCGGGGAAAAGCGCGCCATGCAGGGCGGGTTCATTGGCAAGCCCGGCATCGGCAATCCATAGCGCATGGCCGAGCAGCACGGGCCGCGGATTATCCTGCGCCCCTGCCCTGACCGCTGCGGCCAATTCCCGCGCCCGGAAGCCGGTGGCGCCGATCACCACCGCATCAATCGGGTTGGTCGCACGTCGAGACATTTCCTGCACCGGCCCGGCCGCGCCCGCCCTTTCATTGAACAGCGCAATCGCCGGGCTTGGCAGGTTGAAATCCGCCGCCGCCTGTCGCATGGCGCCGGCCAAGGCGCGTCCGAAGGCATCATCCGGCGCCACCATGCCGAATTGCCGCGCGCCGTTTGACATGGCCGATCCCATCACGCGGCGCATCTGCTGTTCCGGCGTGACACCAAGCGTCCAAACCCCCGGCCTTGCCTGGGACGCATCATTGGTAAAGGCCAGCACCGGCAGGCGGGCAGCTTGCGCCACTGGGGCCGCACCCGCGGTCTCGGCCCCGGTCAGCGGGCCGACCATGCTGACCGCGCCAAGGCTGACGGCCCGCCGCGCGGCATCCCCAGCACCCATGGCCGTACCTGCCGTATCCAGGGGCACAAATTCCACCCGGCGGTCATTCTGTTCAAACAGCGCCAATTCCGACGCCTGTTGCAAGGCGCGGCCAAGCGCTTCCTGCTGCCCTGACAGCGGCAACAATAAAGCGACACGAATCCGCCCCATATCCGCTGGCGCGCCGCTTGGCGGGGGCCCCACCATGATGGGGGCTTGCGGGGCACAGGCCGCAAGCGCGACAAGCATCCCAAGCGAAGCAAGGGCGATCAGGCGTGACGACAGCCGATTCAGAAAACGAGGCACGGTCGGTCCATCCTTCGGCTGCGCCCGCTATCGGGCCTGGCCTGACATTGGTTGCCACCCCCATAGGCAATATGGGGGATCTTTCGCCCCGCGCCCTGGCCGCCCTGAAGGCCGCCGATGCGGTGCTGTGTGAGGATAGCAGAACTACCGGCGCAATGCTCGCCCGCCTTGGCGTGGCAGCGCGCCTGATCCCCCTGCATGACCATAATGAAGCGAACGAGCTGCCCCGCATACTGGAAATGCTGCGTCGGGGCCAGAAATTGGCGCTGGTATCGGATGCCGGCACGCCTTTGGTGAGTGATCCAGGCTTTCGGCTGGCGCGCGCAGCGATTGCGGCGGGCCTGGCCATTTCCGCCATCCCCGGCCCCAATGCGGCGGTGATGGCGTTGGTACTTTCCGGCCTGCCGCCCGAGCCCTTCCTGTTTCAAGGCTTCCTGCCACCGCGCCAGACCGCGCGTGCGGCAGCACTTGGCCGGCTGAAGGCGCTGGAACAGGCCGGGCTTGCGGCCAGCATGATTTTTTACGAGGCACCGCATCGGCTGGCCGAAAGCCTTGCTGACATGGCCACGGCCTTTGGTGCGGATCGCCCGGCGGCGGTGGCGCGCGAAATGACCAAGCGGTTTGAGGAAGTGCGGCACGGCAGCTTGGGCGCGCTTGCCGCGCATTACGCCAGCGCCGAAGCGCGCGGTGAGATTTGCATCGTGGTCGGCCCCGCAGCCGCTGAGGCAGTGGTGGGCGATGCGGAAGTGACCGCGCAGTTGCGCGCCGCGCTGGCGGGCGGGCTTTCGGTGAAGGATGCGGCGGAAGCGGTTGCCAAGGCCACCGGGCGGAAGCGGCGCGATGTTTATCGGGAAGCGCTGAGCCTGTTGGTGGAGAAAGGCTGAGCGCTGGGCTTGGCAGGGCTGTCTTGCTCGTTCAGGCTGACCTGGATGCCAAGGCAGGGGGGATGGCCCATGGGATTCGCCGATTTCGCGCATTTTCTGGAAAAACATCCCGATCTCACGGTGTTTCTGGTGGTCGGCCTTGGCTATTTCATCGGCCAATTTAAATATCGCGGCTTCGGCTTGGGGCCGGTAACGGGCGCGCTTTTCGCAGGCTTGCTGATTGGCCAATTCGCGGAAGTGCCAGTTTCAGAGGTTGCGCGCTCCATCCTGTTTCTGCTGTTTCTATTCGGCATTGGTTATTCGGTTGGGCCGAAATTCTTGAGTGCCGTGAAGGGCGAAGGGCTGCCTGGCATTGCCATTGGCATCATCGTGCCATTGACTGCCATCGCAACGGCAGTGATTGCGGCGCGTATTCTGGGGCTTGATGCCGGCTTCGCTGCTGGGCTTTTTTCCGGCGCCACCACGGAGTCACCAGCCATTGGTACGGCGGCCGAAGCGATCCGCGCGCTGCCACTGCCGAAAGAACAGCGCGATCAAATGATCAGCCATATCGCGGTTGCGGATGCGCTTTGCTATCTGTTTGGTGCACTCGGCGTGATTTTGATGACAACTGTCATCGGGCCGGCAATTCTACGCATTGATGTGGTGGCGGAAGCACGCAAGCTTGAAGAGAAATACGGCTTTACCCACAAGCGCGCCGGCATAGCATCTGCCTGGCGGCCCGTTGAAATCCGCGCCTATGCGATTGCGCCCGATGCAGCGCTGATCGGCCAGAGCGTGGCGGCGGTTGAAGCAGAGGCTTCGGGACAGCGCGTATTCATCGAACGCATTCGCCGTGGCGAAGCGCTTTTGGATCCGCGTCCGGACTTGGAGTTGCAGGATGGTGACATCATCGCGCTGGAAGCGCGGCGTGAGGTTTTGATCGACATTTTCGGCACCGACCTGCGCGAAGTTGAAGATCAGCAATTGCTCGATATAGCGGCACTTTCGCTGGATGTTTATGTCGCAAGCAAGGAAGTCATCGGGCGCAGTATCGTCGAGCTTGGCGATGCGCCTGCAGCGCGCGGCGTTTTCCTGCGCCAAATCATGCGAAGCGGGCTTGAAGTGCCGATCACCCCTGAAACTAGGCTGGAACGCGGCGATATCATTACCCTGATCGGAACTGAGAAGAATGTGGAAGCCGCCGCGGCGCTGGCGGGTGCCGCCATCCGCCCGACGGATTCAACCGATTACGTAACGCTTGGGATTGCGATTTTCCTGGGCGGGCTGATTGGCACAATTGCGGGCTTTGATATTGGCGGAGCACATATCGCGCTTTCGACCAGCGTGGGTACGCTGATGGCAGGGCTTTTCATTGGCTGGCTACGTTCCCATCGGCCGCAATTCGCGCGCATTCCCGATGCGGCGATTTCGCTCATGACATCGCTTGGCTTGGCTGGTTTTGTTGGCATGATCGGCCTGCATGCAGGCCCTGTATTTGTGGATGCGGTGCGCGAAGTGGGCTTTGGCCTGCTGATTGCCGGGGTTTTCGTGACCCTGGTGCCGCAATTCCTGGGGCTTTTCATCGGGCGCTATGTGCTGCGCATGAACCCGCTTTTGCTGCTGGGCGCGCTTTCCGGCGCGCAAACCATGACAGCGGCTTTGGCCGCATTGCAGGAAAAATCAGGCAGCCCGATTGCGGTGCTGGGCTATACGGCTGCGGTGCCTTTTGGGCATATATTGCTGACCTCGGGCGGGACGGTTATGGTTTGGTTGATGAGTTGAGGGGGGGGTTACGACAGAGGTCAACATGGTTCTTTTTTAGGCGCCAGCCAGAGAAAGTCTTTTCATTATACGTTAAAGAATGTTACGAGCGAAAGCGTTTCAAATGCTGTTTTCAGTAGGTTAAAGTTTCAAAGTAAACTGGGAGGTTCTCGGTATGGATGTTATCGAAGTCACAGGTCTTGCTGATTGGATAGGGCAATGGGTGCTCCCGACCATGGCGCCTTATGAACAACTCGTCGTTGCCCTGGAACAAAATGCAAACAACACGAGCAAGGTTCCGCTTCGCGATTTGATGGAAGAATTGCGCATTTGGCTCAACGCAATGCCTGTTGAGCATTTGACCAAGCAACAGGCCGATCTCCTAGGAAAAATTGGAATTTACGAACTGCTCGGTAAGCCCGGCTGGCGCTTCATAGAAAAAACCGTAAAAGAAGGGAACTATGATCCTGCGACTACAGCTCAAGATAGCCGGCGGGCGAAGCAGGAACTCGATAAGCTTATCGTGCTTTTCGAACGAGTCAGGGCGTCGCTCAAAGATGTAATGATTGAGGGCGAGCCAATTTCTCAGAGTTCGGAGAAACTTGTCATTTTCCGAGTTCAGTTTGCGGGCGATGCGAGTATTAAAGATGTTGCGGACTTCAAGGAATCTGCTGCTGAATGGTATGATATAGCGAGAGGTATCACCCTGGCAGTATCTGCAAAGCCAGAGGATGTAGAGATTATTGGAGCCTCAACCGGCTCCATAATCGTTACTCTTCGAACAGCCCTCGCCGTTGCCATGCTGTTAGCTCTCATCATGAAGGAAGCAGCTGAAATTGTGAAAACGGGATACGAAATCGCGAAGTTGATCGAGGAGTGGAGTCCGAGGCAAATACTAAACAAAGACCTCGAGGAAGGAATCAAGAGTAGACAGCGGGAACTACACGAACACGGACCACAAGAAATCCTCAAAAAGATTAAGGAAATGCCGCCTTATGGCGGCATGTCATCTGAAAATGAGGCAATACTAAAGAAATCAATTCAGAAATTTATTGAATTTTCAAGGAGGGGCGGCGATGTAGACATGATTCCTCCGCCTGCACCTATGACTCCAGATGATGCCGACAAGGCAACAACAGAAGAATTAAGATCAACGATCAATGAAATCACGGAACAAGTGAGGCAAACACGCTTGATCAAGTCCGACACTCAAAGGCTGATTGAAAGTTCAAAAACTGATGGGGATATAGGCTGAACTCTAGGAGCGTCACCGTACCCGTGGGAAAACATCGAATTATATACAGGTTGAATAGTTGACAAACAGAATTAACGACCTGTTTTCCTTTCGCCGGGTTTTTTTGCTCAAAAAAACAAGAAATTCTTCCTCACACCCGCGGCACCGCCACCCCAACCAACGCATCCCGCGTCACAATTCCCGCCAACTTCTCCGCACTCCACCCCTCCGTCCCAGCGGGCCGCATCGGCAGCACCATCCAGCGATAATCCGCCGTGCTATCCACCACGCGGATTTCCACATCATCGGGGATTTGCGTGCCCCATTCCGCCAGCACCGCGCGGGGTTCGCGCACGGCGCGTGACCGATAGGCGAAGGATTTGTACCAGCCGGGCGGGTAGCCCAACAGCGCGCGCGGGTAACAGGAACAGAGCGTACAGACCACCAAATGATGCTGCTTTGGCGTATTTTCCAAAACACCAAGTTCCGGGGCGCCGGCCACGGAAGCACCCGCCGCCTCAGCCGCGGCCTTACCGTCACGCATCAGCAGCGCGTAGTAATCAGGATCGGTCCAGGCGCGGGCCACCATGCGCGCTCCGATCTCGGGGCTCGCACGATCCGTGATCGCCTGGCGTTCGGCGATTTCAGCCTCAGTCACCAGCCCTTTGGCGGAGAGTGCGGCAACCAGCTTGTCGAGCAGCGCGAGGTTTACGCCAGAGGGGGGCGCGGCCATGTCAGGCTTCCTCCAACCAATGTTCGAAGATTTCCACCATCACCGTATCGCCGGCCTTACCCTCATTCCAAATGGGCGGCTGTTCGAACAGCACATGGTAAAGCTGCCGGCGCGGCGCCGGGCGGGCGAAGGCCAGGTCTTCCGGGTTGGGGAAGGCGCCCAGCGGGCGCACCACCTGGCCCAGCCGCCCGCGCACGTAATGGGGCGTGCGGATATGGCAGGGGCCACGGGTTTCGGGCCAATCATCCTTCACGCGCACTTGCGCGCCAGGGGCGAAGCGTGGCGCGGTGTTCATGCCAAATCCTCCTGCCGGATCACGCCTTTTTCGACCATGAGCGTCGCGATGGAACGTAGCCAGCGTTCGTAATAGCCAAGCGCGAAATATTCATCCTGTGGGATGCTTTCGATGCCACGGCGAAGCTCATCCACCGTCATCATCTTCTTCTGCGCCAGGATTTGCCGAATGGCATCCACCTTCTTGCCGAAGGCATCGGGCGGAGCCTCATCATGCTCAACTGGGGTGCAGCGGAAGCGCGCAATCCCGCCTATGTCGTGCAGCGCGCGGTTGGGTGATTCCTCGGTCATGGCGCAAGCTTAATCTGGAAAAGCCAGGGCGCGAAAGGGGCGTTATTTCACTTCCTCGGTCGGCCCCACGCCCCAGATATCGGCGCGCTTGATATAGCCCCGGAATTCGCCGATTTGCGCCTCACACCAGGGGCTATTGGCCTCACAGGCACGCAGCCGCCCCACCACGCCGGGGCGCAGCCGCGCGACGGGCTGCGCCTGATCCTCTGCCCGGCGGCGGAGCATGACCTCAGTGCCGGGCGCGCCACGCACCACAAAGGAACGCCGGCCCATCAGCGTTGATTGATGCACCCAGCCTTCCGTGCCTTCCGGGTCGCGGATGCGGCGCCAGAGTTCGAATTCGCGCACGATTTCCACCGGTAGTTCGCGGCGCTGATAGGTCCATTCAATGGGGAAGCGCGTGCCCGGGCCGCTGCGCATATTCACCTCATCCGAACGCAGCGCGGCAAAACGCGGCAGCGGCAGGCCCGAGATGGACCCGATGGTAGGGGCGCGTTCCGCTGGCGGGGGGGGCGCGGGCGTGGGCTCGGCTGGTTTGGCAGCGCCGGCGGTGACGGCGGCGCCCGCAGCGGCGCCGGCCGCAACACCCGCGGCAGCGCCGGCGGCGGCGCGATTGCCCTGGCCCGCTTGTGGCTGACCGGCGGGGCGTTGTTGCTGCCCTGCCTGACGCTGCTGTTGCCCAGGCGGGCGCTGCTGTTGTTGCGCAGCCGGCGGACGCTGCTGCCCCTCCGCATTGCGTTGCGTCGCCTGGGGTCTCGGCGGCGGATTGACCACCGGCGGGCGCGGTTCTGGCCGTTGCTGCGCGGCAGGCGCAGGCGCGGCGGGTGCGGCCTGGCGCGGCGGCGGCACATTCTGCGCGCCCCCCAGGCTTGATTGGCCAAAGGCCGGCGCGGCCAGCAGCAGTGCGCTCAGAAACGGCAAAAGGCGGTGAGGATGCATAGTAACATTTCTTCCGCCCCTGAGGGCCAAGGTCAAGCATTACTTGTGACCAAGCGCCTCAAACCCTGGAACTTGGCCGGTAGAAGAGTTCATGCCGGGAAGGATCAATGTATTCGGCATAGAATCGCTTGGCATGGGGCAGCAGCGCCTTGGAAAGCTGGCGCCGTTCCACCTCATCATCCGCCAAAGCGCGGGACAGATCATCATGCAAAGCCTTCAGCACTGAGTCGCGGTCCACCCGCGTGAAGCGGCCTTCCTGATAAATCACTTCGCCATCACACATCACTGCGCGCACGGCGCTGGCCTTGGCGCGCTGCACCACCGCATCCAGGGTAGGGGTGAGTTCATCCAGATAGGGATAGGCGATGCTGTCCCAATCAATGAGCGACAAATCCGCCCCCTTGCCCACTTCCAGCGTGCCGAGGCTATCGCGCCAGGAAGTGGTGCGCGCACCGCCAACCGTTGCCATGCGCAGCACCTGGCCCATGCCGGGCACGTCATCATCGCCCATGCCTGGCACGCGATGGGCGCGCAGCACCAGGCGCAATTCCTGGAGCATGTCGCGGTCATCATTGATGCCGGCCTCATCCAGCCCAATCGCCGTATTGATGCCCTTGGCTTCGAAGCGATTGAGCGACGCCACACCGGAACGCAGTCGGAAATTGGAAGAACAATTATGGCAAATGCAGGTGCCGGTTTCGGCGAGGCGATCAATATCCTTCTCATTCAGCCAGACACCATGGCCGAGGGTCATATTCGGCCCCAGCAAGCCGAAGCGATCAAGATATTCCACCGCCGTGCCGCCGCCGCGGCGGCGCGCATATTCCTTCTGATAGGCGGTTTCCACCAGATGCATATGGATCGGCGCATCATGACTGCGTGAAAGCTCCGCCATCGCCGCCAAAGCCTTATCGGAACACCAATGCAGATTGGCCGGCGCCAATTGCACGCGCACGCGGCGCTTGGGGTTGTGGGTGCCGTGAAGGCTACGGAACAGGTCCAGATTATCTTCCAGCGTCAATTGAAAGCGGTCAAACCAGCGCTGCATCGGCCCGCGCAATTCAGGCGGCAGGCTGGCCACGAAATCCTGATCCGCCTGATAGACCAGTCGGTTCTGATCACGCAGCGCGAAGCAATAGGAAACGCGCATGCCAATTTCTTCATACGCGCGGATCACCTCGCCCGCGCGTTTTTCCACATCGGGCAGCCTGCCCGGCGCCCAGCCATGCAAATGCTGCACGGTGGTGATGCCAGACCCGATCATCTCAAAGGCGGAATAGAGCGTATCGAGATAGGGGTTCACATTGCGCGCGGCCATGCGCGTGACGAACCAAAGCTCCAGCGGCATATGGGGTGAGCCCAATTGCACCGGCATCAGCCCGACATGGTGATGCGCATTGACAAAGCATGGCAGCATGACCTCGCGCCCAGACACCACCACCGGCACATGCGGGTGCTTGCGGCGCAGAACTCCATAGGTACCGATCTCGGCGATGATGCCATCTTCCTGGATCAGCGCGCCATCGGCGTTTTCCTCCCAGACGGTGGCCGAGAGGGTTTTGGTGATCACGGCGCGGATTGCGCGCCCTCATTGCAAGGGGTCTGGACGGGGCCGCGCGAAGCGCAGATGCTTCACGCCAAAGCACTTCGGAGGAACACATGCTCAGTCTCAAAGGCAAGGTCGCCATCGTCACCGGTGCGGGTTCGGTCGGCCCCGGTTGGGGGAATGGCAAGGCGACAGCCGTGCTGCTCGCGCGCCAGGGGGCCAAGGTGTTTGGCCTGGATAACAACGCGGCCGCGGTTGAGGAGACCATCGGCATCATCAAATCCGAAGGCGGGGAAGCCAGCTCGCATATTTGCGATGTGCTTGATTCCGAGAGCTTCCAGGCGGCGGTGGAAGCCTGCGTTGCACGCTCTGGCCAGTTGGACATCATGGTCAATAATGTCGGCGGCTCACACCCCGGCGGCGCGGAATCCATGCCAGAGGAAGTCTGGGATCGCCAGGTGGATTTCAACCTGAAATCCGCTTTCCTGGGCTGCAAATTTGCATTGCCACATTTGAAGAAGCGGCCGGGGAGTGCGATTGTGAATATCTCCTCCATCGCCGGTTATCGCATGCAGGCGGCGCGGCCGCATGTGGCCTATAGCGCGACCAAATACGGCATTGTGGCCTTGTCCAAATCAGTCGCCATCGAAAACGCCAAGGCGGGTGTGCGCTGCAACACTGTGGTGCCGGGGCTGATGCATACACCACTCGTAGAACATCGGCTCGTCAGGCAATTGGGCGGCAATGACGCCGCCGCGCTGATCGCCAAGCGCGATGCGCAAGTGCCTCTCGGCAAGATGGGCGAGGGCTGGGATATCGCCCATGCGGTGCTGTTCCTGGTTTCCAATGAGGCGAAGCACATCACGGGCACGGAATTGATCGTGGATGGCGGCGTCACCGCTGCCGGCGCCCTATAAAAAAAGAACAGGAGCAAATCGCGATGACGCAAACCCTTTCCCGCCGCGCATTGACCGGCACGGCGCTTGGCCTGCTCGGCGCCCCGGCGCTGGTGCGCGCTCAGGACACCTTCCCCAATCGGCCGATCACGCTGGTGGTGCCCGCCCCCGCCGGCGGTGGCACGGATTTCAGCGCCAGACTGATTGCGGATCAATTGGGCCGCGCCTTGGGTGGTTCCATGGTGGTGGAAAACCGCCCCGGCGGGAATGATGTGGTGGGGCTGACTTCCGTGCTGCAAGCGCGGCCTGATGGCCATACGCTGCTCTGTGGCTATTGCGGCACCATGACCGGGCGGGTCGCGGTTGGCACGCTGGGCAATATCCTGCCGGCACGCGACTTCATCCCAATCGGTCAGATCACCGATACGCCGCAGCTTTTCGTGACGCACCCTTCGGTGCCGGCTACTACCATGCGTGAATTCATGGCCTACGCCAAACAAAGGCCGGGCGATCTAACTTATGCCTCGGCGGGCGTTGGGTCCATGCATCATCTGGGCGCGGAATTGCTCAAGCTGCGCGCGGGCATTGACATGCTGCATGTGCCCTATCGCGGCACGGGCGAAACCATTCGCGACCTGATCGCGGGGCGCGTGCATTTCTACATGAATTCCCCGCCACCACTCACGCCGCTGGTCGCGGATGGCAGGCTGCGCGCGCTTTGCGTCAGTTCCAATGAACGTCATCCCGGCATGCCGCATATTCCGTCAGCCAAGGAAGAAGGCTTGGCGGATCTGGACCTCAATGTCTGGTTCAGCCTTTTCGCCCCGCGCGGCACGCCGGAACCCGTGGCGCGGCTGCTGGCGCAGAAATTGAACGAAGTGTTGGCTGATCCCGCCATCCGCAAACGCGCCTTTGTTGCCGGGGCGCTGGTGGTGCCTTCCTCGCCGGAAGCGCTCGCGGCCCGCATGGAACGCGAAACCGCCGCCTGGGTCGAGGTTGTGCGGGCAGCCAGGATCACCGCTGGTTAACCCTTCGGGCGCAGGCGATGGCGCGCTTCACGGTAACTTAACCGGGTCAGGCGAAAATGCCTTCAGGCGATCCACCCGGGATCGCCTGATGGTGGTCCATGCCGATTCCAAGCTACGCAGATGCGGTGCGCTATGTGCGCCGCCAGCCGCGGATCAATACCAGCGCCCTGGCGGATGGCCTTGGGATCCGTTGGAGCTTGGCTCTCGACTACCTGCAGCGCATGGAGCAAGCGGGCGTTGTTGGCACCATAGACGATCACGGCTGGTGGCCTGTGTCCCGGCCTCAGGGTCCGCCTGCCGTTCGCAAAGCCACGGCGGCCCAGGCTGCTACGCCGCAGCAAAGCCCCACACCCGAGTTCGAAAGACCTCAAGAAACTCTCGTCGCCGGGGCGCCCCTTGGCCAATCCACTGATGAAGGGCAGCAGAAACTACTGGAAAAACTGCGTGACGCAGCCCGTGTGCTGATGGCCGAGCGGGAGAATATGCAAAAACTCCGTGATGCCTGCCGGCTGCTGATCGCCGAACGTGAAGCCTGGAAGCGCCGCGCTTTGGCCGCTGAGGCGCGCATGCTGACCGAAGAGGCCGATGAAATGGATCGCCACCGCTTTGATGCGCTGCGCCGCGTGCTCGCGCGTGAGTTGCACCCGGATTATGCGCCTGCGAATTGTGCCGATCTTCCACTGCGTGAGGCCTTGTTCAAATCCATCTGGCCCAAGGTGGAACAGATCGAACGCAAGGGGCGCGGTGGGTAAGCCCTGCGCAATGGCTAGAAACTGTCATTGCCCCAATGGCTTCGCCCGATTGCCGCGCGCGCGCGACGGGGTGATGGCCCTGATTTTCCTGGATTTTACCCTGACCGCCCGCCGGCTGATCCGGGCAGAGACCCCATGCAATGACGAAGCCCGCTTCTGGGGCCGGAAACGGTGCCGGAAATTAATGAAGTGACACGCCAACCATGGCGAAACCCCATCAGCCAGAGGCAACCCAGGACAAGCATGACGCCGTGATCGGAAATTCCAAATGGTTTCAGGCATTTGCGCTCCGCATTTCATTCAGGCCGCTTCTGGGTTAGGCTTTCCTCCATGCTTTCAGGTCGCAAAATCCTGCTGATCGTCTCGGGCTCCGTCGCTGCCTATAAGGCGCTGGAATTCACGCGGCTTGCGCGCAAGGCGGGGGCGAGTGTCACCGCCATCCTGACCGCGGGCGGGGCGCGGTTTGTCACCAAGGAAGCGCTGGCCGCCATTACCGGCCAGGCGGTGCATGATGATCTTTGGGCGGCTGAGGCCGAGATTGGCCATATCCGCCTGGCGCGCCTGCCCGATCTAGTGCTGGTGGCGCCAGCTTCGGCGGATTTGCTGGCGAAAATCACGCATGGCTTGGCGGATGATTTGGCGACTTGCGTGCTGCTCGCGACCCGCGCGCCGATCCTGGTCGCCCCCGCGATGAACCCCGCCATGTGGGAAAACCCGGCGACGCAGGCGAATATCGCAACACTGCGCGCGCGCGGCATCATGCTGGCCGGGCCGGAAGTGGGCGCCATGGCGGAACCGGAATCGGGGCCTGGCCGGCTGATTGAACCCGCAGCCCTTCTGGCCGCGGTTGAGGCTGCGCTGACGCCCAACGCGCAGCCCCTGCAAGGCCGCCATGTTTTGGTCACCAGCGGGCCCACTCATGAACCCATTGACCCCGTGCGCTACATCGCCAATCGCAGCAGCGGCAAGCAGGGCCACGCCATTGCCGCAGCGCTTGCCGCACTTGGCGCGCGGGTGACTTTGGTCTCTGGCCCCGTCGCGCAGCCGGACCCGAAGGGTGTCACCGTGCGGCGCGTGGAATCAGCACGCGATATGCTGGCGGCGTGCGAAGCCGCACTTCCCGCCGATGTCGCCATTTGCGCGGCGGCGGTTGCGGATTGGCGAAGTGCTGCCGCCGCGGATCAGAAGATGAAAAAGATCGCAGGCGAAGTGCCGCCGCCGATCGCGCTCGCACTCAACCCCGATATTCTGGCGACACTTTCCGCTGCCGGGCCGCGTCGCCCAAAGCTGGTGGTGGGTTTCGCGGCGGAGACCGAGAAGCTGGAAGAACATGCGCGGGCCAAGCGTAAGAAAAAGGGCTGCGATTGGATTGTGGCGAATGATGTCTCCGGCGATGTGATGGGGGGCGCGGAGAATACCGTGTTGCTGATCACGCCGAAGGGTACGGAAGCCTGGCCACGCATGAAGAAGGAAGACGTCGCGGCGAAGCTTGCCGCGCGCATTGCAGAGGCTTTGGCATGACCCCGGAAATTGCTGTGATACGCCTGCCCCATGGCGCTGATTTGCCGCTGCCAAGCTATGCGACCGAAGGTGCCGCGGGGATGGATTTGCTGGCGGCGATCAGCGCGCCGGTGGTGATCCCGCCGGGCGGTCGCGCCTTGATCCCAACCGGCCTCAAAATGGCGATCCCGGCGGGGTATGAAATTCAGGTGCGGCCCAGGTCAGGTTTGGCGCTGAAGAACGGCATTACCCTGCCCAATAGCCCCGGCACGATAGATGAGGATTATCGCGGCGAATTGGGCGTGATCATGATGAATGCGGGCAATGAGCCCTTCACCGTGGAACGCGGCATGCGCATTGCCCAAGCCGTACTGGCGCCGGTGACGCGCGGCGTTTGGCGCGAAGTGGCGGCGCTGCCGGATTCCGCGCGCGGGGCGGGCGGTTTCGGCAGCACCGGGACGAAGGCCTGAACCCGCTTAATCCAGCACGCGGAAAATCGCTTCGATCTCCACCGGGATTTGAGCGGGTAGGCTGCCAAAGCCAACGGCGGAGCGCGCATGCTGGCCATTATCACCCAGTACGGCGACGAAAAGATCTGAACAGCCATTGATGATGCGCGGATGTTCGCGAAACTCCGGCACCGCATTGACCATGCCGAGCACCTTCAGCGCACGCAGCCGCGAAAGCCCCCCGGCAGCGGAAGCCGCAACTGAAAGCAAGGAAAGCCCAACCCGGCGCGCGAGCTGATAGGCTTCATCAATGCTGACTTCCGTGGGCACCTTGCCGCTGATCGGTTTGCCTTCCGCATCGCGCGGCCCCTGGCCTGACAGGTAGATGATGTTCCCATCGCGCCGGAAGGGCACATAGGTGCCAAGCGGCTTCGGCGCCGGCGGCAACACCAGGCCAAGTGCGGCCAGACGGGCTTCGGGGGTATCCTCGGACATTTATCGCTCCGTCTTGTTGGTCCTGATACTCGACACGGCTTGGCCAAGGCTGTCAAGCTTTGGGCTTGAATGTTGGAGGTTCCCAATGCCCCAGGATCAGCACGGCCTTGCCATCACCAGCGCATCGGATGCCGCAACGCGCGCTTATGATCATGTGGTGACGGGCTATCTGAAATATCGCGCCGATACGCCCGCGCGGATGAAGGCGCTGCTGGAAGCGGATGGCGATATGCCGATGGCGCGGGTGTTGCAATCGGCGCTGACCCTGCTTGCCTATAAGGCCGCGCTGCTGCCCGCCGCGCGCGAAGCGGCCGCAACCGCAACGCGCCTTGCCGCCAAAGCCAGTGCGCGGGAAGCGGCGCATGCCGCCGCCGTGACCGCTTGGGCGGCGGGGGATTTGGACCAAGCGCTGGCGGGGTGGGAGGCGATTTTGCAAGACCACCCGCATGACATCCTGGCGTTTCGGTTGCATCACTTCAACGCTTTTTGGTTGGGCCGCGCGGGCACCATGCAGCGCATCGTGGATGGTGTTTATCCGCGCTGGACAGCCGCCTTGCCTGCCTATGGCAGCATTCTGGCCTGTCGCTGCTTCGCGCATGAGGAATGCGGCAATTATCAGTTGGCGGAAGAAAGCGGGCGCGCCGCCATTGATCTTGACCCGGGCGATTTATGGGCCGCGCATGCGGTGGCGCATGTGATGGAAATGCAAGGCCGGCGTGGCGAGGGTATTGCGTGGCTCGGCGCGCTTGAAACACATTGGGAAGGTGCTTCCAACCTGGTGCATCATTTGTTTTGGCACCGCGCGATGTATCATCTGGAACGCGCGGAATCTGAAGACGTGCTGGCGCTTTACGATACTGGCTTTCGCAATCTGAAAAGCCCGCTGACGGAAGCCGCCCCTGATCTTTACATTGATGTGCAGAATGCCGCTTCCATGCTGTTTCGCTTGCAACGCCAGGGCGTGAATGTGGGTGCGCGCTGGGAAGAATTGGCAGATAAGGCGGAAGCGCGGATTGGCGATTGCCTTTCTGCCTTTACGCTGCCGCATTGGATGATGGCACTGACAGCCGCCGGGCGCTTCCAGGCGGCGGCACGGCTATTGGATGGAATACGTGATGCCATCGCTGCTGGCGGCACGCTCGCGCCCATTCTGCGTGATGCGGCGCTGCCGGTATGTGAGGCTGTGCTGGCACATGGGCGCGGCGATTATGCCCGCGCCGTTGCCGTGATGCGCCCTACCATTGGCGTGATGCACCGCATGGGCGGCAGCCACGCGCAGCAGGATGTGCTGGAACAGCTTTTCCTGGATGCCGCGATGAAAGCGGGTATGCTGGCAGATGCGCGCCTGCTGCTGGAACGCGTGGCCGGGCGCCATCCCGTGCCGCCAGAACGTCGCGTGGGTTATGCCAGCGCTGCCGCCGCCGTGATGCATTGAAAGGATAATGAGCCATGACTGAAGTCAAGGATTGGGCGAAGTACAGCGCCGGGCTGAAGGCGCGTGGCAAGGAATTGGGGCAATTGCACCCTGATATCGTGAAGGGTTTTGTGGCACTTTCAAATGGCGCGGCGCAAACCAAGCATTTGGATGCCAAGACGCGCGAATTCATCGCCCTTGCCGTTGCCATCACCACAAAATGCGATGGCTGCATTGATGCCCATGCACGCAAGGCCAAGGCCGCCGGCGCCACCAAGGAAGAAATCGCCGAAGCGCTTGGCGTCGCCATCGCGCTCAATGCCGGTGCGGCCTATACCTATGCGCTGCATGTGCTGGATGCGGTGGGGGATTAACCCCCTCACCCCAGGCTTTTCTTGGCCACCGCAAGGGCAGTCCGCTGTTCCTTGGTGACCGCGGGGTAATGCAGATCAAGCTTTTCAAGCGCCTCGATAATGGCCGCCACCACCACCAGGCGTGTGAACCATTTCGAATCCGCCGGCACCACGAACCAGGGCGCATGAGGCGCGGCGGTGGCGCTGATCGCGGCCTGATAGGCCTTCATATAGTCATCCCAATGGGCGCGTTCCGCGACATCATTGGGTGAGAATTTCCAGTTCTTCTCGGGTTCTGCGATACGGGAAAGGAAGCGCTTTTTTTGTTCATCTTGGCTGACATTCAGGAAGAATTTCAGCACCACCGTGCCCTGCCGCGCCAGATAGCGTTCATAGGCCGCGATATCTTCCAGCCTTTCATCCCAAATCTTCTTGCCGATAAGCGAAGGCGGCAGTTTCTGTCTTGCAAGCAATTCCGGATGCACGCGCAGCACCAGTGCTTCTTCATACCAGGAACGGTTATGGATACCGATGCGCCCGCGTTCGGGTAGAGCGATGGAATGGCGCCACAGGAAATCATGGTCCAGTTCCGTCGCGCCCGGCGCCTTGAAGGAATGCACTTGGCAGCCCTGCGGATTGACGCCTGAAAACACATGCTTGATGGCGCCATCCTTCCCTGCGGCATCCATCGCCTGGAAGATGCATAAGACCGACCAGCGATCCTGCGCATAGAGCTTATCCTGCATCTCCGCGAGCCGCACGACACCCTGTTGCAGCAGCGCCTCGGCCGCGGTTTTTTCCATCTCAAGCGCGGCGGTATCGCCCGGGTCATAATCCTTCAGGCGAAAACCGCGTCCCTTGGTTACCCGATAGCGATCCAGGATTTTGGTCACTCGTTTTTCCATCACGCGGGTTCCTTTCGTGCTTGCCACCAGGGCATAAGAATCCATAGCGCTGCTGCCAATTGGACGGAGAATGTCATGCCAAGCGCCCAGACATAACCCTGAGGCGCCCAGCCGCCGCTTGCGGTACGTGGCCAGAGATCAAGAATAGCACCGATCCCTGTCTGGAAGACAAAAACCACGCAAAGCATCAGGAAATTGATGGCGGTGGCAACGCGCCCTGCCAAAGCCGGCGGGAAGCCCTGCGCAATCGCCGCATAACCTGCGGGGCCAACGGAACCCGAGAAGGAAAAGAAGAACCATAGGAAGGACATAACCCAGAAATTACTTGGTCCCAGCATCAGCATGGCCTGCGCAAAAAGGCAGCCAGCGACGCCGATATAGGGCATCAACATGGGCGAGAAGCCGCGCGCTTGCGCGAAGGATGCGGCCTGCCCCGTAAACAGACTGCCAACCATCATGCCAAGCGCATAGATCAGCAAGGCAGCTGCGCGCGGTGCGTCATCAAGCCCGCCGACATCACGCAGCCACGGCCCAGCCCAAAGCCCCTGAAAGGTGAAATTGAGCGTGGAGAGCATACCAACCGTTGGCACCAGGCGCAGAAACACCGGGTCTTTAAAGATGCGGCCATATTCACCGATTTCCTGGCGCAGGCTGCGCCGCGCCGCGGGTGCGACACCGGGCGGCGCATTGGGCACGGAAAACCAAATCCAGGCGGAAACAATAACCGCAAGCATTGCCAACACCGCGAAAACGCCGCGCCACCCGATGAAGGGCAGCGCCCATTGCACCGGCATGGTGGCGGCAAGGCCACCCATGGACGCGAAGAAAAGACCGGCCCCTGTGACAGCCGCAACGCGTTCTTTCGGATACCATTGCGTATTTGCCTTCAGCATGGCCATCAGGCCGGCGGCTACACCAACACCGGCAACACAACGCCCGACGGCCAGCATCAGCACATCGGTTGATAGCGCACTGATCACAAAGCCCGTCGCCGCAATCAGGGCCAAGGTCGCCTGCACGCGCCGCGGGCCTTTCAAATCAAGCGCAAGCCCGATCGGCAATTGCGCCATGGCATAGGCCGCGAAAAAGCAGGCCGCGAGCAAGCCAAGCTCCGCTGCCGTCAGCCCGAATTCAAGCGCCAGAACTGGCCCGATCACCGCCACCAGGGACCGATTGGCCTGGTTGATGAAATTGATCGCCGCCAGCGGCAGGGTGATGCGGGTGAAAAGCGACATGGGCGCAGCATGGCACGGGCTCTGCCCCCCGCCCATAGGTGATTTCAGGGCAGCTGCAGCCGGACCGAAATCGGGCAATGATCGCTGATCACATCACGCAGCGCGGGATCGCGTTCCGTATAGGACAACACGCGAAAACTATCCTTGACGAGCCAATCTGCCGCGCGCAGCCCCAGCAGAATGTGGTCCACAAAAGCGCGTCCTTGCCCATCACGCGCCCAGCAGGGATTCGAAAAACCCTCTGTGGCGCGGCGCATCGGCGATGCGGCGTTCAGTATGGCAAGCATTTCATCATCGCGCGAAAAGCGCCGATTGAAATCGCCCAGGATAACGAAGGGCATGTTTTCGCGGCGCCGTTCGGTGATCCATTCCGCCAGGATATGCGCCTGCTGGCCGAGGCTTTGGCAATCGCTGTTATTGGGCTGGCGAACAGAACCCTGAGAGCATCCGCCATCCAGGTGAATGGAAAGCAACCGCAGCCGGGCACCATTGGCACCATGCAGGGTGATATCGGCGCCACGCCGCAAGGAACGCCGCGCGGTTGGGCGAAGATCAAGCGCCATCAGGTCCGGATTGCGCGTGACATTGAGCCCCTTGCGCCAGGCAAAGCCGGCACGCTGCACATCGCTTTCTGCCGGAAAGTGAAAATCATAGGCGGTGGAATCAAACACCCGCGCCGCCGCCAAAGGCCCATCCACTTCCTGCAACGCAATCACATCCGCCGCCAGCCGTTCAGCATAGGCCCGCAGGCGAACGAAATCCTGTTCGGTCCTGGCGGTTAGATCGCGCGGCAGATCAGGATGGCCGGCGGGCTTGGTGGTGAGCCAGGCGATGTTCCAGGTGGCGAGTTTGATTTCCTGCGCCCATGCAGGCAACGCCAGGAACATCAGGGCCAGAAGGATCAGCGCGCGCATGGTAGCCTCATAAAAGCTGCGCCAGATCAGGCGCGGGTTCAGGTTCTTTGGTTAAAGCTTCAAGGGGCCGCGCGCCAGAGGCCAGCAGGAAATCAGCCAGCGCATCCATCTCCTCTGCCCGGCGCGTGCTGTCGTGGAAGGGATCATCGGCGGCGGAACCGGGCGGGACCCAGATGATCGTCTCATACCGCGCGCGCGTCAGCAGCACGCGATAGGTATTCAGGATGTAGCGCTGTTCCTCAGCGCCGCGCACGATCTGCCATTGATGGCCGGCAAAGCGCCGCGCGCGCCATTGGCCGGCATGACGCAAAAAATCGCCCCCCCAGGCAAGGCCCACCACATCCAATTCCAAGCCCTGGCAATCATATTCGGTGGCGAAGGTTTCAAGCGCTTCGGAAGAACGGATATCCGGCCAGCGCTTCAGGAACCAATCGGCAATATCGGGCACCTGCACGCCAAGCCCTTCGGCGCGCAGGCGCCGCGCTCCGGCGGAAGCGACCAGCCCAGCGCGGCGCAAACCACGGCTGCGGGCGCGCAGGGCAGCGCGCCAAGCGATTGGATCGCGCGTGACGTAGTAGGGTAATTCTGGCGTCGCTTGCGCAATGGCGCGTGCGGCGGGCGCATCACCTTGCAAGACCGCATCCACCCATTCCGTGCCCCTGCTGGTGCGCAGGCTGCGAATGGGGGTTTGCAAGTCCAGATCATCATCGAAGCTGAGCCAAGCCTGCGGACCTTCGGCTAGCCGTTGCGCGGGATCGGTAGCCGTGATGCTGCGCCGGGCCGCCACCGCGCGCCAGGAAGATGAAGCCGCAATTACGCGGCCCCATTCGGCAAGACCTGCCTCTCCGGTATTGATCTCCTGCCCATTGCCGATCAGCGCGACAATCACGGCCCAACCTTCATGCCGCGCCATGATTTCCAGCGTATGGGCGGGTTCGCTTTTGGTCAGGTGGCTTTTGCGGCGCTGGCCATCGCGTGTTGCTTGCGCCTGATCCCAGGCGCGTTGGGCTTCGTCGAAAACGATAATGCGCGCTTCGGGTTTCTCCGCCGCGTTGATCACGTGATGTTCCAGAAAGCGATGGACATTCTGCAACGCGGTGCGCGCAGCGCGTTCTGCGGCCTGAAACGCGGCACCCCCTTGCGGCGCTGCATCGCGCGCCAAGGCTTCCCGCAATACCGTCACCAGCGGCACATTGCCGGAAAGGAAGGCCGCACCTGCTTCCCGCAAGGTACCAAATACCAGATTGAGGCCGCAAAGCGTTTTGCCCGTGCCGGGAATGCCGGTGACGAAAACGACATGGCGCCCGCCTTCAGCTTGGGCATGCGCAATCACGCGCGCAATGGCATCGGTGGTGCGGGTCAGATTATGTGCATCGGCGCGTGTGGCGCCGATATCCTGCACCGCATTGCGCCGATACAAAAGCCGCGCCGCTTCCAGCACGCTTGGTACGGGGCGATAGGCGGAACGCGCCCAGGCATCCGCTTCAATGGGCGTCGCTGGCGACGCGATGGCTGCCTGTGCGCGCGCCACAATATCCCGCAGCATGGCGCCATTGGCGACCATGGCTGGTGCCACGCCATGCCAGAATAGCGGCAGGTCAAGATCGCGCTGCTGCGTGGCAGGGGCAACCAATACAGGAATGATCGGCACGCCACGGCTGCCGGCATGAAAATCATGCAAATCCATGGCGTAATTATCGGTCTGGCGCAGATCAGCCAGGTCCGGCTTCTGCGCGCCCATCTTGAATTCCAGAACAAAAATCGCGCGGTCCGTCAGCAAAATGGCATCGGCGCGTTTTTCCAGGCGCAGCAAATCGCATTCCATGAAGATGTGCCAGGAAGCGTCGCCCTTAGCCAAAGCATCCTGCAACAGGGCAGCGCTGGCCTCCCAAGACTCGCGCTGCTTCAATTCAAGCGCGCCGAAACGCGCCGCCTGTTCATAGGCAAGGGCGGCAGCGATTTGCGCCGGCGTCTGAAGGCGAAACTCGCCTAGGCTTTGCGCGAACCACGGCCTCATGGACTACCCTTTCGCGGCCAGGTGGCAATCAGCACACTCAGCATCATCAGCGCGAAGCCTACGGCGTGGATGGCGGTAAACGCCTCCTGCAAGATCACCACAGCCACCAGCGCGGCGGTCGCGGGCAGGAAGGCAGTAAAGATGCCGGCAACACCGGCACCGACGCGCTTCAAGCCGGCATACCAAAGCAGCAGGCAAAGCACACTCGCCGTCACGCTATGGAAAACCAGCAACGCCGCAAGCCGCGGATCTGCCAGCGCGGCGATGCTGGCAATATCCGGCAAGGCAAAGGGGGCGAGCATCAATGCCGAGAAAATCTGCATCCAAAGGCTTGCCGTGATCACGCCAACGCGGCCCACGATGCGCCGTGCCAGCAGCACGTAAAGCGCTTCGCCGATCACACCGCCGAAGATCAGCAGATTGCCAAGGACAGACCCCGCAGCCTCCTCACCGCTGCGCGCAATCGTCATCGCCGCCATGCCGAAGGCCGCGAGGCTGACGGCGATCCATTGCGGCGGCGTCAGGCGTTCCCGCAGCCAAAAGGCGCTGCCCAAAGCCACCACCGCGGGCAGGCTTGCCAATACCAGCCCGCCTTCCAGCGCCGAGGTCAGGCGCAAGCCCGCCAGCAAGCCCGCATTATAGATCACGGTGCCGAACAGCGCCTGCCAGGCAAGGTTGCGCATCACCTCGCCCTCAGGCCGTGGCGCGGCTTCCAAAAAGCGCGCCAAGGGCCAAAGCAAGGCCACCGCCAAAACGCAGCGCAGAAAAGCGATCATCGGAATGGGCAGCGCTTCCGCCAGCAATTTCGCAATCGCGACATTGGCGCCGACCAGCGCCATGGAGGCCGCCAATTGCAGATAAGCGATGCGCGGCACGCCCGGCGTCACGCGCCCTCATCCGCCTGACGAAAGGGGGAAAGTGTGGCAAGCGCGGCCATTTCGCGTTCCATCGCCGGGCGTTCGCGCGCAAGAAATTCACCCACCGCGCGGGACAGCCCAGGATGCGCAATCCAATGCGCGGAATAGGTCGGCACGGGCAGATAACCGCGCTGGATTTTATGCTCACCCTGCGCGCCCGCTTCAACGCGCGGAATGCCATGCGCAATCGCAAAATCCATCGCCATGTAATAGCAAAGTTCAAAATGCAAAAAGGGTACATCCACAATGGCGCCCCAGTTGCGGCCATAAATCGCATCGCGCCCGATCAGATTAAGCGCGGCGGCGACGGGTTCTCCATCTCGTTCCGCCACCATCAGCAGCACGCGATCACCAAGCCTTTCACCGAGCAGCGGCCAAAAAGCCCGCGTCAAATAGGCGCTGCGGCCCCATTTCTTATCCGTGGTGGCGCGATAGAAGCGATGAAAGGCCTGCCAATGGCGTGGCGTAATTTCTGCCCCGCGCAATGTGCGCAGCATCAGACCCGCCGCCTGCACATCGCGCCTTTCGCGCTTCAGCGCCTTGCGCTTGCGCGATGCCAGCGCGCCCAGGAAATCATCAAAATCGCGATAGCCCTGATTGGCCCAATGGAATTGCGTGCCAAGCCTTTGCAGCCAGCCGGCATCACCCAGGGCGCGCCATTCGGCTTCTGTACAAAAGGTGGCATGGACAGATGATGCGCCAATGCCCTGACAGGCCTGCACCAGGGCGCCCGCCAAAACATCCGGCCCGAAACCGGCTTCGGGATGGACCAGCAGGCGCGGTCCAGGCACAGGGCTGAAGGGCGCGGCCACTTGCAGTTTCGGGTAGTAATCCCCGCCGGCGCGTTCCAAAGCATCCGCCCAGCCATGGTCAAACACATATTCGCCCTGCGAATGGGATTTGGCATAGGCGGGCGCACAAGCAAGCAAGCGCTCCGCGCCATCGCGTAACGCCGCATGCTGGGGCAGCCAGCCGCGTTCCGCCACCGCACTGCCGCTTTCTTCCAGCGCCAATAGAAAGGCATGGCTCACGAAGGGATTGTCACCACCCGCACAGGCATCCCAATCACACGCCGGAATTTCGGCAATGGCGCGGTGCAGGGTCAGCGACAATTCGGTTGGGCTCGTCATGCCCCTTGATGTCGTCACGGTGCCGGAGACAGCAAGCCCCGCACCTCACCCAATCTCAAACATGCCTTCCACTTCCACCGCCGCATCTCCGGGCAGGGAGGGCACGCCAATGGTGGTCCGCGCATGGCGACCAACATCACCAAACACTTCCACTGCCAGATCGGAAGCGCCATTCATCACCAGCGCGTGCTGGGTGAAGTCAGCCGGCGCGGCAATGAAGCCACCAAGCCGCACCACGCGCGTCACGTTATCTAAATCACCGGCGGCCGCCTTCAACTGCGCCAGTAGATTGATAAAGCAAAGCCGCGCCGCTTCGCGCCCCACTTCAATCGAAACACCGGCGCCAAGCTTGCCGGTATAGGCAATCTTGCCATCACGTACCGGCACCTGGCCGGAAATCACCACCAGCTTTCCGCTGATGTTGAAAGGGATGTAATTCGCAATCGGTGCCGCCGGCGTTGGCAATACAATGCCAAGGGCAGCAAGCTTCGCTTCGATTTTTCCGGCCATCATCCTGTTCCTTCAAAAGCGCCAATTACGCTGCGGGGCGCAAATGGCGGCGCATGCGTGGTGAAGGATGCGCCGGCAATTCCAAGGGAAGCAAGGGCAGCACCGCGGCGCGCGGTTGCAGCGTTTCTTCCTCAACCGGGTCGGGCAAATCCTCGCGCCCCAGATAATCACGCGCCAGCCGCCGGAATGCCCAATCCAGCACGGAAGTGGCGCGGCGAATGCCCCCGTCGCCTTCCACCGCGCCGCCATGGCCAGGCGCATAGGCATAGGCGTTCACGAAGCTCGCCAAGGGCACGCCCTGCGCCAGGCCAAGCGAAACGGCCTGGGCGAGCGCTTCCATCAAAGCCCGCGTCATCGCCGCTTCACGCGGGAGGGAGAAGGAAATCTCCCGCAAATGGCCGCGATCATCTTCAACGGCGCGCAGCGCAACCCGATTGCCGGCAATGGCCACGCGCCAGCAGCGGTTGATTGGCGCGTGAATGGGCCGTGGTGCGGCGCGGCGCACTTCCGGCATATCAGCGGGGGCGGGCATGGCGGGCGGCGGCGCATCCAGGAAGGGCATCACCGCCGCTTCCATGGCGCGCCGCGCCTGCGGCGCCACGGGGGCCAAAAGCCATGCGGCATCAACGCCAGCGCGTTCAGCCGCGCCGGTTGGCACTTGCGTGATGCGCCCATCCTCGCCGCGCGCCGGGCGGCTTGCGCCAGGGGCTGGGGCAATGCCGGCGCTTTCCGCGCCCAGCAGTGCTTCCACCGAATCAGCAGGTGCGAGGGCAATGCAGCCGCGATGGCGCAAACCTGGGGAAGCCGCCGCCGCCGCCAAAGCCGCGCGTGCTGCCTTGGCCAAGCCTGGAATGGCGGTTTCCTCGGGGGGCGTTGGGCAGATGAGCGCCACCGCATGGCGCGGGCCGAAACGCGTCGCGAGCCGACCGGATTCCGCTTCCGCCGCCCCGCGCGTCAGGCCGGCAATGGCGGCGGCGACATCGCGCGCCTCATTGCTGTCATAGCCAAGACCAAAACCGGCCAAAAGCCCGGCCAGATCGGCAAAACCAAGGCGGAGGCTCTCCGCCTTGCCATGGCCCCAAATATCAAGCGTTTGCACTGCCAACTGACAGGCCGCGCGATAGGCCGGCGCATCAAAGCCGCCTTCCCCATCCAGAAAGGCCGGCAGGTTCAGCACAAAACGTCCCTCAGCGCGGGCATCGCGCCAAATCTCGGCCCCGGGCGCGCCGCGCCGCGCTAAAATCAAGGAACGCAGGCCCGCGGCCAGGCTTTCCGCCGCGTCGGCGCCATCCAGCAAGCCAAGGCGTCGCCCGCGCAGCGTCAGGCGTTGAATCCAGGCCTCTGCCACGCTTGGCAGCGTGGCCGGGCCGCTTCCAGGGGCGAGCGCGGCCAGCGCCTCCCCGGCTTCATCTTCCCAAGGCACGGGGATAGCGACAGCGCGCGGCGGCGAATCAGGATCCGCCCCCGCTTTCAAGCGCCTCAGCGCAACCCCAGCCCAAATGGTTCCAACAATGCCTGCCATGAGAGGAATGCTAAGCGCGACTCGAAAGCCTGGAAAGCCTTATTTAGTAGTTTTTTGGGGGTGGACCCACAATATCCTGTGGATAGCTTGCACATCGCTTTGCTTTTGCGTGACCCGCGCGGCTGTGCGACTATGCAACTCGTTTTTCTTGCACCGGGAAGCCGCCATGCAGTTACTCAGTACGCTCTTTATCCGCCTCACCAGCCGTCAGGTTGGGCAGGACCGCTTCGGCAATACCTATTGGGAAGCCCGCGGCCGACGCGATTCCTATGGCCGCCCCATGCGGCGGGTGCTTTACGCGAAGGAAGCCCAAGCTTCTGCCGTGCCGGCGGAATGGTGGGGCTGGCTGCACCACACCACGGAAAACCCTCTGCCCGAGGATGCGCCGCGCCGCCCCTGGCAGAAAGAGCATCTGCCCAATATGACCGGCACGTCCGAAGCTTGGCGGCCAGTGAACCCGGCGGCCAACCGCGGCGGGGATTACGAAGCCTGGACACCGGGGCGCTGACGGCGCCCTTTTGAAAGCCCATTCCGATGCAAAAGCGCAGTCTGGCGGAGATTTTGACCGGTTTGGTGGTGCTGGCCATTGCGGCAAGCTTCCTTGGCTATGCCGTCACCAGCACGGGGCGCAGCTTTTCTGGCGCCGGGATGAACCTCACCGCGAAGTTTGATCGGATTGATGGCCTGGGTCAGGGCGCCGATGTGCGCATTGCCGGCGTGAAGGTTGGGCAGGTTGTGGCGCAGCGGATTGATCCCGAAAGCTTCCTGGCCGTGCTGACGCTGCGCGTAGATGCCGGGCTGAAGCTGCCGCATGATACCTCGGCCGAGATTTCCAGCGAAGGTTTGCTCGGCGGCAAATATGTTGCGCTGGTGCCGGGCGGCGATACGCGCATTCTGCGCGATGGCAGTGAGATCACCATCACGCAAAGTGCCATCAATTTGGAAAGCCTGTTGGGGCGGTTCATTTTCTCGGCCGGTGAGACAAATCAGCGCGGCAATCAGGAAAACGCGCCGGCCACGCCGCGATGAAACCGCTGCCCAAGCCACCTGCCGCCTGGCCTGGGGCGGATGGGAAGCCTGTATCCTGCAATGAAAAGCTGAAAATGCTCGCAGAAAATCATACGGAAGCCGCGACAGTGCTGCGCGATGTGTTTGAAGACGCCGTGCTGATGGGCGTGGATGAAGGCGCGATGCGCGCGATCTTGCAGGAGATGATCGTAGCATTGCCAAGCCCGAAGCGCGGCACATGACAAGGCTTTTGGCCTTGGCGCTATGCTGCCTGCCGGGCATTGCCTTGGCGCAGGAATGGGTGCCGCGCCAACAAGCCCGCATCCAGGCGCTGGATAAGGTGACAGCGCGCGTGACGGTGCTGGAAGGCCGAGTGGGTGAAACTGTCAGTTTCGGCACGCTTTCCATCCGCATCGGCGCCTGCCATGCGCGCCCCCCCACCGAAGTGCCCGATTCCGCCGCCCGGTTTGAAATGACCGATAGCCGCGCGCCGCAGGGCAGCCCGCCCGTGTTTCGCGGCTGGATGTTCGCCGAAGCGCCGGGCGTGAATATGCTGGAACACCCCGTTTATGATGTGCGTATCCTAAGGTGCCTGTGATCCGAAGAATTTCTTTCTGCACAGCGCCTAATCCGCTATCTTAGTCTACGCTTTATGAAGGCCAGCCCATGTCAGCCGCAGCGAATGGCGCCCGCATCCAGCCGTTTTTTGATGAGGCGACCAATACGGTCAGCTATCTTGTCTTCGACCCCGCCACGCGCCAAGCCGCGGTGATTGACCCGGTGCTGGATTGGGACCATCGCAGTGGGGAGGCAGATACGCGTTCCGCTGATCGGCTGATTAAAGCCGCGCGGCAGGCAGGCGTTGCGATTGCGCTGATCCTGGAAACCCATGCCCATGCGGATCATTTGACCGCCGCACCCTATATCAAGCAGCGTTGCGGCGGGAAGATTGCCATTGGCGAACACATCAAGGATGTGCAGCGCATTTTCCGCCCGGTCTTCGCCGCCGATGATGTGAAGCCCGAAGGTGGCGATTTCGATCTGTTGTTGCGTGATGGGGAACGCCTGAAGCTTGGCATCCTGGAAATTGAGGTAATTCATACGCCGGGCCACACGCCGGCCTGTGTCTGCTACCGCATTGGTGATGATGTTTTCGTGGGCGATACGCTGTTCATGCATGATTACGGCACGGCGCGCGCTGATTTTCCGGGTGGTGATGCTCGCACCTTGTTTCGTTCCATCAAGCGCCTGCTGGCGCTACCGCCGCAAGCCAGGCTTTGGATGTGCCATGATTACAAGGCACCGGGGCGAGAGGATTATGCGTGGCAAAGCACAGTGGCCGAACAGCGCGCGCATAACCCACATGTGAAGGACGGCGTGACCGAAGATGAATTCGTGGCCTTCCGCCAGGCGCGCGATGCGAAGCTCGCGGCACCCACGCTGCTGCTGCCCTCGATCCAGGTGAATATCCGCGCCGGGCGCTTCCCGGAAGCTGAGAGCAATGGCGTGCGCTATTTGAAAATCCCCGTGAAGGCGCGGGTTGGGCTTGGCTAAGCTTGTCGCTTGGGGTCCAGGCCATTTTGGCGTATGGCGGGGGCATCACGAAGAAATCATGACTGGGAGCAAGCACATATGAAAAGACGCGTTCTGCTTGGGGCTGGCATGGGCCTCGTTCTTTCCGCGCCCGCCATTGCCCAAGGCCTGCCCGATCGGCCCATCACGCTGGTGAGTGGCTTTGCGCCAGGTGGTTCCACCGACATCACCGCGCGGCTGCTGGCGGAGCGCATGCAGGCCCATATGGGGACCAATGCGCGTGTGGTGGTGGAAAACCGCCCTGGCGCTTCCGGCACAGTGGCGGCCGAATGGCTGCGTCGGCAGCCCGCTGATGGTACGGTGCTCATGCTGAATGAGGCATCATCCCATGCGCTAATCCCTGCCGCCATGCAGGGCGGCACGCGCTATGACCCGATTGCGGATTTCACCCATATCGCCGTTGCCGCCAATGGCCCGCTGATCCTGGTGTCAGCGCCGAATTTCCCCGCCGGCACAGCGGCTGAGGCTGTGGCTAGGTTGCGCGCCGGGCCGCAGGATAACATGCCCTATGCGTCATCCGGCGTTGGATCCATGCCGCATTTCGCGGCTGAGGCTGTGGCGGTTTCGCTTCTGCTGGGTGGCAAATTCTCTCATGTACCGTATCGGTCCGGCGGGCTGATGGTGGAATCCATCGCGCGTGGAGAAACGGCCTGGGGCGTTGCAGTGCTGGCTTCCGCCGCCGCGCAGGTGCGCGATAATCGTGTGCGCGGCATTGCCATTACAGGGCTGGAACGCTTCCCGGCCTTCCCGGATATTCCAACGCTCGCGGAATCTGGCATGCCTGGTTTTGACATCGGCAATTGGTTCGCGGTGGTGGGGCCGCCGCGCATGCCGGAAGGCACCGTGGCAGCGCTGAACCGCGTGATTAATGCGTCGCTGGCTGATGCGCAATTGCGCGAACGTTTCCTGATTGCCGGGATTTCGCCCTGGACACGGCCCAATACGCCTGCTGATACGCGCGCCTTCTTCCAAGCCGAACTCACCAAGTTCAAGGGCGTGGTGGAACGCACTGGCGTGAAGATGGAACAGTGATCGGAAAGGGCGCCTGAAGATTTTCCAGGCGCCCTTTTAGAGCATGTCTCATTCGCCTTCGCTCACGAGACATGCTCTAAATTCATATCTGATCGCATTTTCCGAGCCGCCAAGCGATTTCACTTGGCTTGAAAATGCTCTGTTTCAATCCTTCGGCGGCAGATGAAGGGCAACAACTTCGCCCCCCTGCCCTGCCACTTCCGGAAAGCGCCGGCGCACATCCGGGTCATGCCCTGGAATAACGCGGCTATCATCGCCCCCCGCCAGCTTCTTCGCCGCGCGCCAGCCCGCCGCCATCGCCCCCAAATCGTAAATGATCGGGAAGGGATTACCGCTCAATGCATTCGCATAGAAATGCATGGCGTCGGATGCCAGCACCACCGGCCCGCGCGCGGTTTCAACGCGCACCACTTGCAAGCCATCCGAATGGCCACCGACGCGATGCACGGAAACGCCCGCCGCCACTTCGCCATCGCCATCATGAAACACAACGCGATCAGCATAAAGCGCCTTCACCATGGCGACCACATGCGCGGCTTCGAAGGGCAGGCGGATGGCGTGCACGCACATATGCCGGCCGGTTGCGAAATGCATTTCGCGTTCCTGCAAATGGAACTTGGCACCGGGGAACATGCCAAGCGAACCCGCGTGATCATAATGCAAATGCGTGATGATCACGTCTGATACCTTGGCGGCATCCGTGCCCATGGCCCTCAGGCTATCGCGCACATTGCGCGCGATGGTGCGGCCTCGGCCAGCAGCGGTTTCCTCATCAAAGCCGGTATCCACCACAATTTCCTGCCCATCCGGCGCGCGCAGCAACCAGATGAAGTAATCAAGCGGCATCGCTTCATGCGCATCGGGCACGGGCAGCAGAAAATTCGTCTGCGCCGTGCGTTCATGCCGCCCGTAACGGATGGCATAGGCTTCCCAATTCATGATTCCTTGTTCCCCCCAAGTACCGTGCCGGTCATTTGTTCCAGCATTTTCGCGAGTGCGGTGTGGTCAACACCCGGGCCAAGTGATGTTGATGCGGCAAGCCACATCTCCCGACACAAGGCTGAGAATGGCGCGGGCGTTGTTGTCTCTCGCCCCACTTCAAGGGCGATGGACAGATCTTTCACCATCAGATCAAGTCCAAACCCCGCATCAAAGCGGCGGGAAAGCACATATTCCTTGAACTTCTTCTGCGTGGAATTGTTCATGCCGGAAGATGCATTCAGCACATCCACCATCGTCGTCGGATCAAGCCCGAAGCGCTGGCCGATCAGCAAGGCTTCAATGCCGATCAGGTACCCGCCGGCCGAGACCAGATTATTCAGCGCCTTCATCGCCTGCCCGGCGCCGATATCGCCGCAGCGATAGACGGATGTGCCCATCGCCTTCAGCACAGGTTCAGCGCGATCAATCTCTGCTGCCGGCCCACCCACCATGATGGCAAGCTGGCCGGATTTGGCGCGCGGCACACCACCCGAAACTGGGCAATCAATCATCGCAACACCATGGCCTTCCAGCATCGCCGCGATTTCCCGCGTGCGGCCTGGCTGGCCAGAGGTCATGTCAATCACCAGCATGTCAGGCTTGAGCGATGGCAGCATGGCTTCCACCGCCTCGGCTACCTGCTTGCTGGTGGGGACAATCATCACCACGCAATCAGCACCCGCGGCGGCTTCTGCTGGCGTTGCAGCAGCTTTCGCCCCGGTTTCCGAGGCAAAGGATGCGGCGCGCCCGGGCACCACATCGCATACCGTCACGTCAAAGCCGGCCTTCACCAGATTGGCCGCCATGGGCCAACCCATATTGCCGATACCGGCGAAGGCGATGTGCTTCAGTGCAGCCGACATCACTTCTTCCCCGGAATCGCGCCTTCGGCGATCAGCACCTCATGCGCGGCCTTGAAGGCATCAAGCCCGGCGGGGATGCCGCAATAGGCCGTGGCATGCAGCAGCGTTGCCTTGATTTCATCCACGGTGACGCCGTTATTCAGCGCGCCCTTCACATGCAGCTTCACTTCCGGGATTTTGCCAAGCGCGGTCAGCATCGCAAGGTTCAACAAGGAACGCGTCTTGCGGTCCAGCGTGGGGTCGCCCCAAGCCCAGCCCCAGGCCCAGGCGGTGGTGGCGCGCTGGAAGGACATCATGAATTCATCGGCCTTCGCCATGGACGAATCCACATATTCCGGGCCCAGCACCGCACGGCGGATGGGCAAACCCTTGTCAAACAGCGCCTGATCGTCGGACATTCTTATGCTCCTTGATGAATGTGATGGGGCAGGCTGGCGTGATGACGCCATGCGGTCAACCGGGGCGGGTTGCGCTGGAACTATTCCGCCTTTTCAGGTTCATACCAAGGCCAACGCTGCTTCACGACAGGGCTATCCGGCGCATAGGCGATGCAGGTGCCAATCAATGCCGGCCTGACCTTTTTTTCATCCACCGCCTCACCGGCGGCGCGGCGGGCTGCCGCTTGTTCCAGTTCCCGCTGGCGCCGCACGGGGTAGAGCGTTTGGAAGGCAACCGTGCCCATCTGGCCGATCACTTCGCGCAAATGCGTGCAGCCATGGATGCCGCCGACCCGTTCATTCACCGCGCGCACAAAGCCAGGCCCGATCTTGAGGCCTGCCAGCCGCGCAAAACTGGGTGCGGCAGCCGGGCAGATATCATAGGGCGTGAAATCTGAGGCGGCTTCGCAGGACAGCACCTCAAAATCCTCAGTGATGGTCATGCGGATCCACATGCCATGCAAAGCCTCACCTGGTTCGATCCAGCCACGGCCTTCATTGTTGAAGCCGTAGCTTTTGGTATCCACGAGATGGGCTTCGATATCGAAAAGCCCGTCCTGGCGCTGATAGCCGCGCAATTGGATGTCGCGCATATGGAGCAGGTTACGCTCGGCGGGTTCAGAAAGCGGCATGGGTCAATGTCCGGTTACGCTGCAATGCAGCACACTTCTGCCATGATGCGCGGATCAGGGCCAGATCAGGCGACGGTTAGGCGAATGGTGCCGCGCAGCGATTGGCCCATTGCCAGCAGCCGCATGGGTGCCGCGGCGGCAAGTGCCGGGCGGTTGGGCGCATCGGGCATGTGGCTGACGGGTTCTACGCAGATCACGGGCTGAGCGGGTGGCGCATAGACCTGAACGCCCGCGGCAAAATCTCCGGTCGCGGTAAGCGTGATGATGCCGGCGGGTGTGATGAGGCGCGCCACGCCATCCCAGCCGGCAAAGAAATTATCGAGCCCGATCAGCCCAGCCTCATCCGCCGCGATGCCAGTGCAGGGCGTTAGGCTTGCAGGCAAACCCCGTGCAGTATGGTTGGCGCGTTGCGTAGCGTTTAGATGCAGTGATGTGGCCGAGCTGCGGGTGAACCAGGGATGCCAGCCCATGCCATAGGGTGCAGAGGCGGCGCCTTCATATCGCAAGATCATCTCCATTAGGACGCCATGGACATCAAGCAAAACCGTAAGCCTCGCCGTGTAGTCGAAAGGCGTGAAAGTCAGTCGCTGTTGCAGAACCACCTGATCCGGTGCAGCGCTTACCACTTCCCAGGGCCGATCACGCGCCAGCCCGTGAATGGCAGTGCCTTCCGCCGCACGATTTATTGGCATGGCATGGCCGGCGATGCGCCCGGCATCCAGCCGATTAGCCCAGGGCAGCATCCAGAAGGCGCCATAGCTGCCCGGATGGCGCGCGCCTGCGGGTGTTGGCACCAGAATATCGCGCCCACGCCATTGCAGACTTGAGAAAGCCGCGCCCTGTTCGGGGCAGATTACCGCCTGCCAATCACCATGATGCAGCTTCATTCCGGCGCGAAGTGATCCCGCGGTGATGGCGCGCTGCGGGAGTATTCAATGGCGGTATAGGCGCCTCCTTGATAGCGTTCTGAAACCGGATCGGATGTAATGCCTTCAAGCTCTGCGCGCCACACTTCGGCATTATCCTGCGGCGCCCAACCGATGCGTGCGCGATGATCCTCTCCCCAATAGCCGGTCGGGTTGTTGGATTGGCCCCAAATCACCGCATGACCCACCTTTTCCGCGAGCACACAGCATTCGATCAAGCGCGTAAGATCAGGATAGGACAACCAGGTGGACAGCATGCGCCGATCGAGCGGCTTTGGCTGACAGGAACCGATACGAAGGTTGATGTTCTCAACCCCATGCTTGTCCCAATACATCCGCCCCATCATTTCCCCATAGACTTTGGAAATGCCGTAATAGCCATCAGGGCGGAAGGCACAGTCCGCATCCAGCTTCGCATCATTGCCGCGCGGGCGTTCATGAAAGCCGATGGTGTGATTGGAACTGGCGAAAATCACACGCGCCCCTTCGCGCCGTGCGGCTTCATACACGTGATAAAGCCCGCGCAGATTGGGACCGAGGATTTCCTCAAACGGGCGCTCCACACTGACGCCGCCGAAATGCAGAATGGCGCCGCAACCTTCCGCTTGGCGGAGCAGCGCGACACCATCATTCAAATCCGCCTGCACAAAGCGCGCGGATGGCGGCAACACATCCGGAAAGGGTGCGATATCCGTCAGGCGCAACGCCCAGCCAAGCGCGCCAAGGCTTTGCGTGAGGTGTCGCCCCAGCGCGCCCGAAGCGCCGGTCAGCAATACAGGTTTTGATGGTGCATTCATGGCCTTAGCCTCCATAACCTAGCAACAGGCGCGGCAGCGTCAGCGACATGGCCGGCCAATAGGTGGTGAGAATAAGCGCGAGCAAAATCGCGCCGTAAAATGGCCAGATGGTGCGCATGACCTGTTCCATGGGTATTCGGCCTATCGCACAACCGACAAACAGCACCGCACCGACTGGTGGTGTGGTCAGCCCCAGGCCGAGATTCATCATCATGACCATGCCGAATTGCACCGGATCAACGCCGATGGCGGTGACCACGGGCAGGAAGATTGGCGTGGTGATCAGGATCAGCGCCGCCATATCCATCACGCAGCCCAGCAACAGCAAACAGACATTGATCATCAACAGGATAACGATGGGATTGGCGCTGATGGCGAGCATGCCATCCGTCAGCAACTCCGGTAGGCGATACATGGCCAGCAGCCAGGCGAAGGCGGTTGCCGTGCCAACCAGCAGAAAAACGACCGAGGTGGTGCGCACACTGGCCTTCACCGCAATCAGGAAATCCGGCCAGGAAAGATTGCGATACACCAGCAGTGTGACCACCAACGCCCAAATCGCGCCGAAGGCCGCGCTTTCCGTCACGGTGAAAACGCCCGATAGCACGCCACCCAGAATGATCACTGCCGTCAGCAGCCCGGGCAGTGCATCAATGAAGGTCCAGAACAAATGCCGGAACCCGGCCCAGCCTTCAGATGGATAACCGCGCCGCACCGCCATGACATAGGCCGCGATGCCCAGGAAAAGGCACATGACAATGCCGGGCACAATGCCCGCGATGAACAGCGCGCTCACGGAAATGCCGCCACCTGCGGCCAGCGAATAGAGAATCATGTTGTGGCTGGGCGGAATCAATATGCCCGCAATGCTACTGGTGACGGTGAGTGACACCGCATAATCCACGCCATACCCCTTGGCCTTCATTGCCGGGATCAGAATGGTGCCAGTGGCCGAAGTATCCGCCACCGCTGACCCGGAAATCCCGCCAAACAGCATGGAGGTTGAAACATCCACCATCCCCAAGCCACCGCGCATCCAGCCCACACAGGATGACGCCAGCGCAATCAAGCGGCGTGCGATGCCGCCATGGAGCATGATCTCACCCGCAAAAATAAAGAAGGGAATGGCAAGCAGGGAGAAGATGCTCATGCCACTCGCCATTTGCTGGAAGACAACGGCAGGGTTCAGCCCTTCATAAATGAAGCCGGCCAAGGCGGCGATGCCAAGGCAGAAGGCCACGGGCACGCCAGTCATGACGCCCAATGCAAATACCGCAAAGATCAGAAAAAGCCCGGGTTCCATTGCCGCTACTCCAGGAAGGCTGCGGCAGGGCCGCGTTTTTCCGGCGCCTCTGGCACGAAGATATCGCGCAGCACCTGTTCAACCGCGAATAGGGCAATCAAGACCCCGCCCACCACCATGGGCACATAGGTCCAACCCTGGCTGATACCGAGCAGAGGGATGCGGAAATTCATCACCATTTCCACCAATTCCCAAGACCAGATCGCCATACCCACACCAAACAGGCCAACGATCGCATCACAGCCAAGGGCAATCCAACGTTGCGCGTTGGGCGGGAGCGATTCACGCAGCCCCAGCACAGAAAGATGAAAGCGTTCCCGGATACCCACCGCCGCCACCGGCATGGAAATCGCCAAAATCGCCAAAGTCGCGCCGCGTTCGATCCAGGTTGGCGTGTCATTCAGCACGTACCGGCCAAAGACCAGCCAACCCATCATCGCAATCAACACAACAAGCGCCAAGCCAGCTATGCCGATGGTCAGCCCCGCCAGCAGATCAAGCGCGCGCGAAAAAGCCCGCAGCGGCGCGGGCAATGCCCTGCGCCCTGCGTCATTGCCCAGCGTCACCGGGTTTCCCGAATACGCTTCAGCAAATCCGCCATGCGCGGAGTTGACGCGTATTTGGCATAAACCGGTTCCATCAATACCTGCCAGGGACCACGATCAGCCACTTCAATCACCGTTGCACCCCCAGCCACCACGCGATCACGCGATGATTTTTCGCGTTCCGCCCAAAGCTGGCGTTGGAATACCGCGCTTTCACGCGCCGCATCGCGCAGGATGGCACGCTCCGCTTCATTCAGCCGCTGCCAGCGCTGCCGGCTGATGGCCAGGATTTCCGGTACATTTGAATGTTCCGTGGTGGTGTAGAACTTCGCCACTTCGAAATGCCGCGTGCTCTCATAGGATGGCCAATTGTTTTCCGCGCCATCAATCACGCCGGATTGCAGGCTGGTAAAGACCTCGCCAAAGGGCAGCGGCGTTGGGTTGGCACCCATGGCGCGCATGATGTCAATCCAAAGGTCTGAGGTCTGCACACGGATTTTCATGCCACGCACATCAGCGGGTGTCCGCACCGGGCGGGTTGTGTAGAGGCTCCGCGCACCGGCATCATACCAGGCAAGGGTGACGATACCGATCGCTTCCAGATCGCGCGCAATATCCTCCCCAATCGCGCCGTCCACCACGCGGTGGCTATGGCCAACATCACGGAACAGGAAGGGGAGTGTCAGGATCGCGGTGGAAGGCGCCAGATTATTCAAAGGCGACAGATTGAAATTGGCAAAATCAATCGTGCCAAGGCGCATCTGCTGAATGGCTTCATCCTGCTGGCCAAGCTGCGCGGAATGGAAGCTACGCATGCGGATGCGGTTATTGGTGCGCTGGCCTACCAGCTCCGCAAAACGGTCCATGCCGCGGCCATTCGGGTAATCTGCGGCGTGGATATTCCAGCCGCGCCATTCCTGCGCCGATGCCTGGCCAGGCGCGAAGGCCATCAGCGAAAGCGCGGCAGCCGCCACGGCGCCAAGCAAGCCACGGCGACGGGGTGTTGAGAGCAAGGACATGATGTTTCCTCCTGCCGGGCGGTCTGGCCGCCCTGTTCTTCGGTTTGAATGGTCAATCCTGACCGGATGGGCGCGCGCCCGTCAATGCAAAAGGGCTCCAACTGGGTAGGGATTGGCCTTGGCAGCGCTTCCGGCCATGATTTCCGCCGCAACCCTTCTCAACACCGGATACCGCCCCATGCCCAGAACCGTGATTGAAGCCGCCGCCGCGCTTGCCGCCGGCCGCACCAGCGCCGCCGCTTTGGTCGAAGCAGCCTTGGCGCGCATCGCCGATCCCGCTGGTGAGGGTGCCCGCGCCTTCATGGTGGTGCATGGGGAGGCAGCCCGCGCGACAGCAAATGCCATGGATGCTTTGCGCAAGGCGGGCCGCGCGCCAAGCCCCCATGCCGGCATTCCAATCAGCGTCAAGGATTTGTATGACGAAGCGGGCATCACATCGCGTTCTGGTTCGGTGGTGCTGAAGGGCAGTGCGCCCGCGGCGGTGGATGCGCCAACGGTGCAACGCCTGCGCCGCGCGGGGTTTGTCGTCCTTGGCCGCACCAATATGGTGGAATTCGCCTTTTCCGGCCTTGGCGTGAACCCGCATTACGGTACACCGAAAAGCCCCTGGGATCGTGCGACGGGCCGCCTGCCGGGGGGTTCTTCCTCAGGCGCGGGTGTGGCGGTGGCGGATGGCATGGGCTTTGTTGGGCTTGGCACGGATACGGGTGGTTCCTGCCGCATCCCTGCGGCGCTTTGCGGTGTTGTCGGGTGGAAACCCACCGCGCGGCGTGTGCCGATTACGGGCATTTTGCCGCTATCGCCTTCGCTTGATTCTGCCGGGCCTTTAGCGCGCACAGTTGCGGATTGTGCGCTGATTGATGGCTTCATGGCAGGCGAAGAAGCGCCCACACCCCCTGCCCCGCCGCCGATGCAAAGCCTGACCTTCGGCTTGCCGCGCGGCACCTATCTGACCGATGGCATGGACGGCCATGTCGCCGCCGCTTTCGAAAAAGCGCTGCGCAAGCTTGCACTTGCTGGCGCACGCATCATTGAATTTGATCTGCCGGAGCTTACCGAAATTCCGCAAGTGACCGCGGCTGGCGGCTTCCCGGCGAGTGAGGCTTTGGCCTGGCATCGCCGCCTCATCGCGGAAAAGGCCGATGGCTATGACCCGCGCATCCTGAAGCGCATCCGCCGTGGGGAAGGCATGTCAGCCGCCGATTACGTGGATTTGGTCAATGCGCGCGCACGCATCATCGCGAGTGTCGCGCCGCGCACCGCGCCGTTTGATGCGCTGATCTGCCCAACCTGCCCGCTTATCCCGCCAGCCATCGCGGAGGTGGAGGATGAGAAGGAGTATAACCGCATCAATATGCTGCTACTGCGCAATACGAGTGTCGGAAATTTCCTTGATCGCTGCTCGATCAGCCTGCCCTGCCATGCGGCGGGCGAGGCACCGGTCGGGCTGATGCTGACCGGCGCGCATGGCGCCGATCAGCATCTCTTCGCGGTATCGGCGGCGGTTGAGGCGGTGCTGGCGGCGTGAGGGCGCGCGTTAGCCCTTTTTCTCATCCCCCGGCAAATCAATCCCCGTGATGGCCTGCCAGACACGGATGACAAAACCATCATCCGCGCCACCCTGGCCCATGGCGCGTGCAGCGGTGAAAAGCTGCTGCGCCTGCGCGGCCAAGGGCACCGGGAAATTCAGGCCACGCGCCATGTCATTCACCAGGCCGAGGTCTTTGACGAAAATATCAACCGCGCTGCGCGGCGCGTCATCGCCGGTCAGCACGCGCGCCATGCGGTTTTCGAACATCCAGGAATTGCCCGCCGCACTCGTCACCACATCATAAAGCGCTTGCGGATCAGCGCCGGCGCGAATGCCAAGCGCCATCGCCTCTGCTGCCGCAGCGATATGCACACCGGCCAGCAATTGATGCACAACCTTGACCGTGGCGCCGATGCCGATCTCGTGACCCAGGCGCCAGACTTTGGTGGCGATGGCGTCCAGCACCGGCGCGGCTTTGGCGAAGGCTGATTCACTGCCTGCACCCATCACGGTCATTTCACCCGCGCGTGCCTTGACCGCGCCGCCCGATACCGGTGCATCCAGATAAAGCAAGCCTGCAGCCTCCGCTTTGGTGGCCAAAGCGCGCGCCGCATCTGGCGCCATGGTGGCGGAGGAGATAATCACACCGCCTTTCGCCATGCGCGGTCCAGCGCCATCCGGCCCGAAAACAGCAGTTTCGGTTTGCGCGGCATTCACCACCAGCACCACGAGCGCATCCATCCCTGCCGGCAAATCACTCGCTTTCGCCACCGCTGCGCCGCCGGCAGCGACGAATTCATCGCGCGCCGCCGCGCGCGGATCGCAGCCTGTCACGTTCAGCCCTGTACGCAATGCGCTAAGCGCGGCACCCATGCCCATGCTGCCTAAACCAATTACCCCAACGCGCATGACGTTATTCCTTTCAAAAAACCCTTTTCAAAAAATAGCGCGCAATATTTGCACCAGCGCTGTGATGACCAGTAGCACCAAGACAATCCGCTGCAATTTGTCCATGGAAGGCATGGGCGCATCACCCCGCGCGGAAGGCCAGCACGACGCCATGCGCTGCCGCTGGCGCCACGGCAATGCCGCCGCCGGAAATGGCGGTGAAGGGGAGGCCGGCCTTGACCAGGCAGGCTTGCGCTGCCGCCAGATCAGCCACCGTGATGCCAAGCGTCACCGGCCCGGCATCGGGCAGACCAGCCAGATCAAGTTCGCCATAGCGCGCGGCAAGTGCGGCGCGGTTCAGCACAATGATCGGCGCAGCGCTGGTCGCCACGCGCAGCACGCCATCACCCAAGGCTTCCGTCTTGCTATCCAGCAATGTGGCGATGGAAGCAGCAACCGCAGCGGGATCAGCGGCCAAAACCTCAATCCCCGTCAAGCCTTTTGCTGTATTCGCATGCGTCATGCTGCCCGGCACCCAAGTGGCACCCGGCGTCAAATGCTGGCAGGCGAAAATCCGCAAACCCGGCGCCACTGGATCAACCAGATGGAATGTATTGAAGCGCGTTTCCGTGCGCGAGCCATCCGGCATATCCACCGGCCGGCCAAAGCGCATCACAGGCATGGTTGGGATGCCGCGCGCCGCGACCTCGGCGGCGCCTTTTTCGGCATCATGCGCGCGCATGGCAATCGCGGTCATGCCTTCGCGTACCTCCAACACCGCGCGCCATTTCGCATTGGCTTCGGTCGGCGTCAGCACGCCCAGAATTTCGAAGTAATCCTTCTCCAGCATCACGCAATTATTGCCGGTGCCCATATGGGCGGAATGCACGCCGCGCGGCGCCACGGTGAAGCCAGCGCGGGCAAAAGTTTCAGCCGCCTTGTCCAAATCCCTGACCAGCACAACGCAATGGTCAATGCCACCCACATGTTGCAGCATGAAGCGCTCTCCTCAGCCCGCCACGGGCACAAGCCGCGTGAGGCGCGGCGGGTTTTGTTCCGACAGAAAGATACTACCATCCGGCGCCAGCCACATGCCATGCGCGCCATTCAAGACCGGGCGGCAACGGCCAATCAGCGTGCCATCCTGCGCCAGCAGGGAAAGTCGCGGCACCTGATCCGTGACATAAAGCGTACCCCCCGGCCCCCCATGCACCGACATGGGCTTGTGATGATCCCCCCAATCGGCCAGCCATTCGCCGTCACCGGTAAAAACCTGCACGCGGTTGTTTTCGCGGTCCGCCACGGTCACGCGGCCATCGGGCAGCACCCAAACCGAATGCGGTGTGGAAAATTCGCCAGGCCCCGCGCCAGGCCGCCCCCAATGGCCCATGGGCGTGCCATCCGCGCTGAAGCGATGCACCACCGAAGCGCCATAGCCATCCGCAACATAAATCGAACCATCCGGCCCGAAGGCGACATCGCAGGGCGCGTTAAAGGGCTCGCCCGGCTTATGCCGCTTACCGACGCCGCCGAGCCTTATGCCGTGGCGATCAAAAATGATGATTTCCTGAGCATCACGATCGACGACAAAAACGCGGCCATCCGGATGGACCGACAGCATATGGCCATCCGCCACTTCCTCTCCGCCCCAGGCGGCGATGCGCTTGCCATCGGGCGCCAGCACCACTACGGCGGGGCCGGCGGCGCCCGCATAAGGGTCTTGCCGCAATTGGCAATAGACATTGCCTTCCGCATCACAGGCAACATCAGAAGGCGCGCCCACCCCCATCGGCACATCGCCCCAGGGGCGTTCGATGCGATAGAGCGTCTCGGCAAGGCGCACATGCAATGAATGGCGGGTCATGCTTTGCTCCCTCATGTTGTGCCATCATGCCCCAAGCACCACATTGCGTCGAATGGTGCCTTTGGGGCTTGGAAGGCCGGGCGTGACGCTTTACGTAAGGCGCATGGCAAAAGACCCCCTGGTGACGCTGCAAAAACTCCGCCGCCTGGAAGCCCAGGCGGAACGGCGTGCCTTGGCCGAAAAACTGGCCGCCGAGGAAGCCGCGCGGCAAGCCCTTGCCGCCGCTGAACGGGCGCTGCGGCAGGAAAGCTCAGAAGGCCTGAACCCGCAGCTTGGTGCCTTCATCCAGAAGGCGCTGGATGATCGTGCGACGGCTCAGGAAAAACAGGAACGCGCGCGGCAGGAAACCGATCGTCAGCGACAGATTCTCGCGGATGCGCGCGCCGCTGAACGCGTGGTTGAAAAGCTCCGCGAGAATCGCGCGGCGGAGGCAGCGCGCGAAGAAGCGCGCCGCGAACAAAACCTGATGGATGAAGCGGCGCGCAAGCCTGGGTGAAACGCTACCGCCCCTTGAAGACTGGTTTGCGTTTTTCGGCAAAGGCAAGCTGCGCTTCGCGCGTATCTTCCGTGCGCGACAGCGCCGCTGTTTGCGTTTGTTCGTAGCGGTAACCTTCTGACAGCGGCAGATATTCCGTCAGCGTGAAGCCGCGCTTGGCCGCTTCCACGGCAAGCGGCACCTTGGTCGCAATCTCCGCCGCAATACCCTGTGCGGTCGCCAGTAATTGATCCTGCGGCACACAAGCGGATGCGACATTCATGCGGTAAAGATCAGGCCCATAAAAGCGCCGCGCGGTGTAAAGCATCAACCGCGCATCGGATTGCCCAAAATGGCGCAGCACATGGCGCACACCGCCGGCCAGGCCAACCTCAACCTCGGTCATGGACATGAAGCTGTCTCCCGCGACCACAATGATGTCACAAACCAAGGCGAGCACGCAGCCCGCACCAATCGCCGCACCATTCACCGCGGCAATCACCGGCTTGCCGCATTCCATCACACAATCAAAGCCGGCACGCACCAGGCGATTATGGCGTGGAAAGGCGCCTTGCCGCGTCACATCGGGCCTGTCCTTCAAATCCGCACCGGCAGAGAAATTTCGCCCCTCACCACTCAGTACTATTGCGCGCACTTCCGGCATTTCGTGGAAGCTGTCGAAGATGCGCGTGATCTCCTCGCGAAAGGCGCTGTTCTGCGCATTCACGGGCGGGCGCGCGATCATCACCGTTGCGACGTGATCGGTGATGCTGACCTTGAAGGATTGCAGATCAGGAAAGGGGTTCATCGGTATCTCCCATGCCAGAATATCGGGGCGTCTTTAGTCAATCATACGCATCAACTGATCGAAAGCCCCGTGGCCGCGACAATGCGCCGCGCCACTTCACGATCCTTCGCAATCACCGCCCGATAGGCCGCGGGTGAGGATATCACCGGGTCCGCCCCGGTCGCCTCCAGCCGCGCCTGAATGGCAGGGTCCTTCAACGCGTGATGAATGGCCGCAACAAAACGATTCTGCGCGGCTTCCGGCGTGCCGGCGGGGGCAAAACACCCTGTCCAGGACACCAGATCATAGCCGGGATAGGTCTCAGCGATGACGGGGATTTGGCGGAGGCTGGCTTGCCGTTCAGCAGCCGTGCTCGCCAACAAAGTGGTGCCGCGCTCCACGGCGGGTTTCAGGCTTGAAAAGGAAATTAGGCCAGCATCCAACCTGCCCCCTGCCAATTCGCGCGCAACATCAGCACCACCCCGATAGGGGATATGTTCCAGCTTGATGCCGGCCATCAATTGCAGCAATTCGCCCATGAAATGGCCGATATGCGCGACCCCGGGCGTGCCATAGGTGATTTCGTCGGGCCGGCGCTTGGCTTCCGCCACAAAACCCGCGAGGTCTCGCGCCGGAAAGCTCGCGCGCACGCCGAGCATATAGGGCTGCGTCGTGACCTGCACCACGGGAATAAAGGCCGTGGTGTAATCAATCGGCAGGCTGCGGCTGACCAGTGGCAATGTCGCGAAGGTAGCACCTTCGAACAGAAAGCTATGCCCATCGGCGGGGCTTTGCGCCACCGCCATGGCGCCAATGGACCCCGATGCGCCGGTACGGTTTTCGATGATGAAGGATTGGCCGAGATTTTCCGCCACTTTCGGCTGAATGATGCGTGCAATGGTATCTGCAACACCGCCCGCGCTATAGGGCACAATCATGCGCACGGGCCGATCGGGATAGCTGCCCTGCGCCCAGGCCTGCCGCGCCACAAAGGGTGCGGCAAGACCAAAGCCAACCAACCCGCGCCGCGTGATGAGCACCATCCCATCCCTCCCCCAGCTTGACCGCGCTTCAATGGCGCGGCGTGATAGGGTCAGACGGTGCGGCGCGGATGGCGCCTAAGTCAAGGATAAGGGGGTCCAGCATGGCCGCGACGCTATTCGACAAGATTTGGGACCCGCATGTGATTGCGGATCTCGGTTCCGGCTGGTCGCTGCTGCATTGCGACCGCGTGTTGCTGCATGACCTTTCCGGCGGGCGCGCGCTGCAGGAAGTTGGCGAAGCAGGCTATGCCGTACCGCATCCTGAACTTGTCTTCGCCACACCGGATCACGCGGTGGCAACAACGCCAGGCCGCACCGCGGAAAGCTTCCCGAAAGGCGGGCAACTGATTGCCGGGTTGCGCAAGCGCGCCGCTGAAACCGGCGTCAGGCTTTTCGATCTTGGCCAGGATGGCAATGGCATTGTGCATGTGATGGGGCCGGAGCTTGGCATTGTGCTGCCCGGCACCACGCTTGTCTGTGGTGATAGCCATACCTGCACCAATGGCGGGCTTGGCGCCTTGGCCTTCGGCATTGGCGCATCAGAATTGCGCCATGTGCTGGCCACACAAACCCTGCCGCAGAAAAAACCGAAGCGCATGCGCATTCGCTTTGAAGGCGCGGCCCCTGCCGGCGTGACACCGAAGGACATGATCCTGCATGCCATTGGCCGTTTCGGCACCGGTGCTGGCACGGGCTATGCGGTGGAATATGCCGGTTCCGCAGTGCGCGCGCTTTCGGTGGAAGGGCGGCTCACGCTTTGCAATCTTTCCATTGAAATGGGGGCGAAGATGGGCATGGTCGCCCCCGATGATGTGACCTACACATGGCTCGCGGGCCGCCGCTTCGCGCCCAAGGGCGCGGCCTGGGATGCGGCGCTGGCGCAGTGGCGCAGCCTGCCAAGCGACACGGATGCAGTGTTTGACTCTGATCTTGTGATCACCATGGCGGATATCGCGCCGCAAATAACCTGGGGCACCAGTCCGGAACAGGTGCTGCCTGTCACGGGCCATGTGCCGGACCCTGCTTCGGCAACTGATCCGATCCGCCGCGCTGCTTTTGAAGCGGCCCTGGCCTATATGGATTTGCAGCCCGGCCAGCCGATTGCGGGCACGAAGATTGATTGGGTCTTCATCGGTTCCTGCACCAATTCCCGTATCGAGGATTTGCGCGCCGCCGCCGCCGTGCTGCGCGGGCGCAAGGTGGCGCCGCATGTCACCGCCTGGGTGGTGCCGGGGTCTGAACGCGTGAAGCGCGAAGCGGAAGCCGAAGGGCTAGATGCCGCCTTCACTGCCGCAGGCTTTGAATGGCGCGAACCTGGCTGCGCGTTATGTGTTGCCGCGAATGGAGAAGCCGTGCCGCCTGGTGCGCGGTGCGTTTCCACATCGAACCGGAATTTTGTCGGGCGCCAGGGGCCGGGGGCGCGGACGCATTTGGCCTCTCCGGCCATGGCGGCGGCGGCGGCTTTGGCAGGTGAGATCGCCGATGTGCGGCAATTCGCGGCGTAAAAGGGGGGCAGGTATCATGGAAAAATTCACGAAACTCTCCGGCCCCGCAGCGCCCCTGATGCGCAACAATGTAGATACGGATCTGATCATCCGCATCCAGCGCCTGGTCGGCACCGGGCGCACCGGGCTTGGGCCTTATGCTTTCGAGAATTTGCGCTTTCTACCCGATGGTTCGGAAAATCCGGATTTCGTGCTGAACAAGGCGCCTTATCGGGAAGCGCCCATTCTGTTGGCCGGCGCCAATTTCGGCTGCGGGTCATCACGCGAAGGCGCGGTTTGGGCGCTGATGGGGGCGGGCATTCGCTGCGTGATTGCGCCAAGCTTCGGCGATATCTTCCACAATAACTGCTTCCAGAACGGCCTGCTGCCGATTGCTTTACCCGAAGACGTGGTGAAGCAAATCGCCACCGAAACCGAAGCAAGCCAGGGTGCGCGCCATACCGCGATTGATCTTGTGCGTCAGGTGGTGATGACGCCGGAAGGCGCTGAAATCCCTTTCAGCATTGATGCGCGCAAGCGCGATGCGCTGCTGGAAGGGCTGGATGATATTGCGCTCACGATGCGCCTGAAGGACCAGATTGAAGCCTGGCAAAAGGCGGATCACGCCAAGCGCGCTTGGGTCTGGGACAGTGTGAAACTATAAAAAATTCGGGCGGGTGATGTGCCCGCCCGTCCTGGCTTCAGCCATGTGGCGACATGCGACGCGCGGTATCCTGCAATTCCTTGGCCTTCTTCACGGCGCGATCAATCTGGGTTGCGGTACGATCAAGCGCATCACGATAAGCGACCATCCCATCCTGCATGCCACCGACCTTGGTCTTCAATTCCCCCATGGCGGAGCGGAAATCCGATGTCGCGCGCGCCTGGGCGCGCAGCGCTTCATCAAGCTTATGCAGCGCGATGCGCAGCCGATCCTGCGGGCGCTGCGGGAAGGCAACGATTTCCGCCGCTTTGGCTTCGGTTGCTGGAAAGGTGATAGTGGATGCGCTCATCGCTTCGGTCTCCGTTTGGTTAACCTAAGACTAATACAGATTAAAAGAAATTACCAGAGAATTTTTGAAAAAATAAGAAATTCTGAAGATTTCATCGAAGCTATTGTTTTATGCGCAATTTTTTTGACTGAAATTTGCCAAATAAAACTTGGAGTAAAATCACATTTATTTTAATTCAACCAAAGGTTCTGCCCCCTGCCCCGCATAAACGAAGCAAGGGGCAGCAGCGTTTACCGATTCGTGAAAGCGGCCTTCCGCTTTTCTGCAAAAGCCGACATGCCTTCCTTCTGATCCGCGGTTGCAAACAGGGAAAGGAACAGCCGCCGTTCCGTGCGTACGCCTTCTGTCAGGCTGCTTTCAAAGGCGGCATTCACAGCCTCCTTCGCCATGGCAACAGAAGGCCCGGAAAGGGAGGCGATCTTCTCCCCAATCTTCAACGCTTCGGCGATGAGGTCGGCGGCGGGCACCACGCGGCAGACCAGATTGGCGCGCTCGGCTTCCTCGGCATTCATCATGCGCGCGGTCAGGATCATTTCCATGGCCTTGGATTTGCCTATGGCGCGCGTCAGCCGCTGCGTGCCGCCGGCACCCGGGATGATGCCCAGATTGATTTCCGGCTGGCCGAACTTCGCCGTGTCAGCCGCGATGATCAGGTCACACATCATGGCCAATTCGCAGCCACCGCCCAGCGCAAAGCCAGATACGGCAGCAATCACAGGCTTTTGGATTTCCAGCACAGTTTCCCAATTGGCGCCGATGAAATCATTGAAATAGACGCTGGGGAAATTGCGGTCCTTCATTTCCTTGATGTCTGCACCCGCGGCGAAAGCCTTTTCGCTGCCGGTGATCACAATGGCGGCAATAGCGGGGTCCTTGTCAAAGGCGCGCAAAGCGGTGCCGAGTTCGATCATCAATTGATCACACAGCGCATTCAAAGCCTGGGGGCGGTTCAGCCGGATCAGACCGGTCTTACCGTGGGTTTCAACCAGGATCATTTCAGGGGCCATGGCGGTTCTCCTTCATCTGTTGTGCTGCATAAGGCCATAGCACAGCCCTGAAGAAAACTGCCCCTGTCAGTGCAGCGCCTCGCGTTCAGATTTTCTCTACCCGCGTCAGCCAGCATCCCGGCCGCGCGGTGTGGATATTGATATAGGCCACACGCGGGTCGCCGATCCGGGCCCGCAGCGCTGCCTCCGCCTCCTCCCCCGGCACAACAATGCCAAGATCGTAAAGGCACATGCCGGCGGCATCGTAATGGCGCAGGCTGATGATGCTATTGACCAGCACTGTCTCCGGCAGCGCATCTTCAAGTGCTGCCCCGCCACAATCATGGGCATGCAGAAACACCGGCGAAGGCGTCCAGTAAGGCCCCTGCGGCAGGGGCAAATCCCAGGAAGCCAAAAGCATGGCCTCACCCGGTTGGCCCAGGCGCAGGCAGGCGCGGCAAGGAAAGCCTGGCCCATCAACCTCTTGGGTTTGAATATCTCCCCCGCGATCATCGCGGCGCATCGCGCGAAACCGCGCGGCGGCAGAGGCATCCATGGGAAGGCAGCGAAAGCGTGTCATAAGAACGTTGTGCCTCACCCGCCCCAGGTTTGCCATCCGTTTCTTGCGCTGACTCGCCCCCCTTTGGAAAGGCTCAGCGCTGCCGCACCGGGCAGAAAAAGCTTGATCGGCCGGATTGCACAATGCGCTTGATCCCCGCGCAATCCGCTTGGCCCGGACAGCCAGGGCAGGCTTCCCCTTCCCGGCCATAGACGGCGAAATTCTCCTGAAACCGCCCGATCTCCCCATCGGCGCGGACGTAATCCCGCAGGCTCGATCCGCCAGCGGCAATCGCCTCGGCCAACACGGCCTTGATGGCGGGTGCCAGCCGCGCGGCCCGCGCCCCCGCCACCGTATGGGCGGAACGGCGGGGAGAGATGCCGGCGCGGTAAAGCGCCTCACAGACATAGATATTGCCAAGGCCGGCGATGACGCGCTGATCCAGAAGTGCTGACTTGATCGGGGTGCGCTTGCCCGCCAGCGCCGCGGAAAGCCAGGCAGGGGTGATTTCCGGCCCGAGCGGTTCCGGGCCAAGATCAGCCAGCAGCTTGTGTTGGTCCTCGGCATCCGTCGCCACCAGATCCACGCTGCCGAAGCGGCGCGGGTCCACAAAGCCGATATGCCAGCCGCCTTCCGTGCCGAAGGCCAGATGCTCATGCGCCTCGGGCGGGGCGTTATGGCCGCGCGCGTCAGAAAATACGCCCTGCTTGCCCTGCCGAGGCTCCACCGCCGCACCTTCCCGCCGCGCCATCATGCGGCCTGACATGCCCAGATGAATCAACAGGCTTTCGCCGCCTTCCAGCCGCATCAGGATATACTTCGCCCGCCGACGGAAACTGAGTACCCGCCGCCCGCGCAGCCGTTCCGCCAGGCGCGGCGGGAAGGGAAAGCGCATGCCATCGCGCCGGGTTTCGGCCCAGGCGATGCGTTCACCTTCCAGCACTGCCTTCAGGCCGCGCATTACGGTTTCCACTTCCGGCAATTCGGGCATGGCCCCTCCCCTTTCTGCGGCTCAGCGCTTATGTTGGTTCCATGAACGACACCGCCGCCCCAGAGACAGATTTCGGTTACCGCAAAATCCCCAAGGCCGAAAAGGCCGGCATGGTGCGCGCTGTGTTTGAAAGCGTCGCACCCAAATATGATGTGATGAATGATTTCATGTCGCTTGGCGTGCATCGCATCTGGAAGCGCATTTTCGTCAATGCGATTGGCGCTGGGCCGCATGATACGCTGCTGGACCTTGCGGGGGGCACCGGAGATATCTCCTTCCTTGCCATGGAACGCGGCGCGGGGCGCGTGATCCTGACGGATGTGAACCCCGCCATGCTGGAAGTGGCGCAGGGCCGTGCGCTGTCGCGTGGCCTGGTCAGCGGGCTTTCCTTCTTGTGCGTGGATGCGGAACGCATTCCGCTCCCTGATCGCAGCGTGGAGAGGGTTTCCATCGCCTTTGGGCTCCGCAATTGCACCGACAAGGATGCGGTGCTGGCCGAAGCGCGGCGCGTGCTGCGCCCCGGCGGGCGCTTCCATTGCCTGGAATTCTCAAAACTTGAGGTCGCGGCGCTGGACGCGCTTTATGATGCCTGGTCCTTCAAGGCGCTGCCTGTGATTGGCGAATATGTCGCGAAGGATCGCGCTTCCTATGAGTATTTGGCCGAGAGCATTCGCATGTTCCCAGACCAGGAAACACTCGCCGGCATGATGCGCCGCGCGGGGCTGGAACGCGTTTCCTATCGCAACCTATCGGGCGGCATTGTCGCCATGCATAGCGGCTGGCGGTTGTAGAAAACCTTATTCCGGATCGGGCGGCAGGCCTGCGACGGGCTTGCGATAGTCTTCCACCCAATCCGTGCTTTGCTTCATGCGGCTTCGCAGCAGATAGGCGGCGCCAAGGCCAAGCGCGCCAAGCCCCGCGAGCCCCGCCAACCCCACAGCCGCAACGCCACCCAGGCGCATCACGGCAAGCCCGCAGACCATTTTCGGCAAGATCATCGGCGTATCCCGTTACTTGAGGATGGCCTTATCCCCGGCATCGCCCGGATAAGGCAAGGGCCTTTGCGCCGCACAGGAACAGAAAGCCCAGCCCTGCGGCAGGCGGTTTACCTGCGTCGCTTCCCCGCAATGGGGGCATTCTATCACCTCACGCAGGGTCATGCCTCATGGTCTCCTGGTTTTGGGAAGGCTGCGCCCTGCATCACCGCGCAGGTCCCACTTCCTGCCATTCGCACAAAAGCGGCGCCTGGCCATTGGCCATTTGCTGCGCCCTTTCACGCTCTGCGGGGCTCATATTCTGCCAAATCTCATCGCGCTTTTGCGCGGCGTGTGGCTGGTTCAGCGCTGCCGCGCGGCTCATCCAGCCATAGGCGACGGGGCGGCTGGTCATATGGCCGGTCACGAGGCCCGTTGCCTCTCGCGCCAGCCGCACACCCTTGACCGTGGTGCCGGAATAGATCTCACCCAGGCGAAACGCAGCCGGGCCGTAATCCTGCGCTGCGGAGCGGCACAGCCAGGAAACCGCTTGCGGTGTATTGTAAAACGGGCCGGAACCTTCGGTCAGTGAACAGCAGAGCGCATTGCCGACCTGATATTGCGCTGCCGGATGGCCGGCGCGCGCCGCATCTATATGGGCGGAATAGGCGGCTTGATCGCGGGCGATATTGAGGCCTTCAACCGCCGCAACGGTGCAACCAGCCAGGGCGACCAGGCCAAGCAGCCCAAGGGTGCGGAACGTAAGGCGCGCGGATGGGAACATGTCTGTCCTTTCATCGGCAAAGGGGTCCTGCCTGATGGATTTATTCTTGGCCGGCCTTGCGCAGGCATTCCATGATCAACATCAATTTCGTGTGGCGTGGCAGGCCAAGGTCAGATCATCGGGGCCCAGTTCCGAGGTTGCGCCCGCTTCTTCCTGCCATAACTGTCCTGCATCGGAGCTTATGTGATGAAGCTGGCGCGGTGAGCGATGGTGGAATTTCGGCTCATCTGAACCCCAAGGCGGTTAAGGTTTAGCCAGTAATGCTCCGCCCCCCCACACGGGTGCCAACCGAAAAGCTGCTTCGCAGTATTCGGCGCGCGACGCGCAAGCTCCATTCCGCCGGGGACAAGACCCGCATCATCGCGTAAGGGCGAAGCCCGCACCGGGTGCCCGCGGGGCAGGCGAATCAGTCAGCTTGGAAGGCATCCAGCGGAACCGACACTGACCCGGCTTTCGTGACGTTCAAAACCAGCAGTTTGGGGCCGCTATGGGGCCGCGGAGAGGGTCAAATCTTTTGATTTCGCGTTATTTTTCGCATAAGCCGTTGAAGTCACTGGTGCCGGGTGAGGGATTTGAACCCCCGACCTTCTGATTACAAATCAGCTGCACTACCCCTGTGCTAACCCGGCGCGCGGGATTGATGTAGCAGAGTGCGCCTATTCGGCAACTCGGCCTGGAACCGAGTCGCCGTTTCTTTTGTCAGGATTTTTTCACCCCCGTCATGCGCCGCGCCGAACCAAAACTGCCCCCCCCCGGCACGCCCATGGCCAAGGGTCGGCGCCCGATTGGCTGGCACGGTCCAAAACGGCCCGGCTTGGGTGCGCGCGCCATTCTGGCATCGGTCCTGGCGCATCTTTTGTTTACGGTGGTTGTTTTCCTGGAACTGGATCCCCGAGCGCCACGCCAAGGGGCGCTGGAGGTTGAAGAACAGGGTTTCGACATTGTTTTCCAGGGCTCCCTGGAACCTGGTGCGCCGGTTGCCGTGCCGCCCCCATCCCCGCCACCGGCGCCGGCTGCTATGCCGCCGCCCCCGCCGAGTGCCATGGCGGTGCCCGCACCCCCTGCGCCGCCCGCACCGGAAGCGCCGCCGGCACCAGAAACCCCAAACCCTCAGGCGGTCCCGATCCCGCCAAGGCCCCAGGCGCCGCGGCCTTTGGCTGAAGCACCAGCCCCACCACCGCCACCGCCAAGGCCTTTGGCTGAAGCACCGCCGCCGCCGCCACCTCCACCACCACCGCCCGCACCACCGCAAATGGCTGAAGCGCCGCGGCCGGTCACGCCGCCGCCACGCCCCGCCCCGGTGCCGATCCCGCCCGAGACACCACAGCGCGCGGAACCGGACCGCGCGGCAGCAGAACCGCGCCCGCCGCTTGATCTGTCACATTTGCCGCCGATCAGGTTGGGTGAACAGGGCCTTCGGCCACGCAGCCAGTTGGATTTCACGCTGCCGCCGGTTGGCAATTTGCAGCTTGGTATTCCGAACCTTCAGGTGCGCGGTGCGGATGATGCCGATGATTGGCAGCGCGAATTCTATCGCTGGCTTGCGCTTAATCTACGCTATCCGCGTGATGCCGCTGAACTGGGCGAAGAAGGGCTGGTTGCGGTGCGCATCTTCACCGCCCCGGATGGCACGGTGCGGCGCGTCGAATTACGCACCGCATCGCGTTCCATCACGCTCAACCACTATTCGCAATCCGTCTTTCGCGGCGCGAAGCTCCCGCCGTTCAAGCGCGCGACGTCAAACGAAATCGAGATTGATTTGCGTATTCGCTACAATCTGATCAGGCGCTGATCAGGCGTGGCCAACCTGGCCAAAGCCTTCATCATGCGTGGTGCGCACTAGGGCCGCGAAAAGCCTGAGCGCATCAGGGCCGCCGCGATCGCGCAAAGCGCCATCTTCCATTTCAGCGGCCAGGAGTTCGGCGTGTTCGGCGAGCGTATCAGCGGCGCGGCGCATGGCTTCACGGGAAAGCACAAGCTGAATTTCGTCAGGAAGCAACTTCCAATCGGCGGTCTGCATGGTTTTGGTCCATTCACACAGCCGTTTTGGCACGTTCAGGGCGTAATCAACGCCATAGCGCCCTTATAACGGCGTAAAAGTTAACAAGGAGTAAGCGAAAAGGTAAATTTCAAAAATTTATTTGTGATTGATTGATACCTAGCGGCGCGATTCATGCCAAGCTTTCCTGATCCAAAACTGCTGCTCCGCACCTCTAGTCCTATATTTGGTGGGCCGATTCACGCTGCGGTCCTGAACCGACAGCAGCGACCGGACCACTAGGGCGCAGCGACCCCGGCTGCGCCCAGGAAAGCTATCAGGTGAAGCTCAAGGCAACCTTACCAAGTGTGTCGAATTCAACCAGCACATCACAGGGGCCATCCAGCCAAATGGGCGGCGTGACAGAGCCCAGGAAAACCACCTGCCCCGCCCGCAACCAACCAAATTCGCGGGCGCAATCCGAACCGGCCAACCAAGCCAGGGCTTCCATAGGATGGCCGAGTAGATCAGCGCCTACCCCTTCGCCGCGCACGGTGCCAGCCACCGTCATGCGCCCGCGGGTCGCCCCCAGATCAAGCGCGCGCCAATTGGGCGTGGGCGCGCCCAGCACGCCGGCAGCGTGGAAGACCTGGTCGGCGATCAGGCTTGGCGTGCCGAGTTCGGCCAGATCGCCATAGCGTTTTTCGACAATCTCGATTGCCGGGAAAACCTCGGCCACGGCGGCGGCAACGCTTTCGCGCGTGTGCGTGCCATACGGCAAATCCTGGCCCAGACGCAGCCCCACTTCGCATTCCACGCCGGGGTTCAGGAAATCCGCGAACCGAACCACTGCGGGCGTATTTCGCAGCCCCTCCTTTGGGACAAAACCACCAGCCGGGCCGGTGAGGCCCAGGATATTTTGCATTTGCTTGGTGGTAGCGCCGATCTTGAAGCCCGCCGGCGGCAAGGCGCCAAGCTTTGTCGCCACCTGGTATTGCAGCTTATAGCCTTCTGCCGCGGTGGTCGGGGCAGCGGCACCCAAAGGTGCCAAAATCCGCTTTGCGCGGCGGGTAGCGAGGATATTTTCGGCTGTGTCCTGGCTCATGTGAAGCCTCCCATTCTTTGATCAGCGTGGCCCCTGGGCGCGGCCTGGTTGCCATACCGGATCAGGCTTGGCCCAAAGCGAAGGATCGCGCAATTCCCGCGCCAGCCCCGCCGCCATGGCCTCAAAAATCACCTTACCCTTTTCGGCTGTGGCTGCGCGGGGGTCTCCACGCACGCCGGTGACGGGCGCACGTTCGGAAAAGGACCAGAAGCGCGTCACCGCCTGGCCCGAGGCATCGAAATTCCCTGGTGAGACGGAATGGGCAAGCTGGTCCATCCGCACCTGGGAAGGATCAAGATGCAGCCACAGGCTCGTTTCCCCTTCGCAGGCGTGCTGGATGCCGGGCTGCGCCGTGAGGGCGGCGGCGATTTCCTTGGGCGCCACTTTGGTGATGGAGGTTGTCAGCACCGGCACGCCGAATTCATGCGCCATTTCCCGTGATGCCACGGCGAGCGGTTCACTATTCCCACCATGCGAATTGAACAGCATCAGCCGCGAAAACCCATCCGCGAGCAGGGAGCGCATGACGCAGCGCAGCACGCCGGCAAAGGTCGCGTAATCCAGGCTGATCGTGCCGCCAAAGGGGAAGTGATGCTCAGACAAGCCCATCCACATGGGCGGCAGCACCACGGCGGGCAGATCGGCGCATAATTCAGCGGCGCGAATGGCAACTGAATGGCCGATGAAACTATCGGTCCACACCGGCAAATGCGGGCCATGCTGTTCAAGGGCTGCAACCGGCAGAATCGCCACGGCATCGCGTTCCGCCAGCGCGCGCAATTCCGGCGCTGTCATTCGTTCGAAGCGGGTTTCAGTCATTGGTTCAGCCCCTGCCCATGGCATAAAATTCGTCATTCGGGCGCAGATTGGTCACATTGGCCAAGCGGTTCGACATGCCGAAGAAGGCGGCGATGGCGGCAATGTCCCAGATGGCTTCATCATCGAAGCCCGCCGCCCGCAAAGCTTCGTGATCCGCATCATTCACCTCATTCGCGCGGTCGGTCACTTTCAGCGCGAATTCCAGCATGGCCTTCTGTTTGGCCGAGAGGTCGGCCTTCCGCCAATTGGCGGCGATCTGGTCCGCGATCAGCGCATTCTTGGCGCGGATGCGCAGAATGGCGCCATGCGCCACCACGCAATATTGGCATTGATTGCGTGAGGATACCGCGACCACGATCATTTCGCGTTCCGCCTTGGAAAGCCCTTCGGCCTTGTCCATCAGCGTATCGTGATACGCCATGAAGGCACGAAATTCCGCCGGGCGATGCGCCAGCATCAGGAAGACATTCGGCACAAAACCCGATTTTTCCTGAACGGTCAGGATGCGGGCGCGGATATCTTCCGGCAGGGCTGCGATATCCGGGATGGGGGTGCGGGCAATGGGGGGCTTGGTCATGTCTGGCCTGTCCTGGTGTGGCGTGATTTACCTCAGCAGATCACGCCCTTCCTGGTTTTGGAAGCCTTACCAGTAGCCAGCCCAGCAGCTTCGCGGACTGATCGCCCCTCAGCCATCCATCTTCAACGCGGCAATGAAGGCGCTTTGCGGGATTTCCACCTTGCCGAATTGCCGCATGCGCTTCTTGCCTTCCTTCTGCTTTTCCAGAAGCTTGCGCTTGCGGGATATGTCGCCTCCATAGCACTTTGCCGTCACATCCTTGGAAAGCGCCGAAATCGTCTCACGCGCAATCACGCGCCCGCCAATCGCCGCCTGAATGGGGATTTTGAACAATTGGCGCGGGATCAGATCCTTCAGCTTTTCGCAAATCTGCCGCCCGCGCCGTTCCGCCTGGCTGCGATGCGCCATGAAGGACAGCGCATCCACCGGTTCGTTATTCACCAGGATCGAAATCTTCACCAGATCGCCTTCATCATAGCCATCCATCTGGTAATCGAAGGAAGCATAACCGCGGGAGACTGACTTCAGGCGATCATAGAAATCGAACACCACTTCATTCAACGGTATCCGATAGACCAACATGGCACGGGAACCGACATAGGTCAGTTCCACCTGCTGCCCGCGGCGTTCATTACAAAGGGCCAGCACCGCGCCCAGGTAATCATCGGGCAACATGATGGTGGCCTTGATCCAGGGTTCTTCGATGTGATCCAGCACGCTGCCATCAGGCATATCGGCGGGATTGTGCAATTCGAACATCTCGCCATTCGTCTTGTGGACCTTGTACACTACCGAAGGCGCGGTCGCGATCAGGTCCAGATCAAATTCACGCGATAGCCTTTCCTGCACAATTTCTAGATGCAAAAGCCCCAGAAAGCCACAGCGAAAACCAAAGCCAAGTGCCGCGCTGGTTTCCGGTTCATAATGGAAGGATGCGTCGTTCAGGCGGAGCTTGCCCAAGGATTCACGCAGCTTTTCGAAATCATCCGCATCCACCGGGTAAAGCCCGCACCACACCACGGGGATGGAAGGCTTGAAGCCGGCCAAAGCCTCGGCGGCCGGGTTGCGATCATCCGTGATGGTATCGCCAACATTGGTATCGGCCACGGTTTTGATGGCGGCTGTCAGATAGCCCATCTCGCCCGGGCCAAGGCTTTCCACCGGCACCAGTTTCGGGTTGAAGACGCCCACTTGTTCAATGGTATGCACCGAACCGGATGACATCATGCGAATGCGCTGGCCCTTGCGCAAATGCCCATCCTTCACGCGCACCAGAATGATCACGCCAAGATAGGCATCATACCAGCTATCCACCAGCAACGCCTTGGTGGTGGCCGCGGCATCGCCCTTGGGCGGTGGCAGGCGCTCCACAATGGCTTCCAGCACGCCTTCAATATTCAGCCCCGTCTTGGCGCTGATCATCACGGCGTCTGATGCATCAAGCCCGATCACATCTTCGATCTGCTGCTTCACGCGATCGGGTTCCGCCGCCGGCAGGTCAATCTTGTTCAGCACGGGCACAATTTCATGCCCCGCATCAATCGCTTGATAGACATTGGCCAGCGTCTGCGCCTCCACGCCCTGGGACGCATCCACGACCAGCAAAGAACCCTCACAGGCGGCGAGGGACCGGCTGACTTCATAGGCGAAGTCCACATGGCCGGGCGTGTCCATCAAATTCAGCACATAGGTTTTGCCATCCTTGGCGGGGTAGCTAAGCCGCACGGTCTGTGCCTTGATGGTGATGCCACGCTCCCGCTCCAGCTCCATATTATCCAGGACCTGTTCCTTCATTTCGCGCGCGGAAAGGGCGCCGGTCTGCTGGATCAGTCGGTCAGCAAGCGTGGATTTCCCGTGATCGATATGGGCGATGATCGAGAAATTGCGGATCAGCGAAAGCGGCGTGTCAGTCATGATGGTCCCGGGGGTGCGGGCGCGGAGTAGCGCCTTGCATTTCTAGGGCGGAGATAAGGCAGCAGGGCCGGAAGTCAAACGCCCATCTTAGCGCGGGCGGGGTAGCAAGGGGGCTAACCGCCACATTGCCACAGCGCCCAGCAGCGGCCCGATGCCAAGAAGCGCAAAACCCGCCGACATGCCAAGCATTTCCATGGCCCGGGGCAAGGCCCAGATCGTCCCCGCCGTCAGCAAAAAGCCAAGCGCGGTCTGCACCGTCAGCATGGTGCCGACGTAATCCGGCGGCGAAAGGCTGACGATGCAGGCCGAAAACTGCGCGGAATCGGCCACCACCGTCAGCCCCCAGATAAAAGCAATTGCCAGCGCCAGCAGCGGCCAGGTGCTGGCCGGGCCGATCAGCAGCGCACAGGGACCCGAAGCCAGCATGCAGGCACCAGCAACCTTGGCGCGATTCCAGCGATCCGCCGCCAGCCCCGCCAGGATACAGCCCAAAGCCCCGGCGGCGACCACGGCAAAAACCCAGGGACCAATGGCAGGGCTTTCCAGCACCGCGGCCAGGAAAACCCCAATCCAGGCCCACATGGCATAAAGTTCCCACATATGGCCAAGGTATCCCAGATTGGCCAAGCGCAGCCCCTTATTGCGCCAGGCTTCCAGCATCTGAGCCGGGCGAAAGGGTGGCCGCGCGCCCAGCAAAGGCCCCGGCTGAAAGCCCAGAATCAGCACCCCCCCAAGCCCCGCCAGCACCCCTGCCCCGGCATAGGCCGCGCGCCAATCAAACGCCCCAACCAGGGATGGCAGCGCATGGGGCAGCGCAGAACCCAGCGTCACCGCGCCAACCACAAGGCCGATCAGCAGCCCCAAATCCCCCCTGGCCCAGGAGGCAGCGAGCTTCATGCCCACCGGATAAACCCCCGCCATGGCCGCGCCTGCAACAAAACGCAGCAGCAATGCCATCCCTCCCGCCGGCGCCACCAGGGTTTGCGCGAGGGTCGCCACCGCCGCCAGCATTGCGCAGCCAAGGAATAGCCGCCGCGCCGGCCACCGATCCGCCAGCGAGAAAACCGCACTCACCAAGGTACCAAAGACAAAGCCCAATTGGACAGAAGCGGTCAGCCAGGCGGCGCGGCTTGGCGCAATCAACCCTTCAGCGAGCAGCGCCGGCACCGCAGCGGTGCCAGCGAACCAGACGGAAAGCGTCAGCACAATCGCGCCCACCAACAGAGCCATATTGCGGCGCTTACTGTCGGCTGCGGTGATCATGCGCGGCCATCCCCCTCCGCGATCACACTGGCTTTGGAGGATTTCCGGCTCATCTTCCCTCTGGCCAATTGGCAAAGCCTGGGGCATGACCATTTTCGGCTCATAACAGGGGAGTCTTCAATGTCTTATCTCAGCCTTTCCCGGCGCCAGGTGCTGCTGGCCGCCCCAGCGATGCTCGCGGCACCCGCCATTGCGCAGGCGCAGCCGCGCGCCGTCAAGCTTGGCATCATCCAGCCCGTGACCGGCGCACTGGCGCAGGATGGCGAATATGGCCGCCTGGGGGCAGAGCTTGCCATCGCCGATATCAATGCCGGCGGCGGCATCAGGGCGCTGGGCGGCGCGCCCATTGAAATGGTGTTTGGCGATGCGCGCTCCACCCCCGATGGTGGCGTGGCCGAAGTTGAGAAAATGCAGGCGGAAGGCGTGCTGGCGATTGTGGGCGGCTTCGCGAGCCCGATCTGCCTTGCCGCTTCCCAGGCCGCATCGCGCTATGATCTGCCCTATATTGTGGATGTCGGCGTATCCGATCAGATCGTCTCTCGCGGCTTGACGAATACTTTCCGCTTCGGACCAGGCTTTGGCACGGTGACCGCGACGGCCTTGGATAATCTGGTCGCGATCAATGACGCTGCCGGCAAGCCTGCGCGCAGCGCCGTGATTGTGCATGAGGATGGGCTATTCGGGTCCGGCATGGCGCGGCTGTTGAATGCCGAATTGCCCAAGCGCGGCTTTCAGGTGCTGGAGACGATCGCGCACCCGACGCCTTCGCGTGACATGTCCAATGTGGCGCTGCGTATTCGCGCACTCAATCCGGATCTGATTATCCCTTCATCCTATTACGCGGAATTCGTGTTGCTGTCGCAAACCTTGCAGCAGCGCCGCATTCGCCCGAAGGGGATTTACTGCATCCTGAATGGCGCGGCTTCCAATTTCCGCTTCGTGCGGGAATTCCCGGAAGCGGCCAATCTGGTGATGGATTGCAACCATTGGGCCGATCCGCGCAAACCAAAGACCGCCGAATTGCGCCGGCGTGTGGAAGCGCAAAATCGCTTCTGGCTTTACAATGTGCCGCTGAATTATTCCGCCGTGATGCTGTTTGCTGATGCGCTGCAACGCGCGGGCCGGGCGGATCGTGGTGCGCTGATCCAGGCGCTTGCGGCGACGGGAGCTGGCTTTGACAGCCACATCATGCCCTATGGGCCGACGCAATTCGTCAATGGTCAGAACCAGGGCGGCAGGCCGGTGAATACGCAAGTGCAGAACGCCGATATCAAGGTGATCTTCCCGCGCGATTTTGCGGACGCCCAGCCGGTCTTCCCAGTCACCGGCTGATATGGGCTACCCGCCCGAAATTCTGCTGGAGGCTGTGGCAAACGGCCTTCTGATGGGGGCCGTTTATGGGCTGGTGGCGCTTGGCCTCACGCTGGTTTACGGCGTGCTGCACATCATCAACTTCGCCCATGGCGCGCTGCTGACGCTTGCCATGTATGCGGCATTCGTCGCGCATGGCGCCTTTGGGCTTGACCCTTACGCGGCCATGGTGCCGCTGGCGGGGTTTTTCTTTGTGCTCGGCTATCTGGTGCAACGCTTGGTGATCAGCCCCGCAAGCCGTGGTGATGATTCTAATATGCTGCTGGTGACACTCGGCCTTTCAATCATCATCGAAAACGCCATGCTGGCGATTTTCCGTTCCGATACTATGACAATCCGCCTGCCCTATGCCATGTCCATGGTGGAACTTGGCGATGTGCTGCTTTCTCTCCCGCGGCTGATCGGCTTTGGCGCGACATTGCTGGTGGCGGTGCTGCTGTATGTGCTGATGACACGTACAGATACGGGCCGCGCCATTCGCGCGGTGGCCAAGGAACGCACAGGCGCTGCCTTGGTTGGCATTGATGTTGCGCATATCTATGCGGTGACGTTTGGCATCGGCACGGCCTGTCTAGCCATTGCGGCCTGTCTTTTGCTGCCGTCCTTCTATGTCTCGCCCCGTGTCGGCAATGCCTTTGTGCTGGTGGCTTTCACGATCGTGGTTCTTGGCGGCATGGGCAGCGTGACGGGGGCGCTGCTGGGGGGGCTGTTCATCGGCGTGGTGGAAAGCCTGAGCGGGCTTTATTTCGGCGATAGCCTTGGCCAGATCGGGATTTTCCTGATTTTCATTCTGGTGCTGCTGCTGCGCCCAACCGGACTGTTCGGGGCGCGCGCATGACGGCCCGCGAAACCCTGCCCATATTGGGCTTTCTGGTGGCTGCTGTGCTGATTTCGCTATTCGTCACCAGCAATGTCGTACTGAACTTTCTGGTCTTTACGCTGATCCTGGCGATTGCAGCGCAGGGGTGGAATCTGCTGGGCGGTTATGGCGGGCAGTATTCCTTCGGGCATGCGGCGTTTTTCGGCATGGGCGCTTATGTCAGTGCCATTCTGCAACAGCGCTTTGGCGTGAATGCCTATCCGGCGGTGGCTTTCGGCATCGCCGCCGCTGCGCTGCTTGGTTATGCGATTGGCGCCATGGTGTTTCGCGCCGGGCTGCGGGGTTCCTATTTCGCGCTGGTCACGCTGGCTTTCGCGGAAGTACTGCGCATCATGGCCAATGCGACCGAGATCACGGGCGGTGCGGCGGGTTTGCTCATCAGCCTCAATCTCGGCGCCGGCAATCTGCAATTCGCCAATCGGTCGAGCTTTTTGATCCTGGGCGCGGTGCTACTGGCGCTCGCCATGCTGATCACACTGGCATTGGAGAAAAGCCGCACTGGCGCGCAGCTTGTGGCGGTGCGCGAAAATGAAGCGGCGGCGGCGGCGCTTGGCGTGGATATCCTGGCGGTGAAGCTGCGTGCCATCAGCCTATCGGCTGCACTCACCGGCGCGGCAGGTGCGCTTTACGCGCAGTATTTCCTCTATATTGACAGCAACCTTGCCTTCGGTACCTGGATTTCCGTGGAAGCGCTGCTAGCGCCCATCATTGGCGGTGCTGGCACAGTCTTCGGTCCGCTAATCGGTGCGCTAATCCTGCAGGGCCTAAGCGAGGGCACCAAAATGCTGATCGGCAGAATCCCCGGCCTTGATCTGATCATTTTCGGTGTGCTGCTGATTTTGGTGGTGCGCTTTCCCTTGCATCGCATTCCAGGGCTGCTCGCGGCGCGTTGGCGCGGCAAGGAGGCGCCATGACAGGCCAAGGGCGAGACCCCGCTTTCCTCGCAGTGCGCGACCTGACCAAGCGCTTTGGCGGGCTGACCGCAGTGTCTGACGCGACTTTTGATGTGCGGGAAGGCTCGATCACCGGCTTGATTGGCCCGAATGGTGCCGGTAAGACCACGCTTTTCGCGATGATCGCAGGCTTTGAACAGCCCAGCGCTGGCTTGGTGTTATTGGATGGTGAGGAGATCACCGGGCGCAAGCCGCATGATCTGGCAAAGCTTGGCCTGGCGCGCACCTTCCAGATTGTGCAGCCCTTTGCTGGGCTTTCGGTGCGCGAAAACATCGCTGTCGGCGCCTTTTTGCGCTTGCCGAAGCGCCGCGATGCTTTGGCGCTGGCAGAAGAAGTGGGGCAGCGCCTCGGCCTTGGGCCGCAGCTCGATAAGCCTGCGGCGGCGCTGACGGTTGCCGGACGCAAACGGCTTGAAGTGGCGCGGGCCTTGGCAACACGCCCGCGCATCTTGCTGCTGGATGAGGTTTTGGCGGGGTTGAATCCCTCTGAGCTTCGCGACTTCCTACCGGTGCTTCAGGATATTCGCGCCGGCGGTGTTACCATTCTGATGATTGAACATGTGATGCAGGCGGTAATGAGCCTTTGCGAATATGTGCATGTGATCTCTGGCGGGCGCATCATCGCCTCGGGCGAGGCGGCTGAGGTGGTGGGCAATTCCGCAGTGATTGAAGCCTATCTGGGCCATGGGGCTGCGCAAAGGTTGGCCGCCCATGCTTGAAATCAAATCGCTTGAAGCGGGCTATGGCGAAACCCTGATTCTGCGCGGCATTGATCTGAACGTGCCGGAAGGTGCTTTGGTCGCGGTGCTTGGCGCCAATGGCGCGGGCAAGACGACACTAAACATGACCATCAGCGGCGTGGTGCGCCCACGTGGTGGGGAAATCCGCGTCGCTGGGCAAAGCCTGGCCGCGCTTTCGCCGCCGGAAATCGTGGCGCTTGGCCTGATCCATGTGCCGGAAGGGCGCAAGATTTTCCCGAACCTGAATGTGCGCGAAGTGCTGGAACTTGGTTCCTATCGCCGCGCGCGGGCCAATCGTGCGCGCAATCTGGAACGCGTCTTTGGCATTTTTCCGCGTCTGGCGGAGCGAACCCGCCAGGCGGCCGGCACGCTTTCGGGCGGAGAGCAGCAAATGCTCGCCATCGGGCGCGGGCTGATGGCGGAACCGAGGCTGTTGATCCTGGATGAACCATCGCTCGGCCTTTCGCCCTTGCTGGTCGAAGAAATGTTCGCGCTGATCCGTCGCCTGCATGCGGATGGTCTGACCATCATGCTGGTGGAACAAAACGTCGCGCAAAGCTTGGAAGTCGCGGATCAGGCGTATGTGCTGGAAAATGGCGTGATTACGCTCGGCGGTGCGGCGCAAGATATCGCGGCTGACCCCGAATTGCGCCGCAGCTATCTTGGATTGTGAAATGAACGAAGCAACGCCTATGCGTCTTGATGCCGTGACCTTGGCGGTGCTGAAGGGCCGGCTTGAACAAATCGCCGATGAGATGGATGCAACGCTTTATCGCAGCGCCTTCAACCCCATCATCGCCGAAGCGCGCGATGCCTGCCATGGCGTTTATGATGCGATGACCGGCGATACTTTGGTACAGGGCACGAAGGGCTTGCCGATTTTCGTCGGCGCCATGTCCTTCGCCGTGCGGTCCGTCATTCGCAAGGTGGCCGCGGAAGGTGGGTTGCAGGAAGGCGATACCTTTCTGTTCAATGACCCCTATGATGGCGGCACGCATTTGAATGATTTTCGCCTGGTGCGGCCAATCTTCCGCGCTGGCAAGCTGTTCTGCTGGGTGGCGAGTGTTGGCCATTGGCTGGATATCGGCGGCAATGTGCCCGGCAATTACAATCCGCGCGCCACGGAAAGCCATCAGGAAGGCGTGCGTTTCCCGCCCGTAAAACTGATCCGCGCCGGGCAGATGCAGCAGGATATTCTGGACATTCTGGCCGCCAATTCCCGCGTGCCGCAATCCAATTGGGGTGATCTGAACGGGCAATTAAATGCGCTCGATCTTGGCGAAAAGCGGCTGATTGAATTACTGGATGATTATGGCGATGCGCGCATCGCCGCGGCCTTCGCGCAATTGGCGGACCGGGCAGAGGCGCTGATGCACGCTGAAATCGCCGCCCTTCCCGATGGGCGCTACAGCTTTGATGATTTCCTGGATAATGACGGGGTGAAGGATGAGGCGCTGCGCATAGCGCTGGACCTGACCATTGCGGGAGATCGGCTGACCTTGGATATGTCGCGATCCTCGCCGCCTTGCGCCGGGCCGCTCAATATCTCCATCGCGACCACGGTGGCGGCCTGTTATGTGGCGCTGAAACACGCTTTCCCCGACGTGCCGGCCAATGCCGGCGTGCTGCGCCCGGTGGAAGTCATCGCGCCGCCGACCACGCTGCTGGGTGCGGAAGCGCCGCGCCCCGTGGCAGGTTATACGGAAACCATCCTCCGCCTGATTGGCGTGATCTTTGGCGCGCTTGGCCAGGCGCGCCCCGCCACCGCGACTGCCGCGCCTTTTGGCACCATCAATGCGCTGGCACTTTCCGGACAGCGAGAGAACGGCACGCGCTGGGTAATGTTTTCCTTCTTCGGCGGCGGGCTTGGCGGCAACCCTGCCTCCGATGGGTTGCATCATGCGAATAACCCGATTTCCACCGCGACGATTCCGCCGGTTGAGATTCTGGAAGCCGCTTATCCGGTCATGTTCACGCAATGGGCGCTGCGCCCCGATAGTGGTGGCGCGGGTGAGCATCGCGGCGGTGTTGGCGCGGTGTATGAGATTGAGGCGCTCGCCCCGGGCCGCACGGAAGTCGCCTTGCTGGGTGAGCGCGGGCGTTTCGCGCCCTTTGGCGTGGCGGGCGGCGCGGCGGGTGCGCTTAATCGCTTCACCTGGGGCAGCGCAGGTGAAACCCCGCCCATGGCAAGCAAGATTGTCGGCGTTTCCATCGCGCAGGGTGAATGTGTGCGGCTTGAAACACCTGGCGGCGGCGGCTGGGGTGATCCCGCCGCACGACCGCAACACGCCATCGCGCGCGATATTCGCCTTGGCTATGTCAGCGCGGAAGCCGCCACGCGTGATTACGAAGGGCGTGGCCAATGAGCGGCGCGATTGTTGGCGTTGATGTCGGCGGCACCTTCACTGATTTGTTTCTCTTTGACCCAGCGACAGCGCGCTTTCAAACCGCGAAAGTGCCAAGCCAGCGCGGCGATGAGGCTTCAGGCTTCCTCGCCGGTCTGCGCGCTTTGGGCGGCGCGGCGGGCATGGCGGCAGTGGTGCATGGCACCACGGTTGGCACCAATGCACTACTGGAAAGGAAGGGCGCCAAGCTTGGCGTGATAACCACCGCCGGCTTTCGCGATGTGCTGGAAATGCGCCGCCGAGATCGACGCCACACCTGGGGCCTATGGGGTGATTTCCAACCCATAGCTGACCGTGATTTGCGCCTGGAAGTGCCGGAACGGAGCCTCGCCGATGGCAGCATCCACACGCCTGTTGATATCGCGGCGGTGGAAGCAGCAGCGCGGCAGTTATTGGCCGGAGGTGCTGAAGCCTGCGCCATCATCTTCATCAATGCCTACGCCAATCCCGCCAATGAACAGCGGGCGGCAGAGGCAGTGCGGCGCATCTGGCCCAATCCGCATGTTTCGGTATCCTCAGAAATCCTGCCGGAAATCCGCGAATTTGAACGCGCTTCCACCACCGCGCTGAATGCCTATTTGCAGCCATTGGTCGCTGGGTATCTCGGCAAGTTGGAAGGTGCCCTTTCGCAGGAAGGTTTCGGCGAACGCTTCCATATTGTGCAATCCAATGGCGGCATCATGTCCACCGCAACGGCGCGACGCTTTCCCGCACGCACCGCGCTTTCCGGCCCGGCGGCGGGGGTGATTGCGGCGGGCGCCATCGCCAAGGCTGCCGGCTTCAGCCATGTAATCACCTGCGATCTGGGCGGCACTTCCTTCGATGTTTCGTTGATTGCCGATGGGCAGATGGAATTAGCGGCGCAGGCGATAATTGATTTCGGCATGGTGATCCGTTCTCCGATGATCGAAATCACCACGATTGGCGCAGGCGGTGGTTCCATCGCGGCGGTGGATCGCGGTGGCTTGCTGCAAGTGGGGCCAGAAAGTGCGGGCAGTCGCCCCGGCCCGGTATGCTATGGGCAAGGCAATGATCGCCCAACGCTGACAGACGCGAATTTGGTGCTGGGCCGCATCAATGCCGCGCGGCCCATAGGTGGCGCACTTACAAGCCTTGATGTCGCGGCAGCCAAGGCGGCGATTGAACAGCATGTAGGCGCCGCCTTGGGGTTGGATGCCATGGCGGCGGCCGAGGCCATTCTGCGCGTTGCCAATGCAAAAATGGCCGGCGCCATCAGGCTTGTATCCATTGAACGTGGGCTTGATCCGGCGCGTTTCGTTGCACTTCCCTTCGGTGGTGGTGGTGCCTTGCATGTCGGTGCGCTGCTGACCGAAGTTGGGCTGAAGGCCGCTTTGGTGCCACGTTTTCCGGGTGTTACCTCCGCGCTTGGCTGCATCATCGCCGATGTGCGGCATGATCAGGTGCGCACGCTGAACCTTGATCTGGATACACTGGATGCCACGGCGCTTGATGCGCATCTGGTGCGCGAAGCAGGCGCCGCTACTGCCGTGGTGCGCGAAGCGGGGCTGCCGGTGGAGTCCATTGAAACCCTCTTCACGCTGGATATGCATTATGCGGGGCAGACACATACGGTTGCGGTGCCGCTGCCGGTGACGGTGAAGGAAGGCAGCACGGGCGTGACGCGTGATATTGTGCGCCACGCTTTTGAAGCCGCTTACCAGCGTGCCTTCAGTCGCTTGTTGCCCGGCCTGCCGGTGCGGATTGTATCCTTGCGTAGTGCCGCGATTGGCCGGCGCCCGGCTTTTGATCTGGCGGCGCTCGCGCCGGGGCCTGATGCAAGCCTGGAAAAAGCAACGCGTGGCGCGCGGCAGGTTTGGTTCGACGGCGCCTGGCATGAGGCGCGCATTTACGCGCGGCTTGAATTGCCGATGGAGGCCGAGATTCCCGGCCCCGCCATATTGGAACAACCCGATGCGACTGTGGTGGTTGACCCTGGCCTAGTGGCGCGGGTGGATCGCTTCGGCAATCTGATCATCGAAAGGGCGTGATTATGGCAGGTGTTGTTCCCATCACGGAAACCGCTTTGCTGCTCTGTGATTTGCAGAATGACTTCATTCATCCCAAGGGCGCCTATGCGCGCGGTGGGCAAAGCGATGCCACCATTGCGGCACTGCCCGCGCGGTTGGCTCCGCTGTGTCAGGCCATGCGCGCGAATGGCGGCTGGATCGCCTCCACCCATTTCACTTTGGTGCCTGGCAAGGGCAGCGAGCCCTTCATTGCGGAGCACCTGAAACAAATGCGCCCCTTCCTGCGCAAGGGCGATTTCGCGCCCGCATCTTGGGGCCAGGCTTTGGTGGATGAATTGGCGCCTTCTGATTTGATGGTTGAGAAAATCGGCTATGATGCGTTTTGGAATTCGCGCCTGGAATGGGCCTTGCGCAAGGCCGGCATTCGCGCGCTGCTGGTGGCGGGCATTGTTACCAATGGCGGCGTGGCTTCCACCGTGCGCGGCGCGCATGTGCGCGAATTCGACGTGACGGTTTTGGAAGATGGCTGCGCTGCGTTTTCCAGCGCAATACATCAGGCGGCGATAGATGGGCTGCGGCCGGTGGCGCGCATTACCAGTATTGAACAAGCTTTGCAGGAAATAACGGGGAAGTAGATCATGGATAAGTTTGGCATTGGTCAGCCGGTAAGGCGCAAGGAAGATGTGCGGATGCTCACGGGTCGTGGCACCTATACGGATGATCTGGACAGCGCTGAGCAGGCACATGCGGTGGTGCTACGTTCCCCGCATGCGCATGCGCGCATCCTTTCCATGGATGTCAGTGAAGCGCGCGCCGCCCCCGGCGTGCTCGCGGTACTGACCGGCCATGATGCGATTGCCGATGGGCTGAAGCCCTTGCCCGTACAGGTGGAAGTCCCCGGCAAGGACAAGCCGCTTTTCGCCCCCACACGCCATATCCTGCAAACCGAACGCGTGCGCTATGTGGGTGACCCGGTGGCGCTGGTTATCGCGGAAACCCGCGATCAGGCGATGGATGCGGCTGAGCTTATTCAGGTAGATTACGAAACCCTGCCCAGCATCACCGAAACTGGCGCTGCACTTGATCCCGACGCGCCCGTGATCTGGGAAGAACAGGGCAGCAATCTTTGCGTGCATTGGGATAGCGGGCGCGAAGCGGAAGCCGATGCCGCCTTCACCAAGGCCGCACGCGTTGTTACGGTTGACCTGGTGCAGAACCGCATTGTCGGCAACCCCATGGAACCGCGTGTGGCGCTTGGTGAATGGGATGGCGAACGCTGGACTTTGGTTTCGCCTTCGCAAGGTGCGGTGAAGGTGCGCGATAACCTCGCCAAGCTGGTCTTCAACGTGCCGATTGAAAAAATTCGAGTCATTTCGCCGGATGTTGGCGGCGGCTTCGGCTTGCGCGGGAAGCTGTTTCCCGAAAGTGCCATGGTGCTTTGGGCCGCGCGGCGCCTTGGCCGCCCGGTGAAATGGCGCGCGGGGCGGACGGAGACTTTCCTGTCAGACCCGCACGGGCGCGACCATGTGACTCATGCCGAAATGGCCTTTGATTCAAACGCCAAAGCGATTGGCGTGCGCATCCGCACCTTGGCGGCGATGGGCGCCTATTTGCTGGATTTCGGCCCGCGCGTGCCGACCATGGCGGGCGGGCGCATCAATGGCACGGTCTATGACCTTCAGGCGCTGAATGTACAGGTGCGTTGCGTCTTTACCAATACGGTGCCAACCGATGCCTATCGCGGCGCAGGCCGGCCGGAAACCGCTTATGTGCTGGAACGGCTATTTGACCAAGGTGCCGCGGCCTTCGGCATTGGGCGAGATGAAATCCGCCGGCGCAATTACATCCGCCCGGATCAGATCCCGTACAAGAATGTCGCCGGCAATGTGATTGATTCGGGCCGCTTCGCGGAAACCCAAGATATGGCAATGAAACTCGCCGATTGGGATGGATTCGCGGCACGACGCGCGGAAGCCACCAAGCGCGGCAAGCTGCGCGGCATTGGCCTTGGCTATTTCATCGAAGCCTCTGGCGGGCAGCCTTTTGAATGGGCGCGCGTGGCGCTGACGCCCGAAGGGCGCGCGAAGCTGACGGTTGGCACCTTCAGCCATGGGCAGGGGCATGAAACGGCCTTTGCGCAAATTCTGTCTGAAAAGCTTGGCCTGCCATTTGATGCCATTGATCTGATCCAAGGGGATTCGGATGTTGTGGCCAAGGGCGGCGGCACGGGGGGTTCTCGATCATCCCAGATGGGCGGTGTCGCCACCAGCCGCGCCGCCGCGCTGGTGATTGAAAAGGCCAAGCGCATCGCGGCGCATTTATTGGAAGCGGGCGTTGCGGATATCGAATTCCTCAATGGCCGCTTCAGCGTGGCGGGGACGGATATCGCCACAAGCTGGCCCGCGGTGATCGCCGCCGCGCATGACCCAGCGCGCCTGCCGCCCGATGAAACCCCAGGGCTAGACGAACAACTGACCTATACGCGCGACACGGAATGCAATTTTCCGAATGGTTGTCACGTTGCCGAGGTAGAAATTGACCCGACAACCGGTGAAGTCACCATCGCCAATTACGCAGCGGTGGATGATGTGGGTGTGCCGATCAACCCCATGCTGGTGCATGGCCAATGCCATGGCGGCATCATGGCCGGAATTGGTCAGGCCATGCTTGAACATGCGCAATATGATCCGGAAAGCGGTCAGTTCCTGACCGCGACCTTCCAGGATTACTGCATGCCGCGCGCGGGTGATGCGCCTTGCTTCACACTTGATCTGAATGTGGTGCCCTGCCCATCCAATGATCTTGGCGTGAAGGGCGCGGGCGAAGGCGGCGCTTGCGGTGCGCCGCCGGCCATTGTTTCAGCAGTGTGTGATGCGCTGGGCGTTGCGCATGTGGATATGCCGATCACGCCCGAGAGCATCTGGCGCATCATGCAAGGGAAGCGGGTAGCCTAAATCAGTGCGTTGCCAGATCATTTTTCATGCTGAGGAATTCTGGAGCCTAGGCTTTCCCATCTTGAACCAAGCCTTGGTAATCTTCCCTTTTTCGACCTCATAGATGGCAATCACGTCAACCTCGCCAGGACCTTCCGGGAAGGTTCGCGTAACAACCTCCTGATCAATCACAAGGTTATCCACGGATAATCGCGTGATCAAACGCCCGTGCAAGTTTGGTTCACGGAAACGAATGAGATGCCGCTCCCGGATTTCTGCAGTTCCCTTGGCCAGAAGCTGATCCGGGAAGCCATAATAGCAGCAATCCTCGGCCCACCACCGCATAAAGGCATCAATATTGCGCGCGTTGTAGGCCTCAAGTTGCTGCTGCACGCAATGCTCTGGGTTGGTTAATTGGTCGTCCTCCACGCGACTCTCCTTTGTTCAGTTCATGTGATTTACGCTTCGGCGATGGCCGCACTCCAGGGACTCATGGCATCGGTAATGCCGGTGCGCAGCCCATCCGCGCTAATCTGGATCAGATTGGGGCAGGCGAAATTCACCGGCAGCACGGCGTGTTCCACTTCCGTCACCGCATCTTCCGCCGCCAGCGCCGCGAGTGTTTCCGCACCCAGCCGAATATCGGCGGTCACGCCCTCAGGCCCGGAAACATCCAGCCGCGGATGATGCGCCGCCGCTTCTGGCCCCATGCCGAAATCAGCAACGAAGGACAGCATCTGGAAGACAGACGCCATAATGCGCCGCCCACCGGATGCACCCGTGGCAATCACGGGCTTGTCACCCTCGGCGGCGATGACAGGGCACATATTGGTCAGCGGCCTTTTACCCGGCGCCAGCGCATTGGCGGCCTCTGGGCGCGGGTCGAACCACATGACGCCATTATTCATCAGCACGCCCGATTTCGGCAGCACCACGCGGCTGCCCATGCTGGACAGCAGCGTGGTGGTCATGGCGACCATCATGCCGTTCTTGTCTGCCACCGTCAGATGGGTGGTGCAGGATTCGGCGGCCTTGGGTTCCGCATCGCCAAGCCCAGCGAGGCGCTCCGCATAGGCCGCGCGCAGCACGCGCGCCAATTGCGCATACCACGCGGTGGAGGGCGCCTTGCCGGAGAAATCCGCGCCCTTCATCCCTTCCAGCACGCGCAGCAGCGTGGGCGCCGCGGTCAGGCCATTGGCCAGCATCAACCGCTTACCACGCCATTCGGCTTCCAGCGCGGGCAGCACGCGCGCTTTACAGTTCGCCAAATCCTCCGCGCTCACGAAGGCGCCCATCTCCTTGCAATCGGCGGCGATGGCGGCAGCGATATCGCCCGTGTAGAAATCGGCCAGGCCGGCATGGGCGAGGCGTTCCAAGGTGGCGGCCAGATTGCCCTGCGGGAAGAAGCCCGGCGCGCCCTGATAAGGCGCCACGGGCGGCAGCCCGCCAGGCAGGTAAATCCGCGCGGATTCCGGATACAGCTTCAGCACGGAAGCGGAATTGGCCACTTTCAGCGTGGTGAACCAATCCTGCGCCAGGCCGCGCTTCGCAAGCGCCACCGCCGGCGCCAGCACATCCTTGATCGGCATGCGGCCATGGCGCGCATGCAATTCCATATAGCCCGCAACTGCTGAGGGTATGGCGAAGGAAAGCGGCCCATGCACATTGCGGTCTTCCAGCACTTCCGGCCAGGTGAATAAATCGGCCTTCATCTTGCCCGTCATGGGGAAGGCGGAAGGCTTCAAGCCGCGCGGGGAAACTGGGCCGAAATCAAAGGTCTCCGCCGCGCCGCCGGGCGCCATCACCTGCGCGAAGCCAATGCCGCCCAAGCCGCTATTCCAGGGTTCCAGCGTCGCCAACGCAAAAGCCGTGGCCACCGCCGCATCCGCCGCCGTGCCGCCGGCTTCCAGAATGGCCACACCTGCCTCTGCCGCGCCGCGCGCCTGTGACGCCACCATGCCCTTGCGGCCAGAAGCGGCAGGCTTGGTGATGTGCCAATGCTGGGAAGTGTGACGCGGAGGGGTATAGGCCATGATGCGGTTTCCTCGTGTTTTTGCCCCCACAGCCTTGCGCCGCCCGCGGCTTCCCGCAAGCCCCCGCCCGGTTTGCCCCGCCGCCCCTTTCCTTTTATGGAACCCCCCGGATTCTACGGGCGGGCCAAGACCCGTCCCTTGTTCGGGAGCGTTCCAATGTCTGCATCAAAGGGGCTTTTCGTCGCCCCCATTCTGAAGAATTTCATCGAAACCGAAGCCCTGCCCGGCACGGGCGTGGAGCCCGCCCACTTCTGGGAAGCGATGGAACGCACGCTGCGTGAAATGGCGCCGACAAATGCCGCGCTGTTGGCCAAGCGCGATGCGCTGCAAGCGAAGATTGATGCCTGGCACCAGGCCAACCCCGCCAAGCCGATTGATCAGGCCGCCTATACCGCCTTCCTGAAGGAAATCGGCTATCTGCTGCCGGAACCCGCGCAAGTGACGGTGGCCACCACGGATGTTGATGCGGAAATCGCCACCATGGCCGGGCCGCAGCTTGTCGTGCCGGTTTCCAATGCGCGCTATGCGCTGAATGCCGCCAATGCGCGCTGGGGCAGCCTTTATGATGCGCTCTATGGCACGGATGCCATTCCCGGTGCGGCTTCGGGCAAGGGCTACGACCCGGAACGCGGCGCGAAGGTGATTACCTATGCGCGCGGCGTGCTGGATAGCGCGGTGCCGCTCGCCAAGGGCTCGCACGCCGATGCGACGGGCTACCGCATTGAAGGCGGCGCGCTGGAAGTCACGCTGAAGGATGGCAGCAAAACCGGCCTCGCGCGGCCTGGCCAATGCGTGGGCTATCTGGGCGAGCCGCATGCGGCATCATCGCTGCTATTCGTGAATAATGGCCTGCATATCGAAGTGAAGTTCGATCGCGCGCACCCTATCGGCAAGACCGATCCGGCGGGCATTGCCGATGTGGCACTGGAAAGCGCGCTGACCACCATTCAGGATTGCGAGGATTCCGTCGCTGCCGTGGATGCGGAAGACAAGGTCGCGGTCTATCGCAATTGGCTCGGCCTGATGCGCGGCGATCTGGAAGCAAGTTTTGACAAGGGCGGCAAGACCATGGTGCGCCGGCTGAACCCGGACCGCGTGTTCCAGCGCCCGGCGGGCGGCGGGATCACGCTGCATGGCCGTTCGGTGATGCTCGTGCGCAATGTGGGCCACCACATGATGATTGATGCGGTGAAGCTGGATGGCGCGGAAGTGCCGGAAACCATCCTGGATGCCTTCTGCACGTCGGTGATTGCCATTCATGATATTCGCGGCAAGCGCCTGAATTCCCGCGCCGGCAGCGTTTATATCGTGAAGCCGAAGATGCATGGGCCGGAAGAAGTGGCCTGGGCAGATACGCTTTTTGCCCGCGTGGAAGATGCGCTCGGCCTCAAGCGCGCCACGCTGAAGATGGGCATCATGGATGAGGAACGCCGCACCACGGTGAACCTGAAAGCCTGCATCGCGGCGGCCAAGGATCGTGTGGTCTTCATTAATACCGGCTTCCTGGATCGTACCGGCGATGAAATCCACACGGCGATGGAAGCGGGCGCCGTCATTCGCAAGAATGACATGAAGGGCGCGGCCTGGATCAAGGCCTATGAGGATTGGAATGTGGATACGGGCCTGGCCTGCGGGCTGAGGGGCCGCGCGCAGATCGGCAAGGGCATGTGGGCCATGCCGGATGCGATGGCGGCGATGTTGGACCAGAAGGTGGGCCACCCCAAGGCGGGGGCTTCCACGGCCTGGGTGCCATCACCCACCGCCGCCACTTTGCATGCTCTGCATTATCATCAGATCAGCGTTGCCGCGCGGCAGGATGAAATCACCAAGGGCGGCCCGCGCGCGAAGCTGGATGATATTCTGACCGTGCCGCTGGCGCGTGATACCAATTGGTCTCCGGCTGATGTGCAGGCGGAACTCGACAATAACGCGCAAGGCATTCTGGGCTATGTGGTGCGCTGGGTGGATCAGGGTGTGGGTTGTTCCAAGGTGCCGGACATTAATGATGTCGGGCTGATGGAAGACCGCGCGACTTTGCGCATCAGCAGCCAGCACATCGCCAATTGGCTCCGCCATGGCGTGGTGAGCGAAGCGCAGGTGATGGAAACCATGAAGCGCATGGCGGGCGTGGTGGATCGGCAAAATGCCGGGGATGCGGCCTATCGTCCCATGGCGCCTGGCTTTGATGGGCCGGCCTTCAAGGGCGCTTGCGATCTGGTGCTGAAGGGCCGCGAACAGCCCAATGGCTATACCGAATTTGTGCTGACGGCGCGCCGGCGCGAAGCCAAGGCGGCGGGGTAGTATCCGGGCGCCGCTTGTCTTTCCCGGCAAGCGGCGCAAGCATGATGCGAAGCGGGCGGCAATAACCGCCCGGGCAGGAGGAACGCATCATGGATTTTTCAGGCAAGGTTGGCATTGTGACGGGCGGCGCCAATGGCATTGGCGCGGCAGTGGCGCGCGGTTTTGTCGCGCGTGGCGGCAAGGTAATGATTGTGGACCGCGATGCTGCGGCTGGAGAGGCGCTGGCAGCTTCCCTTGGCGCATCAGCGCTGTTCCGCTCCGCTGATGTCACCAAATCCGTCGATGTCGCGGCTTATGTGAAGGCAGCGCTGGATCGCTTCGGCACGATTGATTGCTTCCACAATAATGCCGGCATTGAAGGCCGCGTCGCGCGGCTCGCGGAATATGAGGAAGCCGTCTTCGACCAGATCATGGCCGTGAATGTGAAGGGCGTGTTTCTGGGTCTCCGCCATGTGTTGCCGGTGATGATTGCCGCCGGCCGCGGCGCGGTGGTGAATACAGCCTCCATCGCAGGGCTGGTGGGTTCACCTGGCATGGCGGCCTATTCCGCTTCCAAACATGCGGTGAATGGGCTGACAAAAAGCGTGGCCGGTGAGGTCGGGCCGAATGGCATTCGCGTGAATGCCGTCTGCCCCGGCCCGATCGCAACGCGCATGATCGAAGAAGTCTCCCGCCAGGTTTCGCCCAATAACCCGAAGGGGGTGGAAGAACGCTACGCGGCGGGGATACCGCTGCGCCGCTATGGCACGGCGGAGGAAGTGGCCAATCTGGTGCTGTTTCTGCTGTCCGACCTCGCCAGTAATATGACGGGCGGCGAATACACCGTGGATGGCGGGCGCACCGCCGCACCGGCAGGGGTTTCAGGCAGCACCACGCAATAGGGCCACCCCAGAGCTACCGCGCCCTACCCAAGCCGCTTGAGCGCAAAATCATAGGCAAGCTTGCGCCAAGTTGAATTCATCACCTTGCCATCGGGCGCCTTTCCGGGAGGGTATTGCGTGAATTCGGCGATCAATTCCTGCTTCACGCCAAAGACCGCATCACTATCCAAATAGGGATCGCCGGCGACAAAAACATGCGTCACCAGGGTTTCATGCCCCGGTGCCGCAATCATGAAATGCACATGCGCCGGGCGCATCGGGTGCCGGCCCGTGGCGCGCAGCAATTCCCCCACCGGCCCATCATCCGGCACGGGGTAGGAAGTGGGTGTCAGGGTCCAGAAATGGAAACGCCCTTCGCTATCGGTACGAAAGCGCGCGCGCAGATTGGCATCTGGCTGATCAGGGCGTTGCACATCGTAATAGCCATCCTCATCCGAATGCCAGATATCCACGATGGCGCCGGCGATGGGGCTGCCGCCTGCGGTTGAAACACGGCCAGACACATGCAGCGCTTCGCCCTTCATGGCGCGCGCAACCTCTGCCCCCAGGGGCAATTCCGGTGCGCCTTCAACGTAAAACGGGCCGAGCACCGTGGTGGGGGTGGCGCCCGCCGGCTGCCGGTGATTGATCGCATCCACCAGCATGGAAACGCCGAGCGTATCAGACAGCAGGATGAATTCCTGGCGCTTGCCATCGCACATATGGCCGATGCGTGTCAGGAAGCTGATCGCAGTCTGCCACTCCTCAAAGCTCGGCTCTACATCGCGGACGAAAGCATGCAGATGCTTCACAAGGCTTTGCGCGATGTGGCGGAGCCGGGGATCCTCTGCGCCGGCCAGGCGCTGAAGCACGGCATCGGTGATGGAGTTTTCGTCAAAGTCGCGCATCGTGGTTTCCCCTATCATTCCCTGTTCGATCAGGCGGGCAGCAAAAAATCGACTAATCCAGCCCCATCAACCCGCGCGCAAAATCCCTCGCCGCGAAAGGGCGCAAATCCTCGGCCTTTTCGCCAACGCCCACCACATGCACGGGCAGGCCGAATTCCTGCGCCAAGGCCACCACCACGCCACCCTTGGCCGAGCCATCAAGCTTCGTCACGGCAAGCCCGGTGACATCCACCATTTCCTTGAAAACCTTCACCTGCTGCACGGCGTTTTGCCCCGTGGTGGCATCCAACACCAGCAGCACGGAATGCGGCGCGGCTTCATCCACGCGCTTGATCACGCGGATGATTTTGCGGAGTTCTTCCATCAGCGCGGATTTATTGTGCAGCCGCCCAGCAGTATCCACCAACAGCAAATCCAGCCCATCGGCGCGCGCCGCGGTCAGCGCATCAAAAGCCAGCCCCGCCGCATCGGCACCAGGCTTGGCGGGTGCGAAAAACCGTGCGGAGGTCCGCCCGGCCCAAACTTGCAATTGCTCCACCGCCGCGGCGCGGAAAGTGTCGCCCGCGACAAAGCCGATTTTCATGCCCTGTTCCGCATAATGTCGGCCGAGTTTGGCGATGGTGGTGGTCTTGCCCGTGCCATTCACGCCCACCACCAGCACAACATGCGGCGCGCGGGCAGGGATGATTTCCATGGGTTGTGCCACAGGGTCCAGAATGGCGGCGATTTCATCCGCCAGCGCTGCCTTCACTTCCTCATCGGTCACTTCCTTGCCGAAGCGCGTGCGGCGGAAACCTTCCACAATCCGGCGCGAAGCCGCGACACCCAAATCAGCCGTGATCAGGGTTTCTTCCAGCTCCTCCAGCGCCTCGTCATCCAGCCGCCTTTTGTGCAACAGGGAGACAACGCTGTCCGTGAGTTTGGCGGTGGAACGCGAAAGCCCCGCCTTCAGCCGCGCGAACCAGCCGGTTTTGGCGGGCGCTTCTGCCTCAGGCTGCGGGATTTCTGCGGGTAGTGCTTCTGGTTCAGGCGGCGGGATTTCGGCCACCGGCGCGGGCGGATCCGGATTGGGTGTTTCTGGCGTTGGCTGCGGCGCACCACCGCGCAAACGACCAAAGAAGTCGCGCAGTGCCATCAGGCGGCTTCCGCCAAAAGCCCATCCGCATCGGCACCAATCACGCGCAGGCGGCGGATTTCACCCGGCTGCCCCGCGCTACCCAGCAAGCGCAGTGGCGCGAAATATTCCGTATGGCCGCGATCGGGATGTTCCAACAAAACCTGCTCCTCCTGCCCCAGCCGCGCCGTGTAATAGCGCGCCGCCGCCGCCGCGCCCGCTTCCCGCAATCGCGCCGCCCGTGCGCGACGCTGCGGCACCGGCATTTGTGGCATGCGCGCTGCCGGCGTGCCTGGGCGTTCCGAATAGGGAAAGACATGCAGGAAAGAGAGATCGCAGGCGCTCACAAGGCTAAGACTCTCCTGAAATTGCGCTTCGGTTTCAGTCGGGAAACCCGCAATCAGATCAGCACCAAAGACGATATCGGGCCGCAGCCGCCGCGCCTTTTCAGCCAACGCAATCGCATCCGCGCGCAAATGCCGCCGCTTCATGCGCTTCAGGATCAAATCCGATCCATGCTGCAAGGAAAGATGCAAATGCGGCATCAGGCGTGGTTCTTCCGCAATCAGCCGCCACAGGTCTTCATCCACTTCCACGGGATCGAGCGATGACAAGCGCAGCCGTGGCAATTCCGGCACGAGGGCCAAAACGCGGCGGATCATTTGCCCAAGCGTAGGGCTGCCCGGCAGATCAGGCCCGTAGGAAGTGACATCAACGCCCGTCAGCACCGCTTCCCGATACCCCGCAGCCACCAAGGCGCGAAGCTGTTCGACAATGGCGCCGATGGGGACAGATCGTGACGGCCCGCGCCCGAAGGGGATGACGCAAAAGGTGCAGCGATGATCACAGCCCTGCTGCACCTGCACGAAAGCGCGCGCCCGGCCAGCGAATTCCGTCACCAAATGGGCCGAGGTTTCCCGCGCGGCCATGATGTCGCTGACAGGTGCGGGCGGCGCATCCAAAGCGGCCCAAGTTTCGGGCTTCAGCTTCTCGGCATTGCCGATCACACGCTCCACCCCCGGCAAGGCAGCCCATTTATCAGGCGCGATTTGCGCCGCGCAGCCGGTCACGATGATGCGCGCGCCAGGATTATCCCGATGCGCCTTCCTGATCGCCTGCCGCGCCTGGCGTTCCGCTTCCGCCGTGACCGCGCAGGTATTGACGATGATGGCATTGCGCTGCCCGGCCTTGCTGGCCAGGTCGCGCATTGCCTCACTCTCATAGGTATTGAGCCGGCAGCCGAAGCTGAGCAGCCGAGGGGCTTCCGTGGCGCTCATGAAAGCAATGCCTTGGGATCAACCTGCCCGATAAAGGCAGTGGCGACGGGGCCGGTCATCAGTACGTGGCCATCTGCGCGCCATTCCATCAGAAGATCGCCGCCCGGCATGGAAATCCGCGCTGCCCGCCCGGTCAGGCCGCGACGATGGGCATTGACGATCGTGGCACAGGCACCGGAACCACAGGCGAGCGTCAACCCCGCACCGCGTTCCCAAACGACAAGGCGCAAATGATCCTGCGATATCACCTGCACAAAGCCGATATTGGCGCGGTCCGGGAAAATCGGGTCATGTTCCAGGCGCGGGCCGATCTGATTGATCGGCAGCGCATCCAAATCGGGCACGAAAAAAGTCGCATGGGGATTGCCCATGGAACAGGCAGCGGGATCAGCGACACCGCCCAAAGCGAGCGGCAGATGCAGCGTATCCACCTCCCGCGCGAGCGGCACATCCTGCCAGCCTAATCGTGCCGACCCCATATCAACCCGCCACATCCCGCCCGGCATCGCCTCGCTCGGCAAATCGCCGGCAATGGTCCGCACCACCACCCGCGCCTTGCCGGTTTCCGCAGCGACCAGGGAAGCGATGCACCGCGTGGCATTGCCGCAGGCGCCGGCTTCCGAACCATCCGGGTTATGGATACGCATAAAAATATCGGCGCCGGGCGGCGGGGGCTCCAGAATGATCAATTGGTCGCAGCCGATGCCACGCCGGCGATCCGCCAGCGCCACAATCTGGGCCGATGTCAGCCCAAGCGGCGCGGCGCGGCCATCCAGCACCACGAAATCATTGCCGAGCCCATGCATCTTGCGGAAGGAAAACATGGGCGGAGATATAGAGCATTTTCAAGCCAAGTGGAATCACTTGGCGGCTCGGAAAATGCGACCAGACAAAGGTTTAGAGCGGTTCCCGTACCCCCGTGAACGGGGATCGCTCTAGGCCGCCCAGCGCCGAACCGGAACCCGCTAACGGAGCCGGCGCAAGATTTACCCGTTCAGCAGCCGGTCAATCTCATCCTGTGCCAGATCGGGGCCAGCCTGTTTCGGGTCCGCCACGGTTTGCACCACGCCCTTCAACTCCACCTTGGGGCGGGAGGCATTGGGGCCGGGTTGGGCGTTTTCGGGCAGGATGTCTTCCAGGATCGATTCCACCTGCTGCAAGTCACGGATGGCGCGGCGGATGCGCTGGCCGGTCAAATCCTGGAAGGAACAGGCTTCAAAAATGGCATTCACCTTTTCGGTGATGGCCGGCAGTGCATCCGGGCTGCCAGGACCCTTTTCCAACCATTCCTGAATGGCCTCAGCGGCTTCCAGAATGGTATTGGCGGCTGCTTCCGTCGCCTGGACCACCGCCTCAAGTTCCTGGCCGGAGGTGCGATTGCCCGGCTGAGGCGCGGAAATCATGCCAGCGATTCTTTCATGAACGGAAGATATCTGGCTGGCCAGGTTTTCCTCGCTCATGCCCAGAAGCTGTACGCTGGCGGATACCTCGGCGCTCACTTCGGAAATGCGGCGGTCCATAAAGGCGCGCAAATCGCCGAAAAGGGGCTCCATAGCGGCCCTGAGCACTTCCGGGTCCGGCAGCGTATCCGCTTGCGAATGCGACATGAGACTTCGTCCTGAATCCAAAGGGCGGCCAAACCGCCGGGTGATCACGGGCGCATTAAACACCCATAAAGGTGAAATCTCCGTTTCCCCGGGGCGGGTCTTGTGTGGAAAACTTTGCGGCGCTATAGCCCCGCCTCCCGCGCCGTGGCCCCCTGGACATGCCCGGCCGGAACCCCCTTCCCACCGCATGGTGCGGCCCCAGCAATGGGTGCAAGGCGGAAGGGCTGACCCCATAGGAGGGCCAAATGTCCAAGATGAAGACGAAATCAAGTGTGAAAAAGCGCTTCCGTCTGACCGCGACCGGCAAGGTCAAGGCGGGCGGGGGCTTCAAGCGCCATATGCTATCCTCCAAGGCTTCCAAGATGAAGCGCCAGAACCGCGGGACCTTCGTGCTGGATAAGCAGGATGGTGATACCGTGAAGCAGTGGCTGCCCTATGGGCTGGACCGGTAAAGGGAGGGACGCAAAATGGCTCGTGTAAAACGCGGCGTTACGAAGCACGCCCGCCACAAGAAAATTCTCAAGCTTTCGGAAGGCTATGTTGGCCGGTCCGGCACCGCCTATCGCCCCGCTTTGGAGCGGGTGGAGAAGGCGCTGCAATATGCCTATCGCGACCGTCGCAACAAGAAGCGCGACTTCCGCGGCCTTTGGATCCAGCGCATCAACGCTGCCGTCCGTGAGCATGGCCTGACCTATTCCCGCTTCATCGCCGGCATTAAGGCGGCGGGGATTGAGATGGACCGTAAGGTGATGGCGGCGCTTGCCTTTGACGAACCGGCGGCCTTCGCGGCGCTGGTGGAAAAGGCGAAGGCGGCCGGCGCCGCCTGATTACCGCCGCCCCGGGAGATCCGGGGCGGAGACCCAGCATCTCGCAAGGGCCGCTTCCTGGTTAGCCGGGGATGCGGCCCTTTGCTCATTTGGACCTGCCCGCATGACCGATGATCTTGCCGCCCTTAGGGCCGAAACCGAAACCGCGATTGCCGCCGCCGCCGATCCCCGCGCGCTGGATGCGGTACGGGTTGCCGTGCTTGGCAAGTCCGGCAGCCTGACCGCGCTGCTGAAGGGCCTTGGGGCCGTCGCCCCTGAAGCACGTAAGGAACGCGGCGCGGCGCTGAACCAGGTGAAGGCGACGATTGAAGCCGCTTTGGAAGCGCAGCGCGCCGTGGTGGAAGCCCGTGCCTTGGATGCGCGCCTGGCCGCCGAACGCATGGATGTATCCCTGCCGCCGCGCCCCTTTGCGCCTGGTACGGCAGCCGAAGGCGGCATCCATCCCATTGCACGCACGATGGAAGAACTCACCACGCTTTTCGGCGCCATGGGCTTCAAGGTGGCGGAAGGGCCCGATATCGAAAGCGATTGGCATAATTTCGGCGCGCTCAATATCCCGGATCACCATCCGGCGCGGCAGGATCATGATACGTTTTACGTGCCGGCCGTGGATGGCAGGCGCCCCGTGCTGCGCACGCATACATCGCCCGTGCAAATCCGCACCATGCTGACTGAAGCACCGCCCATTCGTGTGATTGTGCCCGGGCGCACCTATCGCGCGGATCATGATGCGACGCATTCGCCGATGTTTCATCAGGTAGAAGGCCTGGTAATTGATCGCAACATCCATCTCGGTCATTTGAAGGGCTGCCTGATTGATTTCCTGCGCGCCTTTTTCGGCATTGCCGATTTGCCGGTGCGGTTCCGCGCTTCCTATTTCCCCTTCACAGAACCTTCCATGGAAGTGGATATCGGCTGGAGCCGCAAAACCGGCGAATTGGGTAAGGGTGGCGATTGGCTGGAGATTTTGGGCTCTGGCATGGTGCATCCCAAGGTACTCGCCAATTGCGGCATTGATCCGCGCGAATGGCAGGGCTTCGCCTTCGGCATGGGGATTGAACGCATCACCATGCTGAAACACGGCATTCCCGATCTGCGCCCCTTCTATGAGGCCGATATCCGCTGGCTGCGCCATTACTGCGCCGATCCGCTTTCACCACCTTCTTTGGTGGAAGGAGTGTAAGGCGATGAAATTCACTCTTTCCTGGCTGAAGGCCCATCTTGATACGCAGGCAACGCTTGATGAAATCCTGACCGCGCTGAACACCATCGGGCTTGAGGTTGAAGGTGTGGAAGACCGCGGTGCGGCGCTGGCCAATTTCCGCATTGCCCATGTGGTGGAAGCGGAACAGCACCCCAATGCGGATCGGCTGCGCGCGCTAAAGGTTGATACCGGCGATGGCAAGCTGCTTTCCGTGGTCTGCGGCGCGCCCAACGCACGCGCGGGCATGAAGGGTGTGGCGGCTTTGCCCGGCGCCTTCATTCCCGGCACCGGCATCACGCTGAAGGCCGGCGAAATTCGTGGCGTGAAATCGGAAGCCATGATGCTTTCCGCGCGCGAAATGGGCCTGGGCGATGATCACACCGGCATTGTTGATCTGCCGGCGGAAGCGCCACTCGGTGAAGCCTATGTGCGCTGGGCCGGGTTGGATGACCCGATCATTGAAATCAGCGTGACACCCAATCGCGGCGATGCGCTTTCCGTCCACGGCGTGGCGCGTGATTTGGCCGCAGCAGGGCTGGGGCGGCTGAAGCCGCTGCCGCAACCCGCGATCAAACCCGCCTATGCTTCGCCGCTGGTTTGGGAGATTGCTGATCCACGCGCCTGTGATGTCGTGCTGGGCCGCGCCATTCGCGGCGTGAAGAACGGGCCTTCGCCGAAATGGTTGCAGGATTGGTTGGTGGCGATTGGCCAGCGCCCGATCAATGCGTTGGTGGATGTGACCAATCTTTTCACCTATGGCCTTGGCCGCCCGCTGCATGTGTTTGATGTGGCGAAGGTGAAGGGCAAGACGCTGACGATGCGCATGGCACGTGAAGGCGAAAGCCTGCTGGCGCTGAATGGCAAGACCTACGCGCTGACACCAGAAGATGGCATCATCGCCGATGAAGCCGGGCCGGAAGCGCTTGGCGGCATTATCGGTGGTGAGGCGACGGGCTGCGATGAAGCCACCACCGAATGCTTCATCGAATGCGCGATTTTCGACCCCGTGCGCATCGCGCTTTCGGGCCGTCGGCATGATGTGCGCACCGATGCGCGCGCGCGCTTTGAACGCGGCGTGGATCAGGCTTTGCCGCGCTTGGCGCTGGACCTCGCCACGCAAGCGATGATGGAAATTTGCGGCGGTGAGGCCAGCGAAGTGGTCGGCGCCGGGCCGGAACCCGCCTGGCATCGCCAGGCCAGCCTGCGTTTTAAACGGCTCGCAAGCTATGGCGGCGATGATGTGGCGCCGGATCGCGCGGTTGAAATCTTGCAAAGCCTTGGCTTCTCCGTGGCGGCGCGGGATGCGGCGCGCGTCACGGTCAATGTGCCAAGCTGGCGCAATGATGTGGCGGGCAAGGGCGCCTTGGCTCAGGCGCCTGAATTGTCACCGGAACGCGCCAAGGTTGCTGCCGAAGGCTGCGCCGAAATAGAACCTGAATGCGACTTGCTTGAAGAAGTGCTGCGCATTCGCGGGCTGAATACCATCGCGCCCGTATCGCTGCCCGTCAGCGGCATCATCCCGCCGCCCGCCTTCACAGCGAAGCAGGCGCGGGCATCCTTGGCGCGGCGGGTGCTGGCCGCGCGCGGCATGCAGGAAGCAGTGACCTTCGCCTTCATGGAATCCAAGACCGCGGCGCTATTCGGGGAAACACCCGCAGCACTGCGGCTGGAAAACCCGATTGCGGAGGATTTGGACCAGATGCGCCCAACGCCCGTGGCATCGCTGCTGCTGGCGACGGGGCGCAATGCGGCGCGCGGCTTTGCCGATGTGGCGCTGTGCGAAATCGGCGCTGCCTATCAGGATGTGACGCCGGAAGGCCAAGCTGCGGTCGCCGCCGGGGTGCGCCATGGCGCCACGCCGCGCCATTGGGCGGAAGCATCACGCGGCGTGGATGCGCTGGATGCCAAGGGCGATGCCATGGCGGTGCTGGCCGCGCTCGGCCTGCCCATGGCAGCGCTTTCCGTCACTGCCGATGCGCCGGGCTTTTATCATCCGGGCCGTTCCGGCCAGGTGCGGCAGGGGCCGAAATCCGTGCTGGCCCGCTTTGGTGAAATCCACCCGCGCGTGCTGGCCGCACTCGACCTGCCAGGCCCTGCCGTCGCGTTTGAGGTATTTCTGGATGCCATCCCGGAACCGAAGCGCCGCAAGAAGGGTGCGCCCGATCTGCCTTCCTTCCAGCCGCTGCGCCGAGACTTCGCCTTCCTGGTGGATGAGGGCGTGGCCGCCGAGGCGCTTATCCGCGCCGCGCGCGGGGCGGAACGCATACTGATCACCGATGTTGCGCTGTTTGACCGCTATGCCGGGGATAAGTTGCCTCCGGGCAAGGTGAGCCTTGCATTGCAAGTGACTATCCAGCCGCGTGATGCGACGCTGACCGACCCACAAATTGAAGCCGTGGCGGAAAAGATTGTCGCGGCGGTCAGTAAGGCAACCGGCGCCGTGCTGCGCGCATGAGGTTATGTCACTTCCCGCAGCCCAACTTGTAAGGCCCCCAAATGCCGGCGCCGAAAAATGCTGCTGCCGGGAAAATCGTGCTTGTGCAGCCCAGCAGCCGCGATCTGGCAGTAGCGCCACAAGCATCGCCGGATGCATGGCTGCTGACCCTTTTCGGCGTTACGGGCGCCCATAATCTTCCACGTATTGCTGGCCCTGAACGCAACCTGCTCCGCCGAATTCTCCGCGAGCTTCCCGGCATCACTGCATCCCGTGCGGTTACGATCTCATGCGTTCTGCGGTAGCAGACCTCAACGCGGCTCAATCTGTGAGAGAAAAAGGCTCAGGCTGCCTTGGTCCAGAATTTTTTCGACCGTTGTTGGCTTTGCGTGACCGTCATGATCAATGAACCGAAGCGGGTAGCGTGCTGCCAAACCATCCAGCGCTTCGCGAGGATTAGCACAGCGATCAGCTCTGAAATCGAGGATGATTTTCAAGGAAGGGCTGCGATCCATCAGGCCCTGCATTCCCCGCAGCGCATTCTGTTCCAGGGCAGTTGCAGATACAAGCACGAGGTCAGCCGCCCCTGGCTCTAGCCCATCAAGGGTCATGGCCGGGGCGATGCAGCTGGCCGCACTATCACGACGAAACTGAACAGCCTGATTCGCAACTGCCGGAGGCCCCATCAAAGAAACCGGCATTTCCTTCGCAGCCGCGGCCTGACCCGCGGCGATGACGCGATGCGCAACAACGATATTGTCTCGACCATTCAGGGACAGGTTACGCCGCAAGAGTTGGAAGAGCCAGGGATTGTATTCCAAGGCAACCACACGCCCTTGCGCATCCACCAATTCACTCATCAGCAGGGCATAGTAGCCATAACCTGCGTCAAGGTCGTAGGCCGTCTCACCGCGATCAAGATTCCTGCACAAAAATGCGGTAATCCAATATTGCCAAAACCCTTCCAGCATCAAATGCGGAGCAAGAGAGGTATCCTCGGCATCCACATACATCTTGTAGCGTCCAAGCACGCGGCAAAGCACTGTCCCGTCAGGCAGGGGGACGGTGTGTATCCTATCGCGCATGGCTGCTTCAAAATCACGCCGATAGGCGCTTTCGATCAGGGCCTTGACCGAAGCGATGTCACGCCTGCCATAGCCGGAGTGAAGTTCTTTCACAGCAGCCTGCAAGCGCGCGACTTCGGAACGGAGATAAAACAGACCTTGCGCGCCCCCCCCGGAAGGGCCATTCCCCGTCATGCGATTGATGAATTGCCGGAGAAGACCAGGCGGTTGAGGCGGAGCAGAATCCTGCACGATGGGGACATTTCCGTTGCGACGCAGTTGTGATGGGTTTAATAGATGCCATTGATTCTCTTGATCAAGGCCGGTTTGACGCTTCAACCCAGAAAGGAAGCCACGAATGAGCGGTTTTCGGCGTCGCAGCCTCTTTGTGGCTGCTCCCCTTTTGGCCTCACCCTTTGTGGCTCGAGCACTGTACGCCCAGACGCCAGCTTTGCAAGCATCGCCAGTACCCGGCTTTTACCGCTTCAAGGTCGGGTCCTTTACCGTAACCACCGTGCATGATGGGTTTTTTGCGCGCCCGGTTGAAGGCACCATTGTTAATGCCCCGCTGGCAGAGGTACAGGCTGCACTTCGTGATGGCTTTCTTCCCACGGATCGGCTGTTCATTCCCATCACAATCACCTTTCTCGATACCGGGCGGGATTTGGTGGTTTTCGACAGCGGCAATGGCGTGACTGCCCCGGGTGCCACCCATGGCCGCATGATTGCCAATATGCGCGCCGCCGGCATTGATCCCGCCAAAGTGACGCGCGTGGTGATGAGCCATTTCCATCCCGATCATATAAATGGCTTGCTGAATGCTGAAGGCGCCGCAGCCTTCCCCAATGCTGAAGTGATCGTGCCCGAAGCCGAGATGGCCTTTTGGGGCGATGCCACCAATGAAACGCGCACCCCTCAAGGCCAGCGCGCATTCTTTACCAATAGCGCGCGTCGTCTTGCGCCTTACGCAGCACGTCTGCGGCGGGTCGGACCTGATGCTGAAGTGATTCCAGGCGTGCGTTCCGTCGCGGCCCATGGCCACACACCAGGCCATACAGTCTATCACATCGCCGATGGCGCAGAGCAGATGATGTTCTTGGCTGATACCAGCAACCGGCCTGAACTATTCGCGCGCCGGCCGGATTTTCACCTCGTTTTCGATCTCGATCCCGTATTGGCCGAAGCCTCACGGCGGCGCATTTTTGACCGCGTGGCAAACGATAGAATCCGCATCACTGCCTATCATTTCCCCTTCCCGGCAAATGGCTATCTGGCCAAGGAAGGCAGCGGCTATCGCTTTGTTGCAGCAGATTGGTCGAGTGCTTTGTAGCGTTAAATCAAACGTGAAAGCTCTCCCCGCAGCCGCAGCGGCCCTTTTCATTAGGGTTGGTGAAGGTGAAGCCCGCTGACATGGTCTTCACCTCATAATCCATCTCGGTGCCAATCAGGAACAGCGTCGCCTTGCGGTCCACCAGCACCGTGACACCCTTGTCGGTGACGCTTTCATCGCCCGCCGTTGGCGCATCCACCCAGGAAAGATCATAGGCCAGGCCGGAACAGCCCTTGGTCTTCACTGCGATGCGCAGGAACTTGCCCTGATCGCCTTTGGCGTAAAGCGCGCGCAACCGTTCAGCGGCGCCATCGCTGAGCGACATCAGCGGCGGGAGCGCGCGCCGCGCGGGTTTGGCTTCGATGCTTGCATTCATGCCATCACCTCAAAACATATTGAGCGCGAGCCGCGCATCTTCGCTCATGCGGGAATGATCCCAAGGCGGGTCCCACACCACTTCCACCAATACATCGGAAACGCCTTCCACCCCGCGCACGGCTTCCTCCACTTGATGCGGCAATTCCTGCGCGGAAGGGCATGATGGCGTGGTCAGCGTCATTTCCACCTTCACCTTGCCGTCATCACCAATCTCAATCGCGTAGATCAGGCCAAGTTGATAGATATCAACCGGAATCTCAGGATCGAACACGGTAGAAATCGCGCCAATCACGGCGTCTTCGGAAACCGCCTGCGCGGGCGGCTGCACCTCGCCTTCGGGGGTCCAGGCGGCGTGCACGGGTGTTTCGGTCTTGGTGGTGTCTTCACTCACTGCTCGCCTCCTTCGCGCCGGCAAGGGCGGCGTTCAGCGTATGCCAAGCGAGGGTTGCGCATTTCACCCGGCTTGGAAATTCATGCACGCCGGATAATGGCGTCAGCCTTTCCATGGCGCCTTCCAGCGAAGCCGCGCAGGTGGGGCATTGGCCTGTCATGGCCAAATCACGAAAGGCCGCACCCAGCGCCTGCGCTTCTTCCGGCGTTTTGCCCTTCACAGTTTCCGTCATCAGTGACGCACTGGCCATGGAAACGGCGCAGCCGCGGCCCTGAAACGCGGCATCGGCGATATGCCCATCCGGCGTCATTTTAAGGAACAATTCCATGCGGTCACCGCACATGGGATTATCGCCGCGCGATGAGCGGTCCGCATCTTCCAGGCGGCGGAAATTGCGCGGCTTGCGGCCATGATCCAGGATCACTTCCTGATATAAATCGCGCAAATCGCCGAAGAAATCATTGCCGCTCATGCAAAGAACTCCCGCGCTTTTACCAGCGCGCCGGCCAGATAATCCACTTCCTCGGGCGTGGTATAAAGCCCGAAGGAAGCGCGTGCCGTGCCCTGTTCAAGACCAAAGCGCGCATGAAGCGGTTCCGCACAATGCCGCCCGGCGCGGATGCAAATCCCGGCACGATCCAGCAGCGTGGAAAGATCATGCGGATGAGCGTTGTCGAGCGCGAAAGCGAAAACACCGCCACGATCCTGCGCACGACCAAGCAGCGTGAGGCCCGGCACATCTGAAAGTTTCCGCATGGCATGGTCCACCAAGGCGCGTTCATGCGCTTCAATGGCGGGCATGCCAATCGCATTCACATAGTCAATCGCGGCATGGAGGCCAACCGCTTCAATGATGGCAGGCGTGCCGGCTTCAAACCGCGCCGGGGGCTTGGCCCAGGTGGATTTTTCGAAGCTCACGCTTTCAATCATATCGCCACCACCCAGGAAGGGCGGCATGCGGTCCAGATGTTCCAGCTTGCCCCACAACACGCCAATGCCCGTCGGGCCGTAAAGCTTATGGCCGGTGAAGCAGTAGAAATCGCAGCCAATGGCAGCAACATCCACGCGGCGATGCACCACCGCCTGGGACCCATCCAGCAACACCTTCGCGCCATGCGCATGGGCCAGCGCCACCACACGTTCAACCGGCGTGACGGTGCCGAGCACATTGGACATATGCGCCAGCGCCACCAGCCCCACCTTGCCATCGGCAAGCTTGACGGCCAGGTCTTCCATGTCCAATTCGCCGGAATCCGTCACGCGGCAAACGCGCAAGGGATTGCCGCGTTCATCGCGCAGCATCTGCCAGGGCACGATATTGGCGTGGTGTTCCAATTCGGAAATCAGCACCGCCTGGTCCGGGCGCATCACGCCGCGGCCCCAGCTATGCGCGACCAGATTGATCGCTTCTGTACTGTTGCGCGTGAAAACCACTTCCCGCGCATCTGGCGCATTGATGAAGCGCGCGACCGCACCGCGCGCGGCTTCATAAGAATCAGTCGCCACTTCGGAAAGCCGATAGGCGCCGCGATGGACATTGGCATAGGCCGTTTCCATGCAGCGCGTCATGGCATCAATCACCGCGCGGGGCTTTTGCGCACTCGCCCCTGAATCCAGAAAGACGAGCGGCTTGCCATGCTGCGGCTGAGACAGGATCGGGAAATCCTGCCGAATGCGCTGGACATCAAAGCTCATGATGCCGTCCCATGCCGGACCCACCAGCCATCTACGGCGGCGGTCAGGGCTTCACGCAATACATCATCTTCCAGCCCTTCAAAGGCTTCATGCAGGAAGGCCTGCACCAGCATGGATCGGGCCTGATCCGCCGGCACGCCGCGGGAGCGCAGATAGAAAAGACTATCCGCATCCAAAGCGCCGATAGTCGCGCCATGGCTGCACTTCACGTCATCGGCATAGATTTCAAGCTGCGGCTTGCTATCCATTTCCGCTTCTTCGGAAAGCAACAAAGCCTGGTTCATCTGATAGCCATCGGTCTTTTGCGCTTCGCGCCGCACCAGGATTTTGCCCTGGAACACGCCGCGCGATTGCCCCGCCAGCACGGTCTTGCAGGTTTGCCGACTGGCGCAATCCGGCGCGGCATGATCGAGCGCCGTGGTGGTATCCACCACCGCCCGGCCTGCCGCCAATTGCGCGCTATTCATGTGGCAGGATGCCTTGGGGCCTATCAGCGCAGCATGAATTTCCATACGTGTAAGCCGCGCACCGGCAGAAACCGCCATGGTGTCATAACGCGCCTCGGCTGCAATCCGCGCATGGATCATGGAAAGATGAAAGGCGCCTTCGCCTTCCTGTTGCGCGCGGCCATGCGTCAGCACGGCGCCTTCCGCCAGATCAATCTCGAACATCGGATTGTGCAGATACTGCGCGCCGCCACCGATAGCACTTTCCAGCAGTGTTAGCTTTGCACCCGCACTAAGGCGGATCACATGGCGCGGATGGAAAGCGAAGGGCCGGCCGGGATCAACGGCGATGGAAAGCAATTCCAAATGCCCGGCATCCACACCCGCCGGCACATCCAGGAACAAACCATCTTCGAACATCAGCGTATTCAGCGCCGTCATGGGATGTTCGGACAAAGGCGCCAGCGCGCCCAGCATCCCTTCCAGCGCGCCCAAATGCTGCGCAACAGAAGCCGCGCGATAGGCAAGCCCGTCCAACGCCGAAATATCTGCGCGAAAGCGCCCATCAACAAACACTGCCCGCGCCGCGCAGCGCGGCTTCGGTAGCGTCAAGGCGCCTTCTACGGCTGTCAGCGGTTCAGCAAAACCCGCCTGGGCCACGGGCGAAAGGTCCGTATATTTCCAAGCCTCAACACGCCGCGTCGGAAAACCGCGCGCCGCCACATGTGCTGCCGCATCGGCCCGCAGCGCCGCGAGCCATGGCAGCCGCGCGCCCGGCAGATGATCCTTCAAGCCCTGATAGCGCGCGAGGAAGCCTGCCGCGCCTGGTTGTGGTGCCGCTGTCACGCCGCGGCCTGGATGGCGCCATAGCCCTGCGCTTCCAGCTCCTTCGCCAATTCCGGCCCGCCCGATCGCACAATGCGTCCGCCCATCAGCACATGCACGCGATCCGGCACAATGTAATCCAGTAGACGCTGATAATGCGTAATCACCAGCGCGGAGAAATCCGGCCCACGCATGGCATTCACGCCATCGGCCACGATCTTCAGCGCATCAATATCAAGCCCGCTATCGGTTTCATCCAGAATGGCAAGCTTTGGTTGCAGCAGCGCCATTTGCAGGATTTCATTGCGCTTCTTCTCGCCGCCCGAAAAACCGACATTCACACCGCGCTTCAGCATTTCGTCATTCATCGAAAGCGCCTTCATGCGTTCGCGCGCCAGCTTCAGGAATTGCATGGCATCCAACTCAGCCTCACCCTTGGCGCGGCGAATGGCATTCAGCGCAGTACGCAGGAAGGTGGCATTGCCCACGCCGGGCAATTCCACCGGATATTGGAAGGCCAGAAACACGCCAGCGGCGGCGCGTTCTTCCGGTTCCATCGCCAGCAAATCCTGGCCGTGCAGCAGCGCAGTACCGCCCGTTACCTCATAGCCATCGCGGCCAGACAGCACATAGGAAAGTGTGGATTTGCCGGACCCATTCGGGCCCATGATCGCATGCACTTCACCCTGCGGCACAACCAGATCAACGCCCTTCAGAATGGGCTTGCCATCAACCTCAGCGGTCAGTCCCTTGATTTCCAACATCACCCAACGCTCCCTTCGAGCGAGATTTGCAATAGTTTTTGTGCTTCCACCGCGAATTCCATGGGCAATTCCTTGAGCACTTCACGGCAGAAACCATTCACAATGAGTCCCACCGCATCTTCCTGCGAAAGCCCACGCTGGCGGCAATAGAAAAGCTGATCTTCCGCAATGCGGCTGGTGGTCGCTTCATGTTCCACCTTCGCACTCAGGCAGCGATTTTCGATATAGGGCACGGTATGCGCGCCGCACAAATCACCAATCAGAAGGCTGTCGCATTGCGTGAAATTACGCGCACCGGTCGCCTTGGCGCCAATCCGCACCAGGCCGCGATAGGTATTCTGCCCATGCCCGGCGCTGATGCCCTTGGATATAATAGTGGATTTAGTGCGCGGGCCAATATGGAACATTTTGGTCCCCGTATCGGCCTGCTGATAGTTATTCGTGATGGCAACTGAATAGAATTCGCCAACACTATCTTCGCCCTGCAGAATGCAGGACGGATATTTCCAGGTAATCGCCGAGCCGGTTTCCACCTGCGTCCAGGAAATCTTTGATCGCGCGCCACGGCAGGCGCCGCGCTTGGTCACGAAGTTGTAGATGCCGCCCTTGCCCTCGGCATCGCCGGGATACCAATTCTGCACCGTGCTGTATTTGATGGTAGCATCATCCATGGCCACCAACTCCACCACCGCCGCATGCAGCTGGTTTTCATCGCGCATCGGCGCGGTGCAGCCTTCCAGATAGGAAACGTGGGAACCCTCATCAGCGATGATCAGCGTGCGTTCGAATTGTCCCGTGCTTTTGGCATTGATGCGGAAATAGGTGGAAAGCTCCATCGGGCAGCGCACGCCCTTCGGGATGTAGACAAAGCTGCCATCCGTAAAGACAGCGCTGTTCAGCGCGGCGAAGAAATTATCGCTCTGCGGCACGACAGAGCCCAGATATTTCCGCACCAATTCAGGGTGCGTCTTCACCGCCTCACTGATCGGGCAGAAGATGATGCCATCCTTTTCCAGCCGATCCTTGAAGGTGGTGGCAACAGAAACGCTATCGAACACCGCATCCACGGCAATTGGCATGCGCCCTTCGGCGGGGCTTTCGCCGGCACCTTCCACACCCGCCAGAATCGCCTGTTCCCTCAGCGGAATGCCAAGCTTTTCATAGGTGCGCAGCAGTTCCGGATCCACTTCATCCAGCGATTTCGGCCCCACCTTCTGCTTCGGTGCGGCGTAGTAATAGGCATCCTGATAATCAATCGGCGGATATTTCACCGCAGGCCAGCGCGGTTCTTCCATTTTCTGCCAGGCGGCAAAGGCACGCAGGCGCCATTCCAGCAGCCAGGCCGGTTCTTCCTTCTTGGCGCTGATGAAGCGCACAATGTCTTCGGAAAGCCCCTTGGGGGCGAATTCCATTTCGATATCCGTCTCGAACCCCCATTTATAGGTGGAATCCGTGACGGCCTGGACGGTTTCAATGGTCTCGGTAACAGCGGGCATGGTTTTGTTCTATTCCGCGGCAAAGATGGGGGAAGCAGTTTCAGGGTGCGGCACAACGGCAGGCGGGCCGGCAAGATCGGCAATGGAAATACCGGTAAGCGCGCGACGGATCGCCTCATTCACTGGGTCCCAGCGTCCGCGCACGGGGCAGGCGCTTTCGGATTCACAAACGCCGAAGGAATTATCCACGCAGGCCGTCAGCGCGATGGGGCCATCCATGGCGGTAATCACCTCAATCAGCGGCACATCAGCCAGCGGGCGGGTCAGCCGATAGCCGCCCAGCGCCCCGCGCCGGCCCTCGACCAGCCCGGCATGAGCCAATATTTTCAAGACCTTAGCCACAGTGGGCTCCGCCAGGCCGGTGGCGCCGGCCAGGACAGGGGCGGTCAGCACGCCGCCTTCCGCCGCGTCATCTAGCCGCGTCAGCACCACCACCGCATAATCGGTCAGCTTTGAAAGCCGCAGCACGCGGGCAACCCTCCTGCAATCCGGACCATCAAGGTCCTAATTGCAGATGCGCCTTGCCCCCCTCCCTGTCAAGCGCTGGACGGGCCGCCACGCCGCGCCCATTCTGCGGCCAATCACAACCCCGAGCAGGATGATCCCATGCCCTTTTTGCGAACCGATGACGGTGTTGACTTGTTCTATGAGGAAGCCGGCAGCGGCACGCCCATGGTTTTCGTCCATGAATTCGCGGGCGATTCGCGTTCCTGGGAAATGCAGATGCGGTTTTTCTCCCGCCGCTATCGCTGCGTGGTGTTCAATGCGCGCGGCTATCCGCCATCCACCGTGCCCAATTCGGCAGCCTCCTACAGCCAGGACCGCGCGACGGATGATATCGCCGCCGTGATCAAGGGCCTGAACCTTGCGCCAGCCCATGTTGTCGGCCTCTCCATGGGCGCCTTTGCCACGCTGCATCTGGGGCTTCGCCATCCGCAACTGGCGCGCAGCCTGGTCGCCGCCGGCGTTGGCTATGGCGCTGCCCCTGGCAAGCGCGATCAGTTCCGGGCGGAGGTTGATGCCACCGCCGCGCGCATCCGCGCCGAGGGCATGGACAAGATGGCGGATATCTATTCCCGCGGCCCAACCCGCCTGGTGTTCGAAGAAAAGGACCCGCGTGGCTTCAAGGAATTCCAGACCCAGCTTGCAGAACATTCAACCGAGGGCTCGGCGCTAACGATGCAGGGTGTGCAGCGTGAAAGGCCATCACTGTTCGATCTGGAGGCCGGCTTTAAGCAGATGAAGGTGCCAACGCTGGTGATCGCCGGCGATGAGGATGACCCCACGCTGGAACCTTCCCTGTTCCTGAAGCGTAGCATCATGAGCAGCGCACTTTTGGTCATGCCGAAATGCGGCCACACCATGAATCTGGAAGACCCGGATGCCTTCAATCGCGCCGTGCTGGATTTTGTGACGCAGGTGGATTGCGGGCGGTGGACGCAACGCATTCCGGAAAGCCTTTCCGGCGCGATTATCGCTGCCAAGGAAAAGTAAGGGCCGGAGCATTTTCAAGCCAAGTGGAATCACTTGGCGGCTCGGAAAATGCGACCAAATAAAGATTTAGTGCGCGTCCCGTGAACGAATGTGAACGGGGCGCGCACTAAATGTGAGGTTACTCCCCCGTTTTTCTCAGGCGTCGCGGATCACTTCATAAAGCGCGACCGCCGCCGCCGCCGCCACATTCAGGCTTTCCATGGCGGGCGTGATGGGCAGACGCACCAATTCATCGCAGGTTTCGCGTTGCAGGCGGCGCAGCCCGGTATCTTCCGCGCCCAGCACAAGCGCGACACGGCGGTCGCGTGGCCGCGCTTCCGCCAAGGTTCGGGTAGCATCCCCGGTCAACCCCATCACCCAGAAACCGGATTTTTGCAGGCTGGCAATAGCGCGGGACAGATTCACTTCCCGCACCACCGGCACGATATCAAGCGCGCCCGATGCTGCGCGGGCCAGCGCACCAGTCTCCGGCGGCGCATGCCTATCCTGCAGCACCACGCAAGCCGCGCCGAAAGCGGCAGCCGAACGCAGTATTGCGCCCACATTGCGCGGGTCCGTCACCTGGTCCAGCAGCAGCACCGGCCCATCGGAAGCGGCGATGGCATCTTCCAAAGCGACCGGTTCCAAAGGTTCCACCAGCAGCGCAACACCCTGATGCACGGCATCTTCCGTCAGGAAGGTGCCGAAGCGCTGGCGTTCAATGCGTTCCGGCGGCAGGCGCCAGGGGCGGTTCAGCGCGGCGCGCAGGCTTTTCTCGGCGTCTTCCGTAACCAGCAGGCGGCGAGTTTTGCGGCGCGGGTTGCGAATGGCGGAAGCGACCGTGTGTTCACCGTATAGCCAAAAAGCGCCGGAACCCGCGCCGGCGCCGGGGCGCGGTGGGGCGGGGCCCTCGGCTTCCATCGGCGCTGGGCCAGCCACGCGGCGGCCACGGGGCGGCGGGGCCTCAGCTTCCTGAAAGCGGCTTGGCGGGCCACGGCGCCCGCGCGGCGCTTCGGCAGCTTCTTCAAAGCGCGGACGGCGCGGGGCTTGGGGGGCGGGGCCTTGCGGGCGGGCGCGGCCAGGGGGCCGCTTCGGGGGGCGTTGCATCTCCCCCATGATGCGCCGAGCGCGCCAGAATGAAAACCTGGGCTGTTTTTCCGCCTCATCCGTTGACAGGCAAGCGCCAATGCGGATAGTCCGCCCGCTCCCGCTAGCCCCGGTTTCGGGCGAGCGGCTGTGGAGGGGTGCCCGAGTGGCTAAAGGGGACGGACTGTAAATCCGTTGGCTTGCGCCTACGTTGGTTCGAATCCAACCCCCTCCATATCAGCCCTTGTCGGTCTTGGTTCGCGCCAAGGCACGGGCAGGGGGGTTGGGAACAGCGCCTCGGCGCGGGTGTAGCTCAATGGTAGAGCCCCAGCCTTCCAAGCTGGTTGTGCGGGTTCGATTCCCGTCACCCGCTCCAGCGGGCGTGCGGGGCTGTTTCGTGAACGGTTCAATGAGGGTAGCGGGAAAAGGCCATGGCCAAAGCGAAATTTGAGCGGAACAAGCCGCATTGCAACATCGGGACGATCGGGCATGTGGACCATGGCAAGACGTCGCTGACAGCGGCGATCACCAAGATCCTGGCGAAGGCGGGTGGGGCGACCTTCACGGCCTA
>JADCGA010000009.1 GCA_020249265.1 Roseomonas sp.
ACTATGCCTCACTGGATCAACCAGCCATGGCAGCATAACTTAAGCAAAACAGCCTCCGGCAAACCCGGGGCGGTTCACCCATGGGAATTTTGGATCGCTTGGTGTTGAGTGACGCTGCCTGGGAACGGATGGCGCCGCTCATTATTGGTCGGCCCGATCAAAAAGGATCGACCGGACGCGATAACCGTATGTTCGTCGAAGGTGTTCTCTGGATCGTGCGTACCGGCTCGCCTTGGCGCGACCTGCCGGACACCTTTGGTGAATGGAACAGCGTGTTCCGCCGCTTTAGCCGCTGGAGCCAGAAGGGCATTTGGCATCGTATTTTCGAGGCCATGTCTGACGATCCGGATTTTGAATATTTGATCGTCGACAGCACTATTATTCGCGCCCATCAGCACGCTTCCGGCGCGAAAAAGGGGGGCCTGAAGATCAAGCCCTTGGCCGCTCGCGCGGTGGGTTGAGCACAAAAATCCATATGGCCGTGCGCGGCTTAGGCTCCCCGGTACGATTTACTCTCACCGGCGGCCAGCGTGGAGATTGTCCCCAGGCCCATTGGCTGATTGACGGACTTGCTGCCGATGTTTTCATCGCAGATACCGCCTACGATGCTGACCCCTTACGCGAAGCCATTGCAGAGAAAGACGCCATCGCTGTCATCCCAAACAACCCATCACGCGCGAAAAAGCATCCTTTTGACAAGCACCTATACGCACAGCGTCACCTGATCGAATGCTGCTTCAGCAAGCTCAAGCAATTCAGGCGCGTCGCAACAAGGTATGAAAAAACAGCAAGAAACTATCTCGCCGTCGTAACACTCGCCGCTACCACACTGTGGCTAAAGTAAATGTCCACACAACCTAGGCGCTTTCACCATCCTGCTGGCCCATGCCGGGTTTGGGGCGGCTTACGTGGCGGTGGTAGTGCAGGCCCGTCTGGCCGAAGCAGAGCGCAGCCTGGAAGAAGCCGCCATGGACCTGGGAGCCACGCCCTTTGTCGCCTTTCCCACCGTCACCCTGCCCTTGATCGCCCCTGCCCTATTGGTGGGCTGGTTGCTGGCCTTCACGCTCTCGCTCGATGATGTGGTGATCGCGTCCTTCGTCTAGGGACACGCCGGCACCACGTTGCCGATTGCGCTGTTTTCCATGCTGCGCCTTGGGCTGACGCCAGAGGTGAATGCTCTGGGTGCCCTGGTGGTGCTGGTGGCGGGCAGCGTACTGGCCCTGGCGCTTTGGCTGCTGGGCCGGCGACGGGCATGAGGCGCCGCCATGATTCGGCCCTGGCTTTTGCACTATAAAGCCCCATGCGCGTTTTGCCCCTCGCCCTTGCCGTGCTGCTGGCCGCCTGCGCTGAGCGCTGGGAAAAGCCCGGCGCGACAGAGGCCGACTCGGATGCCGCGCAAGCCACCTGCACCGCTCAGGCAGCCGAACAGATCAAACCCGCCATGGTGTGGATGCAGGTCCAGCCGGCCTATTGGGAGCCTGGCGAGACCCGCTGCTGGACCAGTCCCAATGGGGTCACGAATTGCACCCGCCGCCCGCCGCGGCTCCGCCCGCCGATCTATGATTGGGTGGATGTGAATATCCCAATCAGGCAGGAGGCCCGCGCCAAGTGCCTGAATGAACAGGGCTTCACTTATAAGGGGCTGCGCCCGCTCAGGCTTTTTTGACGTTCCCCGGGTTGATGCTTCGGGGGTGCGGGATTAGCTTGACGCCCTTGCTGCAAAGGTTCTGTCCCACATGAAGCTCATCGCCGATCGTCTTGATCGTATTTCACCCTCCCTCACCATCGCCATGACCGCCAAGGCGCGCGCGCTGAAGGCCGCGGGCAAGGATGTGATTGGCCTTTCCTCTGGGGAGCCTGATTTCGACACCCCACGCAATGTGAAAGACGCAGCGATTGCGGCGATTGAACGCGGTGAGACGAAATACACCGATGTCGCCGGCACGGTGGAACTCCGCCGCGCAATCTGCACCAAGTTCAAGCGTGATTCCGGGATTGAATATACGCCCGAGGAAATCCTGGTCGCCACCGGCGGCAAGCAGGTGATCTTTGACGCGCTGGTCGCGACGATCAATCCGGGTGATGAGGCGATTATCCCCGCCCCCTGCTGGGTTTCCTACCCGGATATCGTGGCGCTGGCGGAAGGCACGCCGGTGATCGTGCAATGTGGCCAGAATTCCGGCTTCAAAATGACCGGTGAGCAATTGGAAGCCGCGATCACGCCGCGCACCAAGTGGCTGATCCTGAACAACCCCTGCAACCCAACGGGCGCTGCCTATAACGCCGCCGAGTTGAAGGCGCTGACGGATGTGCTGATGCGCCATCCGCATGTGTGGGTTTTCACTGACGATATCTACGAAAAGCTTGCCTATGATGGCTTCAAGCCGGCAACGGTGCTGGAAGTGGAACCGCGGCTCAAGGACCGCACGGTGACCATGAATGGCTGTTCGAAAGCCTATGCCATGACCGGCTGGCGCATTGGCTTTGCCGGCGCGCCGCTTTCGCTGATCAAGGCGATGGACAAGCTGCAAAGCCAGTCAACCTCCAACACGTCTTCCGTGTCTCAGGCCGCGGCGGTGGAAGCGCTGACCGGGCAGCAGGACAGCATTGAGGATATGCGCAAGGTCTATGAACGCCGGCGCAATATGGTGGTGGATATGCTGAACGCCGCGCCTGGCTTGCGCTGCCACAAGCCGGAAGGCGCTTTCTATGTTTTCCCGGATATGCGGGGTTGCATCGGCAAGACCACGGCGGGCGGCAAGAAGATTGAAACCGATGAGGATTTCACCATCGCGCTTTTGGAAGAAACCGGCGTTGCCACCGTGCATGGCACCGCCTTCCTGAGCCCGGGGCATTTCCGCATTTCATACGCGACGTCCGATGAAGCTTTGCGCGAAGCCTGCACGCGCATTCAAAAATTCTGCGCTGGGATGAAGTGAGACCGGATTTCCGCCTGCGCCCCGTTTCGGAGGCGGATTTCGAACCTTTACTGTTGCTGAGCATCCGCGTTCTACGCGCGGATCTCGAGCGCCTTGGCCGCTTCAAGCCGGAGCTTCGGCGCGAGCGGTTTCGGGCGGCTTTCCACCCCGCGACGCTTTCGGCGATTGAAGTGGCCGGCGTATGCGTGGGTTGCATCGGCGCTGAGCCGCGCGCCGATCATCTGCATATTCACGCCTTTTACGTGCAGCCTGAATTTCAGGGATGCGGGCTTGGGGCGGGAGTGCTGGCGCAAGTGACGGGCCAATACGCCCGCTTGCCCATCAGGATCGAGGTACTTAAGGGAAGCGCTGCCCTGGGCTTTTGGCAGCGGCAAGGTTTTCGCCAATCGGGCGAAGAGGATTTCGACCTTTTGCTGGAACGGCCAGCGCCGCTTGGCTAAGCCGCAGGAGCGCCGTAATCTAACCCTTTCTTCAATAGGAATGCTTCTCGATGCCCGCCCTTGCCGAACGTTTGAACCGCGTTTCCATCTCCGCTTCCGTGATCATGACGATCAAGGCGCGGGAATTGGCGGCGCAGGGCATCAAGGTGATCAGCCTGGCCTCTGGCGAGCCCGATTTTCCCTCACCACCGCATGCGATTGAAGCGGCGCATCAGGCGGCACTCGCGGGTGATACCAAATACCCTCCGCAGGATGGCACCAAGCGGCTCAAGGAAGCGGTGCAGCGGAAGTTCAAGCGCGACAATAACCTCGACTACGCGCTTGATGAGATCATGGTCACCAATGGCGGCAAGCAAAGCATCTTCAACGCCTTCATGGCGACGATTGATCCGGGCGATGAGGTGCTGATCCCGGCCCCCTTCTGGGTTTCCTATGCCGAAATGGCGAAGGTTGCGGGCGGCGTGCCGGTCACCATCAATTGCCCGCAGAATAATGGCTTCAAGCTGCGGCCTGAGGATTTGGATGCCGCCATTACACCCAAGACCAAATGGGTGATGATCAATTTCCCGAATAATCCAACGGGTGCGGCATGTTCGCGCGCCGAAATGCAGGCGATTGCGGCGGTGCTGATGAAGCACCCGCATGTCTGGGTCATGACCGATGATATGTATGAACATCTGGTCTATGACGGGTTTGAATTCTGCACCATTGCCGATGTGGAACCGCGCCTGAAGGACCGGACACTCACGGTGAATGGCGCGTCAAAAACCTATGCCATGACCGGCTGGCGCATCGGCTTTTGCGGCGGACCCAAGGCGCTGATCAAGGGCATGATGAATATGCAGGGCCAGGCGACGGCGGGGGTTTCCACTATCTCCCAAGCTGCGGTTGCGGCTGCCTTGGATGGGCCGCAGGAATTGGTGCGCGAAAGGGCCGAAGAATATCGCCAGCGCCGCGATCTGGTGGTGGAGATGCTGAATGCCGCACCGGGTATTTCCTGCCACAAGCCGGAAGGGGCGTTTTACGTCTTCCCGAATATCGCCGGCTGCATCGGCAAAACCAGCAAGGGCGGGCGCAGGATCGAAACCGATACGGATTTCGCCATGGCGCTGTTGGAAGAAAAATATGTCGCAACCGTGCAGGGCACGGCCTATGGCATGTCGCCCTATTTGCGGATTTCCTACGCGACCAATACGGAGAACCTGCGTGAGGCCTGCGGCCGCATTCAGGAATTCTGCCGCGACTTGAGCTGAACGCGCGATGCTGCGCGCGGGGCGCGATTCGGACGCGGCGGGCTTCATTGCGCTGATCCGCGATTGCTGGGCGGAATATCCGGGCTGCGTCTTTGATCTGGATGGGGAATTGCCGGAACTCCGCGCGCTCGCCAGTTATTTTGCTGCACAAGATGGCGCGCTTTGGGTGGCCGAAGTTGCGGGCGCGGTGGTCGGCATGGCCGCCGCGCATCCTTTGCCTGGCACGCCGGATTGGGAAATTTGCCGCGTCTATGTTGCGGCCAGCCAGCGCGGCACGGGCCTGGCCGTGGCGCTGATGGAAGCAGCAGAAGCCCATGCGCGAGAAGCGGGGGCGGAGGTGATCCGGCTTTGGTCCGATACACGCTTCACCCGCGCGCATAGATTCTACGCCAAGCTTGGCTATGTGCGGCAGGGGCCGATCCACGTTTGTAATGATCTTTCCAATTCGCTGAATTTTCCCTTCGTGAAGGCAGCGCGCGGCGTGGTTGTGCAAGCGCTGGATGCCTCGGCCGCCGAACATGCCGAACGGCCCTTGGCGGATATTCTGGTGGCTTGCGTTGCCGCCGGCGCTTCGGTTTCCTTCCTGCCGCCGCTGAGTGCTGAGGCTGCGCAGGGTTTCTGGCGGCGCAGCCTTGCCGATATCGCACTTGACCGGAAAGTCATCTGGGTCGCTTGGGCAGATGGCGTTTTGGTTGGCACCGTGACGCTTGATCTGGCAACGCCCCCCAATCAGCCACACCGCGCAGAAGTGGCGAAGCTTCTCGTGCATCCGGCAGCGCGGCGGCGCGGCGTGGGACAGGCGCTGATGGCGGCTTTGGAAGCGGCAGCGGCGCAGCGCGGGCGGCGCTTGCTGACACTCGACACCCGCGCTGATGATGCTGGAGAGGCTTTGTATCGCGCGCTTGGCTGGCAGGAAGCCGGGCGCATTCCGGGCTTTGCGCTGAATGCAGATGGCAGCGCCTCGGCAACCGTATTCTTCTACAAGCAGATAGGTGACGCATGATTTCGGTGGATTGGTGCCGCATGATGGCGGCCTATAACAGCGAAATGAACCGCCGGCTTTACGCCGCTGCCGATGGGCTGGATGCAAGCGCGCGGCAAGCAGATGGCGGCGCCTTTTGGGGCAGCATCCAAGGCACGCTTAGCCATTTGCTGTGGGGCGATACCACCTGGATGAGCCGCTTTGACGCTTGGGAAAAACCGAGCGTTGGCATGAAGCAAAGCCCTGTCATGATCACGGATTGGCTTGAGTTGAAATCCCGCCGCGCGGCCGCGGATGCGAAGATTGAAGCCTGGGCGGCGCGTTTGACGCCCGAAGCCCTGGCGGCGCCGCTGAGTTGGTATTCCGGCATTGCGGAGCGTGAGGTCAGCATGCCGCTTTGGATCACGGTCGGGCATTTTTTCAATCATCAGACGCATCATCGCGGCCAGGCGCATGCGCTGCTGACGCGCGCCGGGGCGGCCACGGGTGATACGGATTTGCCTTGGGTGCTGGATTTGCCGGCGCTTGGGCTCAACTGAGTTTTGCGGTGGATTTTGCCGTCTGTGCCGATAGTGCCGCAAGAAAAGCCCCCAGGCTGATCGCGACAGCCCCCAGGATTTCAAACACACTCGGCACTTCACCCAGGATGAAAAAGGCCAGCAGGAAGCTTGCAACCGGCAGCAAGGCAAGGCTCATCGCCGCCGCCGGCGCGCCAAGCAGCATGGTCGAACGCCCAAGCGAGAAAATGGTCAAGGCACCCATCAGCACACCCTGATAGAAGCCCTGGAACAGCAGGTCGGAGACTGGGATTTGCGTGAGCTTGGATGCATCCCAAAAGAACCAGACGAAAACCGGCAAATAGATCAGCATGGAATAGACGCTGAGCAAGGCAGCACCTTGCAGCGCGGAAAGGCCGGAACGGCGCATGCGCAGCAGATAGACCGAGCCCAACATGCCCGCGCCAACAAACAGGATATCGCCCTTCCAGTAATCAAGATGGATGCTGGCCGCGCTGACACCACCAATGGAGAGCGCACCCAGCGTGATCAGTGCGAGGCCATATTTGCGCAGGCGAGAAATCGCTTCACCCAGGAAATAAAAGCAGAGCAGGCTGGTGAATAGCGGCATGAGGCCAGTGGAAAGCGTGAGATGTCCCGCCGGTGCGAGGGCGAGCCCCTGCGCTGTCAACATGGCCAAGGGCGCACCTTGCAGCAGTGCGAACCAAAGCCCCTCAAGCCATGCATGGCGCGGCATGGAACCCGCAAGCCGGAGCAGCACCGGCAGCAGGATCAAGCCCCCGATGCCATAGCGCAGTAGGACAACATCCGCAGGTGTCACGGATTCAGTGACCGCCAGCCGCGTAAAGGCCGGCCAGGCTGACCAGACAATGACCGTGAGCGCGGCCCATAAGGCGCCATGTAGCTTGGTGTTTGTCGTAACCTCGGCAACGGGGCCTTGGGCATGGGCCGACATGTGAGGCTTCAATCACGCCTGAGGAGCAGAAGGCGCAAGTCTTCAGCCCTTCGGCACGCCGGCCAATTCCAGACCGCGTGCATAACTATCGCGATCTTCCTGCCGGGCGAGGGGGTAGCTCGCGATGAAGCGTGCAATTGTGAAATGCGGTTCCAGTTGCAGGAGTTTTTGCACATAGGCAGCCGCTTCCTCACGCCGACCAAGATGGCCGAGTGCTGCGATGAGATGTTTGTAGCTATTCGAGAAATCCGGACAGGCACGCACAGCGCGCTTTCCAAAGCGATAAGCCGCTGCGTAATCACCCTTGAGAACATAAGTTGTTGTGTAAATCGTATCACCGAAATACGCATTGGGATCAAAGCTGGAAAGCGCTGTATAGCGCTGAAGATGTTGAAGCGCAGCATCAGGATCGCCCGCATAATTATGGGTGGCCGCACTCATGGCCCACGTGAAGGTGATATTTGGGTTTAATCGAAGTGAGATGTTAAAGTAATACTGGGCTAGTTCGTAATCTTTCTCAAAGAAAGCACACATGTGTCCGCAAATAGCGAAAGCTTCGGCATTTTCAGGATCCGTTCGGATCGCCTGAGTCGCTAGCTCACGAGCTTTTTCGAGACTCTCGCAGGGATCGGTGGCCCATCCTTGGCCCGTGTGAAATCCATACCAGAACGCCTTCCAGGCTGCTGCCTTGGCATTTTGCGGATCAAGGCGTAGAGCTTGGTCGAGCAACTCGCCAGCCTTCTCGAAAGGCGCCCGCTGCATTGCAAAAAACATAGGCAAAGCCTGCACTACAAGTCTAGTAGCACTCGACCAGCGTGAGGTACTTTGCTGTCCTTCAATGAACAGGATCGCCGGATCAATACGTGCTACCACCGGCGCTACAACCCGGTCATGAAGCTGATCCATCATCGAAGTCGCAAGTTCAAACCGATCACTCCACACCGGCCGAATATCCTGGCCGATATCCAAAAGCCGGATGCTGATGCTGATCTTCTCCGCCCCGCTGATCAGATTGCCTTCCACCGCGTAGTGCCAGCCCTTTGACCGAAGCATGGCTTCATCCCATTGCGCCGTCTGCGGCTGCGGCGTCAGTGCGGCGACCACATCAAACCAACGGAACCTTGCGAGGGCTGAGGCGATTTCCTGGCTGAGCGAAAAGGCCAGTTGCGCATTATCCTCAGTGGTTGATTGGAAGGGAATGACCCCAATGCGCAGCCGCGACGCCGTTGGCGCCGAAACGGCAATGCTTGCGCGCGATTCATGATGCGCCGGGGGGCCAAGCCCAGTCTCAATCTTCGGGCGCGTCGGCGCGGAACGCAGCTTTTCGTAAAGCGCCCTGGTTTCGGCCGCGGGTTCAACCTCCAAGCGGCTCCGCATCGCCATGCGGCAGCGTTCAAACTCACGAAGCGCCTGCGCCTTTTCACCCAGTTCGGCCAGGGCGGCCATCAGAATACGGCTGGCGCCTTCATGGGTCGGCTCACAGGCAATGATGCGGCGCGCGAGGCCCGCGCGCCTTTCGGCTGGAACATCGGCCCGCGCGATCTGGTGCAATTCCTCATCAAAAACTGCGGTGATTTCGGTCGCGAAGCGGGCGCGTTCCAACAGAAGCCATTCGTCAAAGGCTTCCGAAATACCGTTCAAATCTTCCAGCAATTCACCTTCACAGAGCGCCGCGAGATCGGTCCTGAGCAGATTGGCGGGGTGCGGGCCGGCCAGGATGGCCGCACTATCCACCCAGCAGGCCCGCTGGTTCAGGCGGACCATTTCGGCATCGGTTTCAAGCACCTCATCCGCCAAGGGGCCGAAGGCCAACAGCAATTCCCGCAGGGATTGCCGCAGGCTGGCGCGGGCCTGCTGGTCCGGCACACGATCCCAGAGCAGTGCGGCTATCTTGGCCCTGGGCACCCGCTGGCCGGCATGCAGACAAAGATAACCCAAAATGGCGCGGGCCTTGCGGCCGCGGGGCACCAGATCCTCACCCAGATAGCTGATGGCCCGAAGCGCACCGAGGAGGTGGATGCGAACAACCGCCTGCCGGGCGCCGACATCCAGCGCCACAAGGTTGTTCTGATTGGCATTTTGTTGCGCCAATGCCACCCCCAATGATTGTCCTCAACGGACGCTATACTACCAAGCTATAACCTGCGGTTGTGTCATGCAAGCATTATTTCACGCCAAAATGCGTTTTTTTAACGCTGCCCTTATGCTGGCTTCACAGCCCTTTCACGCCCGGCCATCAAGCTACACCCTATCAACGCTTCGCAACCGCGCGGTTCAACTTCTGGTAGCATCCAGGTCGAGCCCCAAACACAGGAGATGGTAAAATGAACGAGATGCACATGCAACAGCTTCCTTCCATGAAGCCGGTTTCCCTTGGTGGGGCCGCGATCGCCGATGCAGGCAAAGTCCGCTTCGGCGCCCTCGCACCAAGCCTGCCGCTGGTGCGCGCTTCTGCCGAAGCGGTGTCCGATGCAGGCAAGGTTCGCCTGGGCGGCTATGCGCCCAGCCTTCCGCCGGTGCGCGTTTCCGCCGAAGCCATTGCCGATAGCGACAAGGTTCGCCTGGGCGGCTATGCGCCCAGCCTTCCGCCGGTGCGCGTTTCCGCCGAAGCCATTGCCGATGCAGGCAAGGTTCGCCTGGGTGGCTATGCGCCCAGCCTGCCGCGCTGAAGCTTAGGCCCATGGCGTAGGGGGCAAGACGCCCCCGGATGGCAGTTTGGGGTGATTTGCGGAAGAGTTTCTCCTTCCTCATCCCCCAACAGCATGACAGGGCAGAACTTGACTGAATCCCGCAAGGCGGAAGCGCCGCTTGCCACCTTCTATCGCATGATCCCATCGGCGCGCCCGCCCCAGCGCGCCGATCGTGCGGCCGCCGGCACCTTGCCAACACGCGCTTTTCGTTTTTGTGAGGCAATGACTACCGCTTCTTCCTTCGGCTGGTATGTTTTTCCACCCATCGGCTTCAAGCTGATGTGGGATGGTTCGGATGTGATCTGGACCTATGATGGTGTGGAGGATTGGTACCCCCTCACCAGCGCACAATTTCCGAACTTCGCGCCACATTTCGATGATGCGGCACCTGAAGACATCAAGGGCTATTCACCGCCCTTCCTAAGCAGCTTCATCGAACCTGGCCTGGTGCAGATCTGGAGCGGCCTTGCCATGCGTACTGCGCCAGGCTGGGCGGCACTTGTTCGCGCGCCGGCCAATTTTGTGCGCAACCGCGGATACGAATGCTATGAAGGCATTGTTGAAACCAGCAACTGGTTCGGCCCGCTTTTCATCAATGTGCGGCTGACACGCACGCATCACCCGATCGAATTTGATCCGAACTTCCCTTTTCTGCAGGTGCAACCTATCCCGCGGGAGGCCTATGGCGCGGCCGTGGAGAATTTCTCGATCATCGAAAATTTATCAGACTTTGGTGAGGCTGAGTGGAATGATTTCCGCCATACCGTGGTACGCCCGAACAAGGACCCGCATCGCAAGCTTGGCGATTACGCGGTAGGCCTCCGCAAAACCCAGCGCGCCAAGGAACGTGACGATCCCGCGAAGGATTGATGCAAAAATTCCAATCAAGCCTTGATGCGTTTCTCGTGGCGCAAGCCTGTGCTGTCTTGTGGAAATCTGTCGGCCTTAATCAGAAAAAACCCTTGTGCCAACTGCGGAAACTTGTAAAAAAATGTTGTCTTGCACAAGATTTCACCTAAAGTGATCTTATTCCATGCAGAGGAAACAACGCCATGCCACGTGACGGTGAAGACATCCTGGATGAAAAACTCGTTACGCCTGAGCTTGAATTGGCGATACTCCGGCTTTGGGCGGCGGCGATGCATATGGAACGCAGTTTCAGTCGCCAGGAAATTGAAGCCATTCCGGCCTTGTCGCGCACTATTGCGGAAGCCCAATTGTTACCTGCAGCAATCGGTTGGGATGATGTCTTGCCGGAACACGTTGTCAGCATATAGGTCGCAAGGCTCTTCAGCCAAAATGCGAAGCAACGCAATTTTCGTTGTTTTTCCACAATGAACTGTCAATCGCTTGCACCTTCCGCCTGACGCGCAAGACTCTGCACCAGGGTCGTTATGGAACGCCTGATCTCAGGGTCCGAGATCTGGGAAAAAGCCCGTCCGATACTATAGGCATCACGAGCAGTCTCCCGCAGTGCCAACTCATCCAAGGCCGCGTTCCCCTGGCTTTGGGAAAAGCCTTCCTCATCCAACAGGAAGGTGATTGGAACGCCAAGCGCGGTCGCCACCATCAATAATCTTCCGGCACCGATACGATTCTCGCCCCGCTCATATTTCTGCAGTTGCTGGAAGGTAACGCCAAGACTTCCCGCAAGCTTCTGCTGGCTCATGCCGATCATGGAACGGTACAGCCGAATGCGGTCCCCAACGAAACGGTCAACATCAGTGGTTTCCCGGCGCGCTGGTTTTCTCAAGGAGCAGAGAAGGTCCTGCTCGGTCCGCGTGACATCCGACATGGCATCCCTTTCCGCGAAACGCCGCCCAGAAGGGCCGCGTGGATGAAAGATTATCTGTCATTACTATGCGAATACCCCTGTGTGCCTGGCGTGATATCAGCGGATGCTGGGCGTCAAATCGCGCAGCGCGCAGCGCAAAAAGGGGCGAATCGCCGTTAAGTTCGCGTGAAAACCGTGAAAAGGTTCAGTCCGCGGTCGCGCCAGAACTCCGCACCACTTCGGCCCAGATCTGTGCCTCACGCCGCACGAAATCGGCTGCCGCCGTGCCGGCAAGGCCGGGATCGGTTAGTGAAAGCGTTGCAAGCCGCGCCTTCAATTCCGCATCCGCCATGGCGCGCGGCACTTCCGTAGCAAGCCGCGCCAAAGAATCGGATGACTGTCGCACCGGGGCGAAAAGCCCGAACCAAGTGGAAGCGGCAAAGCCCGGAAACCCTTGTTCGGCGACCGTCGGCACATCAGGCAGGGTTGGGTCACGCTCGGCCCCCGCAACCGCAATCGGGCGCACCCGGCCTTCACGGATCAGCGGCAAGGCGGGCGGCAGGCTGGTGCTGCCAATCGGCGCCTGATTGGCAAGCACCGCAGTCGCGGCCTGGGCAGGGCCGAAGGCAACTGGTGTGGCTTCCACCTTGGCCAGCGTGCGGAACAGCAGTTCCGCCCCCAGATGCGGCGTGGTGCCGGTTCCCGAATGGGCATAGGCCATGCCGGGATTGGCCCGCATATGGGCCAGCAACTCGGTCAGGTTGCGCGCCGGCACGGAAGGATGGACGAAAAACGCATTGGGCGCGGTCGCGACCACCGCGATGGTCGTGAAATCATCCAAACCATAACCCGCTGCGCGATAAAGCGATGGGTTCACGCAAAAAGCCGTGCTGTGCATCAGCAGCGTATGGCCATCAGTGGCGCCCTTCACCGCCTGGGTGCCGATATTGCCCCCGGCGCCGCCACGGTTCTCTACCGGCACGGATTGGCCAAGCAGCGCCTCCAGCCGCGCCGCCAGCGCGCGCGCCACGACATCGGTGGAACTGCCGGGCGGAAAGGCCACGATGATGCGAATGGGCCGTTCCGGCCAAGCGGCGCGCGCCAGACGAGGCGCCGCCAAAATCGCTCCACCGGCAATCATGGCCGCGCGGCGGCCCCATAGGTGCTTGGTCATGTTATCCCCCCTAACGCCAAGCATCTTGTAGCATGAACCGCACGGTAACGCCCGAAACGCCCGAATCACACCTGAATATCCGCCGGGGGCTATGCCTATCTTGCGTGTCCCTATAGCCTTGTTCCACTCTAGCTGAATGAGGAAGCACGGCCCCCTCACCCAGGGTGTCACAGCAAGGCAAGGACGACAGGAACGCTCATGACGGATACTCGATATTTGGCGCCGCAGACGCTCGATGAAGCGGTGAGCGCCTTCGCCGCGGCCCAGGGGGCTGCGCGGATTCTGGCCGGCGGGACGGATCTTCTGGTGCAGATGCGCGCCGGCGTCGCAAATCCCGGCCTGATCGTGGATATCAAGAAAATCGGGGAAATGACGCGCATCACGGAAAATGCCGATGGCAGTTTTACCGTGGGTGCGGCGGTATCCGCAGCATCACTCGCGGATCATCCCCGCTTCGGCAAGGTTTGGCCGGGTGTGCTGGAAGCGGTGAACCTGATTGGGTCAAAGCAGGTGCAGGGCCGCGCCTCCCCGGGTGGGAATCTCTGCAATGGCTCACCTGCCGGCGATAGCGTGCCCGCCATGGTTGCCGCCGGCGCGGTGGTCACCATCCAAGGGCCGAATGGCCGCCGGCAAATGCCGGTGGAAGCCTTCCCGGCCGGCCCGGGCAAGACCAACCTCGCCCCCGGTGAAATCCTGGTGAGCTTCACCCTGCCCGCGCGCGCCGCTGGTTCGGGCGATGCCTATCTGCGCATGACCCCGCGCACGGAAATGGATATCGCGGTTGTGTGCTGCGGTGTCAGCCTGACCATGAAGGATGGCGTTTGCACCGCCGCCCGTGTCGGCCTTGGCGCCGTGGCGCCAACCGTGATGCTGGTGGAAGACGCCGCCAAGGCGTTGATCGGCACAAAGCTCGATGCCGCCGCTGTTGCCGCCGCCGCTGCCGCTTGCAGCGCCGCCTGCCGCCCCATCAATGACAAGCGCGGCACCATTGCCTATCGCACCAAGGTTGCCGGCGTGCTCTTGAAGCGCGCCGTTGCCATCGCCGCCGAACGCGCCAGCCGGAGCTGAACAATGTCCAAGATGCATGTTTCGACCACCATTAACGGGGAACCGATGGAGTTCCTGTGTGAAGCGCATGACAGCATGCTGGATGCGCTGCGCGGCCCGCTTGCCCTGACCGGCGCCAAGGAAGGCTGCGGCACAGGCGATTGCGGTGCCTGTTCCATCACCGTGGATGGCCGCTTGGTTTGTGCCTGCCTGATGCTGGCGGTGGAATCCGAAGGCAAGTCACTCGGCACCATTGAAGGCATGTCGCGGGGCGGTGATTTGCACCCGCTGCAACGCAAATTCCTGGAAATGGCAGCGCTGCAATGCGGCATCTGCACGCCGGGCGTTTTGATTGCGGCGAAATCGCTGCTGGAAAAGAACCCGAACCCGACCGAAACCGAAGTGCGCTTCGGCCTCGCGGGCAATTTGTGCCGCTGCACCGGTTACGACAAGATTGTTCGCGCGGTGATGGAAACCGCCGCTGAAATGAGGGGGGCCGCCTGATGAACGATATGTCCAACAAATGGATCGGCAAAAACACGATCCGTCCTGATGGCGCGGAAAAGGTGACGGGCCGCGCTGCCTATGCCGCCGATACCAATATGCCCGGCATGATCTGGGGCAAGGTGCTGCGCAGCCCGCACCCGCATGCGCGCATCATTTCCATCAATACCGCGAAGGCGGAAGCGCATCCCGGCGTAAAGGCCGTGGTGACGCATAAGGATGTGGTGGATTTCCCGCTCGACAAATCCGTGATGCTGGGCATTCAGGATATGCGCTGGATGTGCCGCAACATCATGGCGCGCGAAAAGGCGCTGTTCCATGGCCACCCGATTGCCGCTATCGCCGCGATTTCCGAAAAAGTCGCCGCCGAAGCGCTGCAACTGATCGAAGTGGAATATGAGGTTCTGCCTTGGGTGATTGACGCGGAAGACGCGATCAAGCCCGACGCGCCAATCCTGCATGATTTCATCAAGTTTGATGGCAAGCCTTCCAATATCGCGGGCAAGCTGGAACACAAGCTTGGCGATATTGATAAGGGCTTCGCCGAAGCCGAAGTGGTGGTGGAACGCAGCTTCCGCACCGCGCCTGTGCATCAGGGTTATATTGAAACCCATGCCTGCCTGGTGAGTGTTGCCGACGGCAAGGCAACGGTGTGGAGCTCCAGCCAGGGCCAATTCATGGTCCGTGCGATGTGTTCCTACCTGACCGGCCTGCCGCAAAGCGATATCCGCGCCATTCCGGCGGAAATCGGCGGTGGCTTTGGCGGCAAGACGATTGTCTATCTGGAACCGGTGGCGCTGCTGCTGGCGAAGAAGTCTGGCCGCCCGGTGAAGATGGTGATGACGCGCGAAGAAGTGATGCGCGCCACCGGCCCCACTTCCGGTTCCTTCAGCACTGTGAAGATTGGCGCGAAGAAGGATGGCACCATCGTCGCCGCGCAGGGCACTTTCTACCTGCAAGCCGGCGCGCTGCCTGGCTCACCCATTCGTGGTGCGGCGGGCTGCGCTTTCGCGCCCTATAACATCGCGAATGTGCATTCGCTCGGCTTTGATGTGGTTTCCAACCGTTCCAAGGTCGCGGCCTATCGTGCGCCAGGGGCGCCGATTGGCGCCTACGGCGTGGAATGCGTGCTGGATGAAGTGGCCGAAAAGCTTGGCATGGACCCGCTTGCGCTGCGCCTGAAAAACGCCGCGCAGGAAGGCACAAAAGCCGCGCATGGCCCGGTGTTTCCGCGTATTGGCTTCAAGGAAACCATTGAAGCCGCGATGGCGCATCCGCATTACAGCGCGCCGCTTGGTCCCAATCAGGGCCGCGGGGTTGCCAGCGGCTTCTGGTTCAATGCCGGTGGTGAATCTTCGGCGCAGGTGAACATCACGGAAGATGGCAATGTTGTCGTCACCACGGGGCACCCGGATATCGGTGGCTCGCGCGCTTCCATCGCCAATATCACCGCGGAATTGCTTGGCATTGATTACAAGCGCGTTTCCGTGCTGATCGGCGATACGGCGACGATTGGCTATTCCAACCTGACCGGTGGCAGCCGCGTGCTGTTCGCTTCAGCGATGGTGGTGACGCAATCTTCGGAAAAGGTCATCACGCAGCTCAAGGAACGCGCGGCGAAGATCTGGAAGATCGATCCCGAAGCGGTGATTTGGGACAATGGCGAAGCGCGTCCCGCGGGCGCCAATGCGGGGCAATTCCCGCCGCTCAGCCTGAAGGAAATCGCTGCCAAGGCAACAGAAACCGGCGGGCCGATTGGGGCTGGCGTACAGTTGAACACAACCGGCGCCGAAGGCGGGTTCGCCACCCATATCTGCGATGTGGAAGTGGACCCGGAACTCGGTACCGTGAAGGTGCTGCGCTATACGTCCTTCCAGGATGTCGGGCGCGCGGTGCATCCGGCCTATGTTGAAGGCCAGATGCAGGGCGGTGCGGCGCAGGGCATCGGCTGGGCGTTGAACGAAGAATATATCTATAACGCCAAGGGCCAGGTGGATAACCCCGCCTTCCTTGATTACCGCATGCCGGTCTGCTCCGACTTGCCGATGCTGGATGCGGTGATGCTGGAAATCCCGAACCCCAAGCACCCGCAAGGCGTGCGTGGCGTGGGTGAAGTGCCGCTGGTGCCGCCACTGGGTGCGATTTCCAACGCCATGTATCGCGCGACGCATAAGCGCTTCTACGCGCTACCGATGTCTCCGCCGCGCGTTCTGGAAAAGCTGGATCAGGCGGCCGAATAAGCCGCCTTTCCGCGAAGCCTATCAGGCCCGGGGGCGCAAGCCTCCGGGCCTTGCTTTTTGGCACGTAGCGCTTCAGGGAAGCCGCATCACGACAGGAGAAGAGCATGATCGACACGAAACTCGGCACCGGGGCCGAAGCCACACCTGGGCAGCACATCACGGTGCATTACACGGGCTGGCTGTTTGATGCCGCCGCGCCGGAGAACAAGGGCCGCAGATTCGATAGTTCTCGCGACCGTGCTGAGCCTTTCTCCTTCATGCTTGGTGCCGGCCATGTGATTGGCGGCTGGGATCAGGGCTTTGCCGGCATGAAGGTCGGCGGGCAGCGCACGCTGATCATCCCGCCCGAGCTTGGCTATGGCGCGCGCGGCGCGGGTGGTGTCATTCCGCCCAATGCGACGTTGCTCTTTGAAGTTGAGTTACTCGGCGTTGAGTGAGGATTTACGTGTTCATGTGATCCGCTGCGGCGGATCACAACCCAACGCTTCCTAACGCGAGTAACGGATGCGGATCAGCGGCAGTTTTCACTTCGACCCCGCCTTCGAGCTCATCAGGCGCTGCCTCACTTGGTAAACAGATCAGATTGAAGGCAGCAATGCCTGGAAAGACATTCTCGCTATCGCCGGCGAGATTTCCCGGATTATACAGCCAAGGCTGATGCCACCACATGCGGTAATCAAGATCCAAAAGGGTCGCAATCAACTCAGCATGCTTGTCGATCCGATCATTCTTGACATACAGATAAGGACGGAAGCGCGTAATTGTCTGGCGCGCGCCATCCAGTACCTGCTTTTCCATACCTTCAACGTCAATTTTCATCATGTGGCAGGCGGGTAGCATAAGGTTATCAATGGCGATCATTTCGACCACATCGCCATCATCCCCACCAAGCGCAACGCCACCAAAATTATTGTCGCCGCGATAATCCAGGCGCGGCACCACGATCTCCCCAGGGGCGGCGCCCACCGCCAGGCATTTGGCATCGGTATTTTCAATGCCATTCAGCGCCAGATTGGCGCAAAGCATCTGAAAGATCACCCGTTGCGCTTCAAAGGCGACAACCCCGCCATTTTCACCAACCAGTTTGGCAAGGTGAACTGTATGCGCCCCGATATTCGCGCCGATCTCCAAAACCAGCATACCAGGTTTGATCAGGCCGGAGAAAAGCTGCGACTCAAGTTCGTAAAACTCGCCATAGCGATCAAGCGAACCCCCAACATACTTGTCGCGGGCGCTATAGAGCATAACCCCATGGCGGCAATGCTTGATCCGCAAATGCGGGCTTGGCAGGGAAATGCTTGACAATTTTTCGATCATCAACTCTGGCTTCCGAATCGCGACAGGGTTTCAAGCTATCAGCCATTAGCGCCCTGTGCCAATCTATTCCTTTCAACTGCCCCCCAAGGACCGCTGATCTGATGACCCGCCCGCCAAAGCAGCGCGCCGACCTGCTGCTGGTAGCGCTTGGCTTGGCTGAAAGCCGCGCCAGGGCGCAGGCGCTGATCCTGGCCGGCAAGGTATTCAGCGATACCAAGCGGGTGGAGAAGGCCGGCGATCTGCTGGCTGATGGCGCGCCGCTTGAAGTCCGCGGGCAGGATCATCCCTGGGTATCCCGCGGGGGGCTTAAGCTGGCCCATGCGCTCACGCATTTCGGGCTCAGCCCGGAAGGCCGGGCTTGTCTTGATCTGGGCGCCTCCACCGGGGGCTTCACCGATGTCCTGCTGCAACATGGCGCGGCCAGGGTCTATGCGGTGGATGTCGGCCATGGCCAATTGGCCTGGAAGCTGCGCCAGGACCCGCGTGTGGTGGTGCTGGAAAAGACCAATGCACGCTATTTGGACAGCACAACCATCCCTGAACCCATCGGCGCCCTGGTCTGCGATGCCTCCTTCATTGGGCTGCGGACCATCCTACCCGCGCCGCTCGCGCTTTGTGCGCCGGGCGCCTTTGCGGTGGCATTGATAAAGCCGCAATTCGAAGCCGGGCCAGGCCAAGTCGGGAAGGGCGGCGTGGTGCGCGACCCAGCGCTCCATCGCAGCATCTGCGCCATGATCGCCGATTGGTGGGCAGCGCTACCCGGCTGGCAGGTGCTTGGCATCACTGAAAGCCCCATCACGGGGCCTGAGGGGAATAAGGAATTCCTCATCGCCGCGCGCCGCGAAACATAGGCGGGGCTTGCGCAAGCGGCCCATCCCGCCTATCCGCCCCGTTCCGTTTCCAGACATTCAGGGGTTTGCCATCATGGCCATCGAACACACCTTCAGCATCATTAAGCCGGACGCAACGCGCCGGAATCTTACCGGCAAGATCAATGCGGTGTTCGAAGACGCGGGGCTGCGCATCGTTGCACAAAAGCGCATCCACATGACCCAGGCGCAGGCTGAAACCTTCTATGGCGTGCATCGTGAACGGCCCTTTTTCAAGGATCTGGTGTCCTTCATGATCTCCGGCCCCGTGGTGGTGCAGGTGCTGGAAGGCGAGAACGCGGTCGCCCGCAACCGCGAATTGATGGGGGCGACCAACCCCGCCAATGCCGCGCCCGGCACCATCCGCAAGCTTTTCGCCGAAAGCATTGAAGCCAATTCCGTGCATGGTTCGGACAGCGCCGAAAACGCCGCCATCGAAATCGCCTATTTCTTCGCCGGCAGCGAAATCGTCGGCTGAACCGGCTTCGCTTCCCACGCGGCTGGTAACCAGCCCGTAAGCAGTTCCGGTGTTTAATGCGCCCTCAAGCGATTGAGGGCGCAGGCATGAGCGACGGGTTTGGCAGTCAGGGCGATCGGGCGGCGGCGGGGCTGGAGCTGGCCCATTCGCCGGCAGAACTCCGCCAGGGCATCGCCGAGGCTTTGGCCAATAACGGCGCCGGCCTCAGGCTTGATCTGCAACCTGTCTGCAGCGCCAATGGCCTGGAAACCGTGGGGTATGAGGCGCTGCTGCGCTGGGTCCACCCTGATCTTGGCCCGATCCTGGCCATGGAAACGGTCAATGCCGCGACCCAGGCCGGCATGGCGGGCGCGTTGGATGCCTGGGTTTTCCACGAAGCCTGCCGGATCCGGGCACGCTGGCCACGTTCCGCCCCCTATATTTCGGTCAATATCACTGCCGAGGCGTTTCTGCGGGGCGATGGAACCGCTTTGATGCGTCGTGCCCTTCATGAAGCAGATACGGACCCGCGCGGCCTGGCGGTGGAAATGCCGGCCAATGCGGTTTCTCTTTGGCATGATGCAGCGGCGAACTTGGCCGCGGGGCTTCGTGGTCTTGGGGTTGTGGCGGCCTTGGATGATTTCGGCGTGGCGCGCGGGACCATCCTGGCCTTGCGCGCAATCCCCTTCCCCATGGTGAAGCTGCATCCAAGCCTTTGCGCCGGGCTGGATGGGGAAAACCTCTCGGCACGGCGGGCCTTGGCGCTCACCACCGGTCAGGTGGAAACCGCCCATGCGCTGGGGACCATTGTGGTCGCGAAAAGCGTGGAAACGCTGGCGCAGCTTCGTGCCCTTGAAAAAGCCGGCTGCGACGCGATGCAAGGCTGGCTGCTGGGCCGGCCCGGCAAGGTGCCGAACCTGACCGAGTAGCCTTTGAAGGGCTGCGTTTCAGCCCTTCACATCCATCGCCTGCCGCAGCCCATCACTCACCAGATTGAAGCAGATGGAAGTCACGAAAATGCAAATCCCCGGCAGGATCGCAATCCAGGGCTGCACGTAAATCGCGGTCCGCAGCGTATTCAGCATCAGCCCCCATTCGGGTTCCGGTGGCTTGGTGCCAAGCCCCAGGAAGGAAAGGCCCGAGGCCAAGATCATCGAAACGCTGATCAGCGATGTGGCGTAGACAAAAATCGGCCCCAGCACATTGCCCAGCACATGCACGCGCACAATGGTAAAGGCATTGGCGCCCGATGCGCGCGCCGCATCCACGAAATCCAGATTGCGCACGCCTGTCGTCACCGTTTCCGCCACGCGAATAATGGGCGGGATGAAGACCAGCGTCAGCGCCAGAATTGCATTGATAATCCCCGCGCCAAGCGCACCTGAAATCGCTACCGCCAGCAGCACGGATGGGAAGGCGTAGAACACATCAGTGATGCGCATGATGGCCATATTGGTCTTGCCGCCGGCATAGCCCGCCAGCACACCCAGTACCGTCCCAATCACGAAGGCCAGTGCGACAGGCGTAATCCCCATGAACCAGGAAAGCCGCCCGCCATACAGCAGGCGCGTCAGCATATCGCGCCCAAGCTCATCCGTACCCAGAATGTAATTCGGCGTGCCGATGGGCCGCAGGCGCCGGATCATGCTGCCCTGATAGGGATCATGCGGCGCGATCCAGGAAGCGAAAACGATGGCCAGCAGCATCAGCAACAAGACCGATGCACAGAAGATCGTCACCGGGTCGCGCCGCACGCGCTTCCAGACACCAGCCCAATAACCGGTGGAGCGTTGCGGCGCCTGCCGCGCCTGGACCGCGAGTTCAGCTTCCGCCGCCGATGGGGTGGTTGCGCTATTGGACATTGCCTCAGCCCCGCTTGATGCGCGGATCGAGCGCGGTCTGCATCAGATCCACCAGAAGATTGAGAGCGACGAAGAACATGGCCAGCACCAGAATAGTGCCTTGCAGCACCGGCAAATCGCGCTGGAAGATGGCGTTGTTCAGCAAAAGCCCGGTGCCTGGCCAGGAGAATACGGTTTCCACCAGAATGGACCCGCCCATCAGATAGCCAAGCTGCAAGCCCATCACCGCAAGCGCCGTCGGGGCGGCATTCTTCACCACATGCAGGAAGACGCCGCTGCGCGTGAGGCCCTTGCCGCGCAGCGCGGTGACAAATTCCTGGTTCATGATTTCAGCGATGATGCCGCGCACCGTGCGGGTCACGATCCCCATGGGAATGACGCAGAGTGTCACAGTTGGCAGGATCAGGTGCTTTACATGCTCCCAATCCCAGGCCCAATCGGCAGAACCGCCCGGCCCCGCGCCCATGGCGGGCAGCCAATTCAACTGCACCGAGAAGATCACCACCATCACCATGCCAAGCCAGTAATGCGGCACGGAAACGCCACCGACGGCAATCGTCACCGCCACGCGATCCAACCAGGAACCACGGAAAGTGCCGGCAAGCCCACCCAGCACGCAGCCAAGAATAAAGCCCAGCAGTGAAGCCGACGCCGCAAGCATCAGCGTATTGCCGATGGCGCTTGAAAGATCAGACCAAACCGGCCGGCCGGAAGCGAGTGACCGGCCCAAATCCCCCTGCACCACCTTCATCAGCCAAAGCCCGAATTGCACGGGCAGTGGCTTATCTAGCCCGTAATCGCGCCGCACCTGTTCCACCACATCGCCCGGCGCATCGGGCGGCACGATGGCGTTGATGGGATCGCCTGGGGCGATCTGCACCAGCATGAAGCAGACAAACCCGACCGCAAGCGCGATGGGGATGGCGTAGACGATTCGGCGGATCAGGTAGAAGAACATTGTTGCTCCCGGCAATCGCCGGGCGGTTTCCGTGCCGCCCGGCGATCAAGTGTTACTGGATGAAAGGCAGACGCAAATCCACAAACCAGCTTTGCGGCTGCACGTAACCGCGCACACGCGGGCTCATGGCACGCGGCGACACGTCATGTGCAATCCAGATGAACAGCGCCTCATCCACACCAGCCGCATGCAAGCGGGCAAGTGCGGCATCACGCGCGGCCGGTTCGAAGGCGTTGCGCGCTTCGGCAATCATCGCGTCAAAGCGCGGATTGTTCCAGAAGCCCCAATTGTTGGAAACCGGCGGCGCCATTTTCGAATCCCAGAAGCGCACCATGGCAAAGAAGGGATCCATGGCAGCGAAGGACACGTTGGTCATATGCGCACCGCGCGCCGAAGCATCGCGGCAGCCCTGGCGCCAGGAAGCAAACAGCGCATTCCATTCAAGAACATCGAATTCGACATTCACGCCAACCTGCTTCAGATCCTGTTGCAGGAACTCATTCATCGGCAGCGGTTGCATCTGGCCAGAACCGGAAGCCGAGATCTGCACCTTCAAATTCAAAGGACGTTGCGGCCCATAGCCCGCTTCCGCGAGCAGGCGGCGCGCTTCGGCCTTATCGGTCCGGATATTGAAGCTTGGGTTGCCGAACCAGGGATGGCCGCGCGGCACAGTGCCGACGGGAATGGACATCATGCCCCCCAACAGCGTGCGCAGCCCTTCACGATCAATCGCAAGGTTCAGCGCGCGGCGGACGCGCACATCAGCCATGGGCGAGCCTTCGGTAAAGCAGGGCTGCCAGGGCCAGACATGCGGTTGGGCATTGCTGGTGATCACCATGCCGCGTTGGCGAAGCTGCGGAATGGTATCGGGTGACGGCGCTTCAATCCAATCCACCTGATTGGATAGCAGCGCTGCCGTGCGCGCATTGGCTTCTGGAATCGGCAGCAGGATCACGCGATCAAGCTTGGCCTTATCCGTCCAATAAGCATCATTGCGCGCATATTCCACACGTTCACGCGCAACAAAGCGGGTCAGGCGGAAGGGGCCGGTGCCGGAAGGATCACGCGCAAAGGCAAGCCAAGCCGCTTCGGCATTCGCGCTGGTTGCGCGCATCTTGTCCCATTGGGCCGGGCTCGCCATGAAAAGATTGGTCAGGTTGATCGGCAGCAGGCTATCCGGTTCAGAGGTGAACAGCGCCACCGTGTAATCATCAATCTTTTCCGCCCGCCGCAGCGTTGGCATGCGGGTCGCCGTGACGCCCACCTGGCGCGGGTCATAATGCGGCGCTTCGCGATCAAGGATCTTGCGCACATTCCACACCACGGCATCGGCATTGAATTCCGACCCGTCATGGAATTTCACGCCACGACGCAGGCGAAACACCCAGCGCGTCTTGTCATTAGCATCCACCGCCCATTCGGTCGCAAGACCGGGGATCACCACGGAAGGCCTATCGGCCGCCGACAGATCCCACATCGTGAGGCTGTCAAACAGCGGAATGCCGGTGAAGCGGTTGCCTTCAAAGCCCTGGTCGGGCTGGCCATTGGTCAGCGGAATATCCGCCGCCGTCATACCGATGCGCAGCGTGCCCTGAGCCTGCGCGACAGACGCGCCCAGCACCGGCAGCGCCACGAGGCAGGCTGTCATCAAGAATTTCTTCATTCGCATTGCGTCACTCTCCCTTCGACGTGTTTGGGCAGTTTCGGGGGAAACTGCCGCCTAAACTTGGTTGCCGCGCTTGCCCCCTGGGCCGAGGCCCGGACGACAAGCCAATGTTTGAAGGCAGCAAAGCCTGTGCCACCCCCCAGCCTTGGGCCGGCGGTCCGGGATATTCATTCCTGCCTAAATTATCAGCAGCACTGCCCGACCATGCGGCGCCGCGCGCTCGGGCGCAACAAGAAATTAACTGGGCTTGCCAGCCAAGCCGAGCCAAGGCCAGAAACACCCATGCGCATCCTGCTTCTGAACGGCAATACCGACCCCACCATTACCGCCCTGATCGCTGCCCGCGCGCAGGAAGCCCTGCCCCGGCTTGGCCTGCCCGCTTGCGATCTGGTGCCCGCGACCGCCCCCTTCGGCGCACGCTACATCGCGACGCGCGCGGCAGTCGCTATTGCCGGCCATGCGGTGCTGGCGGGGCTTGCTCAGCATATCGGCCCGCATAATCCGCAAGGCTTTGGCGCCGCCATCATCGCCTGTTTTGGCGAACCCGCCATTGAAGCCGCGCGCGAATTGCTGCCCATTCCGGTGGTTGGCATGGCGGAGGCTTCAATGACGCTGGCCCTGGAAAAGGCGCCGCGCATTGCGCTGCTGACCGGCGGCACTGCCTGGGTGCCGATGCTGGAAGAATTCGCCCTGATCCGTGGCCATGGGCGGGACCGCGTGCAGGTCCGCAGCGTGCCCCCCACCGGCGACATGATCGCCCGCGAACCCGAAAAGGCGCTTGGGCTGATCGCTGAAGAAGCGCGCCAAGCCGTGGCGGATGGCGCCGGCGTGGTAGTGCTGGGCGGGGCGGGGCTGGTTGGCCTGGCGCCAAAGCTTGCCGCGATGCTGCCCGTGCCGGTGCTGGATAGCCTTGATTGCGCGTTGGTCATGGCCTGCCGGGCCGGCACAGCGCCAGGGCGCGTGGCGCAGGCACCGCAAAACGGGCTTGAACCGCAGCTTGCCGCCTTCATGCAAGGCGAAATGCAAAAAACTACGTAAGGACTACTTACCTTTTCTTGCGCGCTGCGCTAAGCTGGCGCAAGAAAATGCCAAATGAGGATACGCAGCCATGGCTTCCTTCCCGATCACCCGCACCACCACCCCCAGGGTGAAGCCCGCCGATGATGAGCTTTCCTTCGGCAAGGTGCTGACCGATCACATGTTCCTGATGGATTATCAGGAAGAAAAGGGCTGGCATTCGCCGCGTATCGTGCCCTATGGGCCACTCAGCCTCGATCCCGCGACATCCGTGCTGCATTACGGCCAGGCGATTTTTGATGGACTCAAGGCGTTTCGCGGCGATGACGACCAAATCCGCCTGTTCCGCCCGGATCGCCATGCGGAACGCTTCAATCGCTCCGGCCAGATCATGTGCATGCCGGAATTGCCGGTGGATATCATTCGCCAGAGCTTTGATGCGCTGGTTGGGCTTGAACATGAATGGGTGCCGCGCAAACCCGGCACCGCGCTTTATCTGCGCCCCACCATTATCGCGACCGATGTGATGCTGGGCGTGCATCCGGCGCATAACTACATCTATTTCCTGATCCTGTCGCCCGTTGGTTCCTATTACAAGGAAGGCGTGAAGCCAGTGAAAATCCTGGCATCCGACACGCATGTACGCGCGGTCAAGGGCGGCACCGGTGAAGCGAAGACCGCCGGCAATTACGCGGCGAGCCTGGCCGGCCAGCGCGATGCCGCCAATGCCGGCTATTCGCAGGTGCTGTATCTGGATGGCGTGAACCGCAAATACCTTGATGAAGTCGGCACGATGAATATCATGCTGAGGATCGGTGATGAGGTGATCACGCCGCCGCTGACGGGCACGATTCTGGATGGCGTGACCCGCGCCAGCACCATGCAATTGATGCGCGATTGGGGGCTGAAGATCACCGAACGCCAGATTGCGATTGAGGAAGTCATGGCCGCTGGCCGCGATGGCAGCCTCAAGGAAATGTGGGGCACGGGGACGGCGGCGGTGGTCTCACCGGTCGGGACGCTTGGCTATAAGGGCGAGGATGTGCTGATCAATGGTGGTGAGATCGGCGATGTCACGCGCCGGCTTTATGATGCCATCACCGGCCTGCAATATGGCCGCAGCAATGACCCGCATGGCTGGACAAGTATCGTTCCCAAAGGGTGAGGATGAAGCTCCTCGTCCTTGGTGGCACGGGCCGCATAGGGCGTGAGATTGTCGCGCAGGGCGCGGCGCGCGGGCATGGCATCACCGCGCAAAGCCGGAGCGCCGCGCCAGGTAGCCTGCCGGCCTCGGTCGCGGTGGTGCAGGCCAACCCGCATGACCAGGCTATGCTTGCCGCAGCGTTGATTGGGCAGGATGCGGTGATTTACGCGCTTGGCTTTCGCGGGCGTGGAGAGGTTTCGTTTTTCTCGGACACCACCAGGGCGTTGATTGCGGCCATGCAAACCGGCGGGCCGCAGCGCCTGATTGCCATCACCGGCGTTGGGGCAGGCGATACCAAGGGGCATGGCGGTTTTTTCTACGACTACCTGATCTATCCGCTGTTCACAAAAAACCTTTACGCCGACAAGGACAGGCAGGAGGCGCTGATCCGCGCGAGCCGCCTTGATTGGACCATCCTGCGCCCGGCGCCCTTCACATCAAGGCCAGGGAATGAGCCCTTTCACATCCTGACCGCCCCCGCCCCCGGCACGCGTTTATCGAGCGTCACGCCCGCAGAAGTCGCAAGGCTCGCTCTTGATTGCGCAGAAGGCGGGCTGCATCGGCATGAGGCTGTATTCTTCGGCCATGGCGTTGCGGCTTAGGCCCTGCGGGCAGTGCCTAGTCTTCTTTCTTCGCCCCATCAATCACCGCACGCAGCTTGGCCTTTTCGGACGCAAGCCGCACGCGTTCGGCCTTGGTCTGCCCATATTTGGCACGGTTTTCGGCGGCCTTGGTTTCGGCGGCGTCGCGCGCTTTGGCCTTACGGGCGCGATTGAGGTTGACGATTTCAGCCATGCACGCAGGATAGTCCCATCTCTTTTCGAAGGAAAACGCCCATGCCCTTGATCTCCCTTACCGCAGCTGATGGTTTTCGGCTGCAAGCCTATCGCACCGGCCCACAAGATGCAGACCGCGCCTTGGTGGTGACGCAGGAAATTTTTGGCGTGAACCGCCATATCCGCAAGCTCTGCGATGATTTTGCCGCCGCTGGCTATGCCGTGATCGCGCCGCAGCTTTTTGACCGCGCCGAGCGCAATGCGGAGCTTGGCTATGACGCCGCCGACCTGGCGCGCGGGCGCGAATTGCGCGGCAAGATTGATGCCGGCAAGACCGTTTTGGATGTGCTGGCCGCCGCTGCTGCCCTGCCGCGCCAGGCCAAGCGCGGCATTGTTGGCTATTGCTGGGGCGGCACTGTCGCCTGGCATGGCGCAACCCGCACCAGCGCCTTTTCCGCTTCTGTTGGCTGGTATGGCGGCGGTGTCGCCGCGGCGAAGGATGAGGTGCCGAATTGCCCGACACAGCTCCATTTCGGCGAAACCGACGCCTCAATCCCGATGAGCGATGTGGAAGCAATTCGCGCTGCGCGGAAGGAAGTGGAAATCTTCGTCTATATGGGCGCCGGCCACGGTTTTGGCTGTGATGAACGCGGTTCTTACGTGGCGAAGGATGCCGCGCTGGCGCAGGAACGCACCCTGGCGTTTTTCGCCAAGCATCTCGGCTGAGAATAGCGGCGCGGGGGATGCCCCCGCGCCAAACGCATCACGCCTTCTTGTCGGTGGAGAGGTTCTTGACCTCCTCCATCGCTTCGGAAAAGCGCTTATGCAGGACTGAAAGCGCCTCGCCGCTCGATCTTTGGATCAGATCGGCCAGTTCCTGCATCTGCCCAACGGCGCGCTCATAAGTGGCCTTGGCCATTTCCGCACGCTTCGCGGCCTGTTCCTGAATATCGCCCGGGCTTGCCATACTGCGCATGGCATCCTGCATTTCGGCGACCGATTGTTGGACGATTTCCATATGTCGTTCCGCGACTGCGCGCGCACCTTCCAGCGCCACCTTATTGGCTGCCGTAATCGCTTCCAGGTTTTTCTGCTGCGCCTTGGCGAGTTCTGTCATATCCGGCATGGCGGGCAGGCGGAATTCCGCCATTATCTTCGTGATGTCGAGGTTGGGCTTGAAGCTGAAGGGGTCGGTCATGGGGGGCCTCCGGTGATGGAGCGCTATCTATAGCCCCTCGCGCCCCAGGTCACGAAGTTTCCGCTGATTCAGCAGAAGTTGGCGGCGGTGTTTCGCCCCGCAGCAGGCCGAGCGGGCGGGCGATCCGTTCCGCCCGATCCAGCGCCGAATCCAAGGCCGCCATGGTGGCGCCCATATCGGGGCTGTCATCACGCGCCCAAGCACGGATGGTGGCAAGCCATACGCCGGCAAGGCCAAGCGCCAGCAACCTAGCCTCACAGCTTTTTGCCTCGACCTCGGCGGCTTCCAGCATCCAGCGCATGGCAATGCCGATATGCGGCGCCAAAGCCAGCGCAAGGGCAGGGTCGCGGCGCATGTCTTCAAACAGGCGGAGAATGCCTTCACGGTGTGGCTGCATGGCATCCACCCGGCGCATCAGCACATCAAACACGCGGTCCCGCGCCGAACCGCCCTGGCCCGGAATGGTGCCGGCCAGCACGGCATGGTCCATGACCCGCCCATGCAGGAGCAGCAAATCAAGCCGCGTCGGAAAGCGCGCCCGTAGCGCGGCGGTATCGGTGCCCGCTTCAGCGGCCAGGCGGCGCATGGTCAGCCCAGGCCAGCCATGCGTGGCAATCACGCGCCAGAGCGCGGAGATCAGGGTTTCGTCAGTGGCGGTTTCGGTCATGATACGGATATGGCGCCCAAGGCCTATTTCACCAGGGTAGGTGCTGAGGCTTCAGTCGGTAGCACATGCTCCCGCCAAGCCCGGTCAAAGACAGCGGTGGCATGAGGTTCCTGCAGGAAGGCAGCGGTGCAGGTATCACAGGGCTTCCTTTTTTCCTGAGCTCCCACCAATTCGCGGCGCCAGCCGGCTGCCCTTTGGCTCGCGAAGGCCTGGAAGATACTGCCGTAATCCTTCAAATTGCCGATCAGATAATCTTCATGCTCTGGCCGGTCGCTGCGGATATGGCAGCAGGGCACGATATTGCCCGAAAAGCCGATGATGAAATGGGCGAAAGGAAAGAAGCAGGGTGCGGTGCGCTTCGCCGCTGGCGTGATGTCTGGCAGCAACCCGCCGCGATCTGTCCCATTGCGCATGAAATTGATGGCGCGGGTTTCAATTTCCAGGCGCGGATGCGGCATCTTGGCAATGATGTATTCATTGGACCGCACGGTCGCGATGCGCGCCGCTATCCCCGCGCGCACGGAAATCTCCAGCATCCGGTTGATGGCATAGATGTCCGAGTATTGGTCATCCTTGCGCATATGAATCGAGATATGCATGTAATTCAGGCCGGCTTCTGCCAGGGCTTCGATATAGTCCGGGTCAAGATAATCGCCATTCGTGTAGATCATCAGCCTGGCATTGGGCATTGCTTCACGCGCTTCCCGGATGCGATCCAGAATGGCGCGATCCGCCAATGGTTCATTGTAGCTGTTCATCACAAAATTATGCCGGAAGCCGATTTCGGCCAGGTTATCCAGCACCATCCGCCAGACGGGTTCTTCCATGCGCACATTATCGCCCAAGCGATCGCCGACCACATTGGGGCAATAGGAACAGCGGCGATTGCAATAGGAATGCGTTTCGACTTCTACGCGCCCAACCGCGCTGGCGAAATAGCGCTTCGCCACTTCGCGGTCTGCGATGGGGATGAAGGCAGCCCGGCCCAGTTGCATCCGCTTGAATTCCCTATCCCGCCAATTCCCGCGCCCGATCCGTCGCCGCCTGAATGGCGCGCGCCATGGATTTGGGCCAGGCATCCGGTTCCATCAGCACCGCCAAAGCGCGTTCCGTAGTGCCCTTGGGACTGGTAACGGCGCGGCGGAGGTCAGCGGCGTCCTGTTCACTTGCCCCCAGCAGCGCGCCTGACCCCGCGACCGTGGCCCGCGCCATGCGCCGCGCCAGATCGCGTGGCAGGCCCTGTTCCACGGCAGCGGCTTCCAATACCTCGGCCAGCAGAAACACATAGGCCGGGCCTCCGCCCGATACCGCCGTCACGGGATTGATGTGATCTTGCTGATCCACCCAAGCCACTTCGCCAATCGCCGCCAGCAGCGCATCGGCCAGCGCCTTTTGAGCACCCGTGACGCCCGGCCCAGCGAAGGCCGCCGTAAAGCCCTGGCGGATGGCGGCAGGCGTATTCGGCATGGCGCGCACCACCGCCGTGCCCGCGCCAAGCGCTGCCTGCATGGAAGCAATCGAACGCCCCGCCATGATGGAAAGGAACAAGGCCCCCTGCGCGGCAAACCGCGTATAGGCAGGCAAGCTGCTTGGCGCTTCCTGCGGTTTGATGGCGGCCACCACCGCCGCGGGGCGGAAATCGGCCGGGATGGCAGCGGCATCCGCCACCACGCGCACACGCCCGGCAAAGGCGGCCACTGCCTGCGCATGGGGTTCAACCACCACAGCGTCAGCAAGGCCCTGTTCCAGCCAGCCAGACAGCATGGCGCCGCCCATCTTGCCGCAGCCAATAAGAAGGATCGGGGGGAGTTTTTCGCTCATGCCCCCAGACTGCCTTTGAAATCAGGCGCGGGCAATGACCCCCGCGCCAAGCGTGTCATGCCTCGCCAATGCAATCCAGCATTGCCGCGGCCAGCGCGTCATTCGGGCTTTTCCCTCCCCACAGCACAAATTGAAAAGCCGGGAAGAAGCGTTCGCATTCGGTCAGCGCGATATCCACCATATCTTCCAGGCTTTCCGCCGAGGCACCAGGCGCGCCCCGCAGCAGCACGGAATGGCGAAACACAGGCACGCCATCCTCAGCTTCAATGCCGAAATGCCCAATCCAAAGCCGGTCATTCGCCAGCGCCAGCAATTCATAAAGCTTGTCGCGCCGCGCTGCCGGCACCTTCAAATCAAAGGCGCAGGTAAATGCCATGGCGCTCATCTCAGAGGACCAGGAGAAATGCAGCCCGTAATCGCACCATTTCCCGGGCGCCTCGGCGGCCATTTCCTCATCGGAGCGGCGTTCAAAGACCCATTCATTGCCGGCGATAATCTGTTCCAGCACGTCCAATGGATTGATAACGCGATCAATTTCAGTATGCAGAGAGGCGGACATCGGAAACTCCCCCTTTCCGATCAGCCGGCCTGCACCCCAACATCTGGTGTGCGAATCGGGCCGGCGACCACTAGCCGGAGATTACGCAGGTGCGGAATCCCGCCGCAAGGGCGAATAGGTTACAATCCTGTCTTCACGTAGTGGATGAGGATTTGCCGCCCGATTTCGGAACCGGCTTCGATTGTTTTGTCGCATTTTCCGAGTCGCCAAGTGTTTCCACTTGGCTTGAAAATGCTTTGGCTTCCAGCGCTTCCACCCGGGCAGCCAGGTCTTCCGCCTGTTCCCGGGCACGACGCGCGACATCCATGGCAGCGTCCAATTCTTCCCGCCGGACCAAATCCAGCCGGCGGATCATGGCTTCCGCCTGGGCCTTGGCGATGGCCTCAATCTCCGCACGGATGCCGGTCAGTACCGAAAACGCGCCGCCGGCCACGCCAGCCAGGTCGTCCATCATGCGGGCTCGCCCGCCACCCTGATCCTTCATCGCCTTGCCCTTTCGGCCCTTGCTTGCCGGTCCATCCACCCTCGGCCTATACGCTTGAGACCGTTCGCTCAAGGCCGAGGTTGCAGAGACCGCCCATGCATATTGTCACTGGCGGGGCCGGTTTCATCGGCTCCAACCTTGTTGCCGCACTTTGCGCCCGAGGGGCGGAGGTGATGGTGGTCGACCGCCTGCGCCAAGGGGTGAAGTGGCGGAACCTGGCAAAGCACCCCATCGCCGGCGTGATCCCGCCCGAGGCGTTATGGGATTTCCTGGCCGCCGGCGCGCCGGTGGAAGCGGTATTCCATATGGGCGCCATCAGCGCCACCACGGAGTCCGATGGGGATCTGGTGGCGGCGGTGAATATCACCCTGTCACAGCGCTTGTGGGATTGGTGCGCCAAGCGCGGCGTGCCCTTCATCTATGCGTCTTCCGCCGCGACTTATGGCGATGGGGCGCTTGGGTTTGATGATGACGCATCCGAAGCGGCGCTTGCCAAATTGCGGCCTTTGAATCTGTATGGCTGGTCCAAGCTCGCCTTCGATCGGCGCGTGGCGCAGATGCTGACGCGCGGGCGGGCCAGGCCGCCGCAATGGGCGGGGCTACGCTTCTTCAATGTCTATGGCCCGAATGAACATCATAAGGGCCGCATGGCGAGTGTGGTGCTGCATAAATTCCGCCAGATCATGGCGGGTGAGGCGGCCACCCTTTTCGCCTCGGACCGCGAAGGTGTCGCGGATGGGGAACAGATGCGCGATTTTGTGCATGTGGATGATTGTGTGGCCGCGATGCTGTGGCTGCATGACAATCCCAGCACCTCGGGCCTGTTCAATATCGGCAGCGGCACGGCACGCAGTTTCCTTGACCTGACGCGGGCGATTTACGCGGCCTTGGATCGTGCGCCCGATATCCGTTTTCTGCCCATGCCGGATGATCTGAAGGGCAATTACCAGTATTTCACCGAAGCCCGCATGGAACGCCTGCGCGCGGCTGGCTTTCGCAAGAACGCGACTACGCTGGAAGCCGGTGTCGCTTCCTATGTGCGTGATGTGCTGCTGCGCACCGAGGATCCCTTCGCCTGATGTTCTTCGCCCTGCCCTTTCCGATGATTGATCCCGTGCTGGTGCAAATCGGGCCCTTTGCCATTCGCTGGTATGCGCTGGCCTATATTACCGGGATTGTACTGGGCTGGCGGCTCGCGCGGCGCCTGGTGGTGCTGGGGCCAAAGGTAGCGACGCCCGAACAGGTGGATGATTTCGTCACCTGGGTCACGCTTGGCATTATTCTGGGCGGGCGGTTTGGCTATGTGATTTTCTATCGTCCTGACATTTTCTTGAGAGCGCCTTGGGAGATTCTATACCTATGGCAGGGCGGCATGTCCTTCCATGGCGGGGCGCTTGGTGTGATTGTCGCGCTGTATTTCTTCACGCGGCGCCAGGGGCTGGATTGGGTGGCGTTTTCCGATCGCGTGGTTTGCGTGGTGCCGATTGGGATTTTCCTGGGGCGGCTTGCGAATTTCATCAATGGCGAATTATGGGGCCGGGTGGCTGATGTGCCCTGGGCCATGGTGTTTCCCGGCGCGGGGCCTGATCCGCGCCACCCGTCGCAGCTATATCAGGCGGGGCTTGAGGGGATGTGCCTTTTCATCCTGCTGATGGTGCTGGTTTACCGCCCTTCAGTGCGGGCGCGTGCCGGCGTGCTTTCGGGCGTGTTCCTGGCCGGCTATGGCGTTGCGCGCTTCATTGGCGAATTTTTCCGCCAGCCCGATGCGCATTTGGGGTTTCTGTTTGCGGGGGCGACCATGGGGCAATTGCTGTCGCTGCCGATGATGGCGGTGGGGGCTTGGTTGGTGGTGCGGGGGGTAAGGCGCGGGATTTAGACAGGTATGAGAGACGGAGGCCTTTTGTCTATCAAAAACGGCAAAAATTGATAGACAAACAACTTTGCCTACCTTAAGTGAGAGTCAAATACGCTTGTTTCTCATTTCAAGGAAATTCCAAGAGACAATGACAGCCCCCCACCCATTAGCAGGCTTCGACCACAGCGGCGCAGTTCAATACCATTATGGGAAATTTCCGCCGCACATTCCCGACATGTCAAGGCTGCTGAAGCCGGTTTCACAAGCATCGGCGGCATTGGCGCGCTACGACCAAATGCTGAAAAGCATGCACAATAGTGATTTCTTCCTCGCCCCGCTGCGCTACCAGGAGGCTGTTGTTTCCTCTCGCATGGAAGGAACGGTCAGTACGCTTGATGAAGTCTTGAGAGTGGAAGCCGAGCAGGAGGAAGAAGACGATTTTGCCTCGCGCACTACCCGTAGCGAGGCAATTGAGGTTCTTCTCTACAGCCGCGCCATGAAGTGGGCGCAGGCCAGCATCCAGAATGGTCAGCCGATTTCGCCATGGCTGATAAGGTCTTCGCACAAGACGCTTTTAGGCTTTGGCAGGGGCGCCCAATTGTCACCGGGCGAATTCAAAACCGAACAGAACTACCTTGTTGATAAAATCCGGAAGAAAATTCTGTTTGTGCCGATACGGCCGACAGCGCTGAACGATGGCCTGGAAATTCTCTTTGAATTCATCGAGAAAAACGACCTGGAAACATTGGTGAAGACGGCCGTAGTGCATCTTGAATTTGAGGCGTTACATCCGTTCAAGGACGGCAACGGCCGCATTGGCAGGATGATCATTCCACTACTGCTCTGGAAAGCCGGCGCAATATCGCAGCCAAATTTCTACATCAGTGCCTATTTCGAAAAACACAAGGATGAATACATTGATCGCATGAGAGCGGTTTCCGCTTCCGAAGCATGGTTGGAATGGATTACGTTCTTCCTTTCCGCGCTGGAGGCGCAGGCAAATCAAAATCTGCAGAAAGCCGAGGAAATAGAGAACCTTTATCAGGAGATGAAGCAAAATTTCATTGATCTATTGTCATCCAAATGGGCAATCAATGCCTTGGATTTTGTGTTCACGAGACCTGTCTTCAAAAACAGCCAATTCACGACAACGGCCCAGATCCCAGCGGCGAATGCCCATAAGATAACCCGAAAATTGGCGGAAGCGGGCATATTGCGGACACTGCATCCGGCAGCAGGTCGACGCCCCGCAGTATTTGCCTTTGAACCACTGCTTGCACTGGTACGTTCCTGACCGGCCCGTACTGTCAGAAGCTTTGCCCATCGCGCTACTTCACGCGGCAGGCAGCCCCTTTTAATGATCCTTTGGCGCCAAGTCAGCCTTCGCACGGCGTTTGGTGTGTCAGAAACGTGCCGCAGTTCCACACCTGTTCACGCGCTTTGATGCTTTTCTGTTCCACTTCGCGGCGGCGATACCAGCGCTAAGCCATTGAAATCATGGTGCTGTTGGAGAGGATTGAACTCTCGACCTCTCCCTTACCAAGGGAGTGCTCTACCACTGAGCTACAACAGCCAAGGCCCTAGCGGACGCGCATCCTCTAGCCCCAGCCTGGGGCGTCCCGCAACCCCTTGATGCAGGCAGAATGCGCTGCCAATTCATGCCCGCATGGAAAAGCACGGCAAAACCCCGCCCAAGCCCGCATCGTCCCGCGAAAAACGGCTGGCCGCGGCGCTTCGGGAGAATCTGCGCCGGCGCAAGGCCAAGGCGCGGGCGCTTGATGCAGCGGCAGCGCCCCCCAAGCCAGACAGCCCAGAAAAACCCAGGGAATAAAGCCGGGTTTCCCCCGGCGGGGCAAGTGCGCTATTTCCCACCCCCAAGGGGCTCCGGCCCAAGCTTAAGGATGTGCCATGAACTGGATCAGCGATTGGGCCCTGCCGAAGATCCAGGGCCTCTTCAAGCGGGAAGCGCCGGAAAACCTCTGGCATAATTGCCCTGCCTGCCAGCAGATGATTTTTCATCGAGACCTGGAAAAGGCCCTGCGCGTTTGCTCCCATTGCGGCCACCATATGCGCCTGGGTGCCGTGCAGCGGCTGGAAGCCACCTTGGACCCTGGCTTTTCGCGCATTGAATTGCCCAAGGCACCGGCTGATCCGCTGCGCTTTCGTGACCAGCGCCGCTATGCGGACCGGCTGCGCGAAAGCCAAACCAAGACAAGCATGGATGATGCAGTGGCCGTGGCGCATGGCACCATCAATGGGCGCCGCGCGGTTGTCGCCGCCTTCGAATTCGCCTTCATGGGTGGGTCCATGGGCGCTGGCGTGGGTGAGGCGATTGTCACCGCCGCCAAGCTTGCCGTGCTACAAAATGCGCCGTTGATCGTCTTTACCGCCTCGGGCGGGGCGCGCATGCAGGAAGGCGCGGTCAGCCTGATGCAAATGCCGCGCACGGTGATTGCAACGCGCATGGTGAAGGAAGCCGGCCTGCCCTTCATTACCGTGTTGTGCGACCCAACCACGGGCGGTGTCACGGCCAGCTTTGCCATGCTGGGCGATATCCAAATCGCTGAACCTGGCGCCCTGATCGGCTTCGCCGGCGCGCGCGTGATTGAACAGACCGTGCGCGAGAAATTGCCGGAAGGTTTTCAGCGCGCCGAATACCTGCTGGAACACGGCATTCTGGATATGGTCGTGAAGCGTGGCGAAATGCGCGAAACCTTGGCGCGCGTCATTTCCCTACTGCGAGAGCCCTTGCTTGAACGCAGTGACGAAGAAGCCGAAGCCGCCACCGCACCCGCCGAATAAATCCCGTGTCACGCGCTGAAGCGATTGTGGAGCGTCTGCACACGCTCCACCCCAAGCTTATTGATCTGAGCCTGGGCCGGATGGAGGCTTTGCTCGCTAAGCTCGGCCATCCGGAACGGCGCCTGCCGCCCGTGATCCATGTGGCGGGGACCAATGGCAAGGGCTCCACCTGCGCTTTTTTGCGCGCCATCGGTGAAGCGGCGGGCCAGCGCGTCCATGTCTATACCTCGCCCCATCTGGTGCATTTTCACGAACGCATTCGGCTGGCCGGTGACTACGTGACGGATGAGGCACTGACCGCAACTTTGGAAGAAGTGGAAGCGGTGAATGCCGGCGCGCCGATCACGGTGTTTGAAGTGACCACGGCTGCCGCCTTTGTGCTGTTCAGCCGCGTGCCGGCTGATTTGCTGGTGCTGGAAGTGGGATTGGGCGGACGGCTGGATGCGACGAATGTCGTGCCACGCCCGGCGGCATCGGCCATTACCTCCATTTCCATGGATCACATGGATTTCCTGGGCGATACGCTCGGCAAAATCGCGGATGAGAAAGCTGGGATCATGCGCGCTGGCGTGCCTTGCGCCACGGGGGCGCAGGCCGCAGCAGCGCTGGAAGTGATCAGCGCCACGGCTGCCGAACGTGGCGCACCGCTGTTACGACGTGGACGGGATTGGTTCTGTGAGGCTACGTCAGAAGGCCTACACTACCGCGATGCCGCTGGCGTACTGGCGCTGCCGCCGCCGGGGCTGATCGGCCCGCATCAGGCGGATAATGCCGGCATTGCCATTACTGCCATGCGCGCTGCTGGCTTGCCCTGGCTGAATGATGCGGTGATTGCTGAGGGCATCGCCAATGCCTCCTGGCCCGCGCGGTTGCAGCGCCTTTCGGGCCGGCTTTCTGCGCTGCTGCCAATAGGTTTTTCGCTCTGGCTGGATGGCGGGCATAATGCCGGGGCGGGGCAGGCGCTCGCCCAGCATTTCACGCAATGGCGCGATCAGCCTTTGCATCTTGTGATCGGCATGAAGCAGGGCAAGGCGAGTGCGGAATTCCTCCGCCCGCTGCTGCCCTTCGCCACTACCATTCATGCGGTGGCTGAACCCGGCCAGCATCTGGCGATGAGTGTCGCGGACATCATCACTGCCAGCGGTGGTATTGCCGAAGCAGGGCCGACCGTTACCGAAGCGCTGGGCAAAATCGCCGACCGCGCAAAGCCGGGCCGCGTCTTGATTGCGGGCAGTCTCTATCTGGCGGGGGAAGTGTTGAAAGCCGATCTTGGTTAGAGATCAGCCAATCAAACTTCTGCCAGTTTGGATATTTGGCTTCCTATTGCGTCCGGCGTGACAGCGAAACAGCGTAGGAAGATGCGCGCGCTTGCAGGGTTGGATCATCGCTCATTTCAATCCCCGGCGCCTGATCAAGGATCATGAAGCTGATCGGATCACATGGCCCACCGGGGCCGGCGGAAACCTCGGTCACCGTCAGTCGGCCCACAATGGCGCGCGGGCGATCATCCGGCCAGGCGATTGTTGGGTTCAGTAAATCATCACCCTGCCCGGGGAATTGCAGCACCATGTCGAATTCCACAGGCGCGGTGCCAATCCGCCGACGCAGATCATCGGCCAGATAATTATTGCCAAGGCTTTGCATCTGCTCCGCTGTCAGCCGTTCCACCCCTGCGCGCGGTTCAAACACCCAGCGCGCCGGGCGCACCTGGCCATCCTGCCCGCGAAACATGAAGGTATTCACCCCCCAATAGGGCGTGGTGGCGAAGCTCGCCGGCGGCGCATTGGCGGCAAGGTAGCGGGCCTGATTGCCGACCGAAGGATTGGCGGCAACGAAGGCCGCAAAGGCCGCGGCACGTTCAGGATTGGGTCTGCCTGTCGCCGGATCATTCGCGCGCGCTAGCAGCCCATCCACCAGCGCCTGTGGCGTGGGCGAACCAAAAACCGGCGTTGAGATATTCGCCATTTCAAACAAATCGCCAGAAGGCGCTTCGAAGCGGATGGAAAGGCTGCGCGTGCCACGCGCGGTATCCGATGCATTTGGATTGGCGCCCGCAACACCGAAACGGATCAGCGCCGCATTGCGCTGGCCGCTGAAGACGGGCGCCACGGAAAGCCTGGTGCCTTCAGCGGTCGCCACGAAATGTCCGGCTGAACAAACGCCCTTGGGATGGCTCGGGCGATGGGTGCGCACCGGCCCAAGCACCGCTTCAAAGGCGTCCACAATCGCTTCAGGGCTTGGCTGCGCGGAAGCCGAACCCGATGATACAAGCAGTACCGAAATGGCAGCACCAGCGAAGATGGCAAGGCGGCTCGGGAGTGTGGCGGACATGATGTTTTACTCCCAGGCGCGTGATGGATCGAACCAATCTCAGGGGGCGCCTTTGCGGCGCTTTAGCCTCGCCCCGTTTCGATGATCATCCGATTCTCGTTTGCGAGAGTCAAGAAATTTCGTCTTTTTCCAACTCCCATTGATTACTACCCACGCACCCATTTCCGCAGCCCGATGGGCCTCATGCGCCTTGCTTGGCTGGTGGGGTGTCCGGCGCGGCGCTTGAACCCGTGGCGCGACCGCGCCCTACCAAGGAACTCCCTTGACCAGGCGTAGTGCAGGCCCTCGGCGATGGCTTCGCGGCGGCATGGGGGAGCGATGCTTTCCGCGCCGCGCGCTTCATTTGTCTGTTGCGTCGGCGAATAAACTACCCCCCGCTGCCTCCGCCTTCCCCCTGAGCCTTTTCAAGCCAAGTGGCATCGCTTGGCGGCTCGGAAAATGCGACCAAGAAAATGCTTCAGGGGATTCTCGCCGCGTGCTCACGCGGTGAGGAGGCTCTGAACAAATCAAAAAACCCCGTCACCACATCCGCAATACTCCGCCCGCGCCCGGTATCAATCGAAACCGTCGCGGTCACGCCGGCGCGCAGCGGTGGTTCCCCCACATGGGGTTCAAGGCGGATGCGCACCGGCAGGCGCTGCACCAGCTTCACCCAATGGCCAGAGGCATTTTGCGGCGGCAAAATCGCAAATTCCGCCCCCGTGGCAGGGCTGCGAAGCCGATGCAGTAAAGGTTTGGTTCGCCGACGAAGTCCGCTTCGGGCAGAAGAATGGCACCACCCGCCGCTGGGCGCGGCGCGGCACCCGGCCTTCAGCACCGCAGGACCAGCGCTACGCCTCGCCCTATATCTTCGGCGCTGTCTGTCCGCAGGACGGCAAGGACGCTGCGCTGGTGCTGCCCTTTTGCACTACCGCAGCGATGAACCTGCATTTGGCTGAAATCAGCAGCATGGTCAGCCCCGGCAAGCACGCGGTGCTGCTGCTTGATCAGGCCGGATGGCACCTCTCGGCTGGGGTCAATGTGCCCGCCAATATCATCTTGCTGCCGCCGAAATGCCCTGAGCTGAACGTGATCGAGAATATCTGGCAATTCATGCGGGATAATTGGCTATCCAATCGGGTGTTTCGCGATCACGATGACATCGTTGATCATTGCTGTCATGCATGGAACAGGCTGATCAGCCAAGCATGGCGCATCATGTCCATCGGGCTGCGGCATTGGGTATGTGGGTAATGATCAATGGGCGTTGGTGTTATGCCCCGCAGTTCCAGACCCAATAACGCGCGATGTCCTGAAGAATCTCGATTCGTTGCCGGCCTGGGCAAAAACGCATCAGCCTGATTCGGCAGCACTCCATATCACTCAAGATAAAGCGGTCGCGTCACGGCGGTCGCGCCTTCCATCCCAAGCAATTCCAGCCGGCCACTGGCCGGGCACATCATGGCGGCCATGCGTGAACCCTCATTCGCGATTGGCGGCGTGAGCCAGGCGAATTCATGTGGTACCGGCCCGGCCAGCAGCTTGGTCATGGCGGCGTGGCGTTCGGCGCTGTAGCGCCAGCGTGGCGCGCCAGGATTGGCGATGCATTGCCAGCCATTCGCGGCAACGGCATTGGGCGTGGCTTCGATCACGGCGTGCGATGCCTCGGCCCTTTCAATCACCGCGGCCTCGCCCGGCCGTGTGCCGGCCAGCGAAAAGATCGCGCCCGCCGCCAGGGGCGTATCGCGCAGCATGGCAAGTGCCGTGGCGTAATCCGGCGCGGAATCGCAAACCAAGCGCATCAGATGCGCCGGCGGCAGGCCACGGTGGCGCCAGCGTGCTGGCCGCGCCGCCAGCCAATCCACGGCACGGCCCAGAAAATCGGCGCCTGCCTGGCGCGCCAGGCGGGCGACGGCGCGTTGTGGCAAGGGTGGCTGATTGATCGAAAGGCAAAAGCGCCCCGGCGCCAAAGCGGTGATCACCCCAACAAAGCCCGGCCAGCCGAGATTGAGCCATTCCCCCGCCGGACCCGCCTGGCGAAACACGCAAAGGCGCTCTCCCAGCCCTTCCAGGGGCCAATCCAGCACGCGGAGCATGAAGGGCGCCTCCGCCGCGCCAAGCCCCACCGTGCAGCCCCATTCGAAGGAAAGATTGAGCGCATAGGCGCCCGGTCCCGGCAGGGCTGCTGCGACGGCGTCTATTTCAGCGCATAGCGGGTTATCATTGCGGCGCAGCCATCGGCGCGAAAGCTTATCGGCAAATGCCAGGCCCGCCGGGGTGTAATGGCCGCGCGCCCAAAGCCAAAGCGCTTGCGCGCGCACCGGCGCCGCGCGCATGGCGGCAAGCGATGGCCGGGATTCAGCGCGCAGATCGAAAACAGGAATGGCGGGTAGCAAGCTTATCGACTCCTCGCGGTCTATGTAGCGATGTTGAAGCCGTCTGTCTGGTGCCGCGCGCGAGAAAATCTGCGGCGCGCTGTCGGACTGGCCAAGTCACGGTTCCAACCCGTGCCGTTCTGGCCTAATGCGCCAGTCATGACGCATCCCGGCCTGCCGCTTGCCATCGCCCTGATCGCCGCGCCCTTTGTCGCGGTGTTGCAATCCAAGGCCATGGCGCCGCTTGCCTTGATCCCCATGGCGATCACCCTTGGCCTTGGCTGGCGCGCCGGCTGGCGGCCAGGCTTGCCGCAAGGCCCCGTGCTGCTGCTGGGGCTGATGCTGGCGGGCTCTGCGGGCATTACGGCGCTTTGGGCGCCCGAGCCGGGACGCGCCGCGCTGCTGGCCGTGACCTTGGCCGCGATGATGCTGCTGGCGCATGGCGCGGCGGGCGCGGCGCAAGGGGCGCGGCTGATGCCCTGGCTTGGCTTTGGGCTGGTGCTGGGCCTGGCGGCGGCCTTTGCTGATTGGCAAAGCGGCAATGCGCTGCGCGCCGCTGTACGTGGCCTCAAGGAAGTGCCGGCAAGCCTGGTATTTGGGCTGAAGCCTGCGGCATCCCTCATGGCGCTTTTGCTGCCCATGGCCTTTGCGCTGCCCTGGCCCTGGGTCGCGCGGGGGGCGCTATTGGTATTGGGGGCGGGCGTGCTGATCGCCCTGCCGGGGGAAACCGCGCGGCTGGCAACGATTGCCGGGCTTGGCGCGGCGGCATTCAGCCTTGCTGCGCCTCGGTTGGGGCCAAGGCTGGTTGGGGCCGTGGTGGCTTTGGCCATTTTGGCCATGCCGCTGCTGGTGGTTCTTGTTCCGCAAATCCCCTCGGCCAGCCTGCCGCCATCCGCCGTGCATCGGCTGGTGATCTGGGATTTTGCGGCCCAGCGCATTGCCGAAAAGCCGATCACGGGCTGGGGCCTGGAAGCCAGCCGCGCCATGCCGGGTGGGCGCGCGCAGCCCGATGCCGCGACGCTTGATCGGCTGAACATCAGGGCGCCGGCGCTGCGCGATTTTGTCACCCAACCGCATGCGGAATTGATGCCGCTGCATCCGCATAACGGGGCCTTGCAACTGTGGCTGGAATTGGGCGTCATTGGCGCCCTGATCGGCGCGGCACTGATGCTGGCGCTGGGCGTTGCGGCATCCCGCAGCGCTGCACCGGCGGCAGGCGCGGGCATGCTTGCCTCAGCCGCCGTCACGGGCATGCTTTCCTTCGGGCTTTGGCAGGCTTGGTGGGTGGCCAGCCTGTTATTGGCGATGGTGGCTTTGGCGCTGGTGCCGCGACGGGTGTGAGATTCTACCGCGCCCGATCAATGCAGAACCGCACCACTTCCACCATGGCACGGCGTTCGGTGCTGTCGGGGAAAACATCCAGCGCGGCGATGGCCTTTTCGCCATAGCGCCGGGCACGGGCAATCGTCTCATTGATCGTGTCGTATTTCGTCATCAGCCCCATGGCGGTGGCAAGATCGGCGTCCTGCTGATCGCCTTCTTCCAGCACGCGGCGCCAGAAGTCGCGTTCTTCGTCCGAACCCCGCGCGAAGGCGAGAAGAACGGGCAAGGTGATCTTCCCCTCTCGGAAATCATCGCCAACGGTCTTGCCAAGTGCGGCCTGATCGGCGGCGTAATCCAAAGCGTCATCCACAAGCTGGAAGGCGATGCCGAGTGCGCCGCCGTAATCGCAAAGCGCCGCCTGTTCGGTGCGGGGCCGATCCGCGATCACGGCACCCACTTCGGTGGCGGCGGCGAAAAGCGCGGCGGTCTTGCCTTCGATCACCGCCAGATACTGATCTTCCGTGGTGGCGGTATCATTCTGCGTCATCAATTGCAGCACTTCGCCCTCAGCGATGGTGGCCGCGGCGGTGGAGAGGATGCGCAGCACCTCAAGCGATCCATCCGCCACCATCAATTGAAAGGCGCGCGCAAAAAGGAAATCGCCCACCAGCACGGAAGCCTTATTGCCAAACAGCGCATTGGCGCTGGCCTGGCCGCGCCTGAGCGCGCTTTCATCCACCACATCATCATGCAAAAGCGTCGCGGTATGAATGAATTCCACACAAGCTGCCAAGGAGACATGCCTCTCGCCCTGGTAGCCGCAAAGCTTCGCGGCAGCCAAAGTGAGCAAGGGCCTGAGCCTTTTCCCCCCGGCGGCGACCAGATGCGCGGCCAATTGCGGGATCAGCGCCACCGGGCTTTGCATCCGTTCCACGATCAGGCGGTTGCAGGCTTCAAGATCCGCCTGGACAAGCGCCGTCAGCGCGGTCAGGGCATCTTCCCCCCGACCCCGATCCTCGCCAGGCATGTGCTGCGGCGCCAAATCCACTCTTGCTCACCTTTGAATGCGCGGCGCACCTTAGGCGCCACATGCCGGACCGGCAAGCGAAAGGGCCGGTGGAGAGGCTTTCCGATGCGTGTTCTGCTTCGCAGCAATAACCCGATCCGGCTTGGCTTCCTGCAAGCCTTGCTCAAGGATGCAGGTATCGAAGCCGTGCTGCTTGATCAGCATATCAGCGCGGTTGAAGGCAGCATTGGCGCTTTTCCGCGCCGCTTGGCCGTGCGTGATGAAGATGCCGCAGCAGCCGAGCGCATCCTGCGTGATGCGGGCGAGGATGATGGCCTGTGACCGGAGAGGCTCAGGATTTCACCGAAGATCACCTGCTGAATGGCCGCGTGGCGCTCCGCCAACCGCGCCAGGGCTTTCGTGCCGGGCTGGATGCGGTGCTGCTGGCCGCCTTTGTCCCAGCGAGGCCGGGAGAGACCGTGTTGGAAGCCGGCCCTGGCAGTGGCGCGGTGTTTTTATGCCTAGCCGCCCGCGTGCCGGGGCTTGCGATTCGCGCGGTGGAGCGTGAGCCCGCCATGGCGGATTTGGCGCGGGGGAATGCTGCGCGGGCTGGCCTTATGGCGCAGATCGAAACCGGGGATGTTGCGGATTTGGCGCTGGCGCGCGGGCTTGGCCCCGTGGCGCATGGCTTTGCCAATCCGCCCTATTGGCCGGGCGGCACGCCGCCGCCTCGCACCATCCGCCGTGCCGCCACGCATGAAGCAGGGCCGGGTCTGGGCGATTGGGTTGGGTTTCTGGCAGCCGCGATTGCACCACGCGGCAGCCTGAGCCTTATCCTGCCCGCCGCGCGGTTTGACGCAGCGGTGGCGGCGATGCGCGACGCGGGCTTTGGTGCCATGGAAATGCTGCCGCTTTGGCCACGCGCCGGGATGGCGGCCAAGCGCGTTCTTCTGCGCGCGCGCAAGGGGGCACGCGGCCCGGCAAGGATCCTGCCTGGGCTTCTACTGCACGAAGCCGATGGCCGCTTCAGCAAGGCCGCGGAGGCAATCCTGCGCGATGCGGCGCCGCTTAACTCAAACTAGCTCTCCCGCGCTTCCGGGTGGCGCAGCAGCCAGAGCCTTTCATGCGCGGCGACCAGGCTTTCGATGCTCTTGCGGCGATTGCTGTCCGAGCCGGAAGAAGGCCGTTTCAGCATTTTTTCCAGAATAACCAGCAGATCATTCGCCACTTCGAAATCGGACTGGTCGCAGGCGTGGTGAAAGGCGATCAAAATCTTGTCCGATAATCTTCTGGTATGCCTGGGGGTTCCGGCGGCGCCACGTTCGGCACTGCCTTCCCGCTCACTCAAGTCGTTTTCCATCCAGCATTCCTTATTTGCTTCCGAATTTTTTTCGGCTCGACGGTTACGGAGGTCTAGCAGAAGAATTTTCGCTTTGAAAGTTGGGGCGCGGCGGGCCTAAAGCTGGCGCAACTGCCCCCTGATGGCCGCGGCGATGGTCTCGGGCGGCGTATTCGGGCGGAAAAGCTGGCGGACCCGCCCATCCGGGCCAACCAGGTAGATGAAGGATGAATGGTCCATCAGGTAATCGCTCGCCGTTGGCGGATTGACCTTGCGGTAATAGACGCGAAAGGCCCGCGCGGCGGTGGCGATTTCCGCATCCGTACCGGTTAAACCGATTAGGGCAGGATGAAAGCGGGAAACATAATCGGCCAGTGCCGCTTGCGTATCGCGCGCTGGGTCTATGGTTATCAGCACCGGCAGTACCCGCGCCGCATCGGGCCCCAGCAGATCAAGCGCGGATGCCATCAGCCCCAATTCCGTCGGGCAGACATCCGGGCAATAGGTGAAGCCGAAATAGATCAGGCCAAGCCTGCCGGCAAAGGCGCGTTCCGTCACGCGCTGGCCGTTATGGTCCTGCAAGCTGAAGGCGCCGCCAAGCGCAATCCCCTGTGGCAATTGCACGCCGCCCGCTGATGGCGCGGGCATATCCGCCCCGCCAAACTGCGCCAATTGCCTGAGGAAGGCATCGCCCATCGCCTCCCCCGGTGCGCGCAGATACCAGGCGAGCCCCCAAAGCCCGCCAAGAATGGCCAGCAGCAGAAAGGCGAAAATGCGGATCAGCTTGAGCATGGTATTTCCAAATGGGGATAGCGGCGGGGCGCCTGCAAGGTGCCTTGCATGCGCCACTCACGCTGCGGAAGGGACGCCCTTGCTGGTGGAATATTCGAAATGCAGCGCTGTATCTGGGAAAACGCGCGGATGGATCGCATGCGCGGCCATGGCTGCCTCAGAAAATCCTTGCAGGATTAGCTTCAGCTTGCCCGGATAGGTTGCGATATCGCCAATGGCGTAGACGCCGGGGATATTCGTCTCGCAAGTTGAGGGGGTGACGCTGACATGGCTGCGTTCCAGGCCAAGGCCCCAATCGGCGATTGGGCCTAAATCCATGGAAAGGCCGAAAAAGGCCAGCAGATGGTCCGCCGGGATATCGCGGGTTTCGCCTTGTAGCGTCGCCAATTCCACCGCTTCCAACCTGGCGCCATCACCCTTCAGGCCATGAAGCTGATAGGGGATGGCCATTTCCACCTCTCCCCGTGCGGCGGCGGCTTCCAATTGCGCGGCGGTTTCAGGTGCTGCGCGGAATTTTGGGCGGCGATGCACCACCACCACCTTGGCCGCAATGTCCTTGAGCGACAGCGCCCAATCCACCGCGGAATCCCCACCGCCCGCAATCACCACGCGCTTGCCGCGAAATTCTTCCCGCTTCGCAACCATGTAGCGCACCGCGCCCGAGGCTTCGTACCCGGCAAGCCCGACCAAGGGCGGGCGATTGGGGCCAAAGGCGCCGGCACCAGCGGCCAGGATCACTGCCTTGGCGCGAATGGTATCGCCGGTGGAGGTGCCGAGCATCAGTGTGCTGCCTTCCTGGCGCAAGCTCTCAACACGCCGGCCGAAAAGATACTGCGGCGCGAAGGGGGCCGCCTGTTCTTCCAGCTTGCCAATCAGATCAGCGGCGGCGATTTGCGGATGGGCGGGAATGTCGAATATCGGCTTTTCCGGATAAAGCGCCGTGCATTGCCCGCCAATCGCTTCCAGCGCATCAATCACCACGGATTTCATGCGCAGCATGCCGCATTCAAACACCGCGAAAAGCCCGACAGGGCCCGCGCCAATAATCGCGACATCGGTTTCAATCTCGGCCGGCATGGGCTCTCCCCCGAATCCAGGGGGGCGTGATAGAGCAGACTTGGTTTTGATCAAAGCTTCGACGGGCAGGGAGGATCAGGCGCCGGTGGAGATTGCCTTGGATCTGCCCGATCTGGCGGCGACGGAAGCACTCGCGGCGCGGCTTGCGCCCTTGCTCCGCCCCGGTGATGCGGTGCTGCTGGAAGGCCCACTCGGTGCCGGCAAAAGCGCCTTTGCCCGCGCGCTGCTGCGTGCCGCAACCGGCGATCCTGCACTTGAAGTGCCAAGCCCCACCTTCACCCTGGTACAGAGCTACGACCTGCCAGGCGGCCCCGCGCATCACTTCGACCTGTATCGCCTGTCTGGCCCCGCGGGCCTTGCCGAATTGGGCTGGGATGAAGCGCGGGAGGGGATAGTGCTGGTGGAATGGCCCGAACGGCTTGGGCCACTTGCGCCGCCCGATGCGCTCCGCATCCATCTGAAGCCCGGCGCCGCCGAGGAAGCGCGGCATGTGGTGCTGAGCGGTTGGGATGCCAGGCTTGAGGCGTTGCGCCCATGAGCATGGCCTTCTTGCAGGGCGTCGGTTTTGGTGCGGCACGGTTGGACCCGCTGCCGTCTGATGCCTCCGCTCGGCGCTATACGCGACTGCTGGGCGGGCCGCGCCCGGCGCTGCTGATGGAAGCACCGCCACCGGAAAACACCCGCCCCTTCATCGCGATTGCCCGGCATATCTTGGGGCTAGGGCTTTCCGCGCCCGAGATCATCGCCGCCGATCCCGATCAAGGCCTGGTGCTGCTGGAGGATTTCGGCGATGCCACCCATGCGGCTTTGCTGGATGGCGGGGCGGATGCGCCGATGCTTTACGCCGAGGCCGCCGAAACCCTCGCGGCGCTGCATGAAGCGCCGCCACCGCCTGGCCTGCCCGCCTGGGATGCCGCTTCCATGGCGCGGGCGACGGCGGCGACGTTTCTTGATTGGTGGTGGCCCGCAATGATGGGCACCGCGCCCGGGGACGATCTGCGTGCCGGGCTTGATGCAGCGTTGCGCGCCATGCTCGCGCCTTTCGCCGCTACGCAAGGTTTTGTGCATCGCGATTACTTCCCGGCCAATCTCATGCGGCTTGATGCGCGGGCGGGCGCGCGGCGCACCGGCTTGCTCGATTTCCAGGATGCCGGGCTTGGGCATCCGGCTTATGATCTGGTGTCACTGGTGCAAGATGCGCGGCGTGATGTGGCGCCGGAAGCCCGCGATGCCGCGATTGCGTGCTACTTCGCCGCGCGACCCGGCCTGGTGCGTGATGACTTCACCGCCGCCATGGCCGCGTGTGCCGCGCAGCGCCATTTGCGCGTGGCGGCGCTTTGGGTGCGGCTGTCGCGACGCGATAACAAGCACCATTACCTTGTCCATGGGCCGCGCTGCTGGCGGCTTTTGGCAGAAGCGCTGGAACACCCCGCCACCGCACCGCTGCGCCTATGGTTGGATGACGCCCTGCCGCGCCACTTGCGCCGCAACCCCGATGCGGCGAAGGAGCCTGCATGATCACCCTCTCCCACGCCATGGTTCTGGCGGCCGGCCTTGGCACGCGCATGCGCCCGTTGTCGGAAGCGATGCCAAAGCCCCTTTTATCCTTGGCGGGGCGGAGCCTGCTTGACCACGCGCTGGATCGGCTGACTGATGCGGGGGTGGCGGATGCGGTGGTGAATGCGCATTGGCTGGCGGATCAAGTGGCGGCCTGTGTCGCAGCCCGCAGCGCGCCACGCATCATGCTGCAGCGCGAGGAAACCCTGCTGGAGACCGGCGGCGGTGTGGCGCGTGCCTTGCCCGCGCTTGGTGATGCGCCCTTTGCAGTTGTGAATGGCGATGCGTTTTGGCTGGATGGCCCGCATCCGGCATTGAAGCGCCTGGCGGCGGCCTTCGATCCTGATCGCATGGATGGGCTTTTGCTGCTGATCCGCACTGCGCAAATCGCGGGTGAAGTGGGGCGCGGGGATTTCATGCTTGATCCGCTTGGCTTGCTACGCCGACCGGAAGAAGGCGAGATTTCGCCCTATCTTTTCGGTGGCGTGCAAATCCTCTCACCCGCGTTGTTTGCTGATGCACCAAGCGGCGCCTTCAGCCTGAACCGGTTGTATAATCGCGCCATCGAAGCCGGGCGGCTTTATGGGCTGGTGCATGATGGGGTGTGGTTTCACCTTTCCACCCCCGATGATCTGGAACATGCCGAAGATGTTTTGCGCAGCGGCGTGACCCGCGCGCTGTTCTGAAGCGGCGCCCTTGCGCGTTTTCCTGATCCCCGCGCATCAGCGCTTCCTGCCCGCGCTGGCCGAGGGATTGCTCGCGCAAGTGCCTGCCGATGATCCCGCAGCACTCGCCACCTATACGCTGCTGCTGCCAACACGCCGCGCCGCGCGCGCCTTGCGCGAAGCTTTTCTGACCGCAGCCGGTGGCCGCGCGCTATTGCTGCCGCGCATGCGCGCCTTGCCCGGGCTTTCGGTGGAAGAGGCGGATGAATTGGCGCTGCCCGCCTTGCTTGATCTGCCGCCGGCGGTGCCCCCCCTCACACGGCAAGCGGTGCTGTCGCGTATCGTGCTTGGCATTCCGCGCCGCTATGGCGGGCCGCTGGGCGCCGAACAGGCTTGGTTATTGGCCGGGGAGCTTGCGACACTTTTTGATGAAATAGCCTTTGAAGAAGCCGATCTTGACCTGATCGAAACCGCTGACCCAGCGGATTTCGCGGCCAGCTGGCTCGCGCGGCTGGATGGCCTGGTGCCGGATAAGTTGGCAGTGCATTGGCAGATCACGACACGGCTTTTGCAGGCGGTAGTGCACGATTGGAACCAATGGCTGCAAGCGCAGCGCCTGATGGATTTGGGCCTGGCGCGCGTGCGTGCGCTGATTGCGCAGCGCCGCGCCTTGGAAGCCGCACCGCCGCGCGAAAAACTGATCGCCGCCGGCATTGGCGCGGGCGGCACCATCCCGGCTGCCACCGCTTTGCTCCGCTGCATCGCCAGCCTGCCAAATGGCGCGCTGGTGCTGCAAGGAATGGCAGAGCCCATCACGCCAAGCCTGGCTGACGCCATTCGCCGCGCACCGAGCCATCCCTTTGCCGGGCAGTTGAAACTGCTTTCCGATCTTGGCGTGGAGCCCAATGCGCTGCGCCCCTGGACAGCCGCGGATCATCACGTAGCGCCGGCGGATCGCGCGGTCATGCTCGCGCGCAGCTTGCGCCCCGCTGAGGGCTTGGCGCTTTGGGCGGAACGCGATGCGCCGCGCTGGCAGGCGGCCCTTGCCGGCATTACCAGGCTGACAGCCGCCGATGCGCAGCAAGAAGCCGCTGCCATTGCGCTTTTGCTGCGCGAAGCGGTGGAGCTGCCGGGCAAGCGCGCCGCGCTGATCACGCCGGATCGCGATTTGGCGCGGCGCGTATCGGCCGAACTCGCACGCCACGGGATCACCGCGGATGATAGCGCCGGCGCGCCTTTGGCCGATGCGCCGGCAGCGGCGTTTCTGAGCCTGATCGTGCGCATGATTGCCGATGGTTTTGCGCCTGCGGCGTTGCTCGCGGTTTTGAAGCATCCGCTGTGCACGGCCGGGATGGAGCGTGGTGTTTGGCTTGATGCTGTGCGCGGCCTTGAACGGAAGTGTCTGCGCGGCCCGCGACCGGCGGCGGGGCTTCCAGCGCTGCGTGCTGCTTTGCCTGCGGGCGATACCGTACTGGTCGGGCTGGTGGATGCCTTGCAGGCAGCACTTGGTGATTTCACGGAATTGCCGCCAAGCCCATCACGCCCGCCCGCTGCTTTATTGGCGCTGCATCTGGCGGCGGCGGAAGCGCTTGCCGCAACGCCTGAACTCCCTGGCGGAATCAGGCTTTACGTCGGTGAAGAAGGGGAGGCGTTGGCGCGGCATTTGGCCTCACTCGGCGAAGCGCTGGCAGAAATGCCGCCCATAGGTCCCGCATCATGGCCTGGTGCTTTTGATGCCATGCTGGCCGGGCCGATTGCGCCACCTTTTCGCGCGCAGCGTGATACGGCGGCGCATCCGCGCATTGCGATCCTCGGTCTTCTGGAAGCGCGGTTGCAGAGTTTCGATCGTGTGGTCCTGGGCGCGCTTGAGGAAAACATCTGGCCGCAGGCAACCGAACCCGGCCCCTGGATGAGCCGACCGATGCGCGCGCGTTTTGGCTTGCCCGCGCCGGAAGCGCGCATTGGCCGTGTGGCGGCGGATTTCTTTCATGCCGCGGCAAGCGCTTCGGAATTGGTGCTTTCCACCGCACGCAAACGCGGCGGCGCGCCAAGCGTGCCGACACGCTGGCTGACGCGCCTGGAAACTTTCCTGAAGGGGCAGGGCGAGATTGCGATTCCTACCAGCGCAGCAGCGCGCTGGGCCGCCGCATTGGATCAACCCGAAGACGGCGCCAGGCCTTGGGGCCGCCCGGCGCCGCGCCCGCCGATAGAAGTACGCCCGCGCCGCTTGAGCGTTTCAGACGCGACGCAATTAATCGCCGACCCTTATGCCTTTTATGCCGCGCGCATCCTGCGCCTGCGTCCGCTTGATGAGCTGGATGCGGATATCGGCGCGCGGGAATATGGCACGCTGGTGCATCACGCCATGCGGTTTTTCCTGACCGGGCTTGGCACGGGCTGGCCAGGCACCGAGGCAGCGCGCGCTTTGTGGGACCTGGCCTGCAAGGAGGCGTTGCAGAAAGAAGCGGTGCATCCCGGCGTCCTTGCTTTCTGGGGGCCGCGCATGGCGCGCATGGGCGAATTCGTGATTGCCGAAGAAGAAAAACTCCGCGCACAAAACGGGTTGCTGCGCTGCCTGACGGAACATGAAGGTCGCGTCCTGCTGACGCTTGCTGGGGGAGAGGTGGAAATCCTCGCCAAGGCAGATCGGCTGGATGAAGTTTCGGGCGGCGGCTGGCGCATCCTGGATTACAAGACCGGGCAGGTGCCGGGTGCTACCCAGGTTGTTGCAGGCGCCGCGCCGCAATTGGCGCTGGAGGCGATGATTCTGGAAGCCGGCGGCTATCCAACCATCAGCGCGGACGCCAAGGCCGCCGCGCTGGTCTATTGGAAATTGAGCGGCGGGGAAAAGCCGGGCGAAGAAAAAAACCTCGGTGCCAGCGCTGATGATGGCACGCTTTATGCCGATCTGGCGCGCACGCGGATTGTGGACTTGGCACAGCGCATGTTGCTGGGTGATGCGCCCTTTGAAAGCCGCCCGCACCCCGCTCGTGGTACGCCCGGCGATGATTATGATCATCTGGCGCGGGTGGATGAATGGGCCTCAGGCGATGGGGACGGGATATGAGCGAGGCTCGGCAACGCGCTGAAGCCGCGCAAACCCGCGCTGCCAATCCTGCCATTTCTGCCTGGGTGGAGGCTTCCGCTGGTTCGGGAAAAACCAAGCTGCTGACGGATAGGTTGCTGAGATTATTGCTGGCGGGTGTGCCGCCGGGGCGCATCCTGTGCCTGACCTTTACGAAGGCCGCGGCGGCAGAAATGGCAACGCGGTTGGCGCTGCGGCTTGGGGAATGGGTGGTCGCGGATGATGCCAAGCTTGCGGAGATATTGCAGAAGCTGATCGGCCATGCGCCCGGGCGCGAAGGGTTGGCGGCGGCGCGCCAGCTTTTTGCCGATGTGCTGGAACAGCCGGGCGGCATGCGGATTTCGACGCTGCATGGTTTTTCGCAATCCTTGCTGCGCGCCTTTCCACTGGAAGCGGGCTTGGCGCCGCAATTCGCGGTGATGCAGGAACAGGATGGAAGGGCACTGCTGGCGCGCGAACGCGATGCGCTGCTGGCGGGCGGGGCGGATCGCACGGCCTTGGGGGTTTTGGCGAAATACCAGGCGCCGACAAAGTTTTCCGAAGTGATCGGCACCATGGCCGGGGGCAGCGGCAAGCTGTTGGAGGCCGTGCAAAAGCGCCAAGGCATGGCGGGGATGCGCGCTGCGCTGGCGCGAAAGCTTGGGCTTGCACCAGGCCGCATGGATGCGGCGGAGATACTCGCGGAAATCGCCGCGCCGGATCAGGAATCCGCGCTTCGTCAGGCGGCCGAGACGCTGAAGGGCGGCAGCATCACGGACCAAAAACTCGCGACTGCCATGGCAGAATGGTTGGCGTTGAGTATCACCGGGCGCGCGGAATCTTATGCGTGTTGGCGCGGCATTTTCATCATCGACAAGGGCACTATCCGCAAGAGCTTCGCGACGAAATCCATCCCTGCCGCAAGGCAGGCCGAAATCCAGCAATTGATGGAAGACGAAGCCGCGCGGCTGCAAGGACTTGATCAGGATCACGCCGCCGCGCGTGTCCTCGCCGCCAGCATGGCGCTTTTCGCGATTGGTGAGCCCGTGCTGCGCCGCTACCAAGCCGCGAAGGAAAATGCTGGCTTGCTCGATTATGATGATTTGATCGCGGGCGCGCGCAAATTGCTCGATGATCCCGGCAGCGCCTGGGTTTTGTTCAAGCTGGATGACGGGTTGGACCACATCCTGCTGGATGAGGCGCAGGATTCCAACTCCGAACAATGGGCCATTGTGCGCGCATTGACCGGGGAATTTTTCGCGGGCCTCGGTGCGCGGGATGAACAGCGCAGCATCTTCGCGGTTGGTGACCAGAAGCAATCCATCTATGCCTTCCAGGGCGCGGATGCGGCTGGCTTTGTGCGCGAGAAGCGCCATTACGAAAGCGTGGTTCACGGCGCTCAACAAGAATTTCAAGCCGTTCCTTTGGATGTTTCCTTCCGTTCCACCGAACCCGTACTTGCGCTGGTGGATGCGGTTTTCGCGGAAGCGCCGGCGCGCGAGGGTGTTTCACCCGATGCCAAGCTGCAACATTATGCAGACCGCGCCGGCCATGCTGGCAGCGTGGAGCTTTGGCCGATTCTGCAAACCGCGAAGGCCGACGCGCCGCCCGATTGGGCGCCACCGGAACAAGCCGTGGATGCGGAAGGCGCCGCACCTCGCCTGGCTGCCGCCATCGCGCGGCGCATCGCGCAGATGATCAAGCACGAAACCCTTCCGGCGCGTGTGGAACAAGGCAAGGAAGCAACGCAACCCGCAGGCCGCCCCATTCGCCCGGGTGATATTCTGGTGTTGCTGCGGGCGCGCAAGCGTGGCGGTTTTGCGCCGGCGCTGGTGCGGGAATTGAAGAACCTTTCCATCCCCGTCGGCGGCATTGATCGCATGGTCCTGGCTGATCAATTGCCGGTGCAGGATATGCTGGCGCTCGCGGAATGGCTGCTGCTGCCCGATGATGATCTGACCCTCGCCGCATTGCTGAAATCCCCACTGATCGGGCTGGATGAGAAGCAGCTGTTCACGCTGGCGCAGCCGCGCCAGGGCAGCCTGCATGCGGCGCTGATGGCACATCGCGGCAGTGCCTCGGATTTCGGGCGTGTCGCGGATTGGTTGGTGGCGCAAGCGGCACAACTTGATTTCATCACGCCCCATGGCCTGTTTGCCGATGTACTTGGTGCGCCAGGTCCGATCGATCCCCGCGCGGGGCGCGCGCGTATTCTGGCGCGGCTTGGGCCTGATGCGGGCGATCCGCTCGATGAATTGCTCAATGCCGCTTTGGAACATGAAAAGCTCAACCCGCCATCCTTGCAGGGCTTTGTGCATTGGCTCCGCCAGGGTGGCGCCGAGGTAAAGCGCGAAGCGGAAGCCGCCGGCGATGTGGTGCGCATCATGACCGTGCATGGTTCCAAGGGCTTGCAGGCGCCCATCGTCATTTTGCCCGACACAACAGGCAAGGCGCAGGACCGCAAGACGCTGCGCTGGTTTGAAGATGGCAGCGAAGCGCTGCCCGTTTGGGCGCCGCAGGTGAAGGGGTTTGAGGCGCCAGCGCTGACCGCGCAGCGCCAGGCGGATCAGGCGCGCGAGGCCGAGGAAGAACATCGGCTGCTATATGTTGCGCTGACGCGCGCAGAAGATCGGCTGATCATTTGCGGCTGGAATGGCGCGCAGAAGCTGCCCGAAGGTTGCTGGTATGATCTGGTAGCGCAAGGATTTGCGCGCCTGCCGGGCCTTGAGGAATGCGCCTTCGACGCTGGCGCTTTCGGCGCCGCGCCGGAGGGTTTTGGTGCTGAGCCGAAACTGCTCCGCCTGAGCACGCCGCAAAGGGCGGCGCCGCGCGTGGAAAGCGCGGGCTTGGCCACCGATGCGCAAACCCGCCCGCCGGCCTGGGCTTGGCAAAAGGCAACGGAGGAAGCGCCTGCCGGTAGTCTGGCACCCTCCGCGCTGCCGGGCGAACAGGAAACGCCCGCCGCCGCACCGCGCCCGGCGGGCGATCCTTTGGGGCTGCGCTTTCGGCGCGGGCGCCTAGTGCATGCGCTATTGCAGAGCCTGCCGGAACATCCCGCAAGCGTGTGGGAGGAGCTGACGCGCCGCTTCCTCGCGCGCCGCGCGCCCGGACTTTCGGCGGCGGAACAGGAAGCGACGTTGCAGGAGGTGCTGGCCCTGCTTGGAGAGTCTTGGATGCAGGCCGCTCTTGGCCCCGGAAGCCTTGCGGAAGCGCCCTTGGCCGGGGAGGTGAATGGCCGGCTGATTGCGGGCCAGGTGGACCGATTGAAGGTTGAGCCCGACCGCGTGCTGGTGCTGGATTACAAGACCAATCGCCCGCCGCCGGAAAATGTGGATCAGGTAGCGCCGCTTTATCTGCGGCAGATGGCCGCCTATCGCGCGCTGCTGCGCGCGGCATTTCCGGGGCGCGTTGTTGAGTGCGCATTGGTCTGGACTTACGGCGCGCGGTTTATGGCCTTGCCGGATGCCGTGCTTGATCCGCATGCGCCGGGGGGCGGGGCTGGGGCGTAAGAGTTGTTGGTGGATTGAATTCTTGCTGTCACGAGACCAGCCCAAAGGAGGGTGTTATCGAGCTCAGTTCCGTTTTGGAAAATTACAATGATTCTCTTAGCGAACTAGATTAAATAAAACGGAAGATTTTTATTAATAAAAAATAACAAAAATACCCCTCTCATACCCATGGATTCTCGAAAAGGACTTCCGCAACTATACTGATTGCCCTTTGCGCCTCTTTCTCGTGTATTGCGCGATTTGAGTAATGGTCATCGACCGATAAAATGGGGTGGTTACGCGTGTTCCAGTGAACAAGGGAGTTTCGTCGTTGTCGTAGCCATTCAAGTTCTATGCCGAAAGCTGAAACCGCAAACGCCGCCTTCATCCCTCCACCAAAATTCTCGTCAAGCTCGGTTTCTCGCAAATGAGCGTCTATGACGGCACATGAGATGATAAGAACTGACACAAACGCGCCAGCACAGTAGATGGCTTGAAGATCCACCAGTAGTGCTGTGGCATGCTCCCCCAAAATGAAAGCTCCTCCGCGAGCCTCAGTGTCGAATTTATGTTCGAACCACTCGCGCCGCGTTTCCCAAATTTCCCGGGTTGGAAATTCAATTTGATCCATTTTCTTGATAAGAACTAAGACGTCATCGAAATTTCAGGGCAATCAACCCATCCGCGCCTGTTGCACAGCTGTACGACCTCATCGCGGAAACGACCGCTGAGAGTTTTATGTTTTCCGCCTCACTACGCTTCACTCACGCCCCCCTCTAATCCCGCGGCCCAGGCGCCAACACTTCCCGCTTACCCACATGATTCGCCGCGCCCACCACGCCATCCTTTTCCATCTGCTCAATCAACTTCGCCGCGCGATTATACCCAATGTTCAAATGCCGCTGCACGAAGCTGGTACTCGCCTTGCCTTCGCGCGTTACCAGCGCCACCGCCTGATCATACAGCGATGCATCACCATCCGTATTGCCGCCGAGCATGCCGAGCATGGCAACGGAATCACCCTCATCCTCCGTTTCGGTTACTTCATCAACATAGGCGGGCTCACCCTGGGCGCGGAGGAATTCAACAATCCGCTCCACCTCAGTATCTGACACAAAGGGTCCATGCACGCGCGCAATGCGCCCGCCGCCCGGCATATGCAGCATGTCACCCTGGCCGAGCAGCTGTTCCGCGCCCTGTTCGCCAAGAATGGTGCGGCTATCTATCTTGGATGTGACCTGGAAGGAAATGCGTGTCGGGAAATTCGCCTTGATCGTGCCAGTGATGACATCCACCGAAGGCCGTTGCGTTGCCATGATCACATGAATACCCGCGGCACGCGCCATTTGCGCGAGGCGCTGCACGGCGGCTTCAATTTCCTTGCCGGCCACGATCATCAGATCGGCCATTTCATCAATCACCACCACAATCATGGGCAGCGCTTCCAGCGCCAGCGGCTGGTCTTCAAAAACGGGCTTATTGGTTTCAGGATCAAAGCCGGTTTGTACGCGCCTGGTCAGAGTCTCATTGCGCTGGCGCGCTGCCGTCACTTTTTCGTTGTAGCCCGCGATATTGCGCACGCCCAATTGGCTCATGGCGCGGTATCGGCGCTCCATTTCCCGCACGGTCCATTTAAGCGCGCCAATCGCCTTGGGTGGTTCCGTCACCACCGGGGCCAGCAGATGCGGAATCCGGTCATACACCGACAATTCCAGCATCTTGGGGTCAATCATGATGAAGCGGCATTCATCCGGGCTGAAGCGATATAGCAGGCTCAGGATCATGGTATTGATCCCAACCGATTTGCCAGAACCTGTGGTGCCGGCAATCAGCAAATGCGGCATGCGCGCCAAATCGGCGATCACCGGCGCGCCGCTGATATCCTTACCCAGCGCCAAAGGCAGCTTGCCGGGATGGCGATGCCAGCTTTCATCGCCGAACATTTCGGAAAGGAACACAGTCTCCCGCTTGGCATTGGGCATTTCAATGCCGATCACGTTGCGGCCCGGCACGGTTGCGATGCGCACCGCAATCAGGCTCATGGACCGCGCGATATCATCAGCCAGGCCAATCACGCGCGCGGATTTGGTGCCGGGCGCGGGTTCCAATTCATACAGAGTCACCACCGGGCCGGGGCGGATTTCCACAATGCGCCCGCGCACGCCGTAATCTTCCAACACGCTTTCCAGTAGCCGCGCATTGGCTTGAAGCGATTCCTCGGAAGGCCGGCCCACACGCTGCGTGGGGGCGGCGGTCAGCAGATCAAGCGGCGGCAGCGCCCAGGCGCCATCTCCAAGATCAAGTGCGGGTTGCTGCGCGGGGCGGCGCGCGGGTTCCGGCTGCTTGCGAGGGCGCACTGGCGGGGGATCTGGCGCTTCGGGGCGGATCGGCATGGCCTCGGCCGCCGCATCGGCGGCGCGCAGCATGGGGCCGAGCGGGATTTCGGGTTCCTGGCGACGGAATAGCCGCCCGGTGCCGGTTTTGAAGCGCGCACCAAGGCGGGCGAAAAAGCCGGGTTTCTTCGCTGGCGCTTCCTCAACCGGGCGGAAGCGTTCCGCCCCGGCCCGCGCCGCATCCAAAGCGGCCTGGCTGGCGCCAAGGGCCGCACGGCCAGCCCTGCGCCATTCGCCGAAGGTCAGGCCGCAGGCAATGAAGCCGGCGCCGACCGCGCCAAGAACCAAGCCCGCCTTGGCCAGCAGCGCGCCATAGGGGCCGAAATTGCCCGAAAGCCAGGAAATCACACCATCCGCCAAAAACGGCCCCACGGCACCGCCTGCACCGGCCAGGCCGGGCGCTTCTGGTGGCAGGGGGGCCAAGCTTAAGGCAGCCGCACCCAAGGGCAGGCCAAGGGCCAGGCCGAAAAGCCGGAGCGGGATGAAGCCAAGGCCGCGTTGCGTCGCCAACCGAAACGCCCAGGCGAGCAGCGCCAGCACCGGCAGCGCCGCCGCATAGCCAAAGCCCTGCAAAAGGATATCCGCCACAACCGCCCCCACCGGCCCGGCAAGGTTACTCACAGGCCGCGCGGTTGCCGTATTCAACGAAGGATCGGCGGGGTCATAGCTCAGCAGCGCCGCAGCCAGCCCAAGTGCCGCAATTGCAGCCAGCAGGCCGCATAATTCCATCAGCCGCCGGCGCAACAGCGCACGCAGATCGGCCGAGGCAAAGCGCCGCCTGACGGCGCCTGGTTCGGCAGAGGGCCTGGAATCGGCCGGGATAAAAAGGCGAGGCATCAAGGCAGCACTTCACAGTGATTCCGAACTCTATGCTGGAACCCGTTCTTTGCCCAGGTTTTTCTTGTCTACATTGAGGGTGGATTCAAAGCGACTCGTTGCTGTGGCGACAGAGTCACATTGTCAGTTGAGCGCGAGCCCAGGCAAGCACGTACAGATCGGAAATGCCCCCTGTTTTTTCGATATCAGCGATTTTTCGGATTGCATTATTGAGCCTAAAATTTAACCTATGGTTGTGTTTCATCAGAAAGAAGATTCAAAATGACGAGTTGGCGCGGTACCACACGGGCTGATTTCTGGACCGGGACTTCCTTCGCGGATTGGGCGAATGGTGATCTGGGGAATGACTACCTGAGCGGCGGCGGCGGTGATGATTGGCTTTATGGCGATTTGGGAAATGACGTGCTTTTCGGTGAAGCCGGCAACGATAGGTTGCAAGGGGATTCCGGTAATGACCGCCTTTTTGGGGGTGATGGCAATGATTGGCTGACCGGCGATGGCAATTCCGTTTCCTGGGGTCAGAATGACTTTCTGGATGGCGGGGCCGGCAATGATTCTTTCCTCGGCGGCGGCGGGTTCGACACACTCAACGGCGGTGATGGCCGCGATGAGCTTTACGCCGATGACGGCAATGACCGCGTGGAGGGTGGTGCGGGGAATGATTATGTCTCCGGCTGGGATGGCGCGGATTTGATCTATGGCGATGATCTATCCGGGCTGCTGACGGGTGATGATTACCTCCGCGGTGACAAGGGGGCTGATACGATTTTTGGCGGTGCTGGCGCTGATAGCATCGTGGGGGGTGCTGATTCGGATCGGCTCACCGGCGGTGCGGGGCGCGACCACTTCATGTATTCCACCGATGACATGGCGACGCCCAGCGCGATGGATGTCATTCTGGATTTTCAGCAGTCTTCAGACATTTTGGTGTTCAGTTCGATAGACACCAATGCGTCACTGGCTGGTGATCAGGCTTTTACCTTTCGTGATAGTCTGAGTTTCAGTGCCAGCGGTATCGCAGAAATTCGCTGGTATCAATCCGGCGGCAATACCTTTGTGCAAGCTGATACGGGCGACGGTGTTGCTGACATTACGCTGCAGATCCAGGGGTTGGTGAATTTACTGCCGCAGGATTTCACCTTGTGAAGCTGGCGATCATCGCCGGGGAGATTTCTCCCCGGCGATGATGCTTGTTAGGTTCAGGAGTAAACGCCGCTAGCAAGCGAAAGCGACGCTATATTCATCAGAGTGTTGGTGTCACTCGCGTTTCAAGATCCTGCAGGCCAGCCTTGGAAATTTCTAATCCTTTGCGCTGAAAATCAATATACTTCTCAGGCCCGCCAAACACTTCCCAATTATTGTGACTTTCGAAGCGCGCACCATCAAGGCTGAAAGCAACTGCCTCCCCCGTTTCATCATAAACGCGCAGCGCTTCTGAAATCGCCCAGACCTGCCGCTTGGCAATGTCAATCATCTCGGCGATCATTTTCTTGTCCCAATCGGGCTCAGCCATGGTGCGACCGCCCCAATCCGGTGCGCCAGCGGCGCCTTGGGCCTGATCTGCAAGCAGGGCAATCTCCGCCGAGCGTTCCGCCGCGCGCGGGTCAATCGCCACCACCACTGCCGGGCCACGATCCGCCCGCGCCGCAATGCCGGCGGCCGGGGCCTGCCGCTGCATGCTCGCCTTCAGCGCAAGCGCCGTGAGCTGCCCGGCATCAAAGCCACCACCAAAACCCGGCATCTTTGGGCCGGTACCCAGAAAACCAATCGCCATGGGTTTTTTCCCGTTCTGCAAGGTCGTTCTTGACCAAACTTCATTAAACAGGCGATAGATGAATAAAAGGTTAATGCCTTCGTTTTTTTCGTGCTGAAAACAAGAAAATAGATGGTTAAGCGCCTGGCTTTTAACCTCGATGAGATGCCCTTTCTTCCGCCATAAGCTTTGGACCCTGCCACCCCCCATCGCGGCCTCCACCCGCTTCATGCCATGTTGCGCACCACATCAAGGGGGAATGTCCCATGCCAGACAACGGCGCCCAAAAACACTCACGCAGCTACCTGCTGGCGGTGGAGGATCAGGAATTCCTGCTCCGCGACGAAATGCGCCCTTTCCGCTTCGGCATGGAATACGCCAAGGCGGAATATGAGCTGCGCGATTGGGGGGTGCGTTCCACCATTGTGGTTTTCGGTTCTGCCCGAACGCCAAGTGCGGAGGAAGCCGCCACCCAGGCGAAGAAAGCGCGCGGCGCGGCGGAAAAGCGCGCCGCGCAAAAGGCCCTGGACCGATCCCGGTTTTATGAGGATGCGCGCGCCTTCGCCCGCATTGTCTCCATGCGTGGCGGCGCCTTGGCCGCTTCCGGCGCAACGCGGGATAATGTAATTGCCACAGGTGGTGGACCGGGGATCATGGAAGCGGCCAATCGTGGCGCGTCAGAATGCGGCGCGCCTTCCATCGGCTTCAACATCACCCTGCCGCATGAACAGGCGCCCAATCCCTGGTCCACGCCGGCGCTGACCTTTCGCTTCCATTACTTCGCCATGCGCAAGATGCATTTGGCCATGCGCGCCAATGCACTCGCGGTTTTTCCAGGTGGCTTCGGGACTTTTGATGAATTATTTGAAGTGCTGACGCTGGTACAATCGAAAAAAATGCGCCCGGTGCCGATTGTGCTTTTTGGGCGCGATTACTGGACCAAGGTGGTGAATTTTGCGGCCCTCGCCGAAGAAGGCATGATCAGCGAGGCGGATTTGAAGCTGTTTGAAATTGTGGACAATCCCGAAGAAGGCTGGGCGAGCCTGATCCGGCGCGGGCTATCGCCGGAAGCGCCGCCGCCCTTGAAGCTCAGCCTGCCGCCGGTGGCAGGCAGGAAGCGGACAGCAACGCGAAAGCCGCGGCGCGATGGCTGATGCGGTGCTTCTCCACCGGGTCCATTTCGCCGAAGGTTTCGTGCAAGCCTGAAGGCACAAACATCGGGTCATAGCCAAAGCCATGCGCGCCGCGTGGCGGCCAGACCCATGCGCCTTCTGCCTTGCCCTCAAAGCCTTCTTCATGCCCATCGGGCCAGGCGAGCACCAAAGCGCAGGTGAACCAGGCCGCGCGGTCAGGCGCATCCTTGGCCAGATCATGCACCTTGCCCATGGCAAGCGCGTAATCCCGCCCACCTTCCGGGCGCATGGCCCAATCGGCGGTGTAGACGCCCGGCGCGCCATCAAGCGCCGCAACGGAAAAGCCTGAATCATCGGAAAGCGCCGGCAGGCCCGAAGCGCGCGCCGCCGCATGGGCTTTGATGCGCGCATTGCCGAGGAAGCTGGTTTCGCTTTCCTCCGGTTCCGGCAGGCCAAGCGCGCCGGCGCTGGTCACTTCAATGCCATGCGGCGCCAGCAATGCCGCCACTTCGCGAAGCTTCCCGGCATTGTGGGAGGCGATGACAATCTTCTCGCCGCGCGAGAGGCGACGATGCGCCATCACTTATCCACCGCAAGGCGCTGCTTGGCGAAAAGCGCTGCCGTGCCTTCCCGCGCATGGCCCATCAGCGCATTCAAATCCGCTTCAGTGAAGGGCGCGCCTTCCGCCGTGCCCTGAATTTCCACAATGCCGCCAGACGCTGTCAGCACAAAATTCGCATCCGCATCGGCCTTGCTGTCCTCATCATAATCAAGGTCGAGCACGGGCACGCCCTGATAAATGCCGCAGGAAATCGCTGCCACCTGATCCTTGAGCGGATTGCGCGTGATGATGTTCATACGCTTGCAATGTTCAAACGCCAGATGCAGCGCCACCCAGGCGCCGGTGATGGAAGCGCAGCGCGTGCCGCCATCGGCGGTCAGCACATCGCAATCCAGTGTGATGGTCATTTCCCCCATCGCCTTCAAATCCGTGACGGCGCGCAGGCTTCGCCCAATCAGGCGTTGGATTTCTTGCGTGCGGCCAGATTGCTTGCCGCGCGCGGCTTCGCGGTCCCCGCGCGTATGCGTGGCACGCGGCAGCATGCCGTATTCGGCGGTCACCCAGCCCTGGCCCTGGCCTCGCAGGAAGGGCGGGACCTTGCCTTCAACGCTTGCGGTGCACAGCACCTCGGTCAGCCCCATGCGAATAACGCAGGAGCCTTCCGCATGGCGGGCGACGCCTGGCTGGATGGAAACGGTGCGAAGCGCCCCGGGGGCGCGGCCTGAGGGTCTGTTCATGGACGCGCGGTTAGCACAAGCGCTGGGGTCGCGCTAACCCGTTGACGCGCCCGGCCCAGGCCCCATACTCGGCCCATGACAAATCGGGACCACAACCCGTGACCCATACGCCCGCGATGCTGACGCCGGGGCTGCCCTCCGCTGCCGGGCTGGATAGCCGTTCGGCGCAGATCCTCCGCGAATTGGTGGAAACCTATGTCGCGACTGGCGAACCCGTGGGGTCGCGCACCCTGTCCCGCCGGCTGCCGCTGGGGCTTTCGCCTGCCACCATCCGCAACGCCATGGCGGATCTGGAAGATGCGGGCCTGCTTTACGCGCCGCATACCTCGGCGGGGCGCCTGCCCACCGAAAGGGGGCTTCGGCTTTTCGTGGATGGGCTGCTGGAATTTGGCGCTTTGGGTGAGGAAGACCGGGATGCGATTGCAGCGCGCTGCGCGGCATCCGGGCGGTCCTTGGAGGAAACGCTGGCCGAGGCCGGGCTGATGCTCTCGGGTCTTGCGGGTGCTGCTGGGCTGGTGGTGGCGCCGAAAACAGAAAACCCAGTGCGCCATATTGAATTTGTGGCACTTGGACCGGGCCGGGCTTTGGTGGTGCTAGTGCATGAAGGCGGCCAGGTGGAAAACCGCGTCATAGAAGTGCCGGCGGGGCTGCCGCCTTCCGCGCTGACCCAAGCCTCGAATTACCTGAATGCGCGACTTGCGGGTCGTACTTTGGAAGAAACCCGCACCAAGGTGTCCGAGGAAATCGCCGCGGATCGCACAGCCTTGGATGCGCTGACGCAGCAAGTGATCTCAGCGGGGCTGGCCACCTGGGCGGGTGGCGGGGGTGGGTCGCTTATTCTGCGCGGCCAATCGCGGCTTTTGCAGAACCTTGATCAGGCGGCGCAGGTGCAGGAAATCCAGCGATTATTCGAAAGGCTGGAAGCGCAGGAAACCATGCTGCGCCTGTTGGAATTGGCGCAGCGCGGTGAAGGCGTGCAGATTTTTATCGGCGCCGAAAGCGGTTTGTTCGATAGCGCGGGACTTTCCGTGGTGGTCGCACCCTTCCGCAATGGGCAGGAAAAGATTGTCGGCGCCATTGGTGTGATCGGGCCGACGCGCATCAATTACGGGCGCGTGATCCCGGTGGTGGATTACACGGCGCGCGTGATTGGAAGATTGCTCGGCTGATCGCCTCAGCCGGTTTTGTTTTCTCAAGCCAGGAACTCAACATGCGTATCGCTTCCATTCGCCAGGGTGTTGTGCCCATCAGCAGCGCCATCGCCAATGCCTATATTGATTTTTCGAAAATGACGGCGAGTGTGGTTGCCATCACGGTGGAAGATGGCGCCGGCAAAAAGGCGACGGGCTATGGCTTCAATTCCAATGGCCGGTACGCGCAGCCCGGTTTGCTTGCGGAACGCTTCATCCCAAGGCTGCAAGCGGCGACCGAGGCGGAACTGTCGCGGGGCGAAGGCGGGTTGAGCCCTGCCGGCGCCTGGGCTGCGATGATGCGCAACGAAAAGCCGGGCGGGCATGGGGATCGTTCAGTCGCGGTTGGCGTTTTGGATATGGCGCTTTGGGATGCGGCAGCGAAGCTGGAAGGCGTGCCGCTGTGGCGCTTGCTTGCCGATCGTTTCCGGGGTGGCCAGGCGGATGACAGCGCCTGGGTCTATGCCGCGGGGGGCTATTACTATCCCGGCAAGGGCGTGGATGCTTTGGTTGAGGAAATGAAGCGCTACCTCGGCATGGGTTATACCACGGTGAAGATGAAGATCGGTGGAGCCCCCGGCACCCCCATGAAGGAAGCTTTGGCCGAGGATTTGGCGCGCATTGAAGCGGTGGTGAAGCTGCTTGGTGGTGATGGATCTCGGCTGGCCGTGGATGTGAATGGGCGCTTTGGTTTGCATGCGGCACTCACCTATGGCGCGGCGCTGCAACAATTTGGGCTGCGCTGGTATGAAGAACCGCTGGACCCGCTGGATTATGCAACTCATGCCGCCTTGGCAGAACAATATATGCCGCCGATTGCCACGGGCGAGAATCTGTTTTCCATGCTGGATGCGCGCAATCTGATCCGCCATGGTGGGCTCCGCCCGGATCGCGATATTCTGCAATTCGATCCAGCGCTCTCTTATGGCTTGGTGGAATATCTCCGCACGCTGGAGATGTTGGCGCGGCACGGCTGGTCACCGCGGCGTTGCGTGCCGCATGGCGGGCATCAATTCGCGCTGAATATCGCCGTTGGCCTCGGGCTTGGCGGGAATGAAAGCTACCCGGAGGTTTTCGCGCCCTTCGGTGGTTTCGCCGATTCTACGCCAGTGGTAGATGGGCGGATCAAGATGCCCGATATTCCTGGGATTGGGTTTGAGGCGAAATCGGCGCTTTGGGCTGTTTTGAAGGATCTTTGAAGCCATGAAAGCCTTCTTCCACCTGCTGCTGGCGGCAGCCTTTTGGTTCGCAACGCATAACGGGCTCGCCAGCGGCCTGATGCGGGCCAGGCTGGTCGCTGGCCTTGGCGCGAATGGCTTTCGCATTGTCTATTCCATCCTGTCGGTGGTTGCCTTGGTGCTGCTCGTGCGCGCCTCGGGCGCGGCTGACCACGTGCCGATCTGGACCGCGCCGGCCTGGCTCCGCCTGATACTGGCGCTGATCATGCTACCCGCCTTCCTGTTTTTCGCCGGCGGGCTTTTGCGCAACCCAACAGGTATCGGCGGAGAGGGTCTCGCCGGGCAGCAGGCGCGCGGCATTCAACGCGTCACGCGCCACCCCATGCTGTGGTCTTTCGCGCTTTGGGCTTTGGTGCATGTGCTCGGCAATGGCGATCTGGCGAGTGTGATCTTCTTCGGCACCTTCGCCATCAGCGCTTTCATCGGCATGCCTTCCATTGATCGCAAGCTGGCGGCACGCGACCCGGCGGCGGCGGCGAAGCTACGCGCCGAGACCTCCATCCTGCCCTTTGGCGCCATCATGGCCGGGCGCAATCGGCTGGTGCTGGCGGAAATCGGCTGGCTCGCGCCAGCGCTCGGGCTGATCGGCTGGGCTGTGACGCTGCATTTCCATGCGCGTTTCTTCGGTGTGCCGGCGCTGTTGCCCTTCTGATCCGCGCTTGCGTGCTGGGTACCACGGGGGGTATTTCGGCCAGCATAGGTTGAGGAGTTGTTCCGTATGCAAGCCGCCGCCGCGCCGCGCCCCGTGATGCTGGTCATTCTGGATGGCTGGGGCTGGCGGGACGAAGTTGCCGATAACGCCGTGCGCCAAGCCAAGACGCCAAGCTTTGATTCGCTTTGGGCATCCTGCCCACATGCTTTCCTGAAGACCTCGGGGCTCGATGTCGGGCTGCCAGAAGGGCAGATGGGCAATTCCGAGGTCGGGCATCTCAATATCGGTGCCGGGCGCGTGGTGATGCAGGATTTGCCGCGCATTGATGCTGCCATCGCCGATGGGTCCTTCGCGCAATTGCCGGCACTCACAGGGTTGATCGCGAAGCTGAAAGCCTCGGGCGGCACCTGCCATTTGATGGGCTTGCTCTCCCCCGGTGGGGTGCATGCGCATCAGAACCAGGCGGTGGCTTTGGCGAAACTGCTGTCAGGGGCGGGCATACCGGTTGCTATTCACGGTTTCACCGATGGGCGGGATACGCCACCGCGCGCGGCCCCCGAATATCTGAAGCGCTTCGAAGCTGATCTTGCAGGTGTTGCGGGCGTGCGCATCGCCACCATCATCGGGCGCTATTTTGCGATGGATCGCGACAAGCGCTGGGATCGCGTGGCGCAAGCCTATCAAGCGATGGTGGAAGCGAAGGGCGTTCCCGCCTCCTCAGCCGCAGCCGCCATCTCAGCCGCCCATGCCGCCGACAAGAGTGATGAATTCATCCCGGCCAGCGTCATTGGTGACTACGCCGGCATGACGGATGGCGATGGCCTTCTCTGCTTCAATTTCCGCGCAGATCGCGCGCGGGAAATCCTGACAGCGCTGCTTGATCCCGGTTTTGATGGCTTTGCGCGTACGCGATTGCCGCGTTTTGCTGCCGCTGTCGGCCTTACGGAATATAGCGATGCGCTGAATGCGCATCTCGCCACCGCCTTCGCGCCGCAATCCATGGTGGACAAGCTTGGCGAAGTTGTGGCGCGTGCGGGGCTCAAGCAGCTCCGCATGGCGGAGACGGAAAAATACCCGCATGTCACCTTCTTCCTGAATGGCGGGGAAGAAGCTGTCTATCCGGGTGAAGAACGCATCATGGTGCCATCGCCCAAGGATGTCGCGACCTATGATCTGAAGCCGGAAATGTCGGCGCCTGAACTCACGGAAAAAGCCGTGGCAGCGATCAACAGCCGCACCCATGATCTGATTGTGCTGAATTTCGCCAATGCCGATATGGTGGGCCATACCGGCAGCCTTGCCGCCGCAAAACGCGCGGTTGAAGCCGTGGATACCGGGCTTGGGCACATTGTCGCCGCACTTGAAGAAGTGGGTGGCTGCCTGCTGGTCACCGCCGATCACGGCAATGCCGAATTGATGAAAGACCCCGCAACCGGCGGGCCGCATACCGCGCATACCACCAATGCGGTGCCGGTCATTTTGATGGGCGGCCCGCAAGGGGCGGCGATCAAGGATGGGCGGCTGGCGGATATTGCGCCGACCTTACTCGCGCTTCTTGGTCTGCCCCAGCCCGCTGCCATGACGGGGCATTCCCTGCTTGGCTAAGGCGCGCGTCGCTTTCGCGCTTTTCCTGCTGGCGCTGCCCGGCCTTGCCCTTGCGCAGCCTTCGCGCGAAGCCCTGGAAGAAGCCCGCCTCACCGGTGCCGCCAGCCGCGCCGCTGCCGAAGCCGCCGCACGCGAAGCCGAAGCGGCAGCGGCGGAAGAAAGCGGCCTCGCGCGCCAGCGCGTTGCCATGGCAGCGCGGGTGCAGGAAGCCGAACGCGCGCTTGAAGCAGCAGAACAGCGCAAGCAACGCGCCGAGTCCGAAGCGGTGACGGCCTATAACGAGGCAGCTTCCCGCGCTGCTGCCCTTGCGCCAATGATGCCGGCCATGCGGCGCCTCGCGCTATGGCCAGCCGAGACCCTGCTCGCCCAGCCCGCCCCACCGGATGAGGCTCTGCGCGGCCTTCTGGTCCTGCAAGGCATGGCCCGCCAAATCCGTACCGAGGTTGAGGTTCTGCACCTGGCCCATGCTGAGGCCGAGCGGCGCAAACGCATCGCCGCCGCGGAAGCCAGCATGGTCGCTGCGGCAGAAGCGGAACTACGGCATGCGGCAGAGGCTTTGGATGCCGAGATCACCGAGACCAGGCTGCGCGAGCACGGCGCGCGCGCCACGCAAAGGGCGGAAGCCCAGCGCGCGCAGGAAGCGCTGGCCCGCGCCAATGACCTTGCGGAAATGCTGACGGCTTTGGAACGTGAGCAGGCTAGGCAGGCGGTGGCTGCCGCAGCGCGGGCGCGCCAGGAAGCCCAGGCCAAGGCGCGGGAAGAAGCGCACCGGCCGCGCCCGGCGACCCCTGTCGCGGTCCCGCAAGCCTTGCCAACGCCAGCGGAGATGGGCCGCCCCGCCCCGGTCCATGGGCGGATCAGCATTGCCTTCGGCCAAAGGGGCGAAGCCGGGCCGGCGCGGGGTGTCACCTTCTCCGCTACGGCAGGTGCGCGGGTGGTCAGCCCCTGCACCGGGCGCGCGGTATTCGCCGGCCCCTTCCGGCGCTTCGGGCAGATCATCATTCTGGAATGCGGCCCCGGCCTGCATCTTGTCCTGGCGGGGTTTGAGGCTTTGGATACCGAAGCGGGGGCGGCGCTCCTGGCCGGGGAGGCGCTTGGCCGACTCGGCGACGGGGCGGATGGGCGGAACGTGCTCTATATGGAATTGCGCCGCAATGGCCGGGTGGTGGACCCCGTGCCCTGGCTTGGCGGGGCCGAATAGCGGCCCGCGTGATTTTTCGGCGGGGAAACGCGTTCTGGAGTCGCGCAAAGCACCATGAATGTCTATGTTACCCAGGGGTGTTCTGGCTCCGGCCGAGTGATGAGAAGGATTGCGGCGCATGAAGCGCGGAATTTTGCGTTATGCGGGGATTGGCGCGGCCTTTGCCGCCGGCGTGGTGGTGGGCCCCATGGTCGCTGCCTGGGCACAGGAAGGCAGCCGGGCTGAGACCTATCGGCTGCTGAACCTGTTTGGCGATGTGTTCGAAAGGGTGCGCGCCGAATATGTGGAGCCGGTCAATGACCGGGACGCGATCGAAAACGCGATCCAGGGCATGCTGTCCAGCCTTGACCCGCATTCATCCTATTTGAACCAGCGCAGCTTCCGCGACATGCAAACCCAGACCCGCGGTGAATTCGGCGGGCTTGGGATCGAAGTGACGCAGGAAGGCGGCTATATTAAGGTGATCAGCCCAATTGATGAAACCCCTGCGGCGCGCGCTGGGGTCCGGCCGGGTGACTTCATCACGCATTTGAATGGCACTTCCGTGCAGGGCCTGACGCTGCAGGAGGCCGTGGAACAGATGCGCGGCCAGCGCAACACGCAGATAAGGCTCACCATTCGTCGCCAGGGCACGGAACGGCCGATTGAACTGACGCTGACGCGTGATGTCATTCGCCCGCAAGTGGTGCGCTTCCGGCTGGAAGATGGCAATCTGGGCTATGTGCGGATCACTTCCTTCAACGAACAGACGGAAGCGGGGCTGCGCCGGGCGGTGCAGCAATTGAAGCAGCAGGCGCAGGGCGGGCTTAAGGGATTGATCCTCGATTTGCGCAATAATCCGGGCGGGTTGCTTGATCAGGCCGTGCAGGTCACCGATGATTTCCTGACGCAGGGGGAGATTGTTTCCACCCGCGCGCGCCGGACGGAAGATGCGCAGCGCTGGAATGCCAAGGCGGGCGATATCGCGGATGGGCTGCCGATTGTGGTGCTGATCAATGGCGGCAGCGCGAGTGCGAGTGAAATCGTCGCTGGCGCTTTGCAGGATCATCGCCGCGCGGTGGTGGTTGGCGTGAAATCCTTCGGCAAGGGCAGCGTGCAAACCGTGATGCCCGTGCCCGGCCACGGCGCCATCCGGCTGACCACGGCGCGCTACTATACGCCATCGGGCCGGTCCATCCAGGGCACGGGGATTGAACCCGATATCGAAGTGCTGGCAACGCGGGAAGAAACCCGCGCCGCCCAGCAGCCTCGTGATAGGGAAGCGGATTTGCGCCGATCGCTGCGCAATGAAACCCAGGCGGAAACCCGCGCGCCGATCCCACCGCCGCCGCTTAATCTGCCGGCGGGCCTGGTGGAACGCGTGGCGCGCCAACCAGCGGAAGGCGCCCCGGCCTTTGATCCGACCAAGCCGGAAACGGATCATCAACTTCAACAGGCTTTAATGCTGTTGCGCGGCATGGCTTCGGCGCCACGCGGCGGACAGCGCTGAGGATATGATGGCAGAAGGATTGCCGCGCCGGGTATTCGCCGGCTGGCGCGGGCTTGGCATATTCTGGGTGCTGATGCTGCTGCTACTGGGTGGCGGCGGGCTTTGGCTTGACAGGCTCGGCCCGCCCGACCCGCATGAGGAGGCCGTGGCCGAGGCTGCGCAAACGCCCGAACCCGCGCCTGCCCCCGCGCCGGTGGCTGAAACGCCAGCCTTGCCCATCACAACGCCTGAGCCCTCCGAAGCCTCTCCACCGCCCGTCCAGGCGGAAGCACCGGCGCCGGAGCCAGATGCGCCAAGCGCCGAGGCATCGGCCCAAACCCCCGCCGCACCAGCGCCACCGCCACTTGATGTGCCTGTGGCCACGCCAGAATTTCCCCCCGCGCGGCCCATTGCCGCGCCCGATCCCGCCCTGTTGGAACCGGGGCGTTTTGGCGCGCTGCCGCGCGTGGGCGCTGATGGCCGTACCTCCATCCGCGCCTATGCCGGGCAGTTCGACCGGCAGGATACCCGCGCGCGCATTGGCGTCATTGTCGCCGATATCGGCATTTCCAATGCACAAACGGAAGACGCCATACGCCGCCTGCCGCCTGCCGTCACCTTTGCAATTTCGCCCTATGCACCGCGGGCCGCGCAGGTCGCAGAACGGTTGCGTGCCAAGGGTTCTGAAACGCTGATCGGCCTGCCGCTGGAACCCGCCGGCTATCCGCTGAATGATCCTGGGAATCGCGCCTTGCTGACCGGGCGTTCGGCAACGGAAAACATGGCCAATCTGGAATGGGTGCTGTCGCGCTTCCCAGGCTATGTCGGCGCCATCGGCGTGGTCGGTGGCATGCGGGGTGAACGCTTCGCCGCCATGGAACAAAGCTATTTCGCGTTGCAGGAATCGCTCCGCAATCGCGGCCTGTTGTTTGTGGATGCTCGCCCCGGTGTTGCCGGGCCAGGGCGCGCCTGGGGCCGTTCCGTGGATGTGATCCTGGATGAACCTGCGACGAGGACGGAAATCGAACGGCGCCTTGTGGAGCTTGAGACAATTGCGAAGGCGCGCGGTTCCGCGCTTGGCCTGGCGCATGCCGCAACGCCGGTGGTGGTGGATCGGCTGGTCGCCTGGGCGGCGGGGCTTGAACGGCGCGGCGTTGTGTTGGCCCCTGTTTCCGTGCTGATCCGTCGCCCGCCGGAGACTGCGGAAAACCGCACGCAATGACGCTGCCCTATCGGGATAATGTTGGCGCGCTGCTGTTCAACGCGGCGGGGCAGGTGCTGGTGGCGCGGCGCGCAGATTTGCCCAATGCCGAAGGGGCACCGGGTGGGTGGCAATTGCCGCAAGGGGGCATGGATGCGGGCGAGGATCCTGCTATTGCCGTTTTTCGCGAATTGGAGGAGGAAATCGGCACCGCCAAGGCCGCGATCCTGGCCGAATATCCGCGCTGGCTATTCTATGATCTGCCGACTGAGTTGATCGGCAAGGCCTTGGGCGGCAAGTATCGTGGGCAAAGGCAGAAATGGTTCGCGCTGCGCTTTTTGGGCAGTGATTCTGACATCCGGCTTGATCTTGACCCGCACCCGGAATTCGACGCCTGGCGATGGGCGCAGCTTGGCGAATTGCCCACGCTGGCGGTGGCATTCAAACGCGCGATTTATGAGGATTTGGCGCGGGAATTTGCGCGGTTTGGGGCGTAAAAATTCGGCGTTTCCCTGCGCCGCCCATCACGCCCCAACCAGCCCGCGCTTGCGGAGCAAAGCTTCCACCTGCGGCGGCCGGCCGCGAAAAGCCGTGTAAAGCGCCATGGGGTCTGTTGTGTCGCCGGCCTCAAAAATGCTTTTCAGCCGCGCGGCAAGGTCAGGGTCGAAGGGATTGCCCGCTTCCTCAAAAGCCTCAAACCCATCGGCATCCAGCACTTCGGCCCAAAGATAGAAGTAATAGCCCGCCGCATAGCCATCGCCGGAGAACAAATGGCCGAAATGGATCGGACGGTGGCGCAGCGCCATGCCCTCAGGCATGCCGATCTCAGTCAGGAAGGCGGCTTCAAATTCTGCCAGTCTCAGGTCTTCCGGCGCCGTATGCCGATGCAGTGCCAGGTCAATCAAGGCACAGGAGAGGTATTCCACCATCGCGAAACCCTGACCATCATTGCGCGCGGCGAGCACGCGGGCGAGCAACGCCTCATCCAAGGCTTCGCCAGTTTCATGATGCCGCGCATGGGTTTGCAGTGTCTCCGGTAGGCTCAGCCAGTTTTCCATGACCTGAGAGGGGAATTCGACAAAATCACCAAGCACGGCGGTGCCGGATTGGGATGGGTAGCGCGCGCGGCTCATCAGCCCATGCAGCGCATGGCCGAATTCATGAAACAGTGTGCGCGCTTCATCAAAGGACAGCAGCGTTGGTGTCGCGCGCGCGAGGTTATTGTTGTTGATGATGATGGGCGCGGTGCCATCGCCCAGGCCATCGGCCACGCGAAAGCTGCTCATCCAGGCGCCGGAGCGTTTGCCGGGGCGGGCGAAGTTATCCAGCAGCAAAAGCCCAACATGATTGCCCGCTTCATCAAGCGCTTCAAAGCCGCGCAGATCCGCATGGTAGCGCGGAATATCGGCGCGTTCTTCGAAGACAAGACCAAACAAGCGCCGTGCGGTATCAAAAACGGCACGCAACATGGCTTCCAATTCAAAATGCGGCTTCAGCGCAGCGCCATCGAAACTGCGCTTCGCTTGCCGCGCGCGTTCCGCCCAATAGCGCCAATCCCAGGGCTCAATCGCGCCATGATGGCCGGCGGCGCGGGCGAATGCTTCAAGCTCGGCCTTTTCAAGCGCGATGCGAAGCTTGGCCGGTTCCCAGCAGGCGCGGAGCAAGGCTTCGGCGGCATCGGGGGAGCCCGCCATGGTATCGCGCAGGCGAAAGGTTGCGAAATCCGCCTCCCCCAGCAATTGCGCGCGTTCGCGCCGCAGCATCAGGATTTCGCGGATCAAAGGCGCATTCTCTCGCCCTTCTGTCAGTGCGCCACGCGCCGCAAAGCCGCGCCAGAGTTTTTCGCGCAAATCGCGGCGGGCAGAGAAGGTCAGGAAGGGTTCGGCGGAAGATCGCGAAAGCGTGAAGACATAGCCATCAAGCCCGGCGGCAGCGGCGGCTTCTTGCGCCGCCTGGCGGGCGAAATCTGGCAGGCCTTCCAGATCGGCATCGGTCAGCGCCATCCGCCATTCATTCTCATCGGCCAGCACGTTCTGCCCGAAGCTTGTGTGCAGCGTGGCCAGGCGGGTGGAGATTTCTGCAAGCCGCGCGCGCGCGGTTTCATCTAGGCCGGCGCCAGCGCGCGTGAGGCGCAGATACAGCCGGCCCAGCAGGCGGCGCTGATCGGGCGCCAAATCCAGGCCTTCACGCGCGGCATACAATGCGGAGACACGGTGGAACAGCGCCGGATCAAGCGCGATCGCCATGCGATGCGCGGCGAGCTTGGGCGCGATGTCGCGTTCCACCTGTTGCAGCTCATCCGTCGCGTGGCTCGCGGCCAGGTTGAAGAATGTCGCGCCAATACGGCTGAGCAAGCGCCCCGCAGCTTCCAACGCTTCAACCGTATTGACGAAGCTTGGCGGCGCGGGATTGGCGCCGATGGCCGCGACCTCAGCGCGATGCGCTGCCATGGCGGCTTCAAAGGCGGGCAGGAAATGCGCGGGCTCAATGGCGCCAAAGGGCGGCAGGCCAAAGGGCGTGGTCCAGGGGGTCAGAAGGGGGTTTTCGGTCATGGTCCAAGGATGGGGCGGCGGGCGCGCGGCGTCGAGGGGTTTTCGCTATTCTAAGAAGACGCGGCTTCGGCTAGAAGCGCGGTCCCAAGGCTGAATGGCCGGGAGAAATCATAGGGCCGGGACGCGGCAGGTGCCCGGCAGGAATAGGGAGGAAAACACCAATGATGCAACGCAGAACAGCTTTGGGCCTGGCCTTGGCGGCGGGGCTTGCCCCTCATTTGGCCCAGGCCCAGGCATGGCGCCCGACACGTCCTGTGCGTCTGGTAGTGCCTTTCGCGCCGGGTGGGTCGAATGACATTGTGGGCCGCATCATTGCGGAAGCCGCAGGCAATATTCTGGGCCAGCCCGTGGTGGTGGAAAACCGCGCTGGCGCGGGCAGCGTGATTGGCACGGAACATGTCGCGCGGTCCCCGGCTGATGGTTACACCGTGCTGATCAATAGCGCGCATGCTTCGGTGCCCGCGCTGGTGGCGCGCGTTCCCTATGACACCATCAATGATTTCGTCGGCGTTGCGGTGGCCGGGTTTTCCCCGCATGTGCTGGCGGCCAATCCGCGCACGCCTGCGACGAATGCGGCGGAGCTGATTGCGCTGCTGCGCGCCAATCCGGGCAGGTTCAACTTCGCCTCTGCGGGGATTGGCAGCGGCGTGCATCTGGCGGGCGAGATCTTCCGTGGCATCAGCAATACGCAATTCGAAATGGTGCATTATCGCGGCGGTGGACCGGGTGTGGCCGCGCTGGTGAGTGGTGAGGCACAATTCGGCACCCCCACCATGGCATCATCCCTGGGGCAGGTGCGCGGCGGCGCCTTGCGGGCCTTGGCGGTCGCATCAAGCCAGCGCAGCCCCGCCTTGCCGGATGTGCCAAGCGCGACTGAAGCCGGCATTCCGGGTTTTATCTTTGAGGAGTTCTTCCCGATGCTGGCGCCCGCCGGCACGCAGGCCCCGATTGTCGCCGCCTTGGGTGCAGCGTTTCAGACTGCCATTCAGCAAAGCGCGCCGCGCCTGAATGAATTGGCGGGCGTTGTGCCGCGCGCCGGGTTTGAAACGCCGGATCAGGTGATGAATCTGGTGCGTGAAGGGGTGAAAACTTACACCGATGTGCTGCGCGCCGCCGGCGTAAGGCCTGAGTAATGGGCAGCGTTTTGCCTGGTGGTCCGGTCGCTGCTGTCGGTTCAGGGCAGCAGCGTGGAAAGGCCCACCAAATACAAGGCTAGTGGTGCAGACGCACAGTTTTGGATCAGGAAAGGTTAGGATGAATCGCACCACTGGGGTGCGGCCTTGCCATTCGGGCACGCCTTCCCGTTGGTTTCAAAGGGCCTATCCGTCAACTGAAAAGGCGGCGGGGCTTGAGCGCTATCGCTTTCATTATTGCCTGGGACAGGCAGCGACCCTTCACGATTACGCGACCAAGTGCCGATGCAGGCCGCGGTGCGGCGCTTCAACACTCAGGCAAAACTGGGGCGCGCGGAACGCCATCATCCGGGCTCATTGCAGCGGGGCTTGCCGATCATGGGATGCAGGATGAAAGCGCGGCAAGCACCCCAGCGATGAAGGTGCCACGAATTTCATTGACGCTTCCCCCCGCCGCCCCATAGGCTTTTGCAAAATCAAGACTAGTAGCGGAGGAAACCAATGATCGGGAGAGTCAATCGTCGTCAGATCTTGCTTGGTGGGCTTGGTGCCGCGTTGCCGCTGCCCGCAATCGCGCTAGGGGATTATCCAAGCCGTCCCATTCGTGTCGTGATCGGCTTCCCGCCTGGTGGGGGCGTGGACACGATCGGGCGGCCCACGTTTCAGCGGCTCAGTCAGAGGCTCGGTCAGCAGGTGGCGATTGATAATCGCGGGGGCAATAACGGCAATATCGCGATGGATCACGTGACCAAATCGCCCGCCGATGGCTATACGTTGTTCTTCGGCAATGTCGGCAATTACACGACGCAAGCGCTATTTCCCAATCCCGGCTTTGATACGCTGCGCGATTTTGCCTTCATCAACCGTGTCACGCTTGGGCCACTGGCCATCGCCGTGCCCGCGGATTTCCCGGCGCGCACATTGCAGGAATTGCTGGATATCGCACGCCGCCGGCCCGGCGAATTGAATTTCGGCTCTGGTGGTTCGGGCGGTGTGCCGCATTTCGCCTTTGAGATTCTTGTGCGCCGCACTGGCGTGGATATTGTCCATGTGCCCTATCGTGGCAGCGGCCCGGCCTTGCAGGATCTGCTGGGCGGGCGCGTACAGATGATGGTGGATGGCTATGGGCTGATGCGCGGCGCGCATGAGGCTGGGCGCATTCGTGTGCTCGCTATGACATCGCGCCAACGGCATCCCAATTTGCCCGATGTGCCAACAGTGGATGAAGCAGGGGTGCCTGGCTATGAATTCGTTTCCTGGACGGCGCTTGCAGCGCCGGCGGCAACCCCGCCCGCCATTCTGCGGCGCCTTGAAGATGCCATGCGCTGGACCATGGAGAATACTGATCTGCCGCAAACTCTTCTCGGGTTCGGAACCTTCCCTGCTTTCGCGCCCGGGGCGGAAGTGCGCGAAACCTTGGTGAAGGATCGCGAAACCTGGACCCGCATCGCGCGGGAGGCGAATATCCGCGCCGATTGAATTGGCAAGAAGGGCTTCCGCGGGATGATAGCGCGTTGAACGAATGGCGGTGTTGCCGTGCTCCGCCACATGGGATTTGGCCTGGCGCCGCCAACGCCTGGGCGCTTGATGCGGCTTGCAAGCATGCGCATCGGCGTCGGTGAGGCACGTGCGCGACGATGCTGGGGGTGGTTGATTAGTGCCACACTGCCATAAGGCGGCCATCGGCAAGCCATGATGAGTGGCTTTCTCGGGACGGTCTTGCTGAAGGATGCCGCCCGATGCTGTTCTGGGCCACGTGTCCTTCCAATCGGCTTGAGAATGTGTCGGTTGACCGAAGGTGACGCGATGATCAAATACATGATGATTGGCGTATTGTTGTTTTCGCTTGCTGCGAAGGGCGGCACCTGGGAGCGTATTGATCATGCCTCCATCAGGTTTAGCGGCGATATTCAACTGGGCGATTTGGAAGGGTTGGGAGCCATCATTAGTCCTGCTGACCGGACCACCGGGCCCGAGACATTCGAGCGCTACGGGATCAGGAATGTTGTGGGCCACCAGGATTTCTCCTGGGGATCAGAGATGAACCTTAACAGCATTCATGATTGAAGCATGAGAATTTATGATCGGTGGCGCAATGTTTTCTCATTCCTCCATGATTTCTCAAGTCGGCTGCCATCGGGGAGAGCGAAATTGAGGGCAATCATGGTGCGCTGCAGCGATAACGGCACTTGATGAAATCCTGGTCTATAGCGCCTCGTGAGGAGTCACTGAGTACCTTTGCGCAAGACCCCACATTGTTTCACTGTGATGTACGGCTTTTCTGATTTCAGGCCCTGGAAGGATTGCCCATGATGCTGCTGCGCGCTGCCCTGTTTGCGTTATTGCTCTCCACCAGCGCCGCATACGCGCAGCAAATGGTGCCAGCACGCAACGGGTCCTGCCCATCGGGTTCCAGCCATGCGGGATCGGGTTACTGCCGATCTTCTTCCGGCGCTGGTTTTGTCGCGGCGCAGAACGGGTCTTGCCCTTCCGGCACCAGCCATGCGGGTGCTGGCTATTGCCGGACGGATGGGCGGACGGAATATGTGCCAAGCCGGGGCGGTTCCTGCCCATCGGGTACCAGCCATGCCGGCGCAGGCTATTGCAAGGGGCGGTGAAACCGCCACGGATAAGGGGAAGCCATTCATGCAGGCAATCGGCAAGGCCTTGGGCCAAAGTCTGGATCAGGCGACCTATGCAGGCTATCGCTTGGGGTTTGAAGCGGCGCGGGAAGAAGCGGCCTTGCTGGCGGAATTGGCAGGGCAAGGCGCTCTTGCCGCGCAGCTTCGCGCCATGCGGCCCTTGCCCGAAAAGACCAATTCCCATTGATGTTTGCCCAAGCATTCATTCGCGCAAGCCAACATAAATGAAGCGCCAAGGCTGGCTGATGTGCCTGTTCCGGGAGGGTTGACCCTGTTTGCTGGAACGCTTCCTGCGCGTTTCCTGAGTGGCTTCCTGCCTCGGCTAGGCCGCCATCGGGCTTGATGGCAGCGCGGTGAAACGGGCTTGGTCTGGCGTCTGCCGGTCAAGGCTCGGAGAGGGCCGACGGGTATCGCCGAAGCCGTCGGCATATCGGCCCAGCGAAGGGCGTGCCTCGGCGGCGGTGATAAGGGCCCGCCGGCAATACCGTGCAGATCGGCCTTCATCCGCTTTGCGGTTCAACCCGCGAACACTACGCTGATCGCCAAAAACGCGATCATGGCTTGAACCGGCGGTCGGGCTCCGTGTTGATGAAATGCGCTGCGTGCAGGCAAAAGGTGCAGGAGCCTTGCGCAGAGTCTTTTTGGCCTGGCGAAGCTCATGGTTTTGCGGTTCCGGGGCCTTGAGCTTCTCAGCCATATCAGTCTGCACGCAGGCCCGCTTGACGCTATCCAACCCGGCGCGCTTGACCCAGTCCAGCAGTCCAAATGGGCTGGAATGGATGACGCTGCAGCCCGGCGGCAGGGATGCTGCCCCTCGCGGCCCAACACCATCCTCACCGCCCGGGCACGGACCTTGGGAGGAGAATTTATTCGTCTTTCTGCCCATCAGGGCTCCATCCCATTTGGGGGCGGACGCCGATGGCTTGCCTGGGCAGGGCAATCGCTTGAAATCATGAAGCCTGTATCCCGAGTAGCAGTGATGCCAGATACTCGTTATTCAGGGCGGCTTTTTTTCTTCTGACCTTGAGGCTGTGCGTGTCCTCTGCGTTGCGGATCATGTTCAAGGCCATGTGTTTGATGATGGCCATATTCTGGGGTCCGTTGCCTGTTCTC